>NZ_FUYV01000021.1:4123-75043 GCF_900168165.1 Alkalitalea saponilacus
CAGAGCACCGATATCATAATAGGTACAGAGTACCGATATCATAATAGGTACAGAGTACCGACATCATAATAGCCACAGAGCACCGAAATCGTAATAGGTACAGAGCAACATTTCTAGAAAGATATTCATCGCATTTCTTTAATAGATACCGCACCTACGGCGCTATGATGTACATTACGCATTGTAACACGGGGCTTCACCCCGTGCTATTGCGATATCGCACCTATGGCGCTTGAGCTGCATAAAAAATAATCTCTATCTGCAACGCAGCATCCCCCCCTTGGGGTGCTAGGGGGTGAAATATCCTTGTAAACAAAGGCCAGGGCGCGAAACCCAAGATATTAAGTTGCCCTTTCAGGGCGACTTTGATAGGCATTACACCAACCCCGAAGCGCTACCCCGAGTTAAAATATATAAGGCTTTCAGCCTTGAACAATTGTGAGATTTTCGACATTTAAGCAATCCATATACACATTCCGGCGCCACAGAGTGGCAGATTATTTCAACCCAACGGCAACGCCTTGGGCAACAGCATCGCCTTGGGCACAGGTAACGTATGGCCATAACGTCCTGAAAGGACAACTTAAATATCAGAGAGCAGCAAACAAACCTTGTTCAAATGTATCACTTAATAGGACCTTAAATTTTACATTAGCTCCAATATTACTATATATTTGCTTATATAACCTTGCGTCTTTAAACAAACAACGCTCTGTTTAAATCTCTCAGTTCCGGATTATTTATAAAAAGCTTTGCTTCATTCCATGAAGCATGACACATTACAGAGTATCCATCCTGATTTAAAGCTGCTAAAGACTCAACCGCATTTGTAAAACACTCAGGATTGCCCAGATCAAGATCAAATCCCGCTTTCTTAGATTCCAATCCTTTCCATGGTGTACGGTTACTAATTATTACCGGTCTTCCTGCCATAAAACTTTCCAAAATTGAATAACCAAAGTTCTCACCTCGTGTTGGCATATACAAACAGTCATAATTTGCCAGCAAATCCAACACCCTATTTCCTTCTACAATGCCTTTATGAGTGACAACTACATTATAGGGTAGTGAATTTAGAACCTCTAAACATTTCTCCCAATATTCAAGGTCATAAAGAGGTCCATACAAGTCAAGTACAACTTTAGCCATCTTCACCTCTTTAAGACACTCCAAAGCAAATAGCGTATTTTTCTCAGGAGAAATCCTTGCCAACGAAATCATCTTTAACTCACCCTCCTTCTTTATTTTCTCCATCAAATTAGGAAAGTCCTTAACCGGTAAATGAGGAGCTAACATGACCTTTGTTTTTTCACCAAAAGCATTTTTAATGTCCATCTCTTCCTGGTCGCTGGTTGCGTGAAAAACAACTTTTTTATACAAGCCGACAATATGGGCGATATATAGAAATAACCTTTTTTTCCAACCCTTTATTCGAATGGCTGTAGGAGCAAGCATTCCATAAGTTCCCAATATAATTTTACCATTAAATGCAGTATTCCTCAAAAGCAATAAGGGCAAAATTGAGAACTTATATGAATAAATTCCATTGATATATATGCAATCCGGATTTACCTCTTTAAACAACTCTCGGTATCTATTAAAAGAAACCTCCTCTTCTGGAATATAATATACAAACTCACCTAAATTCAATTCAGTCCATTCATTCCGCTGTATTCCTTCATAGGGCTCCCTCTCCTTAAAATCACTATCTCTTGTAAGAATATAAAATTCATATTCATCACGTAGATGGCTTACCAAATTAGCGAAGGCTCGTTGCCCTCCCCCCGCCTTATAGCCCGGCAGGTACCAATCGATGAACACCAGTATGCGCAGTTTTCTATTTTTTGTCATAACTCAACAAAGATAGTAAATTCAGGCTTCAGTTGGCAGGGTTCAGTTACCAGATATTTTGAAGGTTTAGAGTTTTGGGTTGATAGTTTTGGGTTGATAGTTGCAAAAAGAGCTTAAAATATAAAACATTGAACCTAAAACATTGAACCTAAAACCTAAAACATTGAACTTATAACATTAAACTTTAAACCCTTCCACTCTCTTCCGATTCCGCTGCGCATAATTCCATTCACTACGTTTAATCCTGCCTTGCGGATACCGATAATCGGCATTCCGCTACGCTTTAACTCCGTTAAACTTCGCTTCCGGTTTCCGATCTCCGATTTCCGATTTCCGGTTTCCTTTTACTCCCCCTCTTCCGGTCTCCCATCTCCGGTTTCCGGTCAGCCGCCTCCCAACCACCTGAATATGTTTCAATTAAGTATTTTTTTCTTTAATTCACTTAAATCGATGAAACAGTGATATTTATCACGTTTCTGCAATTTACACGGAAAAAAAAGCCTGCTAAATACTTTTAAATAAGGGATGAAATGGCTAATATTGTATTAGCATACAATGATTTTTTACGGCAAAATAAAACAAAATCAATAACTAAACTTTTTAAATACTGATTTATTGATAATTACATTTCCGTGTACGTACATCAACCATCAGCACACACTTTATTATTAAACCAATTACATTTCATAAATAGCCTGTGGTTTTGCATAATTGTCCAGTCAAACCAACGACTGGTTCTATTATTGGAAACCAGTTAATATACCCCCAAAAACACTATAAACCATAAACTATCAACCATAAACTATAAACCATAAACCATAAACTATAAACCATAAACCATAAACTTTGAACCTTGAACTTAAAACATCGAACCTTAACCCCCGAATTAAACAAACCGCCCCTTTAAACGTTAATTAGCAAAAACATAAAGAAAAATGAGCGAAAACTTTAATGAAGCATTTACTCTTTTGGGCGTTGGAATGCTCACCGTTTTTATTATCCTGTTAACGGTCGTATTACTGGGAAATGGGATCATTTTTTTTGTCAATCGCTTCTTCCCTGAGAAGGCAAATAAAATTGCAGCTTCATCCGAAATATCATCATCCAAAACAGCAGCCATTGTAGCGGCAGTTAAAATACTTACACAGGGTAAAGGTGTTGTGACTAAAATTGAGAAAAGGTAGAAAGGTGAGATGGTAGAAAGGTGAGATGGTAGAAAGGTAGGAGGGTAATAAGGTAGGAAGGTAAGTATTAAACCTCCAAGCAAAGAAAGTATTCCGTCGGGACATTCCAAAAAGTTACCCCCGTATAGAAAACAAATATATAGAATTTAATTATTGAGCTAAATAAACAGTAAGATAATGAAGAGAAAAATAAAATTCTCCCTGCTTTACAGGGATATGTGGCAATCATCAGGAAAATATGTACCTCGTTTAGATCAGTTGGAACGGGTAGCACCCCATATTATTGAAATGGGGTGTTTTTCAAGAGTAGAAACCAACGGAGGCGGTTTTGAACAGATCAATCTTTTGTTTGGCGAAAATCCTAACAAAGCAGTTCGTGCCTGGACAAAACCCTTTCAGGAAGCTGGTATTCAAACGCACATGCTTGAAAGAGCTCTGAACGGAATTCGGATGACTCCCGTTCCGGCCGATGTCCGCAAGCTCATGTTCAAAGTCAAAAAGAAACAGGGAACCGATATTGCCCGGTCTTTTTGTGGACTTAATGACCCTCGAAACATCATTGATTCTATAAAATATGCCAAAGAGGGAGGTATGATTGCTCAGGCAGCCTTGAGCATTTCCTATTCAGAAGTTCATACAGTTGATTACTATGTCGATTTGGCCGAACAATGTATTCAGGCTGGAGCCGACGAACTTTGTTTAAAGGATATGGCAGGTATAGCCCGCCCGGCATCCTTAGGAAAAATAGTTGAAAGAATACGCGAAAAACATAAAGAGATTCCCATCACTTACCACGGCCATGCCGGCCCCGGGTTTCAGGTAGCCACCATATTAGAAGTAGCACGCGCCGGCGTGGATTATGTGGATGTAGGAATGGAGCCTCTTTCTTGGGGAACAGGTCACGCCGATTTGCTGACCGTTCAGGCCATGCTGAAAGATGCTGGTTTTGATGTTCCCGACATCAATATGAAGGCTTACATGAAAGTGAGATCTCTTACTCAGGAGTTTATAGAAGATTTTCTGGGCTATTTCATCAGCCCAAAAAACAGGTTGATGAACTCATTACTCATTGGTCCCGGCCTGCCCGGCGGGATGATGGGAAGCATGATGGCCGATTTATCCAACAATCTGAAGAGTTTGAACAAATGGAAAGATAAAAATAACCAGCCTGAATTGACAGAAGACGACCTACTGGTTAAACTCTTTGATGAAGTGGAGTATGTATGGCCACGACTGGGATATCCACCACTTGTTACCCCGTTCAGCCAATATGTAAAGAACATTGCACTAATGAACGTGATTCAGCTGGAAAAAGGCAAAGAACGTTGGAGCATGATTGCTGATAACATTTGGGACATGATCCTGGGCAAAAGTGGTAAGCTTCCGGGCAAATTGGCAGATGAAATCGTGGAGTTGGCGAAAAAAGAGGGGCGCGAATTTTATACAGGTCATCCGCAAGAGCCATATTCCGATGCATTGGAAAGTTTCCGTAAAGAGATGGACGAAAATGGCTGGGACTATGGAGAAGATGACGAGGAGCTGATGGAGCTGGCCATGCACCCCGAACAGTACAGACTATATAAATCAGGGAAGGCCAAAGAGAATTTTGAATCAGAGATAAAATCGTATGAGGAGAAATACTTAAAAGAGGATAAAGGAGATAAACAAACAAAAGAGATGCCTGCCAACTGGCAGCCATCCACCATGCATATCAATGTAAATGGCGAACAATTCACCGTAAGCGTTGCTTACGATGAAAACGCCCAGGCAGCACCAGCTGTTTCGGGCAATGCACCTACACCTTCAGACAATTCTGCTTCATCAGGAAAAACAAGCACCGTAATCGCTCCCCTCGAAGGGAAATTCTATTTCACCAAAGACAGCAGTGAAAAAGCCATTCAGGAAGGAGATCACGTGAAGGCCGGAGACATTGCAGGATACATCGAATCCATGAAAACCTATAACGCCGTTCGCTTTGAAGAAGCGGGCATTGTCAAAAAAATCGAAGTCGCCAACGGCGACGATGTGGATGAAGACGATTTGCTGGTGACAGTGGGGTGAGGAAAGGAGACCGGAGATCGGAAGTGAAGCGCAGCGTAATTCCGCATAGCGGTACAGGAAATTAAGTAGAAGGGTTGTAAGGTTTTAAGTTCAAGGTTTTAAGTTCCGTCAAAACCATAAACTATAAACTATAAACTATTAACTATTAACTATAAACCATCAACCCATCAACCAAAATTTAATCACAAAATAAAAGAATAACATGGGCGTTCTTGAAGAACTCTATAATATGACGGCCTTTGGACCAATTGCCAACGAGCCATCAATTCTGCTGATGTTGCTGATAGGTTTCATTCTTCTCTATCTTGGCATCACCAAAAAATACGAGCCTTTATTATTGGTTCCCATCGCATTTGGGGTCATTCTGGCAAACCTTCCCGGTGGAGGGATGGGTGTGGTGGCTGCTGAGAAAATCGAACTGGAAGGCGGAAGGTATATGAACCTTTTCGAAATTGGCAGTGAGTTTGGAATAATGAACTACCTCTATTTCGCGCTGCTCAAAACCGGGTTTATTCCCCCCATCATATTCATGGGAGTGGGCGCATTAACCGATTTTGGGCCTATGCTAAGAAATCTCAGACTGGCATTTTTTGGTGCGGCTGCACAAATTGGAATCTTCTCAGTAATTTTTGGTGCCATTGCCATGGGATTCACTCTTCAGGAGGCGGGCTCGTTGGGAATCATTGGTGGTGCCGATGGCCCAACAGCCATCTATACCACCATTATGCTGGCTCCTCATCTTCTTGGACCCATTGCCATCGCAGCATACTCATATATGGCTCTTGTTCCGGTTATCATTCCGCTCATTGCCAACATGTTAATGTCTAAACAGGATTTCCTCATCAACATGAAGCAACAGGATAAACTATATCCGCCTAAATACGAGATCAAAAACATGAAGTTGATAAAGATACTGTTCCCAATTGTCTTGGGTGTCACAGTGGCTTTGTTTGTGCCTTCTTCTGTGCCTCTTTTGGGAATGTTGCTGTTTGGAAACCTGATAAAAGAAGTGGGAACCATTACCCAGAGACTTTCTGATGCGGCCACCGGCCCCATCATGAACACGGCCACCATATTTCTGGGTCTTGCGGTGGGAGGCACCATGACACATGATGTATTTCTGGATATGAGAACTCTGGGAATTATTGTCGGTGGATTTCTCGCTTTTGCCATCTCCATTGGAGGAGGTATTATGGCAGTAAAGGTTTACAACACTTTTGCCAAAAAGAAAATCAACCCGCTCATTGGAGCCACCGGCCTGAGTGCAGTCCCCATGGCATCAAGAGTTGCCAACGACCTTGGACTGAAACACGATCAAAACAACCACCTGTTGCAGTATTGTATGGCTTCCAATATTTCGGGAGTTATAGGTTCAGCAGTGGCAGCAGGTGTTCTGATATCTTTGTTGGGGTAAGAAGGTTTAAGGTTTTATGTTTAAAGTTGAGAGTTGAGAGTTGAGAGTTGAGGGTTGAGAGTTGAGGGTTGAGAGTTGAAGGTTAGTGGTTGAGAGTTGAGAGTTGAGAGTTGAGAGTTGAGAGTTGAGGGCTGAGAGTTGAGGGTTGATGGTTGAGAGTTGAGGGTTGAGAGTTGAGGGTTGAGAGTTAGTGGTTGATGGTTTAGTGCTCAGATAACTATAAACCCCGAACTTAAAACTATAAACCCTGAACTTAAAACCCTAAACTTAAAACCTAAAACCCTGAACTTTAAACCCTAAACTTAAAACCTAACCCCTACTTTTGAATCCACGCCACCACCTCCGGATCATCCGGTCTGGTTCTGGGTGGTACCACTTTCACAAGTTTCCCGTTTTTGTCAATCAGGTATTTTTGAAAGTTCCACTGCACCTCACTATCCTTAAAACCGTTAAGAGATTTCTGAGTCAGCCATTGATAAAGAGGGTGTTTATCATCACCAACCACTGTTATTTTTTCCATCATGGGAAAGGTCACCCCATAATTGATTTGGCAAAATTCCATGATCTCCTCCGCACTCCCGGGTTCCTGATTCATAAAATCATTGGCAGGAAAACCAATAATCACAAAATCATCTCCCCCGTATTGCTCCCACAGAGCCTGAAGCTGTTCGTACTGAGGAGTCAGTCCGCATTCACTTGCAGTATTAACCACCATCACCTTTTTACCTTTCAGAGATGAAAAACTAAAAGGAGTTCCTCCAAGAGTATTTACTTCAAATGAGTAAAAACCGGATTGTGCGCTTGCCGACATTGAGATGGCAGCCAGCCATAGAAATGCCCCAAATTGAATTACCTTATTTCGCATAATGTCATTGTTTTAATATGCTAATATAAACAATTATATGAGAGAAAAGGTTTTGGGGAGGAAGGTGGCAGAGTGGAAAGGTTGGAAGGATGGATGGTTATTTTGAGATGGTTTAAGGTTCAAAGTTGGATGGTTGAGGGTTGAGGGTTGAGGGTTGAGGGTTGAGAGTTGAGAGTTGAGAGTTGAGGGTTGAGAGTTGAGAGTTGAGGGTTGAGGGTTAGTGGTTGATGGTTTAGTGATAAGATAACTATAAACTTTGAACTTAAAACTTAAAACTATAAACTACAAACTAAAATCCTAACCCTTCCACCCAACCCCTGCAATTCTCTTTCCGCCATTAAAAACATAAAGGCAGGTGCCCTCGCACACTGCCTTTACGCCATCCAAAACCAAAACTTAATAAGTACAAAATGATTTAAAACAAAGCAATCAATCATGCAGTGCTTAAATTTTTGAACTATATGTTCAAATATAATTAATTTATTATAAAACCTCAACATCATTAACAATATTTAACTATTTAACAAGCACCAGTGTGATTTAGCTTCTCAATTCCATCTACATTTGTATAAAATTTAATAGAATGGCATCTAACACATATTTAATTGAAAACGGAGAGCTTACAACAACAATCAACAAACCGGAGTTTGATGATCTACTGGTAATTTATGATGTATTCAGAATTGAGAATGATAAACCACTATTTTTAAATGATCATTTAAAAAGGTTATATGACGGGATTTCTAAATCGGGACATCGTCTATCAGTTACGACAAAAGAACTGGCCGGTCAGATATTCACCCTTATTGAAGCAGAGAAACGTAACATAGGCAATATAAAAATTGAATGCAGTTTTAAGCAGCAAGATACATACGAGTGTTATTATGCCATATTTTTCATCCCACATAATTACCCCGATGTTGAACAATACAGATCAGGCGTGATATGTACTACACTAAATGGTTGTAGAGCCAACCCATCCATAAAAGTTGCCAATACATCAATAAGGGTTCAAAGCAACAAAATAATTGAAGAAAAAAGAGTTTTTGAAACCATTCTGACCAACGATGAGGCTGTGACTGAGGGTTCTCGTTCCAACATCTTCTTTGTAAGAAATGAAGAACTGATTACTGCTCCCGATTCGCTGGTTCTATGCGGCGTTATGAGAAAAAAGGTATTGGAAACAGCTAATCGGTTGCATATACCGATTATTTTTGAAGCTGTTAGAGTTAATAAATTACCCTTGATGGAAGCCGCTTTTCTGACCGGAACTTCATTAAGAATCTTGCCGGTTAAAAGAATCGATGAATATAGATTCAGTGTACCCCATAGCGTAATCACTGAACTAACGGAAGGGCTATATAGGTTTTATATTGATAGGGATTTAGGTAAATAGGGTGGAAGGAGATTGGAAACCGGAAACAGGAAGAAGGCGGAAGGGTGATATGGTGGGAAGGTTGGATGGTTTTGAGTTCTGGGTTTATGGTACAGAATTTGAACCATAAACTCTTAACTTAAACGGCAGTTAAAATCTATAGACTGCTTATTGAAAAGAGCCGCCGTAGGTGGCAAATGTCGATAGAAAAACAGATCCACACTCAGCCTGGCACGCCATAGGTGTGCAACTATGCTTTTGAGAATATAATTCCGCAACTCGCAACGAATGAAATGGTGATATGATTTAAGGGTGGATGGGTTACCGGAAATTAGAAACGGGAAACTGGCGTGGGGGTATAGAGCTTTATGTTCTATGTTCAAACCCTGAACCTAAAACTTCAAACCTAAAACTTTAAAAAGAACATCAATACTTCCACTCCCTGGCTGCCTCGTACATGGCAAGAACGTTTTCAACCGGGGTTTCAACTTTAAATTTATGTGAAGGGCCAAGGAAAAACCCTCCTCCCGGAGCCATGATGTCAAGAAGTTCTTTCACTCCCTCTTTTACTCTTGCAGGTGTGGCTTTTCTGAGTAAAAGTTCTTCATCCAGAGCACCACAAAAAGTAATCATCGAACCAAAATCCTTTTTCAATCCTTCGGGGGACATTCCGGCAGCGCGGGTTTGAATTGGATCCAAAACATCGGCACCAATTGAAATAAACTCTGGCAATAACTTACGCACAGCACCACAACTGTGCATGTAGAATTTAACATGATGTTTTCGGGGAACTTCCATAAAGCGCTCCATTACCGGACGAATGATATCCTGCCATGTATCATTGCTTACAATCAGTCCTCCCTGATCACCAAAATCATCTGCAATGCGGATGAAATCAAGCCGGTCGCCGGCAACTTCAAAGAAAGAGCTGATGAAATCACAATAAAAATCGGATACCTTCTCAACCAGCACTCCAAAGAATTTTGGGTGATACATCATCACCTCAAGAAAGTTATCACGCCCAATCAACCGCTGGATTATTCTGTACAAACCGGGTGATGAATACCCGGGAGCAGACATGGTTGCGTAATTGCTGTATTTATCAAGTTGACTATTTAATGAATTAAAATCGAAAAGAGAGACATCCGGCCATGGGTACTCCGCCAGAACTGCCGGATCATTGACACCAGCCAAAGGAGAGCCGGCAATATCCCAGTATTTAAGATCGCCGTGTCCGCATAATTTATATTCAACACCCCAAATATCTTTTTTTGACTCTCCGGAAATATCAAGTAATTCAGGCCCCCGGTAATTGGGTTCAACCCAACGAAAATCCACATCCAAATGCTCCAACAACTGATCCTTTTCAGTAAAACCCAGATGTTTCATCATCTTTTCAGTAAATCCGGGCACCCCCCAGTAAAAAAAAGGAACCCGATCAGGTTGTTCGTGATTGAGCGATTTAAGAACTCGGTCTCTATTATTCATGATGTTGTATTAAGTAAACACTAGTATAGGAGCACTATAAATAGTACTCTTACCTCATACAAATGCAATCAAAAACAACCCAAATTAGCTAAAAAAAAGATATAAAAACAAATAAGTTTTAAAAAAACAACTAACTGTTTTTTGCAACTATCTCATAAACAACAATTCCCGTAGCCACTGAGACGTTCAATGAACCAGACTCCCCTTTTACAGGAATGGAAACCACCTGATCCATCATTTTTAAGACCTGTGATGAAATCCCCTTGTCTTCAGCACCAACCACCAAAGCTATTGGCTGCTTGTAGTTTACATCCTTATAATCGGCTTCACTTTTCTCCGAAGCTCCGATCAGCATAAAGCCTTTCTCCTTCAAAAATTTCATGGCGTACCACATTTTAGAAGCCCGGCATACCGGCACTCTGAAAAGTGCTCCGGCAGAAGTTTTTATGGCATCAGCATTAACAGGGGCTCCACCTTTATCAGGGATAACAATGGCATCTACACCGGCACATTCAGCAGTGCGTGCAATGGCACCAAAATTCCTGACATCGGTAATTCCATCCAGCACCAGAATAAATGGTTTACGGCCATCTTCCATAGCTTTATTTACCACTGATTCCAATTCCTGGTATTCAACGGGAGATATGGTTGCCACAACGCCCTGATGGTTTTTGGTGGTAAACCGGTTAATGCGTTCAACCGGCACTTTTTGCCAGTTGATGCCTTTTTGACGCATCAACTGCATCAACTCCTGAAAAAGCTCTCCGGTGGAGCCGCTCTTCACGAATACTTTCTCCAGACTTTTGCCACTCTCGATGGCTTCAATCACGGCACGAATACCGTATATTAAGTTTTTATCACTCATTCCAGTTCACATTTTTCTGTTTCCAGTTTTTCCAGTTCATAATTGAGCTTTTCCCATCGCTCCATCTCCTCATCAAGTTCTTTCTTCACTTTTTCATAATCGGTATATATGTGCGAAAGATCGTCATTTTTGTCAGGGTTTTGCAAAAGTGCATCCATTTTAGTCAGTTGATCTTCCAGGTCTTCTACCCTCTTTTCAGATTGCTCGGCCTCGGTAGCGGTTTTTTTGATACGCCTGTTTAAATCCTTACGCTCCTCAAAAGATAGTTTTCCTTTTGAGGTTTCCATTTCTGAAGAGGAAGCCGACTTTGCTATGGATGGACGGCTTTCGAGTTCCTTCAGGGATTCCAGTTTTTTCTTCTCCAAAAACTCATAGATCCCACCCAGGTGCTCCTTTATTTTCCTGTTGGTAAACTCATAGGTTTTATTAACCAGTCCGTTCAGGAAATCACGGTCGTGAGAAACCAATATCACCGTTCCGTTAAAATCAGCCAGAGCCTTTTTCAACAACTCCTTCGACCGCATATCCAAGTGGTTGGTTGGCTCATCCAATATAAGCAAATTAACAGGTTCGAGCAACAACAATACCATTGCCAAACGCGTTCTTTCGCCACCTGAGAGAACCGAAACCTTTTTATCCACATCCTCACCGCTGAACAGAAATGCTCCAAGCAAATCACGAATTTTGGTGCGTATATCCCCTACCGCAACACGATCAACAGTCTCCAAGACCGTGAGAGAGTTATCCAGCTGATCGGCCTGATTTTGTGCAAAATAACCAATCTTAACCTGATGTCCCAGCTCGATTGATCCACCATATTCAATTTCATTCAGAATAATGCGCGCCATGGTGGTTTTACCCTCACCATTTTTGCCCACGAAAGCTACTTTCTCACCTCTTTCAATCACAAAATCCAAGTCGTCGAGAACATGCAACTGATCGTAATACTTTGTGATTCCCTTTCCTTTAATAGTGATTGATCCGGAGTGAGGTGCTGGAGGGAACTGAATGCGAAGAGCACTTCCATCAAACTCATCCACCTCAATTCGCTCTAACTTTTCAAGTTGCTTGATGCGTGATTGCACTTGAACCGCCTTGGTAGCTTTGTAGCGAAACCGCTCAATAAAAGCCTCGGTGTCTTCAATTTTCTTTTGTTGATTCCTGTAGGCAGCCATTTGCTGTTCGCGCCGTTCGTGCCGTAACTCCACAAACCGTGAATACGAAACCTTATAGTCGTACATTTTCCCCAAAGATATCTCAACAGTTCGGTTGGTGATGTTATCAAGAAAAGCTCTGTCGTGAGAGATGAGAACCAATGCACCGGCATAGGATTTTAAATAATCTTCAAGCCATTGAATGGATTCGATATCCAAATGGTTAGTTGGCTCATCCAGTAAAAAAACATCAGGTTTTTTTAGAAGAATTTTTGCCAGTTCGATGCGCATTCGCCATCCTCCGCTGAACTCACGGGTGGGACGATCGAGATCACTCTGTTTAAAACCGAGACCCTTTAATGTAACCTCAATTTGCGAATGAAAATTATGTCCGTCAAGCATTGCAAAACGTTCGTTTTGCAATGTGAGTTTGTTAATCAGTTCGAAATACTCAGCCGATTCGTAATCGGTTCTCTGGCTCACTTGCTTGGTTAATCTTTCAATCTCATTTTCCAAATGAATCAATTCTGAAAAAGCTTGCTCTGTCTCCTCACGCACAGTTTGAGTATCAGAATAGTCAATATGCTGGGGCAAATAACCAATGGTAAGCTCTTTCGGTTTGGCAACAGATCCGGCGCTAGGAACCAGTTGATCGGCAATGATTTTTAAAAGAGTGGATTTGCCGGCGCCATTTTTACCTACCAACCCAATTCTGTCGCGGTTATTTATTAGAAAAGAGACCTCATCGAATAAACGAAAGCCACCAAAATCGACGGTTAACTGATTAACTGATATCATTTCTGTTTCTGATGTTTAAACGATTGGGATAAATGAAGTTGTCTCAAATTTACTCTGCTTTGCGGGATCCGAAGAAATTAAGCTAGAGCATCTAACTTCTAATAATCTAATATCTAAAAATCTAGTGTCTAAAGTCTAGTGTCTAACAATCTTACATCTAATAATCTACATCTCTCTCAGAGGAACTCTTTCTGTGGAATAATCTGGTCGGAATCTTAACATATACAGTCCTTTGTTGTAAAAACCTCCCCAGTTAGAAGTTCGTTTAAAATTGAAATTAAATTGCACCTGGTCATTGGTGACCCTGTTCAAACAGATGTCAAAATCAGTTCCAAACTGAGCAATGGCTGAAATAAAATAGCTTGTCACATCATATCCCCACAGGCCGTATCTCGAATAGGCTGAGGCTGGTGAGCTATTCTGGAAGTAAGGCGCTACAGCATGAGGCTCAATATGATACCACTGACGAAATTTCCTCAGAACGCTGTTTGACAGCGGATCATTGTAATCAAGTCCGAAAGTTCTGAATATGGTTCCGTCCAGATGATGTATATGTTCCGGATCAATGGTTTGGTAAAATAACCAATCGGACATACCAAACAGGCGAATATCTGCCCTTGTTTTATCCTTAACACCAGATAGTATGGGAATGATGCGTGAAGCATCTGCCTCTGCCACGGAAGGAACAACCACATAAGTGGTTCCTTCCCGATTGATGAGAGATTGAATCTCAACCAGATCATCGCCACCCAATTTGTATTCGGTATAATTGAGGCTTCCGGCTCCCATAAGTGCTGCCTTTCGCTTTAAAACCTGCACAAAGCGATTTCCTTGCCGATCCTGTTCATTTGGCAAAATCACTAAAAGAGAAGCCCCATTGGCCTGGCGGATGATTTCACCAGCCATCTGATCAAACATCAATGAATCAGGTGTGTTGACGTGAAACAGGTAAGGATTGGTGGCAATGTCGGGGTTTGTGTTCGACAATGGAAAAACCAGGGGAATTTTATGTTCGCGACTAAAAGCAGACAAGTTGGGTAATTCGGAAGACATTCCCGGACCAATGATCAGGTTGGTTTCCTTAAGCGAGGGATCCCGCAAGGCCTGGTTTAAAGCATCACCTGAGGCTGCGATATCATATACAGAAAGCTCTATATTTATTCCTTTCTTTTTTAATGTATCCAGAGCCAGAAGGACTCCGCTGTAAAACTCAGCGAAGATCCGGGAACGATTTACCCGGTTTCGCATATCTCTGGACACCTGAACAGAATCCGATCCGGCAGAAAAAAAGCGGTTACTTTCATTGGCCGAAAAGGGTAACATTAAAGCAACTTTAATGGGAGTTCGGTATCCAAGTTCACGGTTAACAGAACAATCACCAAATTGGGTAATCATATCCACATCACCATCCGTTGTGTCGGTATACACAACTTCCGGTTGTAGTACATCAGCAGTTCTTCGTGCAAACCATGCATCTTTTGGAATACGCAAAGTGATACCATGCCGAAATTCCGAGAAGTCCACATGGGGGTTTACCTTTTTAATGGTCTCCATATCCACATGATATTGGCGGGAAATACCAAACAAAGTTTCACGACGTCTGACTCTGTGGCTAATGTAAAGATCGTCCTGATCGACATCCATTTTCACAATTTGTTGATCTATATCGGGACGAGGTATGCGAAGCATGTACCCCACTTTCAAATCATCCTGCTCAACACCGGGATTGGCATTTCTGAGGGCTTCAACACTAACCTGATATTGCCGGCTGATGGAATAATAGGTTTGTCCGTTCTGGATGGTATGATAGACGAAGTCATCACTTTGAAGAATCCTTGAGGGTTGCTCTCCCGGAGTTGGTGTATGCTCTTTTCTTGGAATTCTTACAGTACTTCCAATTCCCAAAACACCGCCTCTTAAAGCGGGATTGGCTTCAATGATTTCATCAACAGAAACTGAATACTGACGTGATAATCCAAACAAGGTTTCCCGTGGTTGAACTGTATGATAGATATAATCTGCATCTACTGTTGGTTGTTGAGATTCTGTGGTGGTGGTTGCCGGCCTGTCAACAGTTGCCGTTTGCTCCGCTTCCATAGGGATGCGGAGAATAGACCCTTCAACCAAACCTCTTTCGCTATTTGGATTGTGTTGGTAAATCACTTCAATGGGAACACTGTATTTACGCGACACAAAAAATGCTGTCTGCCCTTTCTCTACCGTATGATACAAAAATTCTCTGGATCTTTCCATCTCCGAATCGGTTCGGTTTCGTCCTGAGATGACAGGAATTCGGAGAATTTGTCCAACTTTTAAGCTCTCAGAAATATCATCGTTGGCATCCAAAATCTCTTGCATGGAAACACCATACTTTTGGCTGATTCGATAAAGCCCCTCTCCCCTTTGAATAACATGGAGATAGTACTCTCTGTTATTCAGGATAATTTTTTGCAATTCCCGGCCATTCTCTGTTTGTGCCTGTATGGAAACAGGCCACATCCCGGCACTCAATGAAAAACCTATGATCAGAATAATTGCTTTAATGCTCATTCTACTATAGCGATTAAGATATTACTACTAGAAAAAGAAGGATTTTTAATGTGCAGAAAAACCTCCCGCACAAGCTATAGCAAAGACAGTACCAAATTTGGCTGAAAACTGCTTTGTCCTCTTCATACATTCTCTATAAACGGCTAAAATACAAAAAACCACAGAAATGCGACGTCATATCGTCGCATTTCTGTGGTTTTTTATTCAAAATATAATAACTACCTTGTAATCAACACTTCAATTGACTTTCAATTTCCCGTATCTGGCTTTTAAAATCCCGGTCGGTTTCAATTAAATTGGTAATGGTTTTACAGGCATGCAAAACCGTTGCATGATCTTTTTTTCCAATTTTTGATCCAATGGCTGATAATGATGAGTTCGTCAGATTTTTTGAAAAGTACATGGCAATTTGTCTGGCCTGAACGATCTCTCTCTTGCGCGTTTTCGATTGCAAAGATTCCGGATCAAGACCGTAATATTTACAAACGGTTTTTTGAATAAAATCAACCGAAAGCTCACGCTGTGATTTTCTTACCAACTTATCTACAACACTCTTGGCGGTTTCAAGTGAAATTTCATCTCTATTGATGGTAGACAAGAAGAGTAAGGATATTAAAGCTCCTTCCAGCTCACGAACATTGTGATTGATATGACTTGCCAAATAATGCACCACCTCTGGTGATACATTGATACCATCTTTCCTGATTTTATGTTTTAAGATGTCCACCCTTGTTTCAAAATCGGGAGCCTGCAAATCAGCCGGAAGTCCCCATTTAAATCTGGACAATAATCTCTCCTCCATACCCTGCAAATCAGCCGGAGCCTGATCAGATGTGAGAATGAGCTGCTTCCCTGATTGTTGCAAATGGTTGAAAATATGAAAGAATGTGTTCTGAGTTCCTGTTTTACCGGCAAACTCCTGTATGTCGTCCATAATCAGAACATCTATCATTTGATAGAAGTTAAGAAAATCATTCAGTGAATTATTTCTGATTGAATCGGTATACTGAGTCTGAAACTTATTGGCACTGACATAAAGCACTGTTTTTTCAGGCATAGATTGCTTCACATCAATTCCAATAGCTTGGGCAAGATGGGTCTTTCCCAAACCGGAATTTCCATATATAAACAGAGGGTTAAACGCGGTTTTACCGGGGTTCTTAGCCACAGCCTGGCTCGCAGAACGAGCCAACCTGTTACAATCTCCTTCAACAAAGTTCTCGAATGTATAGTCCGCATTTAGCTGGGGATCTACATTCAGTTTTTTGATTCCAGGAATCACAAAAGGATTCTTAATAGCAGGTTGATCATTATTTGAACCCGGTGAAACGGCTCGGTTTCGCAAATCGGCTCGGTTTGCTGTTGGAAGATTTAACGTGTATGGATTGTGGTTTCGTTTCTGTCCTTTATCCATTACAACGCTGTATTCCAGTTTGGCAGAATTACCTATAACATCATGTAAGGCTCTTCTGACGTGATCAATGTACTGCTCCTCTATAATCTCATAGAAATACACGCTTGGAACCTGGATGGTCAGCACATCCTTTTCCAGACGTAAGGGTACAATCGGTTCAAACCAGGTTTGAAAAGCCAATGGGTCAATGGATTTACTGACTAAATCCATACAAATGTTCCAGACATTTTGATGATCCAGCTTCATTTTTACTGTGCCTTCCTTTAATTTTATGTTTATAATTTTGAGTTCGCTTAAGACAAAATTTGTGAAAAAAATTTGAATAAAAAAATCAACTCTTCCTTGATTTTTTGCAAAAGCCATTAGAAGATTAATACTCAAACGCTTAAAAAAAACACCTTTAACATCATGACTTACTGAACTTTAAACAAGAACCTTAACTTTATCTTAACGTCCTTAATACATTGTGTAAAAGAGTCTTGAAGTTGTTGATAAAAAAAATCCCAAAAAATATTTTTGGGATTTAGGAGCCTAAAATCTATTTAACCAAATAACTAGTTTTTGTAATTAACTTGCATCAGCGCTCTGTTTAGCCGAATGGGTTTCCCATCCCTCAATGCGATGACCTCAGCTTTTGGGAATTGGTCAACTAATTTAAGTCTTAATATCTCAGCCTTTTCAAAGGATCTGGTTTCGCCAACGGTATAGATGTAGTTTCTGCCGTCTGTATCTTCAAAAACCGGTATGTCATCAAGAACGATAGCGTTTCGAATGTCCAAAGGTTCTTTTGAAGATGCAACTTTAACCTTGAATACAATGTTCTTTTCTTCAGCCATTTTTTCGGTAGGCGTAACATACACCCGCCGTCCGAAATTAACAGCAGAGAAATTCAGATAGCGGCCGGGATGATGACGCAAATCAGCCAATAAACGATCCATGTTTGCAGTTGCATCGGCCATATTTAAATAAAGTTCTGCATCGCTCATTAACAGACCAAGTGTTCCTTCTCCCGTTGTGGCCATGGTCATTAACTCATTTAGTCCAATCAGCAAAGTATCTGCCGATGCTGCAATGGAAGCTAAATCAACCTCCGAGAGCCCTTGAGAAAAAACAGCCAGGTTTTCCATGGTACTTTCCATGTTTTGAGCCTGATCTTTGAGCCCACTGGTAAAGATTTCAACATTTTGAAGGCTGTTGGCAAGGGCTCCTCCATCCTGAAAAGAGGAGCTGATGTGTTGCGAAGTTTGCTGCAGATGATCGATGGTACTGTATAGTTTTTGCATGGATTGCTCCATTTCACTGGAGAAAATGCGGTTGACATGGGTTAGCAAAGTATCAAGTTGTACAAGCACACGTTCTGTCTTTTCCTTAATGGGTTGCATCTCAACACTGACCTGTTCAAACAGGTCAGTTCCCACATCAGTATAAATAAAATCACCTGGCTGCAACATCGCAGGGCTATCTCCAATTAAAATCTCCACAACCTTACTGCCCATAATATCCATATTCTGAATCTGAGCAACTGAATTATCCGGAATTTTTACATCTTCACTAATTAAAAGAGTAACCAGAAATTTACCCGGCTGTTCAGGATGTAATCTCACACGTTGCACTGTTCCAATTCGATATCCTCTATAAATTACCGGACTTCCATCGGAAAGGCCGTTTACTTTTTCGTAAACGCCATAATATTGTGTACCGAAAACAAATATATCTTTTCCCTTCAGGAAGTTGAATCCCCATATAAGCAGGGTCATTGCAACAATGACAAGCAGACCGAGCTTAATTTCCTTTTTTATATGCATGAGTATAAGTTAAGTTTAGCGAACGGATGATACTGGCACTCGTTCGCCATTTTTAAAAGCTACAATAAAACTATCAGGAATTTTCTCCCTGACACCAGTGAGTTGATGACTGATATCATCGTAACAAATTGAATAGCCTGTGGTATATTTGTAAAGCCCCCCTTCTTCATATACCCATACTTCATCAAAATGAGTATATGGACCTTCACCAGAGTTGATCATTTGCCGGGTTGTGGCAACCTGAATTCTGAAAACCACCTCATTTTGTGTATCTACCATTGGAGGAGTTTCTGGAAGAACTATTTCAGACTGAACATTGGGTCTAACTGAGGCAATCTGGCTTCTGGCTTCATGTCGGTTCTTATAGTCCCGAATTGCTCTAAATATTGCAGAAGCCAAATACACCTGACCTTCTTCAGATGCTAGAAATCTCTCCTCTTGGGCATTACTAAGAAAACCAACTTCAACCAAAACACCTGGCATGGCAGTTTCCCTCAAAACAAGAAATCCGGCCTGTTTTACCCCTCTGTTGTGCCTGCCCACCCTGCTCTCAAACTGATTTTGGATCAATGATGCAGCAGAGATGCTCTGATCCAGATAAACGTTCTGCATCAACTCAAAAATAATATATGACTCGGGCGAAGTAGGATCAAACCCCTGATAGGTTGTGGTGTAATCCTCTTCAAGAATGATTACACTGTTCTCCCTCTTGGCCACTTCAAGGTTTTCCTGCGACCTGTGCAAACCCAAAACAAAGGTTTCAGCGCCGTATATGCGTGGATTGTGAATGGAGTTGGCATGGATAGACACAAAAAGATCTGCTTTGGCATTATTAGCAATCTCAGCCCGTTCATTCAAAGGTACAAACACATCATCAGTTCGAGTGAAAACAACATTCAATTCGGGCATTTCACGTTTGAGATACTCGCCCACCTTGAGTCCGATGGCCAAAACAACATCCTTCTCCTTCACAGTTCTTCCTACGGCACCGGGATCACGGCCTCCATGGCCGGGATCTATAACTACTGTGCGAAATCCGGATTCACGTTGATTTTGAGCCTCCGCATCAATTATTATAACCCCAAACAATATCAACAAAAATAATATGTACCTCATAAATAATAAAACTTTATGCGCTTAGTTTATAGAAATACACAGACAATTGATTAAAAGCTGTAACAACATTCATTCCAGAATCTGTAAGACAAGCAACCATGGCAAATGGTTCCATCATTAAAGTTAACCTATATATAAAGCGAAACAATTATATTTTTGCCAAATTTAATAAATATCTCCCTGTGTGCCAGAACTCCTTTAAGTTTTATTGAAAAGAAATGTATTAAGACCAATTTTTAATTTATTTTTGTGCTCATATCTATTAAAAATACGGGATTGTTTTGAGAGTAAAGACCAATAAAATTACGCCTTTTAACTTCATGCCGATCAAATGGTTAATACTATTACTGTGTCTTGGCACATACATGCATCCTAAGGCTCAAAACATTGAACTACAATCACCTGTAAACGACTCATTACCCAACCTCTCGGAAGAGCTCACCAGGATGTATCACACCATATTGAGCGATACCACTGAGATATTTATCACCGACGAGACCTTTGCAACCGACCAGGAAGCTACTTCAGCAAATGATGACACAATAGTTACGGAGCAACCGAGAGAACGACAAAGACAAAGATCGCCTTTTATAGAAGCAGAAGTAAAATACAGTGCGGAAGATTCAACCTGGTTTGATCGGGGAAGAGTCTACCTGTTTGGGAATGCATCTGTCAGTTATCAGGATGTTCATCTGACGGCTCATTACATTGAGCTTGACCTGGACAGCAATCTGGTTTATGCAACCGGAACCGTTGACTCGCTTGGTGTTGAAACAGGGCTACCAGTGTTTCGTGATCCCAGCGGTGAGTACACCATGCGAAGTATCCGCTATAATTTTAAGACAGAAAAGGCCATCATTACTCATGTAGTTACCACGCAGGGAGAAGGGTTTGTAGTAAGCGACAGAGCAAAAAAAAATGCTGACAACACCTATTTTTTAAAGGACGGACGATACACAACATGTAACCATCATGACAGCCCCCACTTTTATATCAATATGACCAGAGCAAAGGTGATACCGGGAGATAAAATAGTTACCGGTCCTGCTTACCTTGTTCTGGAAGATGTTCCAATCTATCCGCTCATCATCCCATTTGCCTTTGTGCCCAGCACCACCACCTATAGTTCAGGTTTTTTAATGCCTTCATATGGTGAGGAGAGCAACCGGGGGTTTTTCCTTCGCGATGGGGGGTATTATTGGGCTGCAAATGAATATTTTGATCTGGCTCTTACCGGAGATCTATATGCCAATGGCTCATGGGGATTGAGATCGTCGTCCAATTATCGCAGAAGATACAGGTATGCTGGTAGTTTCAATGCCAACAGAATCACCAACGTCTTTAGCGAACGAGATCTGCCGGATTATCGCAAAACCAATGATTTTTCGGTAACATGGTCGCACAGACAGGATGCAAAAGCTCATCCTTACCGCACTTTTGGTGCAAGCGTTAACTTCTCCACCAGTTCCTTTGATCAAAACAATGTTGGTAGCGTGATTAACCCGGAAGTGCTGGCTCAAAACCAAAAAAGATCAAACATTTCATATTCCCGCCGATTTCCTAACTCTCCGTTCAATATGTCGTTGAATGCTTTACACTCTCAGAACAGCCGGGATACCACTATAAATCTGACATTGCCCGACATGACAGTGACGATGAGTCGGATTTTTCCATTTAAAAACCAAAATCGTATTGGCGGACAAGAAGCCTGGTACGAAAACATTAGCGTTGGTTATACAGGTAATATGAGAAACGAAATTTCTACCAAGGAAAGCGAATTCAGCATGAGTCCGCAAGCTTTGAGAGATGATTGGCGAAATGGAGTAAGACACAGCATCCCTGTGTCTTTAAACCTAAAACTTCTGAGATACTTCACTGTAACGCCAAACGTAAACTATACTGAAAGATGGTATTTTAACTCCATACGTAAAGATTACGATGAAGATTTGAGAAGAGTTGTTACCACGGATACCATTCCCGGATTTAACAGAGTATATGATTACAATGTAGGCGTTGGAACTTCAACTAAATTATATACATTCTTTACCCCAAGCAGGGCCATTTTTGGAGATAAAATAGATGCGATTCGCCACGTCATGACTCCCTCGGTAAGTATGAGTTACCGGCCTGATTTTGGTGAGGAGAAATTTGGATATTACGACTGGATTGAATACTATGACAAAAGCCGGGATTTGGTTGTAAGAGAAGAGTATTCCATTTTTGAGGGTGCATTGTATGGGGTACCCGGAAGAGGAAAATCAGGTTCCATGGGATTGAGTTTAGGGAACACCCTGGAAATGAAAATGAGAAGTGATAGAGATACGACAGGATTCAAGAAAGTAAATATTCTGGAGTCTCTTAATTTCAGTACCTCCTATAATTTCATGGCTGATTCGCTCAACTGGTCTAACATATCCATGAGTGGACGAACCAAAGTATTTGGAACCAATATCAGTTTTGGTGCTACATTTAATCCGTATGCAATAGATACCACAGCAACAGGCCGCCCGGTAGCTGTTCATCGCTCAGAGTGGGATGTAAACAGAAGAATTGCCAGACTAACACAGGCTAATCTGAGTTTTGGACTAAATTTTGGATCTGAAACGATTAAGCGTTGGCGCGATGGTCGCTCTGCAAATGGTAACGGAAATGATAATAACAACGGTATTCCACCTCCTACCGACGATGACTCCATGATGCCACCAGGGATGGATCAACATATGCAAGGACAATCGGCTCCACACAATGCAGAACCTCAACAGGCGGGTGACGATGGATATGTAAAATTCGATATGCCATGGAACATCTCATTCAACTACAGTATGCGGGTTGTTCAGGGAGAATTCAACCGGGAACGGATGGATTATGACAAAAGAATTACGGCTGACATCAACGCAAATGGCCGAATTTCGCTTACCAATAAGTGGGATATCAGTGTATCATCGGGGTACAATTTTGACCGGAAAGAAATCTCGCATACCAACGTAAGGATAAATAGAAACCTCCATTGCTGGAATATGAGTTTTAACCTGGTTCCAGTTGGAAGATTTAAATCATACTTCTTTACCATATCGGTTAACAGCAGTCTGCTGAGAGACCTGAAATATGAGAAACGAAGTCACCCGAGAGATAATCCGAACTGGTTTTAAGTTTTATGTTCTATGTTTTATGTTTTAAGTTAATGGTTCAGTCAAAACTTTAAACCTTAAACCTTAAACAAAAATTTATAGCGATGAAAAGAATAATCCAGACCGAAAATGCTCCTGCGGCCATTGGGCCATATAGTCAGGCCATCGAAAAGAATGGAACATTGTACATTTCAGGGCAAATACCTGTAAATCCGGCCACCGGACAAATAGTTGAAGGAGGAATTACAGAACAAACCACCCAGGTAATGGAAAACATCCGGGCCATTCTGAAAGAGGCGGGATACGAATTTTCCGATGTAGTAAAATCAACCTGCTTGTTGGCTGACATGGAAGACTTCAAAGCCATGAACGAAGTATATGGCAGTTATTACCGTTTGAATCCGCCGGCAAGAGCTGCTTTTGCAGTAAAAGCTCTCCCTATGGGTGCTTTGGTTGAGATAGAAACCATTGCAATAAAATAGTGTATAGTGCAAAAAAAGGAACATCCGTGGATGTTCCTTTTTTCTGTTTGTTTGAAAAACGTATTTGTTATTATTTTCTGCTTATTCAGCAACCACTTCAAATTCGATGGTCACTTTCACATCACGATGTAATTTTACAGTTGCGGTGTAAGTACCCAACTCTTTAATAGCATCTTTAATGGTGATGTGCTTCCGTTCAACTTTGAAACCATCTTTTTCGAGTACTTCAGCAATTTGAATATTATTAACTGAACCGAAAATTTTTCCAGTTGAACTGGCTTTTGCCCCTATGGTTAGTTTTACACCTTCCAGTTTTTCTGCAACAGCTGCAGCTTCCTGTCTAAGTTTCTCTTCCTTATGAGCTCTTTGCTTTTGGTTTTCAGCGTGAACTTTTAAAGCCGACTCTGTTGCCAATATAGCAAATCCCTGGGGAATAAGATAATTTCTGCCGTAACCAGGCTTTACCTTTACAATATCGTCTTTGTGACCCAGGTTGGTCACATCTTCTTTTAAGATTACTTCCATCATGGTCTTTTTCCTCCTTAAATTATTTCATTAAATCGGTTACATAAGGCAACAGGGCCAGATGACGAGCTCTCTTTACTGCCTGGGCAACTTTACGCTGGTACTTTAAAGATGTACCAGTTAAACGACGTGGTAAAATTTTACCCTGCTCGTTAAGGAACTTCTTCAAAAACTCAGGATCTTTATAATCCACGTATTTGATTTTGTTCTTCTTGAAACGGCAGTACTTCTTCTTCTTAATCTCTACCGACGGAGGTGTAAGATATCTGATTTCACTTTGATTTTGTGCCATGGCCTATTTCTCCTTTTCTTCTTTTTTGTTACTTCTTCTTTTTTCACTGTAAAGCAGCGCATACTTATCAAGTTTAAAAGTTAAAAACCTGATGATGCGCTCATCACGACGATAGTTCAACTCTAACTTCTGAATAAATTCAGGCTTAGCTTTGAACTCCAACAGATTGTAAAAACCTGTGGATTTCTTCTGAATAGGATAAGCCAATTTACGAAGGCCCCAATTCTCCTCATGGACAATTTCGCCTCCATCTTCCAGGATCATGTTCCTGAACTTTTCCACCGCTTCCTTCATCTGAACATCAGACAAAACGGGAGTTAAAATGAAAACGGTTTCATAACTGTTTAACATAGAAACAAATTTAAATTAAAGATTTACATTAATTGAGCCGCAAAATTATAAAATAATTATTTGAAATCAAATAATTATGCATGGTATAATTATTATCTTTTTGACATACAGACCCATAAACTGCCATCATATGGAATGGTTCAAATGCGAGATGCTGTGTATATTAATGATCTCCAAAGTATTTCATAAACTGAACCCTTTCGAACATCTCGGGGTTATTTGGCATCATTTTTTTTCCATAGTTGTGTATATCGCTGATGGTTTCAATATTGTTCTGATCCATCCACTTTTCGAGTCCATGCAGAAAATCCATGATATAATCGGGCCCATTTTTATAGATGGCAGAAACAACTTGCACGGCATTGGCTCCTGCAACCAACATTTTCACCATGGTATCGGGGGTATGAATGCCTGTTGAGGCAACCAAATCGCAACTGATTTTTTGCGACAGGATGGAGATCCACCTTAAAGACCAAACATAATCAGAAGTTGAAGAATAGACCGAACCGGATACAATCTTGTTATTAACCAGATCTATATCCGGGTTATAATAACGGTTAAAAAGAACCAACCCTTCCACTCCGGCATCTTCCAATTTTTTAGCCATGTGGGCAGTATCGGTGAAAAATGGTGACAGCTTTATGGATACCGGTATTGTAACATGTGACTTCACTTTTTTTATGATATTGATATATCTGGCCGAGATGGTTGCAGCATCCTCATCAATTGATACAGGTAGCCTAAATACGTTCAATTCGATAGCATCTGCCCCAGCATCCTGCAGTTTGGCTGCATATGAGAACCACTCACCCACCGAGCGGCAATTGATGCTTGCAATTACTTTTATGTCAGATTCCTTTTTTACACTCTTGATCAATTGAGTTGTACGCTCAAGCATATCATTTTTCAATTGATAATCGTAATAATCAAAAAATTCCAGATTGTTTTCCTGATGTCCCAACTGGTTTTTAAATGTTTTCTGATATTCAAGTTGGATTTCCTCCTCAAAAAGAGATTTAAGAATCACAGCCGATGCACCATTTTTGGCCAATCGGGCAATGGAATCAGGAGTTGCGGTTAACCCGCAACTTCCAACTATCAATGGATTTTTTAACTCGAGGCCCAGGTATTTTGTAGTGAGATTTGCCATAATGTGTTATTTTTTGGTTTGATTAGTAAGGTACTGATGCATAGATGCAGCAGCTTTGCGTCCATCGCCCATGGCGAGGATCACTGTTGCCCCTCCCCTTACAATGTCTCCTCCTGCAAAAATATCCGGAATGGAACTTTGCAATGTATCAGGGTCAACTTCGATGGTACCCCAACGACTTACCTTTAGTTGCGGTAATGACTGCGGTAAAATTGGGTTGGGAGACACACCAACACTCACCACAACTGTGTCGGCATCAATGATGTATTCCGACCCATCCACAGCCACAGGCGACCGCCGTCCGCTGCTGTCCGGCTCCCCTAGTTCCATTCTCTGAACCCGGATCTGTTTAACCTTACCTTTATCATCACCAATATACTCAACAGGGTTGTTGAGGGTTAAAAACTCCACACCTTCCTCCTGTGCATGCTTTACCTCTTCAACTCTTGCAGGCATCTCTTCAAGCGAACGACGATAGATGATTGAGACCTTTTCAGCTCCAAGGCGAAGCGCGGTTCGCACTGAGTCCATGGCGGTGTTGCCACCACCAATTACGGCAACTTTTTTACCTCTTACAACGGGCGTATCCATACCTTGAGACGAAGCGCCCATGAGATTTATCCTGGTAAGGTATTCATTTGAGCTTAATACACCCACCAAATTTTCGCCCGGAATATTCATAAATCTGGGTAATCCGGCTCCGCTACCCACGAAAAACCCTTTAAAACCTTCTTCTCTTAAGTCATCAATTGTGGCAGTTTTTCCAACAATAAAGTTGGTCTCAAACTTCACCCCCATTTTTCGTAAACTCTCAATTTCAACATCCACAATGCTGTTTGGAAGACGAAATTCAGGAATTCCATATTTCAGAACTCCACCGATCTCATGAAGCGCCTCCAGTATAACAACATCGTATCCAAGTTTAGCCATATCACCTGCAAAAGCAAGGCCTGCAGGCCCGGAACCAATGACTGCCACTTTAATTCCATTGGAAGGAGCCACTTCGGGAATAGATATTTTTCCGCTTTGTTGCTCAAAGTCGGCAGCAAAACGTTCCAGATAACCAATAGCCACAGGTTCTGTGTTAAGTTTTAATTGGTAAAAACAGCTTGCTTCGCACTGCTTTTCTTGGGGGCATACCCGTCCACAAACAGCGGGCAAGGCATTGGTCTCCTTTAAAACTTTGGCAGCCTCTAAAAACTCTCCTCGTTCAATGTTCTTAACAAATTTTGGTATGTTGATCTCAACGGGACATCCTGAAATACAGGTAGGGTTGGCACAATCAATACAGCGGCTTGCCTCATTTATGGCCTGCTCAGGAGTTAATCCTGAGTTTACTTCAACATAAGAACGCGCCCGCTCTATAGGCGGCGCTTCAGGCATTTTTACTCTCGCCAAAGAGGTTCTCTCTTTGTTCTTTTTAGCTTTTCGTAAGTCGTCTCTCCAGGCAGCTGCACGCTCCTGCTTTAAATATTCGCTATTGTTCATGCCTTTCCTTTATTTTTTGAAACACAGAGATATTGCTCGTCTGCTTTGATTTCATCTTCACGATATCCGCTTAACCTCATCAACATCTCATCAAAATCAACTTCATGGGCATCAAATTCAGGTCCGTCCACGCATACAAAACGGGTTTTTCCACCAACCGTTACACGACAAGCTCCGCACATACCGGTGCCATCAACCATGATGGTATTCAAACTGGCTATGGATGGAATATTATGTTTTTTAGTGGTTAATGCAGCAAACTTCATCATGATTCCAGGGCCAATGATCACAGCCTGATCTATTTTTTCCCTGTTGATGACCTCTTCCATCCCCTCGGTTATAAGCCCCTTTTTCCCATAAGAGCCATCATCAGTCATTACAATCACCTCATCGGAATGTTGACGAATCTGATCCTCCAGGATTATTAAATCCTTACTCCGGGCAGCAATCACTGAAATAACTTTGTTTCCAGCCTTTTTCAACTCTTCTACGATCGGTAATAAAGGCGCAACTCCAACACCTCCTCCACAAGCCAATATGGTTCCAAAATTTTCAACATGAGTGGCCTGTCCAAGAGGTCCAACCAAATCAGTCACCTCATCACCCACCTCCAGTTCAGTAATTTTTCGCGAGGAAACGCCTACTTTCTGAACCACTAAGGTGATGGTTCCTCTTTCAACATTCGCCGTTGAAATGGTCAATGGAATCCTCTCACCGGTGTTTCCAACCCGAACCATCACAAAATGTCCGGCACGTCGTGCTTTCGCAATCCGAGGAGCTTCAATTTCCAGACTGACTACATTTTCGGAGTAATAATGCTTACTTATGACTTTGTTCATTTCTATAAAGTTTTCTTTTCAGTGTCAGAATCCTGTTTAAAACAGGATTCAGCCCTACAAACCATGTGGTAGGAGTACTATAATGTAGTTACAAAATATTATTGAAAAATATATTTCCAATGACAATTCGCATAAAAATCACGCAAAATTAGTGAATATTCATTTCTTATACATGGGTTATGCCGGAGATTAAAGTTATTTACAATCATTCTAAATACTGAACGTATAAAGAGGCCTTCTTTTACCGGAAACCTTTAAAACTTTTTGCATTTCAGAATCTGGCCCTTAGCAAAAGATAAAGAAAAATCATAAAAAAAGCCTTAAACTCAGTGAATTTAAGGCTATTAAATATGTAATAAGAAATTATCCGCCGGCTTTAACGGCATTATATCCTTTTGATAAGAGCCAAGTAAGAATCTTCTCCCTGCAATCGCCTTGAATCAGGATTTCCCCATCCTTTGAACTTCCACCCGCCCCACACAAATTTTTTAACGATTTTTCCAAATCTTTTAAATCATCCGGATGGCCTGTAAAATTAGTAATCAGCGTAACAACTTTACCTTTTCGTTGCTTTTTATCCAGCCAAACTTTTAGCTTTTGTTGAGAAGGAGGAGGTGTTTCTATGTTCTCTTCCTCCTGTTCGTAATCATAATCGGGGTTGGTACTAAAAATGATCCCACCGGCAGATTTTCGATTTTTTTTTGACATGACTATCTAAATTTTCTTTTCAGCATCGAAATAGAGAGCGGCAGCTCCAAGTACAGCAACATCCTGTTTTTCACTTACGTCAATTCGCAACTTTTCGATGGCTTTTTCGAAAGGATGTTTTCTTATGGTTTTCCACATATACGGTTCAAAATAAGGAAAAAATCTGGTAATATCGCCCCCGATAATGATACACTCAGGATCAATAGCGAATAAAATGGTTTTAATAAAATTTCCGAAATCATAACCAAACTGTTCTAAAATTGCCAGAGCAATTTTATCCTCCTTTTTTGCTCTTTTGAAAAGAGCATTGGGCTTTAAGCCATACTTCAATTCAAAATAACTTTGAGTACAATAGTATTCATAATTATGATCCCGGTATGAAATATAACCGAATTCTCCTGCACCGCAGTTAGTTCCGGAATACAACCGATTATCGGCAATGATGCCCACTCCCAGTCCTTCTCCGGCAAATATGACAGCCAGATTATTGTACTTCCATCCTTTACCGTAATATTTTTCGCCAACAGCAAAGCAGTTGGCATCATTGTTCACATAAATCTCTTTCTTAAAATGAGCTTTTAATAAGTCGCCCAAATAAACCTTTCGCCACGATGGAATGTGTTCAACATTGTAAACAATTCCCTGCTCCACATCAACCATACTTGGAACTCCAATGCCAATACCGGCAATTTCAGGGGTAAACACGGACTCTATGGTCTTAATCAACTGGTTAAGAACATCCTCTTCTCCGGCGTAATTATCAACTTCAACTGTTACCATCTCCTCTACAGTGTCATTTGAAACCCTTCCGACTTTTAGTGTTTTTCCTCCCAGAAAAACACCAACCACAGGCTTATTTGTATGCGACAAATCCCTAAGCATATTTATAGTTGTTTTCTATTAATTGCTGTTTATTAAAATTAAGAGCAGCTGCTCCCAAAATGGCAATTTCCGGCATCTGAGAAGGTTTAATTACGAGTTTCTCAACAACGCCCGAATACGGGAAAGTTGCCAACTCTTCTTTCATGGTTTTTTCATAATATGAAAAAGATTTAGACACCGATCCTCCAATGATAATGGCAGCAGGATCAATGGCAAATATAATACTTTTAATAGCATTGGCCAGATGTTTTCCATATTCTGCAAAAAGATTAAGCGCCTGTTCGTCTCCGCTATCTGCCCTTCTTGCGACATCAGCTCCATCCAAACCAGCCTTGTTTTTAAAAAACTGGCCACTACAATAGAATTCATAATTCTCTTCCAAATATGGAATCATACCAAATTCACCGGCTCCGCAGTTTTGATCGGGTAATAGATGTCCCCATTTTATAATGCCGGCACCAAGTCCGGTTCCGGTTATCAAGCCTACAAAATCGTCAAACTCTTTACCTGCCCCATAGAATCGCTCGCCAACGGCAAAACAGTTGGCATCGTTATTCACAAAAACAGGCACCTTAAAATGATCTGATAATATGGTACCAACAGCAACCTCTTTCCATGAAGGGATGTTTTGAATATCATAAACAACCCCGGTTTTGGAATCAACCACACCAGGTACACCTATCCCGATCCCTTCCACCTCAGAAGAAAAAACATTTGATATGACTTCTATCAATTGATCCATAACCTCTTTCCAATTTTCCGTTACCGGAACAGGTGAGGCAAACACCTTCTCAATAATGCCATCACATACAAGACCGGCGCGCATATTAGTGCCACCCAAATCTACTCCAATTAGCTTTTTATCCATCTATTTATCATTTAGTTATTCCCGCAGCCAAGATTAAATACAACTGATTAAAAATGTGATGCTTTACTATCCTAAGTTACAAAAAAATTGTAAGTATAAATTTTTCATCAATGTCATGATTTAATCTATGACTCCATCCTGTTTATTTGTGAGTAAGAAATTGAACGTAAAGAATCATAAATGATTCTTTACGTTCATGCCCCTAACCAAAAACTCCCACAAAATTTGCAATCATTTTTACTGTACAATAATGTTACTTCCCTGCAATGTGACCGTAAGAGAATCACCATTAATACCTTTTGCTCCTACAGAGCCCTTAATAACTCTTTTTTCTCCGGGCAATAAACTTATATAATTATCATCCCAAAATACTGGTAAAACAGGCTCCATGGTATTTTTATCTACGATTTGATACTCGGCAAAGAAGGCAATTACGTCAGCCTGATTTTCAAGATTAACGGTAAAAATGAACTCATCGTCATATTTTTTCACATCGTAACTAAAAATGACGTTTGCCTGAGGCATGTTTTGGATCTGCGTTAGGTCGGCATGTTGCTTATTAGGAGTCCAATACCATGTTGTACGATCAAAATCCGGAACATCATCCACTGTTGACAACCAGTAAAAATTATTGGCAATTTCATTACCAGCATCATCTTTTAACCTGAGATCCAGAAACCAGGTGGTTGATGGAATATTTAACCCGGGCATTTCTACAACCATTTTTGCTGAATTTGCGTCAATATTGGTGGTAAGACCAGTTTCAAACAATAGGTTTGAATTCAAATCAAAAGCCTTAACCGCAACATTTAGATTTTGTTGAGATTCCAGAAAATCGTTATTTAGATAGATATTACCGTTGCCATAATTATAAATGAGAGTAAGCGGTGCAGCAGCTTTGCGTGTTCCATAAAATGCACCGGTTGGCATAAGATAATAGTCGAACAGTTGCCAGTAAAAAGTAGGCCATGCGCTATTAAACATCCATTGAACAACCCCCGTGCTGTTGTATTTATTTACAGAGAAAGCTTCAAACATCGGACGAATGGCTTCATAGCTTGCCATCTGGTTGACAAACAGAAAATCCTCCAGATAATTAAACTCGCCATAGCGGGCATGAAATGCTCCCAAATAACGATCAAGATTTTCGAATTGGTTTCGGCCACTGTAGTATAACCAAACATCGTCCACCGGCCATAAATGCTCCTCGGGAATCATTTTCCTGATACTGGAAAGAGGAGGTATTTGAGGACCTGGTCCAACTTCGGTATTAAAACCAAAAGCTCCTCCATAACGCTCATCTATGTACCAATAAACCGGCGCAACCCAATCATATGGACCTTCCATTTTAACCCCTGTAGGACCACTGATAATACTCTGCCTGGGATCAGAATCGCCCATGAGCATGGCGCCTCCACAATAGCTTAAAATGGGACGTGTAGTATCTGCTTTGGCCATTCTTTCATTCAGCATCACTTCCAGAGAAGGGCGAGGCAGTTTGTCACTTCCATAAGTCCAGATTGCGACACTCGGATGACGACGGTGCCACAGCACTTGGTCTCGGTAATTGTTGGCATGCAATGTTTTTGCTTCTTCTCCGCGTATTGAGACATAATCATCATGCGGAATTCCGATATATGATTCCCATTCCCAATGGGCAGTCCATCCCAGCATCAGAAGCAGTCCCAGCTCGTCGGCAGTTTCCATAATGGTTCTGTTTCTGCCCCAGAAACTCTCCAGACGAATTGAGTTCAGATTTACATGTTGCGCATATTTCAACTGGTCAATAACCTTCTGATCGCTATCTGCGAGTAAAATATCATCCACCCATCCGGCACTTTTAACAACCAATTTCTGACCATTCACTTTAAATCCTCTATATCGGTTCTCATTCCAAAAATCTTCAATCTCCCTAATCCCAAACCGAAATTCATCCCTGTCGGTCAGCCTATTATCCACTAAAACTTCCAATTCCAAATCGTATAAAGCCTGTTCGCCCATATTATTAGGCCACCACAGTCTTGGATTTTTCATATGCAGTTCCGGAAATTGACCAGGCCTGAAGAATATCTCTCTGGTTTCTCCCGGGTTTAACCGAACTTCCTTTTTCAAATGTAGGATATCAAAATTTGCAGTTATTTCAGCTCTTTGCTCAACCCCGGAATGATTGGTAAGATATGTTGAAATGGTTACCTCAGCCTCATCCAAAGTCTCCTTATTAACTTTGGTAACGACATTTGAGTGGCGCATGGATACAGGCCCTGATTGCTTTAAGGTAACATCACGCCAAATCCCCATCAAATTATCCGCAGGTTTAGGATTCCAGTCAACAAAACCTTTGCTAACATCCACACCAAACACAGGAGGGATAATTTCTATGGCCAGATGGTTTTCTCCTTGAACCACCAATTCACTCACATCAAAATTCCATACTCCGTATGATCCCTGAATTAAATCATCACCAGCTACTTTTTGACCATTGAGCCAGACATTGGCTTTAAAGTTGATTCCATTTAATGTGATCTGGAAAAAATCCTTTCCGGGTTCTGTATTTACATTAAATGTGGTTCTGTACCACCATGGTACCTGATAAGGTACTGTGTCCATTTGCTCCAGCACACCGAATTCAAACAAATCGGGAAACTTTCCGTTTTGCTGCAATCCATGCATCACGGTAGCAGGTAATGTTACCGGGTATCCAAAGGAACGATCAAAGTCTGCTCCCGATATTTCGGAACCCGTTGCATTCAGCCCCTCAGAGGAAAAAAGCTGCCAGCCTTTGTCAAGGTTTCTTTCAAAAACTGTTTCATTGTAATCTGTAGTACAAGAAAACAGCATAAAAAAACTTGCCGTTGCAATTTGTAAAAAAATAGATTTTTTTTTCATATGTGAAAATTTAGTTTGTTCATTGCGATCCAGCTAATATCAAGAAATCATCCTACATATTAAAAAAGCTATTAAGCATAGTCAATATCAATTCAAATGATCTTTTTTCATGTGTCTATAATTTGTTTTTAAAGTTGCTCCCGAAGCCTCTGGAGAACTCGCCAATCCAGTCATTGCTGACTTCGACCGAACTCAGCACATCGCCTGTGTGAGAAAGTCTTTGACATCGTCGATCTACCGATTCTCATGTTTGGTTTCAATGATCCAAATTACATTCGAACTACAAAAGTAGAAAAGAAATTACAATTATGCAAGCGCTTGCCCTTTTATAAACAAATAAATAATAATTGTTTCTTGTTTTCCGGATAGAACACCCATATTAATATGCAGATTAAATAGTCGACTCCAATTTGTTTTAGATAAATGAAAAGTAGAAGATCATTAAAATTATGTGACCACGAAAGAGGATGTTTAATTGAATGTTACATTGCAGAAGGTTCTCAAAATTTTTAAACATCGTCCTCTCAGTATTCTCGCAAGCGACAAAATCTCATGCTATCAGTTCGAACCCAATAGATTAAGTCGCTTAATTTATTGAAGATCTGTTCGTATGCTCATAGATCAATACAGAAGGTTTAAATTCAAATAACAATAAATTGAAAGTCCATTGTTTAACAGAGTAAAAACTCATCAAAAACAGATGAATTAACAACAATTATGGATCTACTATTACAATTTATATCCTAAGAAGAAATATGGACGAGAATTATAATGGAGGAAAAGCTAACACAATCTTATTTAGGTTAATTACCTAAAAGAACTGCTTCTAATGATAAGTTGAATAGGTTTAATGATGGTTTGAACATCAATTGATTCACCCAGGCACTGTTCAAGAATTAGCTGCATAGCACTTCTTCCCATTTCATTTCCAGGTACTTCAATAGAAGAAAGTGAAGGTGTAATGTACTCATGAGCCGGATCATCTCCAAAAGCAACAAAAGAGATCTCTTCCGGCACTCTTATACCAGCCTCTGTAGCTATTTTAGCTGCTACTAATCCAGTGTGACTATCCGAAGTAAAAATTCCATCAGGAGTCTCTGGCATTGATAGCCAAACTTTCATTGCTTCCTGCACATCTCTTGTTGACAAGTCAGTTGACAAATGATATTTTGCATGTATCGGAAGACCTGCCTTTTGCATCGCATCTAAATATCCTTTAGATCTCTCCTTGAAAACAGGACATCCCATGGGACCTCCCAAGTGTGCAATACGTTTGCAGCCAGATCGAACAAGGTGTGAAACAGCCTGAAATGCACCTTCATGGTTATCTACCACAATTTTGGGACAATCTAGTTCATAACTTACCCGATCAATCAGAACCAGAGGAATTCCGTTTTTAAGAATTTTTGAAAAGTGAGTAACATCAGATGTTTCAAGCGACAAACAAGCAATGATTCCATCAACTCTGGTTGAGTTGAATAAAGTAAGAATGTCCTTTTCCCTTTCGGCCAGTTCATTTGTTTGTGCAATAATGATGCGGTAACCCGCATCATAAGCAAGGTCTTCGATACCGCTAACAACCTGACTGAAAAAATGACGATTAACCGAAGGAACCATCACACCGATGATATTGGTCTGCTTTCTGGAGAGACTGGAAGCCACCATATTAAGATCATATCCTAATTCAGCAGCTTTATCTCTTATCAGATCCTTGGTCTTTTCACTGATTTTATTACTGTTATTTAATGCACGGGATACTGTGGACGGTGCCACATTCAAATCCCGTGCAATATCATTTATAGTGATGGTTGTTTTAGCCATTTACTTCATTATCTGAAATTTCCGGTAAATTTATCAATTAGGATTTTCAAAGTTAAAAAATTACCGCAAATAAAAATGAAGCATTATTTAAATATATCATCATTGCCGGTATACTCAAACCAATGGTAATTAGCACTAATTCCACCTTCAGAACTTTCGGTTGTTTTAGTGTAGAGTCCAAACATGCTTCCGATAAAACCGCCGGCAGTTTCCGTACTTAAAAAGCGAGCATCCTGCTCGTCACCTATTTGGAACCATTTGTCCCCATTATAGGAGTAAAAGAAACGGTATACATCAACGTCAGATTCAATTCGAAGATACAGATTTTCACCTAAAGAGTCAGACAGTCTTTTTGTGGCCAAAACGACCATCTCGTCTTCAATGGCATTTGGTACAGATTTATACAAGCTAATAACAGGTAGATTGTCTTCCAACGATTGAGCCAGATAATAATAACGATGTTCATTTTGCAAAACAGCCAGACCTGCATGCTGCCCTTCACTCTCCGGTTTAAACTCAAGTGATGTGGTTGCATTACAAACCATATGTTGTTGTCTTCTTCCCAGGAATGAAGGGTTGAATTGTTTTATTGTTGATGCTGGTAAAAGACTCATATTTAACACTCCTTTTTCAGGGATCAAATTAAACCATGAAGACTTCGGTGTTCGAATTTGTACCCATTTGAAGTCCATGCTTGGTTGATCAAAATCATCACGTACCGTGAAATTTCCATGTAAAGGTTTTGTAACGCGTTTATCCTTCAAAGCTGCATCAAACTCAAATTGGAAAGGAATCACTTCCGATTCAGGGTTGATAACTGGCCAACCATCTTCGGTCCATTCCACCTTAGACATGAATGTTTCTCGTCCTGTGTTGTAGTGATTGCCTTCATATGGACGACAAGCCAAATAAACGGCCCACCAATTTCCTTTTAAGTCCTGAATCATATCGGCATGACCAGTGGAAGTTATGGGGTTTGGGCGGTTTGGATCCAGATGCATCTGGGTTAAAATCGGATTGTTTTCCCAAGGGATGTATGGCCCCCAAATATCTTCACTTCTAAAAATCACCTGACGATGGTTCACACTTGTTCCTCCTTCGGCAGCAGAGAGATAGTAATAATCACCAACTCGATAAATGTGAGGCCCTTCAATCCACACCGGTTGCTCGGAAATATCCACACCTCCATCAACAAGAATCGATTGATTGCCTACCACCTGCATTTTTTCAATATCTATTTCAAACATCCTGATTGTTCTGTGACCCTCATACAGAGGTTGATCATCAGGTGCATCGCTGTTATAAATAATATAAGTTTTACCATTTTCATGAAAGAAAAGTGAGGGATCAATTCCTATTACTTCCGGAAAAAAATAGGGATCAGACCATGGGCCGGCTGGATTTGTGGCAGTCACAACAAAGTTCCCACGTCCATAAACTTCAGTACAAGCAACATAAAATGTTCCTTCATGATATTCAATGGTTGGCGCAAACATTCCAGCACCTGCTAAACTAAGGCTATCAAGTTGCATCTGATCCGGTCTGTGCATTACATGACCAATTTGTTCCCAATTGATTAAATCGGGGCTGTAGAAAATTGGTATCCCCGGAAAATATCCAAATGTTGAATGTACCATGTAATAACCATCAGGGCCTTTACATACACTGGGATCGGGATAAAAACCGGGTAAAATTGGATTGTTAACTTCAACCGTTTCATATGGTGAAGTACACATTGCAAATGCAATAATAATTAACAATGACGACAAGATTGTTTTAGCTTTCTTAAATATCATAACAAATAGTATTTTAAGTTTGGCAGAAGTGAGCAATTCCATATTTTTTAAAGGCCAAAAAGTATGATAACGATTTATGAGCGATGTAATAAGTTCAAAAAAGAGAAACCATTCTTTCTATATTTCAAAAAAGAATGTTTAAAAAACTAGAGTTCTATCGAACATTTAGAGTTGCTCTTACCGGAACCGGCATCCCCAATTCCACACTTCGCTCCGTGGGTACAGCACCACCAATAGCTATTGTATAAGCTCCGGAATCTATGATTTCCTGCCCGTTGTCGTCAATTAAAACAAGCATATCTCTGGCAATCTCAAATTTTACTTCGCGTGACTCTCCAGGCTCAAGAAAGATCTTTTCAAATCCTCTAAGGGAGAACAATGGCGTTCTTGTAACCCTGGAAGGTGGATTTGTTATATAAAGCTGTACAACTTCAGAAGCAGCCATGTTCCCACTATTTGTAACAGTAGCCCTTACTGTTGTCTTTCCATCACGTCTGATGCGACGGTCTGCAAGGCTTATGTCAGAATATTCAAAACTGGTGTAACTAAGGCCATACCCAAAGGGGTACATAGGTACCTCTTTCATATATCGGTATGTGCGCCCCTCCATTGAATAGTCTTCATAGGGCGGCAGTTGATCCAGGGATACTGGATATGTAACAGGAAGTCTCCCGCCAGGGGCTGCATCTCCAAACAAAACATCGGCCACAGCATTTCCTCCTTCTTGCCCAGGATACCAGACCAACAGAACTGCATCAGCCAGTTCATGAACCTCTTTAAGGTTCATTGGACTCCCTCCAACTATGACTGCGACGATTTTATTATTCTCATTTCGGGTAAGTCTTCTTAAATAGTCCAACTGATTTTCAGGGATAGAATAGTCCAAACGATCACCGTAATAGGGTGAAGCAATGGCTTCTCCTTCTTCTCCTTCCAGTAAATTAGTTATTCCTAAAACTAATATAGTTACATCACTGACACTGGCACTTCCGGTTGACCAATCGATTGGATTCACATTAGGCCTGTCCAGAAGAATGGCAGGGCGATATTGTACCTGGCTTCCGATCTGAACCCTTCCTGCGATGCCTTCCAAAATTGTTACATATCGGTCGTTTACTCCATAATAATTACCTATTAGAGCATGTATACTGCTGGCATTGGGGCCTGTAACAAAATAGCGCGATAAATCATCCCTCAAAGGCAAAATGCCATTATTCTTCAACAAAACCATTGATTCAACTGCGACCTCACGAGACAAAGTCCTGTGGGTTGAAGAATTTAAAACGGTATCGGGGATATTGGCGTAAGGGTTGATCTCTTCAGGATCGAACATTCCGAGCCGAAAACGGGTAGATAAAAGTCGTGATAAGGCCACATCGATTTGATCTTCTGAGATTAATCCTCGTTCAACAGCAGTTACTAAATTTGGATTATATACTGAGCCACACTCTAGATCTACACCATTTTTCAGTGCTAATGCTGCTGCTTCAACAGCATCTTCTGCAACATTTATGCTGGTAAAAAAATCGTTAAGAGACCAACAATCAGTAACAACATGTCCCTTGAATCCCCATTTATCTCTTAATACTTCATTGATTAAATAGTTATGCGCACAACAAGGTTCTCCATTGGTACTGTTATAAGCACACATTATGGCTTCAACACCAGCATCTACCAAGGTCTTAAAAGCAGGCAGATATGTTTCATACAAATCCTTTGTAGAAGCTATGGCATTAAATTCCCTTCTTCCATGCTCCGGTCCGCTATGCACTGCGTAATGTTTTGCTCCAGCAGCAGTTTTAAGATATCGGGGATGATCGCCCTGCAATCCATTTACATAAGCAGTTCCAATGACACCTGTTAAAAAAGGATCTTCTCCATATGTTTCCATACCCCTTCCCCATCTGGGATCTCTGTATATGTTAATGTTAGGTGCCCAAAAAGTTAAACCGCCATATCTCAAACGAATATCCCGACGGGCCGCAGCGTGATGCAAAACTCGTGCTTCATCGGAAACGGCTGTGGCAACTTTTTCTATCAACTCCGGATTGAAGGTTGCACCCATAGCAATAGACTGTGGAAAAACGGTGGCTATACCGCTTCGTGCAACCCCGTGCAATGCCTCATTCCACCACTCATATTCCTGAATGTTTAGATGTGGAATAGCAGGGCTGGTATTGGCCATCTGCGAGACCTTCTCCTCTAGTGTCATCCGTGATAGTAAATCGTTGATTCTGACTTCTATCTCCTGATCAGGATCTAAATACAATGGATTATCTGCAAAAAGGGGAGCAAACAGAAGAAAGAGAATTAACAATGAGTAAAAACTTTTCATAACAGAAATGTTTAAAAGGCTGAAGGGGTGAAAAGAATCTGAAAAATAAAAAACCACGGAGTGAAATAATCTCATTAGCACCTATAAAGAGCATATAAACACAATTTCACACCTAACATTTATACTGAGTTATTTCTCATCCGTGGTTTCACTGTTTAAATATAGTAAATAATACTTTATTAATTATGATGTTTCATATCAAATTTTAACTCCTTAAGCTCATCCAGATCATGAACGGGTCTTTCCAGTTCAGCGGGAATGGGCAAATTAGAGTAAGTCTGGAAATATAAAACACAAGCATCTCTCCACCAAATAGCTTCGGTTGTTTGTAATTTCAACTTATATTGTATCTCCTTGAATCTTCTATCGTCAATATATCCTTCCAACCGATCCCATCTGTTTTGAAATAACCGGGCCTCTTCCACACCTTCATAATATTTATATACCATCGCATCCCACAACTTAAGGCCATTCTGCAATCTGTAATTCCATGGCAAGTGGTGGAACCACAAGAGCAGGTTTTCAGGAACCAAAAGTGGATCGTTGTATATTTTATTTAAAGGGCTATGATATTGGGATACCAGATTACTTCCATTAGTTGTTCGGTCAAATCCGATACCAAATTCGCTTGCATTATGATAGTATCTGGGTAACCAATCCTCACGTGCTCCCGGAATGTCAGTCCATGGTTCAGGTCCAAAATGATGGTCCCATCCCATAATATGATGAAGTCCCAGTGGATTCATATAATTTACAACAGCCTCTCGGGATCGCATCATAATATCTACAACTGGCTCAACAAACTTTTGATCATGCACAAAGGTCATCTTTACCCACTCTTCGGCAATATCTTCAGAAAGTAAGTCATAATCCCAGGCTAAGCGACCAAAAGCGTACCAGTTAGATTGTCCGAAATGGTGCCCTGTCCAGTTAATGTCCCTACCAATATTTGATACCGCAGAGATGGCAGTTAATTCGTGATTAAAAAGAGTTCCGTCTGTAGTCTTCGCGACGGAAGAACCGACACCTTTTGCAAATGTCTCGGCATCAAGAACTTCTTTCCACATAGTTGACAAATAAGCCAGATGATTGGAGTGACCAAGGTACTCCTGTGTTATCTGAAACTCAATCATCACCGGTGATTTTTGCATACCACCAAACAGAGGACTGAATGACTCACGTGGCATAAAGTCGACTGGTCCGTTTTTAACCTGAACAATTACATTATCCTCAAATTCCCCGTCAAACGGCATGAATTCATTATAGGCCTGAACTGAGCGTTCATCATCACCAGGCTCATAAACAAAAGCTCGCCACATTACAATACCATTATGGGGTTGTAACGCTTTAGCCATCATATTCGCTCCATCTTTGTGTGTCCGACCATAATCCATTGGACCTGGCTGTCCTTCAGAATTTGCTTTTACCAAGAATCCACCAAAATCCGGGATTGACTGATATATTTCTGCTGCTTTATCCTTCCACCATTGTTGCACTGCAGGATTAAAGGGATCAGAATTCTCAAGTCCCCCTATTACAGCCGGAGATGCAAAATTTACAGACATGTATATTTTCATGTTATACGGTCTGAAAATATCTGCAATTCTTGCATATTTTTCAATATATTCAGCAGTAAGTACATTTGGATCAGCATTTACATTGTTTATCACGGTTCCATTGATTCCCACAGAGGCATTAGCTCTTGCGTAATATTTGTATTGAGCGCTTCTGACCGACCAATCCTCAGGACGGTTAAACCAAATAGAATGACCAGCATAACCACGCTCAACTGTTCCATTTAAATTGTCCCAATGATTAAGTACTCTGATTTTAAAAGCCGGGGACTCATTTACTTCCAGTTTAGAGATGGATTCACCTGTCTGCATTCTTCTGATCAGATCGAAGGTTCCATACAAAACACCTGCCGATGTATTTGCAGCTATTACAGTCATCTGGCCATTACGCACAGGAAACGTTCTAATGATATAGCCTTCCTCGCCACATTTTTCAAGTTCACTAGAAAGTTCAAGATCCCGAATCAGACGATTCTCTGGTGTCCCGATTAGTAACGCTCCAGCGCCGGGTCGATTAACATTTCGAAGATCATTGCCGGTTAAACCATTAAAAGCCATTTGAATTTCTTCGGCAGCAGCTGATATAACGGCATCATCTCCTGCCACAACTAAAGACCGGATAGCATTGGTATAATCAACTACTTTAGCATTGTCGAGGGGCAAATACCGCAACCAAAGCTTTTCACCCGATTCAGCCAGGATAATATTTGGCAATAAAAAAAACAGTACTAGCAATCTGCAAATCTTTCCACTCATAATTGTTTTGTTTTTTATTAGTATTTAGCTCCTTAATTCAGGTCTATCTTCCGTTTTTTTAAGTTCTATTCCAGAGTGTATTTGATAATCAGAAAAAGAAACTTTACAAAAAAGAAACATAAACAATAAAATATCTAAATACCAATGTTTTATATTACTATTAAAAATTATCTACAAATAAACTCACCAAGTATTTCAACTTTACTCATCACAACATTTCCATTTTTGAGTGATATGCTGTCGGGTTGTTTACCTCCCACATAAACATGTATTTTGCCCGCAGAAACAACTTTACCATGCTCCGGATGAAATAACCCAATTTGATCGGGAGATATATTAAATTTCACTTCACGAGACTCACCAGCAGGGATAAAAACTCTTCTGAATCCTTGAAGCGATCGAATTGGAGCCATGTGATTGTCTGGGTATGAAACATACAACTGAACGACCTCATCTCCATCCATACTTCCTGTATTGGTAACTAAGACAGATACATCAAAACTTTCATCCGCCATAACCTGGGTATCAATATTCAATTCAGAATAATCGAAAGTGGTATAGCTCAAACCAAATCCAAATTCGTATAAAGGCTCTCCTTTGAAATAACGGTATGTTCGTCCATCCATAGAATAATCAGAAAAATCAGGGATTTGATTTATGCTTTTATAAAACGTGACTGGTAGTCGTCCGGCAGGGTTGTAATCCCCAAACAAAACATCAGCGATTGCTTGACCGCCTGCTTGTCCCGGATACCAGGCTTCTATAATGGCAGGAACATTATCCGCTTCCCAGTTAAAAGCCAGGGCACTTCCATTCAAAAGAACCATTACCGTCGGTTTTCCCAGTTCCATGATGGCCTTTACCAAATCTGTCTGAATAGCAGGCAAAACAATGTCAGTTCTGTCACCTCCAAAAAAACCAGGAATATCAACAGCCATCTCCTCACCTTCTAACAATGGACTTAATCCCATACAGAGAATAACCAAATCTGATTGAGCTGCAAGTTCGATGGCTTCCTGTTTTAAGTTTTGCCCGGGTTTATCCCACAAAAGCCTAACCATAGGATGAGTATTATTGTCTTGATAAAACTCCAGCACGATTTTGTACTTCTTCCCAGCTTCTAATTGCATGAATTTAAAATCAGTCATTGAATGGTAAAGACTAAAGTTTTCAACAATCAACTCATCATCTAAATAGAGTCGAAATCCGGAAAACCCTTCAACGCCAAGTGCATACTTCCCTGATACATCTGGAACAAGGTATCCGCTCCAACGCACAGAAAACTCATCATTTGAAACACCAGGTTTTGGACTGTTAGTCCACCATTGAAAGTCAACTTTCGGATCGAAACCTGAAAATTCAGGATTCCCACGAAAATCAATGTTGTTAAAATATTCTGATTGCAACCCATTTTCAGACAGGGTTTCATCAGTAAAAAGTATGTGCGATGGTATTACGGTCATATACGGAAACTCTTCAGCGTACCGACTACCAAGCGCATATTTTACATTCGCAGATGGAAGTTTCCGGGAAATTCCCTGGTAAGGAGTAATTGGTTCGGAGGGATAACCATTATAGTTTGCCAATAAAGCATCAACATTGTGGGCATTTGGCCCTATCACTGCCACACTACTGACATTTTTACTGAATGGTAAAGTGTTGTTATCATTTTTAAGAAGCACCATTGACTTTCTGGCAGCTTCCAAGGCCAATTTGCGGTGCAACTCACTATCTACGACATCGTACGGTATATGAGCAAAAGGAACCATTGATGGAGGATCAAACATACCCAACTTCATTCTGGCAAGTATAAGCCTGGAAACACTTACATCAATCTCTTCTTCTGTAATATAACCATTTGCAACAGCTTCTAATAAGGCCGGATATGAACTGCCACAATTAAGGTCTGTTCCAAATCGAACAGCCAAAGCAGAGGCTTGTGCAGCATTCTCAACCACCTCATGATCACCAGGATTGTAAAAATCAAGTATTGCCCAACAATCAGAAACTACGTAGCCTTCAAAACCCCATTCATCTCTTAGTAAACTGTTTAAATACTCACTCCCGCAACAAGGCTCATCGAATAGCCTGTTATATGCACACATAAATGAATATACACCGGCTTCTTTAACAGCCTTTTTAAAATGAGGGTAATAGGTCTCAACAAGATCTCGTTGCGAAGGGTGAACATTAAAACTGTGTCTATCGGGTTCAGGCCCACTATGAACAGCAAAATGCTTTGCTGTTGCCACTAGTTTGAGATAATCAGGGTGATCACCTTGAAGACCACGGATAAAATTTACGGCGAGTTCGCCTGTCAGGTAGGGACATTCACCATATGTCTCCATGCCTCTGCCCCATCTGGGATCGCGAAAAATATTAATATTTGGTGTCCAGAAAGTCAATCCCTGGCTCATACCGCGTTTTCCCTGTTTAGCGAAATCATGATGCTTAGCTCTTGCTTCATCAGATATTGCATCTGCAATATCAAACATCATTTGATCATCCCACATGGCAGCCATCCCTATGGCCTGTGGAAAAACCGTGGCCAATCCGGCTCTTGCGACCCCATGTAAACATTCGTTCCACCAGTTATATTCGGGAATTCCGAGTCTTTCAATAGCGGGAGCTTCATGTAGCATCTGAAAAACTTTTTCCTCCAGGGTCATTCTGGAGACCAAATCTTTCACGCGTTCTTCATTGTCTAACGAAGTATCCATAAACGCCATTTTTTCTTGATTACAGGAACTTAAAAAAAATATCATCAAAAATGATATGATGATGTTGATTTTTCCCCTGATTTGTCCAATGTTTAAAGAATCGACCATAATTTCTAACAAGACTACATTTATATAATAATTCTTACTTAACTTTATAACAATTCTTACTTAACTTTATAACTTGCCATTACTTTAAAGATCAAAACGCCATGTTACAATAAAATTGACTCTACATTTTCTATTTTAACACATCTATTTTTATTATAAAACATGGTTTTGAAGCAATATGAACCAAATGTGCTATACTATTTACAAAAATTTGGATTGTTAATTTCTAATTAATATTAATATTAGAAAACCATATCAGGAATTTACATCACAGAAATTCGGAACACCTTGTTAAACAAAATTTTGCATAATGTAAAAATAAGAAAGTCGACAGCCTAAATGGAGTATATTTTTGCAGAAAAGGTGTAATTTTATATCAAAAACAGTAAAAATTCATTGAATTGGATGAATTTTACACCATCATTCAAAAAAAACAATCCTGCATTGTTAAAAAAAGTAAACGAGTATGATCGGTTTGATGTAAGCGATCGACCGTTTTTCCATTTGATTTATTCCATGCCTTGCTGATAAAGCAAATAAACTTCAGTTGAGATAGATGAAAGAGTTAAATATGGTTTTAACCATTCCACATTTCCCCCAGCTGATATCGATGATTGCAAACTTAAAATACCGCTTACATTTTAAATTTACACACAAACATGATGTAAATATGTGCATGTGTAACCCAATCAACAACAAATACAGACTTATACATCTAATAATTTGGATTTAAAAATCCAAATACAGAACACAGCAAAAAAGCAGAAACATCTGTAAAACAACATCCCATAAGGAGCATATTATAAACCAATGTTTACGGACTGATTAAAATAAACTTGCCGGACTGCCAGAATAATAAAGAATCAGACCTAAAACAAGTTTAAAACACTTGCTTTTGAGTTTAAAACTACCCATGAATTTCCTTTAAAAAGTCGGTTGGTTTCATTCCCATTTCTTTGGAAAAACAGCGACTAAAATACTTGGGGTCTGAAAATCCTACCATAAAACTGACCTCAGAAACGGATAGCTTATCCTGACGAAAGATTTGTGCAGCTCTCTTAATACGCATGGACCGAATGAATTCTACAAGTGATAATCCTGTTAAAGCCCTGACTTTTTTAAGAATTATGGAATGACTCATATGCATTTCATCAATCAGTGTGGTTACATCAAACATAGGATCAGCCATATTCTGTTCAGTAACCTCAATCAACTTCTTGAGAAACTTTTCGTCCATGGGAGTAATGGACTCTTCGGTTGGTTCAAGAACCATTTTTTTGCTAAATCTCATTTTAAATGCCTTCTGACTGCTCAAAAGGGAGTTTACCTGGGCCTCTAGCACGCTGATGCTAAAAGGTTTGGTTATATAACTATCTGCTCCAATGGACAATCCTTCTACAATATTATCTTCACCAGATCGTGCCGTAAGCATAACAACAGGGATGTGGCTGGTCTCTTCCCTACTTTTTAGTTTTCCAGTCAATTGTACGCCATCCATTCCTGGCAACATGACGTCGCATATGACCAAATCAGGCATGATATTGACAATTTCATCAAACGCATCCTTTCCATTCATAAAGAGATGAGTGACAAATTTTTTACTGAAAAATGATTTCAAATAACCCGAAAGATCTAAGTCATCCTCCACCACAACTAAAACGGGCAATTTTGAATCTGAAACGGAATCTGACCCGGAGTCTTTAATCATCAAGGAATTAGAAATAACATCAGACTCCACTCCTGGTTGATCGAAATCATTCCCTAACTGTGAATGTTTATAAGAATCGGTTGCTTCATTCTGACTAACTGGCAGGACAACCTCAAAACAACAACCCTTTTCAGGCAAATTCGACGCAGTTACAGTTCCTTTATGCTGATCAATAAACTCCTTTACGATCGATAAGCCAATGCCAGATCCGCCCATATATTCAAACTGCTGGTTTTTAGATTGATAAAAACGATTAAAGACATTTTCCAGTTCACTTTCGGGGATTCCGGGACCAGAGTCACATACTCGCAGAATGACGTGTTGCTCAATCAAATCTTCCTCTCCAACATTTCCGGAACAACTGATTGAGATTCTTAATTCACCCTTTTGTGGCGTAAACTTTAGAGAATTGGACAGGAGGTTGTATAAAACTGTCCCAATTAGGCGCTTATCAGCATGAATAAATGCTTCATCTCCCTGATCATGATAAACCTTTATCTCTTTTTGTTTAATAATGGATTCAAAATCTAATAACACCTCCTGGATCAATACATCAAGAGAAAACCGCGATGGCCTTAACTTGAACTGTCCCTTCTCCATTTTCCTCAATTCCAGCAACTGATTTACCTGATTTAGAAGCCTTTTGACATTTCGATAAATCATATTAAGCGACTCGGAAACATCAGATGGCAAAGATTTATTGCCTATCATTTCCTGAAGGGGAGCATTGATTAGCGTTAAAGGTGTTCGAATTTCATGAGAAACATTTGTAAAGAATCTCATTTTTGCCTCGGCAAGCTCAGTCTCTTTTTTATTCTCCAGACTCTCAATAATGAGCTGATTTTTCTTTTTTACAGCAATAAGAGAGTATTTTCTGAATACATATAGAAGAAAAAGAAACAGCGCTGTATAAAAAATATAGGCCCACTTGGTTAACCACAACGGTGGATTAATTACAATGTGTAACTCAGTTAATTCAGGAGCCCATTCTCCATCGTTATTCGTTGCACGAACCTGAAAAATATACTCTCCAAAACTCAAGTTGGTATATGTGGCTCTTCTGTTTTGACTTCCAACATTTTGCCATTCATCATTAAATCCTAAGAGTCGGTAACTGTATCGAATTTTTTCAGGGCTCGAAAAATGCATGGCCGAAAACTCAAAGGAAATCTCATTATCAGAATGTGCCAACCTTAGCTGCTTTGTATTCGCAATGTCTTTCTCCAGGATTCTTCGACCTCCAACTCGTTGTTTTGGTTTTACTGAACGATTGTGTAATCGAAAATCCGTTATTCGTACTTTGGCGTGAAACGGATTGATAGATATACTGTCGGGATTAAAAAGAGTTATACCACCAACTCCACCAAAATACATCAACCCCGAACGTTTATCATAAAATGCACTGTTTTGAAGGAATTGAACGGATGGAAGTCCATCATTCTCTCCATAATTTATAATGCTCTGATCAAATGGAGAATAACGGCTTAAACCGTTATTCGTTCCCAGCCATAAATGATTATTTCCATCTTCTAAAATAGTATAAACCAAGCCACCAGGTAACCCATTCCTTTCACTTATAACAGAAAATTGGGCATCACCATCCAGCACCGTTTTGCGAAAATCGTCAGCCTCGTTCACGACCAGCCTGTTTAAGCCTCTCCCGGAGGCCAGCCAAATGTTTCCGGCCTCATCTTCAAACACACTGTAAATATCATTATAAGAAAGGGATCCTGGAATTTCAGGTATATGACGATAAACTGTAAAGTCAGCAGTTTGATTGATGACATCATCAATATGTGCTACATTTACACCACCACCTTTTGTGCCAACCCATAAAAAATCATTAGAGTCTAAATAAATGCTAAGGATTTTGTCACTGCTTAAACCCAGTAATTCACCAGTTTCTTCATTAAACTGAATAATTTCACGTGTTGACTTATTAATATATCCCAACCCCTGCCCCCAGGTTCCAAACCAAATGTTTCCACGGTTATCTTCCATTAATGCAAAAACAAAACCCTCTACAATATAGCTTTCAAATCCTTTTGTTTCTGTATAACGCACTAAACTATTGGTGGCAGAACCAATCCACAATGCTCCTTGTTCGTCTATTGCAAGTGCAAGAATCTCACTTTTCCATTGACCGTGTGACAAAATGACTCTTGGGATATTTTTTCTTTTAGATATATCGCCTCCATTAATCTCAAATACATCTATTCCAGCAGAGGATGTACCTACCCATAAAACATTATCCTCGCCCACAATTGCTGATACAAGATGGTCACTCAAACCAGAATTCGGAGAAACACCTGGAACTATCGACCGGAACTGTTTGGCGTATAAATCAGAAAAAACAAGTCCTCTACTCTCAGTCCCAATCCACAAAACACCCGTTCGGTCAATTAGTAAACAATTGATAATGTTATCGGGAATGGTTCCGGATTCAATCACAGAATAATTAAAAACCCTTTCAACTTTTGCCTGAGGTGAAATCAATACCATACCTGCGCCACGCGTGGCTAACCAGAGATTCCCACGATGATCCTCTCGAATATCTTCGACCCAATCAACTGGCAGACGTCTTTCAATGGGTGCATTGGAATCATAAACAACAACCTCATAAAGTGATGGAGTTGGTCGTTTGTTAATTTGCAATAGACCATCATAAGTTGTTGCCCACAAACGCCCCTTACTGTCTCTTAAAAACCTGGTGACAACTGTAAACCCTATAGTTTGTTCTGAAAGAGATTTAAATTCGTTGCGTTCAAGATCATATACAAATAATCCCTCTTCGGCGCCAATCAGCATAAATCCGGGTTCATGATGATAAATAGCCGTTACAGAAATATTCTTACGGGTTGGAATGAAGGGCTCATTGGTGTCTCTTCTATATATGGCATTCGGTGTTAGGTTTCTGAAAACAATTTGACCGTTAATCTCTTCTTTTAAAAATAGGCCTTCAGATGTTCCGGCCCATAAATTACCATCATAATCATAATATATATCCCTGATTAGATCATCATATGTCAGATTACTAAAACGCTGTATGATTCCAGTATGCAGCTCAAGGCGATTTAAACCTCCGCTCCTGGTTCCAACCCATAAATATCGGTCTCCCTCCATTTCCAAAGCACTAATCTCATTGCTCGACAATGAATTACTGTCATAAGGATCATACTTATAGCTCACGAATTCGTACCCATCAAATCTGTTCAATCCGTCTTTCGTTCCCACCCACAAAAACCCTGTGCTGTCCTGAAGCATGGATAATACAGATGATTGAGATAGTGTATTTGTGGCATTAACTGATCTGAAGCTAATGGAGGTAGCAGAAGTTGCATGTGAATGTGCTATACAACTCAATAAAAAAAGAATTAAATAGCGGCAGTAAACAAAGAAACTTATACCCGATATAATGTTCATATTACCAAGTTTCACAAAATGTAGACAAATCTATAAAAAAAATCAATACAAGAATAATTCGCTACATTGCAACAACCAAATAAGCATATAATTAATTGTATTGATCTGATTTGGATTTAAACAATTATTAAAACCCATCCTTTTAAAAATAGAATATAGCTTAGTATTATACTAACTGCTATCAACTATTTAGAGTCTCAGTTTTGCAAATGACATCAAGAGTATCTTACCTCATTTCGCATATTCAAGAAATAAACATAGAAAATATTCTTCTCGAAATCTCAAAAACATGCAACAAACTCAGTAGGCAAATCATTATTTTAAGAGATTTAATTGATTAAAAAACTTTTTACATCAATTTTCATCCATGGCAAAGATCATCCACCTCATCCAGAATTTTTTCACGTTTATTTCCTTTTAGGCGCAAATTGTCCAACACCCCCGGCTTTTCAAGCAACTGGCGACACAGCACCACGCCCTGATTCAGCAATTGTGCTTTTTCGGCTTTTGAAAGCTGGGTAATAGCAGTAATGGGGAAAATACGCATCTCTTCAATCAACTGACGCAAATTTCTTTTCTCAGGAAAATCCCACCCCAACAGCTTTAACCCGCTGCAAAGGCCAAAATCTATGGCATCGGTTGTAAAACGTGTATTGGTAACCACCCATCCCTGAAAATTGAAACGTTGATAGGCAGCATCTTTTTGCCTCTCTCTTACAATATCATCTATTCGTGAACGGATGTAAAGCGGAACCTGCACACTGGCAAATTTCCCGGGACTGTTGTAAAACTTGCATTCAACCAAATGCTGATGAGTCAGGTTGGTGGCTATCACATCCATTTCGTGTGAAACACAGTGTCCCTTAACAACCTCTCCTACTTGTACTTCAAATCCCTGATATTTAAAAAGCTGACCGATAAAATGTTCGAACGGATATCCGGAGGGGCCTAACTCCATAATGGCTTTCTTAAGGCTATACCTTGCTGCCATGCTTCGACGTTTACGTCGAAGCAAAGAAAAAGCACGGTTGTATATCCTTCTGGTAGTCATTCCTTCCTTAAGCCATGATTCAACATCTTCGACCACTTCCAGAATAAGAGCACCATCGGCTCCTGAACGCTTTAATGATTGCTCAAGCTTTTCAACCGAAAAGGGCTGCATTTCTCCTGAGGCTTTTTCTATGAGAATCTTTTTTGACATATAAATATTAAGAAAAATTTTAAGACAAATATGTAAGTTTTTTATGTGTATTGATATACATCAACAAAGCAATCTTTTACAAACTAAAATAAATCACCTTTTCGGATAACTCCCTGTTGCAATAATTCCCGAATGACAATTTCAGTCATATCGCTTTTAAACTGAAACTCGTAACGGATGTCCATCACATATGCTTTAATGCGCATTTTAAGGTATGAACGTCTCTCTTTTACTTCATTAAAAAAGACCACCACAATGGGTTTTTCAAGATAGATAAATCGTGATACCTGAGCTGTTTCGATGGCTATTTTTCGTGCTTTCTGCGTATCCACATCAATGGGTAGATATATTTCGGCCACCACCTGGCAATTTAATTCGCCGGAATTAGCATTTGAAACGGAAGAGTTCATCAGTTCCATATTTGGAACTGATACCACCGAGTCGTCGGGTGTCACAATTCGTGTGGCACGCAAGCCAATTTCTATGACCTCTCCATAATATTTTCCTGTTTCAATCTTATCACCAACCTGAAAAGGCCTGTCAAACAACAACATAATTCCTCCAAAAACATTCTTCAGCAAATCCTGTGCAGCCAGACCAATGGCAATGGCAGCAGAGGCCCACATGGCTAAGTAGGTCTCCTTTGGCGGGTTATATATCCCTTTTATGATAATAAATACAACAAAAATCCAAAGTAATATGCGTACCACCGGAATGATACTCTTCAGGCCAATCCTTAACTTGCTGCTTCTTTCGGCTATGGTTTCCAGAATTTTCACCACAAACCTAATGATTAGGTAACTTAAGACAATAATTACCAGAGTCCAGAAAATTTTGCTGAAAGAGATGACATTAATCACCTCTCCGGGTGTTCCAATTTCCTGTCGCAATTGTTCTCGCTCCTTTTCGAAGTCTTCAATGGCGGTAATAGCTGCAGTATCAATCTCTGTTTTTCCAATTACGACCGTGAGTGTGTCGGGAAACGCAACCACCAAAGTATCATCTTGAACATCAGGAGCTGATAACGTATCAGATTCAACAGCCATGGACAGCGAAGCCGTTAAAAAGAACAAGATGGAGAGTATATATTTTATCATTATCACTATAATTAAAATCAACCAATAAAGTTACGGGACTGAAGATGCCTGACAACCGGACTAAAAACAATTGGATTCACATTGTATTTTGTTTTTGGCCGGATGAGCAACCCTTTTTCGAGCATAGGAACCAGAATATTCCTGGCTGAATTTTCAGATTTACCAGTAATCTGAATATAATCCTGAGTTGACAAACCATCGTGTAACACGATGGTTTGAAGAACAAACAATTCATCAGCACCCAAATCTTTTACAAATGAAAAATCAATCTCTTTCACATTCCCCATTTTAATTTCACGCTCAGTTACCTTGCGAGTAAGCCTAAGCCAGTATAGCTGCGCTAAACTGATGTTTCCGTAACTTAATCTTGTTAGTTTTCTGAAAAAATTCTTTCTCAGCATTTCCTGTTGAGCTTTTTCATCCGAATTTTTATACCGCTTTTGATAAATAATATCCTCATCATCGTCGAAATGGAGGCGATACCCGCTGATATTATTCCGGCGTGAAATAATCTCTTCCATTACGTCAGGTTGCATATCCTGCAGGTGAACTATGGAAGTAAAATAGCCTGAGACATGAATGGTTTTATCGAGATATCTCCAGGCATGCTTTGTAAATGCACCTATCCACAATACTTTTTTCATGGTGTTCGACATTAGGTCGAACAACAACATCAAATCATCGAAACCATTTACTTTTTTCAGATAGAAATGGTGTAGATTTTCAATAACTACCACACTCTGACTATCTTTATTAATCAAATAGTCTATTATTTGTTCGTTTGATTCAAACCGCTCTTCGACTCCAAACAACTCAGTAAAAAAATCAAAATAGCGATTGGTTGTATGTATTTTTTCGCTCAACGTTACCCTGTATATATCCTTTTCCTGAATTTTCTCATTTAAAAAACGGTTGAGCAAAGAAGTAACTCCACTCCCCTTTTCGCCAACCACTGCAATGGTTATAAAACGGTCTTTTCGCCAATTGTTAAGTGCTTCGGTTAGCGTATTCAGCTCTTCCTCCCTGCCTACAAAAAAACGTGCTTCACTAACAGGGGTGAGCTGATACAAACGTTGATAAACAAAGGGCAGCTTGCGCAAACCTTCAGAAGTATCATTGATGAATTCGTATAACTCAAATGCCAGACCTACCGATTCATGTTTTAACCCGATTCGATACTGAAGCTTGTCGGTTCCGGATTTTATTTTTTTATAGTTGCTCTTTACAAACTCTGTCGCAACAGGAATGGCCGTTTTAAATCCATTCACCACTTTTTTTCTGAACTCCTTTGACCTTTCGAGGGTTTTAATGCGTGCTATTTTAAGGTTGAGTTCGAAAATAGATTCACTGTTGGTGAGCTTCTGAATCTGGTCGTTAAACCTATTAATGGTAACACCAAAATCGGAGCTGATGGCTTTTCCGGTATTCTCAACAATTGCTTGCGACTCAGAAAGCAACTCCAGAGCACGAACTGTACCTTCCTTTGCGCTAATTATTGCCTCGCAAGCTGTTCCCTTTGTTTCATTCAACATCATGGCAGCCGACTCCAGACTAAAATCCCATACTGAACCTAGGCCTGTCAGCTTAATTCTTGCTTCTTCAAGATTTTGCTCAACCATGGCCATAATTTTTTCGGCATCAGCAACAAAAACCGGCAAAGCTTCAAAGCTTAATAACCCTCGCGGAGAAATGGAATTTACATCATTCTCCTGCACCGGACAAGCATATTTGCGCTCCGAAACAAACGTGCGTTTCTCAGAGACTTTATTTATTTCTGCTTTAAATTTAAGTAAGAGTTGCCTGTAGTCGCTCTTAAAACAAATGGCCAGTTTTTCGGTTAAGTGTGTAATGTGTTTATCAACAAACTCACTGGCAGCCAGTTTACGCTCTTTTGCCACCAACTGAAGAACAGATTTTTTTTGTCCCTCACATTTTTCAAAACGCTCCCGACTTTGGTTTATGAACTGCTCCACAGCAGCATAACCTTCTTCCAATTCGCCATGAATGTAATCATGGGTAACTTTCTCAAATTCGTAATATTCATGAAACACGCTCAAGTAGAGCAACGAAATCTCCACATCCAAAGTCCAATCATCCAAAAGGGTAAGCCATGACCTGTTCCATCCCTGAAGAATCCCATTACAATGGCCGTGAATTCGGTTACAGTATGCATCAACCACTCTGGTTTTGTATTTGCCGTTTGGCAAATACAATGTATCTGAAAGATTATAAAGTTCATCAACTTGTAAAAAAACATTCTTTATGTTCTTTTCAACGGCTATTTCAAATTCCTGTAAAAGGTCCTTTCTTCTTGTCGCTTTTCTAATCTCAGGCCATTTATCTTCGAAATTCAGGGAAATATCATCCTCACTTTTTCCCAAGGTAGATTTACAATGTTTATCAAGGAACATATCCTGCTCCCATAATTCCAAAAACACCTTGGTGTATTGGGTCAATAATTCATCAAGAAATTCAATTTGTTTTTGATGCAACCTGCCATAAGTATGATAAGAAAGGATTTGATTAAAAGGGATACGTCTTACTCTGTAAACCGTAATATCCTTAGGCGGTTTTCGGAATAATTTCCGAAAACCGTTCCACACTTTTCTAAAACTTTGAAGCAACGATGCCCGAAAATTTTGAAATATTGCAGCCGGGTATCGAAACGGATTCTTTAACCGGGAAAGTTCGTACCATGTGTATGGCTCCCTCGCGGTTACTCTTTTAGGTATATCTTTTATCCAACCTTGAAACTCGTTGTCAAAAAGATGTGGAAGTTTATGAATACCGGTATTTGTGGAAGTTTTAAGATGCTCTTGGAGCATCTTAAATATTTCTGACCTGAAGTTTCTTTGCAGCTCAACATATTTTGCACCATCATTGGATGCTTTTAGTTCTTTTTTTAAATGGCTATACCATTTAAAATACTCACCAACAATCTTTTCACGCCGGTCTGTTTCTGAATCAACAAAACTTTTAACAACAGGCCAAACTGCTGATATATATGAAGAATATGCTTCGGCAACTATTTTGTTTTTAAAACCCATATTCAAAATATTCAATTTCGAAGTTAAATTAGGGAAAATCTTTCAGACTTTTGCAACAACCATCTGCCAGAAACATCGAATTAAGAATAAAGGAAGCTATTTTAGGATTCTCTCCCCTGCAAAATTCATGGCAATGGCTCCAAGCGGTGCGGTCACTACAATGGAAAGTACAGCAATGGTTAAAATAACATCTCCCCCCGGAACACCCATGGCCATGGGAACTGCGCCAATTGCGGCCTGTACAGTAGCTTTTGGACTGTATGCAAGAATGCAGAAAAAACGCTCCTTAAAACTAAAACCGGTTTTAATCAATGATACCATAACTCCCACGGAGCGTGCCAATAATCCGGCGGCAATGATTAAAAGTCCCGCGACCCCGGCCTCTAATGCCAGAAAAACGTCCACTTCTGCACCCACCAGCGTGAATAGAATAATTTCAGCGAAAATCCACGATTTATTGAGCTTTGAGGATAAATCAATCGCTGTTTTTTGTTCTTTTTCAAGAATAATAAAGCCAATGACCATCACACCAAGCAAAGATGCCAAAGGAATAAGCGACTGAACAGATTCAAGTGTTGTTAACAGAATGGCCGCCCCCAACATAATTAAAACCTTTTTGGTGTTACGGGTCTCAAACTTCCTGAAAATCCATAACAATAAAAACGCAATCACAATACCTAGTGCGATGCCTGTTATGACTGCCACGGGTATAGATAATACCTGAGTCGTAATATTCACTTGTTGACCGCCATAAAATCCTGCAAAAGCAGAAAATATGGTTATGGCCACCACATCGTCCAAGGATGCACCTGCCAATATCATGGTTGGAATTCCCTTTTCACTTCCTTTGCCACGGTCGATAAAGGATAACATTTTGGGAACAATAACAGCTGGCGAAACAGCTGCCAGAATAAACCCCAGCATTCCTGCTTCTACAAAACCCAAATCCCAAAAATACCATGCAACAAAAAGAACCATAAATCCCTCAAAAAGAACCGGGATGAATCCAAGTCTAATGGCCGGAGCACCTACCATTTTCAAGGTTTGCCTGTGTAATCCCATCCCTGCTCGCAAAAGAATGATGATTAGAGCCATCTTTCTTAAATCCTCAGAAGCTATTAAAATGCTTTCATCTATCCAGTTGAGTGCATTTGGCCCAATGGCTATTCCAACAAATAAAATCCCAAGAAATCCGGGTAAACGCAATTTTGTAAAAAGATAATGAGCTGTTATACCTAACAGACCGATGATAGCAAGACTTAAAGCCATTTTGGAGTTTTAATTATTTACAATACATTATTGTTCGGGAAAAATAATTCCATATTATTTAAGTGCTCAAGCCGCACGGGCTCTTACTTTTTTGCTACAGCAAAAAAAAGTAAGCAAAAAATGCCGCCGCTGCAAGTAATTTCCTAAAAATCAAGTTCATTGTCTAAAATCCGGAAACTCGCTACGCTCAAACAACCCGGATTTTTAACGACAATAAACTAGATTTTATTAACGGAAATTCCTTGAGGCGGAAGAAAGCCCCCATTAATACCAAAAGTTATAAAATACCTAAAGAAAAATAACACGTCAATGGTTTCAAATATTTTAATCGGACAACAGTGATTTACAATCAACCACTCTTCCCACAAGAATTCCACTAACGCGCGGCAAACCTGCCAGATATTCATGTAAAGGTACCGGGGTTAATTCAACTTTATTACTTCGGGTTGACGCATGCAACAGATGAAGTCGGTCGTTGTGATGCATTGCAAACCCTGTATGGGAAACATCAAGCCCTTCGATGGTAGTGACAAAGGCAATGATGTCGCCGTTATTGATGTGTAATTCTTTATCCTTAATGATATCTTTGGTAAGGTATTTCATGGAATACCCCGCAATCCGGCCCTCAATTCTCTGCAAAGGGAAAACATACTCTGGATTTGCCTCCAACTGACGATAAAAACCGGGATTTGTAGACATAAAATGCACTTCCGAATTAAACGCTTCATTTCCAATAGAGTCGCTGATTAGAATCAGACTCCCTTGTTTTTCTTTCACTTTTAACCATTCGGTAAAGTAGTGAAGCCGCGACAGGTAACCCTCCGGCTTTCCCTGACGGTATCGGATTAACGCCAAATTCCTGTAAAAATCGTCTATGTCCATACGACCGGAGAACTGACAACAGGCCATTGCCAAAACGTACTCAACAAAAGTGGTACAATCCATCTCCCGCAAGTTAACTACCAGGCGCTCCTCCCCTTCCAACTCCAGTGTGGATGCAACATATTCGGTTCCGGCAAAAAACTCAGCAACAGACATTATTCGTGACGACAAATTGGAGAGAGTATCACCTGATAACCTAAACTCAGTCATCACTTCTTCAAATATCAGAGAATCCTGTAAAGTTGCATATATTTCAAAATCGATCAACGGCTTTTTAGTGTCGGATGATTTTTGCGCACATGCAATAAGACTAAAGGAACATATTATAACGAGCAGTGATTTGATTTTTAAAAAATACATTATCGGAAATTTAACAGGGTAAAACAGTCAAATAAGCAAAGCTTCTCCAAAATTAAGGAAGTATTTACAAAATATTCGTAAATTATGATGGAAATATTTTGAAATCATGGATTCTGCAAATAAACAATTTTAATATTTTGAAGTTATTTCATTTTATCCTGTTTTATTCATGACTTGTCGTTATGAGATGATCAAATACCAATAAATACATACAGCCGCAAAGAAAATTGATGAAGGTAATAATTGATTATTTTCAAGTCAATTTTATTGAGGACGTCTGTATTTAGCAGGTAGTTGAGCATCGTAATAGATAATTTGTGAAACGAAGTTCGACGTATGTCAATAATACAGGTTCTGTTTCATTTAAATTAAACAACACCATTAAAAGTACTTTATGGCCAACTCGAGAGAATCCATATCAAACCCCAAAAATCATCAATTCAACAAGGCTCTTGCAGAAGAACTTCTTCAAAACCTAAGAAAACAGAGCCAGGGAGGCTCTGTATCTCTGATGGAAAAACATATTTCAAGAGGAAAGCTCCCTGCCCGAACCCGAATAGACAGATTGATTGACCCCGAAACACCATTTCTGGAACTCTCTCCACTGGCCGCGTTTAATCAATACAACAATGAATTTCCCGGAGCCGGAATCGTAACCGGAATTGGTATTATTCACAACCGCGAAGTAATGATTGTGGCCAATGATGCTACCGTAAAAGGAGGCACATATGTACATGAAACCATCAAAAAACATCTCAGAGCACAGGAGATTGCAGAAAAAAACAACATCCCATGTGTTTATCTGGTCGATTCAGGGGGAATCTTTCTGCCCGAACAGGCCAATGTTTTTCCCGACAAAGATGATTTTGGAAGAATCTTCTACAATCAGGCACGCATGTCTGCTGCCGGAATTCCCCAAATATCCATTGTTATGGGTTCATGTACTGCCGGAGGAGCATACATTCCGGCCATGAGCGACGAAACCATCATTGTAAGAAAACAGGGAACCATTTTTCTGGCAGGCCCGCCTCTTGTAAAAGCAGCTACCGGAGAAGTAGTAACCGCCGAAGAACTTGGCGGAGCCGAAGTTCATACTTCAATATCAGGAGTGGCCGACCACATTGCAGAAAACGACGACCATGCATTGCATATTTGCAGAGATATTTTTGCCAATTTGCCCAAATCTCCAAAACAATTTTTGGATAGAACTGAGTACTCAGAACCCGATTATCCATCAGAAGATTTATATCACCTGATTCCCTCACCGGGAGAAACATGGCCCGATGTAAGAGAAATCATAAACAGACTAACCGATGCCGGCGAATTTCAGGAATTCAAAAAAAACTACGGAACAACGTTGGTCACGGGTTTTGCCCGATTACATGGTTATCAGGTAGGCATTTTAGCCAACAATGGCATACTTTTTTCTGAATCGGCATTAAAAGGGACGCATTTCATTGAACTGTGTAACTCAAGGGGAATTCCCATGATATTTCTCCAAAACATCACAGGGTTCATGGTCGGGAAAGAGTATGAGAATAAAGGCATTGCCAAAGATGGTGCAAAAATGGTACACGCATTGGCAAATTCAGGAGTTCCGTTTTTTACAGTTATCATAGGAGGCTCGTATGGAGCCGGTAATTACGCCATGGGAGGAAGAGCCTATGAACCCCGCTTTCTGTTTATGTGGCCCAATGCCCGTATTTCTGTAATGGGAGCAGCTCAGGCCGCCGGAGTTCTTTGCACCTTAAAAGCAGACCAAAAAGCAGCCAAAGGAGAAATCCTGACCGAAAACGAAACAAAAGAGATTGAAAAAAGTATATTCGATAAGTATGAAAACGAGGGTTCGCCTTGGTACAGTACGTCCAGGTTGTGGGACGATGGCGTAATTGACCCGCTTCATACCCGAACTGTTTTAGGAATGGCCATTGAAACTGCATTAAATGCACCATTTAACAAGTCAAAATATGGAATTTTCAGGATGTAAGAATAAATTACATCTAATTCTCTAAACGTCTAACAATCTTTTGAATTACCATCTATGACCCTCATTAAAAAATTTGCCGAAAACATTTGTTACCTCGAACTGAACAGGCCGGATAAGCGCAACGCGCTTAACCGCAATATGATACTGGAGCTGATAGCCTTCTTGCAGGACACTGCAAAATCTATGCAATATAAAACGCTGGTTTTATCCGGAAAAGACGGCTTTTTCTCCTCCGGTGCAGACCTGGACTGGATGCGAAAAGCCACGGAGCAATCTTACGAGGAAAATCTGGAAGACGCCCGCCTGTTCAATCAACTCTATCACGAACTGGAGAAATTCCCAAAACCAATCATTGTCAGAGCCGACAAAGGCGCTTACGGCGGTGCCATCGGTATTCTGGCCTGTGCCGATATAACCATTACCTCTCCCGATGCCCTGTTTGCATTCAGTGAAGTTGGACTGGGATTGGTGCCGGCAACCGTGGCCCCATACGTCGTTAAAAAAACCGGATTGGCAACCGCTCGTTACCTTTTGCTGAGTGGAATTCCCTTCAATGGCGAAGATGCGTACCGTTTCAATATGGTTCAACAAATATTTCCGGCGACTCACATCGCAGTAAAAACCAGAGAATTGGCGGTTAAGCTGGCACGCAACAGTCCCGAAGCTGTTCAGCAAACCAAATTCTTATTGAACCGCTTGGGGGATTCACTTGTTTCTGTTGATAAAAACATGCAGGAACTTTGCGCTGAACTCATCTCCAAAGCACGCATTTCAGCCGACGGACAAGAAGGAGTAAAAGCGTTTTTCGAAAAGCGAAAACCAAACTGGAATGACAAAAAATTTTAAACCAAAGCAACAGATTCAAAGAATTTTTATAGCAAATCGTGGCGAAATTGCTTCACGGATAGTCAAAACAGCCCGAAAAATGGGTATCACCACCATTGGATTAACCACTGAAATGGATTCATGGTGTAATGCAGATGAAAAGGCATTCCTTCCTGGCCAAACACTGGGTGAAACCTATCTGAATATTGATGCCATCATAGAGCAGGCATCAGCTTTTAAAGCTGATGCCATCCATCCGGGATATGGTTTTCTATCGGAAAACCATACTTTTGCCAAAGCCGTGGAAGATGCCGGAATGATTTTCATAGGGCCCTCACATCAGGCCATACTTACAATGGGCAATAAATTAAATGCCCGTGAAATTGCTCAAAGGATTAAAATACCGGTAACACCATCCATTTCAGGTAATGTGGATGAAGTATTAAATAACATCTCCAACTTAAACTTTCCTATACTTGTAAAAGCCGCTGCAGGCGGCGGCGGAAAAGGCATGTACAAAGTCAACCAGCCCTCAGAGCTTCCTGAAATCATGAAACGCGCAGCAAGAGAGGCTGCCAGCTACTTTGGCAATGAAACCATTTATGCTGATCAATATATAGAAGACCCCAGACATATTGAAGTTCAGGTTTTAGGTGACCAACACGGTAACTACATACACCTGTTTGAAAGAGAATGCTCAATTCAGCGACGCTACCAGAAAATAATTGAAGAAGCTCCATCTTCATTTGTAACAAAAGAATTGCGAAAAAAACTAACCAGCGACGCCATAAAACTCTGCAAAGAAATTGGCTACTACAACGCAGGTACTGTTGAGTTTTTGGTGGATAAAAACGGAAATCACTATTTTTTAGAGATGAATACCCGTATTCAGGTAGAGCACCCGGTTACGGAAACAGTTACCGGAATTGATATTGTTGAACAGCAAATTAAAATTGCCGAAGGCCAGCTCTTATTAATTAACCAAAATGACATCACATTCAATGGACACGCCATTGAATGCAGAATATATGCCGAAGATGCAGCCAATAACTTCTCACCCGCCCCTGGAAATATATATCAGGTAAGCTGGCCCGAACCAAAACTGGCACGTACAGACACCTCGATAAATAGCGCAACGGAAATAAAACCCGATTTTGACCCAATGGTAGCAAAAATCATTGCACATGGAAATAACCGTAAAGAAGCCATCAGAAACAGCATTACAGCATTAAACAACTCAACCATTACCGGCATTACAAACAACATTCATTTTCTGACAGAAGTATTAAAAACCGATGCATTTGTAAATGGTGATACCACCACCGGGTTCTGCAACAGCTTTAAATACAAAAAGCCAGAACTGCCTGATGAAAAAATAATTGCCGCTGCTGCATTGCTGAACATACTAAGGCCAAATCACTCAAAAAATCAAAACATCTGGCAAAAATCCGGATACTTGAGACTACAGCAAAACATCTCATTTTCAATAAACCAGCAATTGTTTCAACTACAATGGCTATATATAGATAAGGCATTAAAAATTGATATCAACCGACAATCATCCATTGAGGTACGAGACATAAATGACAACCAGAATAAAATCAGATTTTTTGCAGATAAAGAATACTTCCAATTCAATTCAATAAAACTGCCTGATGGCAGTTTTATTCTCAGTTTTGAGACTTCTCAACTGCATGTTATCCCATCATGGATACTGCCCGATAAAATACAAGTTTCACAGACAAAAGCAGAAAACTCAGCCAATGGGAACACTCTTATTGCGCCCATTCCCGGAAAAATTACCGAAATAAAAGTTTCTGAAGGCGATATCATTAGAGCAGGAGATACACTGGCAATTCTTGAAGCCATGAAAATGGAAAACCTACTTAAAGCCACACATGACGGAGTCATTGAGAAAATAAGAACACTCCCGGGAAGTCAAGTTAAAGCCAATGAGATTATTCTGGAGTTAAAGCTATAACAACTCTTTAGCGGATTGGGCGATTCTGTTCAATGTTTTTTGGTTGCCATTTTTAAACTATTAAGAGAGAACTCATTTCAGTTCTCTCTTTTCATAATTTTTAACGTTCTACCAAGAATTTCAATTTAACAACAAATTTAAAACACATCTATAAAACAAATATTCTATTTAACATTAACAATCTTTTCGTTCTGAAACACTGACAGTTAATCCACATCACACAATCCATTCTGGCAGTTAAAAAGCCTTACAAACAACACAAATAATCATTTATTTTGTAACCCTACTGCAACATTGTCGTAATAAAAAGCATTTCATAGATAATACCAAACTATAATTTAGACAAGTTTTGAATTACTATGATTAAATTTTTGTTAATGTTTTATTTTTATTTTTTATTAACTTTTTCTATCAACTAACCAAACAATTATGAACAGAAAAATTGGATTTTTAGTAATTGCCCTATTATGTGCAGTTTCTTTCTCTGCCACAGCTCAACAAGCTGTGAAATTAGGCCCTTTAGGATTTCTTTTCGGAAACTACAACCTCCGTTACGAAAAAGCCTTAAGTGAAAAGGGTTCATGGCAAGTTGGCGCCAACTATTATAACTATGAAATCTTTGATGTTACATCTACCGGATTTGGATTAGATGCTGCATACAGAAATTATTTCAAAGAGGCCATGGTAGGTGCGTATGTTTCTCCTGCATTAGGATTTCAAACAAACACTACAAGTGTAAGTGTTTTTGATGACACATCTGCCGGATATTCGCTACTAGGTTTAGGTGTAACTTTGGGCTACCAGTGGATAGGTGGCGGGGGCTTTGTAACCGACCTGGGATTGGGATATGGCTATAATGTAGAAGTTGGCAAGGACGACAAACTAACTGGCGACTTTGGTGGCGGTGGTGTAAGATTTACCTTTGCCATAGGTTATGCCTTCTAAAAAAATACATACATAATTATTAAAAAAGCTGTCAAAAATTGACAGCTTTTTTTTTGTAAAAATTAATTCTCAGGATAAAATTGCGCTGAACATTTCATCGCAAAGTTTAAACAAGACCATTTTTTTGTTGTTTATATACATAAATAGAATTTTAAAAGTATAAATACAAATAAATGAACCCACTTACACAAAAGCAACACGAAGAGTTGCGACATCGAATCAGGAACTTTGCAGAATCAGAAATTGCACCGGAAGCAGAAAAACTTGACAGCGATGAACGCTTTTCCTCGGAATTAACTCGCAAAATGGGACAAGAAGGGATATTGGGAATCAATGTCCCGAAGAAATACGGGGGGCAGGAACTTGATACTTTATCTTACATCATTGCCGTAGAAGAACTGGCACGCGTGGATAGTTCTCAGGCAGCTACAGTGGCTGCTCATAACAGTCTTGGATTGGTTCCCATATTGGACTACGGAACCGAAGCGCAAAAAGAGAAGTATCTGCCAAAATTGACAACGGGAGAGCATCTTTGGGCATTTGGTCTAACTGAGGAAAATGCCGGTTCCGATGCTCGCGGAACCGAAACCACTGCAAAAACAGAAGGCAAAGAGTGGGTGATAAATGGCAGTAAAAGATACATCACCAACATATCAAACCCGCTTACACTAGGGGTTACACTTCAGGTAATGACACAAAATGGGGATCAACCTTCACAACTTACCACCATTCTTGTGGAAAAAGGAACTCCGGGATTCGAAGCACAGCGACTGCTGGGAAAAATGATGTGGCGCGCTTCGGATACAGGAAAAGCCTCCTTTACCAATTGTCGTGTTCCTATAGAAAATTTACTGGGACAGGAAGGACAAGGAGCTCGATATATGCTTAAAACATTGGATGGGGGGCGTCTCTCAGTAGCAGCCATGGGACTTGGATTGGCACAAGGTGCATTTGAAATGGCAGCAAAACATGCCAAAACCAGAAAACAATTTGGCAAACCCATTAATCGATTTCAAGCCATTGCCTTTAAGTTGGCTGATATGGATATGAAATTGGAACTCGCCAGAAACACCCTCTACAAAGCTTGCTGGTTGAAAGACAACAACCAACCTTACACCCGTGAAGCCGCCATGGCGAAACTTTATACCTCAGAAATTGCAAGAGAAATTGCCGACGAAGCGGTACAGGTTTTTGGTGGTGCAGGGCTTTTTAAAGACAATCCCATTGAGCGATTCTACCGGGATCAACGACTTCTGCAAATTGGTGAAGGAACTTCAGAAATTCTTCGGCTGGTGATTGCGAGGGGGATATGACACGGAGAAAGGATAGCGGAAATTGAACATAGTGAAACTCCGCAAGGCGGAGCCGGAGACAGGAAACCGGAGATAAAGCACAGCGGAATTCCGCAAGGCAGGTTAAAAGAATGATAGATTGAGAGGTTATTAGGTTATTAGGTTGTTAGGTCAAGAGGCTATTAGGTCAATAGACAGAGAAAAACGCAATTCCAATGTTTTAGAAACATCAGATATAGCCATCGTAAGTGGCAAATGTTGGTAGAATAGAAAAATCAATATTCGAATTTAAACTTAAGAGTTTTAATTAACTAGATCTTTAGACTTTTCCCGAGACATTCGGGATTAGGCACAAGCATGACCATGTTCTTGATTTTAAGAAACTTACAAACATTAAAAATGATTACATCCACCTGGAAACCAAGTAAATAAAAAGCTCAACGAACTATTTTAATGCAAGAATAATAGACAATAGCATTATAATCTGCATATTTGTCTAAAGAGTGGTGACATGAAACGAGCCATGATAAAGAGCTCTCACACAAGCGATGTACTTAGCCCGGTCAAAGTAAGGATGACTATTGGCGAGTTCTCCCGAGACCTCGGGAACCATTAAAAACAAAAACATAAACAGATAAAACTGACTCTTAATAGAGAGGATGTCACCACTAAGGCAAAAATAATGGTCAAAACCATCAACAATATCCCCATATGCTAACTAAAAAGTAAAATAAATATGCTTATACTTCTATCACCTGCGAAAACTTTGGATTTTGAACGTAGAATTCCTGATATAAATACCACTGGGATACAATTTTCAGCTGAGGCACAAGAGTTGACAGGTTTGCTAAAAACCAAATCTGTTAAGGAGTTGAGGGAGTTGATGCACATCAGTGATAAGTTGGCTCAACTCAATGCAGAGAGGTTTTTGCTTTGGCATTGGCCATTTGACGAGTTTAATGTTCGTGCTGCAATATATGCATTTAAAGGAGAAGTTTACAGCGGACTTGAAGTAGATACCATGCAAAAAGATGCCGTTGATTATGCCCAGAAAAGCGTGAGGATTTTATCAGGTTTATATGGCGTTTTGCGTCCTTTTGATGCCATTATGCCCTATCGACTCGAAATGGGAACGAAACTGCTTAATTCTAAAGGAAAAGATTTATATTCGTTCTGGGGAGATAAATTAACCAGAGCCATCAATGATGATTTGAAATCAGAAAAACATCAGGCATTGGTTAATCTTGCCAGTCAGGAGTATTATAAAACCATCGATGAAAAAAAAATAGAGAGAGACATCATCACGCCAGTCTTTAAAGAGTTCAAGAGTGGACAGTATAAAGTCATTTCCATTTATGCCAAAAAGGCAAGAGGGTTAATGACGCGTTTCATTGTTGAAAACCGGCTTACAAATCCGGAGGATTTGAAAGCTTTTGATTTGGAAGGCTATGTTTTTAATAATGAATTGTCTAAAGGGACAGACCTGGTATTTACCCGTAGGTAGCTGAGATAAAAATCTTTGAATGGTTGATTTAGCGTGGGATTATGGCTATCTTTCTCAAAAATAAACAATAAATAAAAACTATATATTATGAGCCCGTCACCTTACATTGAACGTTATGGGAATCTCCTGAAGCAGGAGACTCTCCAGACACTGGATGAGCAGATTATGCCCAACACTTTTGTGTTAGAGGCTCCGGAACCTTTTCCGGGATTTTATGATTATTACTCTGACCATCCAATCGACAGCAAACCGCTCTATCTCTACTTTGTTTTGAAGCAGCTTTATACGGTAGAGCAGGTAACGCGTGCAACACAAAATATCAGGAAGTATTTTCAGTCGGAATTTAATGCCGCTGCCGGTGTTGTCAACATTTACAATAAGGAGTTTCATGTAATCAGGGTACGTCACCTTAACGACTACAATCTGATACCCGAACTCCAGGCATGTTACATGGATGAAGGCATTGAGTTTCGTAAGAAACCCGGAGGAAAACCTGCCGGACCGGCAGTCATTCGTATCAAAAAATTCTTTATCCTCGAAGAGAAGCATCCCGGTGTTTACTTCGATGTAACCGAAAAGGATCATGGTTATTTCACCATTCCAAAGTATTTAACATGGAAATATTTTGAGGATATTACCAAAAAGATCAAATACAATTGGGAGAAACCTATGTTTGATGCTGCCATTGGACATTTCCATGTAAATTTTGGCATTCAGGACATGATTAGGATTTATAATCCAAAAATGGATTTGGAGTATTTAATGGATGTTCGAAAAATGTATATGGAGCGAATTAATAAATAAAGTCTTATGACTTTACTTTAAAGCAAAAAGAAAGCCGGTTTTTCAACCGGCTTTCTTTTTTGGACATAAAACTGAAACAATAACTTCTAATTTTTATTTCTTCGCCTTGCTATATCTTCTGTTCACTTCGTCCCAATTAACAACATTCCAGAAGTTTTGTACGTAATCGCCTCTTCTGTTTTGGTACTTGAGGTAATATGCATGCTCCCATACATCAAGTCCAAGAATTGGGGTTCCTCTCACTTTTTCAGTATCCATAAGCGGGTTGTCCTGATTGGCTGTGCCAGAAACGGCAAGTGAACCATCTTCTTTCACAAGCAGCCACGACCATCCACTTCCAAATTGTGTAAGCGCAGCATTGTTGAACTTCTCTTTAAAGGCATCCATGGTTCCAAAGGTGCGGTTAATGGCATTTTTTAGTTCTTCGGATGGTTCACCTTGTCCACCCGGAGCCATCACTTCCCAGAACAGGTTGTGATTGTATAATCCTCCACCATTGTTACGAATTGTGGCACTTAGTTTCGACATTTGACTAAAAATGAATTCCAAAGAGGCATTTTCCAACTCGGTACCTTTAATGGCATTGATGAAGTTGTTGTAGTATGCTCTATGGTGCCGGTCGTAATGAATCTCCATGGTTTTTGCATCAATGTAAGGTTCCAGAGCATCGAAAGCATAAGGTAGTTCAGGAAATGTGTGCTCTACAGATTCGCCAGTATAGGCTTTTAGCGTTTCCTCTTTTTCTTTCTCTTTATCATTTGATTCGGCTGCCGGAGTTGCACATGCGGCAAAAATCATAGCCAATAATAATAGTGCTGCATTTAATTTTTTCATATTCATATGTTTGTTGGGTTTAAAATTTAAAATTGTTTTGCTTTATATATACTAATCAACACATTATATTTTATTTTGTTCACGATGATGTGATAAGTATTTAACTCAACTGATGGCCTTACGCAATCAGTTGATTGAAGCAAGCTCCTACATATGTGTCTTGTATGTTTAACTATTATTTTTGAAACTTTAAGTTGATATATAGCGTATTATGGTTATATTGCAAAACTTATTTTAATACCGGAATATATGCTGAAGAGGTGGATTTTTATTTGTGCGGCTGTTTTTTTTATTTTTCCTACCGGATACACTCATCTTTCCGATGAGCAAATTTCGTCAGAGACTTCTTTCAATGATAAACATTTCGATACCTACATTACCTGGTTTTATGATAACCTGGATTTTGACTCCTTTGAGAAACCTGAATTGAAGGTATTTAAAAAAGCGTTAACCGGCTTTTTCCAACTAAAAGAACAATCACTCACGAAGAAAAATCAACTTGTTTTAATAGATTTCTCACTTTCCTCAAAACATGAACGTATGTGGGTGGTTGATTTGGATAAAATGAAAATAACTGACCAGATGTTGGTGTCTCATGGTCAGAACAGCGGAGAATTGTTTGCTACTAAATTCAGCAACATTCCATCTTCATATCAAAGCAGTCTTGGATTTTACGTTACCGGTGACATATACTATGGCCGTCACGGCATGTCACTTTTCTTAAACGGGATGGAACCCGGAATAAATGATAAAGCCCGGGAGCGTGCCATCGTGATGCACAGCGCAGATTACGTGAGTCATGAATTTGTTCGAAGACATGGCCGTTTAGGAAGAAGTCATGGATGCCCGGCTATTCCTATGGAGAATCATGAGGATGTGATTCGCTTATTGGCTCGCGGTACTTGTTTGTTTATATACCATCCAACAGCAAGCTACACCAAAAAGTCCGCGTTGATTTCACCTGAAAACGCAATGGTCGGAATGATAAAATTTCTGGAGGAAACTCCTTCATTTATGCGCAATTACACCATGTGGCCTTTATTGGCTCAATTGTTACAATAGAGTATTCAAATCTCTTCTTCTTCCGACGATTTTGTACTTTGTCTTAGTGCTGTCAGTAATGGTTCGTCCCTATTGTAGATGTCCCGTCTGAAATAGACAATGCCTTCATCATCGGCCCATGCTGTTAAATACAAAAGATGAACCGGTACCGGTCTTTGTAAATGAACGGTTCTTGACCGTTTTTCAGCCAATGTCTGATTTATCCTTTGCATATCCCATCCCGGATTTGTGTCCAATAGGATTTCAGCCAGTTTCATGGGTTGGTTTATACGAATACATCCCGAACTAAACGTTCTTTCGGTTTGCCTGAATAACTCACGCGACGGAGTATCATGGATATATACATTGTGATGATTTGGAAACATGAACTTTACCAACCCCAATGCGTTATCCGGTCCCGGATCCTGACGAATCATGTATGGAAAGCCATGGCTGGCAGCTCTTTGCCAGTCAATTGTGGATGGGTCAACGTTTTCTCCATTTCTGGTTATGACTCTCATTCTTCGTTGATTCAAATAATTTGGGTTGTTTATAACCGCTGGAATAACATCATTTCGTAAAATGGTTGGGGGGATGATCCAGTCCGGATTAAACACAAGATATGTCATTCTGGAACTGAAAACAGGTGTTCTTCTATATGGTCGTCCGACAATTGCTTCCGTTTTGAAAATGGTTTTGCCATTTTCGATCAGCAGAAGTTCAAAATTTGCAATATTCACTAAAATGTGTCTGTCTCCCAAATCATCACTCAGCCACCTCCATCTTTCCAAATTGGCTCTGATTGAGGCCACTCGTTCTTCTACGGGAATATTTAAAGCATCAATGGTGCCTCTTCCAACCACGCCATCAGCTGTTAATCCATTGCGCATCTGAAACAGAACGACCTGTTGGTGCAATGCTTCATCAAAATAATTCTCATTGACGCTATCAAACGGGATGTCAACTTGAGTAACGGATAGTCGTGTGCGCAATTGAGCCACATCCTGATGATTGATGCCTTTTTCGAGTTTTCTTAAAGATGTATTAAATGCATTCCACCCTCCCTTTTCTTCAATGGCAACGTATTTTGCGAGTGCTTTCTTTAAATTTGAATATTCTCTGTGTCCGGGTGTTAAAGACTGTAGTGTCTCTTTTACCACCCTGTATCTTAAGGTACTGTCAACAAAACTGACCCAATCAACATCAGGGTTTCGGTGTATAGCGTGCCATTGAGGGTCAATGGTCTCTGAATCGGTTTTTCCTCTCCCCAAATGAGAAGCCAGAAGCAGGTATGAGTCTGTAAGAAGAAGCTCAAGTTCTGCCAAATCTTCAGTATCTGGGGTTTTACTATCCACTATTTTCTCCATCAACAGTTCCAGTTTCGACAGATGGTAGTCTTCGGGATTTAGCCCTTCGAGATGAACTTCTCTGAGGAAATCCATCAGTTGGTCAATGTTTTCCCTGTCACTCCACAAAGGAGAGAACATCTTACCGCTCATTCTGTAGAGTTCAGAAATTAAATCAGGCTGATAATAGACATCCAGCAATTCAATATTTGCAGAGTCTGCTATCAGTTCTATGCGCTCACTCAGGATTCTTGCTAGTTCTCTTCTTTGTGACTGTTGTTTACAACCGGCACTAAAAAAAAGAATCAAGGCCAGTAGCAGAATATTTAATTTAATAATCATGGAATAAAGCGTTTAATATATTCAACATCCAATATCATTACTGTCCCATTAAAATCTAAAAAAGCTCTTTGAAAAGTTTGAAATTTAGTTAGTTGCGGACGTTTTTCGAGCGAACGGACTTGAATTTTTAGTTTTGCATCAGATTAATCTGATTGCATATGTATCAAGACAAATACGTTTTCGCTCAACTGGTCTCGTTTCTGAATAGAAGCAAATTCAATCGTATTGTTGCCAAATACAAAGGAGACAAATATGTAAAACATTTCACTTGTTGGAACCAACTGCTTTCTCTGATGTTCGGGCAATTAACAAATCGTGAAAGTCTTAGAGATTTGATTGTTGCACTTGACGCTCATCACTCCAAATCTTATCATTTAGGCTTG
>NZ_FUYV01000009.1 GCF_900168165.1 Alkalitalea saponilacus
CGTAAATGAAGGAACTCCAAACGTGGGATCAAACGTGGTGTTCACAATCACTGTAACAAATGGGGGGCCAAGTGATGCCACAAACGTAGTCGTTACCGACAATTTGCCTTCGGGATACACCTATGTAAGTGACAATAGCGGAGGAACAACTACTGTTACTGGTAATAATGTGATCTGGAACATTGGAACTATGGCAAATGGTGCATCTCAGGTTCTGAACATTACTGCAACAGTGAACGAACCAACAGGAACTACTGATGAATATTTAAACTCAGCATCGATAAATGGTAATGAATTCGATTCGAATGAAAATAATAACAATTCCCAAGTAGGCATCACCCCTCATTACAACGCATCAATAACCCTTGAAAAAACAGGCACATATAGCGATGTTACAGAAAACAACATGCATTACGCCGGTGATATTATAACCTATAGCTTTGTAATCACAAACACCGGCAATGTTACACTTTCAAACATTGTTTTAAAGGATGAAATGCTCAACCTTGAAGAAACTCTGGCTTCATCCATAGCTCCCGGAAACCATATTAATGTTGGAAACAAAACATATACCATCACTCAAAATGACATTGAGAACGGTTCCATATCCAATACTGCAACAGTAACAGCAGAGAAATGGAATGAAGTTGAAGTGACTGCTAATGATTCACATGAAAAAAATATCGATCAGATAACTGAGTTACAAATTTCAATTGAAAACATAAGTCCCTCTTCAACATATTCAGCAGTAGGTGAAGATATTATTTTTAAAACAATTGTTTCGAACACAGGGAACCTAATTGTTGAAAATGTCAATATAACCGATCAATTAACAGGGTTAAATGAAACCGTAACCATTAATCCGGGCACAAGCACTGAATTTACGAGAACCTTTACTGTAAATCAAACTCATATTAATGCTGGTTCGGTTCATAATGAAGTTAATGCCGAATATGGATCTACAGTTATTAGTGATAATATAACCGTTAATGCAACTCAAACTCCCCAATTAACGGTTGTAAAAACAGCAACTCCAAAAATATTCAGTGAAATTGGTGATGTAATAGAGTATATTATAACTGTTACAAATTCAGGAAATGTAACACTTGAAAACATTACAGTAGAAGATGAAGATACCGGACTGAGCAGCAACATTGCCTCTATAAATCCCGGAACGAATAATCAATTCCAGACTTCATACACCATTACGTCTGATGATCTGGATAGAAGCTATTTTACCAATACAGCCAAAGCTACTTTTGAGTTTAATGGAAATTCCTATGAGTTTTCAGATTATGAAACAGTTTCAGCTAACATTGCTGATTTAACCTTAACAAAAACGGTTGACAATACTGAACCTTTTGTTGGTGATGAAATTATTTTCACCCTGACTGTTACCAATAATGGCCCGGACAAAGCCACTGAAGTTGAAGTAACCGACATTCTGCCAAATGGCTTTGACCACATCACCAACGAATCTACCAAAGGTGCATATAATCCGGCTACAGGAAAATGGTTAACAAACGAAGTGCTGGTTGGTGAAACAATTTCACTCACTATAACTGTCCTCGTAAAAGAACCAGGCACTGGGATACAGTATACAAACATTGCGAAAGCTGAATCTAATCAGTTCGATCCAAACCCAGAAGACAACGAGGTTTCTATTGCGGCTCCTGCCCGACAAAGTGAACTGGCTATTAGCAAAGATATTGATAAAAGCATGCCGTTTGTATATGATGAAGTAATTTTTTCAATAACTATTACAAATCAGGGTCCACACAACGCCACAGGCGTTGATGTGCGTGATGTTGTTCCTGCAGGCTATAACAACATCTCTAATATCTCCCATGGGGGAGTCTTAAACGAAAACCAAATCATCTGGAGTAACTTAGATATTGCCTATGGCAATCATATAGAACTCTTTTACTCTGCCACCATTCTTCCTCCATCCGGAATCTTAGATGAATACACAAATATTGCAACCATTACATCTCTGGATCAGTTTGATACTGATCTGAGCGATAACACTGTCCAATTTACACCCGATATACAAAACAGTCCTCCGGTAGCAATGCCCCATAGCAAAACCATTGCCGAGGACACAGAGTTATCTGTATCTCAAGAAAGTGGCCTGCTTTCAGATGCTACTGATGCCGATGGTGATCCTATAAATGTTGTTAGTTTCAGAATAAGCGGAACAACTTATAATGTAAATACCACCATTACTTTTAACGAAGGAACAATTAGAATCAACCAAGATGGTAGTTTTGTTTACATGCCAAAACTAAACTATTGGGGAACGCTCCCTACAATTTATTACACCATTTCTGATGGAAAAGACACAGCAGAAAGCACCCTGAACATTGAAGTTACACCGGTAAATGACCCGCCCGTAGCCAATAACAATTATCTCTATACAGCAGAAAACACTCCTGTTAATATTGATGTGCTGGCAAACGACAATGACGATGCCGATTATCCATACGGAGGAATTGACCCGAGCTCTCTCCGCATTATCCAGCAACCCGAAAACGGTATGATAACGATTCTGGATAATAACACCATAAACTTTACGCCCAGATTTGGTTTTTTTGGAAGGGATACAGCCATTTACGAAATCTGCGATTTAGGATATCCGTTGCCACCTGAATGCAGTACGGCAAAAATTTTTATCGAGGTAGCCCGTCTTTCTCCTCTTGCTGTAGATGATTATGCCGAGCTGGATGAAGATACCAGTGTGGAAATAAACATCCTGGCCAATGACATTGATCCGTTTATCAACCCGCAAACAGTAGTTATAGTCATACAACCACAGCATGGAACGGCAACTTATCTCGGAAATGGAATTGTGCGTTACACTCCAAATCCTAACTATAACGGAACTGACTTTTTTACTTACACGGTTAGAAATCTGGCTAACCTGATAAGCAATGAGGCACGAGTGGATATAACAATTCATCCGGTTCCCGATCCGCCTGTTGCTGTTAATGGATGGTATACTACCAAAGAGAACGTTGCCGTTACGATTCCAATTTTTGAATTGGTGTCTGACCCCGATGACGACATTGATTTTGAAACAATTGAAATTACTACAGCTCCCAATCATGGAAATCTGACACCGGGTACTGAGGAAGGAACCCTGATTTACACTCCTGACAACGGATTCGCCGGTGATGATTCATTCCAGTTCAGAATATCTGATCTTACTGATCTGCAAAGCAACATTGCAACCGTTACAATTCAGGTTTCCGATCAGGCTCCAACGGCCAACGATGTTGAAATAACAATTGATGAAGATGAAACGGTAGTAATTGATGTTCTCTTTAATGATACAGATCCTCAGGATAACATTGACCCTACCACAGTAACCATTACCATTGAGCCATTGCATGGGCAAGCGACTCCAAACCCTGACGGTACTGTTACATACATACCTGATGAGAATTATTTTGGGCTGGATAGTTTTTATTACCGTGTTTGTGATGAGACCAATTATTGTGATGAAGCTAAAGTAACCATTACCATCAATCCGGTAAATGATCCGCCTGTGGCCAATGATAATGAAGCGACGCTGGATCAAAACACATCCACCTTAGTGGATGTGCTGAGCAACGATTATGATGTAGACAATACCATAGATGAACTGACTCTATCCATCTCTGTCGCTCCTCAATATGGAACAGCAGAAGTAAATTCAAGTCCACGTGGGATTATATACACACCAAACCCGGGCTATTTCGGAACCGATCAGTTTATTTACCGTCTTACTGATCCTGAAGGACTCTGGGACGAAGCAACTGTTTACCTTACCATTACCTGGGTAAATTCACCACCAGAGCCTCAGGATAACCATTTTGGTCCGGTTCGCGAAGGAGGAATGATACTAAATGTTCTGGAAAACGACATCGATCCTGATGACAACATTGACCCTTCCACAGTAACCATTGTTGTTCAGCCGCAACATGGAAACATAACCATCAACAGTGATGGAACCATATTTTTCCTGCCGGAAGCAGGATATATTGGGAGCGACTCTTTTGTTTATTCAGTTTGTGATACTGAGGGTGCATGCGGAGAAGCCACCGTAACCCTGGATATCATTGCCGGAAATGAACCCCCGGTGGCATCTGACGTCTATATCGAACTGGATGAAGATACCCAGGTAACCTTTAACCCTCTGGACAACGACACAGACCCAAATGATAATATTGATCCGGCATCACTGATTATCATAACCCAACCCCAAAACGGAGTTGTTGACATAATAGATGGAAACGGAACCGTTATTTATACACCTGATCCGGATTACTTTGGAACAGATCAGTTCACCTATAGAATCTGTGACGATGGCATGCCGGTATTATGCGATGAAGCTACCGTTTTCTTTACCATACATCCGGTTAACGATGCACCACGTCCACAACCCAATTCAATTAGCATTTTTGACGGCGCAACGGCCACCATCAATGTGTTGGAGAACGATTTTGAACCTGAAGGAGAAGAGATGACCGTTTTTCTCATTTCTGATTCTGTAACGCCATACGGAGAAGCAACATTGTCTGCCGATGGAACCTTTACCTATACTGCATTTGCTGGATCATTCTTCCGGAATGATACCATTTACTATCGCAATTGCGATCCGCATAATGCATGCGCAGATTCATACGTTGCCATTACCATTTTGCCAACTGATCAATCAGGAGACGGTATTCCTGACAACCTAAGAGTCCCAGCGGCCTTCTCTCCTAATGACGAAAGAAACAAGTATTGGAGCATCCATGGTCTTGAGGAACTCGAAGAGGCAGGAAAGCCCGGAGAAATCTTTATTTATAATCGCTGGGGCGGCTTAGTTTTCCACGAGAACCCATTTAAAAACAGATGGGATGGTCGAGCCTCCGGCAATGTAATCGGAAATCGGGAACTTCCGGAAGGCGTTTATTACTATATTCTGGATTTAAACGGAAAAGTGTTTAAAGGAAGCATTTATATAAAAAGATAAAATATAATGGAATTAAAGTTCAGCCAAATATTTTCCGGATTACTTTTTCTGATGTTGCTTCTTACGAGCAACATCAAAAGCCAGCATGATCCTATGCTGACACAATACATGTTTAATCCGCTGATATTAAATCCTGCGTATGCAGGAACCAATGGCGTATTAACAGCCATGGCCATGTCAAGGTACCAATGGGTAGGTTTTGAAGATGCACCTTCAACCCATACTTTTTCAATGCACACACCGGTGGTTTCAAGGAATTTTGGAACCGGATTCTCAATCATACACGACCAGATAGGACCAATCAAAAACACCAATGCGTGGCTGGATTATTCTTATCAGATATATCTTACGGACCAAACCCGGATGTCTTTGGGGCTTAAAGGAGGATTTAGTTTTTATCAAAAAGACTTAAGCAGGTATGCCAATGACATAGATATTACAGATGGTTATACCGATAGTAAGTTCCTGCCCAATTTTGGTTTTGGAGTGCACGTTTATAATCACAGATATTACGTTGGGCTGGCTGCACCCCGGTTAATTGAAAACAGTATGAGTGAAACCGATTCCAATGAGTCAACTTTCATCTCCAGAGAAAACAGGTTATATTTGCTCATGGCTGGTTATGCCTATCCCCTTAACAATGAACTGGTTTTACGGCCATCTTTCATGTTACGTGCAACAGAATCAGCACCTTTTAACCTTGATTTAAATGTAAATTTATTAATCAGAGACCTTTTTTGGGTTGGACTGCTTTACCGTACCGACAATGTAATTGGAGGTATGGTTAGATATCAAGTAACACAGCAATTAGGCTTGGGATACGCATTTGACACAAATTTTGGCGGAGTTTCATCCCACTTTGGCAATACCCATGAAGCAATGATTATCTTTGAGTTTGATTTCAGAAAAGAACAAGTGCAAAACCCAAGATATTTCTAGAATGTTTAAATATTTATTAATCATATTGTTCCTTGGCATTTCAGGTTATGCAACCTCTCAAAGCAGGCAACTGCAAAGAGCTGATCAGTTGTACAATAATTTTGATTTTAACAGGGCGCTCGACCGTTATTTAAGACTTGAAGAAAGAGGTGAAGCTTTGTTTTATGTAACCAGAAGAATTGCCGATTGTTACCGCCATTTAAACATGCCGGTTTACGCTGCAGAATGGTATTTAAAAGCCATAGATTTCCCGGATGTTGAAGCCGAAACCTATTACCATTTAGGCCAAACACTTCGTATCCTAAAAAGATACGAGGAATCGGATAAGTATTTAGCGAGATTTCATGAACTAAACCGCACCAGGCTGCCAATGAGAGGCTTACATCCAGAGCAATATCTTCAGGCCATCCATGCCGATTCTGGCAGATTTGAAATAATAACTTTAAATGGCATCAACAGCCAGTATTCAGATTTTGGCCCGGCAATCTGGAACGACTTGCTCGTTTTTTCATCAAACCGTCCCGGACGATCATTTATACGCAGAAGGGATACAAGAAATAACCTTCCGTTTTTTGACTTGTATGCAGCACCAATAAAAGATTTAACATCCTTTGGAAGATCTGAGCTTTTTCTTCCTTCAATCAAATCCAATCTTAACGACGGGCCTGTAAGCTTTTCGGCTGATGGCCGAACCATGTACATCACAAGAAATTCTGAATCTACACCCGAGGGGCGAAACGAACTGGATATCCTTATTGCCAGACATCGTGATGATGAATGGGGTAAAGCTCTTCAAACATTGCCGCTTAAAATGAAAGGATACTCTATTGCCCATCCTGCCATCTCGCCTGACGACCAACGGCTCTATTTTGCCTCCGATATGCCCGGAGGCTATGGTGGAATGGACATTTATTACAGCGAACGAAGAGGCGGATTTCTTTCACAGCCAGTCAATTTGGGACCTCACATCAACACTCCTGGCAATGAGGTATTTCCATATGTAGACAAGAATGGACGATTATTCTTCTCATCAGACGGATTGCCGGGACTGGGCGGTCTGGATATTTTCGTAGCATTACCTGAAGGAACAGGTTTTTCTGAACCATATAATGTCGGACCGGGCATTAATAGTCCCTACGATGACTTCACTATAGTCTTCACAAATGAAGGTGACAGTGGCTATTTTGCATCCAACCGAAATGAGAACAATCAAAATGACAATCTTTATGCGTTTCGGCTAGTAAAACCTCTGGAATTCTCTATGATTAAAGGATCCATCATTAATGAATCGACCGGTTCTTATGAAGGCGGAGTAATGATCAACATTACAAGACAAGATGGGGCTCCAGTAGCATCTCTGGAAAGTGATGATGATGGAAACTTTTCCATACACCTTCTGTCAGATCAGACCTATCGATTCACGTTCCGCAAAAGACTGATGGAGCCAAAAGAAAGAAGAGTAACCCCATCTGAAATGCAGGGTTACTCAACCATCAATATGAATATCCGAATGAATACCAGATAAAATGACAAGTGCTTAAAATATGTAAATATTTTAAGTATTAAAAAGGCAGGTCATCTTTTGGTTCAGCCGGTGGAATATCAGTTTCAGCAAACGGAGGTGGTGCCTGAGGTTCTGCAAGCTGCCCATCAGAAACGATATCAATACGCCACGCCTCAAGATTGGTAAAATAATTTACCTTCCCGTCTTTTTCCCACTTCCTACCTCGTAAATTGAATCCAACTTTAATGTTATCTCCCAAATTATAAGAGTCCAACAAGCCGCATTTATCCTGAGTTAATTGGAATTTGATAAAATCATTCCAATCCTGATTTCTTTCATTTATTACCTCAATTACAAACTCCCTCTTCTTAAAACTAGAAGTTATATCTACTGTATCTTCTTTTACTATAAGACTACCACTGATTTCAAAATTCATTATTTAAACTTTTAAGATTCAACAATCTCGATTTTTTCAATGCGATCGCCAGCCCTAACCTGGTCAATAATTTCCAAACCTTCGTACACTTTACCAAAGCAGGTATGATTTCGGTCTAAATGTGCTGTGTTATTACGGCTGTGACAAATAAAGAATTGAGATCCGCCTGTATCCCTTCCCGCATGAGCCATGCTTAAAACTCCACGATCATGGTACTGATTCTCACCATCCAATTCGCATGGAATTTGGTATCCCGGACCACCGGTACCAACACGGGGATTACCGGGCTCTTTACTGAGCGGACATCCACCTTGGATAACAAAATCAGGAATCACTCTATGAAACGTTAATCCATTATAGAATCCTTCTTCAGCAAGTTTAATAAAGTTTGCTACGGTTTCCGGGGCATCTGTATGGTAAAACTCAACTTTCATTACACCTTTGGAGGTGTGTATTTCTGCTTTTTTCATATCTGTCAATATAGCTAAATTTATAATTATTGGTAAAAGTAAACAATAGATGTGGCAGCACAAAAACATTACCAAAATACAACAAAAATTTCTTAACCCAAAAATCCATAAAAGGTCTCTCCATTCCTGAATTAATCATCAAATGATTTTATTATTTTTTTGAATCGCATAATAATGGTTCGTAAAACTTTTTTGTTTTGCTGATTTACACATGGATACAAATCTATCAACTAAACACATAAGTCACTCTATATCTTCAACATTCGTTTATCTAATTTCACTGGGCGGGACTTCATAGGGCTCTGCATCTATAATCTAAAAATATATAAGCCTAACGATCTGTTAACTTAATTGTCATTACATCTTATAAGTAGGGTCTGCTGAAAAAGTCAACAGACCAAAATAATAATTCTTTTGTCCTCAAGCCGGACGGGCTCTTACTTTTTTTACTCATTTTGTGTTAATCTTTTAAAGGTATTGCGTGATCCGCTTCGCTCCACAACAGCAAAAAAAAGTAAGCAAAAAATGCCGCCGCTGCTGAAAAATTGCCTAAATAACAATGTGCCAGGCTAAAATCTGCGAACTCGCTACGCTCAAACAACGCATATTTTTACGCCTGTCACATTGTTATTCTTAACGGCATTTTTCAAAGGCGGAAGTTTCCATTATTTCTAGCTTTTTCAATGCACGTAAATTCTATAGTTATATTAAAAAAGCTTACACTTTATTGACTGAAAACAAGGATATATCACACATTATTAATCATATAAGAGTTTTTCAGTAATCCCTAAGTATATGTGCTGTATACACATGGCTTTTTATCAACCAATGGTTTGTTTTATAATAGTAGTCGCTTATGGATTACGGTTAAAACGTTCGTTATCATAAAACGAGATAATGTTATTAACAAAAAGCCAAAACTATCGTTTTTTTTGATTGCAAAATGTAACCAGAAGCTCTGTTTCTGCGTTAGAAGCAGATATAACCATTCCCATTGCAACCATAAACTGACTCATTTTATGTTGTCTAAACCAACGGTTGTCATCAGAAATCCAATAATTAGTTACATTATTACATTAAAACAAGTATGAGTTTCATTTTGAAAGCAAAGGCGTGGCATATATTCATTGCCACATTTATTATTCCTTTTTTTATTTTGATTTCAGGATTTGTTGTTCCATCCTATTATATAAGTACGTCTTATCACTTTTTCTCTATACCTGGCTCAATCGTTGTTTCCCAACTATTCTTTTATTTATGGCTCTGGGCTGTAGGCTCAAAACTTCACAAGAGACATAACTTAAACGACTTTTTTAACAATCGTCTGTTTAAATCTCTAATAATAATCCCGGTATTAGTTATTATAATCATTCTGGGATATTGGATATGGGGAGCTTCAATACTGAGTATGGGAAAGTTCTCGATGGCAAACGTACTTTTTTCTGCACTTTGGATTATTATGCCTATTCAGTTTACCCTAATCATCAGTAAATTCTATTGCTTCTTTTTTGCAGCTAAAGTCATCAAGAGTAGTGAACTCAACAAAAATGTCGAATTTGATGAATTCATTACTGAATTCATTCTGATTATTGTTTTCCCCGTAGGAATTTGGTATTTACAACCCAGAATAAACAAATTACTTACTTAGAATATCCCGTAAATATTATACTCATCTGTATTGCAATATAACATTGAATAAAAGGCAAAACCGATTCGGTTGGTATCCAACTTTCTTTTCATATGTAATACCGGATGACCTTTTTCGACATGAAGATATTGACACACATTCTCATCTTCAACGCTGATGGCCTTTATAAATTGCTCACCTCCCTTTATTTCAATATTATAGCTTTGCCTTAGTAGATCAAACAGTGATTTATTATCAAGATTTCGGGATGTAAATCTTGGCAGATTTATATTAGGAAGATATGTAAACTCATAAAAAACTGGGGTATCATTTAATAAGCGCAATCTCTCAAAGTAGATGCACCCAACATGTTGCTCATGTTCACTTAGCACAAATGGAAACTTATCTGGCCAATGCTGAACCCTAGGCTTTACAATGGCTTTAGTAATAAGACGATGACCACCAATTGCTGTAGTTGTACCTGTAACAGATAAAATTCCAATACCTTTAGGTAGCTTATGAACTACACTTCCCAACCCCTGATGCTTCTTAATAAACCCCTCATGTAAGAGCATATCAAGAGATTTTCGAACAGTAGGGCGGGTAAGATTATGCAAAATACAAAGGTCATTTTCAGATGGTAACAGATCTCCTTCCTTATAGAAACCATCTACTATTTGCTTCCTTAAACTCTCATATAACTTTCGATATTGCGGTTGGTCTTTTAATCCCATGCTTAAAGATTAACTAATGATTAGATTTAAAAATAGCTCCTATTATTAAACTTTTAGATTCAAATATTAATGAACAAATATAATCTTAATTTTAAGAATTAACAGGTTAACGTCATATAGTTTAACCCTATAAAACATCAATAACTATTGAATCATCAATGATTTATCCTAATTTCTGTAGAAAATTCGGCATCATATCGAGATATAAAACTAAAACAAGATTCTTCTTAAACTGTTTACAAAAAGAAAAAACATTGTATTTTAGTTCTACGAAAAAGCATTTATTAAAATGAATCAAATATCCAATCTATGATCTTTTTAGCCGACAGTGCCAACATTGAGGAATTGGAAAAACTTTTTGACTACTTTCCTTTGGAAGGTGTCACCACCTCCCCTGCGTCCATCGCTAACGAAAAACGTCCTATCTCGAAATTACTTCCTGATATAGCATCGCTGATCGGAGATAAAATGTTGCATGTACATCTCATAAGCAACAATGCCGAACGCATGTTGGATGAAGCTGTAAAGTATCGTGAATACATGGGTGAGAGCGTGAATTTTTACGCCACCATTCCGGTAACCAAAGAAGGATACAGAGCCATCCCTCTGCTTAAAAGAAAAGGGATAAAGGTAACAGCAACTGCAGTCTACACCCATTTGCAAGCAATAGCAGCAGCTCGTGCTGGTGTCAATTTTGTAGCACCATTAATCAGCAGGTTCGATAATATCTCATCACATGGAATCGAAGTAATACAAAATATTGTAAAAAGTATCACCGACTATAAAATGCCCACCAAAGTACTGGGAACCAGCTTTAAAACCGTCGATCAGGTACACAGGGTAACGCTTACAGGTTGCTACGCGGCTACGGTGAGCTACGAGATACTGGAGAAACTTATCAGCCACCCCCTCACAGATATGATTACAAAGGAAGCAATACTTGAGGGAAAAAATTTTTATGATATTAGTTTTTAACCTGACTTACTGATTAAAAACATCAGGTTTTTCACACTCTCTTTTTGTTAACTTTGCACTCAAATGAACAATCGCATAGCAGATTTAACAAAAGGAGCTATTTTGCCGCACCTTTTCAGGTTGGCAGTTCCAACCATTGGGTCATCATTTATGCAGATGACTTACAATCTTACTGATCTACTATGGTTAGGACGAGTTGGTGAAGATGCCGTTGCTGCCGTTGGAGCAGCAGGATTTTACATCTGGTTTGGCTTTTCCGTGCTCCTTATTACCCGAATTGGTGCTGAAATAGGCGTTTCACAATCCCTGGGAAGAAAAGAGACCGGCACAGCATTACAGTTCATCCGACATTCATTATTCTGGGCAATTATCATCACGCTTGTCTATGCCTTTGGTACCTGGTTGTTTGCTTCAGAATTGATCCATTTTTTTGGAATTCCATCGCTATCGGTTAACGAGCAGGGAGCAACTTATTTAAGGATTGTCTCCCTCGGGTTTATCTTCACCTTTGTAAATCCCACATTCGCTGGAATTTATAACGGAATGGGGAACAGTAAAGCACCTTTTTGGTACATGACATCAGGGGTGATACTAAACCTCATTCTTGATCCGGTTTTAATCTTCGGCTTATGGTTCTTCCCGGAAATGGGTGTGAAAGGAGCAGCATGGGCAACATTCATTTCTCAGGGGTTGGTTTTTGTTATTTTCGTATACCGCTTTGTTATTGTACAGGAGATGATAAAACTGAACCTCTCCCATTTCAGATTAAACCGCCAAATTTCCAAACGCATTTTCAAACTCGGAATTCCTGTAGCCTCCGAAAGCGCCCTTTTTGCATTTTTTGCGATGATCATTGCAAGAATGGTTGCCGGTTACGGATCAGTAGCCATAGCTGTTCAAAGCATTGGAGGTCAAATTGAGGCCATCTCATGGATGACCTCATCCGGATTTGCAACTGCTCTTGGCAGTTTTACAGGACAAAATTTTGGTGCCAATAAATGGGATCGCATAAAAAAAGGATACATCCTCACCATGATCATTGGAACCGTTCTTGGTCTTATGGTTACAGCTCTGTTTCTCTTCATGGGGAAATCAATATTCTCAGTTTTTCTGGATGACCCACGTGCACAAAAACTAGGGGCAACATACCTCTTCATTCTTGCCGTTTCGCAATTGTTTATGATTACAGAAATCACTACCAGGGGGGCTTTTAACGGCTTGGGACGCACCCTGCCTCCATCATTGATTGGGATTCTATTTACGGGACTAAGATTACCAGCCGCATGGCTGGTAATTACATACACGTCACTTGAGTTGTATGGAATTTGGTGGACTATATCTCTGACATCGGTGTTAAAAGGGATTGTACTTCCATTATGGTTTATAAATGCTATGAGAAACAAACCATATAAAATTCCGAAACCAGCAGATCATAAACAGGTATTTTTAATACCTTCACGGTTGCGACAGCAAATAATAATACGAAGAATATTCAGAAATAAATCCTGATCAATATATTCAGCTTCAATAAATCATGAACATTGAAATAAAAACTACATCGGACGGCAGTTCTACATTATACAGACCTGATCTGAACGAACACTATCATTCTATAAATGGAGCCATAACCGAATCCATGCATGTCTATATCGGTGCCGGGCTAAATAATTGTCACTCAAATCCCGTTCATATTCTGGAAATGGGATTTGGAACCGGTCTAAATGCTCTGTTAACCATTGTGAACCAAACGAGCCAAACCATCGTTTATCATGCCGTGGAAAAACATCCTGTTGATGACAAAATTACAGAATCGGTAAACTACCCTGATCTGTTGAATTCATCAATGGCAAAACCTCTTTTTCGTCAACTTCATTCAGCACCATGGAACATTTGCACGTCCATTTCTGATGCATTTATTATAAAGAAAACAGAGGAGGATATTCATTCATTTGAGTCTGATGTTTTATACAACCTCGTATATTTTGACGCCTTTGCCCCAGATATACAGCCTGAGCTGTGGACAAAAGATCTGTTCTCGAAAATTTGGAAGATGATGGACACAAAAGGGATTTTAACTACCTATTGTGCAAAAGGAGTTGTGCGGAGAAATATGCAGTCGGCAGGTTTTGAAGTTGAACGTTTGGCCGGACCTCCGGGCAAACGTGAAATGCTGAGGGCTACAAAGCCATAAAAATCAGAATCAAAAAAATATTGTATCTTTCGCTGATTTTGAAATTCACACAAAACAAATTAAAATGGATAAAGTAAGTTATGCTTTGGGTATGAACATTGCCCACAATCTCTCGTCAAATGGGATGGAAACTGTTAATTATGATGATTTTCTGAGCGGATTTAGAGCCGTTATGGAAAAGAAGAATGCAGCAATGGACGGAAACGAAGCTAACCAGGTACTAAATGCTCATTTTTCAGCTTTGGAAGCTGAAAAACAGAAAGCCAACAAACAAGCAGGTGAAGCCTTTCTTGTTGAGAATGCCAAACGAGAAGGGGTAATCACTCTAAAAAGCGGATTGCAATATGAAGTGGTGCAGGATGGAGATGGAAAAACCCCTTCAGCTACCGATCAGGTAAAATGTCATTACCATGGAACATTGATTGACGGAACCGTGTTTGATAGCAGTATTCAACGTGGTGAACCTGCTGTGTTCCCGGTTAATGGAGTAATCCAGGGATGGGTTGAAGCACTTCAAATGATGAAAGAGGGTTCAAAATGGCGATTGTATGTACCATCTTCACTTGCATACGGGAGTCGGGGTGCAGGCGGAGCAATAGGGCCTGATACAACTCTGATTTTTGAAGTAGAGTTAATTGGAATCGAAAAATAACAATATGTCTAACCTTATAAGTTTTACCATGAAACGATTAGCCTTTTTTACTTTTGTATCAGCCATGATTATACTTTCCTCCGGCTGCAACCGGAGAGTACCCGGATCAGGCAGAGTTGAAATGAAAAATTCGATAGACAGTGCAAGTTATGCTTTGGGCTTTAGAGAAGCAAACCACTTTAAAGATCAAATCGCCCCTTTAGCTTTTGAAGGGATTGATTATAAAGAAATGGCTAGACTATTTAGCGATTTAGCTGTGAAAAAAGCCTTCAATGAAAGATTATCATCAATTTTTGATGGTTTTAACGAAGAAATTTTTCGTACAGCGTTTATAAATGAACTAGCTTACGAATTTTCATATTTTGATGACATCACAGCAGAGGTATATTTACAGAGTTTAATTAATAGACTAAACAGCGACAGAGAAAATAAGAGACGAGAAATGGCCGAAAAAGGAATGTATCCGGATAGTGAATCCGGTAAAGCATTCCTTGAAGAAAATGCCAAAAGACCTGAGGTTTCCGTCACCAACAGCGGCTTGCAGTTTGAGATTATTCGTGATGGCGATGGCCCCATTCCGCAGGCATCCGACCGAATTAAATGCCATTACCACGGGACTCTTGTCAATGGGAAAGTATTTGACAGTTCTGTAGAGCGTGGAGAACCTATTGTTTTCGGAGTAAGACAAGTAATTGCAGGCTGGACTGAAGCTTTACAAATGATGCCTGTGGGATCAAAATGGAGGCTGTATGTTCCATCATATCTTGCCTATGGTGAAAATGGTGCGGGTGACAGAATCGGTCCAAACGAAACTCTTATTTTTGAAGTAGAGCTTCTTGAAATAGTGAAATAGCATCAACAGAATATCAATAAAAAAGCTGTATGCGATATGCTTACAGCTTTTTTTATATTGTATTGACTGAGGATTATTCCATTCCCGGCAAACAGCCAAAATCATCATCCATTAATAAATCATTGACCAATTCCCGATCGAATTCTTCCGGTTCCCACTCTTCATCAAGCCACTCCAACAACATCTCCCTGTCGGGATGACCAGGATGGTTAAAAATCTTCATCATCTCCTGATATCCGGGAGGACCTCCGCAATCTTCGGGCGGACAATTTCTGGCTCCGTCAATACAGATTGGGTAATAAACATCGGCATCGGGTTCCAAAATCGCCTCCAAAATAATTTCATGCATCCAGTAATCACCAAAATCGTACAGATAACGAATAGTTTCACCATCTTTTTTCAGGATATCCATGACACGTATGCTGGTATAATCCATGAACTTATCAGACCTGCTTTCCGGTTCATCATCTGCGAAACCAAAAATACGGCCATTTTTCATAAACTGGTGCAAGTGGCCGTTCTCCCATCCCATAGTAGTCTGAATAACCTTATGAAAATCGTGAAGAAACAGATCTGAAGGAATTCTCAATTCCCGCCAAACGGTTGGCTCTATGCCATTCAGGGTGATTTTTACCTGGTAAATTTTTGGTGCTTGTAACATCATTCTCGTAAATCCTAAAGTGATGCAAAGTTAACCATTTAATCCACTTATTAATAATTGTGATGCATAGTTTTAATTTTGAAGAGAGAGAGGATGAAAAGGAATATCTTCATAGCGATTTCGAACAAGATTTCCTCTTGACGACAAAGTTTTTGAATTTATTAAAAGACATTCTTGTCTTTTAATGATGGATTACTATTTTTGTAGTGAACTGTAAAAACACCCCGATGGAACCTACAAAATCGAAAACAACAAAATCAAGATGGTTAAAGACCATGAGAAAATATCACAAATGGCCCGGTATCGTCATCACCATTTTCATTCTATTTTTTGCAACATCGGGAATTATTCTGAATCACAGAGACTGGTTTTCATCGGTTGATATAAACAGGAGCTATTTACCTCCAGATTACAGACTGACCAACTGGAACCTCGCTTCAATAAAGGGAGCAGTCCATTTAACAACCAGTGATATGGTAGTGTATGGCAACATTGGAGCTTGGTTAACCAACAATAAAATGGAATATTTTATTGATTTAAATGATGGTTTTCCAAAAGGGATAGACAGTAGAAAAGTTGAAGCCATGCTCTACACCGATGATGGAATTTTGTTAGCGGGCACCCTGTTCGGACTGTACCTGTTTAACGGCGAATTCTGGGACAAAATTGAAATCCCTACAAGCGAGAAAAGAATTACCGACTTAATTGAACGCCAAAATCAAATACATATCCTCACCCGATCGCACCTGCTGATCACTGATGACCTGAAGAGTTTTGAAATTATCACTCTCCCCGAATATGCAGACGATGACAATAAGGTGTCACTTTTCCGAACCCTCTGGACCCTTCACAGCGGAGAGATGTTTGGAGAATGGGGAAAAATAGTGGTGGATATACTTGGACTGGGTTTGATATTTTTAGGAGTTTCTGGGATTTTGCACTGGCTCTTCCCAAAATGGGTAAAGCGCAGAAAAAGAAAAAACGGCTCCATACAGTCACTAAAATCCGGTATGAAAACCAATCTTAAATGGCACAATAAAATTGGCTACATATTGGCATTTTTCCTGATCTTTACAACTATTACGGGAATGTTTTTACGTCCGCCTTTGCTCATTCCTATTGCACAGTCGCGGGTAGCAAAAATACCATTCTCAAAACTCGATAATCCAAATCCCTGGTACGATAAATTGCGACGAATTGCGTGGGACGATTTAAACAACAAATATCTTGTGTCTACCTCGGAAGGATTTTTTCATTTCGACGCGAACTTCTCAGAATCTGCCAATTATATTCACCCTCAACCACCCGTGAGCATTATGGGCTGTACAGTTTTAGAACCATACACTGCAATCCCGGGGGTATGGCTGGTAGGTTCGTTTTCCGGACTTTTTCAGTGGGACATGCAAAGCAACACGATACAGAACGTGATTACGAGGCGTCCGGTAATGTCCACAGCACGAATGGGCCCTCCCATATCGTCTAATCTTATTTCAGGCTACATACGTACCAACAGGGCAGAATACCTGGTTGAATACAGTCGCGGAATGGAAGTTCTTTCGGGACATGCCGTTTCAGTTCCCTCTATGCCGGCTGGAATCAAAGATGCAACGCCGTTTTCACTTTGGAATCTGGCACTTGAAGTACATACAGGCCGAATTTTTAACCATCTGATAGGTTCATGGTATATACTCTACATACCGTTGGCAGGAATAACATTGTTAATAGTAATCATTAGCGGATTCGTTATTTGGTGGTTGGCTCACCGAAAAAAAAGAAAATAGTTTTTCGTAGTATGTTCATTTTCATAAAAAAACCATATCTTTAGATCACGTATTAATTAATTAAATATCTTATAATGAACATTTTCGTTGGCAGCTTGCCATTCCGTTTGGAGGAGGCTGCATTAAAAGAGCTGTTTGAAGCTTATGGTGAGGTGGCTTCAGCAAGAATCATTACCGACAAGTTTTCAGGCAGAAGCAGAGGGTTTGGCTTTGTAGAAATGCCAGATGATGCAGCTGCACAAAAAGCAATTGACGAATTAAATGGTTCCGAAGTTGAAGGTCGCGCCATCGTTGTGAACAAATCAGAAGAGAGAAAAGATTCTGATAGAAAACGTTCCTTTGGGAATCGTGGAGGACACGGAAACAACCGTAACGACCGTCGTGGAGGTGGTGGATATAACCGGGAATCCGGTGGCAGAAGCAACTACTAACAAGATCTGAAGAAATTTAAAAGCTGTCTCGATGAGACAGCTTTTTTTGCATCTATCAATTTCGGAATATTGTTATTCGCAAATATCGCATTTTTCATTCTCAAACTCTAATGCAATGGTTGGATGATGGATTCCAAAATCTTTAACCTTTGCATTTGCTATACTTCGTATCTGAATCAGTTGCTCAATGGTGGAGTGATGCTCCACCACCAAATGTAGACTCAATACATGATAATTGCCATCCATTGTCCATGTGTGAATGTCATGCACCTCTGTCACACCGTTTATGGCCAACAGTTCCGACTCAAGTTTTGAAGCATCAAAATTATCGGGAACCGATTGTAAAAAGACGCGCAGAATGCTTCTGAGGTTTTTAAATACATTAAACAGAATATAAGCAGCAACCACCAAAGATAAAATCGGATCAATCCAATACCACCCGGTTAATTTAATGATGATACTTCCGATCAATATGGCAAACCAACCAAACACATCTTCCATGAGGTGCAGCATAACTGCACGATTGTTTAATGAAGCATTTCCTCCGCGAAGCCGCAAAACTGCGATTCCATTAAAAACTATACCTAAAACTGCCAACCACATCATGCCCATAGCCAAAACGGGTTGTGGAGCAATAAGCCGGGGAATGGCTTCATAAATTATAATCACACTCCCCACCAATAAAATAAGACTGGTAAGAAGTGCTCCTAAAGTAGAAAAGCGTTTATAACCATAGGTATATTTGCTGTCGCGCTTTTTTGTGGCCACCTTTTCGAGCCATAAGGCGCTGCCTATGGCCACGGTATCGCCCAAATCATGAATGGCGTCGGAAATAATGGCCATTGAATTGGTGTAAACACCCCCAATAAACTCGATGATGGTAAATGAGAAATTTAATACGAAGGCAACCTTTAACCGCTTACGTACTCCGGGATCTTTCTTCTCTTTAGTATGGTGATAGTGCCCCATCTCGATGAATTTTACTCGGCTTGTTTAATCAGTCTATATTTATCGGCCAATGAACCATCTATGCGTTGACCGTCCATATCCAGCTGCAAAAGAAAACCTTCACCGACAAAATAGATAGTTGTGAAATCATTGCCTTCGTCGATTATAATTTTAGACCCTGAAGAGTCCCACTCAAAGGTTCCGTGACTTAAAAAAGGTTCGACATCTTTTCCAAGATAAGTTCTGCTTAAGCCAAAAGTGTGATCAGCATGAATTTCCAGGGTCGTTTCAGTCCCTTCACAACTGGCACAGGGCAAAACACCAAAATATACACCATCCCAGTCTAATGCAATTTGTGAAGTATGCATATCGGGAGCTTCGGCCATTGTTCCCGTTGAATGCTGTTCATCTTTTCCACCGGAATAAAAACATCCGCTAAAAACGAAAGCAGCAACTAAAATAAAACAATAGAATTTCATCTGATTATAATTTGGTTTTTAATTTACTCCCGAAGTCTCGGTACTCGTTTCATCTCCTAGTCCAATTATTTAAGGGTTTTCCTAAATAAACAAACATTAAATGGTCTTTTGAACAAAGATAGTTCTAAAAAGCTATATCATATGCCACATAGTGAAGAAATCAACAACAGAAAAAAACCCTTTGGTTTGCAAATGCAAACCAAAGGGTAATTAACCACTTAAACAATAAACAACGTACTCGTCTATGGCAGTAACCAGGCAGAGTCATCTAGCTTATAAGCTGCTTTATTCAGCATTTCCCGAAAGTAAATTTCACGGGCAAAACCGGTATCCTGATATTCCCATCCAGAGAAAAAGGCATATTCTGCTGCAATGCCGGGCTCAAGCTCAATGGCTGTCAGGAATGTACGAATAACCCCGTCACCACTTTCCGGTGCCGAACGCTGATGCTTAAACTGCTCCGTTGGAATTAAGATTCCAAGGCCAAGGATCTCGCCATCATATCCCTGGTTGCCATGGCTTCCAAAAACAGTAAAACCGGCAGATTCGGATTGGAAAAGTTCCAACTCATGCATGTCTACAATCCCTGTATACAGAATTTCATCACCTTGTAAATTATCTACCCAAACCTTTGCTCTGTAAAAATGGTCGCCGGCATAAATTGAAATTCTGTGAACCAGGTCATATTTCCGGTCACCCACTGGCACCCCTTCAAAAGTAAGATCAATAATAGAACGTACAGGACCTTCTGTAACAAGTCGAAAACCAGCTTTTTCAGCAGGGCCCACGCGATAAACTTCGCCATCAATGCCAATCGCAATGGCTCCGGCTCCCAATGAATTACCTACAATCAGGTTATCCATTCCCCAGTCGTCCATTACGTGATAATTCTGTCCATCTATTCCGGCAATGTCGAGGATCATCTCTGTAGTAGTTTTTCCGAAGATATCTATGCCATTTCGCGCATCGAAATAATTACGGAAACCCACTAAATCGTTTTCCCAGCCGGGCCCTTCCATTTGAAAAATTGCTGAGATTGTTGGACTATCAGTAGATTTCAATCTCAGAGCATCATAAGCAGGCTCATGGGGGGGATCTTTCCTTGCAAAACGTATGTTGGTACGTTTTGTGAATTCGGGCATATCTGTGGGATTTACAGCCTCAAAACGGAATTTTTGAGTTTCGTTCGGCCCAAAATCAGCAAGAAACACCAATTCATCCCAGTTTCCATCACCGTTGATGTCATCAGTTTGTGATGCCATAACATCCCCATTTTGATTGACTACAACCACATCAATGGGTCCAATCATTTCATCTAAAACAAATTGTTGAACAACCGCACGGGGTAAAACAACTGCTTTACCTGGTACAGGTTCATTAAATGGATTAGTGACCTCGAAAGCTGGAACTCCGGGGGCACCACATGACGCCATCAAAACGGCAATCAAAACAACGGAAATCAAATTTCTAAACTTCATAATCAATATATGTTTTAAGGTTCGTTACTGATTAAATATCATTTTCACCCTTCACATATCCAAAATTAGCAAGAATACCACCATCAACATAAAGCACATGACCATTTACAAAATCACTGGCTTTTGACGCTAGAAACAGAGCTGCATTAGCAACATCCTCCGGCTCTCCCCAACGTGCAGCAGGGGTTCTCGTCATTACCAGATCGTTAAATGGATGTCCGCCTTCACGAATTGGCGCTGTTTGAGCAGTAGCAATATAACCCGGGCCAATGCCGTTGATTTGCAGGTTATACTTGGCCCACTCACAAGTCATATTGGCAGTAAGCAATTTCAATCCGCCCTTTGCCGAAGCATAGGCTGACACACTGTTGCGTCCATAAATACTCATCATGGAACACATATTGATGATTTTTCCAGAACGCTTTTCAATCATCTTAGGAGCCACTCGCTTGGCAACGATCAAAGGAGCAACAAGATCCACATCAATCACCTGCTTGAAATCATTCAATGGCATTTCAAGAATAGGAATGCGTTTGATGATTCCGGCATTATTTACAAGTATATCGACATTGCCAAGATCTTTCTCAATTTGAGAAATTCCTTTATCCACATCAGCTTCATTGGTAACATCAAACACCAAAGTGTAAACATCAATCCCATCCTTTGCATATTCTGCTTTGCATTCCTGAAGCTTTTCAGCAGACAAGTCATTTACACATACTTTAGCACCTGCTTTTCCAAGTACCTTTCCAATGGCCATTCCAATTCCGTGAGTACCACCGGTTATCAGAGCAACTTTGCCTGACAAGTCAAATAATTCGTTTATCATTTTTCTCAATTTATTCAGTTATAAAATCTTCCCGTAAAGGCGTAAAACAATCCACTATTCTTACATGCTCTGTCAGCCTCTGAATTGTGTGAGGTACATCAGGTTGCATGGCAAACATATCTCCTTTTTTCAAATGAACAGGTTCATTTTTTCCCGCAAAAAGATACAATTCTCCTTCGGCGACAAAGGATACTTGTTCGTGATAATGACTGTGGAACGGATCAGCTGCTTTTGTTGGCCCATCATAGAAATCGACCACCACAAGCATCAGTTTTTCTGTTTTAATAATGCGTCTTTCAATGCCGGGTGCTATCTCGGTTACTTCAGCATCATCATACCTTTGCCAGTAATCTGTTACCATCACTATCTTAATTCTTGAGGTTTGCGCGTATCCATGTCTCCATAATCAAGATTCTCACCACCCATACCCCATATGAATGTATAATTTGCAGTTCCCGCAGCACTATGAATACTCCAGGATGGAGATATCACGGCTTGTTCATTCTTCATCCAAATGTGGCGTGTTTCAGTTGGTTGTCCCATAAAATGACAAACTACCTGCTCATCAGGCACCTCAAAATAGAAATAAGCTTCCATCCTACGGTTATGAGTATGTGGTGGCATGGTATTCCATACACTACCAGTTTTTAATTCGGTCATACCCATTTGAAGCTGACAGGTTTCCACAACACTGTTAACCAGGAGCTTGTTAATTTGCCGGTGATTTGAAGTTTCCAAACTTCCCAACACAACAACTTCAGCATCGGCAAGAGTCACTTTCTTATTTGGAAATTGCTTATGTGCCGGAGCCGAATTCATATAAAGCTTAGCCGGTTTTGCATCACTTTCGGAAGCAAGAATTACTTCTTTATTCCCGCTACCCAAGTATAAAGCTTCCTTATACCCAAGCTTATATTCTTCTCCATCGGCTTTAATAATTGCAGGGCCACCTACGTTAATAATACCAAGTTCGCGTCTTTGCAGAAAATATTCTGCCTTCAACTCTTCAAAAGGCTCAAGTTTGCTTCCTGCTACAGTTGGCATTGATCCACCAACGATCAAACGATCGTACATGGTATAAACCATTTTAACTTTTCCGGATTTGAACAACTCCTCTACCAAAAAATCCTTTCGGATTCTTTCAGTATCATAATTCTTTGCATCGGCAGGATGTGCCGCATACCTTAATTCCCAATCCATAATTTTCTCCTTTTATAATTTGTAAATCAGTTATCTAAAAAATGTTTTTAATTGAGATGAACTCAATTGAAATACTTTGACCATTTGCGGAGCCATTTCGACGGCTCTTTCTCCTCCCTCTCCCTGCCCAACTTTTTGCACATACAAACTAAGAATCCCTTTATTGCGCCACAATTCTGTATCATAGGATGGCTCCCATTGAGCCACATCGAGTTCATCAATAACCTTACTTTTCCATTGCATTCCTTCTCCTGTTGATGCTGAAGAAATAACCACGCGATCATCTACTTCGGCATCTCTGTATATGAGATAAAAAAAAGTTTCATCTCCTTCCACACTTGACAATAACTGCGGACGGCTGATGGGAATTCTTCGTGTTCCACCGCCAGCAAGAGAAAATGGTGTTTTTCTATTGGTGGCTTGAGATGAATGCCATTCCGTTCCATCATGATAGACAATAAAAAACTGAGTAACCGACTCTCCTTCCGCTGTCCAGTAACTAGCTATGGCAGGATTCCCGTTGGCATCAGTAGTCATGGACGTTTGATTGATTAAGTTACTATTTTGAGGAATCTTCATTGCTATCTCGGAGGTGTCGTAGGTAATAGGAACCGGCAACTTTTTGCCGGTTGATGTTTTCCAGGTTCTGCCTCCATCTGATGATTTGGCATAACATAGATTGTGATTTGTTGAAACATCCCAAGTATCTCTCCACACATAAGATAAATGAATATCACCCTCATTGTCAACAGCCATTTGCCAATATGCATTACGCTTGCCCTCTCCACTTATCAGGTTATTATGAATACGCTCCCATCGTTTCTCATCAAGGTGATATCTGTTAAGCACCATGTTGCCTGCACCGGATGCTCCATATCTGTAGACGAAGTACATCCCACCATCCGGGAGAGCATAAAACTCAGGGTATGTAACCCCCCGGTCTTCCTGAATATTTGTCATTGATAATCTGGGGCCAAGCTCAATTCCCCCTGGTTCTATGGACCTGGCATAATTCAATGGCCCGTCATGATGATCCCAGGAAACATGAAGATATCCATCACCATCAACCATTATGCTAATCACATTATGAGCATCCCAAACATTCCCCTGGTACTGGGTTGTATGGAGGCGCCAGGCATCTTTACCATGTTTTCGCCTTCCAAGTACTACATTACCAATACTATCATAGAATGAAATATACTGAAATTTATCGTTGGATACCAATGAATTCTTTCTAAATATTGCTGCATTAACCGATGTTTTAGACCATCCATAATCAACTTCGGAGATAATGGAGGTTGAATGACAACCGACAATTATTGAAGATAGAGCAATTACTATTAAAAACTGTTTCATAAAATTCAATATCTAATAACTATTAATATTCAACCACTTTTATAATAGGATAGATCCTTAAATATTAAAACTTAATCGAAGACTCTCTTACTAATAATCTAACCGGAATAATTTCCTCGTCCGTAATCAGAGATCCTTTTTCAATTATTTCAATTAATGCCCGTGCAGCTTTATTTCCAACATCATACGCATTTTGCTCAACAGTCGTGAGTTTTGGCGTTAAAAGTTCTGCAAAAGGCTCATTTGCAAATCCTACAACTCCGATATCATCAGGGACTTTCATTCCCAATGACTGAATTGCCTGAATAGCCCCAATAGCAGAGAAATCTCCTGCGCAAAAAATAGCGTCTGTTTCGGTTGTTTCAAGTAATTGTCTTGTTCTTTCAAAACCGGTCTCCTTGGTAATGGCTTCTTCCAAAACGTATTCTTCCAGTAATGGCAAGGAGGCCTCCTCCAAAGCATATCTATAACCTCTGTATCTCTCACTATATACATTTACCGAAAGCGCCCCGGTTAAATGTGCAATCCTTTTGTATCCACTTTTTATTAAATGTTTCACTGCCATATAGGCGCCGGAGAAATTATCATTTATTATTCGTGGCCCGGCAACGGTGGCTGAAGCACGGTCAAACTGTATTAATGGTATATTTTCGTTGGTAATACTTTTAATATGATCAAAATTGTCTGTCTCCATTGAGTGCGACATTATGATACCTGCAACCCTGTTTTTTAAAAGCGCCTGTAAAGCTAATTTCTCGTTATACAATCTTTCATAGCTTTGACATATAAGCAAATTATAACCTGCAGGGTTAAGAATCTGTTCAACGGCGCTGATCACATGCGAAAAAAAATGCCTGTTGACTCTTGGAACCAGCATACCTATTGTATCGCTTCTCCCTCTTCGAAGCGAGGAAGCCATGACATTTGGTTGGTACCCCAATTCCTCAGCTTTCTCCTCAACTTTTTTGCGTGTGGCAACACTCACCCTTACGCTCCCGGATAAGGCTCGAGAAACAGTAGATGGAGTCACTCCCAATGCTTTTGCAATATCAATTATCGTGGCTCGCTTCATAAAAATCTTAATCAACAATACAAAAATACAAACGTTTGCACAAAAAACACAATTTTATCTGGTTCTTTTTATTTATTTTCCATAAATTAGTTTTCTGAAATTTAGATTATACCAATAGCAACTTGCTAAAATCAGGACTCAGACACCGTCCTTAACAACCTTATATACTATATTTTAAACTATGCACCTAAAACAAGAACTGATTATTATAGATTCAAAAAGAGTTAAAATATTTGGAAAAATTAGTTTCGTGTCATACCTTCGTGTTCGTTAACGACAATTATAGATTATGGGAAAATTTATTCATCCGGACTTTGTCCTTGAAAGCAAAACAGCTCAAAAGCTTTATCACGACTATGCTGAGAAGCTGCCAATAGTAGATTTCCATTGCCACCTTTCACCTAAATTAATCGCAGACAATCATAAATTTGAAAGTTTGGGACAGATTTGGCTGGAGGGCGACCATTATAAATGGAGAGCAATGCGCACAAACGGAGTGGACGAAGAGTATTGTACCGGCAATACCTCATTCCGGGATAAATTTCAAAAGTGGGCCGAAACCGTGCCCTCAACCATTGGTAATCCTTTACACCATTGGACACATCTGGAACTGGCAAGGCATTTCGACATCTTCGACTTGCTGGCTCCGGAAAATGCGGGGAAAATTTACGACAAAGCCACCGAAATGCTTCAACAGGATGAGTTCAGAACTCAAAACCTTTTGAAAAAAATGAACGTGGAAGTAGTTGGAACTACCGACGACCCTGCGGATTCGCTGCAATATCATCAGGCTTTGAAGAACTTTAGCATCAAAGTTCGTCCGACCTTCAGACCCGACAATGTCTTAAAAACTGAAGATCCTGAGTTTTTCAATGCATACATCTCAAAACTAGAGAGTGTATCTGGCAAAAAGATTAAAACGCTTAGAGATTTGATCTCAGTTCTTGATGAAAGACATGCCTTTTTCAATGAGGTTGGATGTAAAGCCTCTGATCATGGTCTCGACAGACTATATTATACACCAAATTTCCTTGATGGTGCAGACAAGTCTTTCGAAAAGGTTCGCAATGGGGAGAAGCTATCTGACGCAGAGACAGAAGGATACCGTACCTATGTGATGTACGAATTGTGCAAAATGAACCACAAACGTGGTTGGGTTCAGCAGTTTCATTTGGGAGCCATGCGAAACAACAACACCCGTATGTTTAAAAAACTTGGACCTGATGTTGGCTTCGACTCCATAGGAAACCCACAAGATGCCAACAAAATCTCAAGATTTATGGATCTTCTCGATACTGAAGACAAGTTGGCTAAAACCATTTTGTACAATCTGAACCCATCAGATAATGAGATGTTTGTAACCATGCTTGGTAACTTCCAGGACGGAAAAACCCCCGGAAAAATTCAATATGGTGCCGGATGGTGGTTTCTGGATCAAAAAGTGGGTATGGAGAAACATTTAAGAGACCTATCCGTTCTTGGACTTTTGGCTCGATTCGTGGGAATGGTAACCGATTCAAGAAGCTTCCTCTCCTACCCTCGCCATGAGTATTTCAGACGCATTTTATGTAATCACTTGGGACAGGAAATAGATAAAGGATTGATACCCAACGATCAAAAACTGTTAAAAACGGTGATTGAGGACATTTGCTATCACAACCCAATGAGATATTTTGGCTTTTAAAAGCCAAAATTATAACGAATAACGAACAATCATATTCATATTGTAATAGATAAAAAAATGACACCAAGAGTTGTTTCTTTCGGAGAGATTATGTTAAGGTTATCCACACCCGCATACCAAAGATTTGCACAGGCGACCTCGTTTGAAGCCTGTTATGGTGGTGGCGAGGCCAATGTGGCTGCATCTCTTGCCAATTACGGCATTGAGTCCTCTTTTGTGACAGCACTTCCCAAAAATGATATAGGAAGAGCTTGCCATATGGAATTAAAAAAATATGGCATTGACACCAATGACATTCATTTTGGTGGAGAGCGATTGGGAATCTACTTCCTGGAAACAGGAGCTGTGGCGCGCGCCAGCAAGGTCGTTTACGACCGTGCTTATTCATCTTTCGCACAGATAAAGAAAGGTCAATTCAATTGGGACGAGATTCTCGAAGGTGCCACCTGGTTTCACTGGACAGGAATCACCCCCGCCGTTTCACAAGGAGCAGCCGATGTTTGTCTGGAAGCCATTCAAACAGCAAATAAAAAAGGGATAACGGTTTCATGTGACCTGAACTATCGCAAAAACCTATGGAAGTATGGTAAAAGTGCAAGTGAGGTAATGCCTGAACTTGTTGCCGGTTGTGATGTGGTTTTAGGAAACGAAGAAGACGCAGAAATGGTTCTGGGCATCAAGCCGGAAGGTGTTGATGTAACCGGTGGACATGTGGAAGCTGAAGCCTATCGCAGCGTTTCTCAACAAATTATGAAGGAATATCCCAGAGTGAAAAAGGTCATCACAACCCTTCGTGGTAGTGTTAGTGCTAACCATAACTCATGGTCGGGAGTGCTTTACGATGGGAAAAACCTGTTTACAGCACCAACATACCAAATCACCCACATTGTTGATCGTGTTGGCGGTGGCGACTCTTTTATGGGTGGACTTATTTACGGATTGCTAACCTATAAAAATGATGATGAGAAAGCCCTCTGCTTTGCCACAGCTGCATCATGCCTGAAACACACCATTCATGGTGATTTTAACCAGGTAACAGTTGACGAGGTTGAAAAATTAATGGGGGGTGATGCCTCAGGAAGAGTTTCCCGATAAATAAACAATTTGAAACGGAAAAAGTGCTGGAGTATTTGGGTTTATTAAAAAACTAAGAGTCAGAAAAACCGCATTAACACAATTAATGTTTAAACACTTTCAGCTCTTTTTCCTTTCTTTAATACATTAAAGAACCATGGCTAAATATACACGCATAGAGGTATTTTTAAAAATGAAAGAAACAGGTGTTGTTCCTGTTTTCTATCATTCAGACTTAGAAGTTTGTAAAGGTGTTGTAAAAGCCTGCTACGACGGAGGTATTCGGGTATTTGAATGGGTAAACCGGGGAGATTTCGCAAGCGAACTGTTCAGTGAACTCAACAAATATGCTTTGGCCGAATTACCCGGAATGATTCTGGGAGCCGGAAGTGTGGTGGAAGAAGGTACCGCAGCCATCTATATTCAGGCGGGTGCAAACTTTATAGTATCGCCTCTGTTGAATGAAAACATGGCAAAACTTTGTAATCGCCGAAAAGTAATGTGGGCACCAGGCTGCGGAACCATCTCCGAGATAGGGCGTGCCGAGGAACTTGGTGCCGAAATTGTAAAGATGTTTCCGGCATCAGAAGTTGGCGGTCCCTCTTTTGTTAAGGCCGTTAAAGGGCCTATGCCAAAAACCAATATTATGCCTACAGGCGGGGTAGATACCACTGAAGCCAACCTTAAAGGATGGTTCAGCGCAGGCGTAACCTGCGTAGGAATGGGTTCCAATCTTTTTCCAAAAGATATGATAGAAAAGCGTGATTTCGCTGCTCTCACCCAAAAAGTAAAAGACCTGATGGCAACCATTAATAAAGTAAAAAACTAAAAATTTATGACAGCACCGGTAAAAGATTTAAACCTCAAAGGTAAAGTAGCCGTTGTGACAGGCGGAGGTGGTGTAATTTGCTCTACCATGGCTAAAGCATTGGCCATGCATGGAGTAAAAACAGCCATTCTGGACTTAAACCTGGAAGCTGCACAAAGAGTAGCAGAAGAGATCAAGAGCGAAACGGGAACCGACTCTGCAGGTTTCGCAGCCAATGTACTGGATAAAACCTCTCTTGAACAGGCAAAAAAAGCCATTAACGACCAACTGGGAAAAATTGATTATCTGATTAATGGTGCAGGAGGTAATGCAGCAACTGCCACTTCAAAAGTTGAAAAGATGGAAGAGGGCGATAACCTTGAAGATACTTTCTTCGGTCTTCAACTTGAAGGTTTCGACAAAACCTTCGACCTTAATTTTAAAGGCACACTCCTGCCCTCTCTGGTATTTGCCACAGATATGCTTGAAAAGAAAAATGGTGGAATTGTAAATATTTCATCCATGAATTCATACCGTCCATTAACCAGAATTCCGGCTTATTCGGCATCCAAAGCGGCCATCAACAACTTTACACAGTGGCTGGCAGTACATTTTGCCAAAACCGGCATCAGAGTAAACGCCATCGCGCCTGGATTTCTTTTAACCAATCAAAACCGTTTTCTTCTAGTTGATGAGAAAACCGGAGAGTCAACCCCTCGCGGTAAAAAAATTATCAACGGAACACCAATGGAGCGATACGGAACCCCTGAGGAACTTTCAGGAACTTTGCTTTACCTTTTATCTGACTGGTCAGAATTCATTACCGGAATAGTTGTTCCGGTAGATGGTGGATTTAGTGCATACAGCGGTGTTTAGATGAGATTTTTGATTTCGGATTTTTCAAATCCGAAATCTTTTACCAAGGTTATCAATCAAAATCATCCCTTAAAATCAAATAATCATGAGTCTCGAATTAAAAAAAGATTTCAAATGGGCAATGGTTGTTCCAACCAGCATGGGAGTAAGAATTACTCCTGTAAACGGACAACCCGTTCACAGCAGTGACACGTTCATGATGCAAGCTACCAGTGCCGAAACCAACGTAGCCAGTGTTTCATCCTACCTTGGTTTACCGGTTAAAGTTTTAACCACTTTCGTAAAAGACAGTCCCATCGCTCAATTTATAAAAAGCAATCTGAAAACCCGCCACATGGATTACGAAGGTCCGGACGTTGATCAGGGCGACCCATGGGGTTTCAGACATCAATTCAACATTGCCGACAGCGGATTTGGCTCACGCGGGCCTCGCGTTCACAACGACCGTGCCGGTGAAATTGGGCGTACCTTAAACGTAAAGAATTTCGATCTGGACAGAATTTTCGGGGAAGAGGGCGTACAAATTGTACACCTATCAGGACTTATTGCTGCACTTTCACCGGATACAGGCAACTTCTGTCTTGAACTGGCTCGTGCCGCTAAAAAATATGGAACCAAAATATCCTTCGACCTGAACCACAGAGCTTCGTTCTGGAAAGGCCGCGAAAAGGAACTTCATGAAATATTCTCAGAAATTGCCTCGGTATCTGACATTCTTATTGGAAACGAGGAAGATTTTCAGCTGTGTCTGAACATTGAAGGTCCTGAGGCAGGAGGCAAAGATATCACCGCTAAAATTGACAGTTTCAAGGAGATGATTATGCGTGTGAAAAAAAACTACCCCAATGCCTCGGTATTTGCCACAACCCTTAGGGAAGTACACAGTGCCAACGACCACCTTTGGGGAGGTATTATGCTTGAAGGCAACAACTGGCATGTTGTTGAACCTCGCGAAATAAAAGTACTGGATAGAATTGGTGGTGGCGACGGTTTTGTTGGTGGAATGCTTTACGGCATTTTAAAAGAATGGGAACCTGAAAAATGGATTCAGTTTGGCTGGGCCACAGGTGCATTGGCCACCACATTCCTCACAGATTACGGGCAACCTGCCGATGAAGAGATGGTATGGAGCATCTGGAGTGGTAATGCAAGAGTGAGACGTTAGGTCTCACACTTGATTTCCGGTGATATTCATTCAATGAATTTAAATTCATATAATCATGGTATATTTTCAAAGAGGTTCAGCAACCGACGAACTCTCATCCAACGATTTAAAGTCGGCTCTTTTTACGGCTCTCGAAAAACTGGGAACCCGTAAAAAAGTATTGGCAATACCTCCCGATTTCACGCGTTTCCATTCCAAAGCAGGTGAATTAACAGCTTTTGCCTGGCAATACTATAAGGAAAACCTGACCGACATTTTACCGGCACTGGGCACTCACGTAGCGATGACAGGGGAAGAAATCAACCATATGTTTCCCGGTGTTCCGCATGATTTGTTCAGGGTGCACGACTGGCGCAACGATGTTGTAACCCTTGGAACAGTTCCCGGCGAATACATCAACGAAATTACCGAAGGCCGGATTAATTATGACTGGCCTGCACAAGTAAATAAAATGCTGGTTGAAGGAGGATACGACCTGATTCTTTCTATCGGACAGGTGGTTCCGCATGAAGTAATTGGCATGGCCAATTACAATAAGAACATATTTGTGGGAACAGGTGGTGCTGAAGGCATCAATAAAAGCCATTTTATAGGAGCTGCCTATGGCATGGAACGCATCATGGGCCGGGCAAGCAACCCTGTGCGCAGGGTTCTGAATTATGCATCGGAACACTTTGCCAGTGAAATGCCCATCATTTATGTTCAGACAGTAATAGGTCGAAATGATAAAGGCAAATTGGTTACACGCGGTATTTTTATTGGTGATGATGAAGAGGTGTTTGAAATGGCAGCTGACCTCTCCATTAAAGTCAATTTTGAAATGGTTGAAAAACCATTGAAAAAAGTGGTGGTATATCTGGATCCATCAGAATTCAGAAGCACATGGCTGGGTAATAAAAGTATTTATCGTACCCGTATGGCGTTGGCAGATGGAGCTGAACTGATTGTACTTGCACCGGCTTTAAAGGAGTTTGGAGAAGACTCCACCATTGATAAACTGATTAGAAAATATGGTTACTGCGGCACTCCCAAAACCCTGGAATACGTGGAGAAAAACGACGATATGAAAAACAATCTGGGAGCCGCAGCACACCTGATTCATGGCAGTTCGGAAGGACGTTTTTCGGTTACTTATTGTCCGGGACACCTAACCAAAGAGGAAATTGAATCTGTGTTCTTTAATTACGCGGATCTCAAAGAGATGATGAAACTCTATGACCCGGAAAAACTTAAAGATGGCTTCAATACCATGCCTGATGGAGAAGAAATTTTCTATATTTCAAATCCGGCAGTTGGTTTATGGGCTCATGAAGACAGATTTAAAGACTAAGGTAATATTTAGATAGGAGAATTTAGATGTTTAGATGTTAGACAGATAGATAAGACTTATAAGACAACCTGTCACATCCCGAATATTTCAGAAGCATACATCAATAGAATATCATAAAAGTTAAATTTAAACAATTACTATTTTCAAAATAACAGATCGTAAGATATACAGAGTATTGAATTCGCTACAAAGCGTAACATCTGAGTTCTGAAAATCAGATTTTGATAACCCTTAAAATTAAACAACAACATGAAAGCATTATCAGACATTGGCCTAATTGGACTGGCCGTAATGGGAGAAAACCTGGTTCTCAACATGGAGAGTAAAGGCTTCCAGGTGTCGGTTTACAACCGCTCAACTGAGAAAGTTGATAACTTCATTAACGGACGCGCCAAAGGCAAAAACATAAAAGGAACCCGCACACTTGAAGAGTTGGTGCAATCGCTGGAACGTCCCCGCAAAGTTATGCTGATGATTAAAGCCGGAAGCGCTGTTGACGCAAGCATCGAAAGCTTAATTCCACTTTTGGAGCCCGGTGACATCATCATTGATGGTGGTAACACCCATTTTCCTGATACGGATCGCAGAACTGAATATGTGGAAAGCAAAGGATTGCTATACATCGGAACAGGGGTTTCAGGAGGTGAAGAAGGTGCATTGTTAGGACCCTCCATTATGCCAGGAGGATCCCCAAAAGCATGGCCACTTGTAAAACCAATTTTCCAAAGCATCTCAGCTAAAGTTGAAGATGGAACACCTTGTTGCGATTGGGTTGGAGAGAATGGTGCAGGCCATTTTGTAAAAATGGTACACAACGGAATTGAATACGGTGACATGCAGCTGATCAATGAAGCTTATCACCTGATGAAAGACCTGTTGGGAATGAGTGCCGACGAAATGCACGATGTTTTTAAAGAGTGGAACGAAGGACCACTTGACTCATACTTGATTGAAATTACACGTGACATTTTGGGATACAAAGATGAGGATGGCGAACCATTGGTTGAAAAAATTCTGGATACTGCCGGACAAAAAGGAACAGGAAAATGGACAGCTGTCTCAGCTCTCGACCTGGGCATTCCATTAACATTAATCGGAGAAGCTGTATTCTCCCGTTGTTTATCTGCTATTAAAGATGAGCGTGTAGCCGCTTCTAAAGTTCTATCCGGACCAAAACCGGAGTTCAAAGGAGATAAAAAACAGTTCCTGAATGATCTTCAGGATGCACTTTATGCATCAAAGGTCGTTTCTTACGCTCAGGGTTATGCATTAATGGCAGCGGCAGCAAAAGAATCTGGATGGAATCTGAATTATGGTGGAATTGCATTGATGTGGCGTGGAGGATGTATCATCCGTTCAGTTTTCCTTGGAAAAATTAAGGACGCATATGATGCCAAACCAGATTTGACCAACCTGCTGCTTGATCCATTCTTTAAGGATGTTATAGAAAAAGCGCAGCAAGGATGGCGTCGCGTCATATCTGCAGCCATTGAGAACGGAATTCCTACACCTGCTTTTGCAACCGCACTCAACTATTTTGACGGATACAGAAGCGAAAGGTTACCGGCGAATCTGCTTCAGGCTCAGCGCGACTATTTTGGTGCACATACTTATGAGAGGCTTGACAAGCCACGTGGTGAGTATTTCCACACCAACTGGACAGGGCGTGGTGGAACCACAGCCTCGTCAACATATAATGTATAATCACAAACCTAAAAGCCAGCTTCCCGAAAGGGAAACTGGCTTATCATATACTATACCTTAAAGACCTTTATCCCCAATCACCTTTTGTTTCATAAGGAAAAGACAAGTTTGTAAAGCATCGAAATCGCAACAAGCATTAAAGACATTCATTATAAGGTATGCTTGTTGATTTCGTATAAACGTGAAATACAATCTATAATAAAATGAAGAAATTAAAAGTAACATCGTTGCTTGCCATTGCTCTGTTTATTGCAGGATGTGGCCTCCAAAGTGATGTAAAGATACTTCGGTTGGGACACACTCTCGATACCCAGCACTCTGTGCATATTGCCATGCAATATATGGCCGACAGGGTTGCCGAATTATCTGACGGACAGGTTCAAATTCAAATCTATGCAGGAGGAGTTCTGGGTTCAGAAAGAGAAAGTCTGGAACTAATTCAACTTGGAAGCATGGATCTTACGAAGGTTTCAGCTGCTGCGATGGAAGGATTTGTAGAAGAGTACAAAGTATTAGGGCTTCCCTATATTTTTCGGGATAAGGAGCATGCTTTCACAGTTCTTGATGGTCCAATAGGAGATGCCATGCTGGCTAAAGGAACTGAATTTTGGCTTCGTGGTTTATGCTTTTACGACGCAGGCGCTAGAAGCTTTTATACAAAAGATCGGATTGAAACACCGGATGATTTAAGAGGCTTAAAAATCAGAGTCATGCAAAGTATCACTGCCGTAGAAATGATTCGTGCCATGGGAGGCGCCCCAACACCTGTTTCATGGGGTGAACTATACACCGCACTGCAGGGAGGAGTCGTTGATGGAGCAGAAAACAATCCTCCAAGTTTTTTCTTGTCAAGACATTACGAAGTTTGTAAGTACTATCTGCTTAACGAACACACCATGATTCCGGATGTGATGATTGTAAGTACACATGCCTGGAACAGGCTGACTGAAGAAGAGCGAGAATGGCTTCAACAAGCAGCCGATGAATCAGTAGTTGTGCAGCGTAAGGAATGGGAGCGTTCAGAAAATGAAGCACTCGCAGCAGTTAAAGCTGCAGGAGTTGAGGTTATAATTCCAAATAAAGAACCATTTATGGCAGCCACCGAAAGCGTTTTTGAACTCTACAGGAACAACCCCGCCATATATGACCTGATTCAGCAAATCAGGGCCATCCAACCCGAGGATTACCATGTGGCTGATCTTGATGAATTAACCAGCGAATACAAAGAAAACTAACGAAACAGAATTCCACAAACGTTTCAAAATCAGATATAGCTATGAATCTTAGAGCGAAAATAGACAAAATGCTTGAATTGTTTCTGGTAGTCGTCATGAGCACCCTGGTGGTGAACGTGGTTTGGCAGGTTGCCAGTCGATACATTTTTTCCAGCCCCAGCTCCTTCACCGACGAATTGGCAGGATTTCTGCTGATCTGGGTTGGATTGGCCGGTGCTGCCTACGTAAAAGGACGCAACGAACACCTCGCCATTGACATTCTCCACACCAAGATGGGGCCAAAGACGCACAAACGTACAATGATTTTCATAAACTTTCTAATCATACTCTTTTGCATCAGCGTCATGGTGATTGGAGGTACATGGCTTATGTACGTTCAATTTGTAAATGGGCAGATTTCAGCTGCACTTCAACTTCCCATGGGATATGTATACATGATTGTTCCATTTAGCGGATTACTGATGACTTACTACGCCAGTGACGACATCAGACACTTAATCAAAGAATTAAAATCTTTAAAATAAAACCACCATGGAATTGGATATTTTAGGAATAGTTGTACTTATTGCTTCATTTCTGTTTTTTCTGGTCATTGGCGTGCCGGTGGCATATAGTATCGGTTTATCGGCCATCATCACCATGTTGGTGAATATGGACGTTTTACCGGCCATATCAACGCTTGCGCAGCGAATGGCAACCAGTCTCGATAGCTTTTCTCTTCTGGCTATCCCATTTTTCATATTAGCCGGTCAGCTCATGAACTCCGGGGGTATAGCCATACGTCTAATTGATTTTGCCAAAGTGGTTGTTGGAAGGTTACCTGGAGGTCTTGCCATGGTAAACGTAACTGCCAATATGCTGTTTGGAGCCATTTCTGGTTCAGCTGCTGCATCGGCTTCAGCCATCGGCTCAATTATGGGGCCACAGATGAAAAAAGAAGGGTATGAGGAGAATTTCTCTGCAGCCATCAACATTACATCAGCCACCACCGGATTGGTTATCCCACCGAGTAACATCCTCATTGTTTACTCTTTGGCTAGTGGTGGAGTCTCAATCGCAGCTCTGTTTTTGGCCGGTTACATCCCCGGGATTCTCACAGGATTGCTGTTAATGGCTGTTGGTGGTGTTTATGCCTACAGAAAAAAATACCCTGTTGGCGTTAAAGTTCCTTTCAAATTAGGCATCAAAAAGTTCCTCGATGCCATTCCCAGTTTAATGATGCTGGTGATTGTTATTGGTGGTATTGTTGCTGGTTTTTTTACGGCGACAGAAGCCTCGGCCATTGCTGTTGTCTACTGTCTGTTTTTGGCCTTCTTTTATAAAGAGATTCGTGTGGAAAATCTTCCCCGTATCATCATCAATACAGTAAGAACCACAGGCATCGTAATGTTGTTGATTGCCACCTCCATCGGGTTATCATGGGTTATGTCGTACGAGAACATACCACAAACCGTTAGTGACGGTTTGCTGAGCATTTCTTCAAACCCGCTGGTTATTCTTTTGATGATCAACTTCATCTTGCTGTTTGTTGGAATCTTTATGGATATGACGCCTGCAGTATTAATCTTTACTCCTATTTTCCTGCCCATTGTTACCGGACCGGAAATGGGAATTGACCCAATTCATTTTGGTATCATCATGATCACGAACCTGTGCGTTGGATTATGTACTCCACCGGTAGGTTCTGTTCTATTTATCGGATGTAGTGTTGCCAACCTTAAAATTCAGGATGTTATCAAACCCATGATTCCATTCTTTATCGCCATGATGGTAGCACTGTTATTGATCACATTTATCCCATCCATCAGTCTTGTTGTTCCGAGGATGTTTGGATTCTGATGATTTATGTTTTCTTAATAAATTAAGAAAAATACGATTAAAAGGTAGTTTAACCACAAAAAGCACTATGACGTTTTAGAATTATCTTTCAAACGGTATAAAAAGCTAGTTAAAGTTTTATGCTCATTGTGGTTAAACTACAACTTTATCATACATCTCATCTTAAAGCAAAAATGAAACGCGCATGGGAAAAATTCATCAAAAACGTCTCATGCAAGTCTCATCCGACCGTAATAAACTAATTAAATACGGATGAAACAGGTAAGAATAAAAGATATTGCACAAAAGGCCGGTGTTTCGATAGGCACGGTTGACAGGGTACTGCACAACCGCGGTGAGGTAGCACCCGATACACGTGAACGGGTTTTAACCATTGCGCGGGAAATGCATTACCAGCCAAACATCGTAGCACAGGCATTAACCACCAAAAAACAATACCATCTGGCAGCTTTGTTGCCACGTGGTGGCAACGAAAACGTATTCTGGATGGCGCATCCGCAAGGAATTGAAAAAGCCGTAAAAGACCTGCGTCCATTTTACGTGGATGTGCGCTTTTTCTTTTTTGAGCTGCACAATGAGGCTGACTTTTTAGCCAAAACAAAGGAAATACATGAGTATAATCCGGAAGGAGTCATTTTTGCTCCAATTCTGAAAAAAGAATCCATTCAGTTTTGCAGCGAACTGGATAGCAGAAACACGCCCTACATATTTATCGACACCTACATTGAAAACGCCAATTGCATTTCCTTTATAGGCGAAGATGCCTATCAGGGAGGAAGAGTTGCCGCCAGCCTGATTGATTATGGTCTGGAGCCGTCAAAAGACATCCTTATTGTAAACATTGCCAAGGATTTGGAAAACACCCAGCATCTGAACCGACGCAACCAGGGGTTTATGAGTTATTTTCTGGATACAGGAAGAAACCTTGGAATGAAGATCACAGTGGAGATTCCATCCTCGGATAAAGAAACGGTTAAATCCAGAATGGATTATATCCTAAAATCCAATCCCAATATTGGTGCAATATTGGTTTCGAGTGCCAAAACCCATGTCATTGCCAGATATCTGGAAGATCAAAAACTAAACAACCTTATTCTGGTGGGATATGAACTTACCAGAAAAAACATCGACTATTTAAAACGAGGTTTAATCAGATTCTTAATTGGACAGAAACCAACCGAACAGACTGAAAAGGCTGTAAAGCGAATGTTTGAGTACCTTACAACCAATCAAACAGTTGGGATAAGAGAGTTTCAACCCGTTGAAATTGTCAACGTTGAAAACGTTGACCTGTTTCAATAGAAAAAAATCACAAGCAGTTAATATCCTTAAAATCAATAAAAATGAAAAAACTATCAAAATATTCAATCGGCATGGGCGATCGTTTTGCCCATCAGGCAAAAGCACAGTTAAGTGCTGTGATTGAAGCCGAAAAGAAGGGATTCAGCATCACTCCGGTATGGAATAAATCCAATCGTGAGCACACAACCATTGGAAGTCAACCTGCTGATACACGCAATGCAGTTGACGTGGATTTAAAGGAGATGGGTTGGAATAAGCCTTACTTTATTGACGCCGATCACATCAATCTTGACAATGTTGAAAAATTCATGGACAGCTCCGACTTTTTCACCATTGATGTTGCTTCTTACATTGGAAAACAGGGAGATTGCGCGGAGAAAGACGCCTTCCTGAAAAAAATGGAGAGCTATGTTGGATCATTCTCTATACCGGGAATCGCGAAACAAATTACGGTCAGCCGGGAGCAACTGGAAAACATCACCTCGCAATATCTTTACGCTGCTTGCATGGCTGGCGAAACTTATAAGAAAATTGTCGCTGCCAAAGGAGAAGGAAATTTCATTACGGAAGTTTCCATGGACGAAGTTCCCAATCCACAGACCCCGGTGGAACTCTTTTTCATTTTAGCTATGCTGGCGCATTACAACGTACCGGCGCAAACCATTGCTCCAAAGTTCACCGGCAGATTTAACAAAGGGGTTGATTACGTTGGCGACACCAAAGCTTTTGCCGAAGAGTTTGAGGCCAACTTAATGGTAATAGATTTTGCAATAGCAAAATTTGGCTTACCGGCTGAGCTTAAACTCAGTGTACACTCAGGGTCGGATAAATTCTCAATTTACGACCCAATCAGAGATCTGACACAAAAGCACAACAAAGGTTTTCACCTCAAAACTGCCGGAACCACCTGGCTTGAAGAGGTGATTGGCCTCGCACTGGCCGGAGGTGAAGCTCTTGACTTTGTAAAAAAACTTTACGCCAAAGCCCTGGATAATGTGGAAAAGCTGTGTGCACCCTATGCCGATGTTATCGACATCGACAAAAATCAACTTCCATCGGCTGATACTGTAAACAAATGGAGTAACGAAGATTTTGCCAATGCCCTTCGACATATTCCTGATCATCCGCTGTATAATGCAAATATGCGTCAGTTGGTTCATGTAGGATATAAATTGGCCGCCGATGAAATAGATAAATATAACGAGCTGTTGAAACAAAATGCCGAGATTGTAGGAAAATGCGTGTATGAGAACATTTATGAGAGGCATTTAAAGCGTTTGCTGAATCTTTAAAATCAGGCGCGAACCATAGCTTCTTCAGATTAAAGTTGTCTGATTAGAAGATTAAACCACAATGAGCACAAAGGCAACACAAGGTGCACAAAGATTTATAATGTTTCAATATATCTTTGTGGGCATTGTGAAAACCCTGTGAACTTTGTGGTTTTTTTCTTACAATAGATTATTTACCGCATAAAAGCTCGCTTACATATTATACAATTAACGGATAATAAGAAACTTGCTTGATTCTAATAAGCTTATCCCGATACATTGAGCCTAACAATCTATGGTTCTTATGTACCTTTTTTATAACCACGCCTCCATCTGAAACGATGGAAAATCAAAATTCTCTGTTTTAGAAAACCCTATAAACTCTCTGTTTGAGACAATGTATTTTGTACTCCCTGACAATTTTCAATAATCCTTTATGATGTTATATGTTTTATTTTATATATTTGCATGTATATATTTTTAAATACTTGTGAAATGAAAGATAAAATCAAATATTTTCCCATCACAGCTTATACAGTGATTATGGGTTTAAGCGGTTTAACCCTTATTTTCTCAAAATACGGACAACTTGGATGGCTGCCCGACACATTTTACAATGTGGCTTTATGGGCGGTTTCATCACTTTTTGTGGCCATAAGCATCATGTATCTGTTAAAACGAGTGATGTTTCCGGAAGAGGTAATGGCCGAATACCGACATCCCATCAGAATCAACTTCTTTCCAACAATTTCCATATCACTTTTACTACTGTCCATAGCGTTTGAAGGTTACAACAAAACCGTTTCAGCGTGGCTTTGGTGGCCGGGCGTCGCACTACAAACCTGGTTTGCACTTAACGCCATAAGCTACTGGATTCAGCATAATTATCAGATTCAGCATTTTAATCCGGCCTGGTTTATACCAGCAGTAGGAAATGTTCTGGTTCCTGTTAGCGGGATAGAACACGCACCTATGATCATCAGCTATTTCTATTTCTCATCGGGTATGTTTTTCTGGATTGTACTGTTTGTGATTTTCCTCTACAGAGTAGTATTTCATGGGCAGCTGGCAGAGAAATTCATTCCCACCTTTTTTATTCTAATAGCGCCACCGGCAGTTGGATTTATCTCATACATGAAGTTTTTCCCATCATGGGACGGATTTTCAATGTTTATGCTGATGATGGCTCTCTTTTTTGTATTGCTATTGGCCAAAATGGGAAAAAGTTTCACAAAACTCAGATTTTTCATGTCGTGGTGGGCGTTTACATTCCCCATGACAGCCATAACTGTAGCTACAGCTTTGGCCTGGGAAATGACCGGAATTCATGAGTTCAAGTATATTTCGTGGGCGTTGGGAGCAATGGCAGCCGTCATTATCAGCATCGTAGCATATAAAACCATTGCGCACATGCGAAAAGGGGAAATTTGTGTTATGGAAGAATAGATATAAAAAGTATTCAAGTTGATTGTTTGCATCAGTTTTTTTTCATATTTTGGAAACAGTACCAAACCCAATTATTTCTGATAGTTTCTAAACCTAAAAGAACCGGAGTATGAAAAAAGGAGAGATTAAGTTAATAGACCTGGATTTTGAATACAAAATCTGGAAAAACAGGTTGAGCAGCTATATTAAGGAGGTTGAAATCATAAAAAACAGAAACAAAGAAGTAGCGGATTGCTGTCCGGGAAAAGAATTGAACACTGTTGAGATTATGGTTTTGGAACAGCATGAAACCGATTTAACGCAATTGCTCAACCGTATCAAGGTTCAGGAGCAATCCATGCAATTTTACAACAAGGATTTTCCCATAACCGCCGATCATGAACACGTTGCGGATCACAGCAAAATCCGGGAAAAAATGTCATATTTATGTTCTATTCACACTGAAAAAGTGAATGATTTAATTGATGCGCTGGGAATTTGATGATACGGCAAATTGAGTACAGGGTTTTAGCATCATTTTTTCAAGGAATATCACAGGTCAATGTCAATACAATCAATTTTCGATACATTGGAATTCCTCAGAATTACATAACTAATATGCTTTCCGATATCATTTAATTGGACACTTTATCCACAAACAAGCCATACTTAGTCCAATTGTAACATAATAGGGCTAAGTATGGCATGTTCGGCTGCACTCTCTCCAATAACCTCCTACACTTAATTTTACGTTCTGATTGCTGTCAGAATGCACATTTCAAATTTCTCTTTTGAAATTCAATCAGTTAATAAGAAATAATCCAAAAAATGCAACTACCTTTATAAAAAACAAGAATATGCAAGTTTCTGTAAATAGGAAAAATATAACGTTTGTACCGGATGCTGGCAGAGTGATTGCCCGATTCTTATTTACAGGAGAGGAAAGGGCTGTAAATACAATACGGTTTGTACTAAACATGTCCGAAGAAGAAGCTTCATTTTCGCTAAAGCAAACCTTAAGAGACTTTTCTATGCGTCATCGAAATATTTCGAGGATTTTTGAAAAGCACTTTAACAATGTGGCGCACTTACTGTCTCGATTGGATATAAATATTGATGAAGTGGATTACCAGAAGAAAATTTTGATAGGTTCATATTTTACGATGGAATATTCCATAGAGGCTGCTGCATTTTTTAACCCATCAATGGTTGAACACCCTGATCAGACTGAGATTGGGCCGGGTTCCAAAAGAGTCATTATAAGTTTTAGAGCAACCGGTGAGGGGCATATCTCGTCCATCGTATTCAGAACTGGTGTTTTGGATAAAAACAACGATCTTACAATTGAGCCTATTGGGAATCTTCTTGAAGAAGCAGAGCATATTTGGAGGCATACATACAACAAGAAACTATTTGCCGATAAATTAGAGGAAATGCAGGAGCTTCACAGCATAATTCCTTACGAATTAGTGTTGGATAAATTGAACGAAAACTTCACCTATGGAGAACTTCGTAAATGCATTGAAGAATCAAGAAAAGCGATTCATCTGGCTTCCGACAAGGAATACCTTTTTAACCAAATTAAGTGGCTGGCATCTTCACATTATGAATTGCAGTTTTCATTGGACACAAATATTTCTGAAAGGGTCATTTTTCCAGTTTCCGTAAACGAAAAGAATGGTATTGAAGATGCTAGGTTTGTAAAATTCACAGATGAGAACAATAATACTAAGTTCTACGCCACTTACACGGCCTATGATGGCATTACTATTATGCCAAAATTGCTTGAAACAAATGATTTCTATCATTTTAAAATCTCGCCGTTACATGGCGAAATTGCCAGTAACAAAGGAATGGCATTATTCCCTCGTAAAATTAACGGGAAATATGCCATGCTCTGCCGGATTGATGGGTTTAATAATTACATTGCTTTTTCGGATAACATAACTGTATGGCGGGAAGCCAAAATTTTGCAGCAACCTAAACACTCATGGGAACTAATACAAATTGGCAATTGCGGATCGCCCATAGAAACGGAAGAAGGATGGCTTATTATAATGCATGGGGTTGGCCCCATGCGGGAGTATGTTCTGGGTGCTGCCCTGTTTGATCTGGAAAATCCTGAAATTGAAATCGGCAGATCAAAAACCCCATTACTGATTCCTAATGTTGAGGAAAGAGAGGGGTATGTTCCCAATGTGGTCTATTCATGCGGATCGATGGTGCATAATAATGACCTGATAATACCGTATGCCATGTCCGACTATTCTTCAACCTATGCTTCGGTTCCGTTAAAGGAGCTACTGGATGAGCTAAAGAGTATTTAGGATTCACCTGATTAAGTTTTAAATCTACAATACATTTGAATCAATTTTAATTCTGATGGCAAATTATATTTGTGTTTTTCCTTATTATCGCAAAAAGCAATAAGTGGCAGATAAATACATCAGGCTATCCATACTACTAACAACCACAAATACTGCCACTTAAATTTATAACACACAATAATTTACTACCAAAAGACCATTGAACTTATTGCGCCAGAGGCAATTAACCGTTAATAGATTACGGATACCCATTTAAATCAAATAATGGAACAATCCCGGCCAGGGCTAAAACTCTCTTTTTATCATAGTGAGAATGATGTAACAAATTCATTATATTATGTAACAACCTCCGTGCTCATGATGCTTATATTTCTTTAATACAAAAATTAAAGAAATATGAAAAAGTCAATTTTAGTACTATCCATTTCCATCCTGATTGTTGGAGGATTATTATCTAATTGCCAGTCAAAATCTGAAAAAGAAGATAGAGCGAAAGAGAGGGTGTCTGAGGCAAAAGATGATTTAACGCGAGCTCAAAGCGATTTAAAAAAGATTCAACAAGACACTATCGCATCCTATCAGAAATTCATAAAAGAGGCAGAAGATCAGATCGCTGTTTATGAAAAGAACATTAAGGAGTTAAAAGCAAAAGTCGCAATGGAGAAAGATATGGGAAAAGCCAATTATGAGAAAAAACTTTCGCAACTGGAAGAAAAAAACAAAGAACTAAAAACCAAAATTATTGATTTCAAAGACAATCAGGTTGATAATTGGGAGGAGAAACAAGTTAAATTCAGAAAAGATATGAATGAATTGGGAAGTGCAATTGCCGGTTTTTTTGATTAAGATTAACCTACAATTACCCTTTTCATGAGTGAATAGAGGATTCAATCAATAATCAGAACTTTTTAGCCATGAAAAATTTACTTTATATCATCTCCGGACTACTATTCATCATCTGGGGAATACTCTTTTGGGGACTAAATGCTACAGGTCCAGTACACCTACTTCTAGCATTAGGGGTATTTGTGATTCTTATCAGGCTTGTTTTTAACAAGCAGTTTGATAAAGGAAGGGCTAGTCTTTAAATAATATCAAAACGAGCCCTAATTGCATGCTTATGTTGGCAAAAGAAGAAAAAACTGCGGTAGTAATTGTGGCTCATCCCGATGATGAAACCCTTTGGAGCGGAGGTGTTATTTTAAGTCATCCAACATATAAATGGTTCATTATTTCGTTATGCCGGGGCAAAGATACAGATCGTGCTCCAAAGTTTATAAAAGCTTTAAAGGCCTTAAAGGCAAAAGGAGCAATTGGAGATCTTGATGATGGACCCGAGCAAACTCCATTGGCAACAGATGTCGTTGAGAATGCAATACTTGAATTATTACCTGTAACGCATTTCGATATGATTATTACCCATAGTCCATTCGGCGAATATACACGACATTTTCGGCATGAAGAAATAGGTAAGGCAGTGGTTAATCTGTGGAATGGGAATAAAATAGCTGCAAATTGTTTATGGGCTTATGCGTATGAAGATGGTAATAAATCATTTTTGCCCAGACCAATTGAAGGTGCAACTGTTTATATGAAACTCCCCAAGTTGATATGGATTGAAAAATTTAAAATCATTATTGAAATATACGGTTTTAAATCTGACAGTTGGGAAGCCAAAACAACACCCAAAACAGAGTCGTTTTGGCAATTTGATAATCCATTATCAGCTTTAAGGTGGCTTGAGCGTATGAAGTGACATCTTTTACAACTTTCTGGGTTCAAATATTCTACGCATATGGCATTTACAAATGAAAATGATCCCATGATAAAACTTTAAGACTGTTTTAATTAATATCAAAGAAATTTAGTTCTTAGATTTTTAGACAGATGACTAGATGGACAATACGATCAGAGTCTTTCTATACAATTCTATCTGCCTAAAATCAAATCACGGTTATATCGGGATTAGTCTAATAATCTACTGTAATTAACCTGATTCAAATAAATACCCAATTATCATGAAAGTCCTTGTTCTTTATGATTACCCTCCATCTCCCGGTGGACTGGCAACCCAGGGAGACTTGCTTTACAAAGGGCTCCTTAAGCTTGGGGTGGATGTCCATGCAGCTCATTTTGAATCAGCGCAGGAAAAAGAATGGTATTATCGCTGGTTCAAGCCAGATGTTGTCGTTGGAATAGGCTATTGGGGGCATACTCCTCAATTGATTCTTCACCCGCAAAGATACGGGGTAAAAGCGGTTCCCTGGCTAGTGGCCGACGGGTATATAGCAAATTATCAGGAAGTATTAAACGCCTTACCACTGATTTTAGTAACCTCTAAATGGGTGAAAGAAATGTATGTACGAGATGGAATCGATTCAAATATCATTGAAGTTTTGCCGGTTGGCTGCGATACCGATTCATTTATACCATTCAACAAGAACGATCCGAAAATAATAGCAGTTAGAGAAGCTTTGGGCATTTCACCGGATCAGATAATGATACTTACAGTTGGGGGTGATGCAGCTTCAAAAGGTGCTCAGGAAGTAATGCAGGCTCTCGCCATAATTGACACTAATGCGCCCGATTGGAAATATGTCTGCAAAGTGTGGCCACAACCTCGCACTAAGGCTCAAAATCTTAACGATTTAGAGCTGGCAAATCGTTTAGGTATAGAAAAAAACGTTACCTACGCAACTAACACCATTTCCCGTACATTCATGCCATACCTGATGGGTGCATGCGATATTTATGCCGCACCATCAAGGTTGGAAGGCTTTGGAATGCCACAAGTAGAAGCCGGGGCTTGCGAAAAACCAGTTGTTAGTTTAAAAGCTATGGGCATGCTTGATACGCTTGTTCACAATCAAACTGCTCTTTTAGCTAAAATTGCCCGTAAAATTGTTGTGAATGGAGTCATTATTGGTGAAGAATCAGGATTCGAGAGTAAACATAAAATGCAGTTTTCAACACCACGGATTGTGGACTACCGGGCAAATGTTCATGATATCGCAAAATATTTACTGCGACTAATGAATGATGGTGCATTACGGAATAGCATGGGAAAAGCCGGCAGAATAAGAGTTGTGGAAAAATTTGATTATCGTGAAGTTGCTAAACGATTTGTACAAATCGTTAGTGAAAGATTGGATATTAAATGAGAGGCAAATATTGAAGGATTACACAAAAACATATTGCATTGTTTTTCAAGCAATTTAATATCGATCTGGCCGATGGAAGTTCTATAACTATAAAATCAAAAAAACTATGCATTCTTCCCTCCTACTTGAAATTGAAGAAGCCAAAAGAGCGGCAATTGAAGTATTGGTTCACAATATGCATGGGCCATTCCACGGTTTGCCGCGCACTGCAGGCTGGGGATACCCGGAACCATATACGCGCGACTTAATGCTGTCAATTTTGGGTATTGCTGTTTCAGGGAATCAACAATTAATGGACAGTATACGCAAAGTATTGGAAACACTGGCATTGAACCAAACCAAACTTGGACATATTCCTTCTTTAGTTCATGATTCCGAAGATCGTGGCGCCAGCGACACCACCCCTCTGTTTATTTTGGCAGTTGGTATTTACAGGAGGGTTACATTAGACAAGCACTTTTTAAAAAGTGCACTGGAAAAAGCTCTGTTATGGATGGAATATCAGAGTCCTTCGGACAGGAGTCTTGTGGCTCAACAACCAACCAGTGACTGGCGCGATGAACAGTGGGTGACAGGTTATGGGCTTTTTGTGAATACTCTCACATACAGCTATCTTAAACTGTTGGGTTTATATGAAAGAGCAGATAAATTAAGGCATGCTATGGGTAGATTTACGATAACAAGCGGCGTAATGCATAAGCATGTTCACGAGGGACTTGTTGTTATGTACAAACCATATTACGCATTCTGGTCATACAAAATATTTAGCAGTGAAAGGTTTGATTTGCTTGGAAACAGCCTGGCAATTCTTTCAGGTCTGGCCTCATCATCAAGAGCAAATGAAATAATTACCTGGATAGAAAATGAGTGCATCAATATGCGTAAGAATGGAGAACTGAAGAGCGACCTTCCTCCAAATTTTTTTCCATACATAAAACCCACAAATCCTGATTGGCATGAACGATATAAAAAATACAACAATCCCGGGGAGTATCATAATGGTGGTATTTGGCCATTTATCTGCGGACTGTATGTTGCAGCTTTAGTAGCCGCAAAGCGATACAGACTCGCAGAAAAAAAGCTGATTGAATTCACCATGATCGTTAAACTTGCCAGAAAGACATCCCTAAAATATGGCTTTAATGAATGGATAAAAGCTCAGGATGGAATGCCGATGGGACAAGACTGGCAAACATGGAGTGCCGCTATGTATATTTATGCTGCTAAATGTGTTGAAACCAGAGAAACTCCTTTTTTTAGTTCGTCCTGACTTTTAATGTGGATGATTTCGAATCTTTCTTTTCAGAAATTACAGTTTCTGATTTTATGAACGATGAATAGGCCTGAAGAACCGTTAAATAGGATATTAAATAGGCCAGTGAACTCTCTGCTCCCTGGTTCCGGTTCACGCCATTCTGCTCAAAGCCATCACAACAGCCATGGGTTTCAAAATCATACAAACTCAAACGTAAGTCGTTTTCACCCAAAAACCACAAAAAGGAGGCGTAAAGTTTATTTAAGTGCTCTTTGTTTTTGGTAAGGTGAAATGCCTGATTGTACATTAAAACTGATGCCATAGCATCTATGGGTTGTTGAGCAAACAGCGAACGTTCACTCCCTTTTTTAAACCACTTTTCATTCCCAATCACACTAAGATAATTGTTTTTTAGAGTGTGATTTGTAAGAAAATCCATTGAAGAGATGGCGATTCCTGTAATTTCGTTATCGTTAAGAATCTCTGCTGAATGGAGCATCGCCAATGGCAGTATTCCGTTATCATAGGCCAGAAGCGGTTCAAACCACTTCCAGTCGGGCGATTCATTTTCTCTATAATGCCTTGACAGTTGTTTTGCCATATTCCGCAAACGTTCCATCATGGAGTCATCATCGGGATGACTTTTAAGATAGTGGCAAACGCCAATCATGGTATTGGCTATACTCCTAATGGATTTGAGTTTTTCGAAATTAGGTGCAGCCTTATAAAAAATCTCCTTTCCTGTTTGATAATAGGCATCATTAGGTGCAAAACCCAATAAATATCCTAAAGCCCAAATGGTGCGGCCAAACGAATCTTCAGAACCCACTTCATCTAAAAACTGGCGGCTAAAACTTAAAAAATTTCTGAATGTACCATCGCTGTTTTGAAGGTAGTGTATATAGCTTAAATAAATAGGCGATAGCTCAAGAGCACGGGTGTCTTTCATCTGATTATAAGCCATAAGAACCATCAGCAAAGCCCGCGCATTGTCATCAAGGCAATAGCCTTGTTTTAAATCGGGAATTCCAAATTTTGCATGTTGAATTATTCCGGTATCATCGGTTAACCGGTTAATGTGAGTAAGCGAAAATGGTGGCATAATCAACAAATCGAAAACAGAGTCCTTTTTCGGGATTTCAAAAACATCCTGTTCTGAAATGGTTTTAGCCAATTGGAAGTATTTCTCCCCGGTTTTTGGCCAGGTGATATTACGACCATAGGTATATGCTTTCTCTTTTATTTCTGCCAGGGTTTTCGGGTTATCAAGAAGTTCAGTTAGAAGTTTTGCAAGGGCTTTCTCATCCTTGAAATCAAAAAACCGGCCACGTCCATCGGCCAATAACTCTTCAGCATGCCAATAGGGTGTTGAAATTGCTGCAGCACCAACACCCACCGCATACGATAAAGTTCCACTGGTAATTTGCGCCTCATTTAAATAAGGTGTAATGTAAATATCAGTAGCCGACAAATATTTAAAAAGGTCTTGAACATTGATGAATTCGTTTAGAAAAACTACATGTTTTTCCAGTCCCAGGTTTTTAACCAGACGCATGAGATATATCCGGTACTCCTCACCCGAATGTCTGAGGACATTCGGGTGGGTTTTACCCAGAATGATATAAATGACATCGGGATTCGACTTAACAACCGCAGGCAAGGCGTTGATTACGGTTTCAATCCCTTTATTCCGGCCAATAAAACCAAAAGTGAGAAGCACCTTTTTATGATCAAGTTTAAACTCTTTTTTCGATTTTTCTGAGTTGTATTGTAAATCGGGTACTCCATGTTCTATAAAAGCTATTTTTTGTGCCGGAACATCGTAAATAGTTGTCAAAAAATCGATGGCTTTGTGGCTCATCACGACTATTTTTTGTGCCATGCTGCAAATTTGCTGTAATACCGCTTTTTGATTATAAGATGGCTTTTTTAGTATTGTGTGAAGCGTTACAATGTATGGAATATCCAGCCGGTGCAACAAAGGCAGGATATTCACTCCATCCTGTCCCCCAAAAATGCCAAATTCATGTTCCAAAACACATACATCGGCACCACTTAAATTTATAAACCTGGCAGCTTCAATATAATCTTCCAGTTGTTCCTGGTTGATGCTGGTTTTTACCTCCACAGGATAATCGTAGTGTGCGTTATTGTCGTTTAAGGCCACCACAAATCCCTCGTGTTTACCCTCCGACGCAGCATTTTCTGATATTACTGAATTGAAAAGATTTTTCGTGAATGTACCAATACCACATTCTCTTGGCGGGTATGTTCCTATAAATGCAATCTTCATTTCTTTCTCCCTCTGTTAAAAATAGTGATGAATATTGTTGATGAATCCGTTTATTTATGGCAATAAGCTGCCGGATGAGTTCTTTTCAGCCTTTTTTGTAGCCTTGTCTGCACGTTTTTCCTTCAGGGATTTTTGAGGTTCTTTCTTACTACCCTTTTTTGTTACTTTCTCTTTTGTCATGACAGTTGTTTTTTTAAAATTTGTATTATGGTTCACACATTTATGCGATTCTGTCTAAGTCCGTAAATTGTTCTGAAATGATATCCATAAACGGCAAAAGTTATGGCATCCGAAAACAAACCGGGTCTTTTAAAAAGTGTCCAGAGGAGTAATTTCCAGAACTCAATTCTACCCCTGTCAATAATTCCGATCACATACATGGATTTTAAAAATGCGGCGATGAGTGAAAGGTTAATTCTTTTTTGCTTCTTGTAGATTCGGTTATAGTTTAAAAACATCTGACGCACTCTTCTGTAGTATGGCTTGGTTGCATAAATGTTGTTAATAATTTTTCGGTAGCCTTCCAGCAACTCGTTATAATCCATTTTAGGAATAAAATTGATTGAAGAATCGGTATTATTTCCGGTACATTCAACGGTTATTCTCTTCTCCTGCTCTAACCTTTTATATAACAAGGTGTTTTTGGGTGCATTCAAAAGCCCGACCATTGCCGACACGATGCCGCTTTTTTGTATGAAATCAATTTGTCGCTGAAACACGCCTGGGGTATCACTGTCAAATCCAACAATAAAACCACCAGAAACCTGTAAACCTGTGTTTTGTATTTCCTTGACGCTCTTCAACAGGTTTCTGTTTTTGTTTTGTACTTTATTGCAGGTTCGGAGAGTTGTTTCATCAGGTGTCTCGATGCCAATAAAGGTTGATGTAAAACCTGTATCAACCATTTGAGACATTAACTCTTTATCGTCGGCCAGATTTATGGAACTCTGAATATTAAAAACAAACGGGTGCTTATGGTTTTTCATCCACTCATTCATAGAAGGAAGCAGGCTCGTTTTAATTTGGTTTTTGTTGCCAATAAAATTATCATCAACAATTGAAACCGGCCCTCTCCAATTCAGCCGGTATAACTCATCCAGTTCATGAATTATCTGACTGGTATCCTTCATCCTCACCTTATGTCCTAAAAGAGAGGTGATTTCACAAAAGTCGCAGGAAAACGGACAACCTCTCGAAACCTGGATGCTCATGAACACATATTTCTTCATTTGCAGTAAACCGTAGTCTGGGATCGGTGTATGTGAAAGATTTGCAAATTTGTCTGTTTTATATACTCTTTCAGGTTTCTTTCTTGCCAAATCACATAGAAACATTGGAAGGGTGATTTCTGCTTCATTTAAAACAAAATGATCAATTTGCGGGTAGTTTTTGTACTCCTGTGTAAATAGTGGCCCTCCGGCCACTATTTTTGTTCCCAGTTTCAAACATTCTGATATAATCTTGTTCACCGACTCCTTCTGAATATACATGGCACTGATAAAAACATAATCGGCCCATATAATATCTTTAGAATCGAGATCGGAAACATTTAAGTCAACCAGTTTTTTTTGCCAATGTATGGGAAGCATTGTAGATACGGTAATCAGACCAAGAGGCGGAACAGCCGCTTTTTTTGAAATAAACCTGAGTGCATGCTTAAAACTCCAAAACGAATCGGGGTACAACGGATATATTAGTAAAATTTTCATAATTGCCTTTGATTTGTAGTTCTTGTAAATTAATGAATACACCGATTGGCTGTTTAAACAAAAGGCTCTTGAGTAAAAAAGAGCAGTTACAAAAGACCAGATTTTGTTGTTGTCCGAATAGAATCAGGCATTTAATTATTGATGTAAATTTCGTGAACATGAGGTATGGAATTATTACATAATTCCATTAAAAGGTTACATCATTCACACATTGAAATTTCAAGCCTCTTCTGTGTATGGCCATCATCGCGTACCCCGGGTGCCGAGATAACCGGTAAATTGTTTCAGTTTTCAATATCACTGAACTGAGGCGACTAACCGACACAAATTTCCCAATATACTTCTGAAAATCTACCGATTATAGTTATGGTTTTATTTGGCATTTGTTGCACCTGAAACCAACAACCGCAATCATTTGGCTACATGGTACATACGGCCTGAACACAAAAGAATGCGAAGTATTGCAAACTGCCAAATGTGGGAATTATGTAACTCTATTTAAAGATTATGTAAAACTTTATGGCATCCAGTACATTACCTTGTATCTTATAAATTATTAATAAACTAAATATTTAGCTATGCCGATTCTAACAATCCTTATTGTCATTTTAGTTGTCGGAGTGTTGCTCTGGCTTGTAAACAGTTATATACCTATGCAACGAACAATTAAAGGTATATTAAACGCAGTTGTCGTTATCATCCTGGTAATATGGTTACTGAGTGTTTTTGGAGTTCTGGATAGTCTGCAAACCATAAAAATATAATCGTATATCGCTATCCAATTGTAATACAATTCAAAATTCTAAATATCAAATCGGACTGAGATCCGAGCGTTAAAACTATACAGTAATAATCTAACTCCCAACAAACTAACCCGGTATTAACACAAAAACACCATGAAAAAGTCAGCAACTACAGACAAACAGGTGAATAAAATAAAACAAGCAGAGAACAAAACCGACAAATTAAACCTGATTCATGAACTGGAAGTGCATCAGATTGAACTGGAAATGCAAAATGATGAGCTGAAAAAAACCAAAGAAAAAGCAGAACGTGCAGAAAAAAAATATAGAGAGTTATATGATTTTGCTCCAACTGCCTACTTGACTCTGACAAAGAAAGGCAAAATTAAAGACCTGAATTTTAGCGCAGAAAATATGTTGGGAAAAGATCGTATGCATTTAGTAGAGAGTAGTTTTGGTTTTTATATATCACTTGAAACAAGAGACAGCTTTAATCGTTTTTTGCAACGTATATTTACCGAAAAAGTTAAAGCAACCTGCGAAGCTAAACTTGAAACTCATGATGGATCAGCAAAACATGTTCTCATTACCGGTATTATTAGCAATATTGACGAAAAATGTCTGATGAACATGATTGACATCACCAAGCGCATACAAGCTGAACAAGAACTGATTATGGCCAAAGAGAAAGCTGAAGAAAGCGAAAGATTGAAGTCGTCTTTTTTGGCCAACATGAGCCACGAAATAAGGACTCCAATGAATGGGATACTTGGATTTACAGAATTGCTTAAAGACATGAAGCTAAATGGGAAAGATCAAAAAGAGTGCATTAATATAATTGAAAAAAGCGGTACTCGAATGCTCAACATCCTGAATGATATTATCAGCATCTCAAAAATAGAATCGAAGCAAATTGATGTTTTAATCTCAGATACAAATATTAACGATCAGGTAGAGTACATCTATCACTTTTTTAAGCTGGAAGCAGAACAAAAGAAGTTGAAGATTTCATTTAAAAATGGGCTGAATTTAGGTGAGGCATTTATCAGTACAGACAGGGAAAAACTATATGCCATACTCACAAACCTTGTTAAAAATGCAGTAAAATTTACCCAAACCGGCTTCATTGAATTGGGGTATACAAAAAAAGATAATTTCTTAGAGTTTTATGTAAGAGATAGTGGCCCCGGAATTCATGAAGAAGAGAAAAGCACCATTTTTGGTCGGTTTATTCAAGGCAGCAAAGCATATATCCGCAATTTGGAAGGTGCAGGTTTGGGATTGTCAATAACAAAAGCTTATGTTGAAATGTTGGGAGGGAAAATTTGGGTTGAGAATAATGCAGGCGAAAATAATGAATCATCGGGGGCAACATTCTTTTTTACCATCCCGGCTATTCCTGTTAAAAAAGCCCAGTCTGCCATAAACAATAAGAAGCTCAAAGAAGCAAAAAAAAATGAAGCAAAAAAACTAAATATTCTGGTTGTTGAAAACGATGAGATATCCAGAATGCTTATTATCGCCATGCTGGAAGAATTAATCAACAAGGTTTTAACAGCAACAAATGGAGTTGAAGCAATAGACCTTTACCAGAAAAACTCGGAAATAGACTTGGTTTTAATGGACATAAACATGCCGGAAATGGATGGCTATGAAGCCACTCGAAAAATCCGCGAGTTTGATAAAGATGTCATAATAATTGCACAAACGGCCTATGCATTAGCCGGTGACGAGGAAAAGTCACTTAACGCGGGATGCAATAACTATATCTCAAAACCCATAGACAAAGAAAAATTAAAGACTATGATCATCAATTCATTTTCTAATTAAAAAAACAAATAGGTACTTTTTGTGACTGAAAACTTCAAACATAAATCTATTTTGAGGTTGAAAAGTAACATTCAGGAAGTTTAACAATGTAATAAACAAACATCAAAAACAATTATTATGGGAAATTTACTTTACATCATTGCTGTCATCCTGATCGTTTTATGGGCAATCGGATTTATTGGTTACAGCGCAGGCGGAATTATTCATGTTCTGCTCGCAATAGCTCTTATAGCTATAGTTTTAAGACTAATACAGGGGAAAAAGATTTAATAAAAAAGTGTAGCAAAGATGACAGAAACTTATAGCATTGGATTATGCTCATGGGTATAAGTGGTTTGATTAGGGATAAAATGTGGGCAGGCAGAATGCCCACATTTTCACCCTTAGTGTCTTGGTAAACAGCATTTTACAAAATACATGAATAAGCTAATCCGTAAGAGAAAAGAGATTATGATTTGAAATCTTCGACATATATAAAGTGAAAAAATTTGCCTCATTTAAAAAAGTAACAATAAACACACATATTGTTAAAAAGCATGTAATCCGGCTTGGTGAGAAAACGTATAAAAAAACGCAGGATGCTAATGTTTTCTTTCTGGGAATAGGCGATTTCGTTCTGTTTTTTTGGGAAACGGTAAAAGAAACATTTTCTCTGGGTTTTGAATTTAAAGAATTCCTGAGGCAATGTTACCTAATTGGGTACAAAACATTACCCCTTATTTCGGTAACTGGTCTTATTATGGGGATGGTGTTAACCATCCAGTCGCGACCGGTATTGGCCGACTTTGGCGCTGTGTCCCTCCTTCCGGGAATGGTGGCGGCTTCAATCATCCGGGAAATGGGCCCGGTAATAACCGCTCTAATTTGCGCAGGAAAAATTGGTTCAGGTATCGGAGCGGAATTAGGCTCTATGAAGGTCTCAGAACAAATTGATGCCATGGAAGTATCTTCCACTCATCCCATTCGCTTTTTGGTGGTTACAAGAGTTCTTGCTGCCACATTGATGATTCCGATTTTGGTTATGTATGCCGATGCTCTCGGAATTCTGGGAAGCTGGGCAGCCATCAACATCAAAGGCAGTGTCTCCTTTGTTCTGTTTTTCCATCAGGCTTTTAGGGTAATTGATTTTATGGATTTCCTCCCTGCTGTTATAAAAACGTTCTTTTTTGGAGCAGCCATCGGATTTGTGGGATGCTACAAGGGCTACACCGCGGGTCGTGGAACTGAAAGCGTAGGTAAAGCAGCCAATTCAGCCGTTGTACTTGCCTCACTTCTTGTGATAATTATTGATTTGATTGCAGTTCAGATAACCGATATGCTTTTATAGTCTGGATAACAAAAAACACCTAATAGTAAAAGCTTTATGCAGGAGAGCACAAAAAAAAACAATCTGGTTATAGAAATCTGTAACCTAAGCAAAGGATTTGACAACCAACTGGTTTTAAAAAATTTATCACTAAACCTGATGGATGGTGAAAATCTGGTAGTGCTTGGAAAATCAGGCTCAGGAAAATCTGTTCTCATTAAGTGCATCGTTCGTTTGCTAAACGCCGACCAGGGAAGCATTCACGTTCTGGGCAAAAATGTGAATGAATTAAGAAGTAAAGAATTGGCAAAACTTAGAGAAAAAATTGGATTTCTTTTCCAAAGTGGCGCATTATATGATTCCATGACCATTAAACAAAACCTTGAATTTCCTCTGATCAGAATAAAGAAGAAACTAACAAAAAAGGAAAGGGATGAAAAAATTGAAGAAGTCTTAGTGAATGTAGGTTTAGGCGAAACGTTGGATCAGATGCCATCTGAACTTTCAGGCGGAATGCGAAAACGTGCCAGTTTGGCACGCACCATTATTGTTGACCCAATGATTATGCTCTACGACGAGCCGACCACAGGTCTCGACCCGGTAACCTCAAATGGCATCAGCACACTTATTAACGATGTTCAAAAGAAATACAAAACATCATCCATCATCATAACTCACGATATTGAATGTGCCCGTGCAACTGCCGACAGAATAATCATGTTAAAAGACGGCGATGTATACATGGAAGGGAGCATTGATGATTTTGAGAATTCGACAGATGAGTTAATCCAATCTTTTTTCAAAGAAAAAACATAAGTATGGAAAATCACACAACACGTTTCAAGGCGCTATTGGGCATATTTATAACAGTTGGAATAGCCATATTTGTAATTGCCATTTTCATAATTGGCAAACAACAGAATCTATTTAATCCTGTATTTAAAATTACGACTGACTTCTATAATGTAAGCGGGTTGCAGGTTGGAAATAACATCCGTTTCTCAGGCATAAATGTTGGTATTGTGGATAATATTAAAATCATTAACGATTCAACCGTACAGGTTGAAATGCTTATCAGAAAAAACGTTCAGGAATTTATAAAAGCTGACAGTCAGGCAAATATTGGTTCCGAAGGAATTATTGGCGACCGCATTATTATCATTTCTCAGGGAAGTAATACCTCTCCCATGGCAATTGACGGACAACATATTTTATCCAAAGAACCAATTGAAACCGATGACATTATGAAGAGCCTAAAAACCACAGCGGAAAATGCTGAGGTTATTACTCATCAGCTTGCCGAAATTATGACAAATATTAATGACGGGCAGGGAATGTTGGGGAGATTAATATCGGATCCAGTCATTGCAGAAAATGTTAATATGACCATCGAAAACTTAAGAAAGAGCTCCGAAGGATTGGATCAAACCATAGAACTTACACAGGAGAATGTGTTTGCCTTTATGGAAAGCTTACTTAATACTGCTGCAAAAACTGAAGTTGCCTCCAATGAGCTAGGCGAAATTATGACGAAAATTAACAGCGGCGAAGGAGCCATTGGAATGTTGATTCGTGATACAACCATTGTAAATAATATCCATGAAACCATGGAAAACATCAAAGAAAGCAGCATTGGCCTGAACGAAAACATGGAAGCTCTAAAACACAATTTTCTTTTTCGAAGATATTTCAGGCGACAAGCAAGGGAAGAAGAACGATTGCGGTTAGAGGAAGAGATGATAGAAAACAAGTGAGAGCGGGTCAGATTTATTGTGGATAGTTTCTGATTTTAGCTTTCTTTAAACGAACAATTAGGGATGAGACGTGCGGTATTCTGTTTTTTTGTTTTTCTTTTGGCAAATGAATTTGCTTTAACACAGGATGCAATTAACCAAAGAGACTCTACTCTTCTTTATGAGAACATTGAAACTTATTCAGACCGCAGTGGGTTTACTAAATTTATGTTCCGGTTGTTTTTTAAACCGGTATCATCAATTCCTGCACAGGAAAAGGTAAACAAGCAACTGGAACAAAAGCCATACAGCACATTTGAAGGGAAAATAATCAAACATATTCATATTGTAACTTTAGATCCGTTTGGCAATTCAATTGGCGACACCATTACGGGGTCGCTGAACATATTAACCAGAGCCGGAAACAGATATCATGTAAAAACCCATCCCAATACCATTCGAAATTTGTTATTGGTACGTGAAAACCAGCCCTATGATTCATTGAGAATAAAAGAATCTGAACGGTTGGTCCGCAGAATGAACTTTGTTACCGATGTCTCATTTTACACACTGGAAGTGCCTGAATCTCCTGATTCGGTTGATATCTACATCCGCGAGCTGGACAGCTGGAGTCTCCTCCCCGGAGTCTCCCGTTCCGATAAGCGACTAACCCTTAGTTTGCGTGAAAACAACCTTCTGGGTCTTGGTCACGGGTTTCAAAACGGAATAATTGTGAACCGTTCATCCGGCGACATTGCTTACCGAATGAAATACTTCATCCCAAATATCGGCAATACCTATATCAATTCTACTCTTGAATATGGTACAGATGAATATGGCGTTTTAATCAAAAGCATTGATTTCGAACGACCTTTTTTTTCACCCCTATCGAAATGGGCAGGCGGGATAAATTTCTCTCAACATCATCATAAAAATCCCATCTGGTCCGACAATTTTATTCCATATAAGTATAATTTACAGGATTTATGGATCGGAAATTCAATTCCTGTATTGAAAGGGAACTCAGAATATAGTCGCACCACCAGATTTATTTCATCCTTGCGCTTTAAGCGCATCCGTTTTATCGAACAGCCTCCTGTAACGATTGATACTTTGCAATTTTACAGGAATGAAAATTTCTATCTTTCCAGTGTAGGCGTTTCCACCAGGTTATATGTAAAAGATAGGTATATTTTTAAATTTGGTGTATCGGAAGATGTCCCCATAGGAAAGGTAATTGCTCTGACAGGTGGCTATCAAAATAAAAACGGTTTTGACCGTTTTTATATCGGAGCAAGATTTTCTTCCGGCAACTATTATACCTGGGGATATATTAGCTCCAATATCGAATACGGCACGTTTCTCAATTCAGATAAAACTGAGAATGGAGTTTTTCTGGTGGAGGCCAATTATTTTACAAAACTGATTGAAACAGGAAAATGGAAATTCAGGCAGTTCATTAAACCTCAATTAATTATTGGCTTCAATCGCACCGATTACGACAGTCTAACCATCAACCATGAATATGGGTTGAGAGGTTTTAACAGCCCTGAACTATCGGGAGCCAGTCGCTTGTTGTTTACATCGCAAACACAATCATATCCTCCCTGGAATTTTATCGGATTTCACTTTGGCCCCTATTTTAATTTTTCCTTGGGAATGCTTGGCGATGCAGCAAAGGGCTTCCGGAACAGCAGGTTGTACTCCCAAATTGGACTGGGCGTTTTAATAAAAAATGATAATCTGGTTTTGAATGCGTTTCAAATATCCATTTCGTATTATCCGGTAATTGCCGGCATAGGAAATAATATCTTTAAAGCAAACTCTTTTCAAAGCGTTGATTTCGGAATCCGTGATTTTGAGATTGGAAAGCCGGGAGTGATTCCATTTCGGTAGAGTAAAAAACGACCGTCTGAAAAGTTAAAAAGCAAAATCACAAGCGCACAAACTAATTCAAAAAGAAGCACAGAGAGCTACATGTTTAACTACATATTACTCTCTGTGCTCTTCTGTGTACTTCTCGGTTAAAACCTTAACTACCAGTTTCCCGAATGCATGAAAACTAAAGATCTTAAAAATCCATAACAATAATAATCTTAGCAGACACTAAAATTCTAAAGGCGATATCCAAGTGACAGTCCGAAACCCGTATTTTTTAATGTCGACTGGTTATCATCAGTAATTCGGTTATCTTCCGGGCTGATATCCAGCAAACCCAGTTGGGTGTTCAGTTGTAAAAATAATCCTGACTGCAGTTCATAACCAAAAAAGAGGTTCGCTCCGGCATCAAGCGGTTTTATATATACGGTGGTTAAAGGGTCATCAGAATTCACCTTATTCTTAAATTTAATATCTGTATCAATTGATACAGGGCCGCCTTCGTACGTAGCTTTACCATTAATCCCATAAGCAACGTATGGCCCAAACCCAAGAAATACATACCCATTACCAACCATCGCTTTATAAACAAGGTTCAACGGCAGCTCAATGTACGACAGCTTGTATGTGGATGATACAGCACCTTCTGAGCTCTTAGCACCTTTGGTACTGAACATTAATCCCGGCTGAAAATAAAACTCCGGAGCAATGGCCATTTGAGCATTCAATCCTGCATGAAAACCTATTAGAATATCATTATCAAGCGAACTACCGCCTATATCCTTACCGTTCAAATTCTGAAAATTAACACCCCCAAGAATCCCGATGGAAGATCTCGATTCTGCAGCCCGCTGTGAAAATGCTGTAACTGGTACTAGAAGCGCTAAAAGTATTATTAAATAAAAATGTTTTGCTTTCATTGTGTTTATTTTAAATGTTATGAAATTATTGATATAACGCGAAAGTGCTGTATGCGATTAGCATTCTAGCTAATAGCAATAAAAGATTAATTTAAGGCTTGTTTTTCTGCATCAGCTTTCATTTTTTCATTAGCCGAAATCAAAAACTCAACTCTGCGGTTTTGGCTGCGACCTTGAACAGTTTCATTTTCATATTTTGGTAAAGTTTCTCCAAATCCTTTAATGGACAATCGGCCATATGATATTCCTTTCCCGGACAAATAACTGGAAACGCTTCTTGCCCGTTGTTCTGATAAGGTCTGGTTATACGCTTTACTCCCACTGCTGTCGGTATGTCCTTGTATTTCAATGTTGGTATCAGGATAGCTGTTCAATATAGTAACCAGTTTATTCAGGTTTAATTTGGCTTCTTCCGATAAGTTCGATTGATCAAAACCAAACAAAATGTTACTGCTGAATTCCACAATAATCCCTTCACCTACACGTTCAACTCTTGCATCAGGAACTGATTTTGCTATTTCCTCAGCCTGCTTATCCATTTGTCGCCCAATGACTGCACCCGTAGCACCACCAGCAGCTGCACCAATGATAGCCCCAAGAGCCGTATTGCCTGAAGCTCTGCCTATTACCGCACCTGCCGTTCCACCAGCTGCAGTTCCAACAACCGCTCCCTTCTGTGTCCTGTTCCATGAAGCACAACCAACAAATATGAAAGCCATGCCGAATACGATGAGCAAACTCATTCTTAACTTGTTCATAATAATAGTATTAATATTGGTTTATTATTTAGGATAAAGATCGGCTCATTTTTATAAGTAAATGTTACACATTTGCTTATAACTGTTACATGATTCACACATTTACAACTGCTACGTAGTTTTGGAGTTGTTTTTCCTGTTACTGAACAGTCTAAACTGTCTGGTAAAGACTAAATAGAATCTGCCTTCAGGGCTTGTCATCAAAAATGAATCTTTCAATCTATAACCAGATTCGAGTCATTTTTTTAATAAGCCTAATTTAAAATGTGGGAATATTGTAAAACTTTGTAGAAATCATATAACACAGAAATTGATTGTGCAACATATATTTCAACATGAAACATTGTTGATAAGACTACTCAAATATTTATGAAATAGAACATATTTGTTAAGTATTAATGCATAAATTTGATACCTCTCGCGTAAAACATCACAAAAGAATGATTCACAGTTTTTAATTCATGAAAATTTGGGAGTATATTTAAATACAAGTATAGAGAATTGACCATATATTTTATAAAAATCAAATAATTGAGAGCAAAAAAGTCAAAACAGACCATTAAATCAAAAACTACGGATTCAAAATCCGGTAAGTTCCTGATAGTAGGAATTGGCGCTTCGGCAGGAGGGTTGGAAGCATTAGAGTTGTTTTTGAAAAATGTACCCGAAAAAAGTGGGATGGCATATGTTATTGTTCAACATTTGGATCCCACTCAAAAAGGGATGCTTCCTGAACTATTGCAGAGGATTTCCAAAATTCAGGTATTCCAGGTTCAAGACCTGATGAAGGTCAAGCCTGACTGTGTATATGTAATCCCTCCAAACAAAAGCATTTCCATTTTAAAAGGAGTACTTCATCTCTTTGAGCCTGTCGAAGCCAGAGGGCTCCGACTTCCCATAGATTTTTTTCTGCGCTCACTGGCAGATGATCAAAACGAATATGCAATTGGAATTATTCTCTCAGGAATGGGTTCCGATGGAAGTATTGGAATTAGATCTATCAAAGGAAAAAACGGAATTGTGATGGTACAGGATCCTGAAACGGCAAGATTTGATAGCATGCCGCGCAATGCCATTAACTCCGGATTGGTTGATATTATTGCTCCTCCGGCCAAATTGCCTTCTGAACTCATTGAATATCTGAAACACATCCCATTAGTTAAAACGAATCTTAGTACAGAAGTAAAAGATAAAAGTGCATTTGAAAAAATAATTATACTATTGCGAACGCATACTGGAAATGACTTTTCACTCTACAAAAAGAATACGGTATATCGACGCATAGAAAGAAGGATGGGCATACACAAAATGGACAGCATTTCCACTTATGTTCATTTTTTGCAGGAAAACCCTGAGGAGATACAAATTCTTTTCAAAGAGTTAATGATTGGTGTAACCAATTTCTTTCGGGATTCCGCAGTTTGGGAAAAACTTAAGGAAAAAGAATTACCATCTCTGATTGAAAATTTAAAACCGAATACACAATTGAGAGCCTGGATTCCGGGTTGCTCAACAGGCGAGGAAGCCTATTCCCTTGCCATCATATTTAAAGAAATACAGGAGAAAGTTTATCCCAACTCAGGATTATCGTTGCAAATTTTTGCTTCCGACATTGATAACGACGCAATTGATTTTGCCCGAAAAGGAGTGTTTGCAGAAAACATTGCCCCCGATGTCTCCCCTAAAAGACTAAACCGTTACTTCATAAAAACTGAAGAGGGATACCGCGTCAGTTCAGAAATCAGGGAGATGATCGTGTTCGCTCAGCATAATATTATTATGCATCCTCCTTTTACCAATATTGATTTTATTTCGTGTCGGAATCTGCTAATATATCTGGATACTGAACTACAGAGAAAATTGATTGGATTGTTCTATTACAGTCTTAATCAGAATGGTATTATGGTACTTGGCACCTCTGAAACACTTGGATTGCAAAGCCATCTTTTCTCAACGGTCAATAGCAGTCTGAAAATATTCAAACGTTCAGAAGTGAATCATAATCCTCTCAATCTGAATTTCCCATCCTCGTTTACCCGACCCGGAATTGGAAATATTGAAAATAATCTACCCGACAAACCTATTATGAACATTCAAACACTTGCCGACCAACTACTTCTAAATCAATTTTCTCCGTCCGGAGTATTGGTCAACGAAAATGGCGATATTCTTTACATCAGCGGACGAACCGGAAAATATCTTGAACCGGCGGTAGGCAAAGCAAATCTGAATATTTTTGCCATGTTACGGCCAGGTTTTCAGAGCGATTTTGCCATCGCATTTCGAAAAGCGGTAACGAATAAAGAAACGGTGGTTTTACATCATGTTGTAATAGGTACAAACGGGGGCTCTTTAACTTTAAATGTAACAATTCAGTGGATTCATAAACCGGAGCCATTATATGGCAAGCTCATAATCATTTTTACGGATGTACCGAAAACTGCTAATGAAAAGCCACTAAAGAAACAAGGAAGAAAATCACCAGCCACTGCCAGAGAAGCCAAACTTGAAGAAGAGTTGCAACACACACGTGAGGGAATGCAGAATATAACGGAAGAGATGCAAACTTCGCAAGAAGAACTAAAATCAACCAATGAAGAGCTTCAATCCACAAATGAGGAATTGCAATCGACCAATGAAGAACTCATGACATCCAAGGAAGAGATGCAGAGTCTCAATGAAGAACTTCAAACGGTAAATGCAGAATTGATGGCCAAAGTGGATGATTATTCGCGGGTAAATAACGACATGAAAAATCTGCTGAACAGCATCGATATCGCAACTTTATTCCTGGATAAAGAGCTGAATATTCGTCGTTATACCAATCAGGCAACAAAAATATTTAAGCTCATTAAAAGCGACATTGGAAGACCGTTCACCGATCAAGTTTCACAACTCATTTACCCGGAACTTCCTGAAGATGCCCTCGAAGTTCTGAGAACGCTCATATTCATTGAAAAACAGATCCCAACCAAAAATGGCAGATGGTTTTCCATACGTATAATGCCTTACCGTACATTCGATGATCGAATTGACGGACTGGTAATAACTTTTATCGATATTACCGAAATGAAACTGGTAGAAGATAAACTACTTAAAATGAACCAGGAGAATCGGCTGTTGATTGATTCTTCTTCGATGGTAATACTTAAAATATCAGCCAACTGGACAATTTTGGAATTCAACACGGCAGCTGAAACTTTTTTCGGGAAAAAGCGAGAAGAAGTTACAGGTTCAAATTTCATGAAATTGTTTATATCTGAATCGTTGCAAAAACAGGTTGAAGATAAAATGACCCACCTTATAACAAAAAAAGGAGATGCTGACTTTAAAATGAAAGTAATTGCAGATGGAAATAAGGAGATTAATACTACATGGTCAATAAATGTGCTGTTTAACTGTCTTGAATTGTCTTCTGCAATAATAACAATCACAAAAAACGAACAGTCATGATAAACGACGAGATGGATTTTACAAATATCCAAAAGCTGCGCGAAAAGGCTGAGAAAAAACTGAACGAAACCCGCAAAACCAAGAACGGTGAACTAAATACAATTGATGTAAATAAACTATTACATGAATTACAGGTGCACCAGATTGAATTGGAAATGCAAAATGAAGAGTTGCAACAAGCGTATAAAGCAGCAGAAAAAGCATTGAAAAAATATACCACGTTGTTTGACTTCTCTCCTATGGGCTATTTTTCTCTTGATTCTGACGGTTCTATTTGCGATCTGAATTTTACGGGTGCAAATATGCTTGAAGAACGACGATTCAGTTTAATTAACAGCAATTTCAAACTTTTTATTGCAGACGAATCAAAACCGATATTTAATGATTTTTTCGGGAAATTATATGTTAGCAATGTAAGAGAATCATGCAAAGTTTGGCTTGGTTACGACAATAAAATACTATGCCAGGTTTATATGGAAGGAATTGTTTTAGAGAATGAAAAAAATTGCTTTCTATCGGTCGTTGATATTTCAAAGTTCTCAAATGTATGATCGAAAATGTGTGAACCATGTAACTTAATAACTTAATTCTATAACATTTCAGCCTGCCAACGAGCCTACCTTTGATTTGAAATTATTTTCACATAATTCAAATCTATTTAGGTGATGAAAATTAAAATTATATTCTCAACTATTGCATTAGCAATGGTTGTATTTATGAGCAGTTGTTCGAAAAAGGACAATGACAAAACTGACGAAGATCTTACAATCACTTTAATCAGCCCACTCAGCAATGCAACTGACATTGAACGAAATGTCGAAATAAAGGCGACTTTTAGTGAAGAAATGCAGGCCTCAACCATCAATCCTTCAACTTTTACCTTAAAACAAGGGGCAAACTTAATTGGTGGCACAGTACACTATTCCGGATTAATAGCAACATTCAATCCGACAAATGTTCTGTCGGCCGAAACGGTTTATACAGCCACTATAACAACGGGAGTAAACGGCCTCACAGGAAACACACTGGCTGAAGATAAAGTTTGGAGTTTTACAACAGGTGTTAATACATCAAACCTGGCCGTAGTAGATTTGGCAACAGCAGGTCATTACGCAATTCTGGCAAAAACAGCTATCAACAATAATCCTACTTCCGCAATTACAGGAAATCTTGGATTAAGTCCGGCTGCCACATCCTACATAACGGGATTTGGATTAACTGCCGAAACTGGAAATGCCATTTCCGCTCAGGTTACAGGCAAAGTATTTGCCGCTGATATGGCCAATCCAACTCCAGGCAATCTTACTACAGCCGTTGAAAATATGATTTCAGCCTATAACGATGCTGCCGGTCGTCCAACGCCTGAATTCATTGAACTGGGAATTGGAAATATTGGTGGTCAAACTCTTGTACCAGGATTATACAAATGGACCAGTTCTGTTACGATACCCTCTGACGTTACCATTTCTGGCAATGAAAATGATGTGTGGATTTTCCAAATTGCCGGCGATCTTAGCATGAGTTCATCTGCAAAAGTTATTCTTACGGGAGGTGCACAGATTCAAAACATTTTCTGGCAGGTTGCCGGCGATGCAACATTCGGAACATCATCTCATTTTGAAGGCATTATCTTGTCTATGACCGGCATTACTTTTCAAAGGGGAGCTTCATTGAAAGGGAGAGCATTGGCTCAAACGGCTGTTAATCTTGATGGAAATGTGATTGTTCAACCATAATTCCTGATTTTACTATATTGACAAATAAAATTTGAACTGTTCCTGACCGACAGATTTAATTGCAGGTAGTACCCAAAAGAATGGGTAACATGCTTAAAATATGACCAATAATTAAACAAAATGAAAAAACTCGGATTAATCATCTTATTATCTGCCCTTTTGACATCATTCACCAATGCTCAGGACTATAAAACTGGAATTGGATTACGGGGAGGATATGCAAATGGTATAACTGTTAAACATTTTATCAGTCCCAATGCCGCTCTCGAAGGTATTCTTACTTCCCGATGGAAAGGAGTTCAGATTACAGGTCTTTACGAAATCCATAACAGAGCCTTTAATACCGACCGGTTAAATTGGTATTATGGTTTTGGGGGGCACGTGGGCTTTTGGGATGGTGACAACACCAAAAAATACTGGGGAGACCCAGGGAAAACCTATACTGTTGTGGGGATTGATGGGATACTGGGATTAGAGTACAATTTCGCAGAAATTCCAATTAATTTAAGCATAGACTGGAAACCGTCTTACAATCTGGTTGGCCATACGGGCTATTGGGGCGATGGTGGTGCAATATCAGTACGTTATATTTTTTGAAAACCGATAATATGCGTCACTCCAATGTCATTGATTACAATTAAAAATCTATTGATTATTAGAAATCAACTTTTTTATTAATAAACAGGTAGGAGTGAAAAAATACGATAGCTGAATTTAACCATTGGCCCTTCATCAAATTTAAGTTTCGAGCCACAGGAATTGTACTTACCAAAATAAGTATTCCTGTGGCTTATTTGTATTAACTGTCTTAACCGATTTAAAATAATCTGATCATGTAGATTTCAGAGTTTGGCTTTCCACATTTACAAATTTTCGAGAGTATCACGACTTATATTCTTAAGTGTTTTGAACTGAGATGGTGTTAAGCCTGTTATTTTTTTAAATTGATTCGACAAATGTGCGACACTGCTATAATGCATTTTATATGCTATCTCTGATAGATTTAATTCATCGTACACCAGCAATTCTTTAACTCTTTCTATTTTATGTTTCAGATAAAACTTTTCAATTGTGGTTCCCTTTACCTCAGTAAAAAGATTAGCCAGATAGGTATAGTCGTAATTTAGCTTGTCGCTCAAAAAAATCGACAGGTTTACTTTTATTTGTTCGTCGGTGTAATGCACCAGTTCTATAATTGCGTTGGTAGTTTTTTCAACAAGAATTCTTTTCCTGCTGCTCATCAACTCAAGTCCTGCCATTTTTAATGAGGTATCCAACTTCTTCAGGTCTTCTTCTGTTATCGTTCCAATAATATTTGCTTCCCCAATTTTTACATCAGAATACTCCAGATTGAGTTTTTTAAGTTCATTCTTAACCACCATCTGGCATCGAATACAAACCATATTTTTGATGTAAATCTTCATTTGAATAAATTAAATTATTAATTGTTTCGCCGTAAATCAGGAAGCGAGGTACAGGAAAGCTCCGCTTTGAAGAACTTCGTATGATTGCCCTATCTTCATTTGAAAATAATCTGTTTAAGTTTATGGCTCCCGAACACATGAGGAGGCGAAGTGCAGAGAAGTTTTGTAACGCGGAAACTTCTAAGAGTTCCGATGGAATCGGAATTAGCTCCGTCTGTTTTCAATTGGTTAAGTTCTAACTTCATTTCGTGAGTACCTCACTCATGAGCGTTTAATAGAATTTGTCAAATCTTCATTCATGCTCGAATCAAAAAAAACTGATATCGAAAACTAACTTGTCAATGACAGTTTATAGATATAAGACACTTCAAACTCAAACTTCATAACATGTTAATAAGCTAAATCTAAACAATTCCTAAATGTTAAGAGTTAAAAGCAAATAATTAAGTTAAGAGAACCATCATAAGAAGTCACAATATAAATCCCGCCGGAAAGCATCTACACTTTATCAATGTCATGAACTTGTCATATCAACAGATATAAGTTTAGTTAATCAATTCAACAGAAAAACTTGTGTTTTGATAAACACATATTTATAAGAGCAATCACCATTCTTGGCCGATATTGAAAGTTCGTCTTCTTTGTTCCTCTTTTCGACACCTTTAATATGCTTTTTGAATCAATGTAATTTAACCTAATCAAAGACTAAAAGCAAGTTTATCAATTAAAAACATTAATTATGCACCTATTTAATGCACGTTATTTAACTTGCGAGGCCTTTCCGCCTCATGTATTAAGGAATAGCCGACAAAATTGATCAAATCGCTTAAATTATAATTTCGATTAAATCATCGGAATGATTATGACCCTTTCTCAAATATTTTTGAAACACCTGCGAAACATATCGAATCTCAAACTAAGGTTGATATAAACACTAATCAAAAAACATTTCTCGTTTGAAATGATTACAATTCTGGCAAAATTTCCTAAAAAAAACTATTTTTGCGACATCATTCCAAATGATAGGCAGAGCATTGCTGAAATATACCTTTTCTTCTGAAACCATGCAGACTACCATTTAATTTATCTGTAATTTTCAATTCAAACTAACAACTGAACAATGGAGTATTTTAACGACCAAATGGCCAACGCTCATATTCTGAACCAGTTTTGGCTCACGTTTTTATTAGTTATTTCCATGGTTCTGGTCTCCAGAACTTTTGTAGCAGGAACACGCTACTCCCCCATCCTTATTATCGTAGTTTTTGGATTAATTATGGGCTACGTAATGGTGAGCACAGGCATGGGAACCCCGGGACTACGAGAATTTCCCATCATTGATTTTGCAAGTAAAGTGACCATTACAGCCCTAAGCGCGTCCTTCTTCGTGGGTGGTCAGGAAATCAGGAAACTCATATCAAATCAATCCATTGACAACACCGACATTGTTGAACCTTCAGCAGATGAAATGTTTCTGGGAACCAAGTTCACACAGTTCATGTTTCTGATCAGAGCATTCTTCATCATGATCGGAGTTGAATCCCTCAAACGCACAATTATTGGTTACAGCAACAATGAACCTCTGGACAATTTTTATCCATTGCTTGGATATATTGGTGTTGTAGGATCAATTATTCTAATTGATTACCGCGCAAAAATCACCAATAAGCCAGTTTATATTCGAAAGGGAATGATTGAAACAGGACTGATTCTCAGCATTCTGGTTCTAGCATATTACATTGCAACCTGGATCAGGCCAATTATTGCCCTGCCTGAGATATTCTTTGCCATGATTCTATCGGTCACCTTAGGAATGCTTTTCTCACGCTGGAAATTTGGGCCTACCATCCGTTCACTGCTGTTCGCTGGGATTCCGGTTGTGCTGGCAGCCAATTTTATGGTTGGAGGTTCTCGCATTGCCGAAGCATTTTCACTAACAGGCATGACTTCAGTTCTGTCATTCGGCTTTTTTGGACAGCTGGTCTGGATGTTTGGAGGACTTACGCTTTTAATCGTTTTAGGGCATGCCAACCACATGCGAAATCTGGCTCCCGGTATGGCCGGTTCGTTATCGCACTCAGGTCTTACAGGTGCATGTACTGCCGGCGATTTGGGTTATGAAGCACAACTGAGAGCACCCATTATGATTAACATTCCTTTTATTGGCCATATTTTCGTATTCAGTATTCTGGCAGCAAGTGCCACTTCAGGAAAACTTCTTATTCCATATACGCTTTTAATTGTCGCCATAGGAATGCTGCTCACCTGGCTGGCATTAAGAACTCTGAAAACGGCCAACAGCAGGGAAAAACAAGAAATTCGCGGATTAATGATATTTTCTCTGGGTTGGCAGTTGGTGGCAGTATTTGGTGGTTTGTTAATTCTCAATCTCGGAGGAATGGGATTAAACGATTCAGTAATGGCAAATGCCTCGGCCATATCGCATTTCGGATTATTTGCTGCCATACAGGGAGGTATGTTTGGAGAACAGGCTGCAGGTATGATTGCTTTCGTTTTTGCTATGCCGTTCCTTGTACACCCGCTGGTTTTTGGGATTTTTGGAAAAACAGCTGAAAACAATGGCGTAATGCCGGTTAAAATCGTATTTATACTTGCAGCTATTGGTATTTTAGGAGTACTATATGCTTTAGTATTTTAATTAAAAAGAAATTGAATGTATCCTTTTGAGAACTTAAAACCTGCAGAAATTTGGACATATTTCCATGAAATATGCCAGATACCCCGGCCTTCGAAGAATGAAGAGAAAATGATTAATTATCTTATTGACTTTGCCGAAAAGCATGGACTAGATCTTAAAAAGGACAAAATTGGAAACCTGGTGATTTCAAAGCCGGCCACGGCCGGTTTTGAAAGCCTCCCATCTGTTGTTTTGCAATCGCACATTGATATGGTGTGCGAAAAGAACAATGAAACAGTTCACAATTTTATGACCGACTCCATCAATCCATACATTGACCGAGAGTGGGTGAAAGCAAAAGGCACCACACTGGGAGCTGATGACGGAATCGGAATCGCTGCTCAACTGGCCATTCTGGCTTCAAAAGAGATTGAACACGGACACATTGAATGCTTGTTTACTGTTGATGAAGAGACAGGTCTGACAGGCGCTTTTGAGTTGGAACCGGACATGTTCTCCGGAAAAATATTAATTAACCTGGACTCGGAAGATGAAGGTGAGATATTCATCGGATGCGCCGGAGGTATTGGTACCATTGGCTATTTTAATCCTGAATTTGAAGCCACTTCCAAAGATGCCTTTGCGTTTAAGGTGTCAGTTTCCGGGTTAAAGGGCGGACATTCCGGCGATGATATTGACAAAGGACTTGGAAATGCCATAAAAATTCTGAACCGGTACATTTACGACGCCACCCGCCAGTTTGGTTTTCAACTGGCTACCATAGAAGGAGGCAATCTTCACAATGCCATTGCGCGTGAAGCAAGCGCAACCGGCGTCGTGCCATGGAAATACAAAGAAGAGGTAAGGGTGCTTATAAACTGCTTTATTGCAGATTTACAGGAAGAGATTGGAAAAACAGAACCCCATATAAAATTACATCTGGAGTCAATCAGTCTTCCGGAAAAAATCTTAACCAAGGATTTTCACAATCGTTTGGTGAACACCATCTATGCTATGCCACATGGAGTGATTACCATGAGCAGCAGCGTACCCGGGTTAGTCGAAACCTCCACCAATTTGGCCTCCATAAATTTTGAAGGAGAGCAGTTGGTCATTAATACAAGCCAAAGGAGCGCGCTTGAAAGCGGCATAAACAACATTGCCAACATGGTTGATTCAGTATTTAAACTGGGAGAAGCAACCACAAAGCAAACAGATGGCTATCCCGGTTGGAATCCTAATCCCGATTCCAGCATCCTGAAAACGGCTGTTGAAACATACAAAATGCTTTTCAAAACAGAGCCGCAGGTAAAAGCCATTCATGCAGGACTCGAATGTGGTTTGTTCTTGCAAAAGTATCCCGGATTGGATATGATCTCCATTGGCCCCACCATAAAAGGTGCTCATTCACCCGATGAAAGACTCAACATTGAAACGGTTCAAAAGTTCTGGGATCATTTACTTGCCATACTAAAACATGTAGCATAGACGGTTATGACCAACGGTCATATTTCTTTGATAAAAATATACATTTTTATGTATCCTATACATAGTTCCTGCGTATAGGAAGTATATAATAAACAAGTTTTTTCCCATCATACTTAAAAAAGAAGCAGAATGGATAAAGTACTGACAAAACATTTCCAGTACACTGGACTTGATGATTACGATGAGTCATTGGACTCTCAAATGAATGCGTTCCTAACTGAGAACAACATCCATCCGGAGCAGGTGATAGATCTTGAGTACGCTGCGCATTCAAGCGGAGGAATAAACACGTATTCCGCACTTCTTATTTATAAGACGTCATAGTAGAATATTTTTTGGTGAACAATGAAAAAAGGTTGGTAACTGCTTTAGCAGTTAACCAACCTTTTTTTATATTTGAATGACCATAAAATAATTCAATCATGCTCGAATGGTTAAAACGTCTTATTGAAAACAGACGAAAAACAAAAAAATCAAACACAAACATAGAAACTGTAAGCGGTCTCGGGATTGCGCTAAGTGGAGGCAGTGCCAGAGGTTACGCACACATTGGGGTTTTAAACGCTCTTACAGAGCATGACATAGCACCAGAGATCATTTCAGGAACAAGCATGGGATCGCTGGTCGGAGTATTGTATGCAGCAGGTTATCATCCAAACGAGATTCAAAAAATTGTAAAAGAGGAACCTGTGCTTAAAATGGTAAGGCCGGCTTGGAATAAAAATGGCCTTTTCCAGATGACAGAGCTTCGAAAACTGCTAAAAAAATATATTGAGAAGGATGACTTTGCAGCACTAAAGAAACCATTCTGCCTGGCTGTAGCAAACATCAACACGGGTAAAAACGAAATCATCAGCGAAGGCCCCCTGATTGACTATGTGCTGGCCTCATGCGCTGTTCCGGTTATTTTTGCTCCACAAGTTATAAACGACACCACCTACATCGACGGAGGCCTCTTTGACAATCTCCCCGCCGATGCCATCAGGAAGAAATGCAAAACCCTGATTGGCGTTCATGTAAATTACATTGGCCCCATGAATGAGTTTGACGGGATTACCAAGATTGCAGAACGTGCTTTCAGTCTGGGAATTGGTGAGAATGTCAGAGCTTCCATGGAAATATGCGACTACCTGATTGAACCAGCCGAAATGCAAAACTACTCGTTCTGGGATTTTGATAAATCTGAAGAGATTATTGAAGTGGGCTACAACTGTACAAAAAAAATGATCGAAAAAGGTGAATTAAAGATTAATGAATGACCTCAAGCCAGGCCATGTGGCCTTCCTTCTCCGGAGGAACTGTTAACGGCATAACACCTTCATGAATCCGGCCATTTGAAACTTTAACCGGATTTTTGTCGGAAATCTTAATCCATTCCTGAGCTTTTAAACAACCAATTTGCCATTTTCCGGAACGCCCCGGAGCCATCTGCTCTCTGATTTTCAGGTTTACCAGCCCCATTGAATAACGCAGATTTACTTCAATGCAAGGGTTTAAAAAAATCCCCCCTTCGGTATTGAGAAAAAACAAACCATCAACACCCAGAGGGCCATGATATCTGGTATTGATCTTCATTTTTTCAAGAGCAGCCAAAAGAACAAATTCTGCCTGCCTCTCCCCTTCTTTCAACAGAGATTCCGGGATGTTGATGTTTTCAGGCAAGTGGGTAAAACAGCCCAAAAATTGTCCCGTCGAATCAGTTGAGAAGTAAGTGGTTCCAAGAAACCGGATTCCCTCTGAATCACACCAAAAATGAAACGAAACATCCTGAAGTTTATTTAAAAATGGCTCGACCAACAAAAAGCCCTGCTGTTTTAGTTTTCCAAGAACCCAGGGATTTTTATTCGCTTGCTCATTGTTATCCCTTATTTTGAAAAGACCTCTCCCGGAAGCACTCCAAGGGGTTTTAAGCAATCTTGGCAAAGTACCTTTTCGTTCTATGTCATCAATCTGCTGAGGGGTTTCAACAATCAAAGGAATTTCAGGAATGGAAATGGTTGGTATAGCCTCATTCTTTAAGATTTCTGCTGTTTCCCTGATCAGTTTAAATCCTGTCAGTCTGCTCAGCATTTGCCTATATCCATGATGCCATTGACTCATGGGATTCGCATGCCACAATTTTTGTGTCTGTAAATCCTTTGATGAGAAGTATTTGTGCATGGCAGGACTCCACCCCCATGGGTGGAGTTCATCAAGGACTATGGATTCATGTAATGAATCTGCAACCACACATTTGGGGAGATCAAAACCAAAATCGGACAACCAACTGGCAAAATCTGCACTCAAACCATTTCGTGTCAGCAAAACATCATCGGATCTGCCCAACCAAAGCATAATGGATTCCAAATCCTCTTCAAATCTTTTCAGTCGCTGAGGAGGCGTATAGGAAGCATGGCTGTTAGCAACGGCCATCTCGCAAGTTGGATTGTAAAAGAATAGCTTATTACAGATCATCCTTTTTTAAGGATTTAGAACTTTCTTAAGGAAATCATCCGTTAACTCCACAGTTTTATCAAACCATGGGTGGAAGAGCCAAAAAGTGTGCATGGCATTTTTATGTACAAAGTTTTGGGAGTAGATTCCATGTTCTGTTAACTTTTCAATCATATCATCCCTTCCGGCACTAAATCGGGGGATGGAACTATTTATGAAAAGAATAGGCACAGAGTTGGAATGAACATGGGTAATTGGAGATGCTTCATATCGCAAATCGGGTCGCTCATCGGTTGTTGAATTGAACCACCAGGTAGCAGCAGATGGTCTTCCTGGCCGATCCTGACCCTCGCCCGACTCCGGGTGTATAAACGCAGACAATCCATCTACATTTACAAGAGTATTTACCACTGCATCAATTTCTGTGTGGTAGGGCGGATTAAAAACAGAATCGACTCCATTAATTGTTCCCACAAGTGAAGCCAACTGTCCTCCGGCCGAGGTGCCGTATAACACGATTTTTTGTCGATCAATAGGATAAGAGCAGGCGTTGGATCTGACCCAACGGACAGCGGTAATTACATCCTCAACAGCCACCGGGTAAACTGCTTCAGGCGAAAGTCTGTATTCTATACAAATGGAAACATAGCCCCTTCTTGCCAACTCCATGGCCATAGGATATTCCATAGATTTATCACCGCTTCTCCATCCTCCCCCATGAATTAAAAGTACAGTGGGTAATTTTGATTTTTCAAGGTGGGATAAATAGATGATATCCAGTTTGAGAGAACGATTTTCCAATTGAAGATAAGTGATATCATGATGTATGGTCAAAGCAGATGTATCGCCCTTTTTAGCAAGAGATATATCAGGATAATTTATCTGTTGTTTTTTGAATTCGCTGATTAAGTTAAAGGAGGTATCTCTGGGGATTCCATCAATCTCCACCAATTGACCATACATAGCATATGGTAAGAGGAATAAAAATATAAGCAGTGGAAACTTATTTGAAAGCAGAGTCATTGATTATCTGGTTTACATAAAAATGAAAAGGGCCCGCCGACGTTCCGACGTGCCCTTTAACCTTAACCCTAACCCACTACAAATATAATGGGTAATTTTATAAATACAAAAAAAATAACGGAATTTTTATTGTTTTTTTCTTTTTTCTCTTCAGGACGAAAGATTCTTTAGCTAAATATTTTAATGCTGGCCCATTGTGGTATTCTATCTAATTTAAGTCATGCCGCTTCAAATATTATTGATGTATCACAATTCTGAAACCAACTTCATCTTCAGAAAATAATTCCGGTCTACAAATTAGAGCGTATCGAATTTTCAAGTCCGGTGCAACGATGAATGGATGAACCGGATCTCTTTCACGTTCGCTAAGGTTGTCATAAACCTTAGTGGTCTTCCAGATACAATAATAAGTAGCCAGTTTTTCGGAGACTCCAATAACTGGTTTATCTGCATATTGATCACTTTCAAAATAATTCGCAACCGGCCAGTTGGTTGAATCTGGTTTTTCTTTCAAAAGTTCAGAGAATAAGATGCTCCTAACTACAGGTTGGGAAGGCTTTGGGTCGCCTGGTGCATGTGTTAATTCAGCCCAAGACAATTCAACGTTGGGATTGCTTTTAGCATATTGCCAAAACTCCTGGAATTCTTTATTGGTGATCTGATCACTTATCCAAAATGAAGGAAAGCTAACCTCCATATTGGGATCATCATCCATTATACCTTCCGGTATGTAATGCATATTTTCCAATCTGAATTCTCTCTGCGATAACAAATTGGTTACCGAAACAACAACAAGAAACAGTAACAGTGAAACATTTCTCTTCATAATTTCTGATTTTTGGTTAAAATTAACTGGGTGATGAATCCAGTAGTCGGGTGATTAAATCTTTTGAATGGAAAAAACCAATACTATGCCGCTTAACAATATGACCTTCCTTACCTATCACAAAATAATGAGGAATCCCATGTACACCCAAAGCAATTGAAATATCCTCGCTTTGTTCTTTGTTTGCAAAATAATGTCTCCCTCCAATGTCATTTTCGGCAAGAAAACCAGCCCAATTCTCCTCCGTTGATCTGATACAAAGAAAGATGAACTCAATCTCTTCATCTTCGTAGCGTGGCATAACATCTTTCATGGCTTCCATTCCCATAATGCAAGGCTTGCACCATGTTGCCCACAAATCAACAAATAAAAGTTTACCTCTGTTTTCAGCAATAATGGTTTCCATAAGCGACCGTCCTTCACTTCCCATATTAGAGAATATGGGTTCTGAAGTAACTTTTGAAAGTTCAGGATTCTTTACAAGTTGGTAGAACTCCGATAAAGGCTGTTTTATAGAATATTCGCTGATGTTTTCCTCAAAAATATGTTTATAATCATTGAATTGGGTAAGATTAAAACTTCGAAGAATATAATGGAACACATTGCCAATAAGTAATTCCTTAAATATTCCATCTTCTTTTTCTAACAAAACTTCAAAAACATCCTCATGCGAAAGAACTCCCCCTTCAGGTAAATTATTTGCCAGCATTCGGCCATGAATGCGTTCATAACCATATGCCAAATCAAAAATTGCTGAATTAACTATCCTGTTGGCAGAACCTTTGCTGTCTGAGTCAGCTTCCCCATATAAATCCTCAATTTGAATCGCATTAAACCAATTTATAAACCCCTGATCCAGAATGGCATCAGGAGGCAAATTTGTTAACATGGCGCGGTAATACTGGATGTTTATGTAATCCAGTGACCACTGCATGAAATCTACAGGAGGATTTTCTCTCTCAATAAACATTCGCCTTTTCTCCAAAGCATCAACGCGAATGCTGTCACAGTATCTTCTTCTCTCTTCTAATCCAGAAGCCTGGGAACTAAAAAATTCGAAAGTGAATGCGCCGGTATTGCGACTTAAATATTTTTGCAGTGCAATGTTGGTTTCAGCACGATCGCCGAAAAAACGAAAATTGCCAATGTCCATGAAGTCGATCTCAACAAAAATGCTGTCTCCGGGATGCAGAATCATTTTATTGCCCACTGGACTAAAACCGATGTCCTGCGGTGAGTACAAATTAAAAGTAAAATGAAAGGAACCATCGTCATTGATAGGACTGTTGAAGACACTTCTGAAGTTGCGGAAATCTGTTAGATGTACTGTCAACCTCTCGGTATTGGGATATACATCCCTGTTGTAAACCTTGCCACTAATGATGGTTAGGTTGTTAGCCTTGTCTGTCTCTTTCTGGCTTGAGCAACTCGATGCAAAAATCACGCATAAGCATAATAAGGTCAGGATTTCAGTTCTCATAATTATTATTGTTTTAATTCAATTATTTAGCATAAAGATAATGAATTTTGATCTTTAAAAAAAACCAAGAAGTGAAATTTATGATCATCCTCCTTGAACAACAACATGTTTGCCCGATGAAAAATATTCTTTCAGGTTTGAAAATGCTGTGCTTAAATTATAAATCTATTAAACATAGGTAATCAATATGCTCCGGAATATTTAATCTGGCACAATGAAACCGATATAGATAGCACTTTTAGAACCGCCTATGCCAGTAAGTGTTGCCTCAATCGATTTTATTCATAAAACCAAATATCGAACAATAAACCTAATTCCATAGTAGTTAATTGTCTTCATGACCATTCAATTTATGATTGTTAAAGATTATTTGGTTCACTTGAAAAAAAGGTTCACATTTTAGTTCTCAAAAAACATCCAAAACACTCCAAAATCTATCAGAACTAAATTTTCAAAACCCTATATTACAATGCTTTGAACTCAATTTGAGAACCAAATATAAAAATAGATTTGGTTCACAGTTTAGTTCTCATTTATTCTGAAGTAATCTAAATTGAATTAAATCATAAAAATCACAAAAGCCTGCAAATCATACGATTTGCAGGCTTTTAGTTTTGTTTGATGTTGATTTGGTCGGGATGAGAAGATTCGAACTTCCGACCCCTCGCCCCCCAGACGAGTACTCTAACCGGACTGAGCTACATCCCGAACTTAATGATGCTTTTCTAAAAAAGCAGTGCAAAGATAACAACTTTTATCATTAGACACAACCTCAACCTCCTTAAAAAATAGGGACATTTCCTCATAAGATATTAACAAATCTGTTTTCGTATTCAATTACAAATCTTTGCGCCAGCAAAACATTCTAATGTTAGTATAAAATAATTCCCATCCGCGATAAATTACAGTTCCTCCATTAAATTCGTCGTTTTAGCGAAATTCTCACCATTAATAAACAAAATCATCTATTTTTGTAAAACCATATCAGAAGCATCCATGTTAGAGATATTAGGATCATCATCCCCAAAGAAACCAGGATAGAACATTTTATGAGTACGAACGGCCAAACAAAAGAAGAGACCTTTTTGCTAAATGGGTTGATGCGTGGAGAAGAGTCCTTCTACCGCAGGCTGTTCGATCTTTACTACAAACAACTGGTTATATTTGCCAACCGTATCCTAAACGACGATGACCAGTCCCGCAATGTGGTGCAGGATGTATTCGTGATGATCTTTGATAAACGATCAGAGTTAAACATTCATACAAGTCTGAAAGCACACCTTTATCAAACCGTTAAAAACAGATGCTTGAACATTGTAAAACGGGACAAAATTATTCATGAGCACCATCAAAATATTCTGAGCAGATCAAATCACTTTATCGAGCCATCAGAAAATTTGGAATATACTGAACTGGAGGAGAAAATCAACAACACCATCAACAGTCTTCCCGATCAGTGTCAGAGAATATTCAAAATGAGTCGCTTCGAGGGACACTCCAATCAGGATATTGCCGACCAGCTTGACATATCCAAAAGAACTGTAGAAACGCAAATCAGTAAAGCACTAAAAAAGCTTCGGGAAGAATTGTCGAAAAGCCAGATGTTGCCGCCGATATTGGCTGTTTTATTTTGCCTGATGCAGCCATCTCTGATGCTGATCTGATGCCTTGTATTTTCTTTTTTAAAAGAGCCTGGCACTTCCTGTTCTAAACACGAATTTCATTCAACTTCTATTCAATCAATAAAAAAATAACATTTTTTATACGTGTATGGGGAGGCTCGTTTGTCATATGAGTGATTAACCATTAATGGACGTTATCCGTCTATGAGCCAATATCATTTTGTTAGATCACGCCTTAATCATTATAAAAATCAAATAATTGTAACCATTAAAACCCAAGAGAGATGGAATTTTTGTTGCAACTAATAGCAGACATGTTTGGAACGGTTCAAGCCGAAGAGACAGCTAAAACAATGCAAACAGCAGAGCCTGAAGCAACGGTATCCAAAGCAGCCAATGCTGTGGAGAAATCATTGCAGGAACCTGTGCCCGAAACACCAAATTTATTCAATGTCATTCAGTTTCGTTAATAACCTTGGCATTAAGTAATACCTAAACCGGAACAAATTGTATTATAATCGTATGACTTCTAATATCAACAACCAGGAAGAGTTGATTGTGAGATACCTATGTGGTGATACATCACCCGAAGAGATAATCACAATTGAATCCTTGCTAGAAAATGACCGGGAATTTATTCAGCTTTTTAATGAAACCCGGTTTGTTTGGGAGCAGGCTGCAAAACCCTGTTACAACCCCGAACAAGATTGGCAAGCCATCCGTCGGCGCATTGGTTTCACAAAAAAGAAATCGGGAGCTCTTTCATTTTTCATGAGAGTTGCCGCTGTAATTGGATTGGTGATATCAGTATCCGCAGGATTATGGGTTTATTGGAATGTACCCGGATATGGAAGATGGGTTGTATTTGAAACGGGTGCATCGTCGGACTCGATAGTATTACCCGATCAAAGCATCGTGTTTCTTAACAGAAACTCTTCCCTTAAGTTTCTGAACTCATTTAAGCCTGACCAAAGAACCGTTGCACTGACCGGCGAAGGCTACTTTGAAATTCAACAGGACAAAGACCGTCCATTTAAAGTTGAGACCGGAATCGTTCAGGTTCATGTAACCGGTACAGCATTTCATCTGGATGCAACTCACGAAAATGGCATTATTGAACTCAATGTCACCAAAGGAGGTGTAACCATATATAGTCCAACCGGCAGTCTTGATGTAAAGCAGGGAGAAAGAGCGTTGGCCGGACAAAGATTGATTCAAAAATCGCTCATATCTGATAATAATTTTCTGAGTTGGAAAACCGGGTTACTGGAATTTGATAATGCCACTCTTTACGAAATAGCAAAAACTCTTAAAGATCATTTCCCGGAAATTGAAGCATTCAACATAAAAGACACCACCAACATTAAAGTAACCACCCGTTTTCAGAAACAGTCGCTTCATGACATAACTGAAGAATTATCATTACATTTTCAAAAAAAGTTTGCACTTCATAACGGAGTTTTAGTAATCTCTGATTAATTTTATGGGATCATTCAATGCTTATTTAAATGATCCCTTCCAGACCCTTATTAATTCAAATAATCACTCGAATCATATACGGGGTTGTTCTCTTAACCGGAACAACCTCGCAATTTTTATTGGCACAAACCGATGTTACCCCCCGTATTCAATTAGAACCTGTCAGCGGCAGCACTCCCGAACTGATTCGGCTACTGGAAGAGAAATCGGGATGGGTCATCAGCTACAGTTCACGACTACCAATTCCTGAGCGCGGCCAGCTTTCCGGCCATGAAAAGACACTGCTTCAGCACGTCAGTCATCTGTTTAAGGACGCTCAATTCTCATATACAATTCGTTCAAACAGGCTGATTCTTACACCTCCGCCAAAGAGAGAGATAAAACATACTATCAGCGGCTTTGTCCGTGAAGCCGGAAGCATGGAATCCTTGCCGGCAGCAAATATCTATACCTCCCCTGATTTTAAAGGAACCGTAAGTAATAACTATGGGTTTTTCAGCATCACTCTAATTCCGGGTAAGCATACCCTGAATGCATCGTACGTTGGTTACCAAACAGAATCAAAACCCCTGGAACTAAACAATGACACAGTCATCGTTTTTAATCTTCAACCCCACCTCCTGCTTGGTGAAATTGATGTGGTTGGACAACTATCCTACGCACAGTTAAACGCGGCCAGAATGGGAAACATTCTGATTCCCATTCACGAAATAAAACAAACGCCTGCACTTTTAGGAGAAACTGATATTGTTAAGAACATCCAGATGCTTCCCGGCATTCAGGGTGGAAGCGAAGGTTTCAGTGGCTTGTACGTGCGTGGTGGAGGACCCGATCAAAATTTAATCTTGCTGGATGATGTTCCCATATACAACATAGGACATCTGCTTGGTTTCTTCTCGGTGTTTAACGCCGATGCCGTTAAACACGTTTCTGTACTTAAAAGTGGGTTTCCAGCTCGCTATGGAGGTAGAATATCGTCGGTAATAGACATTAGAATGCTGGAAGGAAACAACGAACGGGTTGAAGGAAACATCAACGTTGGGTTGCTATCCTCAGGCGTTTCCCTTAATGGACCGGTTCAAAAAGACCGGTCTGGGTTTGCAATCTCTTTCAGAAGAACCTATATGGATGCCATTGCCGCGTTGGCTCAGCGTGGACAAGAAGAAACCACCAACTACTATTTTTTCGATCTAAACGCCAAATACAATCACATTATAAACGACAAAAACCGACTCTATCTCAGTGCTTATTGGGGACGTGATAAATACATGACAACTTACAACTTTGTAGACCTTACTTTAAACAATGGTTCACCTGGTGGTGAACCGTTGAGAACCACAATAAACGACGAAAACAATGCCGGTTGGGGGAATGTTGTAACTGCATTAAGATGGAACCACGTGTTCAATCAACGACTGTTTGGAAATCTCACTGCCACCTTTTCTGATTATCGTTTTTTCATAGGTGTAGAACGTAATCATGAAATCAACAATAATTGGGACAGTTTCGAGCAAAGATATATCAGCGGAATAAGAGATTATAGTGTTAAGGTAGATTTTGACTACTACCCGGCAAACAACCATCAGGTAAAATTTGGATTGAATGCCATCCAGCACGAATTTAACCCCGGGGTGGATGTGGTTCAACGAAGCCCGGGTACTTCCCAGCCGGTAGATACAACTTTAGGAGATGTCAGACTCACCGGAGGTGAATACCATTTTTATCTGGAAGACGAGTTTACGCTGATGCGTAAACTCAGGGTAAATGCAGGTGCAAGATATGTGCTTTTTAATGGAAACGATAAATTTTATCACTCACTTGAACCCAGAATCTCATTAAATTACGAATTGTCGCCCATGTGGAACATGCGCACCGCGTATTCTCACATGTCACAGTTTATTCATTTGGTAAGTTCTTCCAATGTGGCGCTGCCAACAGACTTATGGTTGCCGGTTACCGAAACCATTCCCCCCATGTATAGCAGACAGGTTTCACTGGGTACCGACTGGAAATCAGGATTTAATCAGAACTACTCCATATCGGGCGATGTTTACTACAAACAGATGAAAAACCTCCTGCATTACAAAGAGAGCACAGGATTTTTTGATTACAGCACCGAATGGGAAGATAAGCTGACAGGAGGAGATGGGGAGTCCTACGGCCTTGAGCTGATTCTGCGAAAAAACAACGGTGATTTCACCGGATGGTTGAGTTATACTTTGGCAAAAACCACTAACCAATTTGAAGAGATCAACAATGGCAGATCCTTTCCCGCTAGGTTTGACCGTCGCCATGACATCAACCTGAACCTGAAATATCAGTTTAATGAACGAATTGATGGCAACCTGAATTGGCAATTTGGTAGTGGAACCCCCATTACCCTCCCTTCAGAGAAATATTTTGCACCCGATTTTCCATTTTTGGATGAATCGCCAGGCAGCGGTTTTTCAGAAGATGCAGTTTCACTGAATCAATACAGAATGCCCCCTTTTCATAGAATGGATGTAGGTTTCAATTTCTCCAAACAGAGAGACCGAACCGAAAGAATATGGAGTCTGGGAGTGATAAATCTTTATGGACGTCAAAACCCTTTCCTCCTATATTTCGCATCCGATTCAAACTCCGAGCCGGGTTCTGCACAGCGCAACTTAAAGCAGTTGAGCCTATTCCCCTTCCCCATTCCTTATGTGAGATGGACTCTGATTTTTTAGTTTTTCCGTTATATCTAATTTCTATTATTGTAAAAGCAACAGACCCATAAAATTTCATACCTTATTTATAGTATTTATCTATACAGCATAAAAAGCATTGATTGTAATTACTTTGTGACACGAAAATAATTTTGAACATTTGTTCATTATTTATTAAATTTAGTAAAAACAATCAATCACAAAAAAAGAGATTATGGAACAACAAGAAACCATCGCCATGCCTCGCATTGGCGACGACGCACCACAATTTACAGCGGTAACCACTCAGGGTACCATTAATTTTCCATCCGACTATGAAGGGAAATGGGTTATTCTTTTCAGCCACCCGGCAGATTTCACCCCTGTATGTACATCAGAATTCATGACATTCGCAAAGATGCAGGATGAATTTAAGGAACTCAACACCGAATTGGTCGGACTATCTGTTGACGGACTTTACAGCCATATAGCATGGCTGCGCACCATAAAGGAAAAAATTGAGTACAAAGGGATGAAGGATGTAGAAGTTACTTTCCCTCTTATTGAAGACATCACCATGGAAGTCTCTAAAAAATATGGAATGATTCAACCCGGCGAAAGCAACACCAAAGCAGTACGTGCTGTTTTCTTTGTGGATCCAAAAGGAAAAATCAGAACCATCATTTATTATCCACTTTCACTTGGACGAAACTTTGATGAGCTGAAAAGAGTTGTCATTGCTCTTCAAACAGCCGATGCTTTAGAAGTAGCAACTCCGGCAGACTGGCAACCGGGAGACGACCTGATTGTACCTCCGGCAGGTTCATGCGGAACAGCCAAAGACAGAGTGGATGGTAAAGAGAGCGGAATTAAATGTTATGACTGGTTTTTCTGCACCAAACCACTGGCAAAAGATGAAGTGTTTAAAGCCATAAAAAAATAGAATGGCCAGACCACCAAAAAAGCGAAAACTAAAAAACCCTCCCGTAATGGAGGGTTTTCGCCCTTTTGGGATACCATTCACCGACCTTGAACCTGAAATCCTTATGTTTGAGGAGTATGAAGCCATCAAACTGGCAGATTACGAAGGATTGAATCACATTGAGGCGGCAAAAAGCATGGGAGTTTCGCGTCCTACCTTTACACGCATTTATGAAAATGCCAGAAGAGCTATTGCCAGAGCTTTTACAGAAGGTAAAGCGATATTTTTTGATGGTGGTAATTATTACACCCAGGATTACTGGTACAGATGTAATGAGTGTTTAAAACTCAACATAAATACCCAACAATTACTTGAGTGTAATTATTGTAAATCAGATAATTTACGAAGAATAGATAAAAAATAACAGAGAAAATTATGTCTGACCAGAAGTGCAAAGGGGATTGTATATGTGTTCATTGCAACATCAAATACATTCATAAACCCGGAATCCCTTGCCGCGAAAAGGTTTGTGAAAAATGTCACAAACCATTAATGAGGGAAGGAAGTTTTCATCATCAACTGTATCTAAAAAAGCTACAGGATTCAGGAAACAACCTCAACCTTTAAGAATCTGACCAACATTTAAGAAAAGCTAAACCAAAAGACATGAGGTTCACCATTCTCATCGATAATAACCCAAATCCTAAAGAAAAGCTTCTGACAGAGCATGGTTTGAGCATCTTTATTGAATCACAAAAGACGAAAATATTATACGATACAGGCAACTCAGATGCCTTTATAAAAAATGTTGTAAAATTAGGAATCAACATCAAAGAGATAGACTATCTTGTTCTGTCGCACGGACATCGTGACCACACCGGTGGCTTGGGAGCGTTTCTGGAAATCAATAAAAAAGCGGTTGTATTTCTTTCCGAAAGAATTAAAAATCAATCATTCTACTCAACCAAATTGAGCGATCCAAAGGACATTTCTACCGATCATTCACTCTTCAATAAATATAAAAACAGATTCGAATTCATTAGTCAAAATGGGTTAATCAATGATAACATCGCGTTGATTGCCAGCTTTAACCAAATTTATCCTGTCCCAAAAGGGAACCGGCATCTGTTAACAGAGATCAACAACAATTTAATTCCTGACAATTTCAGCCATGAAATTGCTCTGACGCTAAAACAAGGCGATAAAATTGTGGTATTTTCGGCCTGCACACACAATGGGTTGCTAAATACGCTAAATGCAGCCTCAAGCTATTGGAAAAACAAATCCATTATACTTTTTGCCGGTGGGACTCACCTCCTCGACAGCAACTCCGCTATATATGAAAATAAAGAGGAAATTTCAACCATAGCCAACACCTTTAGGTCAGAGTACCCGGATGCCATGCTGATAACCGGTCATTGTACGGGAAAACGTGCAATGGATCAATTTGAAGAGAAACTGGGAGGAAAGTTTGACAGATTCTTTAGCGGATATAGTAAATCACTATAAAAACAGCGACTCTCAGGTCGCTGTTTAATTAAGTCATTATTCTAAACTGTTGCTATCTCCTGCACTATTTCAGTACCACGCTTGATGGCGGCCTCATTTAGCGGTAAAAGATGATGATGACGATCTGGTAGAGATTTCTTAAGTCCGTTCATGACATTCTCCATCGTAACCACCGGATTGATTTTCAAATATCCTCCTAACACTATCATGTTAAAAGTTTTTGCACTTTGCATTTTAGACGCCTCCTCTGCTGCATCAACCCTGTAGATATTGATGTCATCTCGCTCGGGATGTCGTGTGATTCCATTTCCATCGTATACCAATAAACCACCCGGTTTAACCGTCTGCTCAAACTTATCCATTGACTGTTGGTTAAGAATAATGGCGGTGTCATACTTGCGTAAAATTGGGGAACTGATTCGGCTATCGCTCAGGATTACCGTAACATTGGCTGTACCGCCCCGCATTTCGGGTCCATAAGATGGCATCCATGAAACTTCCATACCTTGCATAACGCCGGAATATGCCAGGATTTTACCCATTGACAGGACACCCTGACCACCAAAACCGGCTATAATTATTTCTTCATTCATGATCTCGTGATTTTAATAAACCCAAGGCAAAATCTCTACTCTTTTAAAAAGAATGTGAACTTTTCACTTGATTATACATCTTTTATATCGCCCAACGGATAAATTGGAAACATATTGGCCTCCATCCATTTATTGGATTGAACGGGATTCATTTTCCATCCGGAGCTACAGGTGGCCACCACCTCAATAAACGATGTTCCCTTTTTATCTTTTTGATTTTCAAAAGCTTTTCGCAAAGCTTTTTTAAGTTTTCGAACTGCCGGAGCTGTATGCGCTGCCTGGCGGGTTACATAACATGTTCCCGGTAAGGTAGCCACAATGCTGGTCATATTAAGTGGATTTCCATCGTGCTCCACATCCCGTCCAAAAGGACAGGTTGATGCTTTCATTCCTTCAAGGGTTGTAGGAGCCATTTGCCCTCCGGTCATCCCGTAAATTCCGTTATTTATAAAAACCATCAGCATATTTTCACCCCTGTTACAGGCATGAATGGTCTCTGCTGTACCTATGGCAGCCAAGTCGCCATCGCCCTGGTAGGTAAAAACGTACTTTTCAGGCCGCAAACGTTTAATGCCGGTACCTACGGCAGGTGCACGACCATGCGCAGCTTCATGCCAGTCGATTTCTATATAATTATAAAGAAGAACAGAACAACCAACCGGAGTAACACCAATGGTATCTTCCTGAATGTTTAATTCATCAATTACTTCGGCAATTAGTTTATTTACTACCCCGTGAGTACAGCCGGGACAGTAATGTAACATCCTTTCGGTGAGGAGCTTGGTTTTTGCGTAAACCAAATTTTCCGGTTTAATAATATCTTTAACTTCCAACGCCATAATCAACCTTTTAAAAAGTTTTTTTCCAAAGCTTCAACCACCTCTTCGGGTGAATGAATAACACCGCCCATACGGCCAAAATGCTCCACCGGCACTTTACCGTTAACAGCCAGACGTACATCACGCACCAACTGTCCGGCACTCAACTCCACGGCCAGCATTCCTTTAACCTGACCTGCAAGTTTTTCCAGTTCAACTCCCGGAAACGGGAACAGTGTGATGGGACGTAACAGGCCTGCTTTGATGCCCTTTTCCCTCAATAACTGTACAGATTTCTGACATATGCGAGCACTAGATCCATAGGCCACCAATAAGTACTCTGCATCTTCGCACTGAAACTGCTCAAAACGAACATCCTCCTTGTGCATCTGCTTATATTTTGCCTGAACTTTGTTATTAAACCGTTCAAAAGCATATGGATCAAGCTCTACAGATGTTATGATATTTCTTTCGCGAGATGAGGGTTTACCTGTGGTTGCCCAAGGATATTTTTCAGCGATTTCCTCGTTGGACATGCGTGTTTTTTGAGGCTTTAGCTCAACTTTCTCCATCATTTGACCTATCATTCCATCAGAGAGAATCATGGCCGGGTTGCGGTATTTAAAAGCCAGTTCGAAAGCCAATTCCACAAAATCGGCCATCTCCTGTACAGACGAAGGAGCAAGCACTATCAAATTGTAATCTCCGTGTCCGCCACCATTAACCGCCTGAGCATAATCAGACTGAGCAGGCTGAATGGTTCCCAAACCTGGTCCGCCACGAACCACATTTACGACAACGCAAGGTAATTCGGCGCCTGCCAGATAAGACAACCCCTCCTGCATTAAGCTGATTCCGGGACTGGATGAAGATGTCATTACTTTTTTTCCGCATCCTGCTCCACCATACATCATATTGATGGACGCAATTTCACTCTCAGCCTGTAAAACCACCATTCCGGTTGATTCCCAGGGACGAAGATCCATTAAAGTCTCCATTACTTCAGACTGAGGCGTTATGGGATAGCCAAAATATCCGTCTACTCCATATCGTATGGCAGCTTCGGCGATGGCCTCATTTCCCTTCATTAACCTTAATTCGCTCATTGTTATGAATTCGTTACCTGATTTATTTTGTTGGCATAAACCAACAGAAAGAGAGATTTAGTTGCAATGATTCAACTGTCAGACAGCTTCAGCAACTTTAACTTTATAAACAGTGATACAACTATCTGGACATACCATTGCACAATTGGCGCATCCGATACAAGCCTCCGGGTTCTCCATATAAGCGTAATTGTATCCTTTTGCGTTTACCTCCGCAGCCAGACGGATAACATCGGTGGGACAAGACTCTACACAAAGAGAACAACCTTTGCAGGTTACCGTATCCACCACAATTGCACCTCTAACTTTTGCCATAAATTATTTAATTAACATTTGAATTGATTACGAATTTAATCATATTCCCCGATTTCACCACATTTCTTTATTTTAGATTACATCTAAACAAAGCTTTACAAACCGGTTACGGTTTATAATCTATAAATAAAACAGAGAGTTACGCAACTAATTTGTAAACATTCTAATTACTCCCCATGAACCGTTCTAAATAATTTCAAACGCTCCTCCATATCTGCAAACCTATCCGATGATGTTTGCGAAACACAGATTCTTAAACCCTCAGTTCTGGAGCTTCCTGTTGTATCAAGTGTTATTGCACTTATTCCGAAGCGCAAAAGTTCACCAAGCAGCTCCTCTCCTGTCATACCGGGGTAGCAAATGGTAAAATAAAACCCATCTGCCAGCTCCTTCTCCTCATCATGATCGTAAACAATTTTAAATCCATTCTCCAGAAACAGGCGCTTCATGGATGCCGCTCTCTTTCCATATTCTCTTACATTGCCAATAAAATCATAAGTTCCATCGTTTGCAGCCTTCAGCATGGCTGCAAACCCTACCTGTGAAGAATGTGCCGTGCCGGCAGAAGCCGTGTACATGGCTTCCTGCAAAACAGCCCGTCCAAAGACATCAGAAACAAACCACCCCGAAAGATTTGGAAACTGCATATTAAACAGCTCATCCGAAATAAGCATGGCACCAGTACGTTGGCCTGCATAGCTAAAAACTTTAGAGCTGGAAAAAATCAGTGCATAATTATTGGTGTAATTTGCAACAGTTGGCTGATATGGTGGCTCACCGGGACAACCAAAGTCTTCCCGGAAATCCATTCCAAAATAGGCTAGATCCTCAAGTACGATGACATCGTACTTGTTTGCCAGTTCTCCGATGATTCTCAGCTCATTTTCCGTAAAACAAATCCACGCGGGATTATTTGGGTTTGAATACAAAAATGTACTGATGTTTCCCTTTTTAAGATAAGACTCCAGTTTTTCCCTTAATTTATCACCCCGGAAATTATAAATATCAAAACTTTCATATTTCATTCCCAAAACGCCAAGCTGGCGTTTTTGAACGGGAAAGCCGGGATCAATAAAAAGAGTGGTATCCTTTACTGCGTCCCGACGATTAGCCACCAGAAACAAAAGCATTGAAGCCTGCATGGCTCCCACTGTTGGGATGCAAACATCCGGAGATATCTCAATATTTAGAAAGAGTTTGGCAAACCTCGACAACTCCTGCTTCAATGCAGGAATGCCTTCAATTGGCGGGTATATTGATGCAACACCACTTTTCAATGCCTCAATTTCAGCTTCAACACCTATGGATGGCGCCGGTAATCCAGGTACTCCCATTTCAGTGCGAATGAATTGCACACCGTATTTTTCCTGCAATTTATTCACCAGATAAACAATCTGGCGAATGGAAGCATGAGCCAGGGTTTTTATGCCCAACTCTTCCCTGAACTTGTATATAACCTCTTTGCTAAGAGGAAAAGGATTACTCATATCAAAATACATATTATCAGACGACAGGTAACCGATTGTACCTTATCTCCCATTCAGATAAAATAAAAAAAACATCCCAAATAACATCGAACTGTATTTATTTTGCACACCTACGGCGTGCCTTTTCTCAATGAAACATTCTGACCTACCGACATTAGCCACCTGCGGCGGCATTATCAATCGCTCCCGAAGGCTTCGGGAATTGGCAGGCTCTACTCCCGTATTTTCATCCGCCTCTCTACCTCTTGACCTAACTCCCACCTTGATATATCAGGCTGCACTCATCGCACCTTTTCCTAACCAGCAACGTTCAACCTGAAACCCTCCTCCGTTCTCCGGTTTCCAGTCTCCGCTCTCCGCTCTCCGCTCTCCGATTTCCGGTCTCCGCTCTCCGGTCTCCGTAATCCCCTTTCACCCTCCAACCATAAACCACAAAAAAGAACCTACAACAACTTTCTTTTATCAATCACCCGTTTGGCTTTGCCCTCGCTGCGTTCAATCGTTTTCGGCTCAACCAGTTTTACGGCCACTGAAAGTCCGGTGGCACTCTCCACATGGTTTTGAATTTTCATGCGTAAAGTCTGCAGTTCACTGATTTTATCCTGGTAAAACCGATCCTCAACTTCTACATGCAATTCCAGGGTGTCCAGATTATTATGCCTGTCGACCACCAAAAGATAATGAGGAGTTGTTTCGTCCATTTCAAGCAATACACTTTCAATTTGTGATGGAAACAGGTTTACTCCGCGAATAATCAACATATCATCACTTCTACCTGTGCACTTGTTCATTCTGACCAGGGTTCTGCCACAGGCACAGGTTTCAAAATTCAGGCGAGTCAAATCGCGTGTTCGGTATCTGATAATTGGCAGTCCCTCCTTTGTCACTGTAGAAAACACCAGTTCTCCCAGTTCTCCTTCGGGAAGAACTTCCAGCGTTTCAGGATCAATGATTTCAGGAATAAAATGGTCTTCATTGATGTGCAGACCGCACTGGTACTGACACTCAAAAGAGACACCCGGACCAATAATTTCGCTCAAACCATATATATCAATGGCCTTGATTTTAAGTTTTTTCTCTATTTCGCGACGCATGTTTTCAGTCCATGGCTCTGCACCAAACACACCTACCCGCAATTTAAGCTCATCCCTGTCAATATCTCCTTCTTCAATGGCTTCGGCAAGATAAGAAGCATAGGATGGTGTGCAGGCCAGCACTGTACTTCCAAAATCGCGCATTAACTGCAATTGTCTTTTTGTATTTCCTCCTGAAATAGGAATGACTGATGCTCCAATTTTTTCGCCGCCATAGTGCAGTCCCAATCCACCTGTAAACAGTCCGTAACCGTATGAAATGTGAATAAAATCATTTTTCCCGGCACCAGCACCTGTTAATGTCCGTGCCATAACTTCGCTCCACACTCCAATATCTCGTCGGGAATAACCAACCACAGTTGGTTTTCCGGTTGTTCCTGAGGACGCATGTAACCGGATTATTTCGCTCATGGGAACTGCAAACAATCCAAAAGGATAATTATCCCGTAAATCGTTTTTGGTAGTAAAAGGTAAAAGCTTTAAATCATCAACAGACTTTATATGTTCAGGCCCAAGACCTTGTTGCTGCATTCTTTCCCTGTAATAAGGAACATTATAGTATACACGTTCCACCACATCTCTAAGCCGTTCACTTTGAACAACTTTCATTTGTTCCCGCGGCATGGTTTCAAAATGCCGGTTCCAGATTGTATTTGTCATTTAGGTTTAGTTTGATGAATGAGATTGAATATGATTTAAAATTTATACAGATCACTGGCCGAAATCAGTTCCATCTGGTTTCGTTGTAATTCCATAATGGCCTGCTCAACATTATCGCTTCTGAGAGCGATAAATGATTTTTCACCAACTGAAAATCCATATAAATATTCAATGCTGATATTGGCTTTGGAAAGTATCTGAAGAGCTTTGGCCAATGCACCCGGAGTATTGGGTGTTGCAAATGAAATGACTTCACTGATATTAACCGAGAACAGTTTTTCCTTCAGAACATCTCTGGCCTTTTCCGGTTCAGAAACAATCATCCGTAGAATTCCAAATTCAGAAGTATCGGCAACACTACAGGCCGAAACATTTATATTATTTTCCCCAAAAATCTCGAAAACTTCGTGTAAACGACCAGATTTGTTTTCAAGGAATACAGATAATTGTTTGATTATCATATTTTTAAGTTTTAGCAGATTAAGCACGCAAAATACAAACATTAACACTTATCAAGAAATGTTAATAACATGTTTTATAACATATGTCATGTTTTTTCTATCAACATTCTGGCATCCACAACCCTTATGTAATCCTGATTACCGAGCAATGGATTAAGATCAATCTCCTTAATTTCAGTAGCATACCTCAACAAAGTTGATAATCTGACAATAATTTCTGCGAATAAATCTTCATTTACACCCTCTGTACCCCTAATCCCCTGAATGATGGGATAGCTTTTCAGGCTTCGGATCATGGATCTAGCTTCATCAAAAGTCAAAGGTGCCAATCCATGGGAATGATCACCTAATGCTTCGACAAAAATTCCTCCCAGACCACATAATACCACATGTCCGAAACGGGGTTCATACTTTGCTCCAATAAACAACTCCATCCCCGACTGCATCTTCTGAACCAACACGGCATTTACACCTTTTATCTTTCTCATTCGGCGATATTCGGCATTTAAATGTGCTTCAGTTTTGATGTTAAGGGTCACTCCTCCAACATCCGATTTATGAACTGGACCAATCACCTTAAGCGCTACCGGATAACCAATTCTTCTGGCAATTCGCAAAGCACCCCGACGTGTAGCTGCAACCCCCTCCTCCACTATCGGAATACCGGCAGCCTTAAGCAAACGGCCTACCACTCCGGGTTCCTGAAATCCATCCATAGCAGTTTCAACAATCCTTCGGATTTCAGTAATATCAATTCCTTCCATATAAACATTCTCACCTGCAGGTTTTGGGGTGTTGTGAACTGAGGTCAGAGCCTTACCTAAAACTACCTCATCAGGGAAATTAATGTGTCCTTTTGCCAGGAACTCTTCCACTTCGCTCCTGGCGCTACTGATAGACGGCAATATGGGAAATACAGGCTTCCGGCAATTTTGCATCTTCTCATGAATCATGTCAAAAGCATCATAAACGGTAGTCAGCCCCGTACTTCCAAAGATAATGATCATCCCGTCTACTTCATCCATCTCGTTGTCACAGTAGTCGATGACTTTCCCAAGTTGCTCAGCGGTTCCTGTTGCCAGAATATCGATGGGATTGGATGCAGAAGAACCGGGATTTAACATTTTCAGAATACGATCATGATCCGCACCTTCTAAGGCAGGGATGTTTAAACCGCCATCAGATAACGCATCGGTAAGCATTACACCAGGCCCGCCGGCCTGTGTGATGATGACCAGATTCTTGCCTCTTAACTCGTTGTACATAAACACAGAAGCCACTGTTGTAAGCTCCTCTCTGCCAAAACATCGAACAATGCCGGCTTTTCTAAACAGAGCCTCTACAGCAGAGTCGGCACTTGCCATCGCACCTGTGTGCGATGAAGTTGCACGCTGCCCCGCATCAGTTACTCCGGATTTGATGGCTGCAATCCGGCATCCTTTGTTAATAAGGGAAGTGGCATGCTTTAATAATTTATCAGGCTTCTGTATGTTCTCTACATAAATTAGTTTGATTTTTGAACTTGTTGATACATCAAATGATTCATCCCAGTATTCCAACACCTCTTCAATACCTGTCTGAGCACTATTTCCTACAGTAATGATGGATGAAAAAGTTAGCCCCTTGGGAAGTGCAGATTCGAGAATAAAAACGGCTGTAGCACCAGAGCCGGAAACAAAATCGCATCCGGCCGGATTTAGTCGTGGTACAGGTGAAGTGAAAACCCCGTTGTAAACAGGGGTGATGACACCAATGCAATTTGGTCCAATAAGAGTTCCTCCTAAAGAATTTACAGCATCACGCAGTTCATTTTCCAATAATGCGCCCTCTTCACCCTCCTCACTAAAGCCTGCTGAAATAACTATAAAAGCACGTGTATTTCTTAATTCTGCAAGTTCTCTGACAGCTGCCGGACACTGATGTGCGGTTATGGCAAGAATGGCTAAATCGACGTCGCCGGGCAGCTCTTTTGCACTGGAAAAAGAAGCAACTCCCTGCACCATATCACGCCCGGGGTTAATTACAAATAAATTCCCTGTATAACCACCATCCACAATATTCTTCACAATTTTGCCTCCCGGCTTGGATATGTTTTCTGAACCACCCACGACAACAATTCCCGATGGCGAAAACAATGTTTTATTTATCATATCTCATTTTTTTTCGATTTTGGATGGATAACTGGATTTCAACTTCCATCAAAACAAAATTACATTAAATTAATGAACAGATGCTTTGAGTTTTATCATACTCAACTACCACAATGGTATTCTACCCATATATTTTTTATATTTTTACAAAAAAAAGAACGTGACAACCAACATAAACCAAATTGATTTTAAAAAGAGTCTGTCAGGTGAAGAGATAGCCTTTCTAATAGGATGCTCCGGAGCCAACAGCAAAGCTTTACGTGAAATGGCCGGACAAAAAGCCATTGAATTAAGAGGCTCCAAAGTTTGGTTTAGAGGTCTGATCGAGTTTTCGAACGTATGTATAAAAGATTGCTTTTACTGTGGAATCAGGAAAAGCAACACAAAAGTACCCCGATACAATCTGGATGATGAGGCCATCATCCAGGCAGCCAGATATGCCTTCGAAAATCGGTATGGGTCTGTGGTGTTGCAATCAGGCGAACGAATTGACAACAAATTTATTGATCGCATCGACCAATTGATAAAAAAAATCAAGGAGATTTCAGACAACAAGATAGGAATCACACTTAGTTTAGGAGAACAAACCAAGGAGACCTATCAAAAGTGGTTCAACAGCGGAGCACATCGCTACTTATTACGCATAGAAACAACCAGCAAGGAACTTTACCAAAAGCTACATCCTGTAAACAAACTGCACAGTTTTGAACGTAGATTGGAAGCCCTTAAAGCTCTTAAAGAAATTGGTTATCAAACCGGATCGGGAGTTATGGTTGGTCTTCCCAGTCAAACCATCAGCGATTTGGCAAATGATCTTCTGTTTTTAAAAGAATTTGACATAGACATGGTTGGCATGGGGCCATACATTGAACACGAAGACACGCCATTGGCTAAATCATCTCAGTCGGCGTACACACAGGAAGAGAGACTGCATATGACGCTGAACATGATAGCCACGCTTCGGTTAATGATGCCCGATATAAACATTGCAGCCTCCACAGCGTTGCAGGCCATTGATCCCATGGGAAGAGAAAAAGCCATAAAATGTGGTGCCAACATCATCATGCCCAATATTACCCCTGCCACAGAGCGCAAAAACTATCAACTGTATAACAATAAACCTTGTATTGATGAATCAGCCGACGACTGCCTCTCTTGTCTCCAAATGCGTATAGCCTTTACGGGAAGAGAAACCGGATTGGGAGAGTGGGGTGATTCTCTGCATTTTTTCAAAAAACAGAAAAATGAACAATTGAAGCGTTAGCGCCGTTAATATTATTTTTAACCCGAACAACCTGATGAAGAAAAATATTATATTAATCATTTAAAATAATATTCACTGTATGGTTTATTTAAAACCATAAGATTAATGTAAAGTAAAACATGAGACAACCGGAAAAACATATTTTAGTAATTTTTGGAGCCTCTGGCGACCTGACATACCGTAAACTGATTCCGTCGGTTTTTGATCTTTATACACAAAAGCTGCTTCCCGATAATTTTGGAGTTTTAGGTTTGGGAAGAACCGATCTGAGCGACGATCAGTTTCGGGATAAGATGAAAGAGGGAATTGAAAAGTTCTCAGGAACCATCAAAACAAAAAAAGGTATGGAAGAAGAGTTTCTTACGAAACTCTTCTATTACGCCTTCAACACCAAAGAAGAGAAAGAGTACCCCGATTTTAAAAATCATCTGGAATCACTCAACAAAAAATTAAAAACCGGGAACAACTACATTTTTTACCTGGCTACACCACCAAGCATGTATCCCTTGGTTCCAAAATTTCTGGCCAATAACCAATTAAATGATGAATCCAATGGTTTTAAAAGACTGATAGTTGAGAAACCATTTGGTTATGATCTGGAAAGTGCCAGAAGCCTGAATCGAGATCTTCAAAACCAGTTTCGAGAAGATCAAATATACAGGATAGACCACTACCTGGGAAAAGAGACCGTGCAGAACCTTTTGGTTACACGTTTTTCCAATGGGATTTTTGAACCCCTTTGGAATCGTAATTTCATTGATCATGTAGAAATTACTTCTGCCGAAGACATTGGTGTAGGCGATCGTGGAGGATACTACGAAGATTCGGGTGCTTTGCGAGACATGGTGCAAAACCACCTGATGTTGCTGGCTTCGCTGGTGGCCATGGAGCCACCTGCATTAATCAAGGATGAGAGCATCAGGAATGAAATCGTGAAGGTGATGCAATCGCTTCGGCCAATACCAGAGGAAAAAGTTCCGGAATTTGTGATTCGCGGGCAGTATATCGGTTCAGAAATCAGAGGTAAAAAACAAAAAGGATATCGCGAAGAAAAAGGAGTAAACCCCAAGTCAAGAACAGAGACCTTCGTGGCCATGAAGTTTTTTATTGATAACTGGCGATGGGCCGGTGTTCCGTTTTACATACGCACCGGAAAAAGTTTGCCGACTCGTGTAACTGAAATTGTTATACATTTCCGACCTACGCCACATCACCTGTTTCATGGGGATAAAGATATTATGAAACAAAAAAACCAGCTGGTCATCAGGATACAACCGGATGAAGGAATTCTCCTGAAATTCGGAATGAAGGTTCCCGGCGCCGGATTCAACGTACAGGATGTGAATATGGATTTTCACTATTCCGAACTGAACGACACTTATTTACCAAGTGCTTACGAAAGGCTACTGCTTGACTGTATGCTTGGCGACGCCACACTTTATTCCAGAGCTGATGCCGTGGAGGCCGCTTGGGAATTTGTTGATCCTATACTCAAAGCCTGGAAAAACCAACCTTGCATCAAAGTTCATGGTTATCCGGCCGGAACATGGGGTCCGGATGTTTCAGATCAGCTGATTGAAGGAGAACAAACATGGAGATACCCATGTAAAAATCTGGTTGGCGACGGAGAGTATTGCGAATTATAGGCAAAGGGAATACTTAAGATCTTATGATAATCTATTTGAGACAACTATGACACCAAAAATTGAAATATACCCCGGCAAAAAAGCCATGGCCAGAGAGTTTGGAAAACAACTGGAGCAACTGACTCAAGAATCGGAAAATGTCACCATTGCTCTTTCCGGCGGAAGTACACCAAAAGCCATTTTCGAAATCCTGGTATTAGAGTTTAAAGACCTAATTAACTGGAAAAACATCAAATTCTTCTGGGGTGACGAGCGGTGTGTGGAACCCATAGATCCGGAAAGTAACTATGGAATGGCCCATGATCTGTTGCTTAGCAGAGTTCCGGTTGATAAAACTAAAATATTTAGAGTCTCCGGTGAAATCAGCCCCCACGATGCGGCTCTCCAATACGAACAGTCCATAAAAAAAGAAGTGCCTTTTATCAACGGTCTCCCCCAATTCGACCTCATGATACTGGGTTTGGGTGATGATGGTCATACCGCATCCATTTTTCCCCACCAAATTGAATTGTGGAACTCAGAAAACATATGTGAAGTTGCTACTCATCCCGACACCGGACAAAACAGGGTCACCCTGACCGGCAATGTAATAAACAACTCAAAGCAAATTCTTTTCTGGATTACAGGTGAGAAAAAAGCGGAGAAAGTGGATGAAATCATCAATAAAAAAGACAACTACAAACAATACCCGGCATCACTTGTTAAGCCTGATAACAGCATCTGGATGATGGATGAAAAAGCAGCGAAGAAAGTTGGTTGATTTTAGACTGAAGACAGGACAGAGGGTTGGGTTGTTTTGTGTTGATAGTTGATAGTTGAGGGTTGAGAGTTGAGAGTTGAGGGTTGAGAGTTGAGGGTTTGAGGTTCTAGGTTTAATGTTCTAGGTTTTACGCTCAATGTTTTCAAACCTTTCCCGATATGCTCCGAAACTTAAAACCATCAACTTAAAACCTTAAACTAAAAACCATAAACTCAAAACCATAAACTTAAAACAATCAACTAAAAACCTTTAACTTATAACCTTTAACTTTAAGCCTCAAAAATACAGATCCCTCTGACCTTTTTTAATCAAATCCAGGCGTTCAATCAACTTATCTTTAAAAGCATCATCCGGATAATGCTCCAGGTTATCGGTAATCAGCTGATAACCTTTTATTTTAATTTCATCCGAAGCGTAATCTTCAAGATATTCAGCCAAAGTAAGCATGGCATTGGGTTGGCAGAATCGCTTGATAAAACCCGGTACCGAAAACTCCATAAAATGCTCGCCTGTTCTGTTTAATCTGTAGCATGCAGTACAAAAAGAAGGGATATACTCCTTTTCAATTAATTCAGTCATAACCTCCTGTAACGAGCGGTTATCGTTAATCTCGAACTGTTCAGCATTTAGATTTTGCTCTGGTTTTTGATTGGAATATCCTTTCATCTCAATATTGGTTCCACCATCAATTTGAGATACACCAAACTGCAAAACTTCATCACGCACATGCCAAGGTTCTCTGGCTGTAAGTATTAAGCCGGTATATGGCACGGCCAGCCTCAATATGGCTACAAGTTTAGTAAAATCGGCATCGCTCACCGCATATTTCTGATCGATGGTATATCCCGAAGCCTTTTTAATACGTGGAAAAGAGATGGTATGTGGACCTACATTATAGACAGCCTCGAAATGATTGACATGCCTAACTAGGCCTAAAATCTCAAAACGCCAGTCGTACAATCCGAGTAAAGTACCAATTCCCACATCATCTATTCCTGCTTCCTGTGCTCTGTCAAGTGCTGTCAAACGCCAGTCATAATCCCGCTTTTTCCCTCCTTGATGAACTTCCAGATAAGTTTCTGGGTGGTAAGTTTCCTGAAAAACCTGGTAAGTTCCTATTCCGGCCTCTTTGATGGTTCTGAAACCCTCAACATCAAACGGCGCAGCGTTGATGTTGACTCGTCGAATTTCGCCGAAACCCTTTTTCACTCCATAAACCGTACAAACCGACTCCGCAATAAATTCCGCATTATATTGGGGATGTTCGCCAAAAACAAGAATGAGACGTTTATGTCCGGCATCTTCAAGGATCTCCACCTCTTTAACTATCTCCTCTTTATTTAGCGTTACTCTCAGCTGATCTTTATTGGTTGCTCTGAATCCGCAGTAGGCGCAATTATTGGTGCAATAATTCCCGATGTATAATGGAGCAAACAACACAATTCGACGACCATACACCTGTTCTTTCAGTTTCCGTGCACCATCTTTTATGGCTTCAATGAGCAATGGATCAGTCGTGTTAACCAAAACAGCTGTCTCTTCAAGTGTGAGACGATTTTTGTTCAAAGCTCGATCAATAACTTCCAGCACCCTTTCTGCTGATGGATTTTTAAACCCATTAATATAATCCCATATTTCATTGGGATCAATAAAAGGTGTCATGGATTTGTCCCCGATCTTGTATTTTTGTGGCTGGTATATCATCATTTCTTCTTGAAATCATTCAGAAAATGCAGCTCTCCTGAAACAGTAAAATTAACACTCCTTTTGCATTCATCCATATAGATTAGAAAAAATAATCAAAAAACAATATTGATTAAACTAAACTTATGTCAGATTACCCTCACAACCTTTTTAATTTAGAAAATTTCCTATAACTTGTGAGTAAATTATCACGACTTTATGATACGAAAAAATCAACTGTTAGTAATTCTGTTTATCCTGACTACAGGAGCAACAGTTGCTGATACTTGCGTTAAACTGACAGATATCGTCATCATCAACTCATACCATACTACATTCAAGTGGACACAGGATCTGACCAATGCCATAATCAAAGAACTGCCTGAAAAAGATAATTACAGGCTCTTTGTTGAATATATGGATACAAAGAAATTCCACACGCAACCTCAATTGGAAGCCTTCAGAAATTACATGTTTGAAAAATATAAAGGGATAAATGTACAGGGCATTATTTGTAGCGATAATCATGCCATGGAATTCATTCTAAAATATGGAGATGAGTTGTTTGGCAAGGTACCGGTGGTATTTTGCGGGGTAAATAACATCAGGGACTTTAACATTGACACCACCCGTTATCGGGGTGTTGCTGAAGATATTGACATTGAATCAACCCTTAGACTCATTGAAATAGTTCAGCCTGAGATAGAAGAGTTGATTGTAATATCTGACTCAACTTTATCCGGCCTGCTCTTCGTTAACCAATTCAAGAATGCTATAGAACCAGAGTTCACACACCTAAACTATGAGATTATTTATGCTACAACTCCCTTTCAATTAAAAGAGCAACTTTCGGCATTTCCTGAAAATAATCGCGCCATATACCTTCTGAGTTTATACCTGGATAGAGATGGTTCGTCTCGGGACATCATTCTAGAGGCCGATTTTATCAGGGAATCTCTCGATGTTCCTGTATATGGGAATTGGGACTTTTTGTTTGGTAATTTTATAGTTGGGGGTTCTGTTATAAACGGAACCGATCAGGGGATAGAAGCAGGAAGAGCCATGCGGAAGATACTCTCCGGCCAGGCCGAACAGGTTCCATTTCTTATAAAGACTCCTCAACATGTGATATTTGATTATGCTCAACTAAAAAGATACGATCTCATCATACCCAGAGAAGGCTACATAACATTCATTAACCGGCCTGAAAACCTATTTCGAAAATATCAAAGGACGATTATTATAGGTGGTTCTGTGCTTATATTTTTTGTAACTGCCATACTTATATTGCTGCATATACTCAATCAGAAAAGAATCATTGAAAAAAGACTCCGCAAAAGTGAGAATCGTCTGGAACTAGCTCTGGAAGGATCTAATACCGGATTATGGGACATCGATTTTGAAAACAAAACCATTTATCTAAATAAACGATTATCTCGTTTTCTGGGATATGATGATAAAATTGAAACAAACTTTAATATCAAGATGGTAAGAAATCTGTTTCATCCTGAGGACATTGACCAGATAAGAGAAGCATTTATCATGCACGTTAAAGGAACCAACAGAGGATTTCACGGTGAATTCAGATTAAAAACAGATAACGGAGAATATGGATGGCATAGCGTACATGGAAGGGTTACTGAGTTTAATGAATCAAACAGACCGGTAAGGATGGTTGGGATACTTACCGATATTAACTTTCAAAAAGAGTTTGAGAACGAACTACATAAAGCACGTAACCGGGCGCTTGAAAGCGACCGGTTAAAATCAGCATTCCTTGCCAATATGTCTCATGAGATTCGCACACCAATGAATGCCATCATTGGTTTTTCGGACATCATCCTTAAAGAAAAAATGAGCAGCAAGGAGGCTGAGAAATACCTGAAAATGATATTAAAAAGCGGAGAAAGTTTGTTAAACCTAATCAACGACATCATTGATATCAGTAAAATTGAGTCGGGACAAATTCAGATTAAACCAGAAACATTCGATCTGCACACGCTGTTGCAAAACATTGAAATGGTGGCAAAAACATTGATTAACACCAAGAACAAAAACATTGCATTTGTCGTAAAAAAAGGAAACACAAAAAAGGATTTCTTCATTGAATCTGATCCGCACCGAATTGAACAAATCATTTATAACCTGATCAATAACGCGATAAAATTCACTAATTCCGGATCAATTGAACTTGCCTATTTTATAAATAATGATCGGCAAATTGAGTTTTCGGTGACCGATACTGGAGTTGGAATTGCCTCAGAAGACCAGTCTCTTATATTTGAACGATTCCGCCAAGCAGGAAATGGTGATCACCATACAGCCGGCACCGGATTGGGACTGGCCATTTCCAAAAGTCTGATTGATTTAATGGGCGGTCAGATATCTGTTGAATCGGAGCCCAAAAAAGGCTCTTGTTTTCGATTTGTTATTCCCTGTCGGGTAAAATCACAGCTATCAGGAATCCATTTCTGAAATTACTTTTGAACTTTCAACACCTTAGGATAGATAAAGTATTCTTTTCGTCCTTTTCCTACTTCCATATCGCTCCATTTTGTAATTGGGAAAGAAATTACGGTACTTGCCGTGGTAGGAAAATGGAACATATCCTGTCCGCTCAATCTGATGCTTAACATAGCAATGTCCGGATTATGCCCAACCACCAGAGCTGTTTTTGCCTCGCCACACAATTGCGAAATGCCATGCAACATTCCGGCAGTGGTATCACCATCATAAATAAAAGATGCTTGTTGAATGGTCATAATGTCCAAATCAAAAACTCTGGAGAAAATCTCAGCAGTTTGAAGAGCCCGGGTTGCCGGGCTTGAAATAATCACGTCGGGGTGGTAACCTTTTTCCTTAAGATCCCTTGCCACCAAGGTAGCATCTTTATGTCCACGCTTTTTCAGTTTTCTTTGAAAATCTGATCCTGCATCACTATATGCCTCTGTTTTGGCATGTCTTACTAATATCAATCGTTTCATGTGTCAATAATTTGTTTATAAGTTACTCCCGAAGCCTCGGGAGAACTCGTCCCGAAGTCTCGGAACTCGTTTCATAATGTTTTTATTGGTATCTGCTCTTCTGAGTTTGTAGGCGAATATTTAAACTTCAAATAAATCGCCATTGTAATCCGGTTCTTTGGCAGCCAACATATTAAAAGTACTCCATTGAGATCTGATCCGCTCATAGCCATCGTGTTCTACCTTAATATTATTAAGTTGATGGTCAATATACCTGGCTTTCACGTTGTCTCTTAACTGAAGGTTTAAAATATCAAGCAGTTCTTCTAGAATCTCCTCGTCATCAACAGGAAATGCGATCTCAATACGTCGGTTAATGTTGCGATTCATCCAATCTGCAGAAGTCATGTATACCTTTTTATTACCGCTGTTTCCAAACACCCATATGCGAGCGTGCTCCAGGTAGCTGTCAACAATTCTGCGGATGCGAATATTTTTACTGAATGGCTGGTCGGGAACCACGCTGCATATTCCGCGAACAATGAGATCAATTTTTACACCAGCATCGCTTGCTTCGTACAATTTATTAATAAAGGTTTTATTTTGAATGCCATTCATCTTTAAAAGAATGTATCCCTCACCTCCGTTTTGAGCCAATTCGATCTCACGATCGATATAGCGCATTAAATCCTGCTTAAAATTAAATTGAGTAACTAGTATTTTATTAAAAACCGGAAGTTCACTTTGGTCTTCCAGATAATTGAAAAGCCTCTCTAGATCATAAATATACTCATCTTTGCATGTAAAGAATCCATGATCTGCGTACAAACGAGCCGTTTTTTCATTGAAATTCCCTGTGCTTAAATAGGCATAAGATCTTTTCCGCACACCTCCTGCACGGCGGATGACCAGCGCCATCTTGGCATGAACTTTTAGTCCAGGCAGACTGTAAATAATCCTGACTCCGGCCTTCTCCATCAGGCGTGCCATTTGGAGGTTATTCTCCTCGTCAAACCTTGCCTTTACTTCAACAAAAACAGTGACTCGCTTTCCATTTCTGGCGGCATTGATCAGTGCGTTTACAACGGCCGAATTTGAGGCCACCCTGTACTGAGTAACCTTAATCTCCTCCACTTTTGGATCAAGCGATGCTTCATTTAAGAATTTTAATACAAAATCAAAAGACTGATAAGGATAATGAAGCACCCGATCCTTGATTTTGATGGCTGAAAACATAGAACCATACTTCCGCAGTGCTGCCGGCTGAATGGGTGATGGATGATTCATTTGCAGACGAGGCGAAAACGGGTTTGGGAAAGAGAAAAAATCCTGAAAACTTAAGTAACGCTCACCTGCCAGCATATCTTCTTTATAAAGGCCAAAAGTCTCTTTCAATATCTGAAGAAATTCCGAAGGAATTGCTCGATCATAAGTAAACAAAGTGGGCTCTCCAACTTTTCGAAGCCCGATGTTGCGCCTAATTTTCTCCACAAGATTTCCACTGAATTCATCCTGAATTCCCAAATCTGCATCTCTCAAAAGTTTTATGCAGTAACTTGAATCAACATCATAGCCCGGAAAAAGCTCCTGCAAATTGAATCTTACCAGATCATCCAAAAAAAGGAAGTGATATTGTCCTCCCAAATCCGGCAATCGAATAAAGCGCGGCAGGTCATTGGTAGGCAACTTAACAATGGCGTAACGGGGTCGTCGCTTCTTTAGTCGTTCGGGATCATCGGTATTTTTTTTTCTAAAAAGTTTGATGGCCAGATACAATCTGTTATCCCTTAAGAACGAGCGTGTACCGCGAGTTAAAAGAACCGGTTGCAGATAGGGAATAACCTCACGATAAAAATAGTCCCGGATAAAAGTCTGATGCACTTTGGCAGGAGGCTCAAACCCTTGATACAACATAAGCCCTTCTTCATATAATCCGGCCAGAATCTCATTATGAAAAATTCGACTAAAATCGATCAATTGTTTGTCAACAATGGTGTTGATTTGCTTAAGCACCTTTACGGGCGATGCTCCCTGAATTTCATCGACTTCTTCAGGATCAAAATTATATTTATATTCTGCGACTCTTACCTTATAAAATTCATCCAGGTTGGATGAATAGATAGCCAGGAATTTCAAACGCTCATAAAGCGGCAGTCTCTTATCATCGGCCTCCTCAAGAACCCGATAATTGAATGATAGCCAACTAATATCACGATTGAAATATTTCGGAACATTTACCATATAAAACCCAATTACTCACTCGTATGTTGCTCTCTAAAATATTAAAAAAAACAATACCATTGAAGAAAAGACCGCAAGACTTTTACTTATCTGCAAGTTAAACGCGCACCGGTGAAAGTTCGATAACTTCCATATCGCTGATATTTCCTTCATCCAGAACAAACCTGATCGCAGTTCGTACTAAGTGAAAACCATATTTACCGGCAGCTCCGGGATTTACATGTAACAAATTTAATGATGAATCGTTCATCACTTTCAGAATATGACTGTGGCCGCAAATAAAAAGTTTTGGGGGATTGGAATAAATGACCTGTTTTACTTTGGGTGCATATTTGCCGGGATACCCCCCAATGTGAGTCATTAAAACATCTATCCCTTCAATGGTAAATCGTTGAAGTTCGGGTACTTTTCGCCGCAATTCCGCTCCATCAATGTTACCATAAACAGCCCTTACCGGTTTAAAAGACTCCAGTTGATCTAAAACTTCTTCACAGCCTATATCACCGGCATGCCAAACCTCATCAACATCTTTAAAAAGTTCGAACAATCGTGGATCCAACCAACTGTGTGTATCAGAAATCAACCCGATTTTTTGCATATATAATAACTATCCAATTACACCTGAACCAATTAATTCGTCATCGCGATACCATGCAGCAAACTGTCCGGCTGTGACTCCTCTTTGCGGCTCATCAAAAACGATAAACAGACCATTGGTTCGCCGAATTATTAAAGCGTCTTGCAAAGGCTGCCGGTATCTGATACGTACTTTTAACCGCATCGATTGACCAATTTCAAGTGCCAAATCAGGCCTGATCCAATGAATTTCCGAAGGTTGAATCTGAATAACTGAACGGAATAACCCGTTATGCTCCTGCCCCATTCCAACATAAACCTGGTTAAAGTCCACGTTAATTCCAATCACAAACAGGGGCTCCGGGAAACCGCCTATGTTGAGCCCCTTCCTTTGTCCGATGGTATAAAAATGAGCCCCATTATGTTCGCCAACTCTGCTTCCAAATTTTGGATGAAATGGAAATGGTTTTGAAAGTTCCGCCAGTTCGTCGTCTGTGGAATTTTCATCTGCCCTGCTCCAATCTCTCTGAAACAGTTCACAATTTGGTTCAACCAGAAACACCTTCCCCTTTTTTGCTTCAAGCTTTTGCTGCAAAAAGACAGGCAGGTCAACTTTCCCTACGAAACAAATTCCCTGTGAATCCTTTTTATGAGCCGTTACCAGTTTAAGTTCATTGGCTATTCTTCTTACTTCAGGCTTTTGCAAATCACCTATGGGGAAAAGCGCCTTCTCTAATTGCTTTTGAGATAACTGGCACAAAAAATAACTCTGATCCTTGTTCTGATCGGCGCCAGCTAGAAGTTTGTAAACCGGTTGTCCGTTAATTATTTCAGTTTCTTTCCGGCAATAGTGTCCCGTGGCCACATAATCAGCACCAAGGCGCATGGCTTCATCCATGAACACGTCAAACTTGATCTCACGATTACAAAGCACATCAGGATTTGGGGTACGACCCTTTTCATATTCGGCAAACATATAATCGACAACCCTTTTCCGGTAATGATCGCTTAAATCAACAAAATGGAAAGGAATATTCAGTTTACGCGCAACAGATTCCGCATCAAATTTATCATCAAGCCAAGGGCAATCAGCCTTTAACACACCGGTGGTATCGTGCCAGTTTTTCATAAACAACCCAATAACATCGTATCCCTGCTCTTTCAGAACAAATGCTGCAATGCTAGAATCCACGCCTCCCGACAAACCAATAACTACCTTCTCTTTTTTAACTGACATGCTAACTAAAATTTTGAATAGACAAAGATAGAGTTTTTAACCTGATTAATAAATACAGATTTCAAGATACACAAAAGGCTGTCCAAACCATGTTTGGACAGCCTCCGTAAAATATTAAACGTATGATCAGAATTATGCGTTAATCATCATCGGCATGATCAGCATCAATTCATCTTCATCATCACTTTTTTCGTAAGGTAATACAATAGCGGCTCTTGAAGGATCTGATAACTCAATGATGATATCACCAGAATTGATATTCTCAAGAATATCACTTAAAAACACCGATTTGAATCCGATCTCCATTTCATCACCGTCATACTGACAATTAAGTTTCTCAAAACCTGAAATTGAGAAATCAATATCCTGTCCGGATACCACCAGTTCATCTTTACCAAGATGCAGCTTCACTAAATTGGAAGCCTGGTTTGAGAATATCGATACCCTACCAAGTGAGTTGGCCAGATCAACTCTGTCAACTACAGCTTTATTGGGATTGTCCTGTGGAATCACAGCATTGTAGCTGGGATAATTACCCTCAACAAGTCTGCAAACCAATTTATAGTTTGGCAGGTTAAAAAATGCATTTTTATGGTCAAATTCAATCATTACATCACCACTTTCGCGAGGCAACACATTTTTCAATAAGCCTGCGGGCTTTTTAGGAAGAATAAATGATGCTTCAAACTCGCTCTTGGCATCCAATCTTCTATAGCGAACCAGTTTATGCGAATCGGAAGCCACAAAAGTAAGGCTCTCAGAAGACAATTCGAATAAAATACCGTTCATTACTGGTCTCAGTTCGTCGTCGGCTGTAGCAAACAGGGTTTTGGTAATACCTGTAAGCAACATTGAAGCAGGAACCTGCAATTTACTAGCCTTATCCTCATCAATTTCAGGAATAACAGGATAGTCATCACCAGCTTGCGCCACAAAATTGTACTTTCCTTTTTCCGAAACCATATCAACCATGAGCGAATCCATAGCTAATTCAAAAGTTAGAGGCTGCTCCGGAAGCTTCTTAAGAACCTCTAATAACATTTTAGAAGGCAACGCAACTTTCCCATCGCCTTCGGTGCTTTCGGTTTCCATGGTGGTAGTCATGGTAACCTCCAGATCGGAAGCTGTGATATTCAGGGTAGTTCCATTTAAATCGAACAGGAAACAATCAAGCACCGGTAACTGACTTTTTGTAGAAATTGCCCGGCTTATGGCCGTCAGGTGCGACAGCAATTCGGAGCTGGATACGACAAACTTCATAGTTATTTTGTTTTATTTTAATGCATTAAGTACTTTTCTTTCTTCTCAAATATATGAAATATCAATTAATTTTTGATTGAATTCCTCTTCTGTTTTTCATGAAAAAACTAAAAAGTCATTGTGATGTTTTATATCATAAATACGGCAAAGCATAAAAGCTTAAAAAGCGTTCGAATATACAAATTTTTGAAACAGATGAGGCTGTCCAAAAAGTAAATTTAAATTTTCCTTATCTTTCAAATCGTAAATTACACGTTAATAATTCACCCCTAAATCCCCTAGGGGACTTTAAGTCTCCCACTATGGGGAGGTTTGGTGGAGTGAAAGCAAGGTTGTTTTACAAATTGTAAGTATTGAATATTATTAACAGACTTTTTAGACAGCCTCATCAACTCCCTTATGTTTTCCAAAAGTAAACTTACGCCATACTGGAAGCGTCACCCCAATCAACAACAGAAAAAGAAGCGGTACCAAAACATTAATGGTTTGCCAAAACTTAATTTGTGAAGATAATTTCTCCCTATCAAGCAAACGAAGTTCATAATTTCTGGTTCTTAGCTCCATCCAACCTTCATCGTCAACCAGATAATTGATGGCATTAAGAATAAATTGCTTGTTTCCAAAGGTCTGGTTGCCCATTTCATCAAACCCTAAGGGCATGGCACGTGGCGATGCTCCATGGCGGTTTCTCACTTCATTTTTAATGATGTCGCCATCTGCTACCACTATCATACGGGTTGGTTCACTCCGGTGTCGTACTTCTGAAGCTTCCATTTCAATACCCGGGGGTATTAACCGATTTGCAAAAACCGATGGAAATGAGCCTTCCATTGCTACTGCAACAGGCACATATGAACTTCGGAAATCCTCTCTTTCCGGTCGTTCGTTTACCATGGCAAGAGAAATATATACAGGAACCGGCAATCGTCGGGTAAATCTGCTGGTATGCAACAAAACCTCACGGTATATGTCTTCCGGACTCCCAACGGTATCAATGCTGCTGACAAATTCTCCTCTTACTGCATTCAGATTGCGGGTAACCGGGTGTTCCATATTAACATTCAGAAGCGGGTTAAAAAGCCATGGAACCGGAACGAATCTGGGTTGCTGACCGTCTGGAGCGGTATTTATAGGAATCATTGCTGCCTGAATATCCTGCAACAACTCATGGTTGATTCGAACTCCATATCTGAAAAGCTGGTCGGAAAGATTTACATCCGTTGCCAATCCAACTGTTTGAGTGGCACGTCTTAAACTGTCGAGCGTTACATTAACGGCATCCACCAACCAAAGAACCTTACCTCCTCGCATGATGTACTGATCGATAATAAACTTGTCGCTCTCGGAGAAACGCTCCTGTGGTTTGGCAATGATGATGGCTTCGTAATTATCTAAAACCCATGGATCGCCTGTCAAAGCGCCCCTGTCCACCTGGTAGTAGTGTGACAAAGCTTCGGTAATATCATACACATCCCATTCATCCAATTCTCCATGCCCTTCCAGAAATGCAACGGCAGGAATCTCATCAGTTGCGAGACGTCGCATGGCGTCGGTAATTTTATACTCCAGCGATTCCATAGATATATTCAGGTTCTCAGCACCCGATTTTCCCGGCAGATTTTCCAATAAATTCACAGGCAGCTCATACCCATCTATATGAAAAATTGCGTAAGGAAAAACATTGGTTTGTGTTCTCCGACCATCAGCTTCGGCCTCATAAACGGGAACGGGAGAAAGCCCCCACTCCCGAAGTTCTTCACGGATGTTTGCATCGGTAGCAGGATCCACAAATTCATATTGTATAGCACCTCTTGATACCAAACGGAACTCATCAAGTGTTTCACGAGTGGTACGTGCCAACCTCTGAAAACCTACATTGAGATCTCCATGTAAATAGACTCTTACTAATACCTGATGATCGAGATTACGTAAGTAATCTCTGGTGACAGGAGCCAGTGTATATCGCTTTTCTGCGGTTAAATCAATTCGAAAAAACCAGTTGGATGAAATCAGGTTAACAACTATAATTATAGCAAAAACCAAAGCCAGCTGAATTAAATCTTTTTTGCGGGGGTTGAATCTACTCATCTCCTTCATTTTAAAAATTTACCACTTACGGCTTCCCAAAACGGTTTTTGTTAACACTAAAAAGAAAGTTATAATACCGACAAAATATACCAAATCGCGCGAATCAACAACCCCACGGCTGATTGATTGATAATGCTCATCAATTCCTAACTGAACCAGAAAACCTCCAATGGGACGAAAAAACGGTAAAACTGCCATGGACTGTATTCCACTGTAGAAGAAAAAACAGATGACTACGGCAATAACAAAGGATACAATCTGATTTTCTGTTAAAGCCGAAGCAAATAACCCGATGGATGCATAGACGGCGGCAAGTAGTACCAGCCCGATATATGACCCCCAAATGGCTCCGTGGTCAATGTGCCCCACCGGCTGAGCGAGGTAATGTACAGAGATAAAATAGACCAAAGTGGGTATCAGAGATATGACCACCAAAGTCACCCCGGCCAGATATTTACCCAACACAATGTGCCAATCAGTTAAAGGATTAGTCATAAGCAACTCGATGGTGCCTGATTTTTTTTCATCGGCCAGCAAACGCATGGTGACTGCCGGAACTAGAAATAGATACAACCAGGGTGCAATCCAGAACAGAGAATCCAGGGTAGCATAACCTCCGAAGGGAATATTCAGGTTTCCGGGAATGACCCACAAAAACAGTGCTGTCATTAACAGGAATACGCCTGCTACCAAATAGCCCGTAAGTGAGCTGAAAAACGACATGACTTCTTTTTTCCAAAGTGCCAGCATAATACAGAACAAATTATTAGAAACAAGATGTTTAGACTGATGGGTTAGGTTTAAATTTCTGTGACCTCTGCAAATTTAAAGATTTGCATAAAACATATATTTTAAGCAATCCCAAAGGATTTTATTCACTTAAAGTATCGGCCATTAATCTAGCGGTACGTTCACTGCTGCCAGGCCCTCCCATTATAAAACTAAGTTCATCGTAACCTTTAAAAACTTTGTTACGATGAGATTCATCGTAACATAACTTTTTCAATTCATCAAGCAATGCCTCGGTCGAAAAAGAACTCTGAAAGAGTTCTTTAATCACTTCGCGCTGCATGATCAGATTCACCAAAGAGATGTATGGTACTTTTATAATCACCCGCTTAGACATAAAATCAGTAAAAACTCCTCCCCACATTTTGTAACATACTACTTGCGGACAATTAAGCAAGGCCGCTTCGAGGGTTGCGGTGCCGGAAGTCACCATGGCGGCATGGGCATGCTGCAACAAACTGTATGTTTCATCAAACAAAACCTTGGCCTCCTTCACATTTTGAAGATATGGCTCGTAATGACTCATGGTGAAAGATGGTGCACCAGCTATAACAAACTGAAAATCGGGAAAATGAGGCATCATCGTCACCATTTCAGGCAGCAAACGATGAACTTCTTCTTTGCGACTGCCGGCAAGCATGGCTATGATGGGTTTTCCGTTTAACCCGTTACGAACTCGAAACTCCTCTCCCGTTTCGTTTTTATTCTTCCTCTGATCAATTGAATCCAATAAAGGATTCCCTGAATATATGGCATTTATGCCATATTTGGCAAAAAAATCGGTTTCAAAAGGTAAAATAGAGTAAACTCTATCAACATATTTTCTAATTTTCTTTACACGACTCCTGTTCCATGCCCAAACCTTTGGTGCAATGTAGTAAAACACCTTAAACCCGCTTCTTTTAATAAATTTGGCCATTCGCAGGTTGAAACCAGGATAATCAACCAAAATTACGACGTCAGGTTGATAGTTGAGAATGTCTTTTTCGCATTTTCTAAAATTCCTGAATATGTTGAACAGATTCTTTACCACTTCAAAAACACCCATGTAGGCGGTATCTCTGTAATGAGCCACCAATTGTCCGCCTTCGGCAGCCATTAAATCGCCTCCCCAATAGCGAAAATGCGCCATATTATCGTTTTTTTTAATCTGGCGCATCAGGTTTGATGCGTGTAAATCGCCGGATGCTTCGCCTGCTATTATATAGTACTTCACCTAAACAACTATTTTACTGAGCCATAAAAATAATCAAAGCCACAACACCGTATATCATGGTGGCCGTTAAAACTCCCCTTGCACTTTTCATCCACTCCTTTTTCAACCCGATAAAAAAGAACAGCAAATTGGGAATTACACTTAAACTCAACAACTTTCCCAAACTGTCCCACTCATTGAGTTTCGAAAGGAATTCAATATAGGTTCCTGCACCGGGATACCTGAAATGATAAATGAGCAAGGAGGCTATCAAAGGGACTATAAATCCAATAATTAAACCTGTAATTTGGTTGTTTTTCCAATTTCTATTCATCTGTTAATAATTTGTTTTTCAATAATCAGATGGAACTCGACAGCTAGTGATCTCCTTGAGTGTTGAAACATTCGACATGGCTCGTTTCATCTGTGGAATTTATTTTCAAACAATCTGATGAGAAGCAACCCTGTCGAGACCCGCATTTTTCAAATGCTCCAGGGAAGGTTGGTGTGTGGCATCAATGGTACAGGGTACCACGGATACATAACCGTTATTAAGCGCCCATTCATCGGTATCGGTGGATTCGGGTTCATTATTCTGGAAATGTCCGGTCAGCCAATAATAGGTTCGTCCTCTGGGATCGATTCTTTTATCGAACTCTTCAACCCAAACACCTTTGGCCTGGCGACAAACTTTAATCCCATTTATACTTTTTCCTTTAGGGATGTTAACATTATAGCAAATACCCTGTTCCATGCCGTTGCTAAGCACAAAACTGAAGATTTCACGACAATAGTGGATGGCATTTGAAAAATCGGCTTCAGGATGATGATCGAGCAGAGAAAATCCTATGGCAGGAATTCCATTTAAGGCACCTTCTCTGGCTCCTCCAATGGTGCCTGAATAATGCATGCTCACAGAACTGTTGGTTCCGTGATTAATTCCTGATACAACAAAATCCGGTTTTTTCTCCAAAAGAGAATTCATCGCTAGTTTTATACAATCGGCGGGAGTTCCGTTTGTTTTATAAATCTCCAGTCCGGGTTCATCTGTTACTTTTGTAAGATATAAAGGATATTTCACTGTAATGGCGTGTGACATGCCGGACATAGGCTGATCAGATGCCACAACCAAAAGATCTCCAAACGGCCGAACCACCTCAATCAAAGCCTTTAATCCACGCGCTTCAACCCCGTCATCATTGGTCACTAATATCAAAGGCCTGTGGTTGGTACTTATTCTTTCCATGTTTACTTGTTTAAGAAATCAAAGATAACATTAAAGGAAGAAACAACAATGGGTATTTATTGATCTCTATTTGAAAAATCAATCCTCACTCCGTTTCAACCATAGGATGGACCAACCGCTTCAACCAATCTGCTATTGTTTATATCATGCCCGGACATGGACCGGATCTGTTTCATCACCCCCAATACCGAAAATTAATTGCCAATGCAGTCGGGTACGTATCAAAACAAACGGAATAATTTTTCGCTCCATAAAAGTAAAATGCTATTTTTGTGAATTCTTAAAGAACTCACAAAAAATTGTAATTATATAATTAACAGATAACCGCTACTGGCATGGATATTTCATATAACTGGCTAAAAAATTACATCAATACCGATAAATCACCTTCTGAAATTGCTGCTGCATTAACTGCTTTGGGACTCGAAGTTGGCAGTATTGAAGAAAAAGAAACCGTTAAAGGAGGTTTAAAAGGACTGGTTGTTGGAAAGGTTCTTTCATGCCAAAGACACCCAAACGCTGACAAACTTAGTGTAACCACAGTAGATGTGGGGACAGGTGAACCATTGCCCATTGTTTGTGGAGCACCCAATGTTGCGGCCGGACAAAAAGTGGTGGTAGCCACGGTGGGAACAACCCTATACAGTGGGGAAGAATCGTTCGTTATCAAGAAAACAAAAATACGCGGAGAAGCATCAGAAGGGATGATTTGTGCCGAAGATGAAATTGGACTGGGAACCAGTCACGATGGAATTATGGTGCTGAATCCCGAAACAAAAGTTGGAACACCCGCTGCTGAATATTTCAAAATTGAATCGGATACCATATTTGAAGTTGATTTGACCCCAAACCGCATTGATGGGGCCTCCCACATTGGCGTAGCTAGAGATTTGGCGGCATCGCTTCAACTGACCGACCCCAATATTAAAGTAACAAAACCATCGGTTGACGATTTCAAAACCGATAATAACAATTATCCGATAAAAATTACCGTTGAAGATGCAGAGGCATGTCCGCGATACAGTGGAGTGACCATTTCCGGGGTAAAAGTCACGGAATCGCCCGACTGGCTTAAAAACAGACTCCTGAGCATTGGTATGACACCCATCAACAATATTGTTGACATCACCAACTTTGTTTTGCATGAATGTGGCCAACCGTTACATGCGTTCGACGGAGATCAGATAACCGGTGATCATGTTGTTGTAAAAACCATGTCTGCAGGCACTAAATTTATCACACTCGATGAAAAAGAGAGAACACTCCACGAAAAAGACCTGATGATATGCAACGAAACTGAAGGCATGTGTATTGCCGGAGTTTTTGGAGGAATTAAAAGCGGGGTTACTGAAAAAACCACACGTATTTTTCTCGAAAGTGCCTGCTTTAACCCGGTATATATCCGTCAAACATCTCGACGCCACCTTCTTTTCACCGATGCATCATTCAGATTTGAAAGAGGCTCCGACCCAAACATCACAGTTTATGCTTTAAAACGAGCGGCACTTCTGATAAAAGAAATTGCCGGTGGTGAAATATCGTCCGAGGTTGTGGACGTCTATCCAAACCCGGTAACTGATTTTAAAGTAGATGTAAGCTGGAAAAACATCACCCGTTTGATAGGGAAAATCATTGACCAAACCCTGGTGAAAAAAATTCTGACATCCCTTGACATCAAAATTACCAATGAAACCGAAACCGGATTAAGCGTGGCAGTTCCGCCATACAGGGTTGATGTGCAACGTGAGGCCGACGTTATTGAAGAAATTCTTAGGGTTTACGGTTTCAACAACGTTGAAGCCCCCACAACTGTAAACTCCACCATTGTTTACTCGCCACAGCCCAACCATCACCAGTTACGAAACGAAATTTCCGCACAATTGGCCGGAAGCGGATTTCAGGAAATCATGTGCAACTCCTTAACAAAGTCGGCCTATTACGATGATTGCACCGAATTTCCTGCATCACGAACTGTTATTCTGGCCAACCCTTTAAGCAGTGATTTGAACGGCATGCGCCAAACTTTACTTTTTGGAGGATTGGAGACCATTCGTCACAACCGAAATCGCCAACATCAGGATTTAAAACTGTTTGAACTTGGAAACTGTTATTTTCTGAAAGGAAACAGTGATGTTACTGTTCAGGAAAGTTACATTGAAGAACAACGCCTCTCGTTGTTCATGACAGGACACGTGGCATCTGCCAATTGGTATTCTCCTGCAAAAAAAGCATCCTTTGCCGACATTAAAGCACATTCAGAAAATGTACTGTTAAAGATGGGAATATCACCTGAAATGTGTCAGGTTTCAGGCATAACTCCCGGACTGCTTTCTGACGGACTGGAATATAAAACTGGAAATTCGGTGCTTTTGACCATCGGCATGGTGAAAACCAAACTTCTGAAGGAGTTTGACATTGATGAAGCTGTTTTCTTCGCAGAATTTAACTGGGATAATCTGGTGAAAGCATCCTCCCGTCAACAAATTACATACTCAGAACTGTCCAGATTCCCTGAAGTGAAAAGAGACCTTGCGCTCTTACTTGATGAATCTGTTCAGTATGCTGCCATTGAACAAACAGCCCGAAAAACAGAGAAAAATCTGCTTAAGAGAATCTCCTTGTTCGATGTGTACGAAGGTGATAAAATTGGCGCAGGAAAAAAATCCTACGCGGTGACCTTTGTACTGGAAGACACATCAAAAACTCTTACAGACAAACAGATTGATAAAACCATGCAGAAACTGACCATGGCGTTCGAGAGAGAACTGGGAGCGAAGTTAAGGTAAGCAAGAGACCAATAGGTTTTAACCCTTCAAAAACTTCCCCGGTGTGATGCCTTCAATTTGTTTAAACGCCCGGATAAAAGAACTGGCTGAGCCAAAACCTGATTCTGATGCAAGATAATCCAGAGAATAATCACAAGCAGGGTTGTCTTTCATCAGTTTCTTTGCATACTCAACCCTGTAACGGTTGATAAAGCCATTAAAACTCTCACCAAACTCTTCGTTAATAATACTTGAAATATAGGTTCGGTTAGTATTGAGCTTCTTACAAAGCAATGTGATTCGTAAATCAGGCATCCGAAACAACTCCTCTTTAACCATCAAATCAAGAATCAAATCTTTTAGCAACTCTCGCGTTGTGGTCAATTGCGGAAGAGAATCGGTCTCCTCAGACTCCTCCTCTACATCCTTTACCGTAAATTGTTGAATACTTCCCTGATAACCAATTAAAAACAACAAAACAGAAAACAAGCCGGAAGGAATAATTAGCATTTCAGGATGATCAAGAAAAAAACCACGACCAATCACATTCACTGTTGAGCTGGTGATGGATGTAAATAAAAAAACCAGGCTCAATAACCTCACCCATATCAGTTGTCGGTTTTGCAGATTGCTGTAAAATTGTAATAAACGATCATCATACTGACTCGCCAATCTATATCCTGAAACCAAATATATGATTACCTGAAAAGCAAATACAATCCGACTGATAAAAAAAACAACAGCCATAAGGGAAACATTACCACCCATAAAAATTGTTTCACGATTCTGATAAATCAGTACTTCACGATAATAGACCATTTTATCTTCCTGTGAAGAATAGTACATTATTACTGAAAGAATAGTGGCCAAAACAGCAGCTGGCGCAAAATGCCAAACATTCCGATAATTGATCTTAACATCTCGTGTTAACATCCTAACGTAACAATAATAAAGGGGGTAAACAGACAAAGAAGTGAAAAGATACAACGAGTCCAATGCAATATAAAACTCCTTATAACCAAGAAAATAAGAAGCATGAGTAAAAAAAAGCAAAGCAGAAAAAAACATAAACACCGACAAAACAAGTGCCGGAGGATTATTCATTCGTCCTTTTAAAAAAAGTAAAATCGCCCATATTACAGTGATATAAAATGGACTAAGTGCAGTTATTAAAAAAAACATTTTCCCATCTGTTCAAAAATCATTTGCAATTTATGTAATATAAATTTAATTTTCATAAATTGATTACAGGGTTTATAAACAATAAGTGATTAAATTAGTTGTGAGGATTCCATATTCAAGAAAAACACACAGGTGGGATGAGGTCTCAGGCGTTTAATTTATAGTATAAGATATAGAGGTTAAGTATTTTAAGTTTATGGTTATAAAGTGAGTAAGATATACATTTGACAATAAGGGGTTTCTTCAACGATTTAATTACAGCTAAAAAATATGGTCTCGAAATTATCTGCTTGTTTGCAGTCGGGCTGGATGTGCATTCAATCCGCTTGTACAAGCAAGTTCATTTCACAAAAATCGATTTGCAGGTGACTCTTTTTCCCTTAACCATCATCCCTAACCATTCCTGATACTCGGAATTCCGCTATGCTTCATTCTGCTGCGCTTCGAAATCTTGAACTTAAAACCTTGAACTTAAAACATTACCAACCTCAACACCCTTGGGCTAAAAACAATAAATAACATCCCCCCCCAAAATTTGATTTTAAAAACATATATTATACTTTTGTAATAGTTAATCATACTTTAATCCAAACCTAAAAACACCCAAAACCCAAAAATGAGAACCTATACTAACCATATCCATACCTCTTTCCAAGTGCTGCTGATAGCTACTAAGCTTTGCAACGTATTTCTGTCTTTCACAGGATTTTTCAACGACCTTCTTACTTCCAAACTATTCGGACTGGGAATGGCATGCCTTCTTGTTTTTGCAATAGCTACAGGTTTTTTCTCAGTGGCAACTGTGTTTAATATGAATGTGTTACAAGGTAATAGTGCCGGGGATGTTTCGTTAGACAGTATACTTGTGATGGCGCAGGCGCAGGGCGATGAGTCAAGTAATGAGCCAAGTAACAGGAGATGTGTCATTTGGGATGGTGAATGTTGGCCTACACTTAGTGAAGATCCTGATTGGCCAGCATGTGCAGGGTGCTAATAGTTTTAGTAGCCGGTCTGATATAAACCACATCAGACCGGCTACCCCCTATAGTGGAAAAACTCCACAATTACTGTTTTAACATTTAACCGACCATAATTTATGATCACAAATACATATAAATTTTATGTACTAATCATGACATTTCTCTCCATTATGTCATGCAACAATAAAGCTATATTTATTGAATCAAGTCAAAAACTGTCAAAACAGGAATCTCTTCTTTCAATCAAGATTCCTCCTAATTTCCACCCGCAAAGCAAATACATTCAGGTTCTTAAAGGAGACAGTTCTAAAAACATACTTGCATATGGTAGTAATAACCAAATACATTTTTTCTGTTTAGAAAGTTTGAGTTTACAAAAATCAACTAACTATCAGCAGTATGGCCCCGAGGGAATTTCAACTTATACGGGCTTCCATGTAATAAATATGGACTCTGTTGTCTTAACATCGCAAACCTCAGTTATATTGACAGACACTTACGATAAAATCCTCCAAAAATTGGATTTTATCGAATGGAACTCGCAACACACTGACCAACCATACCTCATTTTTGCTCCATCACGTGGGAGCAGGAATAGTGCGGTAAGAATTAATGATAATATATTTTTCTTGAGCTTTCAATTTGATCTTAAAAGTGATGATTTTAAAAACACGCCTATTGGCCTATATTACAACCTCAAAGACAATAGCATGCATGAAGCGGAAATGAAATATCCTGAATTTCCTTCAAATTACACAAGCTTATCTCACAATCCTACGATGGCGATTAAAGATAATTGTTTAATATATTCATTTAGTGTTCTTGATGAAATCTATCTCTTTGATAAAACTAAAGGGGTTACAAATAAACAGAATTTCAGCAGATTTAATAGAGTTAGAGTTAACACTAATTCTGGTGGCAATAGTTTTTATAATCAAATTAAAAGACCTCGATACTTATCAATTATATACGATCCTTGGAAAGATGTTTTCTATCGGATATTCTACCCAGGGTATGAGGTGTCAGGGAATTACGATGATAATTATTACTTTTCTTTGATTGCTACACCTCCTGTTTTTTCTGTAATAATAATAGATTCTGAATTTAAAATTATTGGAGAAACAACCATGCCGTTTCAACATTATGATCCTTCTTCAAATTTCATAACAAAAGACGGATTATTTTTCGGTTTACACGAAAACCACCCCGAATTCGATCCAGATCATCTGAAATTCGCAAGATTTACTGTTGAACCAATAAACCAATAACAAGAAGTTATCCGCATATAGCATATCGTTTTTTTAATATTTGGCCTGTCCTGCGCCCTTGTTAGTCCTTAATCTTCTTATATACAAAACATCAACAACACAGTAAACAATGACAATTTACAAACCATTCCCGGTTCTAGGCTTCCGGAATCATCAAATATTATGTATCAGAATTATATTGTGTTTAAATTCCGCAACACTGAAAACATTAAACTTTAAACATTGAACTTAAAATATAATCAACCTCAACAACCATGCGCCAAAAACATAAATTAAGTATTATTAACATAACCCCCCCCCCGATATTTGATAATATAAATAATGTTAATACATTTGTAATAGTTACAATTTCTTTAATCCGAACCCCAAACAAAGTAGAGACCCTAATTCCCAAAAATGAGAACCTTTACTAACCATATCCACCTCTCTTTCCAAGTGCTGCTTATTGCTACTACGCTTTGCAGCTTATTTCTAACTTTCACAGGATTTTTCAACGACCTTCTTACGTCCAAACTATTCGGACTGGGAATGGCATGCCTGTTTGTTGTGGGGTATTTTGTTGTTTCTTCACTTTTCAGGAAACAGTTAAAAGTATCTGCAATTGATGTTTTGGTGTTACTGTTCGCAGCATGGTATTTTATTAGTGAGCTGATTTCTGGCAGCGCTTTAAGACCTTTGGATCATTTATTATTTCCACTGCTCCTTTGGGGAGTAATCTATATGTTTGTTCGGCAGGCATCTGGCAACATGTACTTTATATTGGGTGTGGCTATTGTTTGGATGATGGTTGTTTGCGCACAGGCGATACTGGGTTTAATGCAACTCTATGGCTTTGAGAAGTCATTCCACGGCCTGTTTAGTATTACAGGAACATTTCACAATCCCGGACCATTTTCGGGGTTTGTGGTTAGTGGATTGCCGTTGGCATTGGGGGTAATTTGTTACACAAAGATTCACGGAGACAGTACGGAGAAACACAGAGGAATTTATTTAAAATGGGTGAACATCATCCTACCCTACGGTTTAATTGCCAAATATGCTATTCAGACTTTGGCATGGATAACTCTGATAGCAATATTGCTGATACTTCCGCCTGCTCAATCACGAGCGGCTTGGATTGCAGGCATTGCCGGTAGTTTATTTGTACTTGCCGGACACCCTAGGCTGTTAGCCTTTAAAGAAAATCTGAGAAATAAGTTTTTATCATTAAAAAAACCCATACGCATTCTGCTATTAACCGCCATTTTGCTACCCTTAGCCACAGCAGCTTTTGGCCTCTATACTATGAAACAAGGCTCAGCCGATGGCCGCCTGCTCATGTGGCAGGTTACCTCTCAACTAATAAAAGAGCGCCCCATCACCGGACACGGCGCAGGCGCCTTCAATGCCCTTTACATGAACGAACAGGCCAACTGGTTCTCATCCGGCAAAGGCACCGAAGCCCAGGCCATGGTAGCCGGCTCACCCGAAGCCCCCTTCAACGAACCACTAAAACTATGGCTCGAAAAAGGACTCATTGGAATATTGATAGTCGGTGGAATTCTATATCTTATATTTTTCAAAAAAAGAACCAACAACCAAAAACTCTCAACCAACAACATTAAACTTCAAACCTCAAACTTTGAACCTAAAACTTCAAAAAACCTTCAACCCTATAACCTTTCGACCCAAAACCATAAACTCACAACTATAAACTATCAACCATCAACCCCGAACCATCAACCATCAACCATCAACCCTGAACTATTCCCGATTCTCGGGACTTCGCTACGCTACGCAACCCAAAACCATAAACTCACAACTATAAACTATCAACCATCAACCCCGAACCATCAACCATCAACCATCAACCCTGAACTATTCCCGATTCTCGGGACTTCGCTACGCTACGCAACCCAAAACCATAAACTCACAACTATAAACGATCAACCATCAACCCAAAACTTCGAACTATCAACCGCAATAAAAGGAGCCCTCTTAACAGTCTTGACTTTCAGCCTATTCTCTTACCCCTTCGACATCAGCTCATTCATCCTGCAACTGGTCATTTTAGTAGCTATACTGGCAGGCACCACCAAAACACTGTTTAGCATTAGAGGAGGGAAAGTCCTGTTTCTGACAATTCCGGTAGCCATGCTATTAATCGCCGCAACCATTCATTTCATACCCCAGCGGCAATCACATTACCAAGCCATGAAAATCTGGCAGGAGGCCGACCGCTTTTACAGTTTTGGAAGCTACCATACAGCAGTTGACGCTTACGAAGAAGCCTTCCCGGCACTCCAAACCACCGGCCTCTTCCTGCAAATGTATGGCAAAGCCCTCAACATGGATGAACAACACCAAAAAAGCAACGAAATACTGGCAATGGCGCAACAACGCTTCAGCAGTCAAATCATCCAAAACACCCTTGGCGACAACCACAAAGCCCTGGGTAATTACCCCGCAGCCGAAGCCGCATACATTAAAAGCACAAACATGATACCATCATTACTATTACCAAAATATTTACTGGCCAAACTTTACACAGAAAGCGGCCAACACCATAAAGCCAAACAAACCGCCGAAGAGATCCTCAACAGCCCGGTAAAAGTTGAGTCCTCGGCGACGAGAGAGATTATTAATGAAATGAGATCAGTTATCAATGAGCAGTGAACAGTGAACAGTTATCAGTTATCAATGAACAGTCATCAGTGAACAGTGAGTTAACTAATAACTGAACACTGATAACTGATAACTGATAACTGGTAACTGAACACTGATTTTTCTGGGAAAAAGAAGAGGAAGCCCCTGTGCTCCTACGCCCACGCTTCCTCTTCCGACTCCCTCCAAACTTAAAAAAGAAAGGAGGTAAAACGTTTATGAAAAAAATCGTCAGTATTATGCCGAAGAACTTCGGTATAATGTGACAAAGATAAAGTTTTAAAACAAATTACGATAACTGAATTATTCGGTTACAAAAAATGTACCTGCCAGGCAGTGATGCATTTCTATTAAAAGTTTTAATTCAACAAGCTGTTTTCAAAACAGCTAATCTTTAAACAAGTAATTTTTATAACAATGAAGAAAAAGTTAATTTTTGCAATAGCAACAGGTTTTTTCGCAGTAGCAACTGTAGTTAATATGAACATGTTACAGGCTGATAGTGCCGGGGATGTTACGCTGGAGAGTATTGCAACGATGGCGCAGGCGCAAGTAGAATGGGGAGGTAGTAATGGCATCTGTATGAACATACCTTGGGGTTGGTGCTTGTGGGATGACGGTTTTTTTATTAATGGCATATTCATTTAAACAAGTTTTATGCGGAAAAGCTTATGCTTTTCCGCATAATTAATTCACTTTGAAAAACTATGAAAAACATAATCAAAATACCTTTCGTTATTGCAATATTTTCGATTATTGCAAATGGATGTAACCCTAAGTATAAACCAGATTATCCGATTTACCATATACAAAATGATGTTGTTAATATTGATTCCGGTTTTTTTGGCAATCCTAACAAGATGCTAATCTCAGATTCTCTATTGTTCTTCGAAGATGAAGTAAATAACTACTATTTTGGTGTAATAGACATTAAAAACTTGATTTTTTTAAAGAGGTTTGGGAAAAAAGGCAGTGGGCCAAATGAGATTATCACGCCGTCTAGTTTATTTATAAAAAATGAAAAGTTTTCCTTTAATACCGTTAACACAAATATAATAGCAGAATTTCCTTTCAAAGAAATTTTCAATTCTCCTACTGAACCTAAAATGAACATTATTGCAAATCTAAGAGTAAAAAATAAAGAGGTAATGTATTCATTTATGACTCCCTTAATGATTGATAAATACTATTTAGCAACAGGATTCTTTTCAAATGGAAAATATGCTCTAATTGATGTTAAAAATAATAGAGATTCCATATTTGGCTTTCATCCTATAACAGAAAATATTGGACAATTTGAATTAGGAATTATTTTTCAATCGGTACTTGTACATCATCCTAGTAAAAGAAGAGTTGTAAATGTTAGTCTTCTTACAAATGATCTATTAGAAGTAATTACCTATTGCGAAAATCAACAATTTACAATTAAATCAAACACTTCATCATATAATCCAACTTTAGCAACAACAGGAGAACGGATTCATTTATCATCTGAAAGCAAGTTTACTTACCTTAATTTCTCTGTAACCGATAAGTTTATTTACCTGTTATATTCAGGTAAATCAGTCGCTGAACATGGTTATGATGCTGCATTTGGTAATACAATTCACGTATTTGATTGGGAACTTAATAAAGTATGTGAATATGTTCTGGATTTTAATTTACAGTCAATAGCAGTTACTGCTGATGATAGATATTTATATTCTTTTGGAGCTATAACAAGTAATGTTGAATTATTAAAATGGAGTTTAACTCATAATAGTAGAAGTTAATTTTCGCAATAGCAACAGGTTTTTTCGCAGTGGCAACAGTGTTTAATATGAATATGTTACAGGCCAATAGTGCAGGTGATGTATCGTTGGAGAGTATTATGATTATGCAGCAGGCCGAGGCGGAAAGTTTTGGTTGTCCAAATGGTTGTCTGACATCTAGGGGCATGTGTTATTGTTTTGGATTCCATCGATATGAGGAAAAAAGATGGTAATGCTATTGTTTACTTGGACTGCCTTTTATTGGCAGTCCAAGTTTTCACGTCTCAGCTTATTCAAACTTCTTTCACATATTTCATTAAACAACTAATTTAAAAAAATGAAAAAGAAATTAATTTTTGCAATAACAACAGGTTTTTTCGCAGTGGCGACTGTGTTTAATATGACTATGTTACAAGCCAATAGTAGCGGTGATGTTTCATTGGAGAGCATTATGATTATGCAGCAGGCCGAGGCGGAAAGTTCTGCTAATCCATGTGGTAGCACTAAGGGCTATTGTTATGATCGTGGGTGGAGACCCTTTATTGAACTTCACTGGTAACATCATGAATAACTAAATAAATAAAAGAAGTGAAATAGAGTTGAGGTTATAATTCAGCTCAATTATTCACTTCATAACAAGTAAACTAACGTCAATATTATGAAACTTTTAAAATACATAAGCCCAATTGTATTCATTGCTCTAATTGGATGCAATAACCATAAACTTGATAATGCAAAACCATTCAGTATCCAAGCAGTTAAAACAGTGAATATTCAAGATCTAATTGTGGATTTTAATAAGGATTTCTATGTGCGGTTTGGAGATTTTCAATTAATTGGCGACTATTTAATGTTTAATGATTTTACACCAACAAACGAAAAAGGAATCCACATATTTAACAGAAGTTCTTTTGAATATATTACAAGTACAGGTGTATTGGGAAGAGGCCCTGGAGAGATTACCAGATTAGGACAAAGTGTTATCAGTTTTTGCGGAGACTTCTTTTGGGTTGATGACTACGGTTTAGAGGTTAGATGGAAATTTCCTATAGATAGTGTCATTAGTAATAAGAACTTCTTACCTTCTATTAATAAAGCGATGGACAGCAAAATGTTTTTAGTAGATTATGAGCTTATAAATGATAGTATAGCACTGGGAATTGCTGTAGTTCCGTTAAGTGCTAATGCAGCGGAAATGACTTTGGCGAAATATAATTTTAATACCTCCAAAACGGAAAGGTACGGATATGAGCATTCTGCAATTAATGATCACCGACAAACATATTCAAGTTTTAAGCTGGATAGAAAAAATGATAGATATATAAGGGGTTATGTGAATTTAGACCTTATGACTATTTGTAATTTAAACGGAGACTTAATATATAACATATGTGGACCTTTAATCAACAATCAAAATAATGAATTTAATCAATACTTCCAAGGAGTAGATATTTATAAAGACTTGATACTTGCTTCATACCTAGGAGATAAGCATGTAATATTAGAAGAAGGTCAACCAGCACAAATGGAATATCCATCTAAGTTATTAACTTTCAATAGTACAGGAGATCTTATTAAAGTAATTGAGACAGGATATAGCTTTTCTTCATTTTGCATAGATGAAGTCTACGATAGAGTAATTCTCTATTTTGAAGATAAAGAGAACCCTCTCGGTTATTTTTCCTTAGAAGGGATTTTAAACTAATTGTTAAATGGAGTTATTTTGAATTAACTTACAAATTTAATTGAAAACAATGAAGATTAAATTATTAGTAATGTCATTTACTATTCTGTTCTGCTCCTGTTCCCGTGTTTCTCAAAGCGAAAATGAGCTACGCTCAATATTAAACACACAACTAAATATAGATCAATTCGATTCCGTAATACACAGGGATTCGAAAATATCGTTTCAGCTGTTCAGAGAGACATATAGTTATTTATCCGTGGTTTACCTTCAGGAAGGCTGCATGCCTTGTTACCCCAAATTTGTAGAATGGCATCAAGAAATGGAGAGAATTGGTAACATATCAGACTATTCAGTGCTTTTCATCATACAAACAGAATGGCCTGATGTTTTTTTCAAGAAAACCAGCGAAATCTCCAATAAAAGTGACGAAAGGTTCTACATCATCATCGATCCAGAGCATCAGTTTTTCATCAAGAACAACCAAATTCCCAACTGGATTATGAACAGCTCTATGCTGATAGATAAAGAAAATAAAATAAAAATGGTTGGCGCACCATGGATTAATGAAGATATGAAAAATCTGTTTTATAAAACAGTGAGCAGTGATCAGTGAAACGGAAAACGGAAAACGAAAAACGGAGATGAAGCGTATCGGAATTCCGCACAGCGCAATAAACCATAAACAATGAACGGTGAACGGTGAGTCAAGAAAAACAGGTTTGAGTAAGTAGTAATCAAAAAACAACGATGCGAATTAACAGTTTTAATAAAATAGTAATAAACATAAACTGCTTGCTGGTAGCAGTAATTCTATTAAATGGTTGTAACAACCACAACCATTTAAATAAACTTGATTTTAATAAAGATGGTGTTTTAATACTGAACAACTGGTATATGGTAGGCCCGTTTAGCTACGACACAACGCTGCAAAGCGCCTATACCACGTTTTTTAATGACGATTTGGCAAAATACAACATTAAAGAATCGCATCTGAGTCCATCAAATGCAAAAAAACTGTCAGGTGAGGGGGTACCAGTAAAATTTATTACCGATAAATTCTTAACCAATGATTTGAAGCTTTTCACCGATTCCATTGAACACAGAAGCAATGTGTACTTAACCACCAATGTTTATTCAGATTCCGAATTAGAACTTTATATGATGGTGGATGGGGCGGCGTCATATTGCATTTGGTTAAATGGGAAATTAATTTATTTAGAAAGAAATAAAAAGAATATTAGCAAGTTTTGCGATAAGTTTTTAAAAGTCCAATTGAAACAGGGTAAAAATGTTTTCTCAGCTAAAATTAATCGTGAGTCTAATCTATATGCATGGGGTTTTTTTATTGCATTAGCCAATAGAGAGAAGTCTCAGGAAATATTCCGAACAAATTATCATGAAAATTTTATCATCAACCCACTTGTAGGAGATTCCATAAAGTTTTACGTCGGTCCTTATGAAATCAATACTGCAAAGGCTACCTGTATGGATGACACATCGCTTTCTTATGATTTACTTTTTATAAAATCTGGTAATGAACAAGAATTATTTAAGACAAGTAGCTTAAAAGATGGATTCTATAAAGCATATTTAGATTCAGAAGGCACAATGTTGTCACAACTTTTTTTTAAAGGCGATTTACATTCATTTTATAAGAAACTGGTTTATGAAAACGAAAACAAAGGTGAGAAATTATTCAGTAATGAGGAATTTGAATCCCTGAAAGGGAGAATTAATTTTTGTTATGACAATTTTGATTCTCAAGGTGAAAGTGCTGTAAAATATTACAACACAAATTTAGTTAATTGGATATACAGGCTCTACTCCTTAATAAACAACACTTCGTCCACGCCAAATAATGACTTTGCTTTTCGAGTGGTTGATTTGCCCAAACGTGAGAAAAAACTAGAATACTTAATAAAACTACCTGAAATTTATTATAAATCGCAATCCATTCCCTTAATTGTAGTTGTTCCATACGAAATACCATGTTCAATATTTTCTACAAGTTGGTATACTGCAAATTACGAGCAAATTCATATTGATGCTAAATTGGCATGTGAACGAGGATTTGCAATTTGCTATTTATATGGCAATGGTCCGGAATATTCACCTGATGATTTTCAGGAGGAGTTTATTAATGTTCTTGAGCACATATCTGATTATTATAAAAAAATTGATGCAAATACAGTGTATTTAACCGGTACTTGCTCAGGAGCAACAAGATCACTAATATTGGCAAATCAGGTTCCGGAACGAATTGAAGCAGTTTCTTTAAGATCACCACTTCCTCAAGCAAATTACATAGATATTCACTTTAATAAAATAAGGAATATTCCTATTAATATCCATCATGGCATTTATGACAGTCAAATCCCTATTAATTCAATGAGGAAATTTAAAAATGATTTACAGAATAAATTTTCTAATTTTCAATATGCTGAACATGAAATTGGACATGACAGTTATCGAAAAGATAATAGGAAATATGATTTTAACTTTTTCAAAGAAATACACACTGATAAAAAGCGATAGAAAGCCAAAACACCAAAAAGACAAACCATCAACTATAAAAACCTAAAACATATAATGAAAAACCCAATTCCCACTAATACTATTAATCATGCTAACCTCCTGCTCCCAGCCCTCCCAAACTGAGCAGGAGCTTAGGGAAGTCCTTAACTCAACCCTCAAAATTGAAATGTTTCAAATCATACAACACCGGGATTCTCTCATCTCAATGGAGCAGTTTAGAGAACGGTACAACCATCTGTCAGTGGTTTACTTACAAGACGGCTGTAGCCCCTGCTACCCCAAATTTGTGGAGTGGCATCAAAAAATGGAAGAGATGGATGATGTTCCCGGGCATACTCTTCTGTTTGTTATTCAAACAGAAGAGTATGATAGTTTTATTAGGAAAGTAAGAAGTTTGGGAGAAGAAATTGATGAAAAATATTACATCATCATCGACCCCGATCATCAGTTCTTCATCAACAACAACCAAATTCCCGATTGGATTATGAACAGCTCCATGCTGATTGATTCAGAAAATAAAATTAAGATGGTTGGCGCACCATGGATCAATGAAGATATGAAAACACTGTTTTATAAAACCATAGGCAGTGAGCAATGAACAGTTATCAGTCAACAGTTAACAGTGATCAGTGAGCGATGAACAGTTATCAGTCATCAGTGAAAAATGAACAGTTATCAAAAAAGGAACAGTAAACAATGACCACTTACAAACCATTCCCGATTCTCGGAATTCCGCTATGCTTCAACTTCGCTTCGCAAAGAAACCTGCAACCCTTAACCCAAAACAATAAACTATCAACCATGAACTCGAAACAATAAGCCCTAAACAAAAAAACAAATGAGAAAAACATTAATTCTTCTATTTTTATCTTTCAGTATTTGTAGTTTCCATCTGACAGGGGAAGAAAAAAATACAAATAAAGAACAACAAGGACAATTGCTCAGGGAGAAAGGAGAGTATGTTATTGAAGATAGCATCATCATCGAATTTAGTAGTGCCTCAAATTGGTCAGTCGTTAATAAGAATGGCAGATCAAACATTTTCCAAAGAGAGAATGGTTCTTACTTTAAGTTGGTTCCCGCTTGTCTAAAAACAACACTTGAGTCACTTTTAACGGACTCAACCGGCTATGCCGATTCTATTTATAAACTATTAAGCAGCATAGAATTTGGTGAAACTTTAAATTTCAGAATGTTTAGTCCGGTAACAACATATGAGAAAGATACTTTTTATTTAAGCGGACACCTTATTATAAACAACATAGCTTTTAAAATAGATGGAATCCTATACACCGAAAAAGACAAATCTCATTTCACCGAATTGGTCAACTCTTTTTCCCTTAACTATAAACCATAAACAATGAACTATTCCCGATTCTCATGACTCAGCCGCGCTGCGCAACCCTCAACTCTAAACTATCAACTATGAACTATCAACACAAAACTCTAAACTAACAGTAATATCATGAAACATCTAACATCCCTATTCATCCCATTAATCCTCTACGCCTGCTCCACCTCCTCCGCCGGCGATGCATCCCGAATCTGAAGCGGCTGAAGTCGCCAGACTCTCATACGTTGAATCATACGTTACCGAAGTGGGAACTGTGACAGCCCAAAAAGAAATTTGCACCTCAATTAATTTAACTCACGAAGGCTTGGTGATATAGAAATGATCAGTTTCTTAAATAACTATTTGGCATATTGTAGCAAAGTTTAAGCGAAGCGAAAAGGCTAATAGATTTTAATACTTCTCCAAAAACCTACTTTCAATAATTTTTTCCGCAAATCGCTATATAATAAACATAACAAAACCACAAACACATATTTATTCATATAACATTGTACTATTGTGTTTTACGTACAAATTCACCCCTATAATCAAATGCATTTTCACTAAATATATCTAAATTTTAAACATAATTATCTAAAATTAGAAGCCAAAATCCCAAGCTTGTTGTAGGTTTGAGACACAATAGGATTTCACCCGTATGACATTATTCTTGTTTTACACCAAAAACCTATAACTTAAATCCTAATAATTAACCCATCCATTAACCATAATTCGAAAATTAAATACACTACCTTTAGTATAATATACTTTCAGATAATATTAGTGGCTGCACTTTTTGCTACTGTGTTTTTGGCAAAAGGTGGTTTGTTTAATGCCCTTGTTACGGTAAAACAATACGGGCTTGAGCAGGTTGCTTTAATCCCCGCGCTTTTTCTGGTTATATCTTTCCCTTTTATCAAATCTATACGTTTTACTATTGCTGATACTTTTGTTCTACTTTTTGCTATCTGGTACATTTTTAATGAAATAATAATATCTGGCACACCGTTTCGTTCTACCGGGCAAATCTACTTTGATGTTGTACTATGGATGGTGGTTTACCTTTTTGTGCGAGGAGCCTCACATCGACTTGTGTTTGTTTGGGGCGTAGCCGTTATTTGGATGATTGTAACAATAATGCAGTCAGGATTAGGTTTATTGCAACTGTATGGATTTGAAGTCTCCTATCACGGACTATTTTCAATTACCGGTACATTCCACAATCCCGGACCGTTTTCGGGGTTTTTGGTTAGTGGGTTACCACTGGCATTGGGGGTTTTGTGTCACACTAATTGTTACACAGAGGTGAAACGAAGTGAAATTCCGCTAAAGCGGAAAAACAGTGGAGACACAGAGAGACACGGAGGGTATTATATAAAATGGGTTGGCATTACCCTATCCTATGATTTAATCGCCAAATACGCCATCCAGACTTTGGCATGGATAACACTAGTATCAGTTTTTCTGGTATTGCCGCCGGCTCAATCACGTGCGGCTTGGATTGCAGGTGTTGTTGGATGTCTTTATCTTGTTATAGCCTATCCGGGAATCCTGCCAATTAGAGACAACCTATTCAGGCGAATAAAAAAAATAAGTTTTCCGGTACGTGCATTATTTTTCGCAGCATTTCTGCTCATGACTACCGCCTCAGTAGCCGGACTATACATCATGAAACAAGGCTCAGCCGATGGCCGCTTGCTCATGTGGCAGGTAACTTCCCAACTAATAAAAGAGCGTCCCATTACCGGACACGGCACAGGAGCTTTCAATGCCCTTTACATGAACGAACAGGCCAACTGGTTCGCATCCGGCAAAGGCACCCAAGCCCAGTCCATGGTAGCCGGCTCACCAGACGCCCCCTTCAACGAACCACTAAAACTATGGCTCGAAAATGGACTTATTGGAATATTATTAGCCGGAGGAATTCTATATCTTATATTTTTCCAAAAAAAACAACCAACCCCAAACTTTGAACTTCAAACATTAAACTTGAAACCCACAACCATAAACTCTCAACTATCAACCCATAACCATCAACTCACAACTATAAACTATAAACTATCAACCATCAACCCCGAACCATCAACCCAGAACTATCAACCATCAACCCTAAACCCTAAACTCATAACCGGAATAAAAGGTGCGTTAATCTCATTGCTAACCTTCAGCCTATTCTCCTACCCCTTCGACATCAGTTCTTTCATTCTGCAACTGATCGTTTTAGTGGCAATATTGGCAGGCACCACCAAAACAGTGTTTAGCATTACAGGAAGAAAAGTCCTATTCCTGACCATTCCGGTAGCCATACTATTAATCGCCGCAACCATCCATTTCATACCCCAGCGACAAACACATCATCAAGCCATGAAAACCTGGCAAGAGGCCAACCGCTTTTACAATATAAGAAGTTACAACATATCCGCAGAAGCTTACAAAGAAGCCTTCCCGGCGCTCCAAACCAACGGCCTGTTCCTGCAAATGTACGGCAAAGCCCTCAGCATGGACGATCAACACCTAAAAAGCAACGAAATACTGGCCTTGGCACAACAACGCTTCAGCAGTCAAATCATACAGAACACCCTTGGCGACAACCATAAAGCCCTGGGCAATTACACCCAAGCCGAAGCTGCCTACATCAAAAGCACAAACATGATACCATCATTACTATTACCAAAATATTTACTGGCCAAACTTTACACCGAAAGCGGCCAACACCATAAAGCACAACAAACCGCCGAAGAGATTCTTAACAGTCCGATAAAAGTTGAGTCCTCGGCGACAAGAGAGATTATTAATGAAATGAAATCAGTTATCAATGAGCAGTGAACAGTCATCAGTGAACAATGAACAGTGAACAGTGAACAGTGAACAGTGAGTTAACTAACTAAACACTGGTAACTGATAACTGGTAACTGGTAACTGATAACTGGTAACTGCTAACTGAACGCTGATTTTTCTGGGAAAAAGAAGAGGAAGCCCTCTAGCTCCGACGCTATTGCTTCCTCTTCCGACTCCCTCCTAACTTAAAAAAGAAAGGAGATTAACATGACGTAAAGATAATGAATTTAGAACACACGGTAATTCTGTTATACGTGAATTCGAAAAATGCACCTGCAAGGCAGTTCTGCATTTTAGTTTGCAATTATTTGAACAACGGCTGTTTAATTAAACAGCTAACATTTAAATCATTAATCTTTATAATTATGAAAAAGAAGTTAATTTTTGCATTAGCAACAGGTTTTTTCGCGGCGGCTACTGTGTTTAATATGAATGTTTTACAAGGTAATAGTGTTGGGGATGTTTCGTTGGAGAATATAGCAACGATGGCGCAGGCGCGGGATCCAGAGAATGGCGGGGGTAACAATAATGATGATTGCACTAATTGCGGCTCTTATGATATGCTTGATTGCAAATTTACCGTTAGCTATGTTAGTGTTGACGCGCAAGGCAATAGAGTGGTATTGGATAGGAAGGTTGTGAGATGTTCAAATTGTGCATATAATTGTAATTTTAGTGAACCTGGTACTTGTAGAACCCCAGTATTGTGTCCAACTCACCAAGAGGTGATTGTAAGGAGATAATTTTTTGGTACAGGTGCCTGTATACACGAAAGAATGCAGAAGTTATTGAGATTATATTTAGCGCTAAATAGATTGCAAATAAACCGATTTGATCTGACTATTATTCTTATAATACTATAATGATGAGAACAGCTAAATCATTCATATGCAATAGAGCATAGTAGAATTATATGCAATATGGCGTAAAGTGTTAACGAGGCACCTGTACAATTTAATTGGTGTAACTGTTTCTAAATTCAGATTTTTCAGAATGATTGTTTATACTAAATCGACTTCGTATATCATAAAAACTCAATAATATGGAAGAACGATATCGACATTTAGTGATTGAAATTTTTCCTTGAAAAATATATTATATATATCCATAAATTTTCAAAAAATGATACTAACGATATACATGCCTTATTTGTGCAGTGAAAGGATTATTGAAAAGTGCTATAACTATAGAAAAACGAACTTTATGCGTCAGAAATACAGAGGATTTGTTATTGCTGTGTGCCTTTTCTTTATGATAGGCTTACTAAGTTGTAATCAGAAAAGCATTTCAGCTATTTCGAACAATGAAGTGGAAACAATTAAAGTAAATCTGGATAGCAAAGGTATCGAACATCCATTCAATACTCCTGAGCATTTTCGCATATCTCTTAAAGATTATATTGGTAATCTGGAGTTAATCCCACTAGAGACAAACAGCGAAAGTATTATTAGCGATGTGAGTAAAGTTTTGTGTTACGATAATTCATACATTATAAGTGACAGACAATCAGGAAAAATACTTCAATTCGATGATAAAGGGAGATTCATGAGAAGTTTTGGTAAAAAAGGAAGAGGCCCTTTAGAGTATATAGACAACCGGGATGTTGAAATTAACCATAAAACTGGTGAACTTGGTGTTTTATCCATTACAAATCCTTTAACAATATTGAATTATTCTATTTCTGGCGACAATGCATATAGTAAAGTCTATGAAAATATTAAGGGATACAGGTTTTATCATTTAAGTGATAGTATAGTTTTAGTCTATTATACAGGAAACTATGAACAAGATTTTACTTTAATAGTTTCCGATAAATTAGGACAAGTAAAAGCATCTTATTTTCCTAATCCACATTCTTCTCAATATAGTAGCATTCCCGACCAAACTTTTCATGTATATGATGATTTGGTTTTATTCAATCGTGAAAGGAGCAATGTGATTTATCAAATTGAAGAAAACGGTCATATTTCTGAACGTTACCATATTGATTTCGGAAAATATAATATGCCTGACAATATAAAAGAGCTATTCTATACAGATTTTCATGAATATAGGGAAAGGGCAAAGAACTATGTTGCTGGTGTAGATCAGTTTCTAGAGAGCGAAGATCATATTTATTTCAGTTTTGGATTTCACCAATACTCTGTAAGCGCATTTTATTCAAAAGATAGCCAGATATTAAAACTTGGATATAGTACTAGAGGTTGGTTAGATGGTATGTTGATTAGCCCCACAACCATAATAGGAAATGAGTTTATTACTATATTAGATGCATATGAAGTGTTCGAAATTGCAGACTATATTGAGGATAAAACATCTCCCGCATGGATCGAATTTCTGGAAGAAAATCCAATGTTTAGTAAATTGTATAATAATTTAAAAGAAGACTCTAACCCTGTTTTAGTAAAATTCAATCTTAATCATTTTTAGTATGAATCAGCTACTTTAAACTAGTTAGTTACCTCCCCCCCCGTGGGCGCAAGTTTGACTACGTCGGTTTTCAATTCTTTGTAAGCAAAGCGGCAAAGCCGAGCGGCAACCTATCCCATTGTTAGTCCTTAAACATTTTAGTATCTTTCAATAGACACAAAACATCATCAAAACAAATCGTCAATGAAAAAACACCTAATGCCATTTATACTATTATTAATGCTAGCATCCTGCGCCCAACCCTCCCAAACCGAACAGGAGCTTAGGGAAGCCCTTAACTCAACCATCAACATTGAGATGTTTGAAATCATCCAACACCGGGATTCCCTCATCTCAATGGAGCAGTTTAGAGAAAGGTACAATCATCTGTCAGTGATATATCTGCAAGACGGCTGCAACCCCTGCTACCCCAAATTTGTGGAGTGGCATCAAAAAATGGAAGAGATGGATGATGTTCCCGGGCATACTCTCCTGTTTGTTATTCAAACAGAAGAGTATGATAGTTTTATTAGGAAAGTAAGACGATTGGGTGAAGAAATTGATGAAAAATATTACGTCATCATCGATCCCGATCATCAGTTATCAGTCAACAGTGAACAATGAACAGTGATCAGTAAGTTAGCTAATAACTAAACACTGATAACTGATAACTAATAACTAATAACTGAACACTGATAACTGGTAACTGAACACTGAACACTGAACACTGAACACTGGTAACTGAACACTAATAACTGAACACTGGTAACTGAACACTGCGCAACCCAAAACTATCAACTATAAACTTTCAACTCAGCAGTGGTATGAAACCTCAAACTTTTAACTATTAACAAAATTTAACAAACAAAGACCCCCCCCATTTGGATATTTATACATAATTTATCATATTTGCATTAGTATTTGGTACTTTTAAATATTGAGAACAACCCTAATCCCAAATGAAAGAAGGTCTCAAACATACGCAAATTACGCTCCAGCTACTCCTGATTGCTGCCATGCTATCTACTTCATTTTTGGCAACTCAGGGTTTTTTCAATGCACTGGTTACTTCCAAACAATACGGCCTCGAAGTTATATCTCTAATTGCAGGCGCTCTGTTTGTTGTTGTTTTTTTATCTCAGAAAGAGATGAAATTAACAAAAACAGACTTGTTGGTAGTGCTTTATGCTGTATGGTATGTTATAAATGAACTATACAACGTCAATAATTATGCTCCATTTGGCTTAATTGTTTTTAACATCTTGCTATGGGGATTGGTTTACATGTTTGTCAGACAATTATCCGGAAATTCACAGTTTGTTTGGGGTGTCGCCATCGTATGGATGGTGGTGGTATTTCTGCAATCCGGGTTGGGACTGATGCAACTCTATGGCTTTGAGAGGTCGTTCCACGGCCTGTTCAGTATTACCGGAACCTTTCACAATCCCGGACCGTTTTCTGGTTTTGTAGTGAGTGGGTTACCATTGGCATTGGGGGTTTTGTGGTACTCGAATTGTTACACAGAGGCGAAACGAAGTGAAGTTGAAGCTAAGCGGAATTCCGAAACCTCACCATGTATTCTTCGGAATCCGCCTAAGCGGAAAAACAGAGGGAAATCTTTAAAATGGTTGAAGATTACCCTACCCTACGATTTAATTGCCAAATATGCTATTCAGACTTTGGCATGGATAACTCTGATAGCAATATTGCTGGTACTTCCGCCGGCACAGTCGCGTGCTGCATGGATTGCAGGCATTGCCGGTAGTTTATTTGTACTTGCCGGACACCCTAGGCTGTTAGCCTTTAAAGAAAATCTGAGAAATAAGTTTTTATCTTTAAAAAAATCCATACGCATTCTGCTATTAACCGCCATTTTGCTACCCTTAGCCACAGCAGCTTTTGGCCTCTATACTATGAAACAAGGTTCAGCCGATGGCCGCCTGCTCATGTGGCAGGTTACCTCTCAACTTATAAAAGAGCGCCCCATCACCGGACACGGCACAGGCGCCTTCAATGCCCTTTACATGAACGAACAAGCTAACTGGTTTGCATCCGGAAAAGGCACCCAAATCCAGGCCATGGTCGCCGGCTCACCAGAAGCCCCCTTCAACGAACCACTAAAACTCTGGCTCGAAAAAGGACTTATTGGAATATTGATAGCCGGAGGAATTCTATATCTTATATTTTTCAAAAAAATAACCAACAACCAAAAACTCTCAACCAACAACATTAAACTTCAAACCTCAAACTTTGAACCTAAAACTTCAAAAAACCTTCAACCCTATAACCTTGTCACCTTGTCACCATATAACCTTTCGACCCAAAACCATAAACTCACAACTATAAACGATCAACCATCAACCCAAAACTTCGAACTATCAACCGCAATAAAAGGAGCCCTCTTAACAGCCTTGACTTTCAGCCTATTCTCCTACCCCTTCGACATCAGCTCATTCATTCTGCAACTGGTCATTTTAGTAGCTATACTAGCAGGCACCACCAAGACACTGTTTAGCATTACAGGAAGAAAAACCCTATTCCTGACCATTCCCACTACCATAATTTTAATTGCTGCAACCATCCATTTCATCCCTCAGCGACAAGCACATTATCAAGCCATGAAAACCTGGCAGGAGGCCAACCGCTTTTACAATATGAGAAGTTACAACATAGCAGCAGAGGCTTACGAAGAAGCCTTCCCGGCACTCCAAACCAACGGACTTTTCCTGCAAATGTACGGCAAAGCCCTCAGCATGGATGGGCAACACCAAAAAAGCAACGAAATACTGGCCTTGGCACAACAACGCTTCAGCAGCCAAATCATCCAAAACGCATTGGGCGACAACCACAAAACCCTGGGCAATTACCCTGAAGCCGAAGCTGCCTACATCAAAAGCGCAAACATGATACCGTCATTACTATTACCAAAATATTTACTGGCCAAACTTTATACCGAAAGCGGCCAACACCATAAAGCACAACAAACCGCCGAAGAGATTCTTAACAGTCCGATAAAAGTTGAGTCCTCGGCGACTAGAGAGATAATTCAAGAAATGAAAAAAAAAGTGACACAGAGTTGCACAGAGAATACACAGAGGAACACGGAGTAAAATATAAAACTCAGTGCAACTCCGTGTCTCCACCGTGTTCTCCGTGTAACTGATTTGGGAAAAAGAAGAGGAAGCCACATCGCTCTCCAGCCCACGCTTCCTCTTCCAACTCCCTCCAAACTTAAAAAAGAAAGGAGGCTTAAATGATGACGTAAAGATAATGAATTTAGAACACACGGTAATTCTGTTATACGTGAATTCGAAAAATGTACCTGCAAGGCAGTGATGCAATTCATTTTACAATTAATTGAAAAACGGCTGTTAAAGTAAACAGCTAAAAATTAAATCATTAATCTTTATTATTATGAAGAAAAAGTTATTTTTTGCAATAGCAACAGGTTTTTTCGCAGTGGCAACTATGTTTAATATGAATATTTTACAAGGTAATAGTGCCGGTGATATTTCGCTTGATGCGATTGCGGTGATGGCGCAGGCCCAGGATGAAAATGTAGGCGATGAAAATTGTTCATATAGAGCAAAAGTCCACGACTCTGGGACAAGGTCTGGTACATATCAGCTATACGATGGACATAATTTTTGGAATTGTCATTTCTCATACAATTACACTTCAACAGATTGTATAGGACAAGGTGGAACATTATGTTGTACGCCAAGTATTACTTGTACAGGTGGTTATGACTCGTGTGGCGGAAATCCCTGTCCATAATCAAATAAGTGCATGCATTTAACATAAAGAGAATAATCTAGCATCGGGTAAGTTATCCTGATGTTAGATTTTTTAAAACTTAAAATATATAGAAATGTACAAATTATTCTTGTTTATATTCTGGTTGCAAATATTTCTTTTTTGGGGTTGTAAAACAGAATCAAAAACGACCATAGCACCAAAAGATATCGAAGTAATAAATCTGCAAGTGCCACAAGAAGAGAATTTTCTTAAGTCTTCCGATTACTTTGACAGCATTAAAATAGTTCCTCTTGAAACTACAGAAAAATCACTGATAGCATCTATTAACAGGCTCGTTGTTTCACATGATTATATTTATATTCTTGATAGGACAAGCAATAGTGTGTTGGCTTTTAACAACTGTGGAACTTTCTCATTCCGTATTAAGTCATTTGGAAGAGGGCCTGCAGAATATACACAAATTGGCGATTTTTGTGTAGATTTTGAGAATGAAAGAATAGTTGTATATGCTCATGCACCTATGAAACTGTTGTATTATGATCTTAAGGGAAATTTTCTTGCAGAAGATATGCTTGATGATATCTATAGCAATGTTATGGCTGTTGATGGTAAAATTATGCTGTTTGATATAGATCCCATTAAAAAGAAGTACGCATGGGTCAAACCTTATGGCTCAAATTCATTGAAAGGGTCTTATGAAATACCCGACTTTGTATTGAAGTTTGCATATCAGCGAACCGGATACCCCATGGTTTGTAAAAGCAATAGGCCTTATTTCTTTTCACCACTGGACTATAATATCTATTTATGTACTAAAGATGGAATTGTGCCAAAATATCAATTAAATTTTAACGAAAATAGCATTGATATAAACTATTTAATGTCAGTAAATGATAATGAAATTTCCAAATTATTTCAACTATGTAGCGAGAAGGAATTTGGGTTTTTCATCAGTAATTTTCGTGAAACAGATGATTATGTTATATTTAGATTTGAACCAGGCAAAACAGTAATTTACTCCAAGAAAAGCAGTACTGCGGAAGTATTTCGATGGCATAGAGAGGATATGGCTGCATTGGGTATGGGCATGTATTTTGCTCATGATGGAGACGATAATAACATACTCACTATAGTTGAAGCTCAGAACCTTCTAACACAATTTGAGCGTATCGGATGGAATCTTGAGCCATATAGAAATGATTTTCCACATTTTCAAAAAGTTGAAAATATTTTGGACTCAATTTCAGAAAATAGCAATCCTATTCTTGTGTTTTTTAAGTTTATCAGCAACTGATTGATAGAGATATGCCCCGTTGGCGCGAGTTTGAAACTCGTGCCTTTATTAGCCCTTAAACTTTTTTTAATTATTCTATAAACCCAAAACATCATCAACCCAAACATCAATGAAAAAGCACCTATTCCCATTAACACTAGCAATTCTATTCGTCTCCTGCTCCCAACCCTCTCAAACCGAAAAGGAACTATGGGAAGTACTTCGCTGGCGCGAGTTTGCAACTCGTGCCTTTATGTCCTTAAATATTTTTATATAGAACCAAATCCCAATGAAAAAGCACCTATCCGCCGTTGGCGCGAGTTTGCAACTCGTGCCATTGTGTCCTGAAACATTTTAATATTTCCTAATAAGTGAAAAGTATTATCAACACTAAAATAAATGAAAAAGCACCTATTCCTGTTAGCACTAACAATCCTATTAGTCTCATGCTCCCAGTCCTCCCAAACCGAAAAGGAGTTGCGGGAAGTGCTTAACTCTCAACTCAACATTGATATATTCAAAACCATTCAACACCGGGATTCCCTCATCTCAATGCAACAGCTACGGGAGAAATACAACCATCTGTCAGTGGTTTATCTTCAGGATGGCTGTAGCCCCTGCTACCCCAAATTTGTGGAGTGGCATCAAAAAATGGAAGAGATGGACGAAATTCCGGGGCACACAGTTCTGTTTGTTATCCAAACATTAGGGTATGATAGTTTTATCAGAAAAGTAAGACGATTGGGAGAAGAAATTGATGAAAAATATTACATCATCATCGACCCCGATCATCAGTTTTTCATTAACAACAACCAAATTCCCGATTGGATCATGAACAGCTCCATGCTGATAGACAAAGAAAGCAAAATAAAAATGGTAGGCGCACCATGGATCAATGAAGATATGAAAACCCTGTTTTATAATACTGTTATCAATGATAATAGATCGTTAGACTTTTAGATTATTAGATGTTAGATAAATGCAAGCTCTTAATTATGAGTATATTGCATGCTTAGCAAGAAGTTTTACATGTGCCTGAAAATCAAGCAAATAGAAAATAATAACGAACTATTAAATGAATAACAATCCGTAAAACACATGATCTTTTATATAGTATAGTATTGTGTTCTTGTGTTTTATATACGAAATTAAGCCGATTTAATTCATTTTTATTAAAAACATCTAATTTTAGAACATAATTATCTAAAACTATAAATCCAAAAACCAAATTCTTTGTAAATTTAGTTCACAATAAAATTTCAACCCTTTGATATTAAAGCTGTTTACATCAAAAACCTATAACTTAAATCCTAATGATTAACCCATCCATTAACCATAATTCGAAAATTAAATACACTACCTTTAGTATAATATACTTTCAGATAATAATAGTGGCTGCACTTTTTGCTACTGTGTTTTTGGCAAAAGGTGGCTTGTTTAATGCCCTTGTTACGGTAAAACAATATGGGCTTGAGCAGGTTGCTTTAATCTCCGCGCTTTTTCTGGTTATATCTTTCCCTTTTATTAGAACTATCCGTCTTACTATAGCGGATACTTTTGTTCTACTTTTTGCTATCTGGTACATTTTTAATGAAATAATAATATCTGGCACACCGTTTCGTTCTGCCGGGCATATCTACTTTGATGTTATACTATGGATGGTGGTTTACCTTTTTGTGCGAGGAGTCTCACATCAGCTTGTGTTTGTTTGGGGCATAGCCATTGTTTGGATGATTGTAACAATAATGCAGACAGGCTTAGGTTTGTTGCAACTGTATGGATTTGAAGACTCCTATCACGGACTTTTTTCAATTACCGGTACATTCCACAATCCCGGACCGTTTTCGGGGTTCGTGGTGAGTGGGTTACCAGTGGCATTGGGGGTTTTGTGTTACACTAATTGTTACACAGAGGTGAAACGAAGTGAAATTCCGCTAAAGCGGAAAAACAGAGGAGACACAGAGAGACACGGAGGGTATTATTTAAAATGGGCTGGCATCACCCTACCCTATGATTTAATCGCCAAATACGCTATCCAGACTTTGGCATGGATAACACTAGTATCAGTTTTGCTGGTATTGCCGCCAGCTCAATCACGTGCGGCTTGGATTGCAGGAATTGTTGGGTGTTTGTATGTTGTTATAGCCTATCCGGGAATCCTGCCAATTAGAGACAACCTATTCAACCGCATAAAAAAAATAAGTTTTCCGGTACGTGCATTATTTTTCGCAGCATTTCTGCTCATGACTACCGCCTCCGTGGCCGGACTATACATCATGAAACAAGGCTCAGCCGATGGCCGCTTGCTCATGTGGCAGGTAACTTCCCAACTAATAAAAGAGCGCCCCATTACCGGACACGGCACAGGAGCTTTCAACGCCCATTACATGAACGAACAGGCCAACTGGTTCGCATCCGGCAGAGGCACAGAAGCCCAGGCCATGGTAGCCGGCTCACCCGAAGCCCCCTTCAACGAACCACTAAAACTCTGGCTCGAAAAAGGACTCATTGGAATATTGATAGCCGGAGGAATTCTATATCTTATATTTTTCAAAAAAAGAACCAACAACCAAAAACTCTCAACCAACAACATTAAACTTCAAACCTCAAACTTTGAAACCCATAACCATAAACTCACAACTATAAACTATCAACCATCAACCCAGAACTATCAACTATCAACCATCAACCCTGAACTCTCAACCGCAATAAAAGGAGCCCTCTTCACAGTTTTGACCTTCAGCCTATTCTCCTACCCTTTCGACATCAGTTCATTCACCCTGCAACTGGTCGTTTTAGTAGCAATATTGGCAGGCACCACCAAAACAGTGTTTAGCATTACAGGAGGAAAAGTACTGTTTCTGACAATTCCGGTAGCCATGCTATTAATCGCTGCAACTATCCATTTAGTACCCCAGCGACAAACACATTATCAAGCCATGAAAACCTGGCAGGAAGCCGACCGATTTTACAATATGAGAAGTTACAACATAGCAGCAGAGGCTTACGAAGAAGCTTTCCCGGTGCTCCAAACCACCGGACTGTTCCTGCAAATGTACGGCAAAGCCCTCAGCATGGACGAGCAATACCAAAAAAGCAACGAAATACTGGCCTTGGCACAACAACGCTTCAGCAGCCAAATCATCCAAAACGCATTGGGCGACAACCACAAAGCCCTGGGCAATTACCCGGAAGCCGAAGCCGCCTATATCAAAAGCGCAAACATGAACCCATCATTACTATTACCAAAATATTTACTGGCCAAACTTTATACCGAAAGCGGCCAACATCATAAAGCACAACAAACCGCCGAAGAGATTCTTAACAGCCCGGTAAAAGTTGAGTCCTCGGCGACTAGAGAGATAATTAACGAAATGAAATCAGTTATCAATGAGCAGTTATCAGTCATCAGTGAACAGTGAACAGTGAACAGTGAGCAGTGAGTTAACTAACTAAACACTGGTAACTGGTAACTGGTAACTGATAACTGGTAACTGAACACTGATTTTTCTGGGAAAAAGAAGAGGAAGCCCCTAAGCTCTCCAGCCCACGCTTCCTCTTCCGACTCCCTCCAAACTTAAAAAAGAAAGGAGGCTTTAATGATGACGTAAAGATAATGAATTTAGAACACACGGTATTTCATTTACACGTGGTTTCGAAAAATGCATCTGCAAGGCAGTTATGCATTTTAGTTTACTACTAATTGAAAAACGGCTGTTAATGTAAACAGCTAAAATTTAAATCATTAATCTTTATAATTATGAAAAATAAGTTGATTTTTGTAATTGCAACAGGTTTTTTCGCAGCGGCAACTGTATTGAATATGAATATGTTACAAATGACTAATATTGGAGATGTTTCGTTGGAAAACATGATTAATGTAGCCAATGCCACCCCGGAAATTGATGGTGGATTATTAGATGAATTTACTGTATATGGTTCTTCTACTTATAATGGAGGATCTGGATCTGCAACAATTCTTTGGCTTCAAGTTTGGATGCAGGATGTCTATAATCCTACACAACAGGAAATAGATAATATGAGAAGAGATTTAGCAAAACCTAGAAGTGAGCAAGATCGAACATTTACTTATTACAATGCGTCCCATGCTTTTAGCATAAGTATCGGTGCAATGTATAAAGGCGGGACTGGTCAGGCCGGATATACTTATGGTGCACCAAGCGGAAGCAATACAGTCACAAGGAAATGTTGTGGTGACGATTTTTGGCAGCGATGCACACATCTGCCGCCTTGTGAGGCATACATGTAAGTTAAAGAGTTTTTGTCTACATTTTATGACTAAAGTTCATTTAACATTTTTGCCCTTCCCAACATGGGAAGGGCGTTCTCAAGTAATAAATAATCTTTACAACCAATTTTAACAGCAATACAATAAATGTTCTTAATATGAAAAAGTCAATAATACTTATAATGCCTTTATTGATTTTAGGTGCCTGTGTTATAAATCAATCCGAAAAACAGCAAGATGTTCCTGTTATCAAGTTAAGGTACGATGAAACCAAGACAGTGAAAATGTCTGACTTTGTGAAATCTAATAATGTTATTCTCCTTGATGATACTGATGAAACCTATATTGGGAACATCTCCAAAATCGATATAGTTGACAGTTTAATTGTTGTAACCGATATCTCCACACATGCAGTGTTAATCTATAATTTTGAAGGTAAACTTATGAATTCCATAAAAAAGCATGGCAGAGGTCCAGAGGAATTTTTGAGCATCCAATCAACTTGGGTAAATCCTGATACCAAAGAAATATCTATTTATGATCGAAGCCAACATAAAATTCTGTTTTTCAATCTGAATGGTGATTTTGTTAGACAAATGCGTTCACCACCATATATTTGTGCATTTGCATTTAATTCTGATGAATATAGTTACTTTTATAGAAGCATGGATGGATTCCCTGATGACAATATGCAACCTTCAAATTTTCATTTATTAATGACCTCACGAGATTCCCTAAGGTTAGATATGAAACGAGATTTTTTCATGGATAATGCAAGCCATATGCCATATGAGAGGTTTTGCAGAAGCAAAAACGCAATTTTACTACTAACCCCACAGGAACAATCTATTTATGAGCTTTCAGGAATGACAAAGAAATTAAAATATCGAGTAGAATTAGCTCCGAACCCGGACTGGGAAAATGAAAACTATAGGTCTATCAAAACATATCAAGATTTTAGGGACAGAAAAAATACTAGAATGGGCAATTTAGGAGGTCTTTACTTTATGGCTTCGGACAGATATATGCTATTTACTTTCGGCAAAAGAAGAACTTCAGATGTTTCAGACCAATTTTACGCTATATATGATATGGAAAAAGACCAAGTGAAATTATCATTTCGACAAAAGATAAATGACATTGAAGGATTTACTGGATTTTTAGCCCCATTTTTTTTTAATGATTCACTTTGGATCACACCAATCCATCAGTATCAAATTGATAACGAATCATTGAAGGCTGCTGGGGAATATTATAGTATTGATTTCAGCAAATCCATTAATCCGATCTTAGTAATCTCTAAACTTAATTTTAATGAATAGGTATATCAATTTAATAGCGATACTGATTTCAGTTTATAGTTGTGTGAATAGAAATAAATCGACATTTGAAATCGAAAATCTGGATGAAAACTCTAAAGTCGAGATGAAAGAATATTTCAATTCACATTCTCATGCCTTAATATTTACAATTGATCAGAAGAGTGCGTGCGAAATTTGTGTTTTGCATATTTTAAATAGACTAAGCTACTTAAATTCTGATGTGATGCATGTGTTTATCGATGGCTTGGATAATGATTCTGATGTTGCTTTAGGTTTCGTAAAACTCCCAGAACGCATTAAACACTTAAATAATATGAAAACAGATGAACCGTTTTTATGTATAATTGATTCAACTTATTTCGCGTCACATTATTTCGTGCCGAAAATGGAAAAACCTCAATTATTAGAAAGGTACTTAAAAGATGTCATGCCGAAAATCATAAATAATAAAATAGTTGAACAAGATTAAGCTGTGAAACATAAACAGTAACAAACAAATAAAACCCATGAAACACCTAACATCCCTATTCATCCCATTCATCCTCTACGCCTGCTCCACCTCCTCTGCCGGCGATGCATCCGAATCTGAAGCGGCTGAAACCGCCAGGCTCTCTTATGTTGAACCGTCCGTTACCGAGGTGGGGACTGTGACAGCCCGAAAGGCCGATTTCGAACTGGAGCTGGTCAGCAATGGCCGTTTGGAGGCGCAGCGCAAGGCCGTGGTGCCTTTCAGGGTGCAAGAACAGATCGATGCAGTATATGTAATGGAGGGCGAGACCGTCTCTGCCGGACAGGTACTTGGCAGTGTAGATCCCTTTACCTATCAAAAGCGTATGGACGATGCCAATAACCGCTACCTCCAGGCACTCATCGATCTGGAAGACCGCCTGCTGGGCTATGGCCACCAACTCAGTGACACAGCCCAGGTACCAGAAAACATCATGAAGATGGCACGCATTCGCAGTGGTTACAATGCGGCGGCTATTGCGGTGGAGGAAGCCAAACGCAACCTGGAACAAACCACCATTAAGGCACCGGTGGGTGGGGTGGTCACCAACCTGGAGGCACGCATCCACAACCCCTCCAATGCCTTTCAAAAGTTTTGCGAAATACTGGATCTAAACACCATGCACCTTGTGTTTCATCTGTTAGAGACAGAACTCTCCGGTATAAAAAACGGGCAAACAGTAGAACTCACACCCTTTGCTCTGCCGGGAGAATCCTTCAGAGGCAGAGTCACCAGCATCAACCCTGCGGTGGATGAAAGAGGCATGGTTCGCATCACCGCCACCGTCCCCAACCCCGGTCATCGACTCATGGATGGGATGAACGCCCGCGTATTACTAAAAAACTCGATCCCCGACTGCCTCGTCATCCCCAAAGAGGCCGTTCTGTATCGCCAAAACCGCCAGGTCGTATTCATTTACGAAAATGGTAAAGCCATCTGGAAATACGTCGAGACCAGCCACGAAAACTCCACCCACGTCACCATCACCGACGGACTGGAAGAGGGGATGGAAGTGATCTTTGAGAATAATTTGAATCTTGCACACGAAAGTCAAGTTACGCGGAGATGATTTTGTTACACAGAGAGCACTGAGGAGGCACGGAGCTGCATGGAGTTTTCATTAATTTCTCTGTGTATTCTCCCTGAACTTCAGTGTAATATTTAATTTATGGCAACCTCTATATACCTTTATAATAATGAAATGAAACATGCTCTAATTACTGAAAAGATAATTCATTGCGCCTTAGAGGTTCATAGAACTTTGGGGCCAGGTTTACTCGAGTCTGCTTATGAAGAGTGTTTGTGCTACGAACTTCAAAATGCAGGTCTACAAGTTGCTCGACAATGCCCGGTTCCAATATCATACAAAGCTATTAAACTGGAATGTGGATACAGAATAGATTTATTGGTTGAAGATAAAGTAGTGGTTGAATTAAAAGTAGTTGAAGAACTACACGAAGTTCATGAAGCCCAGATTTTAACATATATGCGATTTGCAGAAAAGAAGGTTGGTCTATTGATAAATTTTAATGTGAAACTATTGAAGCATGGTATTAAGAGGTATGTTTTATAAAAAAAGGTGACACAAAAAATGGTGACACAGAGCCACACAGAAAAATAAAAATAAATATAAACTCCGTGTAACACCGTGCCACCTCCGGGTTCTCCGTGTAACAAAAAAAGGTAACACAGAGCCGCACAGAGATTTCACAGAGAAACACGGAGTAAAATAAAAAACTCAGTGTATCTCCGTGTCTCCTCAGTGATCTCCGTGTAACAAAAAAAGGTAACACAAAGCCGCACAGAGATTTCACAGAGAAACAAGGAGAAAATAAAAAAAACTCAGTGTAACTCCGTGTCTCCTCAGTGATCTCCGTGTAACAAAAAAAGTGACACAGAGCCGCACAGAAAAAAACTCCGTGCAACAAAAACAAGGAACAAAAAATGAAAAACTCCTTTTCCATAAACATCATATTCATCCTGCTTACCATCATCGGGTTGGTGCTGATTCCGCGGCTTACGGTTCAGCTGCATCCGCAGCAAACCGGCAATACCATTCATGTGGGTTACAGTTGGCCGGGCATGGGAGCCGAAGTGGTTGAGAAAGAGGTGACCTCACCCATTGAGGGAACCCTGTCGGCCATGCGGGGTGTCAGCAATATTACATCTGAATCTTATGAAGGACGCGGATCCATAAGGGTCTCCTTTAAGAAAGGTGTTGATATGGATGCGGCACGTTTTGAGGCGTCCAGCCTCATGCGGAGCCTTCATGGCAATCTTCCGGAGGGGGTGGTATTGCCACGTGTAAGTTATGGCTGGGGAGGTTACGAAGACACGCCACAACTGCTGGTGTACACCGTAAATGGAGAGGGAAGCAGCTATGCCATCAAACAATACGTGGATCGTTACATCGTTCCCCGCATCAGCAACATGTCCGATATCAGCAGTGTCTATTCCTATGGAGCCTCATCGCCCGAATGGGAGTTGGAATACGATAAGAACATGCTGAATTCGGTTGGCCTGAACGAGAACCATCTGCGGGATGCCGTTCGCAACCAGCTGGTAAGGCGCGAACTGGGGGCTGCCGCCATAGAACAAGGTACCGACACTCAAACCATAAACCTCACTTTAACAGGTATTCCTTCTGATTCAGTCAATTGGAACGAATTTATAATCGGTAAATTCAACAACAGAGTTATCCGGTTAACCGATGTGGCAACGCCCCGACTAAAAGAGAGTCAACCCCGAAGCTACTACCGTGTTAACGGACTCAGTTCCATATATCTTGTAGTACACTCAACCCGTGAAGCCAATCAGGTAGAACTAGCCGGACGCGTTAAAGATGCCATAAAAGAGCTGCAGCCGGGATTCCCGCAAAATTTCTCACTGCTGGTAAACTATGATGCATCGGAGGAGATCAGCACCGAGGTTAAAAAAATCAGTTCGCGGGCATTGCTGGCACTCATCATTCTGCTCTTGTTTGTTTTGTTGGTGAGCCGTAAATGGCGATACCTGTTCATTATAGCGCTAAGCCTGTTGGCAAATTTGAGCATAGCCGTAATTTTCTACTATTTTCTCGATATCGAAATTCATCTTTACAGTTTGGCCGGCATAACAGTTTCTTTGGGAATGATCATTGATAACACCATTGTAATGGCCGATCACATTCGTCATTCCGGTAACCGGAAGGCATTTTTGGCCATATTGGCCGCTACGCTTACCACCATGGGAGCAATGGTGGTCATATTCTTCCTGAAGGAAGAGCAAAGGCTCAATCTACTTGACTTTGCCATCGTCATGATGGTTAACCTTGGTGTTTCACTTTTCGTTGCGCTCTTTTTTGTTCCTTCTTTGCTTCACAGGCTGCCACTTAAACACTCCTTTAGAGGTCGATTTATTCGCCGTAAGCGGCGAATTGTGACGTTTACCCGGCTATACGAACGCTTTCTGCGTTTCGGATTCCGATGGCGATGGGCGTTTATCCTGGTCATTGTTTGGGGCTTCGGGTTTCCGGTTTTCTTCATTCCCGACAAAATTGACGTAAAGGATGATCAGGAACCACGGTGGTATCATAAAACCTACAACCAAACACTTGGTAACCAAAAATACGTATCGGACATTAAGCCCTGGGTAAACCGCATATTAGGAGGGAGTTGGTATTGGTTCACCAACTATTTTTCATCCTCCGGATTTAACTGGGATGCGTCACGCACCCGGTTGTATGCAAGGGGTTCCATGCCCGACGGGTCAACCATTCATCAAATGAACGATGTTTTTATCGGTTTGGAAAACTATCTGGCACAGTTCGATGAAATCGAACTGTTCACAACGCGCATCAACAACATTGACAACGCAACACTGGAAATTTCATTTAATCCGGAGGCAGAAAACGGAGCTTTCCCTCATATTCTTAAAAATGAGTTGATTCGTCAGGCCATTCAGATAGGAAGTGCCGACTTCTCTATTTACGGAGTTGGGCAGGGGTTCAGCAATGCATTTCATGATAGTTGGCGGAACAACCGCATAGAGTTCAGTGGATACAACTATGAGCTGATGCTTGAGCAAGCCGGTGTTTTCAGGGATTCTCTTCTGTTGAACCCCCGCATTCAGGAGGTGATACTTCAAACAGGGAGTTCCTGGAGAGGGAAACCGCGTTACGGTTTCGTGATGGGACTTAATCCCGATAAGCTGGAAGAGGTGGGCAGCTCATTAAGGAACATATATTACGAATTGTTGTTTCAATCGCCTCGTGAAATTCATGCAGGAAATGTGCCGGCCAATAAAATAATGATTCCGGTCTATTTACGAGAAGCTTCAGTCGGATCCACATCCGTTTGGGATATGAACAACAACATGCTCAATTACGGTACCGCATCTTTCCGGCTTAAGGATGTTGGCTTTTTAACCCGTGAACGCACCGGGGATATGATTAGGAAGGAGAATCAGGAGTACCGGTTACTGGTTGAATACGATTTCATTGGTCCGTGGGAACTTAACCGGCGGGTGCGCGACAGGTATGTTGAAATGATAAATGAGCAGTTGCCGGTGGGTTTTGCCGCGGTGGATCAAAGTTCATGGTGGGGATGGAACAGAGATGAAAAAAGCCAGTACTGGCTTTTGCTCATCGTGGCATTGGTTGTTTTTGTGCTGTGCGCCATTTTGTTTGAGTCGCTTTTGCAGCCTATGGCGGTTATCGCCGCCATACCCGTCTCATTCATCGGATTGTTTCTCACATTCTCCATATTTAAAATAAACTTCGATCAGGGCGGCTATGCAGCCATGATTTTGCTGTGTGGACTTACAGTAAATGCCGTATTGTACATCATCAACGATTACAACAATATGAAAATCCGAAAACCCCGCCATGATAAGTTAAAACTGTTTTTAAAAGCCTTTAACCATAAAATCATACCCATAGTACTTACAACCTTATCCACCATTGTTGGATTAACACCATTCCTGTTGGCAGGAAAAGACGAAGGATTCTGGTTCTCCCTGTCAGCCGGAGCAATTGGTGGGCTGGTGTTCTCGCTATTGGCGGTGGTGGTTTGGTTGCCGGTGATTTTGGTTAGGAGGGTTGGGAGTTGATAATTGATTGTTGATAGTTGAGGGTTTTGAGTTGATAGTTGGGGGTTGTGAGTTGAGGGTTGATGGTTCTGGATATCGGGAGTGTCGTTTGGGGTTCCCCCTTCAGGGGGTTAGGGGGAAAGGGATGGAGGTATAGTTGAGGGTTTTGAGTTTATAGTTAATAGTTAATAGTTGGGGGTTGATAGTTGGGGGTTTGTTATAATCAAGGAATATTAGTTTTAATTATATGGCGACAATTAAGCAGTTTGAAGATATAGAGTGTTGGCAATTGGCCCGGAAATTATTCTCTGATATATATCAAATTACAACACTTGGGGAATTCAAGAAAGATTTTTCGTTGAAGGATCAAGTCAGGCGTTCTGCTGGTTCTGTAATGGATAATATAGCCGAAGGTTTTGGCCGCGATGGAACAAAAGAATTTATTCAGTTTCTTTCTTACGCCAAAGGATCAGCCTCCGAAGTACAGTCACAATTATATAGAGCTTTAGATTGTAATTATATCAATACAGAAACCTTTAATGATATATATAACCGAACCAACAACATAATAGGTAAACTAACCAACCTCATCAAATACTTAACCTCATCAAACATAAAAGGAAACAAATACCCAAAATAAACCATAAACCATCAACTATCAACCATCAACTATAAACTATAAACCATCAACCACAAACCCACGAACAAATAAAAAAACATGATAAAATTCCTAATTCACCGCCCCATTGCCGTAATAATGACATTTTTGGCAATATTAACACTCGGAATTGTAGCATCCCGGCTATTACCTGTGTCGCTGATGCCTGAAATAGATATTCCGGAGATAACCATACAGTTGAACCGTCCGGGCGAATCGGCACGTCAGATCGAAGAGGGCATCATTGCTTCCATGCGCTATAACCTGATGCAGGTTCCCCATTTGGAAGAGCTCACATCCGAAAGTCTTGATGGCAGAGCAACCATTCGTATGCGTTTCAGTTATGGAGCCGATATAAACTATGCGTTTATCGATGTAAATGAAAAAACCGACGAGGCCATGCGTCATTTGCCGGCTGACATGGAACGACCGGCCATTATTAAAGCAACGGCATCTGATTTACCCGTGTTTTACATCAATATCTGGATGGACAATACCGATGACGTGAAGTTTATGGAGTTGAGCGAACTAACCCGTTCGGTCATCATCAAGCGGCTGGAACAGCAACAGGAAGTGGCCATGGTGGATGTTACCGGACACATGCTGCCCGAACTCTACATCGAACCCGATGAGAACCTGCTGCGATCCCTTGGAGTATCGCACCATGCAATAACCAATGCACTGGAGCAAAATAATCTGACCATGGGCTCCATAGAGGTGGCCGATGGGCAGTACAGGTTCAACATCCGTTTTGCCAATCGCCTGCGCACCGTGAACGATGTTAAGGATATACGGTTAAAAATAGGCACCCGGCTCATGCGTCTTGATGAGTTGGCAGAAATTGGGTTACGCCCAAAGCAGCAGGAGGGAGTTTTCCTGCGAAATGGCCAGCCGGCAATGTCTCTGGCAGTAATAAAACAGTCCGATGCACGCATGGACTTGCTCAAAGAACGGGTTGAAGGGCTTTTGTGGCATTTCAGAAACAATTATCAGGGTATAAATTTTGAAATTGTACGCGATCAGACTGCCATACTGGATTACTCCATCAGCAACCTTCAAACCAACCTGATTTTTGGAGGATTACTGGCCTTTTTAATTCTCTTCTTTTTCCTCAAGGATGCCCGCTCACCATGGTTAATAGGGATATCGGTGCCTGCATCTCTGATCATCAGTCTTCTGTTTTTTCATCTGGCAGGCTTGTCCATAAACATCATATCGCTTTCCGGTTTAATTCTGGGCATTGGAATGATCATCGACAACTCCATCATTGTCATCGACAACATTACACAATACACCGAACGGGGCGATAAACTTGCCGATGCATGCATAAAAGGAACCAATGAAGTTATAAGGCCCCTCATTTCATCGGTACTAACAACATGTGCCGTGTTTGTACCACTGATCTTTTTAAGCGGGGTTTCGGGTGCTTTATTTTACGATCAGGCCATGGCCGTAGGCATTGGCCTGCTGGCTTCACTGATCGTATCCATAACGCTCATTCCGGTTTTGTTTCATCTCTTTAACCGAAACTCAAATAGCGAAAAACAGGTTCGCAAGGGCAGAGTTACACGATTTCTGGAGAGGATTAATCTTTTCAAAACCGAAACCCTTTATGAAAAGGGTTTCGAAAAGGTATTCCGCCATAGGACTCTCTTTATTATAGTGTTTCTGGCACTTATAATACCGGCGTTTTTACTGGCTATCTACATGCCTAAAGAGCGTTTTCCCGCCTTTACTCATAACGATGTGTTCGTTGTTATAGATTGGGATTCAAACATCACCCTCAATGAAAACATCAAAAGGGTAAACACCATTAAAGAGGAAGCAGGCTCATTGGCAAATTTCAGCAACAGTTATACCGGTACTCAAAACTATATGTTGCATAAGGATTTGGATCAGTCGGTATCGGAAGCAAAAATATATTTCAAATGCGATAAGGAAGAGGATGTTGACCAACTAAAGGAGCACCTCTCTGCGGTAATCAGAGCAAAATGGCCCGATGCCATACTCTCTTTCGCCGCACCTGAAACAATTTTCGAGAAATTGTTTCATCAGGACGAAGCGCTTCTGGTCATTCGGGTGAGTGATGAGGGCGAAAGGGGTATTCCGGAATTGTCAAAAATCACAGAAATGGCTCAATATCTAACCAGGACAGTGACAGGTGCAGAGGTGATGCCTCCGGCCTCTGAATCGCACATTGAAATTAGGGCACGCAGTGAAATGATGGCACTGTATAATGTCGATCATCAGGTGTTGTACAATCGCATGCTTTCAGCACTTAATGCATTTCAGGTAGGGGTTTTACACACGGGAGTCGAATATGTGCCAATGGTTATTGGGAATTCTCCCGTGCCTGTTAACCGGATGTTCAACGAACTCAAAGTCATCAATCGCGAAAACACCGAGATACCGGTCAGTACATTGATTTCCGTAAACAACCGCGACGATTATAAAGTTTTGTATGGCAGCACGCAGGGAGCTTTTGTCCCTCTCAATATGGATAAAATTCCCGGCAGAAATGTTCCGCAATGGCTCGAAACTGTATCCGGAGAACTAAAGGAGAAATTTGATGTCAATGTGAATTTTTCCGGCAATTGGTTTGGCGCCAGACAGATGTTGAAAGAGATGTCTGTGGTGATTTTAATTTCATTGCTCCTGCTTTATTTCATTCTGGCGGCGCAGTTTGAATCGTTGAGACAACCACTTATTATCCTTTTGGAGGTTCCCATTGATGTTGCCGGAGCTTTGTTCCTGCTATGGATTTTTGGAGGAACCATTAACATCATGTCCATGATTGGAATTGTGGTAATGAGTGGAATCATTGTCAATGATTCCATATTAAAAATTGACACCATCAACAGGCTTTACCGTTCGGGTATGCCAATTGAAAAGGCCATAAAAGAGGGAGGCCGCAGGCGTCTTAAACCCATTATTATGACCAGTATTACAACCATTTTAGCACTCACCCCGGTAATGTGGGGCAGCGGAATGGGCAGCGAACTCCAAAAACCACTGGCATTGACCGTTATTGGCGGCATGGTGCTGGGCACATTTGTGAGTTTATACTTTATTCCGTTGTGCTATTATTATTTGTGTAAAAATGAGTGATATGGAGATATAGTGACACAGAGTTGCACAGAGAAATACACGGAGCAACACGGAGTAAAAAATATATCAAACCTCAGTGTAACTCCGTGCCTCCTCAGTGGTCTCCGTGTAAAAAAAAAAGTGACACAGAGTTGCACAGAGAAATACACCGAGATTCACAGAGAAAACAATTAAAACTCAGTGAATCTCCGTGTCTCTTCAGTGTTCTCCGTGTAACAAAAAAAAGTGACACAGAGTTGCACAGAGAAATACACAGAGCAACACAGAGTAAAAAAATATATAAAACCTCAGTGTAACTCCGTGCTTCCTCAGTGTTCTCCGTGTAACAAAGAAAAGTGACACAAAGTTGCACAGAGAAATACACTGAGATTCACAGAGAAAACAATTAAAACTCAGTGTAACTCCGTGTAACAAAAAAAATCATCAACCTCGAACCTTAAACATAGAACATCAAACTTTAAAAAAATGAAACTAAAAATCATAATCATTTTGTTTCTGCACCAGCTAACCTGTTTTTCTCAAGGCTCCATTCGCCTTACGTTAGACGACGCTTTAGAGTTGGCCCGTGAGCAGTCATTACAGTCATTTCTTAACACCCATTACTATATGGCCGATTATTGGGCATACCGGAGCTATCGTGCCAACTATCTGCCGTCGGTTACTCTGCGAGCCAATCCGGTGTCATATTCCAACGCATCCAGGTTGCGTTATAATTCACTATCGCAAACCGATGAATTTATACGTACCGAGAATCTCAGTTCAGATTTGAATCTCAATATTTCTCAGCGGGTTGCGGCTACAGGAGGAACCTTCTTTGTCCAATCGGAACTGGGACGCATAGAAAATTTTGGAGAGAACAGTTATACTCAGTACTCCTCTGTGCCATTCAGAATTGGGTATTCGCAACAACTATTCGGATTTAACGCCATGAAATGGCAAAGCAAAATTGAACCTCTGAAATTTGAAAAAGCCAAACAGGAATATCTGCAATCTGTAGAGGAAATGCACCTCACCACAGTAAGGCACTTTTTTGCGTTGATACGTGTTTCTATTCAAATGGAAATTGCACGCTCCAATATGGAGAACACCAAAAATCTGCTACAGGTGGCGCACAGGCGTTTTGAACTGGGAACCGTCTCCCGCGAAGAGTTGCTGGATTTGCGGTTGTCGGAGAACAATGCAGCCATAACCCTGCAAGAGGCCAATCTTAATTACCGTGAAGCCAAAGAGAATCTTTTAAATTTTCTGATGCTGCCTGTAAACATTGAGCTGGAAATAGATCTGCCTCGACACATACCCGTTCATGAGGTAGATGTTCAGCTTGTTCTGGAAAAAGCACTGAAAAATAATCCTGAAATATTGCAAATGGAGCAAAGCATTCTGGAAAACAGCAGAAATGTTGAGCAAGCCAGAACAGCACGCCACTTTCAGGCCGATGTAAACATGTCCTACGGAATGAGTAAAAATGACGGCACACTGAGTAATGTTTACAGCCCCGAATTCGATAATTATCAACAAATATCTGTGGGAATCAACATCCCGATATTAGATTGGGGGCGTAGCAAAGGGCAGTATCAAATGGCCCGGTCGCGTCAACAGGTGGCTGAAATAGCCAATCAGCAGTCTCTTCAGCAATTCGAGCAAAGCGCCATCACCCGAGCCATTGCCTTCAATATTCAAAAATCGCGGGTAGCATCAGCGGCATTGTCCGACACCCTGGCAACCGAAAGCTACGAGCTGACCATGACACGTTTCAGCACCGGACAGGCAGATGTACTCAGATTAACCTCCTCCCAAGCAGCCAAAGACAATGCCCGGTTGCAATACATCAATGCGATAAATGATTACTGGCAAAGTTATTTTTATCTGAGAAGATTAACCCTGTACGATTTCGAAAAAGGGGAGGAGATTGTTTTTGATGAAGACAAATTAATGAATGGAAGGTGAAATTATTACAACTCATCCGATGACTCAAAGTCATCGGATGAGTGATGGACGACATCTCAATACGCCACAGCGTGGCAACTCATTCCAACCCAAGGCAACGCCTTGGGGAAATTGTATAACCAAACGATAAAACTCTTACAACAACCATGATTAAATATATCAATTACATTTTCCCATTCTTAATATTATTGCATCTTATCCTTGGCATATGGTGGATGGCTATGGGGTGGGGAATTGTATGGCTTCTGTTTTGGATGGGAACCTCAAAGTTGCCGGTCATTGTGAAGTTTCGAAAAATTACCTGGCTAATTTATCCACTGGTCATCATTGGAGCAGTATTGGCAGCCATAACTTTTAAAACGCTTTTTTTTGGAATATACGCCATTCCGTCCGGCTCCATGGAGAAAACCATAATTCCTGGCGATGTGGTATATGTTAACAATCTTGCTTACGGGCCAAGGTTACCTTATTCTCCCTACGAAGTTTCATGGATTAATCTGCTTGTCTGGTTGTGGGAGGGCAAAAGTGCCGATCTTGAAAAGCGATGGTGGGAATATAACCGGCTCAAAGGCTACTCTTCACCCAAAAGGGGTGATATTGCTGTATTTAACCATCCACATAATGGCAACATCTTTATCAAACGTATAGTCGCTTTGCCGGGCGATACTCTACAGATCGTTCATGGCGATTTATATATCAATGGAAAAAAGCAGGAAACTCCTAAGAACAGACTCATTTATTCCAAAGCACAGTTTAAGGATTTACAGGATGCATATTTTATTCTTGACAGTCTAAATATTAGGATGTATCATAATAATAGTGTCTCTGAAAAATATCTGTTTAACGGAAATATAACCAAAAGTGACACGGACATTCTAAAACAGCATCCGCGGGTGATTAATACAGGTATTGACCCAGTCAGACCCGATACAGCATGGTCAGTTTTTCCTCATTCGCACCATCTTTCATGGAGTATTGATAATTATGGCCCATACGTACTGCCAAAAAAAGGACTGGTTATGAAGAGATCGCCTGACAATCTGACGATTTACGAAGATCTGATGAATTACGATGCTCAGTTTCGCCGTGGACATGTGAATGATAGCTGTGGCCACTTTACCTTTTGCCAGGACTATTACTTTTTCATGGGCGATAATTTTCATGATAGTGAGGATTCCCGCTACTTTGGCCCGGTAAGGGAAGAGTATTTAATTGGAAAGGCCTCTTTTATAATTTATTCAAGTTCGAAAAATAATAAAGCGATGTCCCGGATATTGAAAAGATTAAGGTGATTTAATGAGAGAGAATGTAAGTTGACATAAAATAAATTTTGTGAACTTTTTGAAGCCCCAACGGGGGTGTAATATGCAACATAGGGCAACACCCTGTGGATGTTGTGTGTTGCATAGTAAAATGGCCGTCCTTTGAAGAGAAGATTTTGTATTGCCCCAACGGGGCGACATCATCAGCATAGGGCAACGCCCTATGAAAATGTATATAAATCAAATTTAGCCCTGAAAGGGCGTAAGCAATGTAGCACGATACAAATAATTATGAAGAACATCATTCAATCTTCCCAATTCAAAATGAGTGTTTCGATGAAGAAAATCTATTGGATTAGAATTGCTGTCGCCCTTTCAGAGCTGTGGCTTTTTTGTTTCATCACCCCGGGGCTATACCCCGGGTTATTGATTAAACCCTTTCAGGGTTAGTATAACTATTTTGGGTAAAAACATCATAGCCCAAACTGAAAATCATCAAATGTGTCAAAGAAAAAATAGTAGAATTAAAAATTTAAAATGTCATGCTTTTAAAAAACATTTTATTTATTAGTTGTTTTGGATCATTACTGTCCCATTAAAATCTAAAAAAGCTCTTTGAAAAGTTTGAAATTTAGTTAGTTGCGGACGTTTTTCGAGCGAACGGACTTGAATTTTTAGTTTTGCATCAGATTAATCTGATTGCATATGTATCAAGACAAATACGTTTTCGCTCAACTGGTCTCGTTTCTGAATAGAAGCAAATTCAATCGTATTGTTGCCAAATACAAAGGAGACAAATATGTAAAACATTTCACTTGTTGGAACCAACTGCTTTCTCTGATGTTCGGGCAATTAACAAATCGTGAAAGTCTTAGAGATTTGATTGTTGCACTTGACGCT
>NZ_FUYV01000010.1 GCF_900168165.1 Alkalitalea saponilacus
GAAATGGTTATCTCCGGAGTAATCTCTGTAATGTCAGCTCCCGTTGGCATGATCACCAAAATGGTGTTCTCCTCATCATCGATGGATGTTTCTCCGATTTGATCAGGAACAGAGAATTCGATAATCAGGTCGCCATCTCTTAAAAGATTTTCAACAGTCACAGTATATACTTTTTGTTCTGACTCATCCTGAGTTTTTACAGTATATTCAACAGGCCCTGTTGAGAAATCAACAGAAACCTCAGATTCAGGATCTACCGTTGTATTGCCTGCTAAACTTATTACCGGAGCAAGATCCGTTAAATCGTAACCTGTTGGCATCGTTACATGAATGGTTGATTCCTCATGATCAATTAAAGTTTCATCCAACTGATCTGTAATGGTAAAACTAATGATTCTTAGGTCGTTTTCGGATGAGGTGTTTACTGTAACTGAATATTCTTGTGTATCTTCATTTTGTGCTGTAACGGTAAATATTACTGATCCTTCAGAAAAATCTACCGAAGATCCTGACTGTGGATTCACTGTCGCCTCTTCTGAAATCTGGATATCCGGTGACAGGTCACTTAAATCGGCACCATAAGGCATGGTGACAAATATTTCAAATGTCTCATCGTTAATCACAGTCTCTTCGATTTGCCCTTCTATGGCAAATGATAAGATTCTGTTTTCACTATTTGGAGCCATCTCAATTATTACTGTATACTCCTTTGTGGTTCTGTCTTCGGCTCTGACTGTAAAAACAACGTTCCCTTCAGAAAAATCCACCGGTGTTCCGGATTCCGGAGCAACAGATGCTTTTTCAGACAGTTCGATGGTTGGGGTAATTTGCGACAAGTCTGTTCCAAAAGGAACAGTTATGGTAATGGTCTGCTCTTCCTGATTGATTTCTGAACTTATTTGTTCTGGAACGTTAAAGGCTAAAATCTCTTTTTTATGGCTCCTGATTTCTCTGATGATCCACTCATCAGGGTCTATTTCAATTTGTTGAATTGCTTTTCCAAAGTTGAATGTGAATTGTTGTTCAACAGCGTTATTAACAACTCTTTCGATGACAGAAGTTCCATCATCAAAATTGAACTTAATATCCACTTCCATTTCAAAAACTTCACGGTCGCCCCAAATGGCATTTTGTCTTTGAAACAGGGTGAATGTTGTTTCACCGCTAACATCGTCTGTTAGATAGTCATAGCTGTATATAGGGAACGCGAAATCGTATACCCACTGTTGGAAGAAGGTTGTTAAATCTTTTCCACTGATGGCTTGGCAATGGTCTCTGAAATCCTCAGTGGTGGCATGCCCAAACCTGAAGTTTGGGTTTTGTGCATATGATTTGATGCAGTCAAAAAAGAGTTCATCCCCCAATTGCCCTCTTAGCATATGCAGAAGCCAAGCTCCTTTTTCGTAGTAAATTTCTTCAAAAATGTAATCATAATTAGAGTCGTCACTAAGATACAGATTAGGAAAGTCGTTGAATCTTTTCTCCATCGCTCTCATGCGGGTATGATACTCTTCAATATTAAAATCAGATGAAAACTCCTTATAAAGAGCTTCTGCATAAGTGGCAAACCCTTCGTTCAACCAAACATGTTGCCATGTTTGATTGGTAATGGAAGCTCCAAACCACATGTGTGAAGTTTCGTGAACAATGATATCAGCCCAATTTTCTCCAAAACCCCCGATAATTGGGTTGGTTTGATTTTCAATGGCCCAGCTTAAGGGCACCTGTGTCATTCCAAATTTTTCATCGGCAAACGGATAATCACCAAAGTAGTGAATGAAGGCATCCATTATGTCATGCATCTTCACCATCGCACTATTAGCATCAACAATATCTTGAGGATATGCATAAAACTCTAACGGGAATGAATTCCCGTTTACGGTATTTTCGTATTGATCTTCAATCAAAACATAGTTTGATACTGCCACCAGGATATAATATGGCACAATGGGATGTTCATGTCTCCATTGAAAGGTTCTTTTTCCATTTTCTACTGGAGGGTTATCATTTAGAAGAACTCCATTAGAAACCGCCATGAGAGGTTGTCCGTTATATGATTCATCGGGAATTGTAATGTCCACCCAAACACGGTCGGCTTTATCAGTTGGCCCGTCTTTACAAGGAAACCAGTAATGCGACAAGTATGGCGTGCTATAATTGGCGATGGCCGGCACTGTTTGGTTGGAATGCCTATCGAAACGAAATCCTTTATTAATAAAGCGTCCCGGTGCCAATGGAGGGTTACCATTGTAGACAATTCTGAGTTTTACGGTTTCTCCTACATTAAATGAACTGTTTAGCCCCAGGGTGAGCAGATTATTTTCCAAAGTCCACGAGGTTGCATCTTCTCCTACTGAAGTGATCTCAAAATCACTGTGGAGATTTAGTACAACCTGGTTCAGGTTGTTAACTGCTGTAAGTTCTATGTAAACATCACCATATATCTTTTCATTTTCTATATCAACATCAATGTGTAAATGATAAAAGCGGATATCAATGTTTTCATCTGTTTCAAGCAAATCCTCAGCCGGTGAACTCAGTTGCATTAATTGATTGTTGAGGTTAGCTTCAGCCGGTCTTTGCCGGCTTTGCGCAGAGGTGCTCAATGCGATGGCTAATAAGGCCATTGTCAATAAAAGGTTTTTTAGAAGGTAGTTGTTAGGTCTCATATTTATTAATTTATTGAGTTTTCAGTTAAAAAAACAACAACAAGTTATTAAACTTGTTGCTCATTGTCTTTACTGTTTTTATAGACTGAACATTAATTCTGATATATCAATCGTTTTTATTGATGAAAGAAAACACCATCAAAAAAATCAACCCATAGGCCAATGGTCTTTTTTATTTAAAAGTTTTTGTTTGGAGAAAGAGTTCTTTGCAATCTAAAATCTGCTCGTAGTTGGTATATGTATATTGGTGTAAGATTCTGATTGATTCGTAAAAAATGAATTGTAAATAGTCCATTATTAGCTGAAATTTGAACCATAAAGTTGTTTAAATAGCATAGCGTTTATAAACCTTATCACTTGAAGACGAGACAGAATAAATGTGCTGTTGAAGAAAAATTTTATTTGCTATGAAGGATTTTTTGCTTAAAGCTATAACAAGAAGAATTATTTCACCGTGGTGGATTCTTCTCATTGATATTATGTTGGTTGCCAATGCATTTGTTGTTTCATATATTGTTCGATTGAATGTTTTGCTTCCGGCGTATAGCGTTTGGGATTTTGCCAAGGGAGGTGCATATGTTACTCTGGTTTATGGTTTTGTCTTTTACGTTTTTCGGGTTCATAAAGGTGTCATTCGTCATACCAACTTTGCTGAATTGCGAAAGCTGGTTTTGGCATCTGTTGTTGCTGCTGGAATCATGTTATCATTTGCTACCATCCTTCGTTTATTAAATCTGGATATAGGATTGGTACCTCGACTGGTCATATTGCTGCACTTTATGTTGGCCGTTTTCTTTTGCTTTGGGTTCAGGCTTCTGGTTCGGGAAACATACGCGTATTTAACGCACACGCGAGGTACAGAGCATGTTGTGATCTTTGGGACCGATGATTTGGGACTTATTACATTGGAGGCTATTAAAAACGACAAGGAGAGTCCATATGAAGTAGTAGGATTTGTTGATGATGAACCTTCAAAGTGGAACATGACTTTACACTCTTTGCCTGTTTTCAGTTGGGAAAAACTTTTGGAGTCTGATGGAAAACTAAAGCATATTGAAGAAGTAATTCTGGCTGTTTCGGATATCTCAGTAAAGCGTAAACAGAAAATTGCTGATGAGTGTTTGAAGAAAGGATGGAAACTTAAAGTGATGCCATCGGTGGGGAACTGGGTGAATGGTATCTCAAATACGGGACAGATTCGGGATGTTAGAATCGAGGATTTACTGGGACGTGACGAAATTCATCTCAATCTACTTCGGATTCAGGAAGGGTTGGAGAATAAAACAATCCTGGTTTCAGGTGCTGCCGGGTCTATCGGTTCTGAAATAGTCCGACAATTGTTACGGTTTCCTGTTCGTCAGATCATCATGCTGGATCAGGCTGAATCAGCTTTGTATGATCTGCAACAAGAGATTATTCTACGGCACTTTGATGCTCCTTTTAAGATTGTCTTGGCGGATATAACCAATTATAAATCTATGCGACAGGTTTTTGAAACCCATCGTCCCCATGTGGTTTATAATGCCGCAGCTTATAAACATGTACCATTGATGGAGGATGCTCCTTACGAAGCCATTCGGGTAAATGTAGGAGGTACCAAAATTTTGGCAGATTTATCGGTTGAATTTGGGGTGGAAAAGTTTGTGATGGTTAGCACCGACAAAGCAGTAAACCCGACAAACGTAATGGGAACTTCTAAACGGATCTGTGAGATTTATATCCAATCCATGTCGCAGGTACCGGGTATAAAAACCGCATTCATCACCACTCGTTTTGGAAATGTTCTGGGTTCAAATGGTTCAGTGGTTCCTTTGTTTAAACGTCAAATAGAACAAGGAGGACCAATTACCGTGACCCATCCCGAGATTACCCGTTACTTTATGACCATTCCCGAGGCTTGTCAGCTAGTATTGGAGGCTTCGTTTATGGGTAATGGAGGGGAAATATTTGTGTTTGACATGGGAGAGCCAGTGAAGATTGTTGATCTGGCAGAAAAAATGGTTAAGCTCTCCGGGTTGAATCTTGGTGAAGATATTGATATTGTTTTCACCGGTCTTAGACCCGGTGAAAAGCTTTATGAAGAGTTGCTGGCTTCTGCTGAAAACACAAAACCTACACATCATGACAAAATTATGATTGGTAAGGTTAAATCATTTAATTACAGTGAGGTTAACGCGAATGTTTTAAACATTCTCGAGTTACTTTATGGTGAAGGCGAGGGTCTCTTGATTGCTCATATGAAAGCCATGGTTCCTGAGTTTGTTCCGCAAAACGGAAGATTTAAAAGTGTAATACACGAAGAGTCTGCCCTAACCTGATTTGGGGATTTGATAAAAAAGATTGTCCTATATATGTTAAATGCCTAATAGTCTAACATTCAATTTATGAAGCGTGTTGTTTGTGTCGTAGTTTTTGTTGTCATGGTTGCTATTGTTAATGCAGCCAGCTTTTTTGTTACTGTGGATGGAACTGCTGATGGGATTGGCACACATAATCATCCCTGGGATTTACAAACAGCGCTTGATCATCCTGAAGATGTTCAGCCAGGTGATACCATCTGGATACATGGCGGACTTTATACTGGAGTTTTTACTTCACATCTGAGAGGAAGAGAGGGTGCTCCGATAATTTTGAGATCCATTCCCGGAGAGACAGTGGTCATTGACGGTAATTCAGATGGAGATGAATTAGGAGTGCTCAATATCATGGGACAGTATACATGGTATTGGGGGTTAACCATTACCAACAGTGATATAACCGGCGAGAATTATTACCGGGATGGAATCTACTTTATAGGTCATTCCAACAAAGTCATTAATTGCTATATTCACAACAATGGCGGAAATGGAGTTGGTTTTTGGCGACCAGCAACCAGCAGCGAGATTTACGGTACAATTATTTATCATAACGGGTTCCGCGGATCCCGACGAGGTCATGGACACGGAATTTATGGTCAAAACCAAACTGGTACCAAACTGATAAGAGATAATGTCCTCTTTAATTCATTTGGAATTGGGATTCAAATATATACCGAGGAGGGAGCCATTGAAGGATTTGTTCTGGAGGGAAATATTATTTTTAACAGCGGCATTCCCGGAAACCGTGCCATAGATCGCAACATTCTTGTGGGAGGCCTCCAACCGGCAGACCGCATATCCATTCGTAACAACATAATTTACAATCGCCCGCAATACTCATCAAAGGCTAGTGTGCAGCTGGGATATGGCGTTGAAAACAGGAATGCTGAGTTCTCTGATAATATTATTGTTGACGGGACATTACATGTGATAAAGGGATGGAATTCCCTACAAATAGTGAGAAATCGTTTTTTTGCAAGAAACCCGGAAACTCCTCTCATTGCATTTGAGGATTTCTCTTTAATCAATAACCCGGTAATTAATAATAACCAATATTTTGCAGGAACATTGAACTTTGACAGTTTCTCCGAATGGCAAATCAAAAGTAACCAGGATCAAAACAGTACTTTTCAGTCAAGAGTACCTGTAATTTCCACTTATGAGATATCTGTTAACAGGTATGAGAAAGGTCGTGGGCAAATTGCTGTGTTTAATTGGGGAAATCAGGAGTTTGTATCAGTAAATCTATCCCCTGTATTGAGTGTTGGACAAGAGTTTCAGATTTTTGACGTTCAGAATTTATCAGGTAATCCGGTGTTGAGTGGTGTTTACAAGGGTGGTACAATTCAACTTCCAATGCGGTTGACAGATATTGAACTTCCGTTTCTTGAAGACAGTTTTAAGGATGAGTTAGTACATACCTCACCAGAATTTGGGATATTTCTGGTTCTTCCGGTTAAAGACGGTTACGCAACTGGACCTGAGGTTTCCGAAGTTTTGCCAATGAAAATCAGGAAGTGTTACCCTAACCCAACAGTGGACATTTTAGCTGTTGATTTCTATGCTCCCTCAAGAGATATATTGAAGGCTGAGGTTTTTGATGAAGCAGGAAGATTGATGCATCATGAGGAGTATCGTGCAACTTTTGGGGACAACACCCTTATTCTGAATCTGGCATCACTGTCTGGGGGGGTATACATCATATCTCTGTCCGGAACATCAGGTCAGAAAAGCGAATGCAAAGTTTTAAAGCGTGATTTTGTTTTGAATATGAACTCGGGAGGCGGGGTGAAGGTTGATGATGAGAGTGATCAGGATCGCGAGAATTTTGATTAGGTGCAATAATGAGTGTTGTGGCCTGGCTGTATTATTCGGCCATCGTTAAGAAGAAACAGCTATTTGGTTTCCGTCTTCAATTTGGAATTAATTTAGCTTTCGCTTTCAGTGCTTGGCTGCGACAAATATTTCTTAACGATTCTTTAATATCTCAAACAATTTCACGGAAAATTGAAGTTGAAGCTACAACTATCTATTACTAAAACCATATACCCTTCTTCAATTGTTGAATTGGGGTATTGTGAATAAACTATTTAGGGATTGCTGAAAAACTCTTACATAGTTAATAATGTGTGATATATCCTTGGTTTTAGTCATTAAAGTGCAAGCATTTTTAATATAACTATAGAATTTTCGAACATTGAAAAGGCTAGAAATAATGGAAACTTCCGCCTTTGAAAAATGCCGTTAAGAATAACAATGTGACAGGCGTAAAAATATGCGTTGTTTGAGCGTAGCGAGTTCGCAGATTTTAGCCTGGCAGATTGTTATTTAGGCAATTTTTCAGCAGCGGCGGCATTTTTTGCTTACTTTTTTTGCTGTTGTGGAGCGAAGCGGATCACGCAATACCTTTAAAAGATTAACACAACATGAGTAAAAAAAGTAAGAGCCCGTCCTGCTTGAGGACAAAAGAATTATTATTTTGGTCTGTTGACATTTTCAGCAGACCTAGTTATAATACGCCTGTATGACAATAAATGTTTAGGTATTGGAGAATAGGCATCTCTGTATGACTTTGAGTAAAGGTTCTTAATGGTGTTAATATTTTATATCCTGTCGGGAAATAAACCAAATAAACCACAAAGAACACAATGTGGACATTGTGTTCTTTGTGAGCTCTGCAAAATGCTTTAAGAACTATGGTGGTGGTATTTTTAAAATTTCAGAGTTCTTACTATCAAAGTTTAATTTGCAAAATACTTATTGTTGGTTACATTATAACCGTATTTATAACTGTACTCTTTCTTTTGAAATGGTATTCCATTCATCAAAACACTTAAATGTGGGATGTTTTTTACTTTCTCATCCCGCAGATTAATCTTCAAAACAGGTTTTGGTGTGGAATTATGCCTTACCACCAAAATGTTGGCATCAGCGTATTCTGTTAACAGATGTGCATCTGCCACTAATCCTAACGGAGGGGTGTCTAAAATGACAACATCGTATTGTTCCTGATATTTTTCTAGCAAACCCTTTGTGGAATCGCTCGCGATTAATTCAGATGGATTGGGCGGTATTTGACCTGAAAAGATAATGTGTAGATTAGGGGTGTTTGTATCGGTGTGAATGATCTCTTCTGTGGTGGCGTCACCGGTATAGAATTTACTCAGACCATTGCCATTAACGGAAATACCCGAGTGTTTGGTTAATGATGGCCGCCGCATGTCAAACTCTATCAACAGAGTTTTTTTGTCGAGCATAGCAAATGATCGGGCCAGGTTTATTGCGCAAAAACTCTTTCCTTCCCCCGGTAGAATGCTGGTAATGAGAATGGTTTTGCCAAAGTTTTTATGCTTATAATACCCCAAAGATGTCCTGATGCTTCTAAAAGATTCAGAGAGCAACGTGTTATCAGGTTTTTCTGTAACCATATTTTTCTTTTTCTGAGGTTTGTTGAAAGGGATTTCACCAATGATTGGCAGTGGTGAAATATCTTTAATGTCCTCTGCTTCCAATACTTTATCATTGGTGAAAACCAGAAGGAACACAACAACGGTAGGCAAAAGCAATCCACCCAAAAGTATCATTATCATGTATTGCTTGCTGTTTGGTTGAACCATCCCTCTAATCATGGCCTCTTCAATAATTTCGTTGTCGGCCTGATTGGAAGCCTTAGCCAGTTGAGCTTCTGTGAGACGGTTTAATAAGAAGGTGTAGGTTTCATTGTTCATCTGACGGCTTCTTTCAATATTTAAAAGCCGTTGCTCAGTGCGGGGAAGCATTCTTATTTGTGTACTCAGATTATATAACCTTCTGTTGATGTCTTCCAGGGTTAGGTTTGTGGTGGCAACCACGCTTTTAATGGTTTCCTGTATGTTGGATTTAAGGTTTTCTATACTGGCATTGATTCTTGTAATGTTTGGGTTTTCACTGGTGGCATTAAACATCATTGCAGATCTTTCTGCACTCATGTCGGAAAGTTGTCGGATTAACTGACTCAGCATAGGATCATCAATTCCGGCCGATGATGGCGCAATGATTTCATTTACATCTCTGTTACTGTCAATATAATCAACCAGGTACGAATAGTAGTCCAGCTTTGCCATTATGGCAGAGCGCTGATCTTCAAGCTCACGTGATCGGGTTATAATCATTTGTCCCTGATGAGAAACATCCATAATCTCATGTCGTGACCGGAAATTTTCCAATACATTTTCTGCTGCACTCAGAGAGTCGGCAACTCCTTCAAGTTGACTTTCTATAAACTGGATGGTGTTTAAGGCCACCTGGTTTTTTCGTTCCAATGTATAGTTAACAGCTATGCTCGAAAGCGCATTTAAAAAATCAACTCCCTTTTGAGGGTTGTTTTCCAAAATGGATAAATCTACAATAGTGGAACCATAATGAACCGGCTCAAGACGCGTATTGGCTTGATAATGACCAATTAGTTGGTTTATGTTGTTTATGGTAAAGCTGTAGGTTTTGTTTTCATAGTTGGATCCCGGCATGTTTTCCTCAATTGGTAAAACTGAGAAAGAAAATCTAGGATGTGTGATTCTTTCATAAAAGCCCGCCTCTTTGGAAAACGATTTGTCGTTTTCCATGGTAAGCACAAAGCGATCCAAGGATTTAAATTCAATATTAAAAGTTGCATTTGGAGGACTCACTTCTGACGAATCAATCAACACACGAAAGGGAGACGATCGGTAAATTTCCTGTTTTCTAAATCTTCCAACTTCATAATAGGAAATACCAAAATCTAATTGACGTAATGCACGCTCAATCTGTCTTCTGGATCTGAGTATGATGGCCTGATTTTCGATGTGACTTTGATTTCCCAATGATATTCCGGGAAGCATGTTTTGACCCATCCCAACACGCGGAGCGCTACCTTCCTGAGCATCTGAAATCATGATGCGGGCACTTACCCGGTGCATTGGCGGTGTGGTTTCCCACGATATATAAGCGATGATAAGGGCAACTCCTAAAAAGATTGGCCAGAGATACCAATAATTTAAAGCTCTGAAGAAAAGCTTTTTTATGTCTATGTTCCGCTCTTGATCAACTTCTTCGTAACTTTTCATGACTTCAGTAATTTGATGTTAGTTGGTTGAGAATATTGAGAAAATCAATAGTGATGCACTAACGAGGCTCATTGAGAAACCAAGTGGGATGGTGGATAAACTCCATTGTTTGAGTCGGTGGGGTTCAACGTAGATAACATCGCCCGGTTTTACATAGTAAAACGGGGAATACATAATTCTTTCATCAGTAGTATCAATGATCAGCATTTTTGGCGTGTCTCCGTCCTTTCTTATCAATCGGACTCTTCGTCTGTTCGCGTAATCAGTTACGTCTCCTGCCAAAGCCAGAGCTTCAAGAATGGAAATTTCTTCACTGTTTAACAGGAATCGACCCGGTCCGCGAACTTCTCCCATAATGGTGATATTGTCGTTGAGAAGTTTTACGATGGCTCCACTCTGATCAATATATTTGCTGGCGGCAAGTTCAACCTTGCGGGCAATTTCCGGAAGAGTTAATCCGGCAACATAGATCTTACCAAGAAAAGGATAATCTATAGATCCGTCCAAACCTACCCTGTATCCTAAAAGGCTGGCCGACATTGGGTTGTTGGCTATTTGGTTAAAGCCTGCATCGTTGTTTAAAAATGCAGAAGAGCGCTCGTCCAGACTGGTAACCCTGATGTATAGTAAATCATGGGGTTTTACCAGATAATCTTCTTTTTCTGTTTTGTATTGGCCTTCAATGTCTTCAAGTTTTACAGCCATATCACCTTGTAAATATATCGAATCCTTAAGCGGAACGCAAGATGAAAAAAGAGCTAATATCCCTACTACAAATACAAAAGGTGTAATAAATCTATGCATAGTTGGTTGAGTTTGCTTAAAAAAAGTTCTGTCAGATTCCCCTTTAAACTTTCACACATCAGATTTTTCAGAATTTCTTCTTATAGTTAAACATTACTGTAAACCATTAGGTTTTATCTTTGATCAAAGAATATGATCTGTACATCTAAATTTATACTGAATTAACCAGATTCGGCCAATTTTTATGTCATCAATTGAACGAATATTCGTCGCTGCAAAATAACAGTGCAAGTTAGTAATTTGGATTTAATGTAGTACTCTTATATTCATAGTTTAATCAATGGATATTTGAATTTGGTCAAATAACGTCTGTCCTTGATAGTTTTTGTTCGTTTCCTTGTATTTATCATATTATTAGCATAACTTGATTTTCGTTGATTTCCAATGCTGAATATTTATGAACCTTTTCCGTTACCAACCCTTCTCCCGTTTATTGATTGCTTTAATAGCGGGAATTTATGCCGGTGAGTTCTTTACCGGCTTGCAGTTTTATCAATTGTTTTTATCCTTTTCTGCATTAGCGTTTGCAGGGTGCTTTGTTTTATGGTATAGCTGGTGGTACCGAAGTTATAAATATCGTTGGCTATCCGGCACTTTTCTAATGCTTTTCCTTTTTAACTCCGGAATACTTCTTAACATCAATAGTCAGCCTTCGGTTATAGAAAACCCTGTTGATGTTCAAGCCAATGGAAGAGTGATGTCTCTGGAAAAGAGACCGAACCACTGGGTTCGAATTGTTATGAAGCCTGACATTGTTGATGATCTTTCCTGTTTTTCCCGAGGCGATAAATGGATGATAATGGTTAAAGGGCCATTGAAAGAGGGCGTTTATGCCGGAGGAGTAATCGGTGTTTCCGGAACGTTGATGCCTTTACAGGAATCAACAAACCCATATGCCTTCAACTATGGTCAATACCTCAGGAGGAATGGATTTTCAGGTCAGATGTTCCTCGATGCAAATGATGTGTTGAACATCAGCGCGCGTAAGGGTTTCTCTCCGATGTTGATCTCTCAAAAAGTCAGGGCTTACGCTTTACAATCATTCTCCCAAAGTGGACTTGATGATGATGCTCTTTCAATTATAAATGCTCTGCTACTTGGAGATCGGGCCGGAGTGGATCGTGATGTAAATGAGAAGTTTGTAAGAAGTGGGGCGGTTCACATACTTGCCGTTTCCGGTTTACATGTTGGGATTATATATTTGATGTTGAATTATTTGCTTTCTCTTTTCTTTAAGCCGGTGCATCCTGCACGGTTTATTATTTCTTCCATTGTTTTGGTGGCTTATGCTTTTATTACAGGCTTTTCGCCTTCTGTATCCCGTGCTGTTTTGATGTTTATCATACTGCAGGCCGGAAAACTGTTTCGCAGGGACGTCAATATGTACAATTTGTTGTGTGTTTCAGCCACGTTGCTGTTGCTGATAAATCCCATGTTTTTGTTTCATGCCGGATTCTGGTTAAGTCATATGGCAGTTGCTGGTATTGTTGCATTTTATCCCATTATAAACGGAATGTTAACATTCCGTTTTGTTGGTTGGCGATGGGCGTGGTCCATTATCTCAGTATCGGTTGCAGCACAAATTACCACATTCCCATTTTCAATATATACCTTTGGAGCATTTCCGGTTTATTTCTTGCTGGCCAACCTTTTTATATTACCCGTTGTGGCACCGGTGTTGATTCTTGCCTTTGTTGTTTTGATTTTTTCATGGGTTCCTTTTATTGCTCAAATGGCAGGTGGAGCTCTGAATGATCTCATCCTTTTTATGATTGAAATGGTTTCTTATATACAAGGCATTTCGGGAGCATACAGGTCTGATTTATGGATTTCATGGCCGATGCTTGTTGCACTATACTTATTCGTGATCATGCTGTATCAGCTGTATCAGGTTCCACGAGGTTCAAAATGGGTTTTAACCACTGTTTCGCTGGTTATGATACTCCTGTTTGCAAATGTTCAGCAAATGGGCAAATTAAATGGTAATTATGCCGTGGTTTATGACGTGGGACGAAACTGGATGGTTGATTTCGTCTCGGCAGGAGAAGTGTTGAATTTAAAACAGGAGAGCCTGGATGAGAGGTCTGCATCTTTTGCCAGAGATGCCTTGATGCGGAGGATTTCTTTAAGAAATAGTGAAAACAGCATGCTTTTTGCCGCAAATGATGAAGGAACTCCTTTGAAGTTCACGCCAGTTAATTTAAATGGAGTACAATATTTGATCATATCTGGTCGGTTTACTAGTGGTATGGAGGTTTCAGGTAGTTACTATGCAGATGTGGTTGTGCTAGCTGCTACAATTATTGGCGAACCTGTCAGATTGTTTGATCGTATAACCTGTCACAACGTGGTTGTTACAGGCTCAGTTCCTGCCTGGATGGCTGACAGAATTGGGGAATATATGGCAGAAAATAATATAGATGTTCATTTTATCAGGACTCAGGGAGCTTATGTTGCAAGGCATTGAAATTTAAATAGAAACGATTGCAGTTATGTGGATTGTTTTCGGATTTGGCCAAAATGTTTCGTCATTTGATTTTTATTACATTATTTTGCCGTCTTGTTTTAATTAAACCCCGACCTGATTATTTTGAATTGTAGTTTCGTCCATAAATATAGTTCTATTTAAAAATGAAAATTTTAATCTCCGGTGCGGGTGAAGTTGGTAATCATTTGGCTACCTTGTTTTGCAATGAGGATCACGACGTGATTCTCATGGATGAAAGTCCGGCAAAATTGCGAAAAGCCGAAGATCACCTTGATTTGATTACTGTGGTTGGATCCGGGACTTCTATTGATGACCTGAAAAATGCGCAGGTAAAAAGCTGTGATCTTTTTATTGCCGTGCCACCTTATGAGGAGGTTAGTATTTTGTCGGCCATGTTGGCAAAAAAGCTTGGAGCGGCCAAAACCATAGCGCGAATCAACAATTTCGAGTACCTCCAATCTGAGAATAAGGAGTATTTCAGACAGCTGGGGGTTGATGAGGTGATTTTTCCTGAGCACCTTGGAGCCAGAGAGATCATGGCATCACTCAAGCAGGTTGGAATCCGGCAGATGTTTGAATTCAGTGATGGCCGTTTACTGCTTTACGCAGTAAAAATCAGAAACAATGCACCCATTGTTGGTCTTTCGCTTTCGGAGGCTTCTGCTTTACATGAAACCAATGAGTACTTCACCGTGGCCATTAACAGGGATGGTAAAACCATCATACCACGAGGAAAGGATACCTTTCAGCACAACGATCTTGCTTATGTGGTTACCACCAAATCCGGTGCGGAGCAACTTCTGAAAGATGCCGGTAAAATTAAGTACGAGGTGAAGAATGTTATGATTCTGGGTGGAAGCAGAATCGGGAAGAAGGTTGCGAAAGAGCTTGAGCACGAATATTACATCAAACTGATAGAGATTGATCGGGATAAGAGTAACCGCCTGGCAAACATGCTTGAGAACACTTTAGTGATTAATGGTGACGGACGTAACTTAAATTTGCTGAAGGATGAGGGAATTGGTAAAACTGATGCTTTTATTGCGGTAACAGATAACTCTGAAGTCAACATTTTGGCTTGCCAGCTGGCAAAAAAAATGGGGGTAAAGAAAACCGTTGCTGAGGTTGAGAATATGGACTACATTGATCTGGCAGAAAACATTGGCATTGGAACCATCATCAATAAAAAGTTGATTGCCGCCAGTTATATTTACCGATACACTTTTAAAGCCAATGTGTCGTATGTGAAATGCTTAACAGCTACTGATGCAGATGTTTTAGAGCTTATTGCACAGGAAGGTTCCAAAATAACCAAAGCAACATTAAAGGACCTTGATCTGCCAAAGGATATGAACATTGGTGGAGTGATCAGGAACGGCGAGGCCATCATCCCGAATGGAGCCACGCGAATTTTGCCCGATGACAGGGTGGTTGTATTTGCTCTTCCTTCAGGTATCAAGAAGGTGGAGAGAATGTTCCTGTAGTACACATACACCCGCATTATTTGGAATGGATTTTGGAGTAGAACAGGTCATTTAAGGCTTAAGCAGTTTTGTTTGATGTTGTTTGTCAGCTTAATCCGAAATGTTTTACGATCATCAGAATTATGATCGTAGCGTTATTTTTGTAGAAAATTTACCCAAAAAAACATCCAATGCAAAAAATTGCCTCACTTAAAGGGAAAGTAATTCTTGCAACTGTTGTAGGGGTCATTTCCATAATTGCTCTATATAAAACCACCGATCGTGCATTTGATGATATCATCAGCAACATAGATCGGATGGCTCATCCAAACCATCGTCTTCATTCACTCAATCACTTATTTAGGACTGTTTCACAATTAAGTCACCTGGAACAAAAAGAGGTGGTGAGCGGTCGGTCGTATCCTTCAGTAGCTTTTTTGAGCGAATCCCGGTCAGCAAATCAGATCATCGATACTCTGCGAATTCTTTTTCATGGTGATTCCATTCAGCTTGAGAGGATTGATGAAATTTCGTCTTTGCTGAATTTGCGCGAAGATCTGTTTACACGGTTTCTTGAAATGAAGTCACAATCAATTGTCGACAAGGACTTCTTCTCTTTTTTTGCTGGATTTTCCGACTCTGTTTCACTTAGGATTGAGCAGGATACAGCAAAAATTCGTGAAGTTCGTGAAAGGGTAACAACCACTACAGTTGTGGCGGATACCATCAGTCGTGCTTCGGGTGAGGAGCGAACCGGTTTTTTTCGTCGTCTTTTTGGACGAAGTGATCATGACGTAGAAGGTGAGGTTGTTAAGGCTGAAACCAGGGTTGATGAAGAAGTCATTGTATCGGTAGATACCATATATATTCAGCGGTCAGACGAGTCGTTGTTTACACTACTGGAAAAGTCATTGGATAGTTTGGAAACTGCCCGTTTGCAGGAGGCTGCGCGCCTACAGAGCCAGGAGCTGCAATTGGTTAATGTTAATACCGGACTTATAAATGAAATCATCAGCATCATCAACGCTGTGGAACAGGAAGAAATAGGCAGAATGAATGCTGAGACTCAAACTGCTTTATCCATTGCAGGTAATACCATACGTGTGCTTAATGTTGTTTCGGTTCTGGCCATTGCAGGTTTTGTTGTTTTGATATTGCTAATCATCATTGATATTTCTAAAAGTAACAAATACAGAAAAGAATTGGAGAAGGCTCATGAGGAAGCACGAAATGAGGCTGATGCAAGGCAGAAATTCCTTTCAAACATGAGTCACGAAATTCGAACTCCTCTTCAATCCATATATGGTTATCTTGAGCAGGCCAAGCTCAGTAATAACTCGCAAATTGATGTGGAAACCCTTTTTTATCCGGCTGAACATCTTTTGAACGTTGTAAACGAGGTGCTTGATTATTCAAGAGTTACATCGGGTAAAATGACTTTCGAGAAGAAAGCCTTTTCGCCTCATGAAACCATTATGAATGTCGTTAAAGCCATGAAACCAATGGCTGAGAAAAAGAACCTGAAGCTTGAAACCGAATTTGGTTTTTTTGATGAAGACATCCTGCTTGGCGATCCATTCAGACTGCAGCAAATTTTGTTTAATCTGGTTGGTAATGCTCTGAAATTTACCGAGGAGGGACATGTTCTGATCACTGCCAATTTGCGTTTTTTATCAGGAAAGCCCTGGTTGGATATATATGTTGAAGACACCGGAATTGGAATTGCTTCCGAAAAGTTACCCGAACTATTTATGGCGTTTTCTCAATCTTCAGCTGAAACTGTAAGGAAATACGGAGGAACCGGATTAGGCTTAAGCATAGTAAAACAGATTGTTGAGTTGCAGGGAGGTAGAATTGATGTGGAAAGCACTTTAGGTCAGGGAACGGGGTTCGTTATCTCCATCCCCTATGAAAAAAACAAGAAGGCGTATGAAGACAATTTTTCCGACGACGTTACTATTAAAGATTCTGAAAAAACAACAGTTTGGGTGGCCGATGATGACCCATTAATTCTTAATCTGGCCGAAACCATTTTGAAAAAATACCTGGAAAATGTTCGCACATTTCCCGATGGAAACAGTTTGCTCAAAGCTTTTGATCAGGAGCGACCAAATATTATTTTCATAGATATGCGGATGCCTGGAATAACTGGAGCAGAGGTGTGTCAGAAGATTCGTAAACGCATCAAAAACGGAGAGCACATATACATTTATGCTCTTACTGCGCAAGTATTACCCGAGGAGCAACACATTATCAAAACCGCCGGTTTCGATAACTTAATCAAGAAACCATTCAGAGAGAAGGATCTTGTTCAATATCTGTCAGGTGATTTTCAGGCAAGCATCGAAGAAACTTCCATGAAGATTGATGTCCTTAAAGCAATGGCAGGGGATGAGAAGGAGCACCTTATTGCTATACTTGATGCTGTGGCATCAGAAAGCAGAAAGGATTTATCAGAAATATTGAATTGTAGGATTGAGAAGAATTGGGATGCAAGCGCACTTGTTATTCATCGGTTAGCCGGGCGCGCAGGTCAGACCGGCGCAATGAATCTGGCTGCAAGACTAAGAGAGGTGGAGAGGGTTATACGCAGTGATGAATCAGATCCTGACCAGTTTTATGCTATGATTGATGAGGTTATCCCACCGATAGAGAATTTCATAGAACATGTGGAAACTCTTTCACATCAAGAATCGATGTCGGATAGTTATTAACTCAGGTTAAGTCATATCTTTCAAGCTTATTGTATAGGGTTTTTCTATCGATGTTTAAAATACGTGCAGCTTTCGATTTATTACCCTGCACCGACTCCAACACTTTTATGATGTGTTCTTTTTCCGTTTCCGCCTGTATGGCTTTTAAATTTGATCCTGAAGGGGTAGATGATGCAACACGGATGTGCGACAACATTTCTGAAGGAAGCTTGTCTGCTTCTGCTATTTTTTCCTGCGTTAACAACACCATTCTTCGAATGGTGTTTCGAAGTTCCCTGAGGTTGCCCGGCCATTCATATTCTCTAAATACTTGCATGGCTTCCTCTGCAAGAGATCTCACGTCCCGCTGAAGATCTTTATTCGCTTCCTCAATAAAATGGCCAATGAAAAGCTCCATGTCATCAACCCTTTCTCTTAATGGAGGAACATCTATTTTAAACTCATTCAACCTATGGTACAAGTCTTCTCTGAAAACTCCATTTTTTACCAGAGTGATCAGGCTTTCGTTTGTCGCCACAATGATACGGATATCCACTTCCACCAGAGCGTCACTGCCTAATGGCTGGATGGTTTTTTCCTGTAGCGCTCTTAAAAGTTTCACTTGTACATCGTAGGAAAGATTCCCGATCTCATCCAAAAACAGGGTGCCACCTGAAGCTTTTTCAAACTGCCCCGTTCTGTTTATCAGGGCACCGGTAAAAGCTCCTTTTACGTAACCAAACAGTTCTCCGGCAGCCAAATCTTTTGAGAGAACGCCACAATCGATGGGTATAAAAGGCTTTTTTGCGCGTCGGCTCTGTTGGTGGATTTTGCGGGCTACATATTCTTTTCCAGTACCACTTTCTCCCTGAATAATCACGGAGATGTCGGTTGGAGCTACCAAGTCTATAAACTCCTGAAGCTTTTGAGCATGGTGACTTTTGCCTTGCACGAACTGAGTCGTTTTGGATTTTTTCTCTTTGGTTTGCGAGGGTGTCTTTTCCTGTTCAGATACTAGTTTTAATACCATCATCAGTTCTTCCGGATTTACCGGTTTGGTGATGTATTCTGCGGCACCCATTTTCATCGATTTTACTACAGTTCGCACATCGCTAAACGCGGTCATAATAATTACCGGAAAAGTTGCTTTCAAATCGCGACGTGTCTGAAGAAAATCAAGAGCAGATCCATCGGGTAGTCTGTAATCCAGCAAACAAAGATCAAAACGCTGGTTGTTTAGTAATTGTGTGGAGTTCTTTATGGAGGATGTATGTGTGATTATGTAACCTTTTTTTGTTAAAAAGGTTTCAAGCATTTTGGCAAAAGCAATATCGTCTTCGACAATGAGAATGTTTTCCATAATTTCAAATTATGGAATAAAGATATAAAAAATTGAGGTTTCAAGTTGGAACCCAAAATAAAATAATAAGAAAGGGGACCTCTACGTTCGAAGCCCCCTTACTATCTCAGGTATCACAGGTATATTATGAAAGAGTTAAGATTAAAGGTTATTTATGCTTTAATTCTCCTTCGGGAGTCACTTTAACCTCTTTTGTCTCACCGTCTTTGGAAAGGGTGATTTTGTAATAACTCTTACCGTCTTTTGAAACAAGTACGGCTTTGGTAACTGTCCAGTCAGCTTTTTCGCTGGCAAGTGTTTCTTGCACTGCATCAGGAAGTTCAGTAACTTCAACAGATACTATACTTTTGTCGGTGTCCTGCATGGTAACTGCTGGTGCAGCAAAAACAGATACAGCAAATAAACTAAGTAATCCTACAAGTAATGAAGCTTTAAATTTTTTCATGACGAATAATTTTTTAGTTAAACTTAATTTGATATTTGTGTGTGTGATGAACGTTATTGGAAGAATTGTGCCAGAATTTTCATTAGTATTTAAATGTCATGTAGTCAGGTTGATATGTGATGGTTTTGAGTTATTGGATCTGTTGATCCGGGCAACAGTATGTAGAGTATTTCCACATTATTGAATAATTATGAAAACAATTTAATTTATTCGTGAGGTTTTGGAATATTAATTATAATTTTGTTTTCAATATGGTTTTTGATAAATCATTTTCTAACGCAAAACTTCTTTGTTATTGTTTATAGTCGCAAATTTATTCGGATAAAAATCTCTTTATAATTTAGATAGCAGAATATAATCGAAACAACTTGTGAAAATTCTGGTTACAGGTATTGCAGGATTCATTGGATCTCATCTGGCCGAAAGACTTCTTTCCCATGGTCATGAAGTAGTGGGGATTGATAATTTTTCGGATTACTACCCCATTTCATTAAAAAGATTAAATCAAAACGATCTCGAATCTTCCGGTATCTCAATCATTGAAGGGGACTTGCGGGTTCCTGATGATTTTAAAAAAATGCCACGTGATTTCGACTGTGTTTTCCATTCGGCAGCACAGCCCGGAATATCTCCAACCGTTACTTTTGAGGATTACCTTAGCAACAATGTTGTGGCAACGCAAAATCTTCTGGATTTTGCATTGGAAATGGAAAAACTTGAGATGTTTGTAAATATATCAACCTCATCGGTTTATGGATCGGTAGCCACCCGGCAGGAACATGAGGCTACTGAGCCCGTTTCATGGTATGGGGTCACAAAACTAGCGGCCGAACAGCTTGTAATGACTCAATACCGGCTTGGAAAACTCAATGCCTGCTCCTTAAGATTGTACTCTGTTTATGGACCCCGGGAACGTCCCGATAAACTTTTTACCCGACTGATCGATTCTGGATTGAATAAAAAAGATTTTACTCTTTTTGAAGGCAGTGAAACACACCTGAGAAGTTTTACTTATGTGGGTGATATTGTGGATGGAATGGTTGCTGCCATTGAAAATATGAAGCAGGTAAACGGTAAAATCATCAACCTTGGAAGCGAAGAGGAGAGGTCTACCGCAGAAGGGATTGAAACGGTTGAAAAAATTCTGCATCAAAAGATTCTGATCAAGAAAATGTCGCCTCGCAGTGGCGACCAACTTCGAACTCATGCCAACATTCAGTTGGCAAAGGATATTTTGAGCTATAAGCCATCCACCACATTACGGGAAGGTCTTGAGAAACAGGTGCAATGGTATAAGCAAAAGTTCATGCAATAATTAGAAGTTTTTTTTTATAAATTGACTTTCTGGCAGCCGTGGTTAACGGCTGCGACATATCGTAATCGTTTATTTGATAAAGAAGTGATTACTCCTGCAATTCACCTTTCCCCTGGCGAATGATTTCAAAAGGGAAGGTGGTACAATCCACAATTGTGGATGCTTCATTATCTCCATATCCGCCATCAACGACAATGTCTACCAAATTGGCATATTTTTCATGAATCAACTCCGGATCGGTGGTGTATTCCAGAATTTCATCTTCATCGCGAATGGAAGTGCTTAAAACCGGATTTCCAAGCTCTTTTACGATTTCCAGAATGATTGGATTATTTGGAATTCGAAAACCTATGGTTTTCTTGTTGTTTTTAAAAAGTTTCGGCACATTGTTGTTGGCGGGAAGAATAAAAGTGAAAGGGCCCGGCAGATTCTTTTTGAGTGCTTTAAATATGTTGGTATCCAGTGCTTTGGTGTATACTGAGAGGTGGCTCATGTCGTGACAAATAAATGAGAGATGATCTTTTTTCAGATTTAGCCCCTTTATCCTTGCTATTTGCTCAACAGCCTTGGCGTTGTTTATATCGCATCCCAATCCATACACCGTATCGGTTGGGTAAATAACAAGGCCTCCACCTCTTAAAACTTCCACTACTTTTTGAATTTCACGTGGACTGGGATTTTCCGGGTAAATTTTTACAATCATGGCAATAAATTTTGGTTGTTTAGCAAGCTCAGGTATATACAAATATAGTGAAAAGTGCTCTATTCTCATTGTTTTTATGATTTGATGAAGAGGACTAAGAACCAGATTTCATGATTTAAAAATTCTATATATCTATTATTTTAGATGTTTTAAGTGTTTTTGCTTTTTATTGGGGAACTGCGATGAAGTTGTATTCGTAAAAACAGCGATTAGTTATTGCACTGATCGCTGTTTGTGTTTATAATCGTTATATAAATATTGAAATAATTGTTTGGATATGAATGAGTTTTTAAAAGAGGGATTGACAAGTATAGCAGTTATTCCTGTTGCATGGTTTTTGTTGCGTTGGTTGTTTGGAAAATCCATCATGTTTTCCATGGGATTTAAGTTGGTGGTGTTTATTATTTATGTAGGATACATCTCTTCTGTAAAGCACATGTTGAGTGACACGGCGGCCATGTTTGTCACACCGGTGAATGTGATTTTGGGGTTTTTGGTGTTTGCCAATATCAATAAAACCATCCGTAAACCTTTGGATAAAGCCATTGGTCAGATAGTTTCTTTAACATCAGGGAATTTGGATGTGGAAATTGAGAAAACCGACAGAAGCGATGAATTGGGGGAGATGAATAATTCCATTGCTATTTTGGTGGATAAATTAAAAGAGATTATTTTAAAAATTGATGGTTACTCTACTTCGCTTTTATCCGCCAGCCATCAATTAAGCAGTTCTTCCGAACAGCTTTCTCAGACGGCCAATGAACAGGCTTCCTCGGTTGAAGAGGTCTCTTCAACCATGGAGGAAATATCCTCTAATATTGACCAGAACTCCTACAATGCCAAAAATACAGAGAAGGTTTCGTCAGATGCAAGCAAGTTGATTTCTGAAGTGGCTGAACGAGCAAAAAAAGCCATGGACGCCAGTGCCGATATAGCAGAGCGCATCACCATTATCAATGACATTGCATTTCAAACCAATATATTGGCTCTGAACGCAGCTGTGGAAGCGGCTCGCGCCGGAGAAAATGGCCGTGGTTTTGCTGTTGTGGCGGCAGAAGTCCGGAAACTGGCTGAAAGAAGTAAATTGGCAGCAGTAGAGATTGTAGAAAAGAGTAACCTGAGCCTGGAACTGGCACAGGGTGCCGGTGGCTTAATGGGTCAGGCCATTCCAAAAATACTGGAAACCACACAGCTGGTTCAGGAAATAAGTGCAGCAAGCGTTGAGCAAAGCTCAGGTGTGGCGCAGGTGAACGAAGTAATGGCTCAGTTCAATGATATTTCGCAGGAAAATGCTGCTTCAAGTGAGGAGCTCTCTTCAAGTGCTGAAGAACTTGCTAACCAGGCGGCACATTTAAAGGAGGTGATTGCCTATTTTAGATCTTCCGAAATGCAAACCCTTACCTGTGAATTATAGCTGTGATTGATTCTGATAGCTGATAGATTTGATAAGAATGAATTTGTCCCAGAATTGGGTTATCTAAAAAGTAAATTTTAATTATCCTTGTCTTTCAAATCATTAAATTCCACATTTATAATTCACCCCTAAATCCCCCGAGGGAAACTTTAAGCCTTCCACTTGGGGGAGGTTTGGAGAGGTGGAAACAAGGCTGATTTATAGATTCTAGGTGTTGACTATTATTAATAGACTTTTGAGACAGTCTCATTTTTTTTCAATAACCGTTATCATTGTGAAGACGGTAGTTTACTGTTATTTTAGCGGGTTCTCTATTTTTCCGGCAAAAAGAACTGCTCCACTGGATTTTTCGTTAATGGTAAACACAAACGGACGGTCAACTCTGAATTCAGGAGTTGCCGGAGGCATGCTGGTTGTTATAAATCCAATACTGGTGGCAGCTGCTGCTTCGGTTCCTCTTTCATCCACTTCTATAAACGTTTTGTGTATTACATCACTGATGATGATATCGTCGATAGCAATGTTGTGAAAGCCGGTTGCATCAGAAAAAGCACGTTCCATACCCAATGCTTGCAAGGCTGGAATTAAACCGAATTCACATTCGGTTTTAAATCGCGGAAGGAAAACTTTCACTTCCATTTTTCCGTAATTATTTCTGAAAATTTCTGCTGTTTGTTTATTCAATCCTGAAACAACATCATTTGCTGTAACTCCTTCATTTGGTAACAATATGGCCATGTAATAGGCCTCGTTCCCATAAGGCAATTTAATGCCGCTGAAATTTTCCTGATGGAAAATTTCAAAATCCTCTTTTTGATGCATCATCTTTACCGAAACAGTTTCTCCATTTGAAAGATAAAAAGGTGCATTGGCAGTCTGTTTTTTGTCGAACCGGGATGCCCATTCGCCATTAAAATAAACCGCATTGATGAGAAACAGGATGTGGTCGGGTGAAATATCTTCAACGATGGTGGGTATTTTTCCTTTTGTTTTATTCTTTACCCAATTGTTAATCACATTAAGAGAATTGGATACATTGTTAAAATCCAATCCTGTTACTTCAGCGTTGTAGTAATCCTTTAAACTTTGGAAAAAATCATCCTTAATGGAATAGTTGTTTCTGTACCAGGCTGAATTTGCTATGCCCAACTCAACTTTTGGGTCGGCGGTTTCCAGCGCTTCACGCAGATTTTTAAAAGCTCCGTTGAGTTCAGTTGATGTTTGGTAACCAAGAACATCCAGCATTTCAACCAGATTTTCGCCTGTAGCACCATTAATGGCCATTCCAAAAGCCTGATTAATACTCAAGGGAGAAATGACTACATTCTCACCCGGTTCGGCCATTTCGTTGAGTTTCCTGAATATATTCCACCCAAAGGCTTCTCCCTCTTCTATAACCTGAAGAGATTTGGTGGTGAATTCAACTTTGTCCCTGATGGGAGTTGGCTCGTTTTCGCTTTTCTCGCAGGATGCACCTGTAAGCAACAATGCAATGAATGATAATGCTATGGTCGTTTTCATAATTAATGAATTAATCAGGTTTCTTGAAACTAAGATGTCAGAAAGTTTAAAGGTTGCGTACCCTGAGCATTATTTTAGAAAAGCTTATCCAATCATCAACCGCGCGTTTGGATATCGGTATTTGGTATAAATTACCCGCCGGGTAAGCGCCAGACCTAATGTTAACGAACCAATGCGACCAATGAACATGGCAAAAACTAAGATGGTTTTTCCCGTTGTTGTTAGTTCTGGAGTAATGCCCAAGGAGAGTCCCACGGTTCCGAATGCAGAAACTAGCTCGAAGAAAACGACTTTAAAATTATATTGAGGTTCGGCAATTAACAGAAGAAAGGTGAACAAAACGATTAATGAAACAGCAGTGAAAAGTACGGTATAGGTTTTATTGACATATACCCATGAAATGTTCCGGTTGAAAAACTCCACATGCTCTTTGCCTCTGAGGTTGGCCCATGCCGATTTAAGAGCTACAGCAAATGTGGTGGTTTTAACTCCTCCTCCCGTTGAGCCGGGGGAGGCACCAATAAACATCAGGAACATGAATAGAAATATTGTTGGTGACGAGAGTAAATTGGTTTCTAACGTGTTAAATCCAGCGGTTCGGGTGGTGATGGATTGAAACAGGGAGGTTACTATTTTTCCGGTGAGCGAATATTCCTTTAGGGTGTTATTATATTCCAGAAGAAAGAATAGGATGGCACCTGATAAGATTAATGTGGCTGTTACATATAGCACGAGTCGTGTATTTACCAGTAGTTTTTTCCATGGGTGCTTTTTTCTGTCCAGCCTGTTTTTACGTGCGAAAATGTCCTGTAATACCAAAAAACCCAAACCTCCGATTACAATCAGAACTGCAATGGCCATATGTAAAGGGTATTGATGCTGAATGCCTTCCTGATATAGATTCTCAGGAAATAAAGAAAAGCCGGCATTATTGAATGCTGACATGGCATGAAACAATGAGTAGTAAAACTTATCGGTGAAATTTGCGAATTGTACTTCATGACCCCATGAGAAATAAACCAACCATATCCCTGCAAACTGTATGATACAGGCGTATATTACTACATTTCTTAAAATTGCCTGTAGGTTGGCCGTCTGGTCGGTGTCCAGAAATCCCTTAATAACACCTGCAGCGTGTAAGCTCCCGGCTTTATGGTACAAACTGCCAATAAAGGTGGCAATGGTTAGCATATTTAAGCCTCCAGCGAAAACAAGACCTAATATAACCACTTGTCCTTTAAAGGAAAAGTACGTTCCTGTATCAACAACGGTAAGTCCTGTAACACATGCGGCACTGGTTGAAGTAAATAATGCATCGATCCATGAAATGGAGCCTTCTGTTGTCATTTCCGGAAGATGCAAAAGAATCGTCCCAATGATTATTAAGCTTAAAAATGAAAAGGCTAGCAACGCTGCCGGATTTAAAGGAATGGCTCGCAAACGGACCGAAGTGTCTTTAAGAGTGCTGAAAATGAGAATGATGAAAAAAAACTGGAGGAGAGAGAAATAATCCTTCATGTCGAGAAAAACAAACCAATCTAATATCAGATTGGAGCCTGAAATCCAATAGTAAATGAGTTCAAGAAATAGAAATGATACAACCAGAAACTGACTAATCTTTTTTCGGATTGTTTTCTTGTAAGAGAGTGATAAAAATAGCTTGAATATAAATGAAATGATAAAGAAATCGAGAGTACGTCTAAAAATCCACATCAACATGATGTTTTTTTCAAACGAGTGCGAATACCCATGATAATAAATCAGCAGAACTGCCCCAAACAGGCAGAAAAACAAAGCTAACCTGTTAATTATAAGTCCTGCAATCTCCCTGTTATCGTAGATGAAAAGGGTTGCATTTTCTCGGAAGCGCATGAAATTCATCGCTGATTAGTTTCAATAAACCGCTCAATGTTTGTTCTTTTGCCAAAAAGAACAAGAACATCTTCTTTTTCAATAATGGTATCTCCTGTGGGGATACCTGAGATTGTTTTGTGAGAGTTTTTGCGTGATTTCATGGTGGTTACCAGATTGATGGAATGAAGCCTTCGCATTTTAATTTCTGCAAGACTTTGCCCGATGATTCCTTCCGGTGCATGAATTTCCATGATACAGAAATTTTCAGGCAGGTCCAGAAAAGAGACAATGGAAGGGTTTATCAGGTGTTCAGCCACGTTGATTCCAACTTCTTCCTCAGGAAGGAAAACTTCATTTATTCCAATTTTTTGAAGGATGAGTTGCTGGTTTTTGCCACGAGCTCTGGCCATGATTCTTTTTACTCCTAAATCCATCAACAAGGTGGTTGTGAGCAGCAATTGTTCAAAATCTTCGCCAATGGCAACAACCACAGCATCAAAAGATTGTATGTCAACCGAGAGCAAGGCTTTTTTCTCTGTGGCATCAAGTGCAACGGCGACAGCCACGCTGTCAGCAATCTCGTCGATGAAGTGTTCGTTTCTATCTATTGCTAAAACCTCTATTCCTCTTTTTGCCAGTTTTTTAGCAATTGCGGAACCCAACTGTCCCAGTCCGATTACCGCTATTTTTTTGTCGGCCACAACTGTGAGTATATGTAAATTATGCGAAATCTAATTTACTGAGAATCTTTTGGCGTTTACAACTATTTTATGAATTCTTTTCGAAAAATCTCCCAGGTTTTTCGAAATTTAATGCCGGTAACATCTTATAAAAATCCCTGATTTTTAAGCACCTTCATCAGCTCATTGGAAAAGTGTTCATTATCTGCCTTTTTATAGCGAACATCTGTAAATACCTGTGCCAGGGTTTCTTTGTTATTCTCTTTTACAAACTGTTGATACAGAGGACTGCTCTCTTTTTCTTTGTAAATGCGGTCAATATCATCAGGAGAATAATCTTTGTAGGTATCTTGATGTACTACAGCTTCAAGCGGAAGACGATCGGTGAGATCGGGTTGCTCATCAGCATACCCCAGTGTGACGGTGGTAATGGGAACGACTCCTTTTGGCAGATTCAGCGTATCTATTATTTTTTGAGCATTGTAGGTGGTGGTTCCATAATAGCAAATTCCAAGCCCCTTGTCTTCAGCAGCCACACATACATTTTGCGCCACCAGTAAGGCATCAATGGCCGCTGTCATGAACGAGAGAAAATTGTCGTATCCCGGTTCTGCTTTACTCAGTTTGCACCATTTGTTAAACCGGTTAAAATCTGCGCAGAATGTTAAAATTACAGGAGCCTGAACAACTCCCGGCTGATTGAAATGAGCCGGAGCCAATTTTTCTTTTATCCCTTCGTTGGTGGTTACCACGATGCTGTACACCTGCATGTTGCCGGTGGTTGATGCACGGCATCCGGCTTCGAGTATGGTGTTGAGAAGATTCTGTTCAACTTTCAGATTTTTGTATTTTCTGATGGAGCGGTGGGAGTTGAGTGTTTGAAGTGTTTCCATGGTTTTAGGTTTTGTGAGAGTTGAAAAAAGAGCCACATAGGCTCTTTTTCAATATGCGTAGTTTAAATCTCAAAGAGATTTAAATCAGTCCAAGTGTTTTTAGTTCATTTTCCAGCGCTTTTCTGGTGTCATCCTCCATGGTGCAAAGAGGCAACCTGAATGTTTCATTCACTTTTCCCATCAGCGCTAAAGCTGTTTTTACAGGCAATGGATTTGATTCAGCAAACATATGCTCCATTAAAGCCTTGTATTTGAAGAATAAGCTTTTCGATTTTCTCACATCTCCATCCAATGATGAAACCATTAGTTCATGAAAATCTTTAGGAATCAGGTTGGCTATAACCGAAATACAACCATCGGCACCCAAAAGGTTTGCAGAGGTAGCCAGAAAATCATCACCACTATAAACTTTGAATCCTTCCGGACGGTTGGCCAGTAATTCGGCGAATACGCTCATGCTACCACCGGCCTCTTTTACAGCTACAATGTTTTTATGGTCATTAGCCAGGCGGATGGCCAGTTTTGCTGAAATACAACTGCCTGTTCGTCCGGGAACGTTGTATAAAATAATTGGCAAGTCAACTGCTTTTGCAACACCCGAAAAGTGTTGATACATCCCTTTGTCAGATGGTTTGTTGTAATATGGAGCAACTACAAGAAGAGCATCTACACCAGCTTTTTTCGCAGTGGTTGAATATTTAATACAATCTTTAGTGGAGTTGCTTCCTGTTCCCGCGATAACAGGTATGCGACCATTGACTTTTTTTACAGTGCGCTCAATCATCATGGCATCTTCATCTTCCGAAAGAGCAGGAGTTTCTCCTGTGGTGCCGCAAACTACAAGGCCATCGGTTCCCTGTTCAATATGCCACTCTATGAGCGAATCGTAGGTTTCAAAATCAATGTCACCGTTTTCTTTAAAAGGTGTTACAATAGCGACAATGGAGCCGCGTAAATTATCAATCTTCATAGTGTAGAATTTTTCTATTTTGATTTTTTCAGGAAGTAGGAGCAGATATTCTAATACTCCATGTTTCTGAACCGTAAAGATACTGAAAAGTAAATGACTGTACAAAACGAATTGAATTTACAATACTCCCATAAATGGGGATGTTCGTAATGGCTTGGAATTGTGCTGTTAAGCTGGATTGAAGACTTTTGTTGATAAATTAAAAGTAAGAAAAATACCAACTATATGCGATTGATGATGAGGAGTATTAATTTTTACTTTGCATAGAAAGAATCTAAATAACGATCAAACCAATAGATTGAATTATGCACCACGTGCATAATTCAGAGCCACCAACCTTAACAAAAGACATTCACATGAAACTCATTTGTAAGTCATCCAACGGACAAGTTACTTTTTGCCCGTGCGCCAATTTATTTCATCTGGAGTTTGGAAATTTGTTACTCACTCTCAGTTACGAAGAGCTGAAGCAGATGCATTGTTATGTTTGTTCCATCGACCATAAGTATTATCTGCACCTCAATAAAGATTCGTTTAACAGGCGCAAATTATTGCTTAACATTGGCACCCGAAAAGCGTTCTTTTGCCTGAATCCCTCAGAGTTTTTAGAATTGAAAACCCTGCTATCCTTAAAAAGGAAACCCTGTTTAATTAAAAACAGCACATTGGTAGAGCAGGATTTAGCGCTGAACTGATTCGCCGCAAAAACATTTCATGAACTTCTCAACATTTCATTTTTCTGTTTTATAGCTGGTTTCATGGCTTGTTTCTTTTTTTTACCTTGAGTCAGCTGCTTTCTTTTTTTAAAGAGCAGCTGACTTTTTTGCGTTTTCTTGTATCAACAATTGCATTATGATAAAGCTGAATGAAAAAATCTCTTATCTTTGTTTATTGATTATGGTAAAGCTGTTTTGATCCAAAACAGTTTGCAAGGGAATGCCGTGAGAATCGGCAACAGTACCCGCTGCTGTAATCCCGTTATGCTTTGCATAAAAGCTTTTAACACTACAAGCCACTTTCGGAAATGTCCGTAGGGAAGGCGTTAAAAGCCGGGAAAGTCAGAAGACCTGCTGTAATCAGACCCATTCGAATTAACTACTTCCGGGATTTGAAGTGAGTATTCAGACAAAATGTAATCTTTCTGTTACCTTTTTTTGTTGTTTGTTTATACGCATTACCGGGTATTATTTGTTTGGAGTCAATTGTCATGTAAGGTCAGATGAAGAAATCTGTTGACCTTCACATTGTGCTTACGTTATTGTATGCAACTGTACGAAATTATGTTGCCGCGCTAACAATAGAAATATGAAGTATATAATGAGTGGTAAAACCCTGAATTTATAGATGCCTTTCCCGACATTTGAGAATTGGCGACATATATGGGTATTTAATAACAGAATTGAAACATGGACAAATGAAAGTTGTTCTGTGATATAAAATTTGAGGTATGACAAAACAAAAGGAAAAAACAGGAATATTGCTGGTAGCTTTTGGAACTTCAGTAATTGATGCGCACACAGCGTATGATTTCATTCATCAGCGGGTGCAGGCCGTATATCCCGAATTAGAAGTCCGAAGGGCATACACATCAACCATTGTGCGAAAGAAACTGATAGAACGAGGTCAGGATATATTGTCTCCCGCGGCGGCTCTCACCAAAATGGCCGATGATGGTTTTACCTGCGTGTTTGTTCAATCGTTGCATGTTATTCCGGGCTACGAATTTCATGACCTCTTGCATATTGTAAGAGGCGTAAACGGCTTGCCAAAAGGGCTAAAACAAGTTGCTGTAGGGAATCCCTTATTAACAGAACATGATGACTATGTAAGAGTTTCCGAGGCTCTGCACAGATTTTCCAAAACATTTAAGCCTGACGATGAGGCGCTTGTTTTAATGGGCCATGGAACAAAGCATTCGGCCAATATCTGCTATGCGGGTTTGCAGGAGTACATCAGGCATATTGATTCTTCTATTTTCGTGGGAACCATTGAAGCATTTCCGGCCATTGAGGATGTAATACCTCAATTGAAAAGGAAAGGCTATAAACGGGTCTGGTTGATGCCACTGCTCACCAGTGCCGGAGACCATGTAATAAATGATATGGCCGGCGAAAAAGAAGGCAGCTGGAAATCAGTGTTGGAATCGGACAGCTTTGAAGTGAAGATAAATCGGACAGCGTTAGGTTTAATCGATGAGGTGGTAGATGTATGGGTGGAGAAGATACAGTTATAGCTTATGCTGAATATAAAACATGCTTTTCTTCTTGCTGCTCCTTCATCGGGGTCAGGCAAAACAACCATAGCTCTTGGGCTAATGCATGCATTGAAAACAAAAGGACATCTTGTGCAACCTTTTAAATGCGGACCCGATTTTATTGACCCCATGTATCATCGAGAAGTAACGGGTCGGCCATCATATAACCTCGATTGCCAAATGGCTGCTGAGGAGCATGCACGCATCTATTCGCAATCATGTTAAAAATAATAAGGCCTTAATTGCCGAATGTGGTGGCTTTATTTATCTCGGAGAGTTTTTGCATAACAATGGCATAGAGTATAAGATGACCGGAGTTTTTGAGCATGTTGCTTCAATGAACAATGCAAAACTAACGCTTGGATACAGAAGTGTTGAGATTAATGGAGTTTCATTTTCTGGTCACGAATTTCATTACAGTAATCTTACTATAACTCCTGAAACAACAAGTTTTATAATGAAAAATGCACGAGGTCCTGAGGTTGAAATGCCTATTTATAGAAATAAGAATTGTTTGGCTTCATACATGCATCTTTATTGCGGTGAGAAGCACAAAATGAGTGAGTTACTAAATGTTTTATCAATTAAGACAATAAAATGAGTATTGAGTCAAATCAACAGATTTTTCCCATAACTGGCGTTGGATTGGGCCCGGGCGATGCGGAGTTAATTACTGTAAAAGGTCTAAAAGCTTTGCAGCAGGCAGATGTGGTTTATTATCCGGCCACCAGCAAAAATGAGGGTAAATTAACCAGCTATTCGTTAAAAATTCTAGAAAACTATCATCTCAAAGCGCATCTCAAGCCGATGCTTTTTCCTATGAAATCAAAACGGCGTATTGAATATTATGATTTTGCATATAAGGCCATCAGGACAGATGCATTGAAGGGGTTAAAAGTGGCAGTGGTTAGCGAAGGCGATTTGCTCTTTTACAGCACTTTTGGTTATCTGCTTCCTTTGGCTAAGGCCGATTCTATTGAATGTGAACTAATCCCCGGTATCCCCGCATTTATTCATTCGGCATCAATAGGACAAATACCATTGGTTGAAGAGCAGGAAGATATTACTGTTATTGCACGGCCTGATTCGTTTTCGCAAGTAGAACGAGCTATAGAAGAGCACAGCACCGTGGTTGTAATGAAAATGAGCATTCTTAAAGATGATTGGGTTCTATTTCTTAAAAACTGCAATAGGCCGTTCTTTTATATTGAAAAGGCCGGCACGTCGGAACAATTCACAACCTCCAACGCTTCAGAATTAGAAAATCGGGAAATACCATATTTCTCTTTGGTGATTTTTACGTCGAAAAGTGTTTAGTAACTGTTTAAATTTAGTTTGTAATATATGCAATAGATAAGAAGAGTGTTAGATTTTAGACAGATAGAATAGTTGAGAAAGACGATTAGATGTTTCTGATTTTCTGTTTAATCTTGTCTATCGGTCTAATCCCGATTCATCGGGACTAATAATCTTTAAAACAGATTTAATATAAATTTAAACAGCTTCTTAGCTTCTTTAGAATCATTGCGTGTTCCAATAAAACTTAATAGTGTGACTAATAAAATATTCATAACCGGCATTGGCCCTGGCGACCTCCAATATTTAACTCCGCAGGCATTTCATGCATTAAATCGATGCGATGCTTTTGTAGGATACAAGATGTATCTGCAACTGATTACGCCATTAACCGAGGGTAAAGAGACTTTCTCTTCGGGCATGAAGCAGGAAACCAACCGGGCTGAAGAGGCATTTCGGCTGGCCGAAGAGGGGAAAACTGTAGCTGTAATAAGCAGTGGCGATGCCGGGGTTTACGGCATGGCTTCTCTATTGTGGGAAATGAAGATGAACAACAACTCGCCGGTTGAACTGGAGGTTATTCCGGGCATAAGCAGCATGTTTGCTGCGGCTGCTCTTTTGGGGGCGCCGCTGGGACACGATTTTTGCGCCATTTCTATGTCCGATTTGCTAACACCGTGGGAAACCATCGAAAACCGTATTGAAGCCGCGGCCAAGGGCGATTTTGTAACTGCTGTTTATAATCCGGTGAGTAACGACCGATACTGGCAGTTAATGCGCCTGAGAGAGATTTTTCTGCAACATCGCAATCCTCAAACACCGGTTGGCATAGCACGTCAGGTTGGACGACCCGAAGAGGAGGCTTATGTTACTACGTTGGAGCTGTTGGATGCTTCGTCAATAGATATGCTGTCGATGGTTATTATTGGTAATTCGCAAACGCAATCGTTTAACGGAAAGCTAATCACTCCCCGCGGTTACAGCAACAAATATGGAGTGGAGAAAACCGACATTAAACCCGGACGACAAATAATGCATCGTAGTTTTCATCAAATTTTGGATGAAATGGGCGATGTGTCCAACCTTTCACCTGAACATTTGTGGGTGGCTCTATATTGTATTCATACCACTGCCGATTTTTCAATATCATCTTTAATTGATGTTAAACCGGATAGTGTGGATGTTTTGCACAACAAATTGAAAAGCAGTAAAGCTCCTGCCATTATCACCGATTCAAACATGGGTGCCGAAGGTATTCGCAAAGGTATGATTGATAAGCTTGGCTTAACGGTTAAGTGCTATATTAATCATGAAGAAACTTTGGCTCTGGCAAATGAAAAGAATATTACCCGAGCACAGGCGGCTGTTCATGTGGCTATTAAAGAGCACCCCGATGCCATTTTTGTGTTTGGCAATGCTCCTACCGGACTAATGGAGCTTATTCGCTTGAGTAGGAAAGGATATGCAAGCCCAACAGGTGTGATTGGCGTACCGGTAGGTTTTGTAAACGTGAAAGAAAGTAAACACATGCTTAAGTATGGTTTACCCGATGTTCCGCAAGTGATTATTAAAGGTGGACGTGGAGGAAGCAATCTTGCGGCCACAATAATTAACGCAATTTTAAGCTGGGATGAAGCCGAAAACATGAACCCCGGAGAGGGTATGTAAGTTGCGTTTAGCATTTATTGAAGTTATCACTTTACGCTTTAAGCAGGGCTTCATAAAGCCCCAACGGGGCGATATCCATTAACCCGGGGTAACGCCCCGAGATAGTACAAGTAATGCAAATCAAAGCCCCAACGGGGCGTAATAACTAACATTATTCATTCATGCACATAACATTAATTGGCATTAGCGACAATAAGCCCGAATTCTCCAATCAAATAAAGGAGGTAATATCTGAAGGTACCATCTTTGCAGGTGCTTCCAGACATTATAATCTGGTTTCGCATTTGCTGCCAGGTAATGCAAAATGGCTAATGGTTAGTGTGCCACTAGATGATTTTTTATCTCAGCTTGAAAATTGTTCACAAAATGTAATTGTTTTTGCCTCGGGCGACCCACTCTTTTTTGGAATTGGCAATACCATAAAAAGACAATTACCCGATGCCCAAATAGAATCTTTTCCGGTTGCAAACTCGCTGCAATTGTTGGCAAATAAACTTCAGGTTAACTACGGTCTTTATCGCACGTTGTCGCTAACAGGGCGTAGCTGGCATCTTTTCGACCAATTTCTTATTAACGGAGAAACTCACATGGCTGTTTTAACCGATAAAACTAAAACTCCATCCGCAATAGCACAACGAATGTGCGAATATGGATATATAAACTACACTATGCACGTAGGTGAACGCCTTGGCGGTGTCAACGAAAAAATATCCACTGCAACAGTTTCCGAAATCATTGATAAAGAGTTTAATCATCCCAATTGCATTTTAATTGAGAAAATATCAAGTGCAAAAAGGCTTAAAGGGATTCCCGATAACTTATTTAATATTTTGCCGGGACGACCAAAAATGATGACTAAAATGCCCATTCGCATAACCACGCTGGCTTTGATGGAATTGCACCGCCGTGAAGTGTTTTGGGATGTGGGTAGCTGTACCGGAAGCGTGGCCATTGAAGCCAGGCTGCAAGCACCCCATTTGGAGGTTACCGCATTTGAAAAAAGACCCGAAAGCGCTAAGATAATCCCTGCCAACTGCCGAAAGTTTGGCACTCCGGGAATTACTTTGGTGCAAGGCGATTTTTCTGCCAACTCACACGAAAACCTTACTCAACCAGATGCCATTTTTGTTGGAGGCTATGGAGGTAATATGCATGGCGTTCTGAATCATTGTAACATTTATCTGAAAAAAAATGGTGTGCTGGCATTTAATGCTGTATCTGAAGAGAGTAAGTCTCAGTTTGTCGAATGGGTTGAGTTAAACAACTACGAATGTTTAAATATAACAGAAATCACTGTCGATAATCATAACACCATAAATATACTAACCGCTCAAAAAGCTTAACCAATGCAAAGTAAAATTGCCATCATATCATTTTCAAATGCCGGTAGCGACCTGGCTCTTCGTTTATGTTCTTACGGGTTAAAGGCTGATTGCTTTTCGTCGAAAGAGGTAAATGTTGGTGAGCTGTTTAACTCGCGAAATGCAATAGTTTTTATAGGGGCTTTAGGTATATGCGTGAGGCAAATTGCACCATTTCTAAAGAATAAGATTACCGACCCGGCTATTATAAATGTTGATGTTAATGGCCACTATGTGCAGCCGGTAACAGGAGGTCACCGAGGAGGAGCAAATCAACTTGCCAATGAAATTGCCGCTCTGCTTGGTGCAATACCAGTTATTACAACCGTTAGCGATACAACTTCGTTATGGTCGCTTGACATGTTTTCGCAGCGTTACGGCTGGAAAATGGAATCGCGCTCTTCCCTTACTAAGTTAATGGCTGCTTTTGTTAACGAGCAGTCCACGGCGTTGTTACTCGAGGCTCGTGACAATGGAACTTTATTTTTGGAGGAGAGCTTACCTGAGCATGTTACTTGTTTTTTCGATTATAAGGATGTTGATGTTAACAAATTTGAGGTTATAATCGCAGTAACACCCTATCTGCGACCATTGGGTGATAAAGTTATTTATTATCGCCCAAAGATGCTGCATCTGGGGATGGGATGTCAAAAAGATATAAACTCTGAGGTGCTGAAAAATAGTGTTGACAGCTTTTTAAAAGAGAGTGGTTTTTCACCATTGTCAGTAGCATCGGTAGGTACTGTTGAACTTAAGAAGGATGAAATGGCGCTTAATTATTTGGCAGATTCATTTGGTACCAAACTAACCATTTTTTCTGCTGAGGAACTTGCCTGTTACGATAGTAATTCACCATCAGATTTTGTAAACGACGTTACAGGAACTCCTTCGGTATCAGAGGCTGCGGCTTTTAAACTCGGCAACAATTTTCCTGTAATTACAAAACATACCTTAAAAGTTAACGATAAGTTTGCAACCATTTCTTTATCGATTTGTAACGATAGAGAACGTAAGGGTTTTATAGAGATTGTGGGAGCCGGTCCGGGCGACCCTCTGTTTATCACCGTTAGAGGTAAAATGATACTGCAAACAGCAGATTTAATATTATATGCAGGCAGTCTGGTTCCCATTGAGCTTACCCATTATGCAAAACCGGGATGCACTGTTAGAAGTTCTGCTGCCATGGATTTGCCTCATCAAATAGAGCTGATGAAATCATTCACCGACCGTGGCCTGCTTGTGGCACGTCTGCATACCGGCGACCCTTGCATTTATGGTGCCATACAAGAGCAAATGGCCGAACTTGATAAGCATAAAATACCATACCGCATAACTCCGGGGGTTTCATCCTTCCAGGCTGCCGCCGCTGCGCTTAAGTCGCAGTTTACAATCCCCGACGAAACGCAAACCATTATTCTTACGCGAGGAGAAGGACGAACTCCCGTGCCCGAACGAGAGCAATTAAATAAACTGGCTCAGTCGCAAAGTACGCTATGCATATTTTTGAGCGCCACCCTTGCCGAAAAAGTGCAACAACAATTGCTAGAGCACTATCCGGCTAACACACCGGTAGCTATCTGCCATAAACTTACATGGAAAGATGAAAAGATATGGCATTGCGAATTAATTAATCTGGCTGCTACTGTAGCACAAAACAAACTAACCCTCACAACTTTAATAGTTGTTGGCAAAGCAATTAATAACCGTGAAGGGTTGTCGAGATTATATGCACCTGAGTTTAAGCATTTATATAGGTAGGGGAGTGGTTTTCTGCCATAGGTTATGAGATTTAGTTACTTTGGAGTTGATGTATCAAACGTAATTGTATAAGAGGGAATAACATGCGATATTGCATAAGCCTCAAGGGGGCGTAATCCATCAGCGCCGGGTGTAGCCCCGGGACATAACTCACATTTTTTTATCATATAGCGGCACTTAATTTTACTTTCTTCTCAATTTCTGGTCTCCATTTCTCTTGATTTGACATTGTTTCGCAAATCTTTTCGTGGTAATAAACTTGATACCAAGTCTTTTTATGAAATTCGCATACATTTTTATATGCCTTCTCAGAATGAATCATCAATTTCATTAAGAATTCCTCTTTCGGCTCCCTGTGCTTATTTATCACTTGGCTTAAACTTACCGGCGCAATATCAATATCTTGTGCAAAATTACTTCTCTTGCTATAAATCGAATCAATATATAATTTTAAGAACTCAGAAAAATAGTTTTGTTTATCGTAAACAGGTTTTTTAAGATACTCTTCCATTTTTAGTTTCAACTGCATGAGTTTTGCCTTCACAATCTGCTCGTTCGATAGATTTTTCATTCTCTTCAAACGTGCCTCCATTAGTGCTGTAGCCTGATTCTCTTGTTCGTTTTTCGATGTATATCTTGAATCTACACCGTATTCAGTATCTACTATCATAATATTTGAATTTTTAGTCTTTATCATACTTATTTATCAAATCAATTATCTCTGGTACTTCAATACTCAATGTTACACCTGTTACATTCATATTGTACTTTTCGATATAATGTTTAGCTATTTGAATTTTTGGTTTCAGAGATACACACGCAAGTTCTCCGTATTCTCTAACAGCAATTTTCGCAATGTGCGCAATCAGGTTGCCCGTGATATTATCAAATTCTTTTTCTTTCCCCTTGTTCTCTTTTGAAACTGAAAGAAGTCTAATATGTAATCTCCACTCTTGAGGAATTCTTTCAATTGAAACAAGACCTAAGATGTCGTTCGACCCAATAATTCGTAATTTGTAAACTTCCTCCTCTTTCTCAGTTTTCCAATTAAAGAAGTATCTATCCTTTTTTATGTTCTTATAATCATCGGACTCAACAGGTAGAATCTCTACCGAATATTTCTTCTTAGTCGATGTCTCAATAATTCTCATTCAACAAAGATATGCAAAGTTTCCGTATTTCGGAAATATAATTAATTCAGTTTACTGCTTTTGTAATTTTCGTCAAATTGTGAGCAACGTATAAATATAACAAAGCCCCAACGGGGCGAAATCAATCCCAGAGTTATGAGATTGTGCTATTTTTGCGCTTGATGTGTCAAACGTAATTACAAAAGAGAAAACACCCTGCGATATCGCATAAAGCCCCAAGGGGGAATAGTGTTTTTTCGTATAAAGTGATTGCGCCCCGTTGGGGCTTGATGGTCAGAGTCTATTGTATGCCAGAGAATTATCTTTGGGATATGTTATTGCGTACTTTTGTAGCTTGATGTCTCAAACGTAATTGTAAAAGAGAGAATAACATGCGATATTGCATAAGCCCCAAAGGGGCGTAATCCATCAGCCCGGGGTGTAGCCCCGGGATATAACGTATAAATAAAACAAAGCCCCAACGGGGCGAAATCACTTAATAATGATACTAATTTTTGGCGGAACCACAGAAGGTCTGTTGGTGGCAAAGTTGTTGAACATCCTCAACGAACCATATATATACCACACCAAAACATCAACATCGCAAAAAGTTGAAGGTAAACATCTGCATGGAACTTTAACAGCCGAAGGCATCGTTAATTTTTGCAGGCAGCAATCTGTTAAACTAATTATTGATGCAGGCCACCCTTTTGCACAGGAGCTTCACAGAAATGTTGCTAAAGCATCGGTTATTAGCAGAATCGCCTCAATTCGTTTCGAGAGGAAATTCCCGAAAATAGACGAGGCACTAGTAAAGCGTTTTGATTCGTTTGAAATGTTGTCAGAACATCTCAATTCACTATCACCAATGCCGATTTTGGCTTTAACAGGTGTTCAAACAATAAAGTATTTTCCATCATTGTGGGATAAAATGCCCATGCATTTCAGGATTCTTAATACAGAGCTTTCAATGCAATCGGCATTGAAAACCGGTATAAGCCAGGAGTTTATTCATCCCTCGCCGGCTCATATCACTGAAGAGTCAATGCTTCATCTTATAGAAAAAACAAATCCCAAAATAATAATAACCAAAGAGAGTGGAGAGAGTGGTTATTTCAACTTAAAGCAAAAAATTGCCAAAGAGTGCGGAATTAAGCTATGGGTAGTGACTAAACCTGAAATGCCAGAATATTCGCATACCGTAGATGAAATTCGTGACCTGCATCAATTGTTACTGAAATTCCGCAAAGAAGTGTGGAAAGATGAAAACAATCTTAAGTCGGGATATACCTCCGGCACTTGTATAACGGCTGCTGCCAAAGCTGCTTTTGAAGCGCTGCTCACAGGCAGATTTCCTACAGATGTGGAGATTGTAATTCCATCGGGGAAAACCATTAAACTGGCGACATATTCTGATGGATTATCAGAAAACAGAGCATCATGTTTGGTGGTGAAAGATGCCGGCGACGACCCCGATGTGACTCATGCTGCACTGATGGGATGTAACGTTGAGTTGACTGAAGAGCCGGGCATTTCGTTCGACAAGGGCATTGGGGTTGGTGTTGTTACATTACCCGGACTAAAGGTTAGTCCGGGCGAGCCCGCCATAAACGAAACGCCTCGACAAATGATTAGAAAAGTTATTGAAGAACTATCACTCTTCTACGATTACCATGGAGGAGTTATCATTACCCCCTTTGTTCCATGTGGCGAGGAGTTGGCTCAAAAAACTTTCAATCCACGAGTGGGAGTGGTTGGAGGTATCAGTATCATAGGTACATCAGGTGAAGTTAAACCCTTATCGCATTCAGCTTTTATAAATGCCATTGAACAGCAAATAAAAGTAGTGGCAGCAATGGGAATAGATGAGGTTGTTTCTACAGCAGGCTTGCGCAGCGAAAAGGTAATAAAGAAGAGGTTCTCACATCTTCCGCAGCAAGCATTTATTCATCACGGTAACTTTATTGGCGATACGGTAAAGTTGGCTATCAAAAACGGCATCAATAAAATAACCATTGGCATAATGCCCGGAAAAGCCATTAAGCTTGCCGAGGGGCATCTGAACACCCACAGTGCAGTATCGTCTTTCAATGCATCCTTTGCAGCGCAATTGGCTAAAGATTGCGGTTATAACGATGTAATTGTCGAAAAAATATCACAGCTTACGCTTGCCAATGCCATTCAGGAGTTTATCCCTTTTGGTGAGGATGAGGTCTTTTATAAGACGATAGGTAATTTAGCGTGCAGTAAGTTATCTCAGGTAATACCTAATAATAACGATGTGAAAATTATTCTCATCAAATGGTAGGAGGCCTTGTGTAAATATGTTGATCCTCCTGTGGTCGAATCCTTTGAATGGTGCGACATGATGGAGGTTATTTTAAAACCTCCACCAATTCAGCATCCTTAATAATATAAATCAAATGATTGTAATTTCTTTCATTGAGCATTAGTTTTCCTTTGACACTGATGTAGTTGTCTGTGCGCAAGCGTTGAAATCTCCTGACCTGATCCTGCTTTGGGAGTATTTCCACAACGGTTTCAATGCCTGCATCTCCGCAGAAAAAACACATGTTCATGGGATAATAGGACAATACAAATGCCGAACCGGTAACATCAACCGGCAGGAAAAACCCTTTTAGAGTAACGGGTTCTCCATCCATGGTTTTCAAATCTCTGCCAAAACGCGGGCGGGGAAAATAGGCATTGTAGTTTACTGCATAGCCATATCTGACCCTAACATCGTACATTAAAAAGTCCCAAAGGTTCTCTTTGCGGTAGGCCATGTCCTGCGCCTGGACGAATGCGGGAGTGCTGCCCAGTATGATTGTTAACAAGAGGACGATGACAAGTTTTGCGCGTGTTTGATAAATCATGCTTGTTTCATAATTTTTGCAATAGGTAATGAATATCTGTTCTGTATGCCTTAATGGCTGGTAGGAGTGCTGCCGTTATGCCCACTAAAATTGCATAAATCAACATCAACATCTCTTCCGGCAAAATGGTTTGCATTGCACTCAATGCAAGCCAGTCGGAATTTGCAGCAACAATTATGCCTGTAATGCGGGTTATTAACATGCTGACTATCCATCCGCAGGTTGCAAGCATGGTACCCTCAGTTAACAAAAGCATAAATGCTTTTGTTCTGGATGTTCCCAGACTTCTTAGAAGAGCCAGTTCGTGCACTTCCCGGCTTAAACTGCTCCAAAGCAGTATCATTATATTGATACCCGAAAAGAGGGTGATGATCCAGGCCAATCCTCTTATTACATCCATCCCGAAACCCAAAAGTCCCATTAACCGGTTAAGTTCTATGGCGGGTGATGCTGCCTGCATGGACGTGTTATCGTTTATCATGCGCGGCAACATTACGGCGGCCATTGGAGTGTTATAAAAAACAAGCAAAGAGGTAATTTTTTGTTCTGAATCGGTTGCAATGCTGAGTTCTCCCATATGTTGGTTGTATAGGTTGAGCTCACGCGCTGAGAGTTCCTTTTGATTTTCAACCTTTCCCAGAATAATCGCCATTTCATCTTTTTCTTCATCATGTTCATGATGATGCCCATGCCCATGTTCATGATGATGTTCGCAGTGAGGATCTTCACATTCATCATGATTGTGTTCGTGCACTTCCCATACGCTTTCAACGGGGGTCAGAATCAGCCGGTCGATGATGGTGCCGGTGGGTTTTAGCACACCGGTTACTGTGTATGGGTGGTCATCGTGACTATGCCCGTGTTCCATAAAACCGTGCACCCCGGTAAAAACATCGCCGGTTTTTTGTCCCGTTCGTTGTGCTGCAACGGCTCCCATCACCACTTCCATTGAGAGTTGATACCAATCTCCGTTTTGCAATTCGGCATCATAAAGTGCGGCATAATCCAAAGAAGTACCTACAATTCTGTATCCAAGATAATTGTCGCCCAGGGCTATAGGAATCGTTGCCCTCACCATGGGATTGCGCGATATTTTTTCCGCTTCGTGCAAAGGAATGTTTCCGGTTGGATTGTCGGCATGCAATACCGACGAAAGAATCAATTGCATAGGACTGCCTTTGGCTCCCACGACTAAATCAATTCCGGCCAGATTGTTGTGAAACTGAAGTTGCGTTTGTCGTTCGAAATGCAACAGCGCCGAAACAACCGACAAGCCCAAAGCAAAAAGGGCGATGCTTAATAATGATTGAAGCGGTTTTCCGGATAGTTGTGCAAAGGCTAATTTTATGATGTTCATTTGCTTTCGTTTAATTCTATGACGCAGTTGAATTGTTGTTCCAGTCGAGAATCGTGGGTGGCTATTAAGAGTGTGATGTTGTATTTTTCACAAATGCTTTTCAGCATTTGTGAAAATCTATGGCAGTTTACATCATCAAGACTGGATGTTGGTTCATCGGCAAGAACCACTTTTGGATTATTAACCAGTGCTCGGGCAATTGAGAATCGCTGCTGTTCGCCCTGACTGAGGTGATGAGGTTTTTTCCCGGAAAGATTGCTGATGCCGAGTTCTTCAAGGATTTCCATAAGTATTTCTCTGTCTTCCTTGCTCTGTGCAATGTGTTGAGCCAGCAGCATGTTTTTATACATGCTGATCGATTTGATAAACAAATTTCGCTGAAAAATAAGCCCAATGTGGTTGGCTCTGAATGAGTCTCTTTGATGAGCCCGAAGCTGGTCAACACGCACTTCATCAACCTCTATTATCCCGGAATCAGGAGTGAGAATGCCCGATAACAGATGCAGCAAGGTGGTTTTTCCTGAACCCGATTCCCCTTTTATAAGAATCTGCTGCCCTGCCGTCAGAGAAAAGTCTTTAAAGCTGAGAGTGGCAGTTCCGGGGTATGTGAATTTCAGTTCTTTGGTTATAATCATTGGTGGTAAAAGTTTTAATCAGGTAGTGTTAAATCGGCCAGTTGTCCAGAAACTCGTAATTCCCCAGCTGCACGCCAATAATCTCTTTTTCCGTGCACAGGCAAGCCTCTAGCTCTTTTCTTATCTCTTTTTCATCCATGTTTTGGCCAATGAACACCAATTCATTCATGCGGTCGCCAAATTCTTTGTCCCATTTTTGCAAAATGAGTTCTTCATTTTGCTGAAACACCGGATTCTGATTTCTCTCTTTTATCCCGAGCGAAGCCCACCATACCCCGGCCTTGTCGGCCCTTAAGGAGCCACCGGCCTGGCTCCAGTTCAGTGCATCTGCCGGGCGTGAAGCAATCCAGAAAAGACCTTTGCTTCTCAGAATGGATGAGTCCCATTCCTGATTTACATATTTCCAAAAACGGGAGGGATGAAATGGTCTTCTGTCACGAAACACGAATGAGGATATGCCATACTCTTCGGTTTCCGGTGTATGCTCACCTTCCAGTTCTTTAATCCATCCGGCTGCCGAAGAAGCTTTGTTAAAATCGAAAAGGCCGGTATTTACAATTTCATTGATATCTACACGGGCTTCATTTGAGGTGATAATTCGTGCTTCAGGATTGAGTTTTTTGATAATGGCCTTCAACTGCTCCGTTTTTGACGCCGACACCAGATCAATCTTGTTTATAATAATCACATTGGCAAACTCAATCTGGTCGGTCAGCAAATTTACTATGGAGCGGTCGTCATAATCGGCATCCTCCTCCGTTTGCAAATCAGCAATGGTTTGAAGGCTTTCAAAATCTTTCTCAAAATTGGCCGCATCAACCACTGTTACCATGGTGTCCAGTTTTGCCCATCGTGACAGGTCTATTCCCAGTTCATCAAAGGTATAAGTGAAAGTTTGTGCAACCGGAATGGGTTCAGATATTCCCGAGCTCTCAATTAAGAGGTAGTCAAATCGATTTTGGCGGGCCAAATTCTCAACTTCTTTCACCAAATCTTCCCGCAAAGTGCAACAGATGCAGCCATTGCTCATTTCAACCAGTTTTTCTTCCGTCCTCGATAACCCTCCCTGGTTCTCTATAAATGCAGCATCTACGTTGACTTCGCTCATATCGTTAACGATGACTGCGGCCCTCAGACCATTTCTATTGTGCAGGATATGATTTAACAAAGTGGTTTTCCCCGCTCCCAAAAATCCACTCAACACTGTTACCGGTAATTTGTTACTATCCATAGCTAAATATTATTTAGTGTCAATAAGAAAACTGTTAATTCTCAGTCTTTAGTAAGAAAGCGTCAAAGACAAGACTTTCGAAGTTTTTGAAACCAAGGAGTTTACTTTTCGTAAATGACTGTTTCAAAAACGAGAATAACGCAGTATTTGGCGTTTTCTTATAAAGACTATTTAAACTGTTAATGCTTGTAATGCCTCTTCTAAAGCCACTTCGTCTATTCCTGTGCCAATAAATACCATACGACTTTTCCGTGCTTCCGGCTCACTCCAGGCAGACCCGTTTAAAACCTGGAAATTTCCCGAAACGGATTGCAGAATTATCTTTTGTTTCATATCATGAATGCTCAGTACGCCTTTTATCCTAAGGATTTTATCGGAGTTGGTGAACAGGAAATCTTCCAGCCAGAAGGAGAACCTTTTTGCATTGAGATTCCCTTCAATGGTGAACCCGAACGTACTAATGCCATGGCGTTTTTTTGTGTTGGATGCAACAGGTTTGAAAGAGGAAAAGTCAATAATTGACTTTTCAATTTTTCCGGGCTGGTAGGACCAACTGTCCAGTATGTTTATATCAGGCGTTTCTCCAAATTTGGTTTCGAACAAACGCGCAAATGGATTAAGCGTTTTTATCTTACCGGTTATCTTTTTAATGTCCGCTTCTGTTGCCAAATCGGTTTTATTAATAAGGATGATGTCGCTTTGAGCCAACTGTCGGCGTATCTCTTCATATTTTGTAAATTGCGACAGGAACAATCCGGCATCCACAAGTGCAACCACTGCATCCAACCTGAAATATTGCTGCGCCCGGTTTCCCATAAACAATTGAATGACCTCCGATGGGTCGGCCATGCCTGTGGCTTCAATAATCAGGTAATCATATTTTGCCCCGGCCAGTATCAGACTGTTCAAAAGCGTTCCAAGCTCTGCGTTGAGCGAACAGCAAATGCATCCATCTGTTAACTCAATAACATTGTTGTCGTTTTTTTCCAGCAGCATGCCGTCAATGTTAATATTACCGGCTTCATTTTCAATAATCAGAAATTTACTTTTTGGATGTTTTTTAAGAAGACCATTTAGAAATGTCGTTTTCCCGGCTCCTAAAAATCCTGTGACGATGGTCACAGGAATTGGTGTTGCGTTCTCATTCATGGTACGTTACTCTTAGCAGTTGCAATTGTTGCAGGTTCCTTTAATGATTAAATTGGTTTCTGAAATCCTGTATCCCTCGGGCATGGGAACTTCCGGCGTTAAAACGGTAGTCATGCACTTTACTTTCTGGCATTTACTGCAATAAAAATGTGCATGTTTTCTGTTTTCTTTATTGTAAGCTCCAAGGGCATACTTAATCGTTTGGTTGTCAACAACTATTTTGTGAATGATGCCGGAGTCTTCAAGCGTTTTAAAAGAGCGGAAATAGGTTGTGCGGTCGTAATTGCCTTCGAGCTGTTGGCGGATTTCCTGCTCTGATAAGGCTGTTTCGTTTGAGCCAATCACTTGTATTATGCCCTCGCGACAGCTCGTTCGTTTTAAATTGTGACTGAATAAAATTTCTGATGGATTCATGGGTGCAACTTTGTTTTAAATGCAACTGTGTTGCAAATGTAGGATATTATCTACAGATAACAAAGTGAAAAGATTTGTAATTGTTTTTAGAGATGAGAAAACACTATTTGAGGATATCCTTGTTTTTTTTAGATTAATCTTACATTGGAAAATTGTTTTGGATTAACCCTAAAGTTTGGCATGAGCTTGAGTGCGATGATTAATGATAAACGCTGCAAGCTTTTTTGTAAATAATTCTGCCTTTATCAGTGCGGCATCTTATTTCTGCTGTCTGCATAGGATGTTGCCCTTTATTATGGTTCATCGCCTTATAGGGGCATTTTTTACGGAATAACTGATTCCGTAAAAAAATGAATCTTGGTTTTTATTTATTCTGTCAAAGAAGGACTATTTATTTCTTAATGTGCATGTATTTACTAATCAATTCAAGCAACTTTGCTTTTTCAATGGGCTTTGATATAAAGTCATCGCAACCGTGTTCTAAAGCTAACTTCTTATCATATTCTGTTGAATATGCAGTTTGTGCTATTATCGGAAGCTTCGGTAATTTAGATTTTATTTTTTCTGTAGCCTTGAGCCCATTCATAACGGGCATTTTTATGTCCATTAAAACAATGTCAATATTCTTATTTTTTAGACATATGTCTAATACTTCCTGACCATTTTTTGCATGTATCAGGTTGTAATTCCCGTCTGTTTCTGCTTCAAACAAAGCCTGAATAAACAGATAGTTAACTTCTTCATCTTCTGCTACTAGAATGGTCTGTTTTTTAATTGCTTTTGAGTGTTCATAAGAATTATTAGTTATCTCATTTTTTCTGCCAGGGATATAAGGTATTGATACAATAAATGTAGAGCCTTTGCTTTTTTCCGATTCCAGTGTAATATTTCCTCCTAAAAGTTGTGCGTTTTCTTTTGATATGGATAGTCCCAAACCCAAACCGCCATGTTTATTGGAAACCTCTTCGTCTTCCTGCGAGAATCGTTCAAAAACCATTTGATGGTTTTTAGGTGCAATTCCAATGCCGGTATCTTTAACAAAGATTTTAAATAGTTCATTTTCAACACAGTAGCCAAATTCAATAAATCCATTGCTGGTAAATTTCAACGCATTCTCCAAAAGATTGCTTATGATTTTATTCAATTTTGTTTTGTCTGAAATGATGTAGCTTTGGTCATCATGCAGTGCTTTTTTTAAGTAAAGAGGGATGTTTCGTTCTTTAGATTTCAAATTGAAAATTGAAAACAGTTCCATTAGAAAATCGTTGAGGTTAAACTCCGTTTTATGTGTTTTTTCTTGTTTGGTTTCCAGAGTCGCTATTTCCAGTATGTCATCAATGATTCGTAACAGTTGATGGCTGCTGTTTTGGATGATTTTGGAGTAATACCTTCTTCTTTCTTCAGGTAAGTTCGGTTCATCTAGCATGTCGGAAAAACCAATAATGCCGTTCATCGGGGTGCGTATCTCGTGCGACATGTTATTGAGGAATTCCGTTTTCAGTCGATCGCTTTGCTCTGCTTTTTCTTTAGCTGAAACCAACTCTTCAAGCATCTTCTTTCTTTCGGTAATGTCTTCCATAATGCTTACAAAGTTTGTAATCTCTCCCTCACTATTTAGGATGGGAGAGATTATCGCATTTACCCAGTATAAACATCCATTTTTTTTCTTGTTGAGCATTTCTCCTTCCCAATCTTTTCCAGAAAGAATTGTGTCCCAAAGTTCCATATAAAATGCGGAGGAATGATGACCGGATTTTAAAATATTGGGATGTTTGCCCCTGACCTCATCAAAATGGTAACCAGTTAATTCTGTGAAAAACGGATTTACATATTCAATAGTGCCCTCTTTGTTGGTAATCACTATTGACACAGAACTTTGCTCAACTGCTCTTGAGAGTTTATAGGACTTCTCTTCACTGCGTTGCCTGTCAATAAACATGCTCAGTTCATGTGCTACCAGTTCCATAACTTCTATGCTCGATTGGTCATAAATTTCTGGATTCTCATAGTTTTGAATAACAACAGCCCCCAAAATTTCTTCCTCTACTTTTAAAGGAACGCCGAGCCATGCTTCGGCAGCGGTTCCGGATATCTCAATGACTCCCTCTTCATGTAAGCGCAAAATTTCCATTTTTCGCAAAAGCACAGTCTGGTTTTGAGCAATAAGATATCTTGTAAGCGACTTTTTAGCTGTCCATTCAGGTACTTCTTCTTTTTCATTTTTATCTATATTTGCGCTCAAAACCCCGGTCTCTTCATTATAAAATGCAATAAAAATGTTTTTTGCGTCAATAATGTTATTCAGTTCATTTTTTACAGAATCAAAAAGCTCTTTAAGATTCTTTGTGGTAATGGTTGCACGTGCAATGTTGTATTGTAACTTGTTTAAACTCTCCGCTTTTTTAATTTTAGTAAGATCCAAATCCACACAAAAAAGTTCTGGATTATCTCCCTCGCTGTTAAGGATGGTATGGCTGGAAAAGACCGGTACCTGCAAGCCATCCTTTCGTAAAAGAGACAACTCGGATGGAGGTATCGCTTTTCGGGTTTTGGACATGTTTCTTATTTCAGCTGCCACTTTATCCTGCATTTCATGGGGGATAATGAGATCCAGGATGTTTTTTCCGATTGCTTCCTCATGGGTATATCCATATAGATTCTCGGATGCTTCATTCCAGTAAATCAGTGTTCCATCCATCTGGTAGCCTTGAACCGATATGGAAGGGATGTTTTGAAGTAAACTGCGAAAGCGGTTTTCACTTAGCCTTAGCGCCTCTTCAGCTTTTTTGCTTTCGGTTATATCTCGAAATTCGACAGTCCTGACTTTTTTTCCTTTATATGGGATATTTCTTGCTTCTAGCCTGATTGAATATAATTCACCATTTTTACGTAAACCAACCGCCTCATAAGGTTTTTCGTAACCCTGCAATATCTTTTCCATAACCATATCTCTTGACCCGGGTGCGATTAGCAATAATCCGTCCATTCCAATCAGTTCGTCCAAAGCATATCCCGTTATTTCCGAAAGACCCTGGTTGCATTCCAAAATAAGGCCTTTGTCGTGAATGGCAATTCCTCCAAAAGAGGCATTGTGCAATGCTTTAAAACGTTCTTCGCTTTGGCGCAGTTCTTCTTCCGCTTTTTTATTTTCGCTAATATCCTGAAACGAACCATGTACTTTAATGATTTTGCCTTTCTCATTTTTCGCCGCTCGGCCAATAGTCCGCACCCAGAGACGATTCCCTTTCTTTGTAATGATCTCCATCTGTTCATCATAAGGAATGCCATCTTGCGCGCACTTTGAGAAAACATTAGTAATCTTATCATGCCATTCAGGAGCATAGAAATTAATGCCTTCCTCCAAATTTGGAGCATAACCATGTGGCATTTCATGAATATCTGCCACTGCATTTGACCAGATGCAGATGTTTTTTTCAAGGTCAACGCTCCAACCTCCAAATCGTGCGGTTTCTCCGGCAATCTGAAGAAGATCATAATTGGATTTTAATTCTTCATCTGCCTTTATACGCTCAGTAATAACTTCCGTATATATTATTATACCGCCAATACCGCCATCTGATTCGTACCACGGACGACACTCCCAGCGTGTCCATACAACGCTCCCGTCTTCACGATAAAACGGATCTTTCTCTGCGCTGGACACTTCACCGGCAAGCGCTTTCTTATGAATTTCTCTCCACCTTTGTGGCAGATCGGGAAACACATCATAATGATGCTTTCCAATCAAATCGGACTCTTTTACCTTGAAATCTTCAATGTATCGCTGGCTAACATAGATGTATTTTAAATCCCTGTCGTGAACTGCAATAGCGCTTCTATTGTGCTTAATAACATAATCCATTAAGTAATGAGAATGCTCAAGTTGCTTATTACTAATTAAAAGCGATTCTTCGGCTCGTTTGCGTATGGTAATATCGAAGCAATGTCCAATGTACCCGGTAAATTTCCCCTTGTTGTCAAAATTTGGAGTTCCCATATCCAGAATCATTCTGTATTCGCCGCTTGCATGGCGCAAGCGGTATTCCATTTCAAAGGGTTCCTGTTTGTCAAATGCTGTAACATAAGTTTCAATACATCTTTTATAATCATCGGGGTGAATGCCTTCAGTCCATCCGTTTCCCACTTCCTGTTCCATGGTGCGTCCCGTGAATTTTAGCCATGGGTCGTTAAAGTAGTTACACAGTTTGTCGGTTCCTGATTTCCATATAAGTGCGATTCCTGAATTCGCTAAGTTTTTATATTGATTTTCTCTTTCCTTTATTTCATTATAGAGTTTTGTTTGCTCCAGTTTCTGGAACGCCATCTCACTGATCATTAGGGTCATGTTAGTCAGGAAGTCAGTAACTACCTGTACTTTTTCTTTTGAGACAATCGGCACTTTATCCAAAGCCTCCAGATATTTTATTTCATCAAATTCATGGTTTTGAGCCTGCTTTTTAAAAAAAGCACGGTTGGGTTCCTCAAAAAAGAATTGTCCGGTAAACAAATTGGCAATATGTTCTCCATTGATGACTATTGGCACTGCTAAATCAACCAAACCGTTTAAGCATTTATAGGAATGAAACTTCTTGCCATCGGATAATTTGTTGGCCAGTTCGGTATCACTTAGGGTACATTTTTTAGATGTTTCCGGATGGATTCGGTGAAATTCGGTACATATCTCTCTCCAGCCCGATTTGGATAAAATGTTTCCTTCAAGGTCTAAAACAGCAGTAACAAAGCCGGTTGTTTTGTTGAAACCTTCCAAGAGGGTGTTCAATTTTTCAAAGTCTATCAAGTCCAGAATTTTGGTTTTCATGAGTAAACAGTCTGGTTATATGGCCATATGGAACTATCTTATTTAAACTATTCGTTGTTGTGACTCCAATAAGAAAATTTTCCGCTTTTTATAATAAGGGTCAAAACCAAACTAAACCTTGTTGGCTCTTTCTTTTATAAGCTATCTAAATTTAATAAATTTTTACTGTTTTTTGGTTATCTTTTTACTGTTTAATTGATGAGAATACAATGGAGGCGTTTGGGATGTGCTCCTTTTTTGACAAATGAAGTTTTCTTGATTTATCACGAGATATAAACAGGTAGCTAGTTATGCTGTCTTAACAGTCAGCACTCATGATCTTATCTGCCAGTCCCTTTATGACTATTCATAGGATGATTGAAGGCCTGTTAGGTGTATGATTTATTGGACTGATTTGTAACAATCAGTCTATATAGTCTCTACAGATAGACTTTACGGTCTCATGATAAGTGTTGACATTTTTTGCTTTACGAATGCCCTTGTGAACCTTATGCGGATTCGAAAATATCTGCGAAAAATACTCCCAATAGCTTTTCATCTTTAATAAGATGTGGGTTGAACCAGACAAGGATTCCGCATATTCCCGAAAAAGTGCATCATGAAACCTGTCAAAGGTTTCAATCCAGTTTTCTGGTTTGTTGAAATCGTTATTCCGAATCATTGCCGGTAAAAATGGGTTGGCAATCAAACCCCTTCCAATGGCCCATTGACTTACATTCGGGAATTTCTCCTGAAGTATTAAAAATTTTTCCGTTGAATCAATATCACCATTGTAGCATATTTCATGATCCGTGTCTTCGGTGCATTGCCTGAAAGTGTCCAAATCCACGGTGCCTTTGTAAAGTTGTTTTCCAATCCGGGGGTGGATGATGAGGTTTGTGAGTTTGTAGCGGTTCAAAATTGGTAATAGGTCTAAAATTTCCCGGTTGTTTTCATAACCTAATCGCAATTTTATGGAAATATTGATGTCCGACTCAGATGAAATCCTTTTAAGGATTTCATCAATTCGATTTTTCTCCTTTATCAGACCCGAACCCAAAGCACGTTTTGTAACCATGGGGTAGGGACACCCCAGGTTCCAGTTCAACTCATTGTACCCCAATTGTTGAACATGTTTGGCAGTAAAAAGAAATTCCTCAGCGTTATTGGTCATGATTTGAGGAATCAATTCTTTTACCTTATTGTTTTCAGGCAGTACATCCCGTTGCTGGGATGATTTTATCAGAAAATCATTTTGAAGTCTGATGTAAGGCGCGTAATAGGTGTCTATGCCACCAAAAAACCTGTCGAAATTGTTTCGAAAGCGAAAATCGGTAAAACCTTGTAATGGTGTTGAGAGAATTTTAATCTTCATTTTAAAAATATTGCCCTCAAAGATATATAATGCAGAAAAATTAACCACAGAAGAACACAAAGTATCACTAAGTTCGCCATGTGGTAGGCAACAACACATACATTCGGTTCTTTAGTAATTTGTTGATCACTGTGGTTTTAGTACTCTTCTATGACACTGTTTTCCACCTCTCCAATCTTGGAATTCCTCTGGTGAACAGCCATGCCGAGAATCGGTTCATTCCCATTTCGCGCATTTTGTTTATGCAGATCGCCTGCATTTCGGCCGCTGTACCGTTAAATGTATAGCTGCCATCTACATAGCAGTAGCTGCAAAATTTGTGGCTGATGGATCCATCGGCGTTCAATCCGCCTCCTTGTGGGTCTTGTTTCATTGGCATTCCGCAGCTTTGGCAGAATTTGTAGTTTTTTTCCATTGTAGTAGTTGTTGAGTTTTATTTTATTGGGATGTAAATCTCTGTTAGTAAATCTTCTACCTTAACGTTACTTGGGGAGTTTAGATATTTCTCGAACGACATGGCATCACGTAATTCTATCTCTGCCGATGGCAACCAATGTCGATATATTGTATTGTACATTGCTGCAAGTCCCGAATAGCAGCCTTTTAAGGTAAATACTCCATATTTTCCCTCTTTTAAATCAATTGTCCCGAACTCTGCTTCAGGCTTAATCTCTTTATTGTGTGTAATACATGCATAAAATCGACATTTATCGTGCGAAGTTATGTTCGGGTCATCGTAGCATAAGCCTATAAATTCGTTACTTCCATCGAGGTATCCTTTTTTCGAAGCGTATTGCAACAGCCTTCCCCAAGCATCATTATATGATTCTGCTCCATACTGGTCAATTATTCTGATATAAAGCAATTTTTTATTGCTTTCATACTTGAATTCAGGATGTACCTCAATAATAGGATACTCATCCTTAGCAATATGCGAAGTGAAAAAGTTGTGGATGTTACGAAACGATGAAGGATTAATACCAAAGTGGTTTTTAAAAGCTTTTGATAAGGCATGTTGATTTTGATATCCTGTTAGTTCTGCAATTTCGGTTAAGTTTTCTTTACTTACTTGTAGAAGCTGAGCAGCTTTCTCTAAACGAATGCGAGTGATGTAGGCACCGGGGCTCTCACCAATGTATGCTTTAAAAATCCGATGGAAATGAAATGATGATATTCCTGCTATACTTGACAGGGTATCTAAATCGGGTGCATGTTTTAGATTGGTGTTTATGAAATCAATCGCTTTGTTTAAGCTGTTTTGGTAATGATTAAAGGTTATTGGTTTCATCTGTCTATAATTTGATTTTCAGCAACTCCCGATGCTTCGCGAGAACTCGTCGCATAATCATGTTCCTGTGTGAGAAGAACATTGACTTGGTCTATCTGATGATTCTCGTGGCTCGTTTCATAAAACCCAGGTTGCTTCTCTTTGTGTAAATTTAGAGGTTTAAATTAAATCGTTACTTATCAATTTTTGCTTTTTTTTATAGAATTATCTCGATGATTTGCAACGTAAAAGATTAATCTTGAGGATTCAGAGTTATATTGCAGCTTTTATAATTAGAATTAATAAGTTTTAATAAAAACATAGCCCGGAGGAATCTCCTCCGGGCTATGTTTATTTATTGAAGTTTCTATGTTATGCTCTTAAAGGCTTCGAAGGTAGCTCACTATAACACTACCTTCACAGCTCTTACGTTGGTTTTTACAATGTAAACATTTCCTTTTGTTGCTTGCATGGTTATTTGTGCTCCTCTGCTAACCCCATTCAAAGCAAACACCCACGAAAGACTTATTGTTTCGGTCAAAGGGAGAAATCTCAAAAGTTTTACCAGGCAACAAAGTTTTTAAAACTAATTCTGAACTTTCATGATAAGCGGATTAAATGCCTTTGAGAATACCATGATTTTGTCGCCTTCGGCCAAATCATGAATTTCGTTATCGTAAGCCGTTACTTTTACTATTTGGTTCATGCCGGTAACCACTGTGAGAAGGTAAAAGGTGTCCTGTTTCTGAATTTTTACAATGTTCCCGGTGATTTGAACCTTTCCGCTTATCTGATTATTAAGGAAGATATCGTCGGGTTTACCAATTGCAGTAATTTTTCCGTTTTCTATTTTTATCACCTTTTGTGCCAAACGAAAAACTTCTGTGAGGTCGTGACTAACCAACAGGGTTGTGGCATTGGTGATGGAATGGGCTTTTAATATTTCGTTTTGCAATGATGTTCTGAAGTTGGAATCCAGTGCCGACAAAGGTTCATCAAGTAGAAGAAAGTCGGGTTTACGTGCCAAAGCGCGTGCCAGAGCCACGCGCTGCTTTTGTCCACCGGATAATTTCTCAGGCATGCGATGAGTAAATTCGGCAAGGCCGAATTTGTTGATTAAGTCTAATGCATGAGCTTTGTTTTTTTGCTTTTGTCCGAAAATAATATTTTCATATACACTCATATTTGGGAACAGGGCGTAGTCCTGAAAAACGAAACCAATGTTTCGCTGCTGTGGTGTTTTGTTGATGTTTACATCAGAATGGAACCAGATGGAGTCTCCGACTTTTATAACACCGGAATCGGGAGATGTGAGGCCGGCAATCATTCGCAGCAGCGTGGTTTTTCCTGCTCCGGATTCACCAAAAAGCACTGCCAGTTCGCCCTGGCAAATGCTGGCTTTGATGTGGAGGAGCATGGTTCCGTGCGCCGACACCAGTTTTTTTTGAACATTTATTTCAATCACACGATTCTCCATGAGTTTTGCTTTCTGTTAATTGTATAAATTAGAGTCAGTACGATAAACGAGATTAAAAAGAGAATCAATGCATATTGGTTGGCTGCTTCAAAGTTAAGAGCCTGTACTTCGTCATAAATGGCAATGGAGGCTACCCGGGTTTCTCCCGGCATATTGCCACCTACCATAAGGATGATGCCAAATTCGCCAATGCAGTGTGCAAACGTAAGAGCAATGGCTGTAACCAGCGAGGGCTTTATGTTTGGTAGCAACACTCTGAAAAAAGTTGCTGTTTTTGATTTCCCCAATGTGTAGGAAGCTTCCCGTAAATTCTGAGGAATTGCTCTAAAACCGTTGATTAAGGGCTGCACCATAAACGGTACGCTAAAAACAACCGATGCAATCAATATTCCTTCAAAAGTAAATGCCAGACGAACATCAAACACCGTATCTAAAAACCCGCCAAACCAGTGGTTTGGACTATATGCTACCAAAATGTAGTAACCAATAACCGATGGTGGTAATACCAGCGGCATGCTCACCAGAGCCTCCAACACCGGTTTTAGTCTGAATCGCGAATATGCCATAAAATAACTCAACGGCAATCCAACAATCAGCAGTATGCAGGTTGTGTAGGTAGCCAGTTTGGCTGTGAGAATGAGAGTTTCTATGAATGGTGTGGGCATGTGTTTTTGTTTTAAGTTGATAGTTTATGGTTTATGGTTCTGGGTTGATGGTTTGTGGTTGATGGTTTGTCTATGGAACTATCAACTATCAACTCAAAACTCTCAACCCCATTACCTTGTCACCCTTCCCCCTTTTCTACCGTCCTCCGCTTTCCGCTTTCCGCTTTCCGTTTTCCGCTTTCCGCTTTCCGCTTTCCGCTTTCCGCTTTCCGTTTTCCGCTTTCCGTTTTCCGCTTTCCGTTTTCCGCTTTCCGTTTGTTTTATTAACGATATTTCATTGGCTTTTATGAGGGCTGTGACTTCAGTTCCAATCTCAAGTTCCAGTGATTTTACCGAACGGGTGGTAATGGCTGAATGTATGGTGAAACTACCAAATCTTAATTCGACTACGCTTAACAGTTCTCCGAGGTTGATGTTGGTCACTTTGCATGGGAATCGGTTTCTTAAACTGATTTTTCCGGATAACCGAACAGCGATGGAAAGCTCCGACTCTTTAAATACCGCGAGGACATCGGCTCCCGGCGAAAGCCATACGGGCAGCTCCTCAGCATCCACAATCAGGGCCGATAAGGAACAACCTCCTGTTTCTAAATCAACCAGAGCGATGCCACCTGAGGTGGTGATGTTTATAATTTTTGCTGGTATTTTGTTCATTTTTCAATTTTTAGATTAACGCAAGACTATCAGTTCATTTTAAGAGACTGTTTAATTTTAATCTGTTTTAAATATTTTTATCTCGGATTCTATCGGATAAACCGATAGTCAAGATTAAACTGAAAATCTGGCATGTATAGTCGTCTTTCTCAACGTCTCTATCTGTGTATATTATAACCCCGATTTTATCGGGACGTATTTTAAAACTAAATTTAAACAGTTGCTAAGATGTCAGGGCTACACCCCTTAAAACAATAGCATTATCTATTTCTACGAAGATATTAGGGCTACGCCCCTATTTCTTCGTGATGAGCTTACTAAGCAACTGTTTAAGTTTCATTCTTTGGGCTGTTTTTTTGTCTTGAGCCATTCTATTTCGTCAAAATCTCTTCAAATAGCGGTGCTATTATCGCCCATTTTGACTTGGACCTAGAATCCCACCTAGCGGGAAAAACTCAATTCTTTAAAAACACCCTCCAAAAACTAAAATTAAACAGATTCTAAGGGGCGTTAGCCCTGTAATCTTCGTAGAAAAACAATTATTTATAGAGCATTAGGGGCGTAGCCCTGATATCTAAATTTTCCTGTTGTGAAAAATAAAATACTAACCACAGAGAACATCCCAAATCCCTTGTCATTTCTACCATCGGGAGAAATCTATATATTTGATTAGGACAATAATAATTTAAATTTAGTGTTTACTGCTATTCCATAATTTACAGTCATTCCATGACTTACGTCCATTACATAAAGTCATCGGATGACCTCTTTTCACGATTTATATATCGTCGTGTTGTTCGTTCCGGCAATTCAAAGCCATACTTTTCTAAAATTGTGATGGCAGGTGGTGATGATATGTATCTGGCAAAATCATGTGCCAAAGCGTTATCTTTGGCACGGTTCAAAATCACAAACCCCTGTTGTAAAGAGTTGTGAGTGCCATCATCTATTAAATAATAATTTCCTTTAGTTTGCATGTTTGGTGACATAACGAGTGCTAACGCCAATATCCCTATCTGTGCATTTCCTGTAAGGCAAAACTGAGCTGCCTGCGATATGTTTTCACCGTAAATGAGTTGCGACTTAACTTTGTCATAAAGTCCCATATATGTTAAAGCTTCCACAGCTCTTTCGCCGTATGGAGCATGTGATGGGTTAGCGATTGCAATTCTGGCTCTGGAATTTTCTGACAATACAGAAAAGCCTTTACTAACATCAATTGAAGAGCTCCACAGAGCAATTCGGCCAATGGCGTACAACGTTGGCTCATGAACGGTTAGTCCCGCTTCATAAAGCCTTTGTGGATATGATATGTCAGCAGAGAAGTATATATCATAAGGCGCACCACCGTTGGAAATTTGAGTGTAAGCATTGCCGGATGAGCCGTAAATAACCTCCAGGTTGACATTGGGGTGTTCGCTTTTGTAAGCAGCCACAATCTCGTCCATGGCAAAGCGCAAATCTGCCGCGGCAGCAATTCGTACTCTTTGTGCATGGCCGGTTATGCACAAAATCAAAAGCAATATGGTGGGTATGATTCTCATGTTATTATTTATCTAAACCTGTCATCGGAGCGCAGTTGGTTTGGTGTTGAATTTTTACTCTTTTCAAGCCATCCCGATTGAACGTTTTCTCTATGGTCAAATTGCGGGTGAAATGGTTTTATGTCAATCAACGGACTTCCGTTCAGCATATCTACTTGTTCTATGTGGATGATGTTATTTTCGATGCCGGTAAGCCGCACTGTTGAAATGCCAATGGCATTTGGCCTTTTGGGTGCTCTGGTGGCAAAAACACCATGCTGTGCTGTATCCAAAAAAGGTGTTGTCACCAGTTCAAACCCATCTGCTTTATGAAAGTGATAGAGCAGGGTGATGTGTGAAAATCCATCCAGGTCTTTAAGGCCCGGCTCAAATTCGGGCAGTAACTCAATGTGTCCTTTAACTCCATCGGCAGCAATGGCTTGTATGGGCATGTCGCTGATGTTGTTATGTGGAGTAAATATTTTTCCTATTGGATTTAAGGTGATTGTTTCCATAATATTGCGATTTTTGTTACCGATATAAATAATTAAAGATAACGCATATTAAAAAAAATCACAGAGTGATTTCTACGTTTAGCTTTTGTACAAGAGCGATAACATGGGCTTCTATGTAGTTGAACTCCTTTATAACACCTTTCCCATAAACAGAAAGTTGAGCACCACCGCCGTTAATACCTCCTCGTTGTTTAATAACCAACGGTTGTGGCGCGATGCTATTCATTTCATCAATCATATTCCATGCATGCTGATATGAAATTTTTAATTGTTTTGCAGCACTGCTAAGGCTACCTCGATGATTAATCTCATTCAGCAACGAAGTTTTCTGATGGTTTAAATAGATGGCTCCGTTTTTCCTGATGTTTATATGGCATTCAATCTCAATCATGGTTTTTGCATCCACATTTACTCTCTTTGCCTTCTGATTTGCAATCGCAAGGGGTACCAATGATTACTTCGGTTGACTTAATTACCGCAATGGCGTCAACACCGGGCTTTAACTCCAAATCAGCGATGGCATCTTTGGATATAATGGCAGAAATGATGTTGCCACTTCCTAAATCCATCACGACTTTTGAAGTTATCAGACCTTCTTCCACTGTTACTATTTTCCCTTTGAGTTGATTTCTGGCACTTAGTTTCATGTTGTTTGTTTTTAGTTGTTTAGTATTTCACCCAATCCTCTTCAATCTGATTTAAGGAAGTACGCATCAAAACCACAGGGTTTTCTGTTAGTGAATCAGATTTTTCATGAAGCAACTGGTTGTAAATGTCCATTAGTTCTATTTCGGAGATGGCTTCTTTGAATTGTTCTGACTGTTCTTTCAATCGGTTTAGTATTTCATTGCAGAAATCCTCGGATATTTCGATTTGCAGATTATTAAAAAAATGATATATGCTGGTTTTGCCACTGTGTTTTCCAAATACAAAGGGAATGTCCTCCCGGCCAATGGATTCGGCGTTTATCAGTTGATATGAATTCCTGTCGCGGATGATTGAAGCGGTATGAATACCGCTTTCGTGCGCCAGAACCATCTTTCCTGTGATGGGCTTTGCCGGATGTATTGGTCGGTTTGATGTTTTTGCCACCATTTCGCTTAACTGATAGAACATAGTTGTATCTAATCCGCAAGGAATCTGTTCGCCAACCTCAAAAGCCATAACCACCTCTTCCAGAGCTGCATTTCCGGCTCTTTCACCAAGTCCGTTTACCGTCACGCTGAAGCTTTGAACCCCTGCGTCAAAGGCAGAAAGAATGTTTGCCGTAGCCATTCCCAAATCATTGTGTGCATGAAATTCAAAAGGCACACCGGGGTTGTTTTTCACGATGTTTGAAAGTTGTCTGGCGGTTTGTTTTGGTGTTAATGTTCCCACGGTATCGGCCATTCGGATGCGTGCTGCACCGCAATCTTTAGCTATGGAGACGAATTCATTCAGGAAAGATGCTTCGCAACGCGAAGCATCTTGTGCTCCTACGGTTACAAATGAAAACAGCTCTAATGCCATTGACAAAAGGTTTTTAACAGAATCGATAACCCATCGCTGGTCTTTTTGCATGCATTTTAAAAGAATATCTGATACCGGGAACGAGATGTGTACGCCGTCTGTTCCACAGCGGGATGCAGCCATAATATCGTCGGGAGTGGCTCTACACCATGCAGTGGTAATAAAGCCAAATCCGGAAGAGCAGAGGTATCTTATCTCGTTGATTTCTTTATCTCCCATGGCAGGGGTTCCTATCTCAACTTCTGTGATTCCTGTTCTGTCGAGCAAATGGCAAATGGCCATTTTTTCCGCCAGAGTGAACGCTACTCCCGGAGCTTGTTCTCCATCCCTCAGGGTGGTGTCAATGAAATGTGGTGCATGTTTTTTCGTCATAAGTTGTTTCGGTTTAGTAAAAACCTTCGCGGGTTATTCCGGATTGCTTATTTGCCGGCGCCAGAAAAAAGCATCACTACCGCGCTCTGCCATGAAACAGAGCCGGAACAATTATCCGCGAAGGTAATTTTGGGTTAATCGGATATGAGATACTTCTCGCATGCCTCTCCTTCCTCAAGTGCATCCAGAATTTCATCTATGGCTTCTTCGGAATCAACTTTTCCATACCAAAAATTATTGGGATGAATGACGATGACCGGTCCTTCGGTACAAACATTGAGGCATCCGGTGGTGGAAACGGCCACGTCAAGACCGCGGTCGGAGGACTCTTCGGTGATGTATTGAAGCAGGTTGGCAGCTCCTTTTTTATTACAGGCTCCCTGTGCGTCGCCGGCAACACGGAATGAATTGCAGACGAGAATGTGGAAATCAGGTTTTTTCATAGTTTATAGTTGTTTGTTTATAGTTTTGAGTTGATGGTTGATAGTTTATAGTTTTGAGTTGATGGTTGATTGTTGAGGCATTGAACCATAAACCATCAACTATAAACTATAAACAAATACTGTTGAACTGCTTTTATGCACATCCCTGAGCATTTCCTTTGCAGTTGCTTCCGCAACGAAAAGCGTCCTGTTTGGCAATGCTTCTGATTGGTTTGTGATTGTAAATTCCATCCAGGCCTTCATCTATGAGGCCGGTCATTTCTATAATCCGGGTGCCACAACTGCTGATGATGGCTTTGGGGTTTTCACCTACTCCTGAAACCAAAAGTGCGCGACAATCTTTCATCAATCGGGCCATATCCAGCCAGCGGTTATCGCCGGTTCCGGCTTTCGGCGACTGGCGTTCTTCCACAAACTGAAAACCTTTGGGCGATTTGCGGAAGATGTAAAATGATTTAGCCTCTCCAAGGTGCATGTTTACCAGCAACCCCTCACGGGTTGCGACTGCTACGTATGGCCTTTCTTCTTCGGTAAAGGGTTCTCTTTTTGCAAATTCCTTCAACATAACATGTGTATCTTTTAAATCTTTTCCTAATAAACCGGCGGCATCGGCTCTGCATCTTGAGCAATGCGACATCAACTCTATATGTTCAGAAACCTGCATGCGGGTTTTGAACACCATTTTGGAGTCGGGCTGCTGGAGGTTCTCAAATTCAGTTCCTTTTGTAGCTATCATGGGGATGCAATTGAACACATCGGCACCCAGTTCTGAACAAACACGAGCGACTTCTACAATGTGCTCGTCGTTGATGCCGGGCATGATTACTGAATTTATTTTTACGATAATCCCCTTTCCTTTTAAAGCCGGAATGCATTTTAGCTGTTGCTCAAGCAACACCTCAGCTCCCTCGATTCCACGGTAAACTTTTTTGTTAAAACGTACCCACTTGTAAACCTTTGCTGTGATGGCAGGGTCAATGGCGTTGATGGTAATGGTGACGTGCGACACTCCAACTTTGGCCAGTTTGTCGATGTAGGGATAAAGGTTGAGACCGTTTGTGGAAACACAAAACAATTTGTCGGGATATTCAGCTTTGATGCGTTCCATGGTTTCCATGGTCTCTTCTGCATTGGCAAACGGGTCACCCGGCCCGGCAATTCCAACAACCGAAAGATTGTCCAGCTTGTCTTCCAATGCACGGAAATATTCAAATGCCTGAAATGGCTTCAGAACGGTAGAAGTTACCCCCGGCCGACTTTCGTTTACACAATCAAACTGGCGGTTGCAATAGTTGCACTGAATGTTGCAGTTTGGAGCAACCGGCAAATGCACCCTGGCATGTGAATGCTTTGCTTCTTTATCGAAACAGGGGTGGGCAATATTTGTGTTGGTTTCTTTTGTCATGGCTGTTTTTTTTAAATTATGGAGACCGGACATCGGAGACCGGAAAATGGAAGACCAGGGTTAATTAAATAATTTTTTCATTCTTCAGGTTTTTTCCGGTTTCCGTCCTCCGGTCTCCCGTTTCCGTCTTCCTGTTTCCCTTCTCCTGTCTCCGTTATATATACTTATACCCAACCGGGCTGTTTTCCTGTTTGTATTCTATCAGAGCGTTTACTATCCGGTCGAAAAGCTCCTGAGTCCCCCGATAGCCTATGTGATGCATACGTGACGCTCCAAATCTGTCGTGTATGGGAAACCCGATTCTGATGATGGGGATTTTCATTTCACGGGCTATGTAATATCCTTTGCTGTTACCAATCATAATGTCGGGTTTGAGTTCCTGCATCATTTCACGCATGGTGGCGAAATCGGAGCCATCAGCAAAAATTGTTTCATCGCTTTGTTCTGTGATTTCATTCATGGCGCTTTTCATAACTCCACTGGAAGCACCGGAGGCAACCAACACCGGAATGATTCCAATCTCCTTTAGAAATGCTGAAATGGCGATGACAAAATCTTCCTCTCCATATACCACTGCTCGCTTTCCAAACACATATTTATGGGCATCCACGTAGGCATCTATCAATCTGCCACGTTCTTTAATGTGTTTTTCGGGAACTGGCGATTTAGAGAATTCAGACAGTATATTCATGAATTTGTCAGAAGCATCAATCCCAATGGGCATGTTCAACTGATGGTTTGTAACCAACATTTTTTCCTGTAACCATTCACCGGCACTGTTAATTGAGCCATGCATGCTTTTCCCGCCGCGGTTAAAAACGGTTCCAAATTCAATGGAGGCATTTGCAGAGCCGGTTTTCTCCAGCTCCGGAATGGTCGTTCCTCCGGTGGGAATTAGTTGGTATTCATGCGTGTGTACGTTGTCGAGCGTTTCTGAATAGTCGGGAAAAATGGTGGCTTTTATACCTAAGTCGCTGCACAGTTCTTTGAGGTACCTGATGTCGGCCGGGGAAACAAATCCCGGAAACAGGTTGATATGTTCTCCTTTTTTCCCTTGTATGGCAAAACGGGCTACTGCTGCTATGGCAGCCTGATGGAAACCATTCATGTGAGTGCCGCAATAACTTGGTGTGGCTACATTGAAGAAAAGCGGCTGGTGCTGGTTTTTCGTCTGCTCGGAATAGTCTCTGACAAGCGCATCTACATCTTCTCCAATGGTTTCACTCAGACAAGTGGAGGCTATTCCGATGACTGCGGGGCGATATTGCTGAATGATATTGTTTATGCCGGTTATAAAATTCTGTCCACCACCAAAAACCGCCGCTTCCTCGCTGAAATTTGTGGAAGCAATGTCCACCGGCTCCTTATAATGGCTAATCATATATCTGCGGATATAAGTACTGCAACCCTGAGAACCATGTATGAGCGGAACACACCCCTCGATACCTTTAAATACCAATGAAGCTCCCAATGGGGCGCACAACTTACATGCATTCCGGGTGGAAGAGGTTGCTTTGTTTATGGTGGTTGAAGTTATCATGGCGTTTTTTATGTTCAAGGTTTTAATGTTTATGGTTCAGAGTTTATGGTTTATAGTTTATAGTTGTTTAATGTTTTAGGTTTAATGTTTAAAGTTTATGGTTCAGGGTTTATGGTTTAGGGTTGATGGTTGTTCAATGTTTTAAATTTAAAGTTGAGAGGTAGCGATTATTGATTGAATGTTTAAATTGACTCCTTATGTGTCTTATGTGGTTTTAAGTTTGGTGAATTTCCATACCGGGCTCATAATGGTTGCATGAATTTCTTTAGCAAAATTCATCATGCCTTCGTATCCGGCCAGAGCTTCTTTTCGTTCGTGATTGTGGTCGCAAAACCCGATTCCGATTTTATAGGCAATGGGGCGTTCTTTAACGCCTCCTATAAATACATCGGCTTGTTTCTCCTTTACAAAATTTGAAAGCTCCACCGGATTGGAATCATCCACTATGATGGTATCTTCATCGCTCAGTTTTTTTATGATTTCGTAATCATCGGCATTGCCGGTTTGTGAGCCAACTATCACCGTTTTCACACCTATTAGCCGAAGTGCTTTTATCAGCGAGATGGCTTTAAAGGCGCCGCCAACGTAGATGGCGGCTTTTTTCCCTTCTAATTGTTGCCGGTACCATTGCAATTCCGGCATTAACTTTCCAATCTCCTCCTTCACAATTTGTTGAGCACTGTTCATCAACTCCTCACTTTTAAAAAACTTTGCTACTTCGTAAAGAGCTTCCGACATATCCTCGATGCCGAAATAGGAGACTTGCATAAATGGAATACCGTATTTTTCTTTCATCAGACGAGCCAGATGCGCCATGGAACCTGAGCACTGCACCACGTTAAGCGATGCGTTGTGCGCATTGCGGATGTGGTCCACACGACCGTCGCCGGTGATGGTGGCGTTGATGTGAATGCCCATTCTTTGATAGTATTCGGTCAGAATCCAAAGTTCTCCGGCCAGGTTGAAATCGCCTAAAATATTGATGCTGAACAATGGTGTTGGCAGGTCGAGTGTTCCAACCAGATTGAAAAGTGCCTCACAGGCTACTTTATAGCCATCCTTTTTTGACCCCTGAAATCCGGGAGCTTGTACGGGTAAAATTGGTATGTTCTTTTCCTGTGCAACCTGTTTGCAAATCTTTTCCACATCATCGCCAATAATTCCGACAATGCAGGTGGAATAAACAAAAGCTGCTTTGGGACTGTACTTGTCTATCAGTTCTGTGAGGCCTTTGTAGAGTTTGGGTTCCCCGCCAAAAATCACCTCTTTTTCGCTCAAATCGGTGGAGAAACTCATGCGGTGCAACTCGGGGCCGGATGACATGGCTCCGCGGATGTCCCATGTGTATGCGGCACAGCCAATGGGTCCGTGAATGATGTGGAGCGCATCGGCAATGGGGTATAAAACCACTCTTGAGCCGCAAAACACACAGGCCCGCTGACTTACACTCCCTGCAACGCTGGGTTTGTTGCAGTCCATCTTGCCGGTTTCAACTCCGGAACGAGCAACCTGCTTCTGACGTTGTGTGAGAATGTAACTGGCCATAGTGAATAGGTATAGTTAATAATAGGTTCTCTTTACTATAGATAAAAACCGTGCCAGTATGAATTTGAAGAAATAATCCTTTGTTAAGGGTTGCTATTGTGAGTGTTACAGTTGTTTAGAACCGATAAAAATAATAGATTTATTACAACTGTGTAGGTATTATAACAAAATCCTACCAATGGGTAGGATTTTGTTAAAATTACTATTGTCGTTTTTGAATTCTGAATTAATTTTTAATCAAATCAGAAACTTTGTTTCTGTGTGTGAGGTGAAGTATGTGCATAGCTCTGGATCAAGCTTGAAATTGGAGCACTCCAATCATAAACGATTTTTAGTCCCGATGAATCGGGATTAGAACGATAGATAAGATTAATCCTAAAATTAAGATCTATCTCTACTGCTCTATCTGTCTTTAATCTAACATTCTTCGCGTCTATAACATATTTAGAATATAAATTTAAACAGCTATTATGTTATTGGAGTTCTATTTTGTTGATGGTATCTTTGCGTATAAAACTTAAGAAGTATGAGCCATATTGGAAGAAACGATCCCTGTCACTGCGGTAGCGGTAAGAAATATAAAAAATGCTGCTTGGCAACTGATCAGCAAAAAGAGAGGGATGAATATTTATTAAGCAAGGAGTATTTGCCTGATGATGATTTGTTTGAAGAGGTTTTTGGTGAATATGATAAGTTTGATTTGAATTCTCTGGATTTCGGAGCCCTAAATGAATCCTTTGAAGATGATTATCCGAAAATTAGCACTGAAGAAGAGATAAAAGTGAATGATTGGTGGGAGAGATATAAAGAGATGGATGATCCTGAAGAAATTATCCTTCATTTAAAAACTTTTCTGGAAGAAAATACTATTGAAACCAATATTAATCTGGGACTTGAACATGAGGTGATCTTTGAACTTGTGGCTGAGTCTCAAAGAAGAGATTCTTTAGATAAGGCAATTGATTTTCTTTTTTATATGAGAGAACGGTATCCTGATATATATGTAAAAAGTGCGGGATATTATGATACAGACATAATTGTTTGGTTATGTTTAAAGGGGCGGACTGCTGAAATAAGCCAATATTTAAATTACTTCGAGGAATTTCCTGTGAGATGGATTGAGAAGCTTTTTAAGGCGATTGACTTTCTCTTAGCTATTGGTCTGGATGCCCCGTTAGTTACATTTACTAAGAAAATATACAAAGAATTATGGTACTCCAAAGATGTGATGAATGGGGAGTCCATAGCAGATATCCCTTTTAATGAATTGGTCGCTCCTTTTTTGTCGGGAAGCGGTAGCGATGATGATATAAAATCTCTTACCGGTAAGTTGGCCGCAATGGAACTGGATTTTCATAAGGAAATTTATACCACAGCCTACTGGCAACAAATCATTGAAGAATATCATCGTCCATTTGAAGTTTGGGATGTAAAATCTTTGGGAAAGCGGGAATTGATAAACAGGATATTTAATAATTATATGCGATATCTTATTGAAAACAAGAGCCTGTCAATTCATGTGTCGCATTACTACACAAATTTACTGAAGGAGTTTTATGTCCTTTGGTTTACTCAGAAAAGAGATAAGAATAATCTGTTTAAAATTACGGAAAAGCAAATCAATTCAATAGTTGCCGAAATGGGTTCCGATTTTATACATCCGAAAGTGGTTACCATTATGTCCGCTATAAACTCTCTTTCGATGTATGCCGAATATTTAGAAGTTTGTGGGAATTACACGGAGGAAGATAAAAAGAATCTGATTCAGGTATGTTCTAGAATTCACAAAGAGTTTTATGATTCATTTAAGCCTGTTGATATGGAAATCTTAGCCTTTGAGCGGTTTCCAATGTATTGATTGAGATTGATTTTCAAGTATAGAACTCTCAGGATGCGAGGAGGTATATAAAACTCAACCCGATGGCAATGCCTTGGGGGTATTCGCTCTGAATAGAGAGGCAAAAATTTATTGATTGGATGACTCAAAGTCATCCAATCAATATAACTGAGTAAAGAAACGTGTATTACATCTGAAATTCAATTTTCTCTTCTGGACATGTTCTGTCTTCATGGTCGAGCAGTGCGCCGATAATTTGCACTACAAGATTGGCGGCTCCCTGGTAACCTGTTTTTGGCATGTAGTTATGTCCGGAGCGGTCGGTAATAGGAAAACCAAAGCGTACAAACGGAGTATCTTCATCGCGGGCAATGTATTTTCCATAAGTATTTCCAATGAGCAGGTCAACTCCTTCCTGCTTAATCCACTGGTGCATTTGAAACATGTCGGCCCGTTCCCCGCTTTTAAATTTAGCTTCCGGAACGTTTTTCAGGATTTCTTTCATGCGGGCTTCGAATAGTTTTCCGGGAGTTCCGGTAACAGCATAAACGGGGCGCATGTCCAGCGAAACCAGAAATTCGCACAATGGAATCAGTGTGTCGGGGTCGCCCCAGAGGGCGACGCGCCTACCATAAAGTAATTTGGCACTATCGGCAACGAGGTCGACAAGGCGACCGCGTTCAAGTGTAACATCATCGGGAACGGGTACATTGGCGTGGCGACTCAGCGACATGATAAACCGGTCGGTGGCTTTCAATCCAATGGGGATATCAACCATTTCAAACTTTACTTTACACTTGTTCTCGAGTGTAATACAAGCATCTTCGGTGGAGTAGGGGCCAAGTCCGATGGTGAATTTGCTGTCGCCGGTGGCTTTCATATCTTCCACTGTGGTTCCTCCCTGCGGATACATGTGGAATTTGCCGTCCATGGGCGCATCCAGCACTCCCGTTAAGTCGGGAAACATAATGGTTCGTGCTTCCAGAGCTTTGGCAAGCCGCTTGATTTCAGCCATATCGGATGGTTCCATCCAGCCTGCAACCAGATTTACCACATTTTTCTTTTTAGGAGTAGCTGTGGAAAAGGATTTTACGAAGGATGATACCTGGTTGGCATATCCGGTTACGTGGGTTCCCACGTAACTGGGTGTGTTGCAGAATATCACGTGTTTTCCTTCGGGAATCATCCCGTCATCTTTGGCTTTCCCAATAATGGCCGTCATATCATCACCAATGGTTTCCGACAAACAGGTGGTATGAGCAGCAATAACATCTGGCTCGTAAACAGTGAAAATGGTGTTGATGGCCTGCACCAGGTTGGCTGTTCCTCCAAAAACGGAGGAGCCTTCGGTGAATGAGCTGGTGGCTGCCATTACCGGCTCTTTAAAATGCCGTGTGAGAGCACTTCGGTGGTATGAGCAACAGCCTTGCGAACCGTGGCTGTGGGGGAGGCATCCATGCAGCCCCAGGGCTGCATACATGGCTCCCACGGGCTGACAGGTTTTGGCGGGATTTATGGTCAGCGCCTTCCTGTCTATCTCTTTGGGAGTTGTGTGTCGTAATAACATAATTAATCAGGTTTAAGAATTTAAGGAAATCGGAAAATGGAAACCGGATTTCGGAAATAATTGCTTTTTAAAATAATGGCAGAGATGTTAGTAAGCATAAACGGCCTGAACCATTTCTTCTTTTTCCCAGGGGGCTTTCACCTCTTTCCAAATGGATGTGGACACCATCATGGAAATGTCGTTGTAAAAATTGATGGCACCTTTAAAACCGGCATAGGGACCACCCGAATCGTAGTTATGCAACTGCTTTAGTGGTACTCCCATCTTCTGAACCACGTACTTCTCTTTTATTCCGGCACAGAAAATGTCAGGTTTGTACATCTCTATCAATTTATCCATTTCGTGGTGGCTAAGGTCGTCAATTACCAGAGCACCTTTTTCCATTTGAGGCATCAGGCCTTTGTAATCGTTGTACTCGAGATCGACTTGCTTTTGAATCTCCTCCAGTTTTTCTTTGGTCATGCGCTCTTTGTACCGTTTTTCGTCACGTTTAACGGTGATTTCCTCAATGTTACGGCTATCAGCATCAATTTTTATGGATGGTAAAACGCGTCGGCCTTCGTAGTCGTCACGATGACCAAATTCATAACCGGCAGCAACGGTTCTAATCCCCAACTCTTCGAACAGATCCTGATAATGGTGAGCTCTTGAACCCCCAACAAAGAGCATGGAAGTTTTTCCGGTGGTTTTGGGCAGAACTGCTTCTCTTGCTGCTTCCACATCTTTCATCTCTTCGGCAATCACCTCTTCAACTTTCGCTATTAACTCTTCATCTTCAAAATAGGCCGCAATTTTACGCAGGGCTTTGGCAGTGGAATCTGCACCTATTAGGTTAACCTTTATCCAGGGTATTCCAAAGGAGGTTTCAAGCATCTCGGCCACGTAGTTGATGGAACGGTGGCACATTACCAACGAAAGATCGGCGGTGTGAGCCTGTTCAAATGACGAGATGGTTGAATTTCCCGAGAAAGTTGCAACCAACTCAATGCCGCATTTTTCAAAAATGCGTTCAATTTCGAAAGCGTCTCCACCAATGTTGTATTCACCCAACATATTAATTCTGTACTTTGTGCTTCCTTTTACAGTATCATCGTTGCCAATGAGGTGCTTGTACAATTGGTTGTTGGCAATGTGGTGACCGGCTGACTGGGAAACGCCCTTGTAGCCTTCGCAGGAAAAACCAAAGATGTTGATTTTGTTATCATACTCTTCCATCATCTGTTCTGCCACTTTGTGCACATCATCACCAATGAGTCCTACCGGACAGGTCGAGAATATTCCAATGGCTTTGGGATTGAAAAGTTCTACAGCTTCACGGACGGCTTGCTTGAGTTTCTCTTCTCCTCCAAAAACAATGTTGGAGTCCTGCATGTCGGTAGAAAAGCAATAGGTGATAAAGTTTTCCTCGGCATCACTGGTAGTAGTGGTTTGGTTTCTCCGGGTTAGCCATGAGTAAAACCCGCAGCCAATCGGCCCATGTGTGATGTTTACAATGTCCCGGGTGGGTCCAAGCACCACACCTTTGCATCCGGCATAGGTGCATCCTCTCTGGGTGATGATTCCCGGAATGGTTCTGATGTTGGCCTGAATTTCGGGAATATTCTCAGGGTCGTTGTTGACGATCCCCTTTGCCCTCTTTTTTGCTACTTTATTGGGATATTTTTCAATCACCGTCTCCCTGAATTTGCTCAGGTCTTTTTTATTCTTCATTCCCATAATTGTTTCCTCCTTACTTTAGTCAAGTGTTAAATCTCCGGATTCTCCGTTTCTCACCCTGATGGAATCAATGGTGTTGACTACGAATACTTTGCCGTCGCCACTTTTTCCGGAATGATTGGCATCAATGATGGTTTTAACGGCCAGGTCTTTTTTATCGTCGGTAACCACCAGCGTGATGAGGCGTTTTGATTTAAATCGTGGTGTATCGGAGATGAACTCATGGTGCTGGGGATTGACCTCTTTGGCCTTTTCCAGGTCGCCGTGACCTTTTCCCCGCCCCAGTACTGCCATTGCAGTGAACGAGGGCAATCCTGCGTCCGAAAGAGCCACTTTGGTCTCCTGCATTTTGGCTATCCTAATTATTGCGAGTATTAGTTTCATATAATTCAGTTATCAGTTATCAGTGAACAGTTATCAGTGAACAGTTGTCAGGGTGATTAATAGTTTGTAGTTTAAAGTTGGAGAGTTGATGGTTGATGGTTGATGGTTGATAGTTGGGGCTTGATGGTTTTTTGTTAACTATAAACTATAAACTATAAACCCAGAACTATAAACTCTCAACATTGAACCTCGAACCTAAAACTTTAAAACTTCACTCCTTATACCCTGATGAAATGGTGTATGACTCTTCCACCGGGGTAACGAATATTTTTCCATCGCCAAACTGTCCACCATCTTCTGATCGGGCTGAATTCATGATGGTTTCTACTACGAAATCTTTGTCCTTTTCCTGGATAACCAGCATCAGCATCTCTTTTGGAAGTTCATCATAGGTCACAGTTCCAACTTTCAGTCCACGCTGTTTACCGCGACCAAATACCGGAAGTTTAGTAACGGCCGGAAATCCGGCATCAAATAGTGCTTTAAGTACTGCCGGTGACTTTTCCGGACGCACAATGGCTCTTAACATATACATAGTTGTGAGTTTTTTTAGTTTTTAATTGTGATGAGTTTTTCGGAAAAAGATATTTTACATCTTAACTTCTCTTTTTCTTAATGTCTAATATCTAGTTCTCTAATTAAGGACACCAAAATCGATGAGTAGTTTTTCCAAATCATCAATGGCAAGAGGAGTAGGAAGTACAAACATTTTATTTTCATCAATTTTTCTGGCCAATTCACGATACTCGTCGGCCTGTACATGCTCAGGTGCATGGTCTATCACGGTTTTTCTGTTGATTTCTGCATGCTGCACCATGTTGTCGCGAGGTACAAAGTGAATCATTTGAGTACCCAGCTTTTTGGCAAACTCCTCTATCATATTGGCTTCGTTGTCAACTTTTCTGGAGTTACAGATCAATCCTCCCAGACGAACCTTCCCGGCCTTACCGAATTTTGCAATGGATTTGCAGATGTTGTTGGCAGCATACATGGCCATCATTTCACCAGAACAAACAATGTAAACCTCCTCTGCTTTTCCATCTCTGATTGGCATGGCAAACCCTCCGCAAACAACGTCTCCCAGAACATCGTAAAATACATAATCGAGCTGTTTGTCTTCATCGTAGGCACCCAGTTGTTCCAGAAGGTTAATGGAGGTGATAATTCCTCTACCTGCACAACCTACACCAGGCTCAGGACCGCCTGATTCCACACAACGGGTTTCACCAAATCCTGCTTTTAATACATCTTCCAATTCAATGTCTTCACCCTCGTCCCGTAATGTATCGAGAACCGTTTTCTGAGCCAGTCCGTGAAGCAGCAATCGGGTGGAGTCTGCTTTGGGGTCGCAACCCACTATCATCACTTTTTTTCCAAGTTCAACCAGTCCGGCTACTGTGTTTTGGGTAGTGGTACTTTTACCGATTCCACCTTTCCCGTAAATAGCAATTTTTCTCATGGCATTTAATGTTTAAGTTAGTTCTTTGGTTTGGGGTATTGAAATAAGTGTGCCGAACCATGCCATTTATGTTTTTTGGGATTACTGTGTATGTGTTAAAATGCAGTATTGTAGTGATTTAAAAAGTGTAAGTGCTGTTTGTTTTAATTGAGTTTAAATAAAGCGACAGGCTGTTTATTAACATTATGGTATCTATTAAATCCCTATCCTACCAAAAAGTAGTTTTTTTGAGGGTCTGTTTTTATCTGATTTGATGGATAGAAAATAGGTTGTGTTTTAATGTGTTGTGAGATAGTGTTTTGTATGTGATTGGATGTGTTAAATCAGGCTTTGGCCTGATTTATGATTTGCAGAAAACATTATCATTTTTCAAAAGAAATCACTATTGTCCGGGGCAATAATTTCATATTATTTAAGTGCTCAAGCCGCACAGGCTTTTACTTTTTTTCTACAGCAAAAAAAAGTAAACAAAAAATGCCGCCGCTGCACGAAAAAGACTAAAAATCAATGTGTTTTTCTAAAAACCGTGAACTCGCTACGCTCAAACAACACGGTTTTTTTAACGAAAAAAACATTGATTTTCTTAACGTCTTTTTCCTGAGGCGGAAAGCAAGCCCAATATTTCAAGAAAGCCGCGCAGCTCAATAAACAAGGCATAATTCATGATTTTTAAATAATTAACCGGACACCAGTGAAAAGAAATCTGAATATTTTACCAATACTAAAAACCAAAAATATGGAAACCACAACCATCACCGCCGATCAGGATTTTCAAATTCTGGCCAACGATACATTAAAGGAAGCCAACCGGTTTTACGCCATCATTGAAAAGGCTTTGAACGGATCATCCAAATTCAGTGATGACCTTAAATACAGCATGATTTTAATGACTCTGGAGAAATACTTTGTGGCTTTAATGGCCTGTTACGAAGAATTGCCAACTCATCATGTGCCACTGGGGTTATTTCGTGAGGCCGAGATGCTGGAGCCTGATTTAACACCTTCTATGAAACAGACCTGTGTACTGACAGGAAAGTTTGAGGGCATTTGTTCTCTCGAAGACTTTGGTTACCGCACTCCTTCGCCGGAAGATTTATCAGCCATGCTTGAAGGCATGGCTGAAATTAAGTCATTAACAGAGAGAAGGGTTTTGGGATAATATTTCAATGTTTCTGCCTATCTTTGTCGCTTTAATTTTTAACTATACAGATTAATGATTTCAGTTGACGGATTGACAGTTGAGTTTGGTGGAACCACATTATTTAAGAATATTTCTTTCGCTATTAACGATCAGGACAAAATAGCCCTTATGGGTAAAAATGGTGCGGGCAAGTCAACTTTGCTAAAGATTATGGCAGGTGTTCGTGACGCTTCATCAGGCAGAGTTACTGTACCACAGGATGCGGTAATTGCCTATTTGCCGCAACATTTAATGACGGAAGACAACCGTACGGTTTTTGAGGAGACTTCTCAGGCCTTTGCACACATCAATGATATGCAGACTGAGATAGATGAGATCAATCATCAACTTTCAACACGCACCGATTATGAATCTGAAGCTTACTATGAGTTGATTGAGCGCGTTTCTGTTTTAAGCGAGAAATTTTACAGTATAGAGGAGACCAATTACGAGTCGGAAGTGGAGAAAATTCTTATGGGGCTCGGGTTTACACGCAACGATTTTAACCGTCCTACCAGCGAGTACAGTGGTGGTTGGCGAATGCGTATAGAACTGGCCAAAATATTGCTCAAAAATCCCGATCTCATCCTGTTGGATGAGCCAACCAATCATCTCGATATCGAGTCCATTCAATGGCTGGAAGATTTTCTGGTGAACAATGCCAAAGCGGTCATCGTCATATCGCACGATAAGGCTTTTGTGGACAATATTACCACCCGAACCATTGAAATCACGATGGGGCGCATCTACGATTATAAGGTGAATTATTCCCAATACCTTGAATTACGTAAAGAACGCCGTGAGCAGCAGCAGCGACAATATGAGGAGCAGCAAAAAATGATTGCCGACAATAAGGTGTTTATTGAGCGTTTTAAAGGGACTTATTCAAAAACCAACCAGGTGCAAAGCAGGGTAAGAATGCTTGAAAAACTCGAAATTGTGGAAGTAGATCAGGAAGATAATTCGGCTCTTAGATTAAAGTTCCCACCTTCTCCCAGATCCGGCAGTTATCCGGTAATTGTTGATGAGGTCGCCAAAAATTATGACGATTTTAATGTGTTTTCCAATGCTTCGCTCAGCCTGAAACGAGGTGAAAGAGTAGCCTTTGTTGGGCGCAATGGTGAAGGGAAATCAACCCTTGTTAAATGCATTATGGGAGAAACTGATTTTAAGGGGAAACTCACTGTTGGGCACAACGTTAAGATAGGTTATTTTGCGCAGAATCAGGCATCGTTGCTCAATGAAGAACTAACGGTTTTTCAAACCATTGATGATGTGGCAGTGGGAGAGATTCGGACCAAAATTAAAGATCTCCTAGGGGCTTTTATGTTTGGTGGGGATGATATTCACAAAAAAGTAAAAGTGCTTTCGGGAGGTGAGCGTACCCGACTGGCCATGATAAAACTCCTTCTTGAACCGGTTAATTTGCTTATTCTGGATGAGCCAACCAATCATTTGGATATTAGGACGAAAGATATTCTGAAAAGTGCTCTTATGGATTTTGACGGAACTCTTATTCTGGTATCACACGACCGTGATTTTCTGGACGGCCTTGCAGAGAAAGTGTACGAGTTTGGTAACAAACGCGTAAAAGAGCACATGGGTGATATTCAAAGCTTCCTGACAAAGAAAAAGATGGACAATTTAAGAGAAGTTGAAAGGTTGGCGGTAAGGAATTAAAAGCAGTGATGCTTAATCTGATGCCTCTTCATATTTATGTTTTTGAGCAGTTTGCATTTTATTGCACGGAGAGTGCGGAACTCTTCACAGAGAATAAACTCTGTGAAAACTCCGTGCCCTCTGTGTAACTTTTCCATTATTTCACCACCAGCTTCTCGCTAAAGGTTTCATTGTTGTACTTTACTGTTACAATGTAGAGGCCTTTTTGCCAGCCTGCTGTGTTAATGGTATGTGAATTGCTTTTAATGTTTCTCTGATGGGTGATAAGCCGTTGATTCTGATCATGAACTTCGAATTCCCAGATTTGAGATGACATAGAATTCAAATCCTCACCAGAACTTAAATTCAATGAAACCGATGTTTCATTTGAGGCAGGGTTTGGGAAAATTTTAACTTGCATAAGGGAGCCGAATCCAAAATAGATATCTCTTGTTACAGTACTCCATCCGCATTCTGCAAAATAGGTTAACCGGAACGTATAGTGCCCAGAATAGTCTGTCGAAAACGGAAAGGTCTGTCCGCTAGCTAACCTGTTGGGAATACCACTTTTTGGTGGGGCAATAATGGTCCACCTGTAATTACCCGGGTCAGGAGAAGGATTGTTTAAGTGGGCTTTAACTAGGTAATTGGTTAAGATTGTACCGGAATGATAAGAGTTTATTCCATCTGCGTCATACAATAGAATGACAGCGTTTTCATTCCCAACTTTGGAAATATTTTTACGAATCTCGTATGAGCTACCACATGCGGTGATGGTTGCTTTTACAAAATGTGAAATACTGAATACGCCAGTATTTGAAACGGTTACCTGAGGTGTTCCTTGTCCGTTGCTAATAGATAAACTGTTGCTTGTTGTCCAGTTTATTTGGGCTCCTTCGGGAAGATTCTCAATTTGGTACGTAGCCTGCTGGCAGACGGTTGAGGGGCCGGAGATAAGAGTCGCTGCTTTGCCGACGAGTGTTGTTGGAGCAGTGCCAAGCGGATCAAGCCAGTCCCTCAAACGCCGCCTGTTATCGATGGCACCTCCTCCTGTCCAAGAGACACTGAATTTGCCGTAAGAAACCTCTTGTAGTTCAGGTTGGTTGTCACAAAGATGTTGAGGGCAAATAGCTAAATTTCCGGGGCCATACAATTGTCCGATTACATGTCTATTTGAGTTTATTAATGGAGAACCTGAGGAGCCAGGCTCCATAACTGAGTGACCGTTAGATGTAGCTACAAAACCAGTTTGCCAATAGTTTGCGTTTAGACATGTGGAGTTTGTTGGAGTGCCTATATAAGTGGCAATCTTTTTCACATCTCCATTTGGATGATGAATCCCTACTCCGCCAGTTCCTGCGTAACCCGACCTATCCCAACCAAGGTAGTAAGGTGTAACACCATTCCTATCTTTAGGGTCTTCTGTTAATTGTAGTAGTGCGAAGTCCGTATTCCCGTTGTTTGCAATTACCGTAGCCCCAACCGTAGATAATATGGCTGGAGGTGGAGCAATATTCGGACAGCGTGGACTTTCATAATTCCAGTAGAAAGACCAATGATTCAAAACGGGGTTAGTGATTGCATCATATTTTATGTGATCGTTCGCCCATCCTCCCAAACAATGATCCGCAGTAAGGAATAATGGTCGATCATCATCACATACAGTATTAATCAACGAGCCGGTACACCATCTTACTCCACCAACTAGTATCAGAGCCACGGCATTCTTTTCCTGCTGCCAAGTATTTCCTTCCGAACAATTTATATTGACTTGGCAGTCACCAGATAGGGAAAGTCTGCTGGTAGAATCTTCAGGCAGAGTGATATATCTATAACCATGGACTATATTCGCAATGGATATTACCCCCTGTTCCTCAATATTTTCAGGCAGATAATATTACAATATGATCGTTCTTCCATACAGCAATCCCGTTGCAAATCCCTGAATATCGTTTGCTGAGCCCTTATTATTCCTTGATGTAAAGGCACCCAAAATATGTTTTCGGTCATCGGTATAGAGGAAAAGTTTAGCTTTTTCAGGTAACCAGAACTGGTCATACAATAAATTGATAGAAAGCGCGCCAGGGCAGTGAATGCTTAACTGCCAAATTCTATCACCGTTAGGCAAAGTTGTCCAAACACCAGAATTGAGTAAATTGAAACTCACAGCATGAGGAAAACCAAACCTCGGAGGCAGCCCGTTTTGCGCATCTCTTTCGTCTTCCTGTTGTATTCGTGCCATATCCAGGCTCGGCATGATTTTCAAATCCGTTTCTCTATTTTGTATTGCAACGCCAATGGTTTCATTGAAGCTGACTGGTAGTTCATCCGTACTGATTTGGGTAGATGCGGAAAAGAAAACAAAATTTAGGGTGATTAAGGTAAGTATCTTTTTCATCGTTGATATATTTGACCTAAATTGAAATTAATAAAAGTATAATGGCTTGTTATTCTATAGGTTTAAAAAGCATGTGCTTGTCTTTTTGATATTTTAGAACCAGTCCTTTCTGAGTAATTTGGTAAGAAAAGACGTTGTTTACCGCATCAATAAAGGCTTTACCATCAAAAATTTCATTAATATAAGTTTCTGGCCCAAAACTAATAATATTGATAGTACTTTTATTATCCAGATAATATTTTCCACCTGCGATATTAGTAGAAGTATGGCCTTTTATAGAACCATTATCGCCAAAAATCAATGTATAACAATTATCATCATTTGGCACTGCTAATTTGATCCTGTTTGATTTTTCATTGGCAAAACCAATCAATGTCCACGTGGTTTCCAACAGAGGCAAGGAGATATAGGAAGGATTTTCCGAAATTTCACGAAGCAATACGGTATCATCCTGTGCATTTATCTCATTTTTGTTGCACGCCATAATTAGAAATAAAAGCAGGATTAATCCCATTCCAACTATGTAAGTTTGTTTGTTAATTGTCTTGGTTTTCATAATGAGTTCGTTTTATTTTTATAATTCCAATTTCAGCCGATTTAGGGAGCTTGTTTACAATAATGCTATACCGGAAAACTCGCGGTCGTGTAGCCAAAACAGGACGCTTAAATGTGACAGAGCAAAAAAGCACACTATACAATGATGTTAAATATACGAAAAGGTTGCGAAGTAAATTAATGTTTTTGAGCAGGTTGCATTTTGCTACACGGAGAGCACAGAAACTGTCACTGAGCATAAAAAACCTCCGTGTATTTCCGTGAGAACTCCGTGCCCTCAGTGTAACTTTTCCATTATTTCACCACCAGCTTTTCGCTAAAGGTTTCATTGTTGTACTTTACCGTTACAATATAGAGGCCTTTTTGCCAGCCTGCTGTGTTAATGGTATGTGAATTGCTTTTAATGTTTCTCTGATGGGTGATAAGCCGTTGATTCTGATCATGAACTTCGAATTCCCAGATTTGGGATGACATAGAATTCAAATCCTCACCAGAATTTAAATTCAATGAAACCGATGTTTCATTTGAGGCAGGGTTTGGGAGAATTTTAACTTGCATAAGGGAGCCGAATCCAAAATAGATATCTCTTGTTATAGTACTCCATCCGCATTCTGCAAAATAGGTTAACCGGAACGTATAGTTCCCAACGTAATCGGTGGCATAAGAAAATGATTGTCCGCTGGCTAACTTGTTGGGGATATTGCTTTTGGGCGGAGCAATAATGGTCCACCTGTAATGATTAGGATCAGGTGAAGGATTGTTTAGATGAGCTTTTATGAGATGTCTGGTTAAGATTGTTCCGGCATGGTAGGAGTTGATTCCATCAGCATCATACAAAAGAATTAATGCGCTCTCATTTCCAACTCTTGAAATATTTTTACAAATCTCGTATGAGCTACCACATGCGGTGATGGTTGCTTTTACAAAATGTGAAATACTGAATGCGCCAGTATTTGAAACGGTTACCTGAGGTGTTCCTTGTCCGTTGCTAATAGATAAACTGTTGCTTGTTGTCCAGTTTATTTGGGCTCCTTCGGTAAGATTCTCAATTTGGTACGTAGCCTGCTGGCAGACGGTTGAGGGGCCGGAGATGGTTATATCACACGTTTCCCAACCCATATCTCGCATTATCCCAATTTTTCTTGTATTAAAAGTATGTAAAGGACTAGCATAGGCATGTCTCATAAAATTTGGAAAGTAAGTTACAGACCAATCCCAGTGTGAAACACTTGAGCCAGGACGCCATGGATTAGGGGCATACATTTTAACACGAGTACCGCCATTTGCTGCCAATAAATGTGAACCTGGTTTACCAGCAAACAGATTGCCACTTATAACCAACGCTGCACGTTGAGATAGATTAAGGTCTGTTAAACAAGTATTACCTGTAGCACCTTGATACAACTGCCTATCGTAAATTCCGGGATAGCTCGTGGAGGATGAATTACCACTTGAAGTCGTATAGATATAAGCTCCATTGCTTCCAACTAATGGGAAGAAGCCTAAGCCGTGTGTTACTTCGTGCTACATGATGGTAACCCAATCGTACCCACTAGTATTACCATCTAAACCAAAGTACCAAGTGAAATCCGAGTTCATTTCTATTCTAATATCTCTCTGTGTAGAAAAATTATAACCTAACTTTTGATTTGCTAACGGTGAAGGGTAGAATACTCCATCAATCAGATGGCTCGGCGTACGATACGAACTTCCAAGAACATACGTACCCATTGAAATAAGTCTAACATTAATATCAACAGGCACATTACCAAACAATTGTTCACTCCAAAGATTTAGTGCGTGTAACGTAGCTGTTTGCGCTTGTCCTGTTGTATTGCCACTTAAACTAAACTGAAGATTTGAAATAGTATTTAAACTTGTTTTAACTTCATTATTTGCCAAACTCGGATTAAAATTCTCATCATAAATAGTTAAAGTTCCGTCGGGTAGTTGATACATATACACATAATAACTCATTTCTTCTTCCAAAAGTGCTACAAGACGCAAACACTCGGGATCATCTGGAAAAGCAGGAATAAGTATCGGCTTTTCCTTAAAAACATGAATGATTTTTCTGTCTTTCGGAAGAGCTTCTTTCACATTTTTCTTTGTACCGTAAAAATATCGAGGTATATATATATCTTGGTTGTCAACCGCAACAGTTGTAGCATTTCTGACTCAAAAATCACCATCAGTTTCTGCAACCAAATACTGCTTTGCCTCACCCAAAGCCGCCTGCCGCAATTCTTCGATAAAAAACGGTGGCAATTCGAATTTTGCTGGCGCATTATCTTTTGGAGTAATTACCACACTTTTCCCTGTTTCCTCATTCAAAATTACGATTTTGGTATTTTTAACCGATGAAAGAGAAAGGGTATATACATCTTGATTGTTGTGATTTTTCGTAATCGACTTAGTTGATGCTGTGGTATTTGCAGCTTCTGTTCGAATCAGATTAGCATTTACCCGCAAATCTCCATAATCAACTGAAAAATGATGTTGTGCATAAAGAAAATTACAACCAATTGCAATAGCTAAAAGGAGCAATATTAATTTCCCACTTAATCTTAATAAATACTGTTTCATATTCAATTAATTTTATTTTAATGATTAGACATTTAATTATTTATAAATCATCTCTAGCATACCATTTCAAATTACTACTAGTAGGAATGGTTAAATGCTTCCTTATTGTTTCCCCGCTAGAGGATTGAAAACTTGGATGACTTGAAGCATTCCACCCTTCCTTATAATCAATCAAAAAAATCGTTTTATTTTCCCATATCCAATTAGACATAAATCCTGTTTCCTCGTCAAAATAATCGAGAACAATAGTTTCTGCCTCAATATAACCTGAAATAATAACATCAGAGTCAACATATCTAAATCGAACCCTAACCATGTTTCCATCTTCATCTATTTTACGAGGAAGGAACTCAGCAATCATATTTCCTTCTTTATCAACGCCCCAAAATTCAGCAATTCTATTTCTTGCGTTTCTGTTGTTAGTAGTTATAGTAACCAAATTATCATATATCACTGTCGGCAACAAAGGCATATGGATTAACTCTCCATAATTATATCGGTTTATTTTTGGTAGTGAAATTGCGAAACCGTTATCTTTCCAATCGCCACGGGCAAGTTCTACATCGTTACCATTTTTATCTCTTATCATAAGTTTAACTGCAACAACTGAACTGTATTCTATGGCATTTTCGACTTTAGCAATGAGGTATAAGTCTTTTTCAGTAGAATTTTCAATCTTTTCGCAACCAGCAACAGTTAACAAAGCAATAACAATGAAACAATATATTGTCATTGTTTTGTAGAATAATGTTATATTTATTTTATTCTTCATTTTATTCAAACTTATTTGTTATAAGTTGTATCAGGGATATAAAGAACCCACGTGTTCTCTTTTGGCGTTAATGTGACTTGATTACCGTTTTGTTTGACATACCATTCCTGCCCGATTGATGTGAGAGATGTTACAAACAATACTGTTAATATTACCAGTAGGTGTTTTTGTAAATTTTTCATGATTTTCAATTTTTTGAGTTAATGTTTAATTGTTAATTTTCTAGCCACCGAGAAGTAAAACTCCAATTCATGTCAATTTGATTCAAAGAAGCCGCTTTTGTAATATCGGTGGTATAAGGTGTAGGGATCTTCCGGTGAAGTCTTAGTAACGTAAATGCTATAGGGAGACCAATCTTCTCCTGGAAATAATTGTCTTGTTATTAACTTATCATTAGTTATTAGGCTGTCTAATATCTCCTCTTGTCTGTCCTCTGTAATTATATCATGGAATGTGTATAGTTTAACGGGGGTTAACTTTAAATCCCAAAATTCTTTGTTTTGGTAATATACTGGTAATACAAATTCAATTTCAGGAAGATTACCTAGTCCGGTATGGATGGTATCTCCATAGCATGTATAATATTTTTCTGCAGGTTTTTTAGTTACCCTTATAATATCCAGGCATAGGCGGGTGTTTGTCGTAAGTTTGAGCCCAAACGGTTTTAATACCATATTTTTCTAAAATGCTGTCGTGAAAAGCTTTGCCAGAAGCTTCATAAAAACGTATCGACAGATGATTTCTATCTCGTTTTAAATTCTTCTTCTCATTTTCAAACCAATAGAAGTATCCATCTTCCATTCCGTAGTCCGGGAGGCAGGGGGCTTTATTTTCTTCGCTGTCACATCCTGCCGCCAATAATATTAACATCAGGAAAACTGAACTCAATCTAAAAAACAGTGCTTTCATAACGTTAGATGTTAAGAGAACAAAAGAAATAAAACCATGCAAAACAGTAAACCCAAATGAGAGTTGAGCCGAAAAACACAACAAGAAAGCACCATTTAAACAATGATGTTAAATATACGAAAAGGTTGCGATGTAAATTTATGTTTTTGAGCAGGTTGCATTGTATTGCACGGAGAGCACGGGACTGTCACAGAGAATAAAAAATCCTTTGTGTAACTCTGTGAGAACTTTATGGCATTCTGTGTAATCTTTTCTGAAGAATACAGGAGGGAAGTACAGGTAGGTTAATTACTTCTTTCAATCATGAACATCTTAAACCACATCATGATTTCATTGACATAGTCTGCTTGTTCATAGCTCTGACATTTAACGCGTAAGCCATTTATGGCTTCTTCAAATTCCTGTGGAGTAAAGGAAATATCACGGCTTTTCAGCAGCTCCAGAAGTTCCGGAAAAGATTTGCAGCTGTTACACTCTTTTCTCAGTTCCTGGTCTGCCTCGAAGCTGTGGATAAATTTAAGCGCGTGACCTATGGACATGGCTTTTTATTTAAGTAAATTAAAGTCAGAGAGAATACTTCTTTCCGATACTAATTGTGGCATATGGCCGGCTCACAGGACGAACAATTCGAAAAGCATGTAGGTGTCAACTCGCTCATGCACTCTTCCAAACCATAGATGGGAAGACAACGGATTCTTAATAACTCCAGGTTTACCATCAAATCATTACCAACTGCTTTGTAAACGGTGAAGCCTTTGTCGCTAAATACTTTCAGTGCCATAGGCGAAACTGCGGAAGCAATCACGTTGAACACACCATTGGATTTAAGTTCGTCCAGCATTTCGCTGTATCCTGCCGGGTTTCCGGTTGCCTCATACCAGGTAACATGGTTGTCTTTGGTGTCGAAAACACAGATTGAACCTGAGTCGCTAAAGCCGTTTGCAATTGTGTACCTGCTTCGGGAACTGTCAATTACGGGAATAAATACTTTCATGATGTTTAGGTTTTAAAAGATTAATATTTGAGTTTAAATCTGCGACTTAATTGTTAACAACTGGTTAATGATATATTACATAAAAACAAACTGAGTGCCAAAAGATGTAATGATCAGTATTGTAGTTGTTTGATGTTTTATGGTTTTACAAAAAAACTACATTTATGTAGTTTTTTAAAGCTTTAGCTCCCAGAATTTCATTGGTGGTTCGCATTCTCCAAATCCGGTTTTGGAATACAATGCCATGGCTTTGTTATTATCATCCCGTACTTCCAGATTTACTTTACAACACCCCTCTTCTTTGGCAATGGCTGTTATCTCATTTAGAAGCGCTTTTCCCAATCCTCTGTTTTGGTGTTTTTTTGTGATAACAAAATCATGTATATTGATGAAATATGCTGCTTTGAAAGTGGAATAGTTGATAAAACAGGTAGCCATTCCGGCAAACTCTTCTTTTTGTTTTACAAAAAGAACAAATGCTGAAGGATGGTTTCCCAACTCTTCAAGTAGTTTATCTTTTTTGTCTTCAGGAAAAGGCTCTCCACAACCCATGGGATGAAGCATGTACTCATTGAGCAATTCGAAGAATGCCATTTGATGTTCTTTGTCATCAAAATCACAATGGATAAACTCAATTTCTGTGTCTTGCATCTATATTTGTTTTTTGAGGTTGTCTCAACAGTAAATTTTAATAATCCTCATCTATCAAATCGTAAAATCCGCATTTACAATTTGTACTTAAATCTCCCGGTGGCTTAAAGCCTCCCGCTAGGGGGAGGTTTGGAGGGGTGAAAGCGAGGTTGCGCACAATTTGTAAGTATTTGCGAATGTTGGAGATTTCTGTTTAATCTTGTCTATCAGTCTAATCCCGTTTTATCGGGACTAAAAATCTTCAATGCACATTTATTATAAATTAAAACCGCCTCTCAATATCTAACTAAAGTTCTATCCTTCTGCTTTTCTGGATTTAAATCTCTTGGGGTCGATGTTGTATTTTTTTATTCTTATTCCCATCATGCGCTCTGTAATGCCAAGGTTTTTAGCGGCTTTCACCATGTTCCCCTTTGTGGCAACCATTGAATCAATAATGAGTTGTTTTTCATGTTTTTCAAGAATCATCTCCAGTGTGCCTGTTTCACTGGTTTTGCTGGAAACGGCGGTTTGCAGGGTTGGAGGCATGTTGTGAGCCCGTATTACGCCATCGTTGCTCAATATGTATGCGCGTTCCATACAGTTTTCGAGTTCCCGGATATTTCCAGGCCAATGATATACCATCAACAGGTCAATGGCCATGGACGTGATTCTTTTTATGTTTTTACCATGCCGCTTATTAAATTTGTCAATAAAGTGGTTTGCCAACACAGGAATATCGTTGATTCTCTCTCTGAGGGGAGGAACATAAATTGGGAATACGTTAATTCTGTAATACAAATCTTCTCTGAACTCCCCTTTTTGAATCAACTCTTCCAGGTTTCGGTTGGTGGCACAAATAATTCTCACATCGGTTTTAATGGTTTTAGAAGCTCCTACGCGTTCAATCTCTTTTTGCTGAATAACTCTCAGTAATTTCACCTGAGTGGAGAGGGGGATTTCTCCAAATTCATCAAGAAAAATGGTGCCGCCATCAGCTGCTTCAAATCGCCCGGCTCGGGTAGCGATTGCTCCGGTAAATGCGCCTTTTTCGTGCCCAAAAAGTTCGCTTTCAATCAAATTTTCGGGTAACGCAGCACAATTTACTTTAATAAATGGCTTCTCCTTACGGTGGCTGTTTTGGTGTATGGCATCCGCAATTAGTTCTTTCCCAACTCCGCTTTCTCCCCTTATCAGGACGGTTGCATCGGTGGAAGCTACGCTTTCAATCAGTGCAAAAACATCGCTCATTTTACCACTGTTTCCAATGATGTTGTCTGATTGTATCTGGTTGCTAATAACTCCTTTTAATGTTTGATTTTCGTTGAGCAGGTGTGCCATCTCTTCGGCATATTCCTGTCGGCGTTTTACTGCACGGCCAATCATAGAACCTACAATTTTTAGCAGGCGTACATCTTCATCAAAAAGAAGATGGCTTCGACCATATATTTTATGAAAACTTAAGGTTCCAATGGTTTCGTTTTTATATCGAATGGGCACACAGATAAAGGAAACATCTTCTCCATTCACCTTTAATGGTGTTCGCATACGATTCAGGTAGCTTTCAGATTCTCCCGTTTTTCTAATTAGGACAGGTTTGCCGGTCTCAATTACAGTACCTATAATTCCTTCACCAGGCACATAGTTGATGTCTTTTTTTCCTTCCTCTGAAACTCCATATGTGCCTTCAATAAAAATCTGTCCACTTTCCCTGTTGTAGATGGTCAGGATTATCCGTTCAGCTAAAAGATGCTCCCCAAGTTGAGAGATAACATGATTTAAGTCTATCTCTTTATTTCCAAGAAGGTCGCTGAACTCAACCAATAGGTTGAGTTCTCTTGAACCATAACAGTTATCAAGGAATGTTTCAGGTTTGATGCTCATAGATGGCCAGGTTAAATTTGATTGATTGTATTTAGGGGTGAAGATATCAAAAAGAAGTTAAAAACAGAAATAGACCCACGTAAAAAGGGGGTGTGTTTAATTTAATTATATTATATTTGCAAATATAAGCATGTCAAAAGAGGGGTGTATGAATAAATATGTTTGTTTTCGACTTTTTTGTAAGATTGGCTATAAAAATTACATTTTGGTAGTCTTTTTTGAATCTGAAATGTGTTAGTTTGCTGGTGTATAGAAGATTGTGGAAAACGGTGTCTCTTTTGATAGAAATATGAATAAATCTCATTTGCGAAACCGCTCAAAATAGTTGGATTATGGAAGATAAGAATTTCAATCTGAACGGAACTATTACCATTTATTATAATAATAAAGTGTTATTGGATGAGGTTCAATACCGATTGCTAAATCTGGTGTTAACCGATGGAAGCCTTGCTAATGCTTTGCAGGAACTGAATTTAAGTCGTTCAAAAGCGATGGGATTAATCAATCGGATGAACCGATTGGCACCAGAAACGGTGGTTGATATGGGAAAGAAAAAGGATAAAACCTATTTGCAGGTAAGTGATTTTGGTATGAAATTACTGAATTCCTATGCTCAAAAGGAGTTTGAACTTTATATCTTTTTGAAAGATGGAAACAGGCATTTGAATGCCTCGTTTCATCAAAATTCCCGTACAGCCCGGCGGATTGAGTCGATTTCGGCGTAGTTAATGCCACGGTTGGCAGAACTGGGGTTTTAATGATTCGTAGCTATTTCCCTGTCTTTTATTATCCTGAGTAGTTCGGGATAGAAATCTCGGCAACCCTTGTTGGCTAAAATGCTTGTGGTGCGTTTAATTTAATTTTAGATAGTATATCTTGCTTATCTATTCTCTCTTCCTCAATGTCATAATCATCTTGAAGACCTAGCCAAAATTTAGCAGTTGTACCAAAATATGATGAAAATCTCAGTGCTGTATCAGCAGTGATTCTCCTTTTACCTTTAATAATCTGTGATATACGAGTCTGTGGTATTTCGGTATCTTTTGATAGCCTGTAAGCAGTTATCTCAAGAGGACGTAAAAACTCTTCAAGTAAAATCTCTCCGGGATGTATGTTTGCTAATTTATTCATTCTTAACCCTCCAATCATTTAATGATAATCTATTATCTCAACATCGTGTGCATTATTATCAATCCAGCGAAATGTAATTCTCCATTGGTCATTAATCCGGATGCTATTAAATTCGGAACCTTTTAGTTTCTCAAGTCTATTGGAAGGTGGAATTCTCAAATCAGTCCAGATTTGAGAATTGTTTATCATCCTTAATTTCCTTCTCCCAATCTGCTGTATCTCAATTGGTAGATTTTTAACTCGTTCTCCATTCCAAATTTTCTCGGTATCCTTTGAACCAAATGAAACAATCATGCTATTGTTTTACGTTACTAACGTGAAAGGTAAGTTTTTTGTTTCGATTTATCAAATAATTGACAGGATTTTAATTTTTACTCAATCTATCTCCTCACTCGCCTAAGCTCTTAAAAGCTTTGTCATTTTGAGCAGAGCGAGAAATCTATATTATTTATTCGGTCAAAAGTGATAGTTCTCTAAAATAATATCCACAGAGATTCCCATTATTCCATTGCTATTGGTAATTTTGTAAAATAATCGAAATCTCTGTGGTTCAAACCCTAAAGGTCTGTTTTGTTACCGCATCATCATCTGTTTTGCGACAGATTCTCAATGCTTCCGGCGGTTTCCACCATCCGTAAAAATTCTCCCCTGTATCCGTAAGGGTCGTATTTACGTGCATTTTTTGTTATTTCAGATATTTCTTTGAGGTTGGTTTTGCCTTTAAAATCTGAGTTTCGTAAATGCATTCCAAACATGGCCACAGCAGCTGAAAAACGAAAGTTCTCTGATGCTCTGTTGAATGTCAGATTTCTATCTTCTACAGGATGCCTTAGCTCCAGACTTTTATCTTCGCCCGGATTTTTATAACGTATTCTTACTGTTGCAACTTCATGGGAGTGGTTTCTCGTTGTTTGTCGCACCCGTTGATAAACCGAGGCATCGGTTTGTGGCAAATGTTCACTTTTTAATCCGGCAGGGATGATTTCATAAATGGCCGTAACGGTATGACCAGCCCCAATTTCACCGGCATCTTTGGTGTCGTCTTTAAAATCTTCGGCATTCAGCATTCTGTTTTCATAACCAATTAGCCGATAGGCCTGTACTTTAGCCGGATTAAAATCAATCTGCAATTTTACATCATCGGCAATGGTGAACAGGGTGCCTCCAAATTCCTGTATAAATACTTTCTGAGCTTCCTGAATGTTATCAATGTATGCATAGTTTCCGTTTCCGGCGCGCGATAGAATTTCCATTCTTGAGTCTTTGAAATTACCCATTCCAAACCCCAAACAGGTCAGATATACGCCTGTTTCACGCTTTGTTTCGATAAAACGTTTCAGCTCATTTTCGTTGGATATTCCCACATTGAAATCCCCGTCGGTGGCCAGTATAACCCTGTTGTTCCCGCCGGGGATGAAGTTTTTCACGGCCACTTCGTAGGCTTTTTGAATGCCATCGCCACCGGCTGTTGAGCCTCTGGCAACCAATCCATCAATGGCACGGTTAATTTTTTCTTTCTCTGAGCCGGGGGTAGAAGGTAGCACAACACCAACCTGGCTGGCATACACAACAATGGATACCCGGTCTGTTTCCCTTAAATTATTTACCAGCATTTTAAAGGCAGTTTTAACCAGAGGTAAACGATTGGCAGGAGCCATCGATCCGGATACATCAATCAGAAATACCAGATTGGAAGGAGGCAAATCGTCTAAAGGAATATCTTTACCCTGTAATCCAATGTGTAAGAGTTTGTGCTCAGGTTGCCACGGACAGTCGGCATACTCTGCTGTGACTGCAAAAGGATGCTCTCCTTTGGGTTGAGCATATTCATAAGTAAAATAGTTGAGCATCTCCTCAATTCTGACTGCATCGGGAGGCGGCATCTGTCCATTGTTTATAAACCTGCGCACGTTGGCATAGGAAGCGTTATCAACGCTGATGGAAAAGGTGGAAAGCGGATTGGTTAATGCATCGCTGAATCCGTTTTCGTTGATGAGGGAATAGGTTTCTACGCTTGGGTTGAAATAGGTGTGTGATGGTTGTTGAGGTGCCGGTATGTAAAAAGCACTCACCTCCATATCATAAACCGCTTTTGAGCGGTTTCTTCGAATACCTCTTCCTCCGTAGCCTACAGTTATAACTTCCTCGAAAAGAGTTGTTGCCGGAGATAATTTGATGTCAAAAGTTCGTCGGTTCCCAACAATTATTTCCTGAGTTTCATAACCAATAAATGAAAATTGTAAAACTGAAGATGTTGAAGCAACCGTCAACTCAAACTCTCCATCGATGTTAGAAATCACTCCGTTTTTGGTTCCTTTTTCCAGAATATTGACACCCGGAAGCGGATAATTGTCAGTGGCATCTCTTATTACTCCCGAAACCATTACCTGAGAATAAACCGAAAAGCTTAATGTGCAAATGGCGATTATCAGAATGAATGCCTTGAATTCACCAGATAACCTTTTTTTGAAAAGATACATTTTTTTCATCCGTAAATAATTTTTAAATTAAGACCGAATGGAACTCGTCCCGAAGCTTCGGGACTCGTTTCATCATTTTAAAATTTTAGTGCATTGATATCAGTTTTTATTAATGAGATGCAAGTCATTCTGATTTTCCATAAAAAATCAGAATAATTTTTTTATTTATCTGTAAACAGGTTGAAAATCAAAGGGAAATCAGACGAGGAGCTTATCCGTCTTTATCTTTCTAAAAAAGATAACAGGTGGATTGAGGAGCTTTTGGGACGATACATTCAATTTGTTTTGGCTGTTTGTATGAAATATTTGAAGGATGAAGATTTGGCCAAAGATATTTCCATGCAGGTTTTTGAGAAAGTGCTTGCTGACCTTCCCCGTTTTGAGATTTCCAATTTTAAAAGCTGGCTTTATATGGTCACAAAGAACAGCTGTATGATGCATTTCAGAGAAGCGAAAAAGCATCAGCTTTTTTCGCTTTCTCAAGAAGAAAATTCATCTGCAGTTGTGGAAAATCAACTGTTTTTGCATCACAATGATGAAGAGCAAAATAATCATGAATCTAAACTAAAGGCTTTGGAGAAAGCTATGATTTCTCTGGATGAAGGTCAAAAACAATGTGTTCAAATGTTTTATATTGAGGAGTTTAGTTATAATGAGATAGTTCAGAAAACCGGTTACACCATAAATCAGGTAAAGAGTTATATACAGAACGGAAAACGAAATCTTAAGAATTTGATTCTTAAACAAGGAGGGGTGGAGTTATTTTTATTTTTTATGATATACTATCAACTATAAATGGCAGACAGGTGGCAACATATTACCCACGACGGGGATTGTCCGGATGAAAAGTTGTTGAAACTTTATCTGGAAAATCAGTTATCCGGAAAAGAGATGTTTCTGGTGGAAAACCATCTGGCCGGGTGCAATATGTGCAGCGACTTTGTTGAAGGTATGCAACTGATGGGTGATGATAAAATGGAAAAAGCATCCGGAGAGGTGACAGAGTGGCTCCATAAAAAGATGGCGACCGATGACGAGCATAAATCTGTTGTTTGGAAAAAATGGATGGCAGCGGCTTCAGTCCTTCTTTTAGTTGGTGTAGGCTTGCTGTTTCTGTTAATTCAGCAACCGGTTAAGGATTCTCCTTTGGTTTATCAGCCTGAGCCCAGGCCGGTTTATCCTGAATTGGCCATTCCGGAGGTTCTTCAGGAGGATGTAGAAGTTAATGAATTACCGGAGGTAAGTCCAAAGGATGCCATATCAGATAGAGAAATTAAAGCAACCGCGCCACCACAGCCGGAATTAAATTTATTTGATGCTGAAGTTGATTTCAGCGAGGACTTTTTTGTGGTAACTGAACCTGAGTCCAAACCAGAACCAGAAAAAAGAGCCGCATCTGAACTTCCCTCAGCAGGAAGCGCAGCCGGCCGCACAATTTTAGTTGAAAGCAGGGGAGATGCCGGGAGGCATATCAGAGGAACTGTTGTGGATGGCCTGACAGGGACGCCACTACCCGGTGTTGTTGTATTAGACAGGAAAACCAAGGAGGGAACCGTCACTGATGTAGATGGCCATTTTGATTTAACTGTTCCTGACAAAACCCCATCGCTTACTTTTAGTATGATTGGGTATCATCATCAGGAAGTGAGTCTTAATGAGGAAGGCGCTGAGTTTAATATAGAAATGGAAGAGACGTATCTAGCACTTGATGAGGTGGTCGTAGTTGGCTATGGAAGACGAAGATTAAGAAATGTCACCGGCGCGGTCAGAAGTGTTTTTGAAAAACCGGAGGATGACACGGAACATATTTTGCTGACTGCTCTTGAAAATACTCCAGAAGACTCCCTGGTGGTTGCAAAACTGGCTCTTTTCTATCTTCAAAAGGATGATTTAGAAGCCGCTGCCGATGAGCTTGATGAATTGCTGAAATTATTGCAATCCTCAGATAACCGGCAGCTTGCAGATGAATCATTGGAAGAATTAAATGAAGGGAATATCCGACGAGCGATGCGTGCTCTCCGAAGGTTAATTGGTCAGTTGGAGTGATTCGACCTTTCCTCTTCTTCCTAATTCTGACATATGGCCGGTTCATAAGTTGCGAACTCAGAATGAAATGAACTCATTTCATTTAGTTCTTCCGCAGACTCGTAATCAAAAACGGGAAGGCATCGTATTTTAAGTAGTTCAAGATTTATTCTTAAATCATTTCCTACCGATTTATAAATGTGAAATCCTTTATTCACGAAAGTATTTATGGTTGGAGTTTGCAGTGATGAAATGATTGCTTTAGTCACACCATCGCCTTTTAGCTCTTCCAAAATCTCTTCATAAGAAGCTGAAAGCCCCTTTGATTTATACCAGGTAACCAGATTGTCCCTGATATCAAAAATGCAAATTGCACCGGATGTTTCAAAATTTTCGGCAATGGTGTACCTGTTGCGTGAGCAGTCAATTACGGGAATAAAAACTTTCATATAGGTTAATGTTAAATTGTTGCTGATTGGTTTATGCAGATTCCTCTTAGAAGTGAAATCATATCAACAACACAAGGCCAAATTTCATGCCGGGTTATAAGTGGTTGTTAGTCAGGTGTGATGTGGTGCGATGTGTGTATACAAATGCTACAATACTGTAGCATTTATACACAAAAGTTGTGGGTGATTCCTTGATGTGCTGTAGGCTGCACTTTACCCGACAAATATTTGCGGCTGTTAGAATTTATGTTTCTATGGCATTATCAGAAATACTCGTAAAACACCTGGTTATATTTCAATTAGCTGGTTTTTAATGGCATATACCACGAGGCTGGCTGTGTTTTTGCATTCTGTTTTCAACAGGATATTTGCTCGGTGCTTTTCAACGGTTCTTTTACTTATAAATAGCTTTTCGGCTATTTCGTTGTTGGAGAGTCCCTGGCATATCTCTATCAAAATTTCCAATTCTCTGCCGGAGAGCTCTTCTTCGGTTGTATTATGATGTTCTTTTAGTTTCTGGGTAAGTATCAGATTTCTAAGGAGCTCATGTGAGAAGTAATTTCCACCGTCGGCAACGGTGGAAATGGCTGTTCTGACCTCCTGTATGTCGCTATCCTTTAGAATGAACCCATTAACACCACATTGTACCATTTTGGTGTAATACTCCTGGTCATCATACATTGAGAGAGTTATTATTTTTAACTGCGGATTGATTTCCAGTGCCTTGCGAGTGGCTTCTATGCCATCCATTTCGGGCATGGCAATGTCCATCAGAACTACGTCAGGCATGTTATCCTGAAGTTTTTCAATAAACTCTTTACCATTAAATGCTTTGCCTGCTACCTCCATTTCAGGCATGGAGTTTAGGAGCATGGCCAGTCCGTTTAAAAACAGGGTGTGGTCATCTACCAAAAAAACCTTTATTTTTTCTCTCTCATTTTTCATTTACAGGAATTGTAATGATTACATAAACTCCTTTGTTTTTATTTGAAAAGACCTCCATTGTTCCATGATTTGATTTAATGCGACTGAACATATTGAAGTATCCGGAGCCTGAATCTTTTTTGTCTGCAAACAGGTTTTGAGTATCAAATCCAACGCCGTTGTCTTTGTATTTTAGTTCAATGCATTTGTTTTTAATCTGGAAATCAATATCTACTTTAGTGGCTTCGGAGTGTTTAATGGTGTTGTTCACAAGTTCACACACCGACCGGTAAACAAGAATCTCAATACTTTCTGAAAATCTTGTGTCAAGTGCGTTGGTTTTAAATGCTACTTTTAGGCCTTTGCTTTGATTTACTTTGTTTATGAAGTTTCGGATGGCTTTGGCCACACCAAAGTTCTTAAGCATATGCGGACTCAGATTGTTTGATATTTCCTGCACGCTTTTAATGGCTTCGCCAATGGCCATGTTGGTGTTTTTTATAACCGAGAGGTTGGAGTCGTTTGTCTCATTTGCTGCCAGTGAACTGATGGACATTTTTATGGTTGACAACAAAGGTCCCAATCCATCGTGAATTTCAGTGGCAAAGCGACGGCGCTCGCGCTCTTCGGCCTGGATGATGGCATTGAGCAATGCTTTTTCCTGATTACGTGTTTGCATCTCAACTTCTTTCATATACTGGAAGATTTTCTGAATAAGAAATACTCCTCCGGCAAAAAACAGACTGGTGATGGCACCCAGCCAAATATAAAAGAGTCTGTATGTTTGCGGTTCAACATCGGCAATAAATGGCAGTAACTCAGCCAGCCTTTGCACAGCCATAAAAATAAAACCAAATGAAATCAAAATCCAGGAGAGGTTGTATTTGGTGACCCTGGTCAGTTTTACAGCAACGGCAGCTGCAAAAAACTGCAAAACGATGGTGATTGCAAGAGTGATTAGTAATGCCATGCATTTGGATTTTACACAAATCTACAAAATTATGCAATCAGAAACCCATGGCCGTATCGAAATTTGAACTGATGCGTCGTAACAATTAGATTGAAATGTCAGTATAAGGGTTTATAATGTTTAGTCCCTCACGATGAAAGCTTTTATAAAACTAATATTTCGCCTGTTTATTCTTCTTTTCCTGATAGCAGGATGTAGTGTTTTTAAACCATGTCCATGCCGCTTTAGTGAAATTGAGAGCGAGAACTCCCTTTATGAAGTAGGTAAATTCGATATGGCTCAGATTGTTCCTGAAAAAGAGTAGTTTTCCTTCCATATCAGGTATATAGCAGGAAACCGCAAGTCTAACAGTTTCTCGAAGAATTCCTTAACTACCCAACTAACAACCTTCAACTCTCAACTCCTTAACCTCTAACATAGAACCTTGAACAACTATAAACCATCAACCTTGAACCTTTCCCGCAATGCGGGTACCGATACTCGGCATTCTGTTTCACTTCAACTCCGCTGCACTGCGAAACATTGAACCTAAAACATTGAACAACCATAAACCCTAAACCATCAACCCTGAACCATAAACTTTGAACTTAAAACATTAAACCTCAACCTTTTCAACCCGATGATAAATATCCTGAACAACCAATCCGGCAATGGTAAATCCAAAAATTGAAGTGATATGCGCCGCTGTGCCATTGATGACAGCTTTTTTACTACACCATTCGTGATTCGCCAGTTCCGGGTCGCCCGGAGCTACAACTGCTTTGGGACATAAACAGGCAGTGGTTCCACAACTGGAACCTTCTCCTGAATTTTCAAGTAACTCGTCACTGTAAACGCACAAGAACTTCTTAGCCGGAAGGTCGCCTTTGCGAATCATTTTTCTGACCCTGGAGCCGAGTGGACAGCCTTTTACATCCCAAAATTCGGCCACTTTTATTCGGGTAGGGTCAATTTTTAATGAAGCGCCCATGGATGAAAACAGCATGGCATCTGTCCTGGTTGCCATTCTTATCAGGTGAATTTTACTGCCCAGACTGTCGATGGCATCAATGATGTAATCGTATTTTTCAAGTTCAAAGAAGTCGTGGTTGTCCTGATTATATATTTTTTGAATGGCAGTGATGTTTGCTTTCGGGTTAATTTCCAACAGCCGTTTTTTTAATACTTCTGTTTTTACCTCACCAACGGTTCTGGATGTGGCATGCAATTGCCGGTTAATATTAGTTACACAAACGCGGTCAGAATCCACTATGGTAAGATGATGAATGCCTGTCCTGACTAAACTCTCAGCACACCAGCTTCCAACTCCTCCAATTCCGAAAATAATAACTCTTTTATTTGCGATTGCCTCCATGCGCTCCTTACCCATGAGCAATTCTGTACGCTGAAATATCCCCTTTTCTATCCCCATTTAACCTAAAAATATTTAATCAGAAAAACTGTGCAAAAATCGGAATGTCAATTGATAATACAAACAGTTTTCACAATTTTTAGGAATATTCCTGAAACGAGACCCAAGACTTCAGGACGAGTTCTCCCGAGACTTCGGGAGCAACTAAAAAACAAATTATAAAGACACGAAATGAACGAAGAGAGTGGCATTCCGCGAAGCGGAACAATCAACTTTCAACTCAAAACCATCAACTCAAAACCATCAACTCAAAACTTTTTACCATGAACCCAAAACAAAAAACAGATGCAAGGAGGTTTAGAAAGTCAGATTATTGGATTTCGACACTCAACACATCTTTCAGGAAATCAATCAACTCTTCCCCTTTAAGGTTTTGAGCAATGATGTTGCCTTCGGGGTCAAGCAGGAAGTTGGAAGGCAGCGCTCTTACCCCAAAAAGAGCAGCAGGTTCGCTGGCCCAGAATTTTAAATCTGAAATGTTAGTCCATTTCAGATGGTCATCTTCAATGGCATTTACCCAGGCATCGAAATCTCTGTCAAGAGAAACACCCAGGATGTCGAATCCTTTTTCGTGAAACATATCATGAGCTTTAACCAGATTTGGATTTTCGCGCCTGCAAAATACACACCACGAAGCCCAAAATTCAACCAGTAAATAGTTGCCATTCAATTTGTCGTAGAGGAATATTTCTTCTCCTTCAGGGGTTTTTGCCGAAAAATTTGGTGCTTTTTTACCAATGGCCACATCCTCATAAATACTTAAAAGACGCTGCATGATTTTTACATACTGTGTTTCATGGAGTGAAGTATCAAGTAATTCAATGTTGGCTCTTAGTTCCTCCGGAGTTAAGCGGAACGAGAAAAACCGATATAAGGCATAAGCCGATACCAGCGATTTTGGATGCTCTTTGATATACTCACGGATGTTCACATTTTCCAATTCTCTGTAAGCAACAAACTGGTCGTGAAGTGAGGAGCCATCAACTTTGGATTCACGATGATTGCTCTCAGGGTCGAGGGTTACATGAATTTCTCCTTTCTCAAGAAAAACGAGAAAGGAACGACCCTCTTTTTCGGTTGCAAGACCGTATATTTCGGGTAATTCAATGACAGGTTTAAAAGAAAAACGGCCATCAATGATTTCAACAGAATCGATGGTTCTGAAAATTCTGTCGTCAAATCTCTGCAAATAAACAGTTCCTGAATTTATGCTGACAACGTCCCCGCTGAGAATAAGTTCAGGCTGATTTGTTTTACATCCGTAAAACAAAAACACAATAAGTGGAGTAATTAACACGTTTATTAAAAATGTTTTCATATTTTTTTCATGTTGTTTTTACTTGATAAATAAAGGGTTTCAATTAATTAATACAAATAATGAGCCTCTTTTGTTTTAAAAAAAATGTAACCAAGATATTTTATTTTACGTTATAGAATCATCCAAAGTGAAATAAACCTGAGATTTTTATTGTCTGAACGAACCATTTACACTAATTTTATACCATAAAAAACTAAGTTATGAAGAAAATTGCGTCTGTTGCTGTTGTTCTGTTGCTGGTTGCATTGGCTTTCTCGTCGTGCAGAAGTAGTTGGGATTGCCCGGCTTACGGTCAGGTTATCGAAACAGAAGCTCCCGCTAAAGCCTGATATTTTTACTTATTGGTAAATATCAATAACGCGTAGGTTTTATAGTTTATAACCTGTGAGGAGTTTATTATACGGGATTAAAGAAATTACGAAGTAATTCTTTGAGCAAAAGGAAATCAACGATTTCCTTTTTTTTATGTTTACTCCTTTGTTCTGAAAATAATCGTCCTCTATATCTATTTTTTCATCATCCTTACTGCCTGTTAACCTAACCATCTAAATTTAACTTCATTTCACATTTCATCCAGAGAATCAGTCAGGTGATTGCTTGAATGTTTAGTAATCATTTTGTATTTTTGTACCTCCAAAAACAGAAAAAGCTTCTTTAAACTTTTTTGTCAAGCGCTTTTACTTGTAATAATCACTTAAAACAGAAATAAAATGTCAAAAATTAAAATTGGTATCAACGGTTTTGGCCGTATTGGCCGTTTGGTGTTCCGCGCCGCTCAGAATTTCGACAATGTAGAGATTGTAGGTATCAACGACTTGGTTGATGTTGACTACATGGCTTACATGCTTAAGTACGATTCTACTCATGGCCGTTTCGACGGTACTGTTGAAGTAAAAGACGGTAAATTGGTTGTTAACGGAAATTCAATCCGTGTAACTGCTGAAAGAAATCCAGCTGACTTGAAGTGGAGTGATATTGGTGCAGAATATATTGTTGAGTCAACCGGTTTATTCCTTACTAAGGAATCTGCTGAAGGACATATTAAGGCAGGTGCTAAAAAAGTAGTCATGTCAGCTCCTTCTAAAGATGACACGCCTATGTTTGTTTGCGGTGTAAACCTTGACAAATATACCAAGGATATGAATTTTGTTTCTAACGCTTCATGTACTACCAACTGTTTGGCTCCTATTGCAAAAGTGTTGAACGATAAGTTTGGTATTGTTGAAGGTTTGATGACTACTGTTCACGCTACCACTGCTACTCAGAAAACTGTTGACGGTCCTTCTATGAAAGACTGGAGAGGCGGACGCGGAGCAGGACAAAACATTATTCCTTCTTCTACAGGAGCTGCTAAAGCTGTAGGTAAAGTTATTCCAGCTTTGAATGGAAAACTTACAGGTATGGCTTTCCGTGTACCAACTCCTAACGTATCTGTAGTTGACCTTACTTGCCGTCTGGAAAAAGGAGCTTCTTATGCTGACATTTGCGCTGCTATGAAAGCTGCTTCTGAAGGCGAATTGAAAGGTGTTCTTGGATATACCGAAGAGGCTGTTGTTTCTAACGACTTCCTTGGTGAAGTTAAAACTTCTGTTTTCGACGCTGATGCCGGTATCTCATTGAACGACAACTTTGTGAAAGTTGTTAGCTGGTATGACAACGAAATGGGTTATTCAACAAAAGTTGTTGAATTGATTCAGCACATGAATAAAGTTGACAAAGCTTAATTTATAAAGCTTTTTCCATATTTCACAGAGAGGGGTAATTAACAATTACCCCTCTTTTTTTTGTTTTTTTCATAATTAGTTGCGAATTTGTCGATATTGTATCTTTAACTAAAACTTAGATTATGAAAAAAACCGTAGTTAGTTTTCTTACACTCACTCTCATGTTTGTAGGAACAGTTACATCCTTTGCACAGGTGAACTTTGGTGCAACTGCTGGTGTAAACATTGCAAATATCTCTTCTGATGAGGATGATTTTGACATGGACTCGAGAACCGGCTTGTTTATCGGTGTGTATGGAGAAATGTTCTTAACTGATCGGCTTTCTTTTCAACCCGGCCTTATATACTCCATGAAGGGAGCAAAGGCATCAGAATCCTTTATGGATGACGACTTTAATGATGATTTCGACGACTTCTTTGATGACTTCTTCGATGATTTTTTTGGTATGGAAGCCGATGTAACATTGAAACTTGACTATCTTGACATTCCTTTGATGTTTAATTATTATGTGTCTGAAGGCTTTTATATTCAGGCCGGCCCCCAGATAAGTTTATTACTCTCCGCGAAATATGAGTATGAATTCTCAGTGATGGGTTTCTCTGAATCGGAAACAGAAGATGTGAAAGATGAATTTAAAGGATTAGATTTGAGTTTTGGTATTGGTGCCGGTTATAAACTGGACTTCGGACTTGGCTTTTTTGCAAGGTATAACATGGGTTTGATGGATATTAATGATTTTGATGGAGATGATTTTAAATTGAAGAACAATGTTCTTCAAATTGGATTGACTTATTCTTTCTAGAATATTGCAATAAGTTACTATAAAGGAGGCAGTATCAATTTTGATACTGCCTCCTCTGATATTGTAAAAACTTTCAGGATAGTATTCAAAGGAAGTGTTTATAAGATATATTTGCCGTTTTATTCTCTATTCTTTCACTTCAAGACCTAACAAGTCGCTTAGTTTAATCAACTCTTCTTCTGCATCCTCTTTTTCCTTGAACCTGCAAATGGCTTGGCCTTTTTTATTGTCTTCATTATAAAGAAATATTCTGAAGTCCGAATTTTTAACCTCAATTGAACGGTTACTCATGCTATAAACTCTATAAACTAGTTTTGTGTTTGAGAGGCCAATCTTCATTTTTGGACTTACATATTGCCAGTTGCCCAATCTGATAAAACCGAATAAGTTATTGGAGAATCGTATTTTGAAGTTATCAATGTCAATGGAGGCACCGGTGTTGGAGAACGCCATAAAACTCCCCAATACAATAAGTATTGCTCCCGAAAAAGATTGATATATGGTAGCAACTCCTACAGCAATTAAAAAGTAACCAGCAACAGCACCTGCTGGTCCAAAACTCTTGTCCAGATTGTAATGTAGTTTCATATTTCCCTGACTCTATTTTAAAATTACGAAATGAAAACCTAATTCTCAAGAGAATTTCATCATTTTCATGACAGATAATGAATGGATTCAACACATAAGCCATGGTTGTTGTTTATAATTCGCTATTTTATAGGCGGATAGTGTGAGGTTTGCCGGTGTTGTTAAATAGTGAATGTAATAAAGCCGAGAATGCAGTAAACAATGTAATCCGATGGGTTGTTATTCTGTAGCTGGATTATTTTGCTTATTTTTGAGCAACAAACTTTGAACTGACAAAAATCACTTTTTTATTATGGCTTTTGACATTGATATGATTCGAGGGGTGTATGCCCGTTACGAAAAAAAAGTTGAGGAGACCAGAAAGCTCCTTAACAGACCGCTTACGTTAACTGAAAAGATTCTCTATACGCATCTTTCCGGCGAAATGCCTGAGAGTGCTTTCGAGCGAGGAAAGTCTTACGTGGACTTTGCTCCCGACCGTGTAGCTATGCAGGATGCAACAGCTCAAATGGCTTTGTTGCAATTTATGCAAGCAGGAAGAGATAAGGCGGCTGTCCCTTCTACTGTTCATTGCGACCACCTCATTTTGGCTAAAGATGGTGCTTTGGCGGACTTAAAAGGTGCGTTAAACATGAATAAGGAGGTGTTTGATTTCCTTTCGTCCGTATCCAATAAGTATGGCATTGGGTTCTGGAAGCCGGGTGCAGGAATCATACATCAGGTAGTTCTGGAGAATTATGCCTTCCCCGGTGGGATGATGATAGGAACCGATTCACATACTGTTAATGCTGGTGGATTGGGGATGGTTGCCATTGGAGTTGGTGGTGCCGATGCTGTTGATGTAATGGCCGGTATGCCCTGGGAACTAAAGTTCCCAAAATTGATTGGCGTTAAATTAACCGGAAAATTGAATGGGTGGACATCTGCTAAGGATGTTATTCTGAAAGTGGCTGGAATCTTAACTGTTAAAGGAGGTACAGGATGCATTCTTGAGTATTTTGGTGAAGGTGCTAAAAGCTTGTCTGCCACAGGAAAAGGAACCATTTGTAATATGGGCGCTGAAATTGGTGCAACCACATCCACTTTTGGTTACGATGAGAGCATGGCCGAATATCTAAGAGGAACCGAGCGTGCCGATGTTGCTGAACTTGCCAACCAGGTGAAAGAACATCTTACCGGTGATGATGAGGTGTATGCCAATCCTGAGAAATATTTCGATCAGGTGATCGAAATCAATTTATCTGAACTAGAGCCTCATATTAACGGCCCTTTTACCCCCGATAGAGCGACTCCTCTTTCTCAGTTTGCAGAAGAGGTTAAGAAGAATAACTGGCCAAAAGATTTAGAAGTTGGTTTGATTGGGTCATGTACCAACTCCTCCTATGAAGATATTTCGCGGGCTGCCTCTGTTGCACGTCAGGCTGTTGATAAAAAGCTTAAGACTAAAGCCGAATTTACCATCACTCCCGGTTCGGAAAAGGTCAGATATACAGTGGAAAGAGATGGGTTCTTAAACGACTTTGACAAAATTGGAGGTGTGGTGTTGGCGAATGCCTGTGGCCCTTGTATTGGCCAATGGGCTCGTCATACCAACGACCCCAACCGACCCAATTCAATTATTACTTCTTTTAACAGAAACTTTGCCAAGCGCAATGATGGTAATCCCAATACGCATGCATTTGTGGCATCTCCCGAAATTGTAACAGCCTTTGCCATTGCCGGTGATTTGACTTTTAATCCCATGACTGATGCGTTGGTTAACGAAAATGGAGAGCATGTTAAACTGGATGAACCAACAGGTATCCAAATGCCACCAAAGGGCTTTGATGTGAAGGATGCAGGTTACCAGGCTCCTGCCAAAGATGGCAGCAGCATTGAAGTGGTCGTAGATCCAAAATCAGAAAGATTGCAGCTTTTGAGTCCCTTCGAGCAATGGGATGGAAACAATATAACAGGACTAAAGCTTCTTATTAAAGCCAAAGGAAAGTGTACCACCGATCATATATCAATGGCTGGTCCCTGGTTGCGCTTCCGGGGACACCTCGATAATATTTCCAATAATATGCTGACGGGTGCCATCAACTTTTTTAATGATAAATCGGATAGTGTAAAAAATCAGCTAACCGGAGAGTATGGTGGAGTCCCTCAGGTGCAAAGAGATTATAAAGCCAATGGAATCGGAAGCATTGTAGTGGGCGACCATAACTATGGTGAAGGCTCATCACGCGAACATGCGGCCATGGAACCCCGTCATCTGGGAGTCCGCGTTGTTTTGGTGAAAAGCTTTGCCCGGATACACGAAACCAACCTGAAAAAACAGGGAATGTTGGCCTTGACATTCGAGAATGAAGCAGACTACGATAAAATTCAGGAAGATGATACCATCAGCCTGATTGATCTGGAGTCTTTTGCTCCGGATAAGCCTGTGACCATAGAACTGCTTCATGCCGACGGTTCAAAGGATTTTATCAAGGCGGTTCATACATACAATCAGCAGCAGATTGAGTGGTTCAGAGCCGGTTCTGCTCTGAATTTGATAAAATTACAGAACGTCTAAGAGAGTTCTGTAATTATGTTTAATTAGACCCATTTTATAACAAAGGTCGCTAAAGCTTATTAACTGGTTTGTAAAGACTTTAAGTCTTTGATCCCATTCCACATATTCTTAGCGACCTTTGTTGGTATAAATATAACTCATCCTCCTTGCAAAACCACATTGGTTAAGCCTGCTTTTTGAGCTGCGGCAATTGCCTCAGTGTACTCTTCTCTTGTTATTCTTCTGCTGATCTCTGGAAATTGATTGGCCTTGAAAACCGGGGTGTATTGTGACATCAGGTTGATGTATGTCTCTTTTGGAAGATTCTCTCCAATCCAATGCAAGACTTTATCGGTGCGTGCTGCATTATTAGGCATTACCAAATGCCGTACCATCAAACCTCTGTGCATAAGGCCTGTGGCTGGATCGGGTTTGGCGACTCCTGTTTGCCTTTGCATTTCCAAAAAGGCTTTTTGAGTTGTTTCCGGATAACACACTGCCCCGGGTGAGAATCTGTCGGAGGCCTGAGAATCAAAATATTTAAAATCGGCCAGATAAATATCTACAATGCCGTCGAGAAGCCTCAGCACTTCAAGTTTTTCCCATCCGCAAGTGTTGTAAACAATTGGCAGACGCAAACCCTTACCTGCTGCTATATCAACCGCTTCAACTATATGTGGAACATAGTGTGACGGAGTAACAAGGTTTACATTATGGCAGCCCATCTCTTGTAGTCGCAACATGGAATTTGCAAGAAAATCGACCGATTGCCGACGGCCGCGCCCTTTTTGACTGATATCGTAATTAATGCAAAAAACACATAACAAAGAGCAGTTGGTAAAGAAAATGGTGCCGGAGCCATTCTGACCCACCAGTTCCCTTTCTTCTCCAAAGTGAGGTGTTACTGAGGATATCTCGAGATTCGAGTTGGCATTGCAGTCACCTCTTCTGCCTCTGAAACGTTCTGTTTCACACTCGCGCGGACAAAGGGTACAGCGACGCATCATTTGATTAAGAATGGCCACACGCTTTCGCAATTCGCCTTTTCTATGCAAATCAATGTATGTGGGAGTAAAATTTATGGTGGCTCCACTCCTTGCATCGTTTCTTTTCATAGAACTAACTCCTCCATAAATGTCAGCCGGCATCAGCATCAGTGAACCCAACCCCATACCTGCAAGCCTGACAAAATTCCTCCTGTCTAAATTGCTTCTACATCTCATCTTCTATCGTTTTATATGACCCATCCACTAATATAATGCAAAACAGAATGCCTGTCAATTCATTGACCCATTTTTGAAATGTGAAATCTAATCTTAAAAAGATTGTAGTTCTAAACTCCATATACTCAAATTACTTTTTGAAAAGCTTATGACTTATGAGACAAACCCTAAACAGGAAGTCCATATAAATTTCTTAGTGCACTCTGTGTCTGCTTTGTTCTCTTTGTGGTTACAACCTTATGAGCCTTATGTGGTTTAAATTGCACACCTACGGCGTGCTTTTTTCTATGAAACATTCTGATCTATCAATCTTTGCCACCTATGGCGGCATCTCATTTATTCCGTAGTACGGAATTCCATTCAATACATTCAGCATATTCCATTTCACGGAACAAGGTTGCACTTCGCTTCCGGTTTCCGGTCTGCGATTTCCTGCCTCCTGTTCACCCTCCAACTATAAGCTCTCAGATCTTCCTTCCCCCGTTAATTATAGTTAAACGGTATGGCATATAAATTAAGCTTATTTGATAATCCCCTTCAAAAATTCTATATTTGAGGTAGAGAATAACAAAAGAATTCCACAGACGTGCATGTACGTCAATTATAAAATCGACATTGGTTTTACATGCGAAACCGGTCAAACTAATTTTAATATCATCATGAAAAAAATAAGTGAACTTTTAGGATTAAAAGCAAACGAAGCAGCTCAATTGGGTGAAAAACTAAATGAGCTATTGGCTAACTACCAGATGTTTTACCAAAACCTGAGAGGTTTTCACTGGAACATTAAAGGTGAAAAATTCTTTGAATTGCATGCCAAATTTGAAGAGTTGTACGACGATGCGGTAATGAAAGTTGATGAAATCGCTGAGCGCATCCTTACATTAGGTGTGACTCCCTATCATACTTTTACCGATTACTTGAAAGTTAGTTCAATTAAAGAGGCAAAGAACCTTTCTGATGGGGTGGCCACCACCGAGGCTACACTGGAAAATCTATCCACTCTTATCAAACTGGAAAGAGATATTCTACCTTTAGCCCAAGAGGCCGGTGATGAGGGAACACTTACCTTGTTAACCGACTACATTACGCAACAGGAAAAAGTTGTTTGGATGTTGGCTTCTTCTTTAAAATAGAGCTATAACTGAATTCATGAAAAAGCGTGAAAGTTTTAACTTTCACGCTTTTTTTATACCGTGGCAGATATGAAATCTTTGTAACTGTTTGGCTTTAGTTTCTAAAATATAAAATAGATGCGTCAAAAGGGTTCAGGACTATGAGTTTTTTTAGCGTCTCTGCGTTTATCTGGTGGCAGAGCGTTGTCCAGGCTAAAAAGCTTCTCTCAACGAAATGTACATTCCATGATGTCCATCAGATGAGAATCCAACATCAAATCGAATGTTTAGTGGTTCATCCGGCAAAATTCTGAACCTTAAACCACCGCCGGCAGAGATTATACCATCTTCAAAATCCACCTTGAATGAATTCTCTACAACTCCTGCTTCTGCAAAAACAACAAAGCCAAATCGCCACCATAGTGGGTTTCGGAACTCCCCGCGAACAAGCTGAATGCTGTTGTCGATAATCCTGCGTGAGTGGCCGGTTCCCCGCAACCGGTCGGTGCCTCCAAGATTGGGAAGTGAAAAAAACGGGACATCTCCTGTAGCGTTTTCAGTGAAATATTGAAATGCGAAGGTCGATTTACCTTTATTTGTGTAGTACCTCACATCTGTTAACCATTTATTGAAATCAAAATCGGAGCCTAACATCTGATGATGAAATATTCCTGATGTGGTTATGAGCCATCCTTGCCGGGGAAACAACACATGGTCGCGCGAATCAAAAAGAATTGACGGACCTGTACCTGCGATGAACCCTCCTTTCAGTCCGGTTACCTCCGGAAATTCTGTTTGCCAGTTGTTGTTCTGATTTAATATGGAAGTAATTATCCCGGTATGAAAATACCGGGTTAATTGTCTGTGAATTTGAGCTTCCCACGTTATCCGGCGCAATTTGAATTCAATGTTCTGGAATAAGGATTCTGTAGAATGTGCATCCCAATATCTGTCATATAGACTCAAATAGCTGAATTTTGAATGTATTTGCCAGTTTTCAGAAAAAAACCACTCCAAATCACTCTTAACTTCAAACATTTTTTTTGTGGATACCTGCAAGGATGCCGATAGTGTGTTTATTCTCGTTTGATTTTGATGGATGCTGAATTCATCCATCCAACTGAGGACCGGCATAATGCCTGCTTCAAGTCCTGTTCTTTGGGAATATCCGCCCGATGGATAAAAAACCAGTACATAATTCTCCTTCTCAAAGGTGAGATAATCCAAAAGTTTTTCACCAAATTGTATTAGGCTGTTTTGATGATAGATAGAGTCTTCCTGTGCCGTGTTAGGAGGTTGAGCATTGATGTTTGCTTTTAAAAAAAGCAAACAGATTGCTGACAGTAAGAGCAAATTAATCCGGCGAATGCTCATTCTTTTAAAAATTTGAAACCATAATGTGTTTATTGCGTTATGCATTAATAAAAACGCAATAGAGCAACGATTTTTTCGCATATTTAATGCAATAATAGTAATTTTGATCTACTCAAAACTAACTTTATGATCTATTTTTTCAGAGCCATAAGCAACGAATCTGATGATTTTATTTTAGATATAGCCATTGACAGTAAATCATCCTTCTTAGATTTGCATCAGTTCATTCAGCAAAAGCTTAATTTTGATCCGGCCCAAATGACCTCCTTTTTTCTTACTGACGAGAATTGGAATAAGGAGCAGGAAATTACACTGATTGACATGATGGAGGAGGAGGGAACGATTCTGGTAATGGATAAGGTTCGACTTGAGGATCTGATTACCGATACAAAACAAAGAGTTTTATATGCCTTTGATTTGTTTGCCGAACGAGTATTGTTTATGGAGTTGACTAATATCGACGGTGGCAACCTTAAAGAACCTGTCTGCACTCGCATGGAAGGAACTCCTCCGCCACAGTTTTCCAAAGAAGGCTTTAATTTTGATGATGCTCTGGAAGCTGATGCCTTTTTGTCTGACGACGACATGGACGATATCATCAGGGAGGGAGGAGATTTTCCAGAGGATTTATCGGACGAAGATTTCGATCCGGATGAATTTTACTAGTGTAAAGTCAATCATAAATAATGGGTTAGAATAGTATGTTTAGCGGTTCCCCTTGGTGGTTAGGGGGGAGCGAGGGAGGTAATTCAGATTTGATTCGAAACTAGGACATAAATTGCATGTTTGCATTTCGTTTTACGAAAATTGTAAAGGCATTAAACTCAATAAATCTAAAACTCTGAATGTTTTATAATCTGTTTAAAATGAGTAAAGGGTAATTATGTCAAAGTTGATGGTGGTTTTAACCGGTCCTACCGGAATTGGAAAAACCAAGGTTTGTATAGAGTTGGCAGAGCGATATAGAAGTGAAATCATTTCCGCAGACTCCCGTCAGATTTTCAGAGAAATTCCAATAGGAACAGCTGCACCTGGGAAAGAGGAGCAGGCTCTTGTTCCGCATCACCTGATAGGATTTAAGTCGATATTTGATTATTATAACGCTTTCGAATTTGAGCAGGATGCATTAAAAATTGTGATGGAGCTTTTTAAAAAGCACCACGTGCTTTTTATGGTGGGAGGCTCCATGATGTACATTGATGCTTTTTGTAATGGTATTGATGAGTTGCCTACTGTTGATCCCGAATTACGACAGGAGTTGCAGGAAAAGCTCAATACCGAAGGCATTGAGTCTATCAGGCAGCAATTGAAAATTTTGGATCCTGATTTTTACCAACAGGTTGACCTTAAAAACCCCAAAAGGGTGGTTCATGCAGTTGAAATTTGCCTTATGACCGGTAAACCTTACTCTTCATTACGTACTGCTCCAAAAAAGAAGCGTCCGTTTTCAATTTTGAAAATTGGCTTAAATATGGAGCGAGCAGAGCTTTACAACCGCATAAATTCACGTGTGTTGCAAATGGTAGATGAAGGTTTGCTTAAGGAGGTCGAAGCGTTGATTGAGCACCAGCATTTGAACGCTCTGAATACCGTAGGATATAAAGAGCTTTTTGCTTCGTTTAACGGAGAGTACTCTACCGAAAAAGCCATAGAACTGATACAACGCAATTCGCGACACTACGCAAAGAAGCAACTCTCGTGGTTCCGGCGCGATGCAGAAATGCAATGGTTTCATCCGGGTGAAATCAATGAAATTGCCAGGTTGATTGATAAGAATCTCTCCCTTTGAAAAAAATGTGTTTTGGTTCTTAAAAAGAATTATATTTGTATTGAAGCCGATGCCGGATAATTATTAATCTTTCTTACGGTTTACAAACAAAATCCCCGGCATCGGCTTTTTAACTCTGTTTTCGTGAAGCAGCAATTTACAATACGTGTTTATGGTATCTGCATTCGTAATGGGAATGTACTGTTGTCTGATGAGATTTTTAAAGACATCAGGATGACCAAGTTTCCGGGAGGTGGACTCAAATTTGGAGAGGGAACCAAAGCTTGTTTGCAGCGGGAAATCAATGAGGAATTCGGCCTTGAGGCCGAAATTCTTGAACACTTTTATACAACAGATTATTTTCAACCGGCAAAATTTTTTGAAAACACCCAGCTTATCAGTATCTACTATAAAATGGAAATACCCGGATTGCCGAAATTGCCGATTTGCTCCGAGCCTTTTGTTGCTGACAATGAATTACCCCAAATATTGAGATGGATGCCTCTGAAAGATTTGGATAAAAACCACCTGACCTTTGCCATTGACCAAAAGGTGGCCGGATATTTAACAGGTAACGTGAGCAACCAAATGTAATGACTGCTGACGGAGTGGACTACCGTCGAAACCCCCATAATACTTTGCTGTTAAAAAACCAGCTTCGTTAAGCAACTTGTTTAATAGTTCCTGGCGGAGTGGATATAGCGGAACACTATTAATGATGGTGCTTTTGGTCTCCTTTATTGTCAAAATGGTTTTGAAATTAATCAGTTCATCCTGTTCGCGGAGTTCGTATCTGCGGTCGAATTTAATATAATCGTTTTCAATTAACGGGAGGCTTTCAATGCCAAAATCAAGAATGTAGTCATAATTGATAATTTGAAGAATGAGATTCCCTCCCGGCTTCAAAACCTGAATACACTGATTGAAAAAGGAGAGCATGTCTTTGGGTTTCTGAAGATGCACAAGGGTGTTCCCAATGCAACTGATGGCGTCCAGTGAAAATGATTCTACAATTGAACCGGTTTTCAACATGTCTCCCTGAATGTATTCAATATTGGAGCACGATGAGCTCTTTTTTCTGGCTACATTAAGCAATTCTTCGTCCAGATCAATTCCAGTGACCTTATTTGTATTGGCAGCCATGCCAATGCAAAGATTGCCTGTTGCACATCCTATTTCAGCAATGTGTTTGCCTGCGAATCCATTTACGGCATTTTCAATAAACTTAACCTGTGCCGGCGAACCGGGGAAAATATGGTCGTACCACTTTGCTATACTTTGATAAAACTGCATCTTTTAATCCGATGTTTTTTGTTTAATTTGATATTCATTTCTGTCCGGTCGCATTCTGCTTACAAGTTCAGCAATAAACCCGGTCATGAACAGTTGTGTTCCCAGAATCATACAAGTAAGGCTGATGTAAAAGTAAGGACTATCAGTCACTCTTGGTGCCTCCACGTTGAAATAAACAAACCAGAGTTTTCTTATCCCAAGCCAAAGAGCAGAGAAGAATCCCACCGTAAAAGTCAGTGTTCCAAGACTTCCGAACAGATGCATGGGCCGGTCGCCAAATTTTGAGATAAACATTACCGATAACAAATCCAGAAAACCCTTAATAAATCGCTCTATTCCAAATTTGGTAACTCCATATTTCCTCTCCCGGTGCATTACTACCTTTTCCCCAATTCTTGAAAAACCCGCTCTTTTAGCGAGTATAGGAATGTATCGATGCATTTCGCCATAAACTTCGATATTTTTAATCACGTTGCCATGGTATGCTTTGAGTCCGCAATTAAAATCATGCAGTTTAATGCCGGATACCATTCGCGCAGTGTAGTTAAATAATTTACTGGGGATGGTCTTTCCCAATGGATCGTAGCGCTTTTTCTTCCATCCGCTTACCAGCTGGTAATCATTCTCTTTTATTAATTTGTAGAGTTCGGGTATTTCATCTGGATTATCCTGAAGGTCGGCATCCATGGTGATTACCACTTCTCCGGCTGCTTCTCTGAAACCGCAGTTGAGTGCGGCCGATTTTCCATAGTTTCGACGAAAAGAGATGCCCTTTAGATGGCTGTAGTCTTTTGTCAACTCCTGAATGACCGCCCAAGAGCGATCACTGCTTCCATCATCAATTAAAATAATTTCGAAGGCATCTACCAATGATTTACAAACGCGGTCTACCCATTCAACCAGCTCTGGCAATGACTCCTCCTCATTAAAAAGCGGAACAACTACTGAAAGTTCTTTTGAAAATTTGATTTCGTTATTGTACATCTTGCATTGCTTCTTGAAAAGGATCGCCCTTACGTTTTATAAAAATGGAGGTGATTAAACCCACGATAAATCCTTTAAATATTCCATCAATGATTGAAGAAATGAAAAGAACCCACGGATTTGCATTCATTTCAAGGCTGTCGCGCATTTTTTCTACATAGGATTCGGAAAATCCTGTGGCAAGCATTGCCTCTTCGGAGTGTGCTATGAAAACATCTTTTAATCCCGGATCAAAAACCTGTAGCATTAAGAAATAAAAGAAACCCGTAATGATTCCTGAGTACATTGAGATTCTCACTCCAAACCCCAGGCATTTTCCGTAACTGATGTGTCCACCCAAAACCTGATCACGATATTTTTGAGTAAATACCGAAATCAGCACAGCAAAAATAACCCAGTTGAGCATTAAAAAGGGAGAGACGAAAAGCCCGCCACCCAAATATATGATTATAAGCAAAGCAGTTTGCGCGGCTCCAAGTTTGGCTCCACTGGATAAAATGAATTGCGTTTTATTTAGTTTATTTTCAGTCATAGGTAATTTAAAACGATGTTATGATGAAATGCAATATTTGACCTTTCTAGTTTAATTACATTCGCTAAAATACACATTTAAGCCGATTATTTAATGTCATTGAAGTTACTTTTTAAAAAGCGATTTCAGGGGAATTGATTTCTTAAACCCTGAAAACATTCAGTTCCTACTTCTTCTTTGATTCAAATAAGTGGGAATAAAAAGCATTGAGAAAACTTTTGCGAACTAATTCTCGGATTTTTGTCTAGCCAGGGATCGTTTTTTTGTCCCTATAAATTGTTGACTTCTCGTAACATCCGTTTAAGGGATGAAAAAAAGCGAAAAAAAAAGTGTCAAAGTCCTTGCCATAATAGTAATATTTTCTACTTTTGTCGCCGGGTAAGTCCTGTACGACCAGCTCCTGCTGAACTCCCCCAGGGCCTGACGGCAGCAAGGGTAGGCGGTCGAAGCGGTGCGATGCAGGTAGCTTACCCACCTGCCAATGTAGCTCAGTTGGCCAGAGCAGCTGATTTGTAATCAGCGGGTCGGGGGTTCGAATCCCTCCATTGGCTCAGAAAATAACAAGACAATGGTTTTGTTTTAATTAAAAGATTGTTTGGGGGGATACCAAAGTGGCCAACTGGGGCAGACTGTAACTCTGTTGTCTTACGACTTCGGAGGTTCGAATCCTCCTCCCCCCACCAACAATGCGGGAATAGCTCAGTTGATAGAGCATTAGCCTTCCAAGCTAAGGGTCGCGGGTTTGAGTCCCGTTTCCCGCTCAATTAAAGCCTGATAGTTTTAACTATCAGGCTTTTTTTGAATCAATCCTAAAAGTTTGGAGATTAGGGGATCACATCCTAAGTCTGGATCTAAGTATAGATTTTACAAAATCTATAGAGGAAGATCGGATCATATCAAAAAAATGGTTTTCGCCCATCTCTCTTATTCTTAATTAATTCTGTTAAAATGTCAATTTGTTATTGCCATTTCTATTTATCTCTTGTAAATTGAAAATATATATCAAATAGTTAAACAATTATGAGGTGTTGTTTCTTTAACATACAAGGTGTCACTGTAAGTAATCAGATGCAAAAATACCTGATGTTTTAATGACTGATAGTTCTCTAGTGTTGCTTTTTAAATGGTGGAGATGGTGTTGATTTATAATCACGCATCTGTTTTTATTGCTTTAACTTCCGGAATGTTAAAATGTAAGGAGCTCTAATTATTAAAAATATTGAAAACATTTTTGATAGATACATATTTTTTCTATCTTAAATGTATGAACCGATTCCTTGAAGGTCAGGGCGAAGATATTTGGGTTTCAAACTGAAAGTAAGGATAACAAAAGAAGGAGAAAGATGAGGAATATAGACTTAAATATTTTTCAGGCAACCCATTCAAAACTGCATCCCGAAAAAGGTCGCATTCTGATTGCTGAACCTTTTTTGCAAGGTCCCTATTTTGCGCGTTCAATTATTCTCATAACCGAACACAGCGAGGAGGGGACTGTTGGATTTGTTATCAATAAATCTACAGATGTATATCCCGATGAGGTCATTGACGATCTGTTTAATTTCAGCGGCGAGTTGTTTATAGGAGGCCCTGTTTCCTCAAATACACTGCATTATCTTCACACTTTGGGAGATCTTGTACCGGGTTCCATAAAAATTACCCCTTCCATATATTGGGGAGGTGATTTTGAGCAAATTAAAAAGTTAATTAATAAGGGAATGGCCACAAACGAGTCGGTGAGGTTTTTTGCCGGCTATTCAGGATGGTCTCCCGGACAACTTGAGCATGAAATTTCGGAGAAGTCATGGATTGTATCTACTCTGGAAGACAAGCAAATTATGGTGTCCGATACGTCCAATATCTGGAAAGAAACTATGGAAAACCTGGGTGATGTTTACCGCACCTGGTCCAATTTTCCTTCCAATCCTGCTTTTAACTAATCATTTGAGATTCCCTGAAATGCTTTTGTAGAGTAGTAGAGCTGTTCTTGTGTAGTAACGTCGCTCTCTGAATCCTGCAACCCACCTTATCCCGTTAATCGAATTGGTGAGAAACAGTTCATCGGCATCCAAGAGTTCATCCTCTGTGGCTCCTGTTGTCTGAATGGACTTTATTTTGTTGGCCTCTGCCGCATCCAGAACTTGTTTCCTGAAAATTCCTTCCACGCAACCCGATGATATTAACGGCGTGAAAAGCACCCCATTTTTCACCCAAAAAAGATTGGAACTGATGGATTCAATGATTTTCCCGCTTCCATTGATGATGAGCGAATCGTCAGTCCCTTTCTCTTTGTTGTAAATGCCTGCCAGAATATAAACATGGCACCCAATGGTTTTAAACGCGGAAACAGGGGAGGGGAGTTTTGGAAAATCCCTGTACAGATCAATAAAAATCCCCTTTTCGGCGAATTGATACCCGGTTTGCTTCATGTCTGCAGCCTCAATTATCCATGATGCTGTAAGGTTTTCCGGCGTGTATAACCCACCGTCTTTTCTGAAAACTGTAATTCGTATGCGGCTGTCGTAAAACAACCTGTTTTTTACCACCAGGTTTTGGATGGAAGACTTTAATTCTGATGATGATGGAAAGCCTTTCAGCGAGAATTTCAGCACGCTCATGGCCTGAATTAATCGGCTGTAGTGATGGCTCCAAAACAGTGGTTCTCCTTTTTGAAACCGTACGGTTTCAAAAAGTCCGTCTCCATATCGAAATGCACGATTTTGTGAAGTAAACAGTGGTGTATCCAATAATTGAAGAACACCATTCACCACCAGATATTTTTTTTCTGCTTTCATTTACAAGATTACCTAAAAGAGGTCAACTGCTCAATAAAGTGGAGAAACAGTTTTGGCTCGTAGAACAGTGGGAATATAAAACCGTACACGGCTCCCCAAAAGTGAGCATCATGTCCAATGTTATCTACCTGTTTTCTGGCCATGTGCGCAGAGTACCAAAGGTACAGCACGCCAAAAATAATGCCTGGAATTCTGATGAATCCAAACAGATAAACCGGATTGTAGGGGTCGAAAAATATGGCGGCAAAAACGATGGCCGAAACGGCTCCCGAAGCTCCTACAGCATTGTAATTTGGGTTGTCTTTATGCTTAATCAGCGAGTAGAAACTGGAAAATGCCAGTGCCGAAAAGAACAGTATCAAAAACCGGACTTCAGTCATTCCCGGGAGAAAATGGTCAAAGTAGAACAGAACAGCTGTTCCAAATGACCAAAGCACGAACATATTGATGAACAGATGAATCCAGTCACCATGCAGAAAACCGTGAGAAAATAGTCGCAGATACTGTTTGCGGTGTACAATGCTCCACGCATTAAACTGGAATCTCGACATTAATTCAGGCCTGTTAAAAGCCAGAAAACTGACAATACAAATTACAACAATTAGAATGATATGAACTGAAAGCATTAATGTAATATTTTATAAATCATTTCCTTTAATAAATCTTCATGCGAGGTGTTGGTGTTGCCAAATCCCTTTGATTTCATGTCATATTCCCTTAATATGGAGATGATTTGTGCCACTTTTACACCGGAATAGTTTCTGGCTCCGTTTTGGTAGTCGGTTACGAAAAACGGGTTGATCTTCAGCTCCGAAGCCACCACCTGTTTGCTTTTGTCCTTAAGATAATGATAGGCCAGAAGTTTCTGGAAATAGTTGAAAAGGATGGCGGTAATGGCCGGAACCGGATAGTCTTTAGGGTTGGCTCCAAAGGCTTTGATGATGCGATTGGCTCTGGAAACATCTTTAGAAATAATGGCTTTTTGAAGCTCAAAAGGGTTATACTCTTTACTGATGCCGATGTTTTTGGCCACATGGTCGGAGGTGATGTGGGTATTTCCCGGCCCCATGGCCACGATGAGCTTATCGGCAGCTTGAACAACCTTCTCCAGTTCCAGCCCCAAAAATTCGATGAGCATAACCGAAGCTTTCGGTTCAATGGTAAGTCCCCGCTCCTTCAGATAGCTGTTAACCCATTGTCCCATTTGATTGTCGTAAAGCTTAGCCGATTCAAATACCACTATGGACTTGTTTTTCTTAATGGCCGCAGCAAGTTTAGAGCGGCCGTCAAGCTTTTTGTACTTATAGTTTAGAACCAGCACTGTTGAGCTTAAAGGTGCTTTTACATAGCTTTCCAGGGTGTCAATTTTATCAAGATGCTGAGCCTCCCGCACGATGATAACCTGACGGGGTGAACCCATGGGGAATCGCCTTGCAGTGTGTATGAGGTTAACTACATCCGTGTCTTTCCCGTAAACTACGGTTTCATTAAAAGCCTTTTCTTCCTCTTTTAATGCGTGTTTTTGAATGGTTTCCGATATTTTGTCAATAAAGAAAGGCTCTTCTCCATGCAAAAGATACATCGGTGCAAAATCCTCGTTCTTTATTTTGTTGATTAATTCTTCAAACTTCATAAGATGTTATATGCGGTGTCTGCCGTTTTAACTGTCAAACTTCAGATGTTTTACCGATCTCCCGTTATTGATGATTTCCTGAAGAGCTTCAACTCCGATTTTTATGTGGTCATCTACAAAATCGCGCGTTACCATTTGGTCACTTTCAGCGGTTTTAATTCCTGTTGAGATCATCGGCTGATCGGATACCAGCAACAAAGCTCCGGAAGGAATGGAATTAGCAAAACCTACAGTAAAAATGGTGGCAGTTTCCATGTCAATGGCTAATGCCCGCGTTTTTGTTAGATACTTCTTAAAACGCTGGTCGTATTCCCACACTCTTTTGTTGGTGGTGAATACAGTTCCGGTGAAGTAATCCCGTCCTTTATCGCGGATGGCTGAAGATACTGCTCTTTGAAGACTAAACGCCGGTAGAGCAGGAACTTCCGGTGGCAGATAATCATCAGATGTACCATCGCTGCGTATGGCAGCGATTGGGAGAATCAGATCTCCTAATTTGTTTATATTTTTAAGCCCTCCGCATTTTCCTAAAAAAAGTACTGCTTTGGGATCAATGGCACTCAACAGATCCATGATGGTTGCAGCATTGGGACTTCCCATTCCAAAATTAATGATGGTTATGCCATTGGCACTGGCGTTTGGCATGTTATGGCCTTCTCCGAGAATGGGAACATCATACCATTTGGAGAAACGTTCAACATAGTTCGAGAAGTTTGTTAGTAAAATATAGTCGGTAAACTGATCCAGCGGCCTTCCGGTATAACGGGGAAGCCAATTATCCACAATTTCTTTTTTTGTTCTCATATATTTTCGTTTTTTCGAAACTCCTTTTGCAAAACTGCCGTTTTGTGAGCACACTAAGATAAAGGATTTTGCTGATTTTATTGTAATTTTGAGGAAATTTGAAACATGCAAAAATTAAATCTTCCACCCATTGAGGCCAAAATTACTTTAGAAGGTAACCGTCAACGGATTTTCGATATCATCCGCAAAAAATATGTGGCTTTGACCCCAGAGGAATGGGTCCGTCAACATTTTGTTCACTACCTTTTAAGCCTGGAGTACAGTGCCTCATTAATGGCTGTGGAAAAATTGGTGGTGGTAAATGAATTAAAGCAGCGTGCAGACGTTGTTGTTTACAACAAGAAACGAGCTCCTGTGATGATTGTTGAATGCAAATCACCTACAGTTCCTTTAACCAACGATACATTGGCACAAGCGGCACGTTATAACATCCGGCTTGGCGTTTCTTTTCTGGTTATCACCAATGGGTTAAATCATTACTGCATCAAGATTAACCGTGAAACCGGGAAAGCTGAAGTGATGAATGCTTTACCGACAATTGATGAGGTTGAAAATGGTTGATTAATTCCCTCCCTTTATCAACTGAAAAAGAGCCTCATCTTCCCAGCCTTTCAGGGTTTTTAACCACTCTTTTCTGATGCCAATTTTTTGAAATCCGTTTTTGGTAAAAAGTTCAATGCTTGCTTGGTTGGTTACAGCAATATTGCAGTACAGCTGGTGTATTCCCAAATGGTTGAAGCAGTAATCAATAAATAGATTCAGGCTGCTTGAGGCATAACCTTTCCCTCTGTATGATTGATGAATCATAATCCCAACTCCGGCACGGTTATGATAGGGGTCGAAATCGAAGAGATCAATCATTCCAATGGTTGATCTGTTTTGCGCAGCCAAATCTATCATTAATCTGAGCTGCTTGGTCTGGTACAGATCCAAAGAACTGGATTCAATGTATTTTTTTAATTGATATTTACTAAACGGGACAAGCGTGTTTCCTGCCTGCCATATTTCCATGTTGTTTTCCCACTGATAGAGAATATCAATGTCTTGGGGTTCAACAGCACGTAAGATTAACACATCGTTTTTAATCATTCTTTACTGATGCTTCAGGTGATTTTTGCAATGTGACCGGTTGAATATAGAACGCGCGGTTCCGCGTTCCATAAACATCCCGTAACGGGATGTTTATTTCGTCCGTGTGGGTTTTAAAGCCTTCAAGTTCCATTTCAAGCCTGTATCTTCTGCCCGCCGGCAGCACTGCAACAAATTTCCCCGATAGCGAATTTGGCCTGTATACGCCTTGTATCATATTTGTTTCCACATCATAAATTCTGACAATGCAATCTATTGCCGGTTTGTTTCCCGGGGTGTATATGTGGCTTGCAAGGACAGCCAGAGACCTGTCATCATCAGCCGGGAAGGATATCAGGTAAATATCTGTAGCACCCATTCCTTCGGGTTGACGTGAAGAGTAATATACTCTTTGTCCGTCCGGAGTTGGGATGTAAAACAGATCGTCGTCCGGTGTGTTGATTGGATACCCAAGGTTTTCAGCTTTGCCCCATTCACCTTTCTCATTCAATGTGCTTCGGAAAATATCAAATCCCCCCATGGAATTATGTCCTTCTGATGCGAAGTAGAGGGTTTGCCCATCAGCATGAATATGGGGGCTTTCTTCATCGTAGGGGGTATTAACGTTTGGCCCTGCATTAATTGGTTCTCCCCAGGTTCCATCTGGCAGGCGGTGCGAAATGTATATGTCTTTTCCACCAAAGCCTCCTGGTCTGTCGCTGACAAAGAAGATGGTGTTTCCATCGGGAGATAAACTGGCGTGGGTCTCGTTAAACTGGCTGTTAATCGGTAACGGGAATGGCTCGGGTTCACCCCACTCTCCAAAACGAAACCTGGTTTGGTAGAGATTTCCAATCATTCCGTCGTTTTGGAAAAAGATCAGTGTTTGTCCGTCGGCGCTTACGCTTGCCGTAGCTCTGTTTCCAAAATAGAGGCCGGGTAATTCAAGCCTTTCAGCAGATGTCCAGGCTCCATTTCTCCAATGGGAGACGTAAATCCCTTCAAAGTATCTGCCATCCTGATCTTCCATATCTTGCTGAGGGCGATTTGAGGTAAAGAAAATTGATGATTCGTCCAGAGAAACCACCGGACTATGCTCATCAAAAGGGGTGTTGATGGCTCGGCCAAGTGAGGTTATGTCAAAATTTACAGGATTTTTGATCAACTCGATGGCGTTTATGCTATAATTACGCTCCCTATTTATGGCATCAATGATTTCGCTTTGTGAGGAACGGACGTTTTCCAGCAGATAATCATAAATCTTTATAGCATCATCAAACCGATACAGCAAGTGATAAGCCTGGCCGAGATAAAATCTTGACTCAATGGCTTGCTGAGAAGGCCTGCGCTCGAATGGAGTATTCTGTTTAGCAACGGTAAGTAATTCCATGGCGGTTTCGGCTCCTCCAGGGATATTCAAATAGGCAATGCCTGCGACCAGGTATACTTCGTCTGGTACACTTTCGGCTCTGAAAAGAGGCTGAAGCAATTCAATGGCGTCGAGATATCGTTCCGCATCAATATGGTTGCGTGCCTGGCGTATGGTGCGGCTTTGTCCGTCTAATTGAATATAGCCCGCTGAAAGAAGCAGGATGATGACTATAATTTTTCGTATCATAAAGGAATTAGGTTGTTTTATTAGAATTGATGCTTAAATTTACAAAATATTGTTTCTACAAAACAACTAATTCTTATTGAAAGTTTACGAATGGCTTTATCTGGTTGATGAAACATATGAATTGAGATAGATTTGGCTTCTTTGTGATGTTGCGAATATTTAACCACGAATGTGGTTAAATATGGGTCTTGATAAATTGTGATCGCATTTCATGATTGATAATCATATTTTTTGTATTTAACCTGCATTATTATTTAACTACACCTCATGAGAAAAATATCATTAAAAAATCGAATGAATCATTTCAGATTACTTCGTCAGACTTTTGTCCTACTTTTGTCATTGTTTGTTATGTATTCTTGCAAAACCGATTCAGAACTGAAACTTCCGTCTGTTTTTTCTAACAATATGGTACTGCAGCAAAATATTGATGCTACCATTTGGGGATACGCAAAAAGTGGAACTGAAATTACTGTTAGCTCTCAATGGGGAGCTGTTTCAAAGGCCAAAGCTGGAGAGGATGGTAAATGGATGCTTGAACTGGCTACAATTGAAGCGGGAGGTCCTTATTTTATTGATGTTGAGGCCGGAGAAACGAAAATACGTATTGAAAATGTGTTGTTGGGAGAGGTTTGGTTGGCCTCCGGACAATCAAATATGGAGATGCCTTTGCGAGGCTGGCCACCACTGGAGCCAATCTATGGATCTGATGAGGCAATTGCCACATCTGATTATCCAGGAGTCAGAATGTTTACGGTGGCAAGAAATGTAAGCTCAACAATATTAAATGATGTTGAAGGTGAGTGGCTGGTCTCCTCACCTGAAACGGCTGGAGGGTTCAGTGCCACGGCTTACTTTTTTGCACGAAAAGTGCATGCCGAAACAGGTGTGCCGGTAGGAATTATACACAGCAGCTGGGGAGGAACTCCGGCTGAATCGTGGATAAGCGGATCGACATTGGGTGTTGACAGAGATTTTACTGAACGTGTGGAAATGCTTCAGCAGGCTAAAGAGGAGGAACAGAAGTATAACAGATGGTTGGATAGGTTCCCAATGAAAAGTATTGCTATGACCGGTAATGTGGATCCACTTGTGGGAATTGATTTATTTGACGAATATGGATCCTCTCCTGAAACCGACGTGAATGATTGGCCTGCCATAAATTTGCCAGCTTTGATTGAAGATACCGAGATCGGAGATTTTGACGGGGTCATCTGGTTTAGAAAGAAGATTGAGATTCCTGAATCGTGGATAGGAAAAAATCTGGTACTAAGCCTGGGGCCAATTGACGATAGGGATGTTACCTGGGTTAATGGAAACAGGGTAGGAGGAATGGAAGAAGATGGTCTGTATCAGGTTGAACGTATTTATAATGTTCCATCTGAATATGTCACTGATCGGGATCTTCTCATTGCTGTGCGAGTTATTGATACACAGGGCGGCGGCGGAATCTACGGAAAAGAGGAGCAGTTGAAACTCTTCCCTGAAGGAGAGGTTGATCTGGCCATTAGTCTGGCAGGGGAGTGGAATTATAAACTGGTCGGGGAAATTCAGGGACTCAGTTTGTATCTTTTTGATCCTGCGAAAGATGTGTTGGCAAGTCGTCCGCAAAGAACCATGGTTTTAAACTCCCATACACCAACTGTTTTATATAATGCTATGGTTGCACCGTTGGTTCCCTATGGTTTAAAAGGAGTTATTTGGTATCAGGGAGAAACCAACGTAGGACGTGCGAATCAGTATATGCGTTTAAAATCCATGTTGATAACTGATTGGAGGAACCATTACAAAAATGATGAGCTTTCCTTCTATTATGTGCAGTTGGCTCCATGGCATTACAATGATGTTGAGGGCATCGCTTCAGCCAACTTGCGCGAAGCTCAGAGACGTATGCAATTTATTCCTCATACCGGTATGATTTCAACGTTGGATATTGGCGATTTGGAATCTATCCATCCAGGTAATAAAAAGGATGTTGGAGAGCGTTTAGCTCTTTGGGCTTTGGCTAATGATTATGGCGTAAATCTACCGTTTACTGGGCCCGAACCTGCTAAAGTTTCCATTATCAATAATAGGGTGGAGATCGAGTTTGACCATGCTGAAAACGGCTTGGTTCTATCGAGGGAATATTGTGGTCAGTTTGAGATTTCAGGTGCAGATGGGGTCTTTCATCGGGCTACGGTTATCCTTAATGATAATTCTTTGGTAGTAGAGTCTTCAGAGGTGAGAGAGCCTGTTAATGTAAGATATGGATATAGAAATGGTGCCAAAGCTTCGCTATTTAATGGTGATATGCTACCGGCGCCTTCTTTTAGTACGGAAAATGAGATTGCGAATTGATATTTATTTAACCTGCAAATTGCGATAACGACTTTTCTCAATAATACAGCCGCATTCTTTTTATAATAGAGGATGCGGCTATATTATTGCGGCAAAAGGATTATTTATTTTTGTTGTAAATATTTGTGTCCTTTGCGCTTTCTTCGTGTCCTTTGCGGTTTACTTTAACTATTAGGTATATACTAGAAACCAAAAAGATTTATCATTTTATAAAAGAGATCTGTATTGTCATATATCCCAATAAACTCTTCAGCACCTGGTCCAAAAGCCATTACCGGCACCATGCTGCCTGTGTGATTGCCGCTAGTATAACCTGCCGTAACAGATCCCTTTTCATAATTTCCGCCGTGCAGAGCCATGCCACCTGTTTCATGGTCGGAGGTAACAATTACCAATGTTTCTCCGTTTTTAGCTGCAAATTCTAATGCAACACCAACAGCTCTGTCCATGTCGAGCATTTCACCAACGATGTACCCGGTATCATTATTATGGCCGCCCCAATCAATTTGAGAGCCTTCAATCATCATGAAGAACCCGTTTTCATTCTGACTCAGCACCTGAATGGCTTTTTTGGTAGCTCTTGGGAGCATATCGCCTCTTTCATGATAGATGCTGTTGTGGCGTGGAGCAGTGAAAATTGCAGCCGGGCCGGTTGTCAATTCCGTCGCTTCATCCAGGCAGGTGAAAACCGAATAACCTTTTTCTTTCAGGTCAATAGTGAGATCGCGACCATCTTCACGTTGAGTAAAATGTTGCAACCCGCCACCAATAAAGATATCAATGTCGGTTTTAAGAAAATCCTCTGCAATCTCTTCCTTCATGTTTCTGGAGGGTTGATGTGCAATAAAAGATGCAGGGGTAGCGTGGGTAATGGATGAAGTTGCCACCAAACCCGTTGCTTTCCCGTGCTGATCACTGATTTGCAGAATGGTTGGGATGGCTATCCCGTCCTGATCAAGAGCTACGGTTCCATCAGTAACTTTTTGTCCGGTGGCAATCGCTGAACCTCCTGCTGCCGAGTCGGTAACATAATTATTGGCACTGTGAGTGGTGATTAAGCCAATGTGACGAAGGTATTGCATGTAGAGATTCCCTCCGTTGGCTGTGTAGGCTGCTGTCAGGTGGGAGATACCCATGCCGTCGCCAATAAACAATATGATGTTTTTGGGTGTTTCACTAAATTGAACCGGGTTAATTTCTTTTACTTCGTAACGGTTCTCGTTGATGTAGGTTGCCTTGTCTTCTTCTGCAAAGACATTCAATGATGTTGCAATTAAAAGGTAAAATAGAACTGAAAACTTGTTCATGCTGGTTTGTTTTAAAGGTTTTATTTGATCAAAAGTAATCATTTTAACCATGGTAGGGAATTAATTGTTCGTTAATTAAGGGTTAAATGTTGGATTTCGCAATAAAAATTTGCATCATAAGGGTGTTGAGGGATATGTTTTTATATTTGTATCCTGAAAGTTTAATTTTAATCTGAGAATGGATACTCAAGCTATATTGTTTGCATTTGCATTGACTCTGTTTGCAGGTCTGGCCACCGGTATTGGAAGTGCAATGGCCTTTTTTGCAAAGCGTACCAACACAAAGTTTTTATCAGTGGCTCTTGGTTTCTCGGCTGGCGTCATGATATACGTTTCCTTTGTGGAGATTTTTTTCAAAGCTAAGGAGGAGTTGATTGGTCATCTGGGTGAAAAACCCGGTACTTGGATCACAGTTGCTTCTTTTTTTGGTGGGATGCTGCTGATTGCATTAATTGATAAATTTATTCCGCAAAAGGAGAATCCCCATGAGGTAAATCTGATTGAAAACATGACCGAAGAGCAACGTGAGCAAAAGAGGAAGGAAAAAAAACTGATGCGCATGGGACTTATGACCGGTTTAGCCATTGCCATACACAACCTCCCTGAAGGACTTGCCACGTTTACTGCAGCTCTGCATGATCCTAATCTGGGGATAGCCATTGCATTTGCCATTGCCATTCACAATATCCCTGAAGGGATTGCCATTTCGGTGCCTATATTTTATGCGACAGGAAGTCGTCGAAAAGCTTTTAAGTATAGTTTTTTGTCGGGGCTGGCAGAGCCTGTTGGAGCTTTGATCGGTTTCCTTTTGTTAATGCCTTTTATGGGACCAATGTTATTTGGGATCATATTTGCATCTGTTGCCGGTATCATGGTTTTTATAAGTTTTGACGAATTGCTCCCCGCTGCAAGAGAATATGGAGAACATCACCTTCCGGTGTATGGTCTCTTTGGTGGTATGTTGGTGATGGCGTTGAGTTTGTTATTATTTATTTGATCTGAACCTGAGTTCATACTTACGATTTGTTGAAAATTATAGTTGGATGAGATTAAATGAGCGTTTTAAGTTGATTATTGAGTGGTTTAAAGAGAATATGCCCGTTGCAGAAACGGAACTTCATTACACCAATCCATATGAATTACTTGTTGCAGTTATTTTATCGGCGCAGTGCACCGATAAAAGAGTGAATCAGATCACGCCACCTTTTTTCGAACGTTTTCCATCTGCAGAAGTGCTAGCCAATGCAGAAATTTCAGAGGTGTTTGAATATATAAAATCGTGTAGCTATCCCAATAATAAAAGCAAGAGTTTGGTTGGAATGGCTCAAAAGCTCGTAGGTGAGTTTAAAAGCATAGTCCCATCAGATGTAAATGATTTGCAAAAACTTCCCGGCGTGGGTCGTAAAACAGCCAATGTTATAGCATCTGTTGTGTATGACAAGCCTGCACTGGCTGTTGATACGCATGTTTTCAGGGTGTCTGCCCGTTTAGGGCTGACGCGCGATGCCAAAACTCCATTGGAGACCGAAAAACAACTTGTAAAATATATTCCCGAAGAACTGCTTGCCATCGCACATCATTGGCTTATTCTTCATGGACGCTATGTATGTTTGGCTCGAAAACCGAAATGTAATGAGTGTGGGTTGAAGCATCTATGTCATTATTACCAGAAAAATGGAGAATGATTTGGGGAGTTTTTTTATCTCAAATGGATAAATAGTCACAAAGGTGTTCTGTTTGAAAAAACATAACACCTTTGTTGTTGAAATTTAAATTCTATCAGATTATCTGCTGTTTTCTAAATTGTCTGTTTGTTAAGACCATAAATTATTCGGATAATCGCCATTGCTGTGAAGATCCTGCAATGATTTTTTAACCAATGGCTTATCTTCCTGATAGGTGACACCAAACCATTTGGATGGGGTGCTGATAATCTTAACAGAAGCAACTTCTGCTTTAACCATGTTGTCAGCCTGAATATTAAAATAGAATTCTGATTTCATTTCATGGCCTTTTTCCTTGAGGAACTGCTTGAAACCTTCCTCAAGATGGCCAAAAAACTCAGGTTTAAATATCCAGAAATTCATTGAAACCGGTGCCTCAGGATTCAATTCTCCCTTCTGATCTTCCTCATAGAAAAACACTTTGTCTCCCTCTTTTCCAATTTTCGTCCTTTCGGTTACTTCTGTCAGGTTGTTTTCTGCATCCGAACCACATATTCCTCTTGATACCGTTCCGTAATCAGATAAGGTGTTTTTAAGAGCGTAGCCAATCATTGCATATTCGTTGTCACGAGTGCTGCTGGCGATAAAATCTACTGCCTGTTGATAGGCTTTTTGGCCGTAAAAATCATCGGCATTGATGATGGCAAAGGGAGTATTTATCACATCCTTGGCCATTAACATGGCATGACCTGTTCCCCAAGGCTTTTCGCGGCCTTCAGGTATGGAAAAACCGGCAGGTATTTTATCAAGACTTTGAAAGACATACTCGGTTTCGATTTTTCCTTTTAAGCGAGGTTCAAACCGCTCTTTAAAAGCATCTGCAAAGTCTTCCCGAATTACAAATACGACTTTCCCGAATCCAGCTCTGATTGCATCAAACACTGAATAATCTATGATGGATTCGCCAGAGGGACCTAGTTCGTCCATTTGTTTTAATCCTCCGTAACGGCTGCCCATTCCGGCAGCCAAAATCAATAGTGTTGGTTTCATTTTAACTGTTTATTTTGAATTTTGAAAATCTTCAATTATTCCGGCAGTCAGCCAATTTGCCAAAGCCTGACGGTTACTTTCTAAGATAAATCTTTGTTGATCGCGAAAGTTACGTATATTTCCCAGTTCTACAAATACGGCAACAGGTTGCGTGTATCTCAGCATATAGAGATTTCTGGGCGATACAGTTCCGCTAAATCCTCTGTTGGGCTGATGCCTTCGGTAGTTACTCTCAAAAGTGCGGCGAAGAGTCTCTGCCATTTCCTTTCCCGTTTTGCTATGAGGATGATGATAAAAGAATACATCCAACTGCTGATTATTTCCCCGGCTATCAAGGTGTATTTCAATCATACGCTGATAGGAGGCTGTCTCTTTTTCCCAAAGTTGATTAATGGCGGTAGCACGTTGTTTTAATCGCTCAATCTGATCCAGTGGTATGGGTTTACCCATTACTGTTTCATTTTGATCTGGCTTCAGAATGGCTTCGTTTCGAATGCCGTTATAAGGATCCTGAACAATCACATGAACTTTTGCCCCACTTTGCATCAGGTTTTTAGCCAAACGAAGTGTAATGTCATAAGCATATTCATCTTCGTACAAGAGATGCTCACCATATCGACCAATTGCTCCCGGATCGGGACCTCCATGTCCACTAACCAGATAAAATACAGCGCCTTTTAATGTTTCATCAATCAGAGTTAGGTTTTGATGCGATTCCCCAAATAATGGCTCAACCCAATTTGTGGTTTTGGTTGGTACATAATAGGCGTGATGAGCCAAGAGTCCCCCTTCATCGGTAAACTTACCTTCGTTTAATTGTAGGAATTCATCAAAATATTCGGCTGGTGATAAATGGTGTCGCCGCAAAAAACTCCAAATGCCTTCTCCCGGTTCTGGGTGGCTTTTTACAACGTCAGCAGGAGGTTGTGCCCATGTGGGCTCCAAAACCAGAATCAGAATTACTGCCAGATATATCCAACGCATAAATAATTAGTAATGGGTTGTTACTTAACCATGAAGAACTTTTTTATGGGCTTGAAAAACCAACGTCTGAAATCTCTGTTTCGGTGGTAGTTGTCTCTGAACCGGGCTGAGAGCAGGATCGCTTTGTTGGGGTCACTTCCTTTGATTTCAGCATAACTTCGTGAGAGAAGAGCGATGTCGTCCGGCTCACCATTTAAGCGTTTCAGGTTGTATAAACCTTCTTTTACCGATATGTTTTTATTGGATTTTAACCTGTTTAAATCGATGATTGAGAATTCATATAATCCGTTATTGTTTTTCACAAGGATGTTGTTTCCACCAAAATCTAGATGCAAAAATCCCTGTTTATGGATTTTTTCATAAACAAACTCTGCGAATTGCTTAATGATTGATACTTTGTCTGCCGTTTGTTTTTGAAAGACTTCTTCCATGGTGAAGTCGTGTTCTTCATATATGGAAATGTAGTAACTGTTGACTAAAAAGCCTTTTTTATTGTAATATTCAGCATAACCTAACGGTTGGGGGGTTGATATGCCATGTTTTAGAAAAGTAAGCGAGTTTTTGTAGCTTCTCTTTGCTTTGGATGCACGAATAAAAGAGTAGACGAAATAGTTGATGATATTGGGTTTGCCAAAGGATTTTATGCACAGTTTTTTGCCATTAAAATCGATGATTTTTACTTCATTCCGTATTTTATAAATGGTGGTACCTGAATTTGAAAAGGTCTCCTGAAGTATTGGTATAATCTCTTCTGTTTCCGGATAATCCGGGTGAATCTCGTATTTTAGCATACCCTGTTAATTGGCTTTCTTTTGACTTCCCATGTTAGTAAAACCAATTGGTTTTACTAAATTACACAAAGTGTATTTTCGTTTCTAAGTTATTTCAACTGCAAATCTATTCATTTTAATAATAAAACATCACAGCTCAGCCCAGATTCTGGCCATGGAATATCCGGGTGCATCCATTTTTAGATTCAAAAAGTATCCAAACGGTGTTTGAGCCACTATAAAGCCTCCGTTTTCAAGACGCTTTTGAGCGGCATCAAATAACTGTTTCGAAAACTCTATGGATGCCTTTGATGATGACAGGTGAGCAAAAGAATGAAGTACAATATTATGGGTGGCATTTTTACGTGCCACCCATTTCAGATGATTGGTTAATTTCTTTTCCCGACTTTTTAAATCCAGCTTTTCATCCTCCTCTTCAACCTGAATAAAAGCCGTGATGCATTTGCTGTAGTGAGCCGGTGGCTCACTATCAGATGCCGATTCATGATTCTTTTCTCCCGGTGTATAACTAAATTCATTGGTATAAAATGACAGAACCTTCATATCAGCAAATGGTTCAATTAATTACGGGTGAAATAATCTCTTCCATGTCAGCCTGGATTAAACGAAAGGCAGGCTGACTAATGGTGTGTTCCAATTGTGAGAAGTGTGCATAATCTTTCCATGAGACATAGGTCTTACCATCTTCTTTTTGGTAAACAGCTACCCTGCATGGCAAAACAGCCAAATTGAATTTTGTGCGGTCTGTTTGTAGCAATTCTGCGGCATGACCTGCATTGCATAATTCAATGATTTTGGCTGGTAAAATGGCAACTCCTGCGTTTTGCAGGTTCATCTGCATATTGTGAACAATAGGAACTGTCCAGCCTGCATCCAATGCATTTTGTCTAATTACTTCTACTGTTTCATCAAATCCATACAAGCTCTCTCTTTCTGATATTACGGCAGTATCCGTTTCAGCTCTGCATGCCGAAAAGAGGATGACTGTTAATAGTAATAATCCTGACCAATTAAATCTGTTCATTTTCATAATATGTTATTTTAATTGTTTCTTTTCCTGGTTCTAAAGAAAAAGAACCATCTTAAACTATTAAACACAAATTACAAAAATTAGTTTACATTTTCCAGTGCTCCGTATTACTTCAGCCACTCATTTAACCAGCCGGCAAACTCTCTTTGCCACAGAATACCATTTTGTGGTGACAACACCCAGTGATTCTCTTCAGGGAAAAAGAGAAAACGGGCTGGCAAATCAAGTGCTCTGGCTGCATTGAAAGCTCCCATTCCTTGTGAATAGGGAACCCTGAAATCTTTTGCTCCGTGTATTACCAGCATTGGTGTATCCCAGTTTTCTACAAAAAGGTGTGGGGAGTAGTCGTATCTATTATCTGGCTGTTCCCAGTAGGGGCCGTCTAAGTCCCAATCTACAAAGAACATTTCTTCGGTATTGGTGTACATCATATCCAGGTTAAATACACCACAATGCGAAATGAATGCACTAAATCGGCCATCGTGGTTTCCTGCCAGCCAAAACACCGAGTAACCACCGTAGCTTGCACCAACTGCACCTAAACGGTTTTCGTCAACATAAGGCTCTTCGGCCAACGCATCAATTGCGCTCAGGTAGTCAAGAAGATTCTGACCTCCCCAGTCGCCGCTGATCTGTTCGTTCCACTCTGTTCCATGACCCGGCATTCCTCGTCGGTTGGGCGCAACAACAATGTAATCATTGGCTGCCATCATCTGGAAGTTCCAACGATAACTCCAAAACTGACTCAGTGCTCCCTGTGGCCCTCCCTGACAATACAATATGGCAGGATATTTTTTCTCAGGATCAAAATTCGGAGGATATATCACCCAAACCAACATCTCTTTATTATCGGTTGTTGTTACCCATCTTTCTTCAACGGTTCCCATGGTCACTTGATCCATGATGTGGGTGTTGATGTTGGTTAAATTGCTGGTGGTTCCATCCCTTAAATCAATTTTGAAGAGATCGGCCGGGCTGCTCATACTTTCCCGACTGGCAATCAGTTGTTCTCCAACTTGCTGAACCCCTCTGAAGTTGTGCTGGCCTTCGGTTATTTGATGGATTCCTCCGTCTGCTAAATCCATCAGGTATATCTGTTCAGTACCGCCAATGCTTGAAACGAACCAGACAAATTCGCCTGTTTCATCCCATACCGGTCCTGACACATTATGGTCAAAACCAATGGAGAAATCAGCAACCTCCCCGGTTTCCATATCCATCACCATCAGACGATTTTTATCAGATTCATAACCATCCCTCTCCATGCTTTCCCAGAGCATTAAACGGCCATCTGATGAGAATTTTGGATTTTTATCATATCCTGGCATTCCTTCAGTCAGGTTTGTGGTGGTCTCGTTATTTAAATCATACAAGTAAATGTCCGAATTGGTTGAAAAAGCGTAGTCACGACCAGCAAGTTTTTTGCATGTGTAAGCCAGTTTTGTGCCACATGGAGTCCAGGCGATTTGTTCCATTCCTCCAAAAGGCTTCATAGGAGAATCAAAACGTTCACCTTGCATGATGTCTTTACCGTTGCGAACCATTTGCCCTGATTTGTATGGTGCAATAAAAATATGTCGATAATGCTGGTCATGCCAGGTGTCCCAATGGCGATACATCAAATCATCATCAACGCGTGCATTGGCATGGGGTAAATCAGGATGCCGGTCATTAATTGATTCATCAAGTTTTACCCTTCTTATATATGCGATGTGACTCATATCTGGAGAAAACAGATAGCCTGAGATGCCTCCATCCACATCAGAAACTTGTTGTCGGCCGGAACCATCGGCATTGATTTCCCATAGTTGCGATGAGCCGGATTCATTACTTATATAATTGATTTTTTCTCCATCCGGCCGCCAGTTTACCTGCGACTCGATTGTTGAGGTGTTGGTAATTCTTGTGGGTTCTCCACCATTCACCGGTATGGTGTATATGTCAGAATAAAAACGATTCTCCTCAATATGAGGATAGGTGATTGTGTAAGTAATGGTGTTTTGATCCGGAGCGACTGAAATATTGCCCAGTCGGCCAAACGACCATAGTGCTTCCGGGGTCATCCGATCGCCGGAAAGTTCAAAATGGAGCGTGTCGTAAGATTTCTCATGAGCTTCCTGGCGACAGGAGGAGAAACAAAATATGATGGCAAGGGTCAGTAGAACTAGTTTTTTCATCGATTTGTTTTTAAAGTATTATTTATCGGTTTTTTGATTGAATTCAAGTATTTTGTTTTACTCTGTTTTTATCTATTTGCTAAAGTATATACTTAAAATTTATTTGGCAAATGACTGATTATTTGCAGAACGCCTTAACCTATTGTCTTAGCATGCCTTTGTAAGCTTAAAATCTATCACGACATATCTTAATTAATTTGATTTCAATAGTTTTTGTTTATGCTGTATTTGATAATTTTATGACTTATACTTGAAAATCATGGTAAATTATCAGTAATTTCTGTGGGGCGTGTAAAGAGGAGCATAATAAAATTTAAATGAGTTCGTGAATTTTAGTCTGATTTGTTTAAATTGAGACAAGTGTATTTTTTATTAATTCAATTTTAGTAATATCATCAGATAAAGTTTGAAAGATCGAAGATAGTTCAAAAAAAGTAAGCAAGTGCCCCGTAACCGGGGCAACCGGAAAGCGCACTGTGGGTGCAACAGGAACTAAAAACCGCGATTGGTGACCCAATCAGTTAAAATTAAATATTTTGCGACAGAACTCTTTTTTATCCAATCCAATGGGAAGCTAAAGGAGCAAGGAAAGTGATTCCGGATGCACACGATCCATCAAAAAAGCACTATCCAACAATGCTTACTACAGACTTATCGTTGCGTTTTGATCCTGAATATGAAAAAATATCCAGGCGCTTCTGGGAGAACCCACTTGAGTTTGCTGATGCTTTCGCAAAAGCCTGGTTTAAGTTGACTCACAGAGATATGGGGCCAAGGGATCGATACATTGGGCCGGAGGTTCCAAATGAAACTTTATTTGGCAGGATCCAATACCGGCAGTTGATCATCAATTGATTGATGAAAAGAATGCAGAGTCGTTTAAGGCAAGGATTTTGGGAGCCGGATTGTCGGTCTCAGAATTGGTGTCAACGGCTTGGGCGTCGGCTTCTACCTTCAGAGGATCAGATATGCGGGGTGGAGCAAATGGAGCACGTATCCGCTTGGCTCCCCAAAAGGATTGGGACGTTAACAATCCTGCGCAGCTCAATAAAGTGCTTAAAAAGCTGGAAGCCATTCAGGAAGAGTTTAATGCCAGTCAAAAAGGCGACAAAAAGGTATCTCTGGCCGATTTAATGGTTTTGGCCGGATGTGCAGGCGTGGAAAAAGCAGCCAAAGCCGGCGGTGTGGATATTAAAGTCTTGTTTACACCGGGTAGGATGGATGCTTCCGCTGAACAAACCGATGTTGAATCATTCGCTTTTCTGGAGCCGGCTGCCGATGGATGGCGCAATTATCTTAAAATAAAATATTCGTTTAGAACCGAGGAGTTGCTCATTGAGAAGGCTCAATTGTTAACTCTGACTTCTCCTGACATGACTGTTCTTGATGGTGGTATACGTGTTTTAAATACCAATTGGGATGGGTCAAAGCATGGTGTATTTACCGGTTCGCCGGAGGTTCTGACTAACGATTTCTTCGTGAACCTGCTTGATCTGAATACGGCATGGAAACCCATGGACGATTCGCAAGAGGTTTTCGATGGACACGACCGTGCAACAGGAAAAGTTAAATGGACGGGAACCCGGGTGGATCTGGTTTTTGGTTCTAACTCTGAGTTGAGATCACTTGCAGAAGTATATGGAAGTGCCGATGCCAAAGAGAAGTTTGTGACGGATTTCGTTGCTGCCTGGAATAAGGTGATGAATCTGGACAGATTTGACTTAGCATAAAAATTCCAGATTTATATAAAGAAAGAGAGGCGATGCATGAATTTGCATCGCCTTTTTTTGACTTTTTACTTCTACTGTGGCACATTCGCAAATGATTTTAATGTTACTTAGGATGCCTATAAAAACACATGGGCTTACCTTTCTGCGTTGTTAAATAACTTTTTAGTTTTTTTAAACTATGGTAATTAGATAGATGTTTTTCCCATTTGTACTATCGGCTAGTGTTTTTTCATCGGGGAAGGCAATTTTTGTATAGGTTTAATTAATCATAATTATTTTCTTGTGATTCGTGATATTTTGTTTTACATTTAGGATACTATACATAGAAGGGGGCTGTCAATTATATCTTAATTGGCAACTCAACACATTTTTATACTGCGTAATTTGACGCAGGTTTTTCCTTCCCGGAGTTTTAGGCTTCATCTTATTCGTTTACCTCAAAACAGGCTTTATGAATCGTTACGCCATTTTTACTGCAATAGCAGTATTCCTGTCATTTTCCGCATCCTCTTTTTTTCAATCCTATTGCGGAAACCTTAGTGTTAATGTGAGCGATCATTATACAGAAACTCCTCTGGAGGCTGTAAGGTTGACTCTCTGGAAAGATAACGTTCCAATTGATGTTTCTTATACCGATGCTGAAGGTTCTGGAATATTGAATTATACAGCATCCGGATTAGAAACAGTGCGAGACCATCACAAGTCATTTCTTGTTTCAAGCTATTATCCCATTCCGTTTGACCGCATGGTGAAAATTGATCTGGATGTATTTGAAGAACAATCGGTTTTAGCCGCGGTATATGACATTTCAGGACGTGTTTTAACAAAAATAAGATTTCAAGTCTCTCCGGGACGCAGAGCCTTAAATCTTATTATGGACAATTTGCCTCCCGGCGTATATGTTTTGGAATTATCAGGACTTCATCGGGAAGTTATTCGATTGTTAAAAGTGGGTTCCGGATCGGGATCCGGACTCATAGATCTTCAACTTTCGGATGGATGGATGGGAAATGAAATACAACAACTTAAATCTGACGCTCCATGGTTTAAAATTACAGCAGAGTTGGATCCTTATGATATGATAGATTTACATCTGAATGTTGATTTTCCGGCACATTTGGAAATTAAAATGGTTCGAAATAATTTAGTTGAGTTTATTACAGTTGTAAATCAAGATGTTGTCAATAAAACCATTAACCTTCAAAAGAATGCTTTCAATTTATCTTTAACAACACCTGATATTGCTTTTTTGAAATCAGGATCTTACACTGTTGCTGCACCACGAGATGAAACCAGTTCCATATATAAATCAATAGATGTTTGGAAGGATACTACATTCATTTTTGAAGTAGATTACTCCTTGGACATACCTGATCCGGTCAACGTTTCGGTTAATATAAACGATGAGCTTGTCGTGAGTCAGGATGTGGATAAAAGTACCGGAATTTCATTGTTTAATACCGATGTGTATGGGAATGAATATGAATTGATTATTCCCCCAGGAGCTTTGTTCGAGACAACTGAGATTTCATTGCGCACTATTAATTCGATTGATGGGTTCCCATTTTCCGGTGGTTTGGTGGGTGGAGTGGATATTCTACCTGATGGTTTGCAGCTCTTTAAGCCAGCAACTTTGGTTATAAGGCTCAACGATCCTAATATTATAGAAAATATGCGTGGGAATGATGCAGAATATTTGTTGACGGCTTTCGCTTATCAGGGCAATGGAAAGGATTTTCATATGTACCCTTATTTTATTGAAAATGGAGAGATACATCTACACATCTTTCACTTTAGTGGCTATGGAACTGGTGGAGCTACTCAGGCTGATCAGGCTGATCAAAAAAGCAAACCACCCGGAAGTGAGGAATCCCGTGCTCAGGAGGAAATTGCTGATATTTTGAACGAGGAAGCCAGAAATCCAGATATGACCGAAGAGGAATATCAGGAAAATCAAAATAAAATTGCCGAAATATTGCGCAGGTGGCTTCTGAATGAGGTCATGCCTTTGGTTACTGAGGCCGAAACCAATGAAGATTTGATGTATTGTGCAGTGATGGAGTTTTACAGTTGGGAAATGACCGCTCAATTATATGAAGTTTTGGATCGGTTCATGACTGAGCGCAGCCAGTTAATGGAATCTATTGAAAGAGGATTTGTTAATGCATTGAATCGGATTTTTGAGAAAGGAGTTCGTGAAAAGGATCCTACTCAGATGGGGCGATACCATCTGATGTTATGGATGACAATGATGTGGGATCCGGGATTTGAAATCTCTCCATGGTGGGATAAATACCTGAAACTACACCGTTTTGAACTGGAGTTTGAGTCTGTAATAGGAGAATCTGAGGGAGGTTGGGAAATAAGTGTAAAGACTGAGAGAATCGTTGTTGAACTTGATGATGAACAGTCCATTTTTCTTGGGAAAGGACCTATACATCACGTTTCGGGAAAAATGGAATGCGCAATTAGCTTTGAAGGACAAAGTAGTATTTTAGAGATATTCTATGGACTCATTGATACTCCTCCTGTAGAAATATCGTGCAATGGAAGGTCTTTCTCCTCCAAAGGAAAGCATCCAAAAGCGAAATACGATGTTGTTTTTTATTTAGATCCTGGTGGGACTTTAACAGAACGGTTTGTAATTCAGTGCGACCCTGATGATCCAATATTTCCGGTAGGTCCTGCCCCAATATGGTTTGGTTCTTTTGGTTATATTCATGAAGATTTATTGACTCCTGAACTTGGATTCATCATAACGAATTGGGAAATGATTTTTGGAGAGCTTTATGCCCGGAGAATTTATACAAGTTCAGATCATTATTTGAATGAAACATCCATATTTACGCTTTGGTATGCACCAAAACCGTGATTTGAAACCTGGTAGTTTCCTTTTTGCAACTATTTTTTTTTAAAGATTTCAAGCGTAAATAATTAGTTTAATTTATTGGCCAAAATGCCTTCCGATATATCGGAACAAGTTGCTCCGATTCATCGGGGGAACTGGATTGAGTCCCGATGAAATCGGGACTCGATTTCTTGTTGTGAGTTTATAATACAGCGTCATTCATAGCTGAAACGGGCATTTCGTTGTTGGGCGAGCCAATAATAAAATGGATCGCTTCCCGATAAATGGTAACTAAAATTATTTAAACACGTTCTAATATCTTTTATTCTTCTGGCAACAATTTTTTCTTCCTCATTCAAGAACTTAATTACCGCATGTCCTTTGTTTTTCCCTAAACCATCAATATTATCCTTAAACCTGTTTTAGCCCAGATACCGAAAGGGCAAAAGCAATCCGCCACATACAAAAGGTATAACCTTACTTATAACTAAAACTTTGAGGTGATATCTTTCGTATATTATTTTAGATTAATTAAGAATAATTGATAAGTGAAACATGTTATTGTGTTGATTATCTTGGTATTGAATTTGTTTTGGAGTCCTATAAAACAATAACCTCTGTGAGGTTCAACCCTAAAATAGTATCTTTATTGTTGTTGATTAACCAAATTGTATGAAACCAAAAGCATTGCAGCTCTTTTTAGTACTGTTTACTATCTTGTTTTTATTGTTATCCTGCAGTAAATCTAAAGATAACGTAATCCCTGATGATGATAACGGTAGTATCATTGATGATGATGACATACCAAATCATGACAGTTATCTTGTTATAACAATCTACGGCAGTGCTAACTATGAGTCCTCCGAAATGACGATGGAGCACCAAAAGGACGCCAGTCTTATCATTGTTGAATCTGACAAGGACTGGACTGCGACAACCGAATCCGAATGGATCACCTTGGCTGATTACTCAGGGGATGCAGGTGCTAAAGGTATTTTAGTTGGAGCATCAAAAAATGAGTTGACTCCCCGAAGCTCCTCGATTACCATAAAGTCTGGAAGTAATCAACACACTATCCACGTTTATCAGCGCGGCGCTCCAGTTATCGTTTTTTCAGCAGGAGATGTTGAATTTAGAATGATCCTGGTCGAGGGAGGTGATTTTATGATGGGCGATTCTGATTTAACTGAAAGTCGGTGGGCACACAGGGTAACGGTCAACAGTTTTTACATGTGCGAAACAGAAGTCACCAACGCTCTGTGGAATCAGATCATGGGTGAGTTGCCTTACGATCATCTTGAAGGTTATGAGGATCATGACGAGTACAACAAACTCGACCATCCTGTCAGTGCTGTTTCGTGGAATGAAATCAATGATGAGTTTTTACCCGCCATTAGTAGCTTAACCGGTTTTGAAATGCGATTACCCACTGAAGCTGAATGGGAATATGCTGCCATGGGTGGTAAGTATAGCCAAGGCTATGTTTATTCCGGGAGTAACACTCTTAATGAAGTTGCCTGGCACACCTACAACAGTTTAAACTCCAAGCAGCCGGTAGCCCGGCTTAGTCCCAACGAACTCGGATTATATGATATGAGCGGAAATGTGAGCGAGTGGTGCAGCGACTGGTACAAATCGGGGTACGACAGCAATGAAAATGAAAACCCGGTTGGTCCTGAAACCGGCACTGAAAAGGTGATAAGAGGAGGCGATTATTCACAAATGGTTATGTTTGGCAAAGGTGCTTTTTATGTTAAAGCCCGCAGTTCTGTTGTGCCCGACTGCTACAGTGGCTGTTGGGGCGACACCGGGCATCCGGATGAACCTATCTGCTTCCGATGTCAGCGTGTAGGATTTCGCTTTGTGATGACGTTCTGATAAAACTCCATGATATGATTCGAACAATACTCTCTTCTATAATAATGATGGTGATATCTTCATCACTACTTTGTCAAACGGTGGTGCGTTTAACCAAACCACAACAGGCCGAAGAGCCTGTTGCTGCATTTACTCTGTTTGATGAATCTCTTCCGGCTGGTATTCCCTCTGCCATTGGAACAATAGGATACGAAATCTTTGGTGGTGACCTCCCATATACCTACCAATGGCTTAAAGATGAAACGGTCATTGCAGAGGGAGAAGTGGCTGTGATTGTTCCCTCTATGGATCATGATTATGCTCTCAGGGTATCCGACCGGAACAATTGCACAGTGATTATTCCAATAAATATTTCGCCAACAATGCCAGGCGAGAAAAGTAGCTCAGAGAATGATTTGAACTTCTGGCATGAGCTTACCAGAAATCACTTGCGTCTGAGCGGAGATCTATCATCTGACAATCCTGTCGAAATTCGCATATATGATATCAACGGGCGATTAATGCTGGAGTATTTCGTCTATAAAGAGACTTCCATCCCGGTAAGTTTGTTGCCCGGAGTGTACTTGATATACACCCGGTCAGGAGATTTGAATAAGGTGCAAAAAGCCATTGTTCAATAGCAAATGTTATTCCTGTTAGGGGGAATAATCAACGAAAAAGAAAGATCAGACCAAAAGCAAAATCATGAGACCATTCAATTCAAAATGTATTTTTTCATTCATCCTGGCAGGTATCCTTTGTATAATAATTACCAAGGCTGAGACGCCTGATATCCAAAAAGCCAGAAATGAAGCCGCAGCTTTTTTTGCGTCAGAGTTAAAATCATCGCACGAGGTTGTTTTATACCCGAGGTATCAATCTCCATTGGGGGTTTCAACGCCGGTTTTTGCATTTCAGAAAGAAGATGAGGGATATGTTGTCATTGCTAAGTTTGGCGATAATTATGTGGTCGCGGGTTACTCAGAAGACGGTCTGCTGGATGCTGAAAACACGCCTGAGGCTTTTTGGCTCTTGCTGCAATCTTATGAACAGATGGATAGTATTGCTCCTCCAGCGTTAAAAACATTGAAGAGCAGTGGTGTCGTTGTGTCTCCGTTGCTCGCCTCACGAGGGGTTAATTTGGGGCAAACCTATCACACCAATGCAGGGGGCTGTCCTTCGGGATGTGCAGCTACTGCAATGGCACAAATTATGGCATATCATCGCCACCCTGATCAACCAACTGGTGCCCATTGTTATGTTCACCCAAACCAGGGGGAGCATTGTGTGGATTTTTCCGAAATTCAATTTGACTGGAACAATATGAACAACACAAATCTTCAGTATTACATAGGAGTAAGCATGGAGATGAATTTTTGTGGCAGTCCTTATGGGAGTTTCCCCGAGCGTTCAGATTTTTTTAATGTGATGGAAGACTATTTCGGTTACTTTTTGCATACACAAGGCATGGGATCGGATTACTGGAAGTATGAACTGGACAACGGACGCCCGTTTTATGCAAGCATGCAAGGCGAAAGATCTGGTCATGCAGTCGTGATTGATGGTTACGACAGCGATGATTATTTCCATATACATTTTGGATGGGCCGGCCTCAGTAATGGCTTCTTTTTACTGAATAATGAAAATCTGATTGCTGCTGGCAGCGACAGGTATCGCTCACGTTTCAGCAGAACAGTATTTATCTCTCCAAATCACTATGTTACCAACGAACAGGACTCGTTGGCTCTGGTGGCGATTCACAACAGCCTGAACGGCCAAACCGGATGGGATTTGTCAAAACCTGTGGTGAAATGGCATGGAGTGAATGTAATGAACGAACGTGTGATGCGTGTGCAAATAGGAAGTTTCGGCAGCAACATCTCCGGCACCATCCCTCCACAAATTGGTCAGTTAACTGAACTCAGAAGTTTGATTCTTAATGCCGATATTAATGATATTCCAGAAGAGATAGGTCTTTTGTCCGAATTGACATATCTGCGCCTAAACGGAAACATTAACGGGACATTGCCTGCTTCAATTACCAATCTGAATAAACTTCAGGGTTTATCAATTCAAAGAGGCCAGGGGAACTTAACCTGGCAAATTCCTTCAGATATTGACCGGATGAGCAGTCTGACAGAACTCTATTTGCCGGATATCGCTGTGGGAACTCTCCCCGAATCGTTTGGACAACTTAGTCAGTTAAGAACTGCCTACTTATACCAAGGTGCCCTTACCGGACAAATACCATCATCCATAGGAAACCTCGGAAATCTGGAAAATATTCAGTTGGCCCGTAACCAACTTACCGGAACAATACCAACATCCATTGGAAACCTAACAAATCTCGTCTATCTGGATCTCTCTGAGAATGAGCTTTCCGGATCATTGCCCGAGGGGTTGGGACAGTTGCAGCGCTTGTACAGACTTAATCTTCAGAACAATGATTTTTCCGGAACTTTGCCTGAGCAGTTGAATTGGTATGATCTTGTGGATTTGCAATTACACAACAACCAACTGGAAGGTGAAATTCCTTCCTCCATTGGAAATTCAAAGAATTTGCAGGGTTTACGGCTTCACAACAACAATTTTTCCGAATTTCCCGATGAAATTGGAGAACTTATAGCGCTTACGCATATTGACGTGAGCGAAAACCAATTAACATCTCTGCCTGAGTCTTTAATGAATATTCCCGGGCTGCTCAGGTTCAAGGCTGCCAACAATCACATAGCAGAACTTCCTGATAATTTCGGTGCATGGGAGAACTTAATTGAACTCAATTTGTCAAATAACAGAATAGAGACATTTCCGGTAGAAATATGTTTTTTAACCAACCTTGAAACAGTTGATTTAAGCCATAACAAGATAAAACGACTGCCATCGGCCATAACCATGCTTACGCCGAAAAATCACCTGTTGTTGGCCCACAATGAAATTTCGGGCAGTATTTCCCGTTCGCTCCTCAATGTTCCATTATTCGCCTTGACCTTATCTCGTAACAGACTCACTTTTGATGACTTGCCAGCTCCGGAAAAACTCAGACATGGCATTGGTGATCAGAAAAGCGCTTTGCTTTCTGTTAATGAAATTAAAGCTAAAATGGGTGATACCCTGTACATTGATATTCGTGATTTGGGAAACTTCTCGAATCCCGACAATGAATATTTCTGGTTGATCTATCCAGATAAAATATCTGCCAGATTCAAGAATGAACTAGACAATCAAGAGTCTGACCCTGTTCTTGTGCTCCCTGTGAATGAAGAAACTTTATCCAGACAATACTATTGCAAAATATTCAATTTTAATGTGCCTGAATATGACAGGGATCACATGGGCAGCATCTCAACTCTGCCAGCTCTACGATTTCTTAATACCGATACCATCGGCATCACTCTCTATACGGAACAGGAACTGGTAGAGAAAGCCTACCCCGACAGGTATGTCACCGAATCGAAAAAATTGCATAACCATTTGGTGTATGACAATAATGTTACTCTATTAGCTCCTGCCGGACTGCGTGGTGAAGTAACCTGGCAAGGCTCGCTGGATGGTCAGAAATGGCACACCATTTCTGAAGAGATGGAACAGGAAAACATTAAAGTCAATGTTGTTGACTTTAATGAACAGGAGCTGGTCATATCAGCACAATCTCCGGCCTGGTTCCGAAGTGCCATTACTGAGGAGTCGTGCGATCCCATCTATACCGATTCTGTAAGAGTAAAGCCCTTGGGGAACTTGTTGTTCGATGAGATGGTTAATGTGGCTGAAGAGTCCTTAACCATATCCGTGGACAGTATTGAAGTTACATTACCGGTTGGCTTAACCGACAAAGATTTTCGCCTTACCATTACCAAGCTGGACAACCCTCCACCAACTCCCGATATGCACCGTTTAAGTTCGGTATATGATGTAACTGTGAGTTTTGGAACCGTTTTCGACATCCCATTGGAAATTAAACTGAAAAACATTGACATCACCGATGTTGATGCCATGAATTTACCCGACTTCCGACCCGTTTACTATGACGATCAGGCACAGGAATGGGTTGAATATCTTGAAGGAGGAATCAGCTTGGAAGACGATGCCGTTGTGTTTTACACGCCCCATCTTACCAAACTCGGATGGTGGGAAGTGAGGCACGGCTCCTATACGCACCGATTCACAAAAAACAGAGCTGAAGTTATATATAAATGGGATACAGGAACAGGTGAGATAAATAGTTTCATGGGTTATGAGATGACTGCCCGACAATCCCCATCAAAACCATGGCATCAGTCCAATACCGACCCTGACACTGGAGGGACTCCCCTGATGATTCAGGATGTGGCGGAATACCTGAACCAGGTGATTGACAGCTTTGCAGTAAGAGGTCTGAACTTGTGGCGATCAAGATTTATTGTATATGTTTCCAATACGGGAAGCGGTTCATTCGGACACATCTCAGCCGGAGGGTATGCACGGGGCTATTTTACACTTAATTCTCAACTTCTGATTGAGACCGACGATTTGAAACGAACCATTGCCCATGAATATATGCACTACATGCAGCAGTTTTATATGGCTGTGATGACCGCCAATACCTTCTGGGCCGAGGCCAATGCACCATTGGCCGGACGTTTGGTGTGGGGTGTTTCGGATTTAGAAAACGCAGAACCCGAAGTAAATCTGCAACAATCCTATAAACCGGTTGGAGGCGATAAAAGCATTTTCGATCTTTTGGGACAGTCTTGGGATGCAGCAACTTTTCTGCCGGTGTTGGAGAAATTTACAGCCAATCAGGCTGATGCTAACCTTTCCAGTACATTTCTGCACTATATGCACCAATATCGTGAAGGAACAAAATTGAACCCGGTTAAAATGCTTACCGATTTACATACTTTTGGCAGCCTCTCATCTATCATCTGGCGCAATTATCTCAATGATCAGATTGTTGCTCAACTGGGATCGACCGTGGGACAGGAATATGACGACTATGTGCGATATATGCTTGAAGGCAGCAACCCAAAACTAACCATCCTCAACAAGGGAAAAGGAAATCCTCTGAGTCATATTATCAATAATACCAAAGATGAGGAGATGGGAACTTTTGCCCAAAATATGATTTATCACTTTAATAAAGATGAAAATGATCCACAGGTAGATGATATTTCATTTGCAGTGCCTTATCTGGCCTCCAAAATGATTGTAATGAGCAACAGTACACCTGACCGCGCTGTAGTGGTAAACTATACCCGGAAACACGATCTTAACCCCGATGGGAAGGTGTATTATGGAAAATATGATTTCGAAAGTGAGAAAATGGTGTTTGAAGAGATCTCAGATTCAACAAAATTCTCAATGCTATTAGAACCCAACTCTCAGTTCTCGGCCAAACGGTATCAAAACATGGGCTTCTTGCTGTTTGTTAACCAAAGATGCCCTTCTGTTATTGGTATCAGCAATAATTTTAATACCTCTTTTGAGTTGGAAGCAATGCCCGTAATCAATATTTATAACATTGCCGATGCTCGCATTACAGATAGGTCGATACACCAATACAGTGACGGGCGTAGTCGTAGCTTTATTATTGATGGAAACATTAATATACCGAATGCCCCCGGCAGAAATCATACAACGACTAACTATAATTCACGAAAAAGGATGCTGAATGATTCTGCCTATGTGGTTTATTCTGGATTTACTGAAAGATTGGTAGTTGACAACGGCCAGAACTCGCCAACCTCTATTACTACCTGGAACAAGGAGCAGGTAATCACTTATAATTTTGTAAAGGGAACATTGGAAATTCAACAGTCTATTCTAACAACCTATCGTTGGGGTGGATATTCTCTGCCTCAACCCAACAGCGATGTTTACATGCCGGCATATACACACACAATAAGAAATGAAACCAAACGCCTAAAACTTAAAAATGTGACATCTTTTGAAGAAGGTCAATATCCGGGATATTATGGCGATGTTTTAGAGTTTAAGACCAGTAATACCAATGAAACCATGCAAGCGGTGGAAGAAATCTATCATACATTTACCGAAACCAGATATGATTCTGAGGGTGATGTGGTTTCCTCCGACAGTGCCACATACACAGGGACTGATTTTTCATCACCTGATATTACTGTTGAAGTAAAAGTACACAATAAAAGAGTGTTTTTTGCCAATTAATGTATATGTTATAATAATTTGCTGATTTTTAGAAAAGCACTCTTGTTTCGAATCAGGAAAATTGTTTTGCCAGCATACTGAGTGGGTAAAACCAAGCCAAAATAAAAGAGGCCTTTTATAAAGAGGCCTCTTTTATTTTTATTCTACCAGCACTTTAATAGTCATATACAGAGTGTTATTCTGACTTTTTAGAACAACACAGAAGGACTGGTTTGTAATTCAACCAGATTATCTTTGCAGCTATGCGTGTCTCTACCACAATTAATGCCTTTTAGTATTTTGTTGTTCAGTCCCTTTTGCAAATGGATAAACTTTAGTGGCAGAACAGATAGAGGTTAATTAATCCAATAACAATGCCTTGTGCTGGTTTTTTAAATACTCATACAATTAAGCAGTTCGCTATAGCTTTTATTTGCTTTATTTATAGATGCATGTGGATGTGTTCCCATAGTATGCAATGTATTTAAAACAAAGAGATTAATTTTATCTAATTCCGCTGTGCGGGATTTTGCTATGCTCTGCATCTAAGATCTAATCCCGATATTATGGGGATTAGATCTATTTATAGAATTACTCTTTTCTTAAAACTCTAATAGCCACTCACCCGATTCCCGGCTGAGTTCAATAATGGAATTCGTATATTGAGCCTGCGTATCGTAATAGTTTATGTAGGTCTCATTTAAAGCACTCTGAGCCTCTAAAACCTCTAACAAACTGACTTCGCCCCTTTGGTAGCTGAACACAACTGCATCACGAACCCGCTCCGCATCTGAGAGGATGCTTTCATCAAAAAGCAATCGCTTTTGAGAAAGGAGGCGATAGTTATCCCATGCTTTTTTTATGCCTGCCTCTACTTCCAAAATGGTGGAGCTAAGCATGGTTTGTGACTGTTCGTAAGCAACGGTTGCCATTCGGAATTCACCTCTGTTTAGTCCCGAGAACTGAAGCGGGATGATGAGCCCTCCATACGCTGCCGACATGCCCGGCATGGGTGAACGTCCGGTTTCGTTATGATACCCTGCGATGATTGATATGTTTGGCAAACGTTCGGATCTCGCAAGCCTCATACCAATTTCAGAGACCTGAACATTTCTTTGGGCTGCTATTACATCGGAGCGTCTGGAAATAGCTTGTTCTCTAAGCCATGGGAAATCTACTGCAATTTGTCTGGAGATCATCTCACCTGTCAGCACTAACGAATCGGCAGGGATGCCTCCCATCAGAAAATGAATGCCTGAAAGTATCTCCGATAGCTCCATGCGTGCATCAAACAGTTCGGCATGAAAATTTCGTGCTTCCAGCCGGGTCTTTATGACGTCTACTTCGCCAATTTCACCGGCTTCATACAGCGCTTTATTTACTTCTAACAGCTGGTTCAACTGTTGCAAAGTTAATTCCATGCGCTGCACTTTTTTTTGCTCTGTAAGTAATTCAATATAGGCTTCTGCTGCTTCGGTTCTTAAGTAGCGCAAAAAATCCTCCAGTTCCGCTTCTGCTGCATATTGTTCCATGCGTGCCAATCGAATGCGGTTTCGGCGTTTGCCGAATAGTTCAATGGGGATTTCCATTTCAAATGCAATGGAGCGAGGCATTTCATCGAACTCATCGCTTCTGAACATAGGAAAGATCATCTCCAGTTCGGGATCCTCAAATACCCGGGCAGCTGTTACAGCTGCCGTGGCAGCTGTAACTTCAAACTGCTCAATAATCAGTTCGAGATTATTGGATAGAACATACTGCATGAATTCATCAAAATTCATCTCCCTTTTTCCCTGCGAATTTGCCAGAATGAAAGGAAACATCAGTATAAATATGATTGTTCTTATTCTCATCTGTTTATTTTTTATATAATGGTTGGTTTTCTATTTTGTCTAACGGTCTAAAAATCTAAAATCTAATAATCTAGTTACCTTGTAAACCGTTTTTCAACCAGATAATATATTACCGGGAGGATGATCATGGTCAGGATGGTTGCAGAGAGTAGTCCTCCCATTACCACTGTTGTGAGCGGGCGCTGAATATCACTTCCCACACCGAATGCGAAGGCTGCGGGCAGCACACCGAATAAGGTGGTGGTTGCAGTGATAAGCACCGGGCGTAAACGTTGAGTAGCACCCTCTATGATTGATTCTTTCAGTTCATTGGATTTTTTCTTAACTATCCGGTTAATGTTTGAGATCAGGATGACTCCATTCTGCACCGCCAGACCGGAAAGAGCGATGAAACCCACTGTACTTGCAACGTTTACAGTCATTCCCCTTGCTTGCAGGGCTACCAGTCCACCGAGGATGGCCAGAGGCAACGAGGCCAGGATGATTGATGGATGTCTAACGGTTCCGAATTCAGCGTACAGGAGCAGGAATATGATTCCAAGTACCATGGCCAGTATTACGAGTGCACGGCCTTCGGCGCGTTCCTTATTCTCAAAGAGGCCACCCCACTCGGTGGTGTATAAATCCTTGTCGTACTCTACTCTCTCCTCAATGGCAGTCTGAGCTTCCCTGAAGAAGTGTGAGAAATCACGTCCCCGTAAATTGAGTTTTACGGTTGCATGTCTGCGGTTCATCTCTCTTGATATTGTGCTTTCACCCGTTGTCATTACAATGTCTGCCACCTGAGAAAGTGCTATTGAAGCACCATCTGGCGAGGTAAGTAGCAGGTTTCCGATTTTCTCAGGCGTATTTCGCATATGTTCAGGGTATCGCAGAATGACATCATACCGGCGCTGTCCGAGGAAAATCTCCGATACCGGTTGCCCTCCAATACCTACTTCTATCAATTCCGAAATTTGTGAAACGTTAATTCCAAATCTGGACGCAGCATCTCTGTCCACCATTATCTGCATTTGCGGAAGAGGTGGCTCCTGGTCGATGGCAAGGTCAACAGCACCCTCAACCGTTTCAAGAACAGCCATGATATCTTCGGCTATTCTTCGGGTTTCCACAAAATCATCACCAAACACTTTTACGACCAATTCACTATGCGCTCCTGCCACCTTGTCGTTTACACCATCAATCATGGGCTGTGAGAAGCCCACAACCATACCCGGGATTTGCTGAAAGCGTTTGTCCATTTCATCAATGAGTTCGAGTTTGCTTCGCCTTGGATTCCATGTGTTATAAGGATGAAGTACCACCATTGACTCAATATGCGATGGAGTAAATGGATCGGTGCCATCATCGTTCCGTCCCAGCTGAGTGACAATGTGTTTTACTTCAGGAAATTCCCGCGCAACTCTTCTTAGTTCAGCTGCCATTTCCGCTCCTTTCTCCATGGATATGCCTGAAGGCATTTTTACCTGTAGCCAGATTGAACCTTCGTCAATATAGGGTAAAAACTCTTTACCAATTTTGTTGAAGGTGAAAGCCGTAAGAAGAACGGCAATAATAGCAGGTATGATGGCGTAACGCGGATAGTTCAGCAGGAAAGCCATCTTCTTATTGTATCTGACTTTTAGCCATTCCAATGGTTTATTTACAAATACTTTAGATGGTTTTTTGTAGGACCATAGCATTAAACCGGGGATCACAGCCAGAGAGAATAGGAGCGCTCCACCCAAAGCATAAGCAACCGTGTAGGCCATGGGAATAAAGAATTTTGCTTCAATCCTTTCGAATGCAAACAGAGGAAGATGAGCCGCTATGATGATAAGCACCGCGAAAAATATGGGTTTACCTACCCTGATGGTGCTCTCTGCAACACGCTCTTCAGTAAATGTTTCACCCGGATTTTTTTCTCTACGCGCCTGCAATGCCTCTACTATTACAATGGCTGCATCAACCAGAATCCCAAAGCTAAGTGCCCCTAAGGATAAGAGGTTTGCTGGAATATCGGTGAGATACATCAGTGCGAAGGCGATGAGCATGGCAAATGGAATTACGGAAGCCACTATCAGTGCGGATCTGATGCTACCCATAAACAGGAGCAGGATTAGCACCACCAACCCGATTCCCTGCAACAGGGTAAAAGAAACCGATCGGGTGGTTTGTTGTATCAGTTCAGTGCGGTCGTAGTAGGGATCTATCCATACCCCTTCGGGCAATATTTTGTTGTTGAGCTCCTTTACCATCTTGTTGACATTGGCCAGAACTGGAGATGGATCCATGTGTCTGAGCAGCACAACAATTCCTTGCACCAGGTCGTCCTCATCGTCGCGTCCCAGCATGCCGTTACGCTCCATTGCTCCAAGTTTAAGTTCTCCTAAATCACGCAGGAATATTGGAGTTCCATCAATTGATGTAACCACCACATTGCCCAAATCTTCAAGCGAGCGTACCAGACCTATTCCCCGTATAACGTAGGCTAAATCGCCCCGATTAACACGGCCACCTCCTGCATTTGAATTATTGTCCTCAACAGCTTCAATCACATCTTCCAGAGAAAGCCCGTATTTTTGTAGTTTCTCGGGGTCTATTTCGCACTGAAATTGGGTGGTTTCACCACCGTGCGTTACCACCTCGGCCACACCGAATACCTCACGTAACTTAGGGATAATAACCCAATCCTGCAGCTCCCGCAATTCTCTTTGGGAGTATATGTCAGAGTGAATGGTATATCTGAAAATTTCGCCCGTTGGGCTTGTCAGTGGCTCCAGTTCAGGCTCGGCGCCATCGGGGAGTTCTGCTTCGATAAGCCTTTCGCGTATGAGCTGGCGGGCAAAGTAATCATCAATTCCATCGGCAAATACCAGAGTTATCATGGACAGTCCAAATGTGCTCTTTGAACGCATAACTACCAGTCCGGGCATTCCGTTAAGAGCCCTTTCAATTGGAATGGTTACTTGCTCTTCAATGGTTTCGGCCGCGTGACCAGGGTATTGTGTTACTACCATTGAAGTGACATCGGCAATATCGGGATAGGCATCAATCTCCAGCCTTGTAAATGAGTAGTACCCGAAAATAGCGAGGAATACGAACAGGGCAGCCATAATTCCCTTGCGGGACAGGCAAAATCGAATGAATTTTTCTAGTAGCATAATTTTCTGTTTTTTGAACACGGGTATTGTTTGTTTGCAGAATTCCAGACTCTTGCTGGTTGTTGGGGTATTCATAAACTGAATCCCCAGTGGTTGTTCATCGCAAAATTTACCCGATGTTTGATTGCAATCTTGACATTATCTGTATTGCTAATCTACTCTTTCTTAGTCATCTCTGTTTTTTGATTTATGGCAACATTACTGCGTTTTGTGTAATTACCATTTCGCCCTCACTAAGCCCGCTGAGGATGACGATTTTTTCATCGACCATTTGACCTGTAACCACTCTGCGTTTTTCAAAAGTATAGGGAGCTTGCTCCACATATACGTAGCTGTAGTCCCTTCGCTGTAAGATGGCTCTGGGGTCGATGACTAAATTTGGGGTTGGATCAGATAACAACCTTACAGTTGCAAACATGCCTGGTTTGAGTTTACGATCTTCGTTTTCGAACTCAATCCGTACTCGTGTAGTACGGGTTTCCGCATCTAGTATATCGCTTACAAAAAGGACAGTGCCTTCATAAACATCTCCGGGCCATGCAGGGAATCGAGCCTCTGCTAAAGTTCCGGGCTTCACATATCGAATATCTTTTTCCTGAATGCTGGCTGAAACCCAGACGTTACTTAAATCAGCAATAATCATCAGTGGTTCTTCCGGTTCAACGATAAACTCACCGGGAGCTACTGCTAAATCAACAACCCGTCCGTTTATTGGTGACCTTACAATGAGAGGTTTGCCCATTTCATCTTCAGATATTCCCAATATCTGCATTTTCATTGTTGCTCCGTTCATTTCACTTTGGGCAATTTCATACTCTGTTCGCGCCTCTTCAAGCTCTCTTAAAGGTGTAATACCTCGCTCATGAAGATCTTCTTTACGTCGCAAATCGCGTTCTGCCTGAGTCAGTGCACTGCGGGCACTGATGAATTCAGTTTGCACCTCAGCTATATCAGGTGAATATAGTTCAAAAAGAGCCTGGCCGGTGGTAACACTCTGTCCCATATTTACAAAAAGCTGAACAATTCGACCGCCAAATGGAGGAAAAATGTTTGCTCGTTTGGAAGGATTGGCTTCCACCGAAGCAGGTGCTGACACCATACTGCGAATGGTGTCCAGTGTTACGGCTTCAATACGGATGCTTTCTCGAATGGGAGACTCTTCCGGAATATAAATATTGTCATTTATCCGTTGATAATGCATGCCCGCAGTTTCCGGTTCAGGTTCTGAGCGAAACTGAGGAATAATGATGGCAAGAGCCAGAACCAAAATGATTCCGCCCAGCAAAATGTTTCGATTGCGAACGGCCTTTGAAGTGGTTTTTTGTGTTTTCATATTTTTTAAATTATCAGTTATCAGTTACCAATTATTAACTATAAACCCTGAACCATCAACAGTTTGTTTCCTTTATAGCTCATCGTTTTTCTAATTGAAAAAGAATAATGTTGCTATTCCAAAATAGATCAGCAAGCCGGTTATATCCACAACTGTTGTAATGGCCGGACTGGCTGCAACTGCGGGGTCTCCTCCAAATTTTTTCACAATCATAGGCAGTGATGCGCCAATGATGGTTGCCGTGATTACCTGAAGACTTAAAGCCAGAGATATTCCTGTAGCTAAGGAGAATAAGCTGTGCATTTCAGGAACTTCGGTCTCCCATGAAAGAAAAAGAACTTTCCCAAAAGCAATCAGACCTAAAACTACTGCCAGTAGCAATGAAATCCGGGTCTCTTTGAAAATTACCGACAGCCAGTTTCGTAATGAAATTTGCCCCAATGCCATGGCTCTGATGACCACAGTTGCTGCCTGACTGCCGGTATTTCCTCCAGTATCAGCCACCATTGGCATATATAGAGCTAAAATAATTAATGCCGACATGGCTTCTTCGTAATGGTGAATGATGAGTCCGGAAATGAGCCCGATAATGGCCAGAGAAGAAAGCCATACCACCCTTTTTTTGAAATGACCCCATACGGTAGTTTGCGAATAATTCAAAATATCTTTTCCCGGAACAATACCCATGAATTTCTCTAAATCTTCGGTATGCTCAGCACGAATAATTTCGATGGCATCTTCCTGAAGCACTATTCCAAGCAATTGCTCCTGGTCATTTATCACCGGGATGGCCACCAGATCGTATTTCTCAATTTTTACGGCGACTTTCTCCCTATCTTCGTTTACATGTGAATAGATGAATTCCCTATGTATGATGGTCGATACCTTTTGATGAGGTTCTGCGAGAATGATGTCCTTTAGGGTGACAAAACCCAAAAGTTTCATGTCATGGTTTACCACATAAATGTGGTAAACCATTTTTTTTGATGGGGCATCACTTCTAACCTTATTGATGGCCTCTTCGCATGTAAGTTCTTCGGTAATGGTTGCAAAATCAGTACTCATGATACCTCCGGCCGTCTCCGGAGGGTATGCGCTCAGGTTTAGTACATCCTCGCGTGTCTTTTTTGTCAGATAAGGTATGAGTTCTGCCTGTTCCTGCTGTGTCAGGTGCTGAAACATGTCTGCACGACTGTCGGAGGGCATATTCTCAAAGATGACAGCAAAACGTTTTTTGCTGACATGCTGGAAAAAATCAAGCCTGCGCGACATATCCAACTCATCAAATATGAGTCCCTGTCTTTCGTTTGTAAAACGACTCAATACCTCCAGTAAATCTTCGTTTCTTAACCCCTGAAATATCTCACCAAGTTCAGCATCCGGCATTTTCCTCAGCAGGGGGATCAGGAACTCCCTGTCAAGCTCGTTGCTCGATAGCTGATCCTGCCATTTGATGATATCTTTAATTTCCTGCATTGATGTGTTTTTAAAATATTTCGGATACAAAATTACGGTACTGAAAGAATATATGCAGTTAGAGAGTATTTAGAGAATTATTAGAATTTTATTAGAAAAAGGAAATATAATTTGCGCTAATTTGTTTCAAACATTTCATTTAATATGAAAATGGATAGATTTTTCATCTCTCATCTCTCAAATGATATAGCGATCAATTCGGTTTATTTGTTTTTTTTGCTTAAATGATTATTTAACAGAAAAAATATGCTATAAATCCCATTGTTTTCTTTTCTTTTTTTACAAATAATCCGTTAATTGTGTATTCGAATTATTCATTATGAACTAACTCTGACTTATAATGAGAGGTATTATTTTATTGTTTCTATCCGGATTCCTAATGTTTGGGAACTCATGTTCAAGAGATGATTCTTCATACACCATTGGATTTATGAATGCTTCAGCGGATCGGACACGTTTTGTTCGAGAGGGGAATTATATGGCCGAAAGGCTCAAAGAGATGGGACATGATGTTGTTATTACAGCCGCAGAGGACAATGATGCACTTCAACTTGCACAGGGATATGAATTGTTGGAACAAGGAGTGGATGCATTGGTGATTGTAGCCGTAAATGGAAATACCATTGCTCCTTTGGTGAGAGATGCGCGAAGCCGGGGGGTTAAAGTTTTTGCCTTTAACAGGATGATCAATAACGTTAGTTTTGATTTTTTTATTACGGGAAACAATGAACAATTTGCTGAATTCTTCTCTGAGGCAGCCCTTTCGGCAAAACCGAGAGGTAATTACGTAATTCTTGGAGGTGATCGCTTTGATCGAAACGGATTTGAGATGATGCACCACATTCAATCATTACTCCAACCACATGTTCAATCCGGCGATGTAAATTTGCTTTATAGTACATATATAGAAGGGTGGAATAAAGCCAGGGCAAAATATGAAATGCAGCAGGTTGTTGATGTTTTTGGGCGTGAAATTGATGTCGTTATCGCTTGCAATGACCCAATGGCAATGGGAGCTTTTGAAGTTTTAAGGGAGAATGATGCTCATCATGGTGTTGTTATAACCGGACAGGGTGGTTATCTTGATGTTGTTCAAAGTATTTATCGGAATGAAATAAACATGACAATCTACCATCCTCTTCAGGAGATAGGTCAGCAAACGGCAGAAATGGTCATACGTATTTTAAATGGTGAGGACCCTGCCAATATAGCTACATCAAATGTGTTTAACGGAGAGGCATATATCCCCGCAGTTAATTTCTCTTCAGTAAAAATCACAAGGGGTAACATCGAAGAGATTTTGATTAATTCAGGGGAATTTTCGTGGAGTGATATCAGATAATAAAGATTATCTGATAATGTCTTGTAGCGAATAACCACAAATATCCTCAGGCGGCATGATTTATAACGGATGTCTTTTTGGAAATCATGACAAATATACCTTTCCTGAGGAACTTTGTGGCTTTCTTATTTAAACATTGGTTTATGCAAGATTCGTTTTCTGTTTAAATGCAAATGTGATAATGCGGTTTACTTAAATAGCTGAAGGTCGATACTTTCACCCATTCTTCGATAACCTGCTTCATTAGGATGCAGAAAATCACCATCGTGCATGTCAGATAATATCATCATAGGATTATCGGATTCTCTCATTTCCTTATCAAAGTCAATCACTGCATCAAATCTACTGCTGTTTCTTATCCAGTCGTTGACTTTGTTTCTTGCTGTCTCTCTGTAATCTTCATAATAGAAAGACTCTCCAAAAGGTAGAATGGTGGCTCCGTAAACTTTTATGTTTTTTTCATGTGCTTTGATTATCATTTGGTCGTAGGCCTTTATAAGGTCATCTGCAACTTTTGAGGCAATTGTACTGTCGGGTGTTTGTCCCAAATCATTCACCCCGGCCAGAATAATCAACCAGCGAACTCCATTCTGTTGAAGTACGTCTCTTTCAAAACGGTCAAGCATGGATGGCCCCAGGCAAGGACGTAAGACGCAATTACCACCAATTCCCTGGTTTAAAACTCCAATGTTCTTTGTGTCATCATTGTTTATTAGTCTTTCCGATAATATATCCGGCCATCTGTTTTGTTTGTTTGTTCCGGATCCCCGACCATCGGTGATTGAATTTCCCAAGGTAACAATTGCGCCTGCGCTTTTTGGAGCTTTTACTTCAATGTTGTTGATAACATACCAGCGGTCGGCTTTAGCGGGTTCATCAAATATTGTTGCTGAAACTTGATTTCCAATAGCCAGATAGGAAGTGGTTCGTGACCCGGGATGACCGGTAACATCAGGGGACGTTTCACCAAAAGCGATGGTAATGGCTAAATCCATTCGAGGTGAGAGACTAAAAGCTACAGGATCGGAAGTAATAGCCGTTCCGGGCTGCATGGTAATATTTTCGTTGTTGTTAAAAGTCAGTTTTTTAATGGTTTCTGCGTCAATTTCATGTCCGCCTTTCGAGACCGCAACCTGCACATTCTTCATGGTAACCGGACTGGTGCTGAACTCATTTGAGAATCTGATTCTCAGACTGTCTCCTCCAATTGAAACTCTTGCTATTTGTCTGAGGGTGTTATTGGTGAGTCCCGGTTCGGGGGGCATATTATGTGGCTCAACAAGTTGAGGAGCAGTTACCCATGTGCCAACCCATTTCTTATTATCCTGTTGCTCTGTACAACCTGTTACAACGGCTAAAGATAGCATGATAGCTATCATCAAGAGTGTTTTAACCTTGAGTTTTGGGAGTTTTTTTAAAAGCAATCTGTAATTGGTCATGTTGTATTATTTAATGAATGTGTTAAACATCAGTAGTTTAGTAATGGGCGAAAAGGCTAAAAGGAATTAAATCAAAGTAAAGAAGATTGACCACCAGACCAAATCATGTTTTACTCATTATCCTAGTATAAAATCTAACTCATTTTATTGAGATATGAAACGTCACGGTAGATAGCAAATATAGCAATTAAACTTAAATACTTAAAGCAACAATCAGAAGCTTTCACCTAAAATGTCCTTCGATAATAACATGATGATGATCGTGTTGCTCGATTTCTTACACCAGAGTTTAAATATGACTTAAATTGAATTGTTTTACCATCGGAAGTATAAGCAATTTATTAGATACCTATTTATAAATCTTGTATTGAGATATGACTTTACAGATATTTTAGTTTTGAGTTTTTGAAGGATAGGTTGTTTTAATATATTATCATAACATAATTATAATATTCTTAGTTGTTAACGTATAAATTTATGCTGTTTACCAATTTTGGTTTAATTCAAGTAATTTTTGTGCTTAAATTATGTTTGGCAATGTTCTGGGATTAATTATACGAAGAATATATGCTACTAGTTTTTGTAGCCATACAGTTAATATTTTATCTAAAACCCTGAGAATGAAAAAGATTTTTACCCTAAGTTTAATGTTGTTGTTCGTATACAACTTACAGGCTGTTGTTTTGGTCACTTTAAATGAGAGTAGTTTAACGAACAGAGAAACAGCAGTAATTGAAATGTTTAATGGCTATGGAATTATAGCTAACATCAAAGGAAAAGAAGCCTCATTTGATGAACTGAAAAATTTCAACGTGATAGTTGCAACAGAAGATGGAGCCATCACAAAGGAGACAGTAGATCAGTTAATTGAAAATGGTAATCATGTTTATTTACTGTTTAACGCTGGAATACCATTAGGTGGAAATTGGGTTTCTCATGGTTCAATTACAGGATATAGGACTATTAATATTGAACGTAATGAGATTTTTTTTGATGGATATGCATCAAATCTCAACTTTAATATTCAATCAGGAGCCACTGCTTATGCAATAGGTTCCGAGTATCCTATTGGTTGGACAGCCGTTGCAAGAAATAATGTGGGATCATCAAATAAAACTGTTTTATATCGGGAGCATACTTCTGGAGGAAAAGGATTAATTTTCACCTATAACCCTTCTGCATTTTCTCCAGTAGGAAAAAATGTTGCCGATTTGATTTACCAATGGTTTGAAGGTGCGCCTGCTTTTCCCGGAAAAACGGTTCCAGACGGGAATGTGGCTTTTGTAATAACCAATTATGATGATGGCGACAATCCTGATTTAACAGATTCTGAACGTGCTCATTACATCAGGCTTTTAGATCAGGGTTATGAGGTTAGTTTTATTCGCTTTAGCCGTTTGTCTCATTCCGATTTGAGCTCCGCCGCTCTTATCACAGCCGTAGAATATCCCAGTATGAATAGTCAGTTGCTCAATGGGATGTTATCTGAAGGTCACAAGGTTTTATTGATGTACTCCTCGGGAGGTCCTTTTAGTACTTCATGGAATTATGGAGCAACACATACAGCTTACCGGCACTTAATCATCGAACAGAACTCTGTTTTTTTCAATGGGTTTGCATCAAATTTAAGCTCCTTGGTTCAATCAACCAGAAGCGGATATTCCATGAGTGCAGATTATCCTATCGGATGGAATTCAATCGGACGTAATAGTATCAATAGTACCCATAAGACCGTATTATACAGAGAGCATGCATCGAGTGGGGGTAAGGCCTTGATGTTTACTTATGATCCAGCAGGATTA
>NZ_FUYV01000005.1 GCF_900168165.1 Alkalitalea saponilacus
TTATTGTTGACTTTGATGGTGCCTTTTGAATCCCTAGATGATTCAGGTTTCCAGTGGCAGATTTTAACCCATTGCTAATATCTCGGACTGATTGACTTTTTGCAAACTGGCAAAATAACATAGAAATCAAATGCGTCCAACTATTATAGCCTTTTTGATGCTTGTCTGTTTCCTTTTCTTTAACAAGAGACTTAAAGGAACTACGGTCTAACTTTGAAATTATTTGAGCAAATAAATTTATCTTTGACATGTGAGAAGGTTTTTTTGTTGTGCACCTCAAAGATAATTTGAGATACTTAAATTCCTTCTCACTTTTTTAATCGTTTAGGACGCTATTGGTTTTGTATATATTTATTCGCTGTGGATAAATATGAATAAATGAGATATAACGGTAAGGTGTATGTATTCCTGATGCCCAAAAATATTGTGACATCTGCATGCAAGAACCACAATATTTCAATAATTAAATTTTTAATGATAATATCAACACCCAGATTTAAAACAAAAAGGTTTATTCTCAAAAGTGTTACTGAGGCAGACAAGATTGCCTGCTTTAAATACTTTAATGACTATGAAGTTATACGATATCTTTCGAATGAAATAAGCAACCGTATTCCTGCGAGGGATTTCAAAAGGGATTGGATGATTAAAAGATTCAATTAAAATCATATTTTTCTCAATTTCGCAATGTTGTATTTCTGACCCTCTTTTGAGAAATATTATTTGTCCTCAATCACATATACTAAATTAACGGGAAGTAAAAGCTGTCAAAAAGTCATGTTTTCACTCAAATGTTTAAACCCAGTTAATAATTAAAGTCGTTTTTCACAAAAAAAAAATTCAAGAATTTGGTTACTTTGTAAACAATTATAATAGGTTTTCAAACGAGATAATGATAGTAGAAAATTCAAGTATAGCAAAATATACATTCTCAGGGCATGATTCCTTTCAGTGTCGTCAACTTTGGCTAAAGAAAGGTTTCGACTATGTACTTGGAAATAGAATGTTTACTGACGACGATGCGGTTGTAAAACTGGGTGTTGGTAAAAATGTGTTTGTTTAAATGAATCGCTACACATCCTCCATTAAGTCTCAGTTTATGAATTTGAAAAAAATATTCTTAGATTATTAGTGGCCATACAAATCAAAAGTACGATCAACTATGCATAGACAATGAATAACGAAGTGTTTAATAATATCAGCAAAATAATTGAGAGGGATAGTAAGTCAACCACTTACAAGTATGCCCTTTTGCGCGGCGTTATAGATATTATTCAAGATAATTCACCATACATTTCATTTGTTGAAAATCGTGTACAAATACCGACAGGACTGCTTATTGAAAAATGGTTATTATACTATTATCCAATTATCCAATCCCAAACTTTAATCCCACAAATCAATGGTAAAACTAATCTTGCATTCAGCAGTCACTTAAATAAATTGATATCTGATTATGAACCTCGTGGAGGTTTTTCTGCTTTTTACAATGATTTAAAGAATAAAGGAATTCCGGAAGATTTGCAGGGAGACCTAGTTGAACTAACCAAGAAGATCAGAGACACTATTACCAGAATGCCAATGAAGTATATTGGTCGTTCTATTAGCAATGACTTCTATTCTATTTTCAAATATGAGAATCAAACACTCAGAAGTTGTTCAAAAATTGATCTTGAAACATTAATTGTTGCCTTTGGAACATTTTCTATTCCTTTTGAGTATTACGAAGCATTTAAAATTTTAGGCAGTTTCATAAACGGACAAGACTCTATACTTTTCAAATGGGCTAAATTTTCTGTGAATGCATCAGGAAACAATTTGTCCGTCCACAGAGTCCTTAACGAAGTTTTAAAAAGTCCTATTACTTTAAGAGAAATTAAAGAATCGAAAAAATTATACAAAGACATTCTTAAAAAGGAAGGAAAAGTTTATTGCGTTTGGACTGGTAGAAACATTTCAAACTATGATATTGACCATATGATACCATTTTCAGCATGGAAAAATAACGACCTTTGGAACTTACTTCCTTCAGATTCAAGAATTAATAATCAAAAGCGTGATAAAATTCCAACGCCAGAAATTATTGAAAGACAAAAAAATCTTATTCTGAACTATTGGGAAATCATTTTTAAAAATCAATCAAAGAGATTCTCAAAAGAAATACAAGTAGCCCTTTTAGGAAACCATTCATTTGATAATTGGAAGAATGTTGGCATTTCGCAACTGCAAAATAGGTGTAGTTATTTAATTGAAAATAGAGGTTTTGAGGAATGGAAAATTTAAAATCAAATCCAAACAGTCATTTAACAGCTAAAGAAAGAGAACACCTGTCTTTTCCAGCTAAAATTCTTTTCAATCAGAATTTATTAGTTGGTGATATCTTAGATTTTGGTTGTGGATTTGGGAATGATGTTAAATTACTTAAATCCAAAGGGATTAAAATTGAAGGTTATGACAAACATTACTTTCCTAATTATCCAACCAAAAAATTTGACACTATAATCTGCTTTTATGTATTGAATGTTCTTTTGCCTGAGGAACAAGCAACAGTTTTAATGGAATTGTCGAAACTCATTAAACCAAGTGGCAAAGTTTATATTGCTGTAAGGAGAGATTTGCAGTTTGAAGGCTTTAGGACACATAAAATTCACCAAAGGAAAACCTATCAATGTAATGTGATTCTAAACTCAAAATCATTCTTTAGAAATGAAAATTGTGAGATTTATGAATATCAGCATTACAACCAACTGAAAAGAAATCAAAACCCAGATTGTCCTTTTTGCAATCCTGATGCCGAAAGAGAACTAATAGTTGAGTCCGCAACTGCTTATGCAATTTATGATAAATATCCAGTCAATGATGGGCACGCTCTAATCATACCCAAAAGGCATTGTACAGACTATTTTGAATTAATATTTAAAGAGCAAGCTGCTTGTATATTTATGTTGAACAAGGTAAAAGATATTGTTTCAGCAAAGTATAATCCAGGTGGGTTCAATATTGGAATTAATGTTGGGGAAAAGGCAGGTCAAACAGTTCATCACGTTCACATCCATTTGATACCAAGATACAAGGGTGATGTTGAAGATCCAAGTGGAGGTGTAAGAGGTGTAATTCCAAATAAACAGAAGTATTGAATATGAAGGATGTTTTCGGAAATACAAAAACGGTGGCTATAACGGTTCAAAATGTGCCAGTGATTTCGGTTTAAAATGTGCCACTATGTTTGGCATTTTGGTCAAAGGTTTTCGGTTCGACTTGTGCCAGTTTGAGAGATCAAGATAAAACTGCTATATCGCAAATAAAAAAGCGTTATGGCCAATACACTTGATCTTATGGATTTAAAATATATTCTTACACTACATTTGGATGGATTAAGCAATCGCAAGATTGGGAGTATGCTTAGACTCGATAAATGCCAATGTGCAGCTTTTTAAAGCCAGTAAGCACAGTAAAGAAGAGTTTCTTAAGCTACAATTCTAATGAATTTCGAAAAAGGACCATCATTCGATCCTTATTTATTGAATAAAAAAACTTGTTGGTCAAAAAGACATTCTGGTTTTGAAGGTTTTGTATATATTTATTCGCTGTGGATAAATATGAATAATTGAGATATAACGGTAATGTGTATACTAGATGCCGCCAAGTTTACGAAAAACAGCGTACTATGAAATATATTGAAATAGAAAGACAAAAGGCAATTAGAATTAGAGACCAGATTTTCAGAGACCCCGGAAATGGGATATTTTTCGGTAAGGAAAGAGAATTTGTCTTATCAGAGCCTCTTCTGAATTTATGGGAAGGAATCCGATTTGATGTTAAGGACTATTTTGAAAAAAATGGAATCTCTTGGTGGTCAGGGAATGGAGAACCAACTGGACACTTGCTTTCATCACAAGTTGCGTGTGTGAATCATTTATATCCGTTTAGACAGCGGAAAGATTGTATTGACAAAATTTTGCAAAACATTAATAGTGAATTTGTTGACACATCTTTTATTGACTCGGGATATATAGAATTCGAGAAAACAGGGGTCCATCCCTTAGGAAAAGAAAAATCAGTTCAACGTGGAGCGAATTCAACATCAATAGATAGTTTCATGATTGCCCAAAAAGAGAACGATGAAAAGGTTTTAATTTTAATTGAGTGGAAATACACTGAATCATATACTCCGAACTCCATTTTGAATTCAAAATCAGGAACAAATAGGCTTGATGTTTACAAAGAACTTCTTGAAAAAGATAATTGCCCGATAATTACCAAAAATCTTGAAGATTTATTTTACGAACCCTATTATCAACTCATGAGACAAACTCTTTTGGGTTGGACAATGACTCAAAACAAAGAATATGGAGCGACAGATTGGCTTCATATACACGTGATACCAGAAGATAACAAGGAATTAAGAGAGCGGATAACATCGTCAAATCTTGAAGGAAAAACACTTGAAGAATCATGGAAATTGCAATTAAAGAACCCAGATAAATACATAGTGATAAGTCCGCAGAAATTCCTTGAACCGATAAATGAATTAGAAGACACGAAAAGCATAACTAATTATTTAACAAACAGATACTGGACGAATGAATGAAAAAACCAGGCGGTAACATGGTATAGCCAACAATAGCGGGGCTTGGTGGTAGTTTGGCGTTCGCTGCTACGCGTGGGCTTTTGTAGCGGTGGACACTGACGAAGCCCGCAATCCGCTACTGTAACTATACCAGGAACGTTGGCATTCATGCACGAAGACAAAAAAGACTTTCTCAAACGAATAAGAAATGATTATTTTTGAGAAAAACGACATGGCTAAAGAATCAGAAATAATATTCTATCAAGATGATGACTGGAACGTTAAAATACAAGTTCTCTTTCGAGAGGAAACATTCTGGATGACCTAAAAGAAAATAAGGGAATTATTTGCTGTTCAAAGACCTGCTATCACCAAACACTTAAAGAATATTTTTGACAGCGGAGAATAAGTAGACAGTTTAGTTAGTTCCATTTTGGAACATACTGCCTGGATATTCCGGAGCATACTTAACCCCCTTATCACCAGTTTCTAAAAGCCAAATTTGAGACTGCCATTCCGGCGGATATTGATTTGATTTTTAACCCTTGCTCTGTTGTATTTGTTGATAACATTAAGCCAATTTGGCAAGAGTGTTTTCGTGTCTTAAAATCAAATGGGATATTAATGACAGGGTTGATAAATCCAATAATTTTTCAACTTGACCAAGACAATCAACCTTTTAAATTGGTTTATACTCAACCATATTCTGACCTCAATTCATTACCGAAAGAAAAACTTGATGAATTAATTAAAAATCAAGAAACCATAGAATTTGGACACAGTATGACTGACCAAATTGGGGGACAACTAAGTGCAGGATTTTTAATGACTGATTTTTACGAAGATGACTGGAATGGTGAAAAAGAGATTGATAAATATTTTCCCTCGTACTTTGCAACAAGAGCGATAAAGAATTAAAAAAAAATGTGGCAACACGCAATATAGCAAAAGGCGGGTTCGCGGTTTTCTTGCAGCACACTGCCCCTCATCATGCCACCTAACGGTGGACAGTGACGCAGCCCGCATTCCACCTCATGCCATATGTGTAATGTTGTACACAAGAAAAAACACCGATATCAAGATATTGTAATGACTAAATGTTATTGTTTTAGGTCATTGTATTCCCTAAATGTTGTATATTTAAAATAAAAAAATGCTAAAAAGACATTTAGAATCAACTATCAGAAGCAAAATTAATACTGGAAAAGCTATCGTTCTTGTTGGTGCAAGACAAGTTGGAAAGACCACTTGGCTATAACGGTTCAAAATGTGCCACCGATTTCGGTTTCATTGTGCCAGTGATTTCGGTTTAAAATGTGCCACTATGTTTGGCATTTAGGTCAAAGGTTTTCGGTTCGACTTGTGCCAACTATTTCGGTTCGACTTGTGCCAGTTTGAGAGATCAAGATAAAACTGCTATATCGCAAATAAAAAAAGCGTTATGGCCAATACACTTGATCTTATGGATTTAAAACAGATCTAGCACTACATTTAGATGGATTAAGCAATCGCAAGATTGGTAGTATGCTTAGTATCCATCGTAACACGATAAATGCTTATGTGCATCTTTTCAATACCAGTAAGCACAGTAAAGAGGAGCTTCTTGATCTGGAGAACTCAGAGCTGCTCAAACTTTTCCCAGCGCATACAACGTAAGCCTTCGGCCTACCCCGTATTGTAAAAGTAAGGAAATTTTCTCAGGCCGGGGATGCCGACCTGAGAGTTGGAATTTTCTAAGTTCTACTGGAATCTTTTGGAATTAGTTGGAGTTTTCTGAAAAACTCTGGCAATTGTTGGATTTTTTCCAATTATGTGGCAAAAGGTCAGCTAAATCTAAATCATAGTTACTATTGTACAAGGCAATCTTGCTAAACACATCGGTCAACCATTCTCTGGGATTTACATCACTTGCCTTACAATATCCCAGCAGGGAATACATGACTGCCGCATTTTCTGCCGACTCATGATTGCCGCAAAACAAATATCCTTTTCTTCCTACCGCCAGAAGCCTGATAGCATTCTCGGCCAAATTGTTATCAAGCAGGTATCGACCATCCAAATGATAGCACGACAGACGCCTGAATATATTGTATGTATAAGCCAGAGCTCTATGACTAAAGAATCAGAAATAATATTCAATCAAGATGATGACGGGAACGTTAAAATAGAAGTTCACTTTCGAGAGGATGGCTATTTCGGTCTGACTGTGCCAGGCATTTCGGTCAAAATTTGGCAGTCTGAGAGATCATGCAATATTATAAAAAAATGTTATTCTGCTTTCAAAATATCGTTTCTTAATGACGGTCCATTTAAGTCGATTCGATGGGAAGGGTTTACCAGTCGGTCGAGTATTGCATCAGCAATTGTTCCAATTGCAGGCATCCATAAGCAGCCATGAATTCTTTGAAGCTTATATACGAAATATCAATTAAGTTCACAGGTTCAAACACTTTATACTTGGCTCACAATCTGAAAAAAACCGAATAATGAAATATATTTTTTCACAAACATGTATAATATACTTGACATTATGTATGTATTTCTTAACTTTGTGTCAACAATCTTTAACTCATCATAAAAAAATATTAAGATGAAAGATCCAATGTCTTATCAGGAAAAACAAAGTATTCTATCATTGGTGAATACCTTTCTGATTCTTAGCTTTTACTCGTTATATGTTTATAACAACTACATAGCCGGGAATCTCGAAATCATATACGATATGAAGTTTCTGGGAAAAGCCTTTATGATTCTGATCCCTTTCACCATCGTGGTACAGATTGTGATGCACATTTTGTTTGTGATCTTCAATAAGGAAGGTATACCTAAAAAAATAGATGAGATGGATAAACTCATCGAACTAAAATCCATCCGGGTATCTCACTGGGTATTTATCGTAGGCTTCTTTACAGCCATGGCATCGCAGGCATTTGGCATGGCTCCCTATATCATGTTTCTCACGTTTGTTGTTTCTGGGTTTCTGGCGGGGATGGTTTCCGATGTTTCAAAAATATGGTATTACCGAAAAGGAGTTTGATAATGGCAAAATGTAACATCCAAAATAACATTCGTAAACTCCGCTTTCACAACAATGAAATGACTCAGCAGGAACTGGCCGATCATACCGGGGTTACTCGTCAAACCATTGTTGCCATCGAAAACGGGAAGTATTCCCCTACTTTGGAACTGGCGTTTCGCATTTCCAGAGTATTTGCGGTTCCTATTGACCATGTTTTTTCTTACATACCTAAAGCCTCGAAATAGTTCATCTTTTATGTTCAAAGTCGATCGTGTTCATACAAATACAAATTATGAAAGCAATTACTTACAAAAGCTACGGATCACCAGAGGTCCTCCAATTGACCGAGATTGATAAGCCAATTCCCGGGGAAAATGAGGTACTGGTAAAAATTAATGCCACAACCGTAAATTCGGCCGATTGTCGCTTGCGCAAGGCAGATCCATTTTTGATCAGGCTGATTTTTGGTTTGTTCAAACCCCGTAAACAAGTTCTTGGGATGGGTCTTTCCGGAGTGGTTGAGGAGACAGGCAGGAATGTGACACTTTTCCAAAAGGGGGATCAGATATTTGGCTCTACAGAGTTACTGATGGGTACTTATGCTGAATATATCAGCGTACCTGAAAATACACCACTGTCAAAAATTCCTCAAGGTTGGTCATTTGAAGAAGCTGTAGCCGTACCCTTTGGCACTCATACAGCGCTCTGTTTTCTGAAAATGGCCGATATAAAACCCGGCCAGAAAGTGTTGATCTATGGTGCATCCGGTGCAGTTGGTACAGCAGCTGTTCAACTGGCTAAATATTTTGGGGCAGAAGTGACAGCTGTATGTAGTACATCCAACCTCGAAATGTTGAAATCTATGGGCGCGGATCAGGTATTGGATTACACCTGCGAGGATCTTTCAAAAATCGATAAAAAATGGGATGTGGTTTTTGAAACTGTAAACAAGATATCGATTGGAACAATTGCCCGTTTGGTTAAAAAGGGTGGAGTCCTCATTCTGGGATCGGCACTAATCAAGGAAATGATGCAAGGTCTTTGGATGTCCATGACCAAAAAGTTCAGAATAATAATGGGTACCAATAAACCCACCTTCGCTGATATGGATACTCTCCGACAATTGATGGAATCAGGGGCAATCAAACCCGTCATCGACAGGGTCTATTCCCTCGACGAAATGGTAGAAGCACATCGATATGTAGATTCAGGTCGTAAAAAAGGGAATGTGGTTATAAGGATAGATGTTTAGTTGCCTGTGTATTGGAGTCCGGATAGAACCGGGGTCAGACATAGCAGTGATTCTTTTCACAGCACGAAATAAAACTTTCACACAGGACTTTTTTCACAAAAGGGAATCTTCATTCCACACTTGAACTTGATCAGCCTGAATACCAAAATGTTTTCAGCCTTAAAATGAATTAAAAAATACTAATGCTGTTGTTTTGGTAACCTAACCATCACACCTCAAAACCTAAGGATACTAAATTTTGCTATCTTAGTAATCATTAAAATAGAGCACACTCTAAATATGTAAAAACTCATCTATCAAAGGCCTAATAGCGTGTGGCTATAACGGTTCAAAATGTGCCACCGATTTCGGTTTCAATGTGCCAGTGATTTCGGTTTAAAATGTGCCACTATTTTTGGCATTTAGGTCAAAGGTTTTCGGTTCGACTTGTGCCAGTTTAAGAGATCAAGATAAAACTGCTATATCGCAAATAAAAAAAGCGTTATGGCCAATACACTCGATCTTATGGATTTAAAACAGATTCTAACACTACATTTAGATGGATTAAGCAATCGCAAGATTGGTAGTATGCTTAGTATCCATCGTAACTCGATAAATGCCAATGTGCAGCTTTTTAAAGCCAGTAAGCACAGTAAAGAAGAGTTTCTTAAGCTGCAATTCTAATGAATTTCGAAAAAGGACCATCATTCGATCCTTATTTGTTGAATAAAAAAACCTGTTGGTCAAAAAGACTTTCTGGTTTTGAAGGTTTTGTATATATTTATTCGCTGTGGATAAATATGAATAATTGAGATATAACGGTAATGTGTATATAAACTAATTAGGCAACATTCCCCACATCTCACCGAAAAATCATGATTAAATTATTTGGTTAACGAGTTGATTATTTAGGGATTGTAAAAAAGCAATTTAACGTTAGTTACAATTCCCCCTATACTAAAGACATTGACTACTTAAGCTAACGTCAGAATTATATCGCGTTGAATTAGTGGTTTTTATGAAATAAAATATTTACCGTTATTCAGAATTTTACAGGATGCAACTACTTATCAATATTACTTTTAAGATTATTTACGGTAGGGTAAAATTACTGTTTAAATCGATTTTTTTTACAGCAGTTTTAACTCTTGCTTTTCAATCAACTTATTGTCAGAGTAATATGATTAAAAGGTCTGATAAAACTACCATTAGAATACCCCCAACACTTTATCATCGAAATTTGATAAATAATAGTGTAAATGATATCCTTATACCTCATATCCGTAAAGATGCAAAATATCTAACTGATTTAAAAGAATGTGCTGATTCAGCATCTATTTGGAAAATATATATTAATCTGAAATCTGGTACTTCATGGGAGCTAAATAATCCCCCAAAAAAACCTATTTTTATTATTCCAAGAATATTGTTTAAATCTAAAAACCTATCGGTAATTAATTACACTAATTATGCTGCTTTTGCTGGTACTTGTGAATCTGAGAAAAAGATTCCTTGGTTTCTGATGGATAATATTACTGTAGTTTTACCATTTTTTTCAAATAATGGAGAGGAATGTATAAATATATTTTACGAATTAGTGCCAGATTTAGAAGATGGAATGAAAATATCTAATATCAAAATAGAAGAAAAAGAATAAACGTTGCCTAACATGCAATATAGCAAAAGGCGGTTTTCGTGGTGTTTTGAACCATTCTGCCCCGCCTCAATTTTTGTAACGGCGGACAAGGACGCAGCCCGCAAAAAAGCCACTGGTCATAAACAGGTACGTTAAATAACTTACATTTTAAACCTACTCAAATGAAAAAGACAATCTACATTTTTCTCATCTTAGCAATGATTATTCCGGTGAGTACTCTTTACGGACAGAATTTAAACCTGAACAAGACACCGAAAAAAGAGCATCTGGCTGCGGCAAAAGAATTAGCAAAAAAAATATTCGATAACCTTGCTAATAAAAACCATCAGGAAATTGCAAATTTCATCGTTGACAATATTGGTTTTAATTGGGATGAATCAAGAAGAATATCCTCTCGTAATGACTATCTATCAAAGCTGGAAATTTTAAGTTTAAAGCCTCCAATGGGTGTTTTTGGTGACCTTTTCGGATACGACTTAATAGAAGAAGCATTTTTAATGGGTAGCGACAGGTATTTTAGACATACCTACCTTTCATATCATGAAGGAAGCCTGTTAATTTGGGAGTTTCGATTTTATGTTAACAAGGATGGCAATACAACATTACATTATATTGGATGGAGTGACAATAACCCATTTGAATACATGAGTACTCCAGATATGGTATTACCCAGATACAATTAATATTGACTTCTAAAGCTATAAAAAATTGAACTCCTAACCTGAAGTATCATGAAACAAATTATTCCAATAATTATGGGTTTGATCATTACCGGCTCAATTCATTCACAGATTCTGGACACCATTTATTTAACGGGTAATGATGCCCTTTCAACCAAAGAAAATTATACCCATTACAGGGTCATTACAAAACAGGATGAATTGACCGTTGCTGTCAGAGAATTTCACAAAGGTGACTCACTGAAATCGACCTTTGATTATAAAACAAATAGGCAAAGGGATGTTGATGCCGATGATTTTCAAGAGTTAGTTAGAAGAAAAAAGCTTCAATTGCATGGTGAATATCTGGAATTCTTAGGGGAATTTCCATTAATTTCAAATAATTAAACCGGAAAATATGCCTTTAACCAAATATGAGATACATTCTGAAAAAAGCATTCAGCAACCTTTTAAAACAACATGTTTTAGAATCTCTTTTATGAAATTTTAATACCAGTTGAATGAAGTCATTAATTGTACCGGAAACATTAGATGCCATTGCCGGGTATTTAGCAGGCAGCTTCCTGGAAGATCCTATGAACAAGGCTCAAATGGAAGGAATATCAAAAAAAGAAAAACTAATGCGGGCTAATGCCAGGATTGCCATTAAACATGCATCAAAAATCGATGCATTGTATCTGCTCGACAATGACCCACGTGCCATAATGGTGGCTTATGACACCATTAACAACAGCAAGATCCGGGAAACATGGACAAATATCAAAACCATTGCAGTTACTTTTATCTCTGTAAACTTGAAAGAGCTTTTTAAACTTCTCAGAAATATGAAGGTATTGGTAAAGGTTCTGGATTTTAAATGGCCACAGGAATTTTTTAAAGGACGCCATTACAGAATAAAGATCATCAGTATCGATAAAAGTCTTAGAGGAACCGGTGCTTTCCGTAAGCTCATAACCCCAGCCATTGAATATGCCGACCGTGAGCAAATCCCCATGGTGCTGGAAACCCACAATCCTTCAAATGTTGGGCTGTATGAGCATTTTGGTTTTAAGCTGGTTAAAACCATATCATCACCCAAAACCCCCATTCAACAGTATTGCATGATAAGAAAACCCTTGATGGTTCAGAAATCAGAATAAAACCCAAGTCAAAATAAACACCTCTCCATTATGAAAAAACTCCTCCTTTTAAAACTGCTGGTATCCTTAGCATTGCCATTAAGTGTGGGTGCCATAGCAGGCATGTTTACGGCGCAGGCCGTACCCGAATGGTATGCGTCGCTAAACCGGCCATCCTTTAGTCCTCCCAACTGGATATTTGGCCCGGTATGGACCACTCTCTATCTTTTGATGGGGATTAGCTTTTTCATCGTTTGGAAGCAGGATGCCTCCAGAGAGCGAAATTTGGCAATTATCGTCTTCTTTATTCAGCTGTTGCTTAATTTCGCATGGAGTTTTCTGTTTTTCTACTTTAAAATGCCGGGATTGGCTTTAATTGAAATTATTTTATTGTGGTTCAGCATCATATTAATGTTTTTCTCCTTTTACAATGTTAAACCGCTGGCAGCATACCTCAACATCCCATATTTTCTATGGGTAAGTTTTGCGATTGCACTTAATGCCGGGTTTTATTTTCTTAACAGAGGCTGAAAAACTAAAAAAGAGATATCATATTGCATTTAAATTGTAATAGTTCGTTAAACTTTTTTATTCAGCTGATTATCAAATGTATATGGACTTATTGCCTTGCCGCACAATTGGCTGATAATAAGAACCTTACTTGTATCTAATAATCTAATCCCGATATTATCGGGAAACGCTCTATTGAAATTAATAACTCTAACTTAAATTATAATTATGAAAACATCAATCATTATTATTTCACTATTCATCGTCAGTTTCAGTTTGACTTTTGGGCAGTCTGCTGTAACTGATTCCATCACGGTAAAAAGGGTTTTTGGAGGATATCAGTTCATCCAGGGTGAAAAGAGACTAACCATGCATCAACTTGTCAATGCAATGGAAACAAATGAACTCGCACTACAGCAAATCAAATCTGCTCAATCGTCACACAATTTGGCAACCATAGTGGGTGCAGTCGGCGGTTTTATGGTAGGATGGCCAATCGGTGCAGCCTTAGGAGGAGGAGAGCCTAACTGGACTATGGCCGGAATCGGTGCCGGTTTAATTGTTGTTTCGATACCAATTACTCAAAGTACTAACAAAAAAACCATACAGGCCATCGAAACCTATAACAGCGGTTTACAAACCAGTTCATTTTGGGATAACAAGGAGTTAAAACTCGCCATTTCGGAAGGAGGAGTAGGATTTATCTTAAGATTTTAATCAGATACGAGTATGGACTTAAACAAAACGTGCTTATTCCGTTGGACGGAATAAGCACGTTGTCTATATGTTCAGAATATTTTATCGATTATTACAATTCACCTCTTCGTTTCACAAGTGCATCTTTAATTTCTCCGGCTTTTTCTTCAGTTAAATCATACTTCCACATGACCAAAATGGCTAAACCGGCGGTTATTGCCGGGATAAGAATATCTGCAAGCCTCAGATTGGTTAATGTTTCAGTGGTTTGTATTTCGGCACCTGCATCAAAACCAACCAGTTTTAGCACAAGACCACCCAAAACCAGAGCCAATGCTTGCCCAAGTTTCACCATCCACCAATAGATGGCACCAAAGGTGCCTTCTTTTCGGGGCATCCCGTTGTTGTATTCATCAAGATCGCAAACATCGGCTGTCATGCTCATCATCAGTGTAAACAATCCTCCAATACCAAAAACCATAAATGGGATGGGCATGAAAATCAACCAGGGGTTATCCGGATTAAATCCCCACCATTTTAAAGCATATCCGATTATTGAAATGAATGTGGCTACAATAAAGGCATTTCGTTTCCCCCATCGGCTCGACATCCACGTAATGATGGGGATGATTAAAAATGCTGTACAAAGAGCACTCACGGTGGAAAACCATGCCGGCCAGGTTCCTGCATCTCCGTAATTTCCCTGAAACATATAGAAAACGATGATGAAATAGCTGAATGAAGCCACCAGTTGAAATCCGTTAAATACCAGGAATGTGGCACCACATAACCTCAAAAAGGAGAGGTTCTTAAAGATAAGCACCATGCTCCTTATCAAGCCCTTGAAATTTTTAACGATGTTTTTAAAGGTAATGTCGTCACGGTTTGTGATGCTCTCCTGCTTAATTTCCTTACAGAAAATTGCAGGAATTACCCCCAATACAATACAAATTCCGCCCACAATGATTGAGAGATTGCGAACGCCCACGGCTTGCGACTCAAACAAATTTGGATTGGCGATCAGCACCCAAAACCATGGAACAATCATCCAGGCTACCTGGCCGATGGTTTGCGCAAACGCCATCAGGCGGGTGCGTTCGTTGTAGTCGGATGTCATTTCGTAACCCAGGCCGATGTATGGAGTAGCAAAAATGGTGTTGGCAATGATAAAAATGAAGGATAAAATCAGAAAATACCAAAAGTTGTACATCTCGGTGTTATCGGGATTGAGTTGCCAAAGCAACGCAAACAGCACCCCGCTGAGAATGGCTCCTACAAAAATAAAGGGCCTTCTTCGCCCAAAGCGCGATTTGGAATTGTCGGTGATGTATCCCATGATGGGATCGGTGATGGCATCCAAAAGGCGGGGTAAACCACCTAACAACCCGGCCAAAACCGGATCAATTCCAAAGGCCGTAAGAAGAAAGAATGAGAAAACCCCAAGTGCTCCGGGAAGGAGATTCACTACCAGGTTTCCGGTTCCAAAGGCAACCTTTTGCCCAAGGGGTAATTTGTCTCTGGATAATGTTTGTGCTGATGACATATCAAATATTTTTAATTAAACACTATTTTGAAAGGATTCAATTTCTGTGAAAATCAATTTAAAATGATTTTTATTCCTTTGATTCAGAGGTGTTTGAAACCTCAATCATTTGAAATTCGTTCACGAATTTCCTGATCGGTTGGCGGAACTAAAACATCTTTCATCATCGCCTCCTTATCTCCGTTGTATGTTTTCGTGATGGGCATACCATCCCTTGTGAGGCCATTAAATACACCTTCATCAACCAAATCCCAAATGGCGTATTTGGCTTGTGCTTGCAGGTTGATCAGACCAAAATGATTCTCCGAACCCAGCGGATTATTCGAATCTTTCCACTTTTCGTCAAATGCTTCGAAATAGAAGCAGGTGATCCCCTCCCTGTTTGTCCATTCTCTGATGTGCCAATAATAGAGAGCTGATTTATATTCATCAATGGCCCGGGCTCCATCGGCCCCGTAAAATTCATTAGATACTGTGGCCCATCCGGTTTCACCTATATGAACCGGTTTATCAATTCCCAAACTTTGCATGTAGCTAACCACGCTGTTATATTTATCAATGGCTTCATTTTTGGCTCGCAACATGGCGGCGTCGATTTTTTCTAAATCCGACAAATGAAGTTCATCATCCCGAACTCCCCAGAAATGTGGCTGATAATGGGTGTAATGCATTGGATAAATATGCATGGAGATAAAATCCACGGCTTTCATCAATTTGGTCAAATCTTCCACATGGTATTCGCTTCCGCCGCCTCCCCAAGATGAAAAATCGTCTGAACTCGTAATCCAGAGAGTTTCCGGCAGTTCTCCTTTTTGTTTTAAATCCTGCAAATAATTCACCCAATTGAGGATGATGGCAGGCTCCACATAGTAATCCCAGGCCCAGTGAACCATGGCCTCGTTACCCACAGCAATAATCAACACGATGTCCGGATAAAGTTGTGTTAATTCAACCGCACGTGCTATTTCAACGGCATTTCGATCACTCTCTTCACTACGAATGCGATCTGGAAGATCAGTCCATGCATTTTTGCAGTCGATCCATGCACCCAGCATCACGTACATTTCAAATTCGGGATCGTCATCCTTCATTTGCCTGATTGCTTCAAGCAAATTTGCTGCTTCATCGTAGTGCACATTATAGGTTCTGAGAAGTTTAATTCCCATAGCAGAAAGAATCTTCATATCCTCTTTGAGTTGCGGAATGGTTGGTTGAATCTCTCTGGATATTTCTCTGTAACCTCCATAGGAAATGGCTTGATATTCGGGATTTCCCAGAATATCCGCAGCTGTTTTTCCCATGTACTTCTCAGCCGGTGAACAAGATATAATCATTGTTACTGCTATAAATGCTATTAATAGTTTAAAATGTTTTTTCATCCGAAAATAATTTAGTTAATTAATTGGCCGAATGGAACTTCCATGAGGTGTTATTTTGACTACGTCGATCTTCGATTCATTTTCTTGTTGTGAGTTTCCCACTCATGGGCGTTTCATTATGATTTAAGTTTTGGTTCATGGATATTGCTAAAAAGAGACCTCCAGGCGTTCAATTTTACCTGTTCTCTTAAAAATGAGACTGCTGATTGATCGGCTTAAGATGTTGTTTTTAACCTCCTCCTTTTCTCCGTTGGAATAATAAATCATGATGTTGCTATTTCCGGTTTGAGAATAAATCACCGGAACCGTGCAGTATGTAAAGGCCAGTTCTCCCTCTTTCAGTTGGATTTGCCTTTCCTCACCGGTAACGGTGAGATATGTGAAGGTGTTTTCTTCAGATAAAAACTCATCTTTGACTAGCAAAACTGGATTGAATTGCAACTGACCATCATCGACGAAAACCCCTATTTCTGAGAATCTAACCAAAATATCCTCCTTCACTTGACCCGTCATTCCAGGCTGCTGAGCCCCCCGGTGTTTTGGAGTGTGGGAATATGGATCGGTGGGGAATGCGCCATACAGTTCAGGAGATTTATGTACACCAATGCCTGCACCAATTTCGTAATAGTGATCCGTCAGTCTTCCAATTATTTTCTCATCAGCCTTTTCTTCAATGGCTTGCAAACAGCACTCCTGCACAGCCAGATGTAATTTGGAAACCATATGCCAATAAATGGATCCAAGTCCCTCATAACCATAGAAAGTTCCTGATCGTCCTGTGAAAGCTTTATGGTTAAATACTTTTTCAAATATCTCCAGAACCAGCTCTTTTTCCTTAACTGCAAGGTCTTTAAGGCCATCGTCATTCAACGATTCAAGAGATACTTTTACATCGTCGGCATTTTTAAAGTTTCCGTTGAAGTGGATCTCTCCCATCACATCCTGTTCAACAATCGCTTTATTGCCTTTTTTTACCAATTCTTTAATCAATTCAGATGAGGCCGCATCAGTGGCAGGGATGGTGTTTTTCTGCAAAAATCCGGGTAAGTTTTTGTTCGGGTATAAGATATAGCTATACTGATCTTCACGGAACAAAGCGCTGCTTTTTAAGGAGTCCAATAATTCAAGCACTTCAGTTGAATTTAAATATCCTGCACTCAAAACAGCTACCTGTCCCTCAAGCATTTCACTTAAATAAGAACATGAAACACCTGATTCAGTTGCTGTCATCAAATTGTATGCATGATACAGCTTGTCCTCTCTTTGATTGGCTCGGATGGAATGCTGCAAATAATCAATGGTAACTTTGGTGAAGCGTTTCAGATTTTGAAGAAGAAGTGAAACTTTCTTTCCTGAGAAACCATTTTGATAAATGGTTTCTCTGTACATTGACGCTGCGGTTCCCAGACTGTCCAATATCTCTTTTCTCTCCTGATCATTGATTTTTCCGGAAAGTAAATGGCTATATTTGTCAAGTGTTTCACCGATGGATTTTAAGAATTCTGCCAACTCTGCAGAGATTTCAACCTCATCAAATTTTGACCCCTCCAATGTCTTCTGGAAAAATGTCAAAAATCGGTGTAAGTAATAAAGTGTAACCATGGAAACACCATTACCCACCAGCGCGTTGTTGGCATCGTTCCACTCAGGCCTTTGCGTATTGAGCCATATTCCGGTTTCAGGAATGAAGTTGGAGACTTTGGCCAATACGGTTGCCAAAATTTTTTCGATGAAATTTACATGGTAAACATTTCTGTTTTGGGTTGTGAGAAGAGCACCGTCTGCACCAATTTTATCCCTCTGCTCGCGAATCGCCTGATCCCAATTATGGTCAAACTCAATGGTATCTTTAGGGTTCTTCATTATTTGGGAATGAGGCTTTATGATGTATGGAACAGCGGCATACACAAACCACTCCCGGTCAAACAGGGAGTGAATTTTCCCCGGGTGGTATTTTTCAATAAATTCGAAGAATTTTTGAAGATAGATGATCTGATGATCGCCCCAATAACCGATGTATGACCATGGATTGTCCGGCTCAATGGTTTCCCAATCAAACCCGTCTTTGGTTACTCTGTATGGATTATACCCATCAAAAGTAGAAGCATTCAGGAATTTGAAAATCATTCCCTCTATAAAATCCGGATAAGAATGTGCCAGGGCTTCCCAGTTTTGGAAGATATCTCTCCAGTTACCTTCATAATCCAGGATCTCTGAACCATCTGTTTCGTCCTGGATGTTGATGGTAAAATAGTTCCATGGGCGACTTGGATCTCCGTGTCTGCGACTGAATTTTAAAGGTAAATACTCAATAGAAAGTCTTATTAAATCAACATCGTTGATAGTTTCTAATGATTCTTTCAACTCTGTATGAGTAAACGTTTCTGCAAGATTTTGAATAAAGTCCTGATTTTCTTCAACTGCTTTTTTGTTTGCTTTGCTGAGATAGTTTACAAAATCTGATTTTTTGATCTCATAGTTGTTGTCAAATATTCCCCCCCTCATGATGTTAAACATCACGTTCGAAAAATGACGGGTATCCTTAAGTTTATCGCCTGTGTTTTGAAGTCCGTCAGCACTTGCAACCAACTTAATGAGATTTTGAGTACCTGATTCAACATCGACAAGAATCTGTTGCATCAAATCTGTATCAGATTTGATGGTCTCTTTTAGTCTCACTACCTGAGAATGGTTTTGGTTCACTTCAGCAACAATCACCCATTCTTTAGATGAGTTCGCTGAAAGCGAAATCTCAGACGAGACAAAATAGGCACCTCTTTCTCCCTTAACATCACTTTCGCCGATTATTTTTCCAAAATTTCTGAATTTGTCGAGTTGTGCAGATGAGAGAAGGTGTGTAACCTGATCAAGTCCAATTGACCAGACGATATTCGCCTTCAGAGCCTCGCTGGGTTCGGCTCTGTCCACGATGATGGCACTAAGTGCAAAAATTCCAATTCCCGATTCCCTTTCCAGTTCACTTCTTTTGTAGGCGTCCACAAGATTGCTGGTGGAGCGCTGCAAGTCGCTTGGAACACCGTATGGCATAACATTCTGTATGCCATCCAGAACGTTAATCCGGCATGGTTTTGACGAGTTGTTGATGATTTCAGATCTCCTTACAAATCCAAATCGTTTGGATGAACTCCATTGATATCTGAAAGTTAAACCAATATCATGATTTATCTCTTCAAAAATAATTTTGTTTCCGTAAATGCTTTTATATATATTTCTGCTGATGTTGTATTTATTGGTAAATCGTTCAGAAAAGGGTTCCAAAACCTGTTTCTCCCCATCGATTTCAACCTGAAAGATGGTTTTACTCCCGGTGGTATCAGCCGATTCTGTTATTTTATCGTCAGTATAGTATGGGAAAAGTGCGTATTCAGGGTTTTTTCTTCCGGCTGACAAGCCTCCATTACTGGAGATGTACATCCAATGGTTTGAATCGCTTACAATGCTCATGAAAAAGTGACGCATTGCATTGTGGTTGTTAATTTTGAAGTAGCGCTCACCGTTATGATCCACTACCTCCATTTCAACTTTTTTGTTCTTCTCTGCTGTCATAATACTAAATTGTGGTTATATGAAACGTGCCATGATAAAACGTTCTCAATCAGGAGAATCGAAAATTGGCGAGTTCTCATGAAATATCGAGAATGTTAAAAAACCTCTTGAAAAATCTGATTTAAGATTTCACTTTTTAAAAGTATCTGTTTCTGTTAATTATTATTAAATAACAGACTGCATAAAAAACTCGTAAAGAGAAGAAAACCACCTCATAAAAAACTCATCAGTCGTTGTTTGAAATATGGGGAGACAACAGAAAGACCAGGGATTCTAATGTGCATAGGAGAGACTTTTCTAATCTCATTTTCCTGGTTTGGCAGCAGGATGCCTCCAGAGAATGAAATTTGGCAATTATCGGCTTCTTTATTCAGCTGTTGCTTAATTTCGAATGGAGTTTTCTGTTTTTCTACTATAAAATGCCGGGATTGGCTTAGATTGAAATTATCTTACTGTGAGTCATTATCATGATGATGTTTTTGGCATTTTACAGAGTTAAACCATTGGCTGCATACCTCAACATCCCATATTTTCTATGAGTAAGCTTTGCAATGGCAATCAATGCAGGTTTCCATTTTTTTTAACAGGAGCTGATATAATAAAAGAGGAAATCGGTATCATTTTTAACTAATGAGAACCAAATTAATAACCCTCTCCAAAAAATTAAAATTCTTAAAGGTGAAAAGGCCTGTTATTTTAATTTCATTATTATTCATCAGTTTCAACCTGACTTTTGAGCAAAATGATCCAACTGATTCTTTGTCGAGCTTCAAAAATATTAAGGAACAACTCACCAAACGTCAGAATAAATGTATTTCAAATAAAAAAGAGCTGTCTCCCAAGACGGCTCTTTTTGTAACTCTAAATGGTTGTAAAACCTACAATTCCATATCATGTTCTAATACCCAGGCTTGGGCTGAACCATCGTAAAATTTCACATTTCTATACCCAAGTAGCGAATGTATTACAAAATATCCGGTACTGGTGTATCCGCCAACGCCACAATAAATGATGATTTCTTCATGTTTAGAAACACCGGGACCTACAGCTGCTTTGAACAACTCTTTCAACTCATTGATTGATTTAAATGTATCATCTTCGTTCCATACATCAACAACCGGCATGGAAACAGCAGTAGGAATATGCCCGGCTTTAGACGCCCATGGTTCAATCACCTCGCCTGAATAAACATCGGCGTCGCGGGTGTCAATAATAATTTTGGAACCAATACTGGCTTCAACATATTCGGTAGAAACAAAAAGATTCTGCTTGGGATTGGCCACAAAAGTTGTGGCTGGCAATTCTGTTGGTTCTGTTTCCAGTGCAAAGCCCTCCTCCACCCATTTATTGATGCCTCCATTAAGAATGGCAACATTCTTAACGCCCACATAGTGCAAGGTGGCAAACACACGCGTTGCATTCGCTAAAACGTATGGTGGTTGTGGCGCCACGGTGTTTCCCGAAATCAAAACAACTTTTGAATCGTTAGAAACACCTGCTTCACCAAGCATCTCCTCAAGGTCACCAACAGGAGGGAGCTCCATTAGTAACTCATCTGACACAATCCAGGCAGACACTGGCATCAAAATAGGAATGTTTATTGAGCCGGGAACATGCCCTTCCAAATATTCTTCCTGAGATCTCACATCTACTACCACAACCTTTTCGAAATCTTTAATGGCATTAAGATTGATGGCTGAAATAAGTGGTTGGCAAATTCCATCAGCGGGATTAATGATTACTCCATTTTTTCTTAGCCAATCTTCCGAACAGCCAAAACAACTTAATATTGCGATTGCTGCAATAATCAAAAAGGTAATCTTTGTTTTTTTCATAATTTTTTGGGTTTAAAAATGGAAATTAAATTAAGGCAAATGCGAATAAAATTTTCGCTTACGATTATGTTTATTTGAAAAATATTGTGCTAATACGAATGGTGGTTATTAATGAAGTTCAAATGGTTAAACAAATATCCTTTCTTCAAACTAAAGAGATTCCCATTTGTTAACTTTTTGAATTTTAGAACGATTAAAAATAATAATTTCAAATTAAGTATGCAAATAAACTGCTCAATCAAATAATTTTTCGAAGCCATTTTGAATTAATCATAATTTATATATTCTATAGCAACTATACGAAAAGCATGGTATAATTGAATTCCGGGTTATAACCGTTGAGCAGAAATCGGTGCTTTATAAGAGCAATTTGAATAAACCCTGCAAAGTTAAGCTTGATGCACGAATTGAAATTGGAAATTTGAGACATCTTAATTTCGTCTTTAGGTTATCGGACTCTCTATCTTATCTCATCAAACATCAGCAAGAAGAGGGTGACATTAAACCAAAACCCTGGTTTTTGGTTTAAATTTTAACCAAAAGTTTTGCATATGAGGACTTCAATCCTATACACTGATATTCTTTAAATCCATTAAAAATGCGCAACAAAACAGACTTCAATCTGGAATATTCATATTTATCGCTTCCCAATAAGTTTTACAGTTTGGTAAAACCCATGCCGGTTGCTAAACCTGAATTATTTCTGCTCAACCATGAGCTTTGCAACGAACTCAACATTTCAACCAAAGACCCCGAATCTATCATCAATGCAATATATGGGAATGACCCTGACAACTCAAAAACTTTTTCACAGGCATATGCAGGTCATCAATTCGGACATTTCACCATGCTGGGCGATGGAAGAGCGGTGGTGGTTGGTGAGCACATAACAGATGGTGGCAACAGGTTCGATATGCAGCTAAAGGGCAGTGGAAAAACGCCTTACTCCCGGGCAGGAGATGGAAAAGCCACCTTAAAATCGATGCTCAGAGAATACCTGCTGAGTGAGGCCATACATCATTTAAACATTCCAACTTCACGAAGTCTTGCTGTTCTAAAAACGGGAGAAGTGGTGCGCAGAGAGACTCTTAACGAAGGAGCAGTTCTTATAAGAGTTATGAAAAGCCACATCAGAATAGGCACTTTTGAGTATGCCAGACATTTCGGCACCACAGATGATTTAAAGGCGCTTTTACAATATACCATCAAAAGACTACTCCCTGATGTTGAGCAGAGTGAAAATCAGGCCTTAAGTCTTTTAAAAAAAGTGATATCACTTCAAATAGAGCTTGTTGTAAACTGGATGCGGGTAGGCTTTATTCATGGCGTGATGAATACAGACAATGTCTCCATAAGTGGCGAAACCTTTGATTTTGGCCCCTGTGCTTTTCTGAATTCACATCATCCCGAAACTGTTTACAGCTCAATTGATGCTTACGGAAGATACTCCTTTGGAAACCAACCCGAAATAATGAAATGGAACATAGCAAGGCTTGCAGAAGCCTTGCTGCCGCTTATTCACAACGATTCCGAGACATCTCTCATGCTTGCTCAAAATGCCATTGATGAATTTGATGAAATATGGAATGAAAAATACTACTCAACCATGCTGAATAAGCTTGGGATTGAAAACAAAAACAAGGATTTCTATCCATTGGTTGACGAGTTACTTGAACTAATGACCAACCTTAAACTTGACTATACCAATACGTTTTATGCCTTAGGTACTGATGTCAATTCTAAAGACAATCCAAAGCAGAGACCAGAATTAAAAACATGGCTGGAAAAATGGCAAAATGCCATTTTTAAAAATTCCAATGGCTCTGAAACATCAAGAGAACTCATGAGTCTGAATAACCCGGTTTACATCCCTCGCAACCATTTGGTGGAACAAGCTTTGAATGAAGCAGTAGAAGGTAACATGACCTTATTTGACAGATTATTGGGCGTTTTAAAAACGCCCTATACCTATCAAAAGAACTGCGATTCTTTTACAAAACAACCCGACACGGATTTTGAAATGAGATATCAGACTTTTTGCGGTACGTGATGATACCGAAACAGCACCAACAACCCCACTACTACCACAACACTTACCACAGCAGGCCAACCGCCATAGCTACCGGTTGATACATCAAGTGGATTTATTTCAGGTTTAGCGGCTCGGAAATAGTAAAATAGCAGCAGAGCCATCAGATTATTAAAAAAATGAGCCACAATGGGATACCAAATACTCTTCCCATAAACCAGCAAATATCCCAACAAAGCGCCAAGCACAAAGCGGGGAGCAAAAGTTAGAAACTGCATGTGCATGGCACTGAACAAAAAAGCCGTGAACCAAACCGCTGCATGTTTATTGTTCACGATTCTTTGTACCGTTGGCTGAATGGCTCCCCTGAACAACAACTCCTCGCCTATTCCCGGAAGAATTGCCATTAAAAATATATTGAAAAGGATGATTCCTGTATTTTGAGTGTCCAAAAATTTGAAAATCATATTTCCGGCACTGGCTTCGGCTGATTTCATCCAGTTTTCAATTCCTCCCATAGAAGATGGCAGAACCAATCTGGTATTTACTTCTGCAAGCCATGAGGAAAGCGGTTGTGCAGCAAAAATTAGTAAAACTGACAACAACATCAGTCTGAATTTTGCTGAGCCAAACCAGAGCCAGTTTACGGGGTAATGGGAGAACAGTCGGGCAGCCACCAATGACGGAACAATGAAAACGGCAAAACTCTGCACCAATTGAACATACCGGTACATCCAAATGGTTGCATCCCCCCTGCCTATGGCCATTACTGAATCCATGCCGGCGAAAGGAATGGCCAGTGCCAGACCAAATAGTGAGACAAAAATGGCTGACAAAATCACCAACACAAACAGCAACAACAAATGAAACATCGGGGGATACTCTGCAAAGACACCTCTTCTCATTAATCTATTTTTTATCGGTTCGATTCAAAAATAACGATGTTTTTTGAATCATGAGAGTTAAGAAGACCAAATAATTAAATTTTACACCACCATTATCAGCCGCCAAACCACCAGAAATCTTCAACAAAAAAGCGGAATGCATTAAGTCATCATTGCAATTTATACCAAAAATTGGTAATTTTGAGTAGCGTTGCAAGACATCCACGAGTCATGTCGAAACCTTCGACACCCAAGACTGTGATTATATGGCGAGTTCTCCCGATACATCGGGAACCAATAACTTAAACAAATTATTTACGAATGAAAAACACATCTATTTCACTAGGTAATCATTTTGACCAATTTGTACAAACTCAGGTATCAGCTGGTCGATATAAAAACGTAAGCGAAGTTATTCGCGCAGGACTTCGTCTTTTAGAGCATGAGGAAAGAAAAGTAATTGCATTGAAAAATGCTATTGAAGAAGGTTTACAAAGTCAAAGGGTAGAAGGTTTTGATTTCATGGAAAACCTGAATATGCTAAAATCAGAAAAAAGGAAAAATGGCTAAAGTAATCTTAAGACGAAAAGCCATTGAGGATTTAAATGATATTTGGAATTATACTTTCGAAAAATGGTCTGAAAACCAAGCCGACAAATACTACTCATCATTAGAAGCTGCTTGCAAAGAAATTGGGGAAAACCCAAATATTGGTCGGGAATTCTCCGCAATAAGAAGTAATCTATTGGGATTCAAGTCAGGAAAACACATCATATTTTATCAATGGATTTCGGCAAATAAAATCGAAGTCATTAGGATATTGCATGAAACTATGGATTTGAAGAACAGATTGGCTAAATATACCACCATTATTCCTGAATAAACCTTAAATTCGTACTTCACAATCCGAAAACATTCGCATTCATGAACTGGAACCAGTTACTTTCATCCAAACGCACAGGAGAAACCGACAGTCAGAAAATCATCCACGACCGCACACAGTTTCAGAGAGATTACGACCGGCTGATTTTTTCTTCCCCATTTCGGCGCATGCAGGATAAAACACAAGTATTCCCTTTACCCGGCAGCATTTTTGTGCACAACCGGCTCACTCACAGCCTGGAAGTGGCCAGTGTAGGACGCTCCCTGGGCAATAACATCAGCCGCTTTTTATCCGAAAATAACATCACGCAAAACCCTTTGGTGAAAGAACTCGGGTCGGTAACTGCCGCTGCCTGTCTGGCACACGATATGGGAAATCCGCCTTTTGGCCACAGCGGCGAAAAGGCCATTTCGCTCTTTTTTAAATCGGGAGAAGGTGAGAGATATAAAAACCTCATCAATAACGAGTCAGTTTGGGACGATTTTACCGATTTCGAAGGCAACGCCAATGCGTTGCGTTTGCTCACACACCAGTTTGCCGGTCGTCGCCGGGGTGGATTTAATCTCACATACACAACCGTTGCATCCATCGTAAAATATCCTTACGCATCCGGAACTCCCGAAAGAAAAAAATATGGCTACTTCCAACCTGAACATCAAACCTGGCAGCAAATAGTCAACGAACTGGGCATCAGAAAAATTTCCGACAAACCGGAAATTTACGCTCGTCACCCACTGGTTTACCTCGTTGAAGCTGCCGACGACATCTGCTACCACCTCATGGACATAGAAGATGCGCACAAACTTGGCATTTTATCAACGGAAACCACCCGCCACCATTTCATGCAGTTTTTTGATGCCGATTCCGAAAAAAAGAGCCTCGATTACATCCATTCCATCTGTAACGAAGTGACCGATGCCAACGAACAAATTGCCTTTCTCCGCGCTTTGGTCATTGGAAAACTGGTGGATGCATGTTCAGAAGTTTTTCGGGAAAACCATGAACAAATTCTACAGGGAGAATTCTCCGGCTCACTCATTGGCAAATTGAGCGGAACTCTTGCCACGGCCATGAAAGCATGTGAAAAAACGGGTTTCGAAACCATTTACAAACACCCCTCGGTGGTTGAGATTGAAATCGCCGGTTTCAAAATTCTCGGCACCCTGCTTCGCGAATTTTGCCATGCGGTAATGCATCCCGATGATTACTACGCAAAACTTCTCCTCCCCTTCATCCCCCAACAATATCGGGTAGCAGACAATGCTCCGGTTCCTCAAAAACTGCAAACCGTTCTCGATTTTATTTCAGGGATGACCGATGTTTACGCACTCAATCTCTACAGAAAAATCAACGGCATGGGACTCTCCGACAAACGCTGATGATTGAAAAAATCAACCATACCATCCACACGCACACTGCGCCGGAAGGCACAGTGTGCCAGCGCATCAGCGATTACCTCCCGGGAATTTTCCCCGGCCTCAACACAAAATCGTCGGCAAAAAAAAGCCTGAAACGTGGCGATATCTCATACAACAACCACATTGCAACCACAGCCAACATCATTCAACCCGGCGACGAAATTGTTTATCGAAAAACCATTTCAGAACCGCGCAGAATTTTCAATTTAAAAATTGATGTGGTTTATGAAGATGATGAATTGGCTGTGATTAATAAACCCGCGGGAATTGTGGTGAATGGTAACCAATTCAGAACCATTGAGAATGCACTACCCGGGTGTCTCAAAGCATCCCCTTCGGAAGATGCTTTGATGGTTCCACAACCGGTGCATCGGTTGGACAGCCTCACCAGCGGTTTGCTCATGGTTGCCAAAACCCACAAAGCGCATCTGCATCTCAGTCGCCAGTTTCAAAACAAAACCATAAAAAAGCAATACAACGCGGTGGTCATCGGAAAACCAGAAGATGAGGGAACCATCTCAACACCCATCGAAAACCGGAAAGCCATCACCCGCTTTCGAACCCTCAAAACGTGGCCATCCATCAAAAACAGATACCTGTCGCTGCTTAGTGTGACCCCCGAAACAGGTCGCACCCACCAAATCAGGATACACCTGAAAGAACTCGGTTTCCCGATTCTTGGCGACCCGCTTTACGGCACCGAGGGTTTAATTCTTAAACACCGTGGACTTTTCCTATGTGCCATGGCACTTGAGTTTACCCATCCCGTTACAAACAAAATTATTCATCTGGAAACAGACCCTCCGCCAAAGTTTTTCCGTTTTCCCGAAAAAGAGAAGAAGAGGTACAAACGGGAATAAAATTATGGAGAACCAAATTTGTATACTCTCAGGTAAAGTGTGAATCATGCAAAAACTTTCTGAAATTGTGTAACGCTATCTGTTTCTATATTCATCATCTTTGGATATACATTCTCTCAATATTGTAGGAAATGAAATGCGCATGCTTTCACAATTAACCACGCTTCATCTATAAGAAGGAATAAGAGAGACCATCCCGATTATAAATGGACTCATGCAAATTTCCTCATTGCCTCCCAATGCATTCGGGAACCAATGAACTACTAAAATTCTCTTCGCTTTAATGAATTGAAATTGGGAACAAACACTCTGCCCTAACAGCAATGAACTCTATCATGTCAGGGGCTGTAAAAAGTAAAAAGTAAACCGTATATCAGTAAATCCGCTTCAAAAGTCGACATTTATGAGAAGCTTGTTGAGGCATAAACAAAAATCGCTATGAGTATAGGTAAAGTAGTATTAGGAACAATGGCAGGACTTACCATTGGTGCAATTGGAGGAATTCTATTCGCACCCAAAAAAGGTTCAAAAACCCGCAGAGACATCATGCACAAGGGGGATGGTTATTGGCATAAACTCAAAACCGAGAAAGCAAAAAAAAGTGCAGATAAGGATGCAGAAAAAGCACGTGTAAAATATGATGATGCAAAAAAAGAGGTGAAAAATCTGGCAACGGAAATAAAGCATTCAACTTCATAAGTTTACTCTCTGTTATCTTTTTAAATACCTAAAACAGAAGGTGACAATGCAATTCACGCAACAACGCTTTTAGAAGGGGAATAAAATACCATTATAAAATATCGCCATAGACAATTAGAATGTTCTGGTTTTATCCCTCTATTTGCAGCCCCTGCTATTGCATTGTCGCTTTTATGTTATCTAAATTGTTCTTAATCCGGATGGATAAATGTTCTGTGCATTACTAATCCAATTTATCAAAAAATGATGGAACCCAAATAGAAAAACAAGCAGAAAGGGTGCGCCAAATCATCACAAAAAAAGAAAACACGAATTCTATATAGGGACAAAATCGCGTATAACGGAATTCTTTATCCCTGATAAGTAGCAATTCCACCAGTAATGAAAAACAAACCGCTGGATGTCCCTTTCAAAATAAATCTCCCCGGAGGGGGATTTATTCAAATCATTGGGATTGGATGAATGGTATATTATTTTTCCTAAATATTTGGTAATTCCAGTGACCATCTTGCCAGACTCCGGCGTAAAATTCAACGAAAGATCATACCATTCCATATACAACTCACCTTTTGATTCAACATCGTTGCCGGTGAATAAAAATAGCGAGCTTTTATGAATTCCGTCTGCCACCTTTATTCCCGCAAGGGGATATATGGCGGAATTGATAGTCTCAAACCGGAATTCTGACAATTCAACATTTGCTCTGTAGCCGCCGTTTACATCCCTCAGATTGTATCTGAAATTGGCTTTAAGAATCGCATCACCAAAAATATAAGCCTCCGCGCTTATAATCATAATACTGTCTTTATGAAGAGAGTCAGCGATATTGGTAATATTTATCAGGGTCGCTTTCAGTCTTTTAAAAGGCACCTTACCGGTAGCTTCGTGAAAAGCAGATTCGGAACCTTTCTCCGGAAATTCCGAATACAAAATATCAGTTTCACTGATATTTATCTCGCCCACGAAGAAATCAAACGGAGCAGTCTGAAATAATCTGACCGGCATAACGGGTCGCTGTTCCTCATTAAAAAGAGGCCTCCGGTCGCGTAAGACATCAATAACTCCATTCGTAATATTAATTTGAGAAACCATCAGTTCTCTTCTGTCATTATTACTGTAAATCCTGAAGCCTATAATTTCAACAAAGTCAATTTCGGTTTCAAAGCGATCGGTTTCGAATTCAACATGCCGGTAAAACTCTTCTTTGACATAATTGGGAATCACTCTAATTTTCTCTATGGCTATGGTCTCCATATCACCATCAACTGATATGTTGTTAACATGATATGAATAGAGATTTTGAGGAAAACAAACGGAAAGACCTGAAGCCTGAAATGAGTGCTTCTCAAGTGTAAGGTTTTCAATGGCAAAGATTTCCTGGTCAGAGAGTGAAATTTTTCCTTTAAAGTGAATTGATCCGCTCACAACTTTCAACCGATAATTTAACCCATCTTCCTGCTCTTCCAAAAGACTTTTAGTGCTTAAAAAAATGCTGTCTGCATGAAAACGGTTAAATTTAAATTTCCTACCACCCAGAGCGATTAAAACAAGAGGCTTGAGGGAAACTTCAAAATTGATAATACCCGCTTCATACACTTCCCTAAAAGGCATTAAAGAGCGGTCTTTATCAAACACCTCTGATTCTGCATATATGGAAACCTTAGATGTCGATACAGTGGCCGGAAATACTTTGAATTTTAGTTTCTGAATATTTACGTCAATCAAATCTTCGGATGACTGCTCAAGATGATTCGCAATTTTTTTCTCCAATAAATTTTCAACATAGCTAGTAAGAGCAACGGGAAGACATACCTGAATAAGCAGAATTCCCAACGTCATAATCAATGCAGGCACTGCAATGAATAAGATTAATCTTGTGAGTTTTTTTCTCATCACTAATATGTATTTCTACAAACAAAGCTTGATCCTTTCCCAACGTAATAACACTGCTTAAAATGAACTTCCACTGGTAGATGCTATTGAAAATCATTTTCAAATATTCCAACCCGGGCTCCAAATAAACGGCATAATATCAACGATATCGGGACAATTCAATTTTGCAAATTCTAATAAAGACTAATTAACAAGAGCCTTCTTGTTTAAGTTCGATAGCACAACACCAACTACAAAAATGACTGCACTCGCTATTACCGGAGTCCAGTTAGCGCTTGATACGCCGATGTCGATCCCTAAAAAGCTGAATGTTTCGGTGTCCTGCATGGCCTGCACTCCAAAAATTACAATACCTGTAATTCCTATTACCAACAATATCATACCTATTAATCGCATAATGCGGATTTTTAAAATTGTAAATAAAAAATAGTACCCTAAAATTAAGGTCAATATCTCCGGAAAGTTTTGTAGAATTTAGCGGAAAATTTACATGATTCACACATTTAAACTGACTCTAAGAGACAGTCAAATCAGATCATACAAACTAAAATTTCCCTTGAATAAACTTACTGATTCATTACTATTTCTTCTCTCTCCATTGCAGAGCAACATATAAACCTGATGGCCTTCGCACATATCATATGGCCTGCAAGCATCTTTAAAATCTTGTATCCACAACAATAAAAAATGTGAGAATCATATAACTGATTCTCAGAATTACATAACGCTTATATTGAATGGTAACAGTATTTTTAAATTGTGTGTGATATGCACACAATCCTAAAGTTTCAGATAGAACTTCATACGTCCTTATAACAAGCAGAAGAATAATAAAAGTTCTTACAATTTTAACTATAGATCAAGAAAATGAGATGCCTCAGTTTCATATTGCTTTTTATCTGTTCGTGCACTCTGGCACACGGACAGATGAGTCTGGATGTATCAGGCGGATTGGCGCGTCAAACCTATAACAAGATTCAGGTTCCAAATAAAGAAGGAACTGCCTTTGACTTATACAATAATTTCAATATCGAGACTCCTGTAATAAGCTATAATTTGAAACTTGGTTACTGCATTAAGCAAAAAAATCATATTTTTTTATTGTATGCTCCTCTTAGCATCAACTATACGGGAATTGCACCTTTTGATGTTAAGTTCCTGAACTCAACTTACCCTGAGGGTCAGAATGTGGATACCCACTACAAACAGAACAGTTATAGAATAACTTTCCGCAGAGATTTTTACAGTTCTGAAAGATGGATTGTTGGAATTGGACTTACTGCAAAATTCCGGGAAACAGAAATTCGTTTAGCAAATTCAATGAAAACTGAGAAATTGGAATATTTTGGCTTCATCCCATTATGGAACTTATACACTGAATACAATATCAATAAATGGGCGCTTTTCTTTGAAGGTGAAGGCATGGCAAGTGGCTCCCGACGAGCTTTTGATTTACACCTGGGAGGAAAAATCCCGTTGAATGAGCATCTGAGGATAAAGGTTGAATACAGGATGGTAGAAGGCGGAACAGATGTAAAATCTGTTTACAATTTAACCATGTTACATTTTGCTAACCTGGGGTTGATAATTAACTTTTAAGGATGAACTCAATATATAAAAAATCGTCCTACCAGCCGTTTATCATTTCCATTCTCTGATTTTTTTACCATTTTTACGCCTTTGTTAATTGTAAAATAACACTCCGTTTTCAATTATGACAAAGGTAACTGCCTCAACAACCAAAAGCAGCGGACTGCTGAAATGGGTCGAACAACTGGGAAATAAACTCCCGCATCCTTTCTGGATGTTCGTCTGGATAACCATCATCATCATAGCCACCAGTGCCGTGGCGGCACTTTTCGGCCTCAGTGCCACCGATCCCGGAACCGGTGAAGAGGTTTTTGCCAAAAACCTTGTTTCAGGCGAAGGGTTACGTCGATTTTTGGAGGAAATGGTCACCAATTTTGCTCATTTTGCACCCTTCGGACTGGTTTTAGTGATGCTGATGGGGGTTTCGGTTGCTGAGCGCAGTGGTTTGCTGACCATCGTTTTACGAACCATGGCCTTTGCTGTTCCCCGTAAAGTGGTACTTCCATTTATATTCATCATAGGAGCATGCGGAAACATTGGTTCCGATGCCGGTGTTGTGATTGTTCCTCCCATTGCTGCACTTATTTTCATGCAAATGGGACTGCATCCCATTGCCGGATTAATTGCCGGTTATGCAGGAGCCACCGCCGGTTTTACCGCCAACTTCTTCATTGCCGGCACTGATGTGTTGTTGGCCGGTATTTCAACAGAAGTGGCCACCGGAATCGACCCCGATATTGAAGTAAGCGCAACTGCCAACTGGTACTTTATGATAGCCAGTACGGTGATGCTTGGTCTGGGCGGCGCCTTCATTGTTTCGCGGTTCACCATTCCGAAATGTAAAAACTTTGCCATTGGCGACGAAGGCATTGAAGCCTTTAAAGAGACCCCTAAACTAACCCCTGAAGAGAAAAAAGGGATGGTTTATGCAGGTCTTTCGGTGCTGATTTTTATTGCGCTCATTGCAGCCATGGTAATTCCAGACGGAGCACCTCTGCGGAATCAGGAGACCGGAGGCATTGTTCCATCACCATTTTTGCGCGGACTGGTACCCATTTTGTTCTTCTTTTTTGCCATTCCGGGATATGTTTACGGTAAAATTACCGGCTCTATAAAAAAACCTGACGATTTACTGAAATTCATGGAACAGGGCATGAAAGACCTGTCGGGTTATATCGTTCTCATGCTGGTTGTGGCACAATTTATAAACCTTTTCAGCTGGAGTCGTCTGGATACCATTCTGGCCATTAATGGTGCGGAATTCCTGCAATCATCAGGACTCACCGGGCCGTTTATGTTTACGTTGTTTATGATGTTGGTGGCATTTCTCAATATTTTTATTGGAAGCGGCTCGGCCAAATGGGCCATTTTTGCACCCATTTTTATTCCAATGCTCGCGCAATTGGGATACAGTCCTGCATTCATTCAGCTGATGTACCGGGTGGGCGATTCCATCACCAATTGCATAAGTCCGCTTTACATTTATTTTCCACTGCTCATTGGCTGGGTTAGAAAATATGATAAAAACATCGGAATTGGCACCATTATATCCTTACTGATTCCATATGCGGTGGTATTATTCATTATGTGGGTTGTTTTGCTGTTTGTGTGGTACTGGCTCGGCATTCCAATTGGTGTTGGAGAAGGAATATATCTATAAAAAACAGCATAAAATTATTGCGAATCCCCAATGCAATTACGCATTGGGGATTTTAAAATTTCATACAAATCTGAATGTCAATTAAATCTATATTTTGTTTACTTAGTACAATTTGATAATCAGCGGCTTAATAATTTGCAATTATTATAACTTTTATCTATTTTCACCTTTTGTGAAACAACACGTCATTTTTGGAATCATCAAAACAGGGGGTAAAATTGATTCAAATAGCGGGAACTATGCCATACAGACGTTTACCAAATACCGATCAAGCAAGACTTAGGGCACTTAAGTCTGCAATAAAAAAGGGTAGCTCCTTAAGTCCCGTTGATTTGGCGTTTTCACAAAAATTACTTTTGGAGTTAAAAGCCTTCCTTCCCCATTTTGAGCAAGTTTTAAATCAATACCAATACAATCGGGAACGGCAGGCCAATACAGGGAAACAGTTGGGAGAGCATTATAAATCTGCACGATTATATGTTTCTCACTTTTTTCAGGTGGTAAACCTTTGCATAGCCAGAGGAGAAATAAAACCTGAAGCAAGAACCTATTATGGCCTATCTGTTGATGAGAAATCAGTACCTGAAATTGGAACGGAGCAACAACTCCTTCAGTGGGGAAAAAGTCTCATAAAAGGAGAAGAAGACAGAATGGCTGGAGGCGCCACACGAATCTATAACCCCTCGTTGGCAATGGTACGTGTGAAATTTGAAAAATTTCTAGAGTATTACAACATCCATAAAGACCTTCTGGCAACCTCACAAAAACTTCTCGATAAAGTAAACGATTACCGCGAGCAGGCCGATAAACTCATCACTTCCGTTTGGAACGAAGTGGAAGCCAAAAATGAAAACCTGTCTCCTGATGAGCGACGGGAAATATGCAGCCATTACGGCGTGGTATATGTTTTCAGGCCTTCAGAAAAAGAACACAGCTCGATTTAATCTATTTTAGCTTCTCCCTCAAACGAAATCATTATTTCATGATATCCGGCATTTTATTCTGTCCGCAGTTTTGGTATATTTCCTCAACAAACAATCACGACTTTAAAATTGATGCCATATGTACGGAAACATCAAAAATCATCTAATAAAGGAAGTTGAAACCATCAAATCATCCGGGCTATACAAAACGGAACGAATCATCACATCTCCCCAGGGAGCAGAGATTTCAGTTCAAAACGGAGATTCCGTTTTGAACTTTTGTGCCAACAACTACCTTGGTCTTTCATCACATCCCCGTGTGGTAGAGGCAGCCTTAAAAACTCTCCGATCCCACGGTTATGGAATGTCATCGGTTCGTTTTATTTGTGGAACTCAGGACATCCATAAAAAACTGGAAGAGAAGATTGCCTCCTTTTTTAAAATGGAAGACACCATCCTGTATGCGGCCTGTTTTGATGCCAACGGAGGCGTTTTTGAACCTCTTTTAACCGAAGAAGACGCCATTATATCAGATGAGTTGAATCACGCCAGCATCATCGACGGAGTGCGTTTGTGTAAGGCAGTTCGATACAGATATAAACACGCTGACATGAACGATCTGGAAGAACAACTCAAAAAATCAACGTCTCAGAGATTCCGCATCATTGTAACTGATGGTGTGTTTTCGATGGATGGAGACATTGCTCCTCTCAAATCCATCTGCAACCTGGCCGAAAAATATGATGCTCTGGTCATGGTGGACGACAGCCATGCGGCCGGGTTCATTGGAAAAACCGGACGTGGCACACACGAATATCACGATGTGATGGATCGGGTGGACATCATCACCGGAACACTGGGAAAAGCGCTTGGAGGCGCCATGGGTGGATACACCACCGGAAAAAAGGAAATTATTGAAATGCTCCGTCAAAAATCTCGTCCTTATCTTTTCAGTAACTCACTGGCTCCGGTCATTGCAGGCGCTTCGCTGGAGGTATTTAATATGTTAGAACAAGACACCTCTCTGCGCGACAGATTAATGGAGAATGCACACTATTTTAAAGAAAAAATAGTTGAGGCCGGATTCGACATTAAACCAACCGACTCGGCCATTGTTGCTCTTATGTTGTACGACGCCAAACTTTCGCAGGAATTTGCCGCTGAGCTACTCAAAGAAGGAATTTACGTTACCGGATTCTACTATCCCGTGGTACCCAAAAGTCAGGCTCGAATAAGAATTCAGCTTTCGGCAGCACACAGCAGGGAACAACTGGACAAAGCCGTTGAGGCATTTATTAAGATTGGAAAGTCTTTAAGTATTATTTAATGCGTACCAAAAATCAACTGAATCATTCGGTCTGCATTGGCTGCATCCATAAAAGGAATCAATAGTTGATTCCTTTTGTCAACTTCATTCTGAGAAAAGACAGTGGAAATTGATTTCTGAATGGCAGCAATCCACTCTGCATCCTTTGAAACCACTTCACAAAGCGGCTCCAAACCTGTATTTTCAACCATTTGAGGAGAAGCAATACAGTGTCGCCCCCTAAACAACGAGACCAATAACTTTAAACGAAGGCCGGTGGTTTGATAAGCAGGCAACAGTATGGCTGCAGCGTTGCTGATAAGTTCATTCATCCCTGCGGCATCCAGATTTCTAATAAGTTGGCAGGTTTCAACTTCAAGAACTTTTTTAGCAAGTGCACGCGAAGGATTTTTACCTGCAATGACCAACGGTACACCTGCTTCGGAACAAATTCTCAAAACAAAAAGTGCCGAACAATGATTTTCAGCCACTGATAAGTCGCCATGGTACAAAACATATTTTCCGATACCCGTTTTTGATTTTACTTCAGTTTCGCCATGAAATGCCGTTATTAAGTGAACATTCTCATGCACTTTTCTGAAAAAATCAGCATCTCCCTCGGATATAGGTATGATACCTTTCACCTTAAAAGGACCTTTTTCCCATGCTTTTAACCGGAGAGTTTCGAGTCTGAAAAAAAGTTTTTTGAAAAAACTCTTTTCCGTTTTGCATAGAGACCGATAGTAGTCGGTTTCCACATTGTGCATCCTGATCCAGATGTCACGGTTTTGCAGTTCAGAGAACTGCAAAACAGCAGTTGTGTGAGTTCCCTCCAGCAAAATCGGATGATTATCCTCCTTTAACCTATCTATGAGTTTTTTGTTTTGGCGACTCTTTACAATATATGGTATCCACGAAAATTGTCGGGTAAAACCGGTTTCCCTTTTATAATAACAAACTTCATGGCAATACTTCTCCAACTCCACAGTTTGTTTGCGACTGTATGTAAAACAGTGAAGAATGACCTTAACACCACGTTCTGATAATGCCTTTACCTTGTAAAACACATCCATGGCTCCTCCATAGTCGGGAGGCCAGGGAACTGTAAAACTCACAATGTGCAGAAACCGTTTGTCCATGATAAAATCTTCAATTTATGAGCGAATATAGAAATTTTAGGTGTGATTTTTTAATATCTCCTGAAAATGAGCCTGACTTAATGATTTATCTTCACAAATAGTTGAGTATTTCTTAACTTTGATAAAAAAATGCAACGAGTAAAAGTTTTGGTTGATGGCAGAGTTCAGGGTGTGGGCTATAGATATTTTGTAAATAACGAAGCTACACGTTACGGCATAAAAGGTTATGTCAAAAATCTTCCCGGTGGCCAGGTTGAAATAGATGCCGAAGGCGAAATTGGCCAGTTACGTGAATTTTTGGAGTCGTGTTACCAGGGTCCACCAATGTCGCGGGTAGATCAGTTTCACAGGAAACAGGTCACTCCCTATGGATATACCCGTTTTCGGATACTACATCATGAAGATTTATAGTGATAAGATGGTCTGAAAAGGCTATGTAAAAAATTAGCCAAAGGTTCACTCTCGTGAACCTTTGGCCAGAAGATTTTTCCTTACCCATGGGTGAATGCCCATGGGATATGAATAAATAACTCTTTAAAATCTTTCTCTATTTGCGTTTCCGTTCATGCTCCTGCAATAAAATCTTTCTTAGGCGGATTGATTTTGGAGTAACCTCCACATATTCATCAGCCTGAATGTACTCCAAAGCTTCTTCCAGACTAAAGATGATGGGCGGTGCAATTCTTGTTTTATCATCGGCACCCGAGGCGCGCATATTGGTTAGTTTCTTGTTTTTGGTAACATTCACGGTGAGGTCTCCGTCACGATTGTTCTCACCTATTACCTGACCCATGTAAACCTCTTCCTGCGGAAAAATAAAGAACCGGCCTCTGTCCTGAAGTTTGTCAATGGCATAAGCAAAAGCTGTTCCCGTTTCGTGGCAAATGAGCGAACCGTTCTGACGCTTCTCAATGTGACCTTTCCAGGGCTGAAACTCTATAAATCTGTGAGCCATGACAGCCTCTCCGGCCGTGGCCGTTAACAAATTATTTCTTAATCCGATGATGCCACGGGAGGGAACTATGAACTCCAGATGAACCCTGTCACCTTTTCTTTCCATGGTGCGCAATTCTCCTTTGCGATTGGATACCATCTCAATGGCTCTTCCTGAAAATTCATCCGGCAAATCAATGGTCAGTTCTTCAATTGGCTCATTTTTTTCACCGGCAATCTCTTTTATAATAACTCTTGGCTGCCCAACCTGCAATTCGTAACCTTCGCGGCGCATGGTTTCAATCAGTACCGACAAGTGCAAAACTCCCCTTCCGTAAACATTCCATGCATCGGCCGAATCTGTGCTCTCTACACGTAGAGCCAGGTTTTTCTCCAGCTCTTTATCCAAACGATCTTTTATATGGCGTGAAGTAACGTATTTACCCTCTTTTCCAAAAAATGGAGAGTTGTTGATGGTAAACAACATACTCATGGTGGGCTCATCAATGGCGATGGGATCTAATGGTTCAGGATTTTCCAGATCACAAATGGAATCGCCGATATCAAAACGATCAAGACCAATAATGGAACAAATTTCACCTGCCATAACCTCATCGGCCTTTTCACTACCCAATCCACTGAAAACATTCAACTCCTTTATGCGCGTTTTGTGCACATCACCTTTACGACCAACCAGTGCAATGTCCATTCCGGCTTTAAGAACCCCTCTGTGTACCCTTCCAATGGCTATTCGACCTTTATAAGCCGAATAATCCAGCGAAGTAATCAGCATTTGTGGAGTCCCCTTGTTTTCTTTAGGTGCCGGGATGTGTTCGATGATGGCATCCATCAACACGCTGATGTCCTGTTTCTGCTCTTTCCAGTCGTCTGACATCCAGTTATCCCTGGCCGAACCGTAAACGGTGATAAAATCAAGTTGATTCTCGGTGGCTTCAAGGTTGAACATCAAGTCAAACACCATCTCCTGAACCTCCTCGGGGCGACAATTGGGCTTATCCACTTTGTTGATCACAACAATGGGCTTAAGACCTAATCCAAGTGCCTTTTGCAATACGAAACGCGTTTGTGGCATGGGACCTTCAAAAGCATCCACCAGCAGGAGAACGCCATCGGCCATATTCAAAACCCTTTCAACTTCACCCCCAAAATCGGAGTGACCGGGCGTATCTATAATATTGATTTTGTAATCTTTCCAACGTACCGAAACATTTTTGGACAAAATGGTAATTCCTCTCTCCCGCTCCAAATCGTTGCTGTCCATTATTAATTCGCCAACATGCTGATGATCTTTAAACAATTTCCCCGCCAGCAACATCTTGTCAACCAGCGTGGTTTTGCCATGATCAACGTGGGCAATAATGGCAATATTCCTAAGTTTTTGCATATGTTTTTTTCTAAAAGTGGGTGCAAAATTAGTTCATTTTGAAGGATTATAAATCAATGATTTATAATCAAAAAGCCATCTGGTTTTTGATTTGCAATCAAAAACCTAAATATCAACTCATTGCAGAAAAGTTAATTTTAAATAAAAAACTCTCTGCGTATCAAAACAAAAATTATTACGTACAAAACAACATCTGCCATTTTAACAAAAAAGCATGGCACATGTTGCAAATCAACCAAAAATTAGTAATTTGTAATTAAAGCAAATATCGGTTTAAATGAAGGAACTTTAATTATAGGAGGAAGGGATGATGCAAAATCGATTAACGGATGATCTGTATCCGGGGTTTTTATCGGCTCTTATATCGGGGAATCGTGAAGAGTGCAAGGTGATTGTGACACAACTAACCGTTGCCGGGATTAATCGCTTCGTAATTTACGAAGCAATGTTTAAACGGGCACTGTATGATGTTGGCGAACTTTGGGAAATGAACCGCATCAGTGTGGCGACCGAACATTTGGCTTCATCCATTACCGAATCGTTGCTAAATGACCTGTATGCAACAATTAAGGTGAAAAATGATAAGAAAAAGATAGTCATCATTACCAGTGTAGAAAAGGAACTTCATCAAATAGGCATCAGAATGATTAGTGATTTATTTGAATGCAATGGCTGGAGAACGTTCTTTCTGGGAGCCAATACACCAACAACGGAGTTGATCAGTTTTGCAAAAAAAAACAAACCTGACCTGATTGCCGTTTCATTAAGCATATACATGCATTTACCTGTTTTGGAGAACCTGCTTCAAAAAATTAAAGAAGAGCTGCCCGGTCTGCCTGTCTTAACAGGCGGACAAGCCTTCAGACATGGAGGCGATGAGACGCTGAAAAAATATGATTTTGTATATTTTCAACCCGACCTTGAGCACACCCGTCAGTTTATTGAAAATATTAATTAAGAAATGAATAAAGAATATCTGCAAAACTCTGCACGAAAACTAAAACAGGCAGAGCCATCTGCTGCCGTTGAGTATTATAACCTATCAGACCGGCTTTCAGCTGAGGTTTCCCGTTTGATGCTATTAAGATCGGATATTTCTGATTTGATTGGTAATGAAAATCTGGAGATGATGAAGGACAATCATGCCAACCATGCAAGATTTATTTCTGCTCAGCTCCAGAACTTCAATCCTGAAGTTCTGGTAAACACTCTTTTATGGGTTTTCAGGGCATACCGAAGTCGCGGATTTAAGGAAAACTACTGGGCAGCTCAGTTAAACTGCTGGGTTACCGTATTAAAAAAAGAGCTTACAGAGAAAAGCTTTGAAGAAATCTTACCTTTATACAATTGGATGATTGTGAATACTCCTCATTTATCATCGCTCACGGATCCCAAAAATGGCAATTAGCCGCTGATTCAATAATTATGCAATGCTAAACAGAGAGTTACAGTATATGCTATCCAATTGGACAGAAGAGTTGGCTGAGTCACTTTCGAAAAGCTCTTCGGTTTTCCTCGCACTATTTTCAACCGAAAAGGAGTTGCTTTATGCAAACAGTAATTTTAAACAACTTATAAAGGATAATAATCCTACGGAAAGCCTACTAAATCCCTCTTTTGACACCATTCTCTCCTTAAATTCTTTAGAATCGCCACTGTTCTCCGGGTATGTTACGATAGGCGACAGTCACGGGATAAATAACTCAATCCTGGCTGATGTTTTTCGTAAAGGTAATCAGATACTTATTATCGGAGGTATAGATGCGCAGCAATTGATACGTCAAAATGAAATCATGCTGAATTTAAACCGGGAAATTTCAGACCTACAAAGAGAATTGATAAAAGAAAAGCGGGAACTTGAGAATGCGAACGAAGAACTTACTGCAACCAATGAAGAACTGGACAGAGTAAATACAAGTAAAGACCGGTTTCTTTCCATCCTGGCTCATGATTTAAAAGCACCGTTTAATTCAATTCTGGGCTTTCTTTATGTTTTATCAGAAAACCTAAGAAATTACGATATAGAGAAAACTGAAGAGTATATTAAATTGGTTTACAATTCATCAAAAAATGTTTATGACCTGTTGGGAGATCTGTTGACATATACCAGAGCTCAATCATCGGGTTTTCCATTCGAACCAGAAATCATTGACCTTAAAGGCTTAATTGATGAAATAGCCGACATTACCGAAGCGGGCAGAAATGCAAAAGCAATTAGTTTTTACAATGAAGTGAATGCAAAAACAGAAGTTTTTGCAGATATTTTCATGCTTAAAACCATTCTTCGGAACCTGATTTCCAATGCCATTAAGTTTACCAATCAATACGGCATGATCAAAGTATCATCAATAAAACAGGGAGATTTTGAATCCATCACCGTATCAGATAATGGAGTTGGCATGGATACGAAAACACTTTCGGAACTGTTTGACACTTCTAAAAAATTCACATCGGAGGGAACTGCAGGTGAACAAGGTACCGGCCTTGGTTTGCTACTTTGCAAGGAGTTTACAGAAAGGCACGGGGGGCAAATTTCGGCAAAAAGCGAGCGGCAAAAAGGGAGTCACTTTACCATCATCATTCCTTCTAAAAAATAACGGGATTATACAAGCATGGCCTATATAATCCCGTCAATGTCTTGTGACTCTATAATTAGTCCTCAATCAATGTAATCCAACCAAACTTGTCGTCCTCTTCACCATACTGAATGGCTCGTAGTTTGTTATAAAGTTTAACCGAAATCGGACCCGGATTACCATCCTTGCTATAAACATAGGATTTTCCGTTATCCAGATCGTCAATTTTAGCCACCGGGCTTATAACAGCAGCAGTTCCACAGGCTCCCACCTCTTCAAATGTTTCAAGTTCCTCGTAGGGAACCGGACGGCGCTCGGTTTTAAGTCCCAGATCCTCTGCCAGAGCAATTAAACTCTTATTTGTTATGGAAGGAAGCACTGATTTGGATTCTGGTGTTATATACGTATTGTCTTTGATTCCAAAAAAATTGGCAGGGCCGCATTCGTCAATATATTTTTTCTCCTTACTATCGAGATAGAGAACGGCTGAATATCCCTTCTCTCTGGCCAAATTTCCTGAAACCAGACTTGCTGCATAATTACCTCCCACTTTGATGCTTCCTGTACCATTAGGCGCAGCACGGTCATATTTGCGGGTGATCATCAGGTTGGTTGGCTTAAAGCCTTCTTTAAAATAGGGGCCTACCGGAGTAACAAAAACCATGAAAAGGTATTCGTCGGCAGGAGAAACCCCAACTTTCGGTCCGGTTCCAATCAACAATGGCCTGATGTATAGCGATGCGCCTGACTCCATAGGAGGAACAAAACGTTTGTTAAGACCGACCACTTTTTTGACTGCCTCAATAAATATCTCATCAGGAACGCGCGCCATCATAATGCCATCGGCTGATGATGCCATTCTTTTTGCATTATCTTCCAGACGGAAAATTCTGATTTTCCCGTCTTTGCCGCGAAAAGCCTTCAATCCCTCGAAAGCTTCCTGTCCGTAGTGGAGACATGTCGCAGCCATGTGCATGCTAATCATTTCAGAGGAGCTGGTCTCAAGCTCTCCCCATTTACCGTCTCGGTAGTAACATCGAACATTATAGTCCGTTTTGGTAAAGGTAAAAGATAAATTACCCCAATCAATTTCGCCAGTCATGATAAGTGGTATTATTAAGTTGTAAATGAAGGGTAAAAATACAAATATCTTTGCAAAGATGCATGTTATCGGAGCAATAAGAGTACTGATGAGAGTGCAATAATTGCAATTACGAAAATACGGAACCCTTTTTCTGGAATATAACTCACCACTTTTCTGCCAGCCAAAGCACCAAAAAACACCGCCGGAACCATTACGAAGTTCATTTGAAGAGAGGCCAAAGTAATGGATTCCCAAATAAAAAAATGAAATGGTACTTTAATGATGTTTAAGGTAAGAAAGAAAATAGCCCCTGTTCCGATGAAACTATTTTTCGGCAAACGCATGGAAAGAAGATAAAGATCGAAAATAGGCCCGGCTGCATTGCCAATCATGGTGGCAAATCCTCCGGACAATCCCGTGAATCCAGAGAGAAAGCCGGATTTTGAAAAATCCGGCTTTTTACCGGAAAAATCAAAGAAAATGATCAATGCAAGACAACTGATGACCAGAATGGCCATCAAATTTCGGAAAAGATCATCGCTGATCATCTTCCCCACCAAAACAGCTAATAAAATCCCTGCCAATGCAAAAGGCATTAGCCTTTTTACATGCGACCAACTCATGTTTTTGCGGTAAAACCGAACTGCAAACAGATCTCCAAAAACCAGAAAAGGCAATAAAATACCGGCAGAAATCATGCCTCCATACATGATTGCCAAAACCGGAATGGTCACCATCCCAATGCCTTTCAATCCACTTTTGGAAAAGCCAATGATAAAAGCACAAGCAAGTGTTATGAACCAAACACTCCAAGACACCTGTAAAGGATTCAAAATCAATTCTGCCATAAATGCAAAGGAAAGCATTTATGCTGTATTGATCCGATAAATTTTGTTAATAAAAACTACCGGATGGCTACCTTTTCGGTAAGGAGAAACTAAATATACTTCCTTTCCCGACTTGACTGGTTGCTGAAATTTCGCCATTTTGAGCCTTAATCAACTCATTGCACAAAGGCAGTCCGAATCCGGTACCGCCTTCACCCTGTGTACCTGGTGTAGAACGAGTGGTTTCGGCATTAAACAAACGAGAAACTACCGAAGCTTCAATACCAATACCTGAATCATGAATTTCCACTAAAACCCTATCCCCTTGTTGCTTATGTGCGACTTTTACATAACCGCCCGGATGAGAAAATTTGATGGAATTAGAAACTAAATTTCGAACAACAGTATTTAACATGTGCTCATCAGCCACAACGGTAATTCCATCCGGTATTAGATTGTCAATGATTATCTGCTTTGCATCGGCCAGTGATTTCAGATGATTGATGGCTCGACGTACCTGGACCGACAAATCAATATTTGTCAGCGATGCTTTAAGTTTACCGGTTTGCGATAATGCCCAGTTCAGTAAATTCTCAACCAACTCATAAAGAGAGTGAACGTTTCCCGATAAGAGCCTAACCAACTCATAGTTTTCGATGGCATTGTTGTTGTTGAAGTTGGTGTATAATAGCTCCATGAATCCCAGAATGTTATTTAACGGATTTCTTAAATCATGGGCTATGATGTACAGAAACTTATCCTTTTGATAATTAAGCTCTTTTAAGTTATCATTGGCTTTTCGAAGAGATTTTTCAAGGAGAATATGATCCGTAACATCTCTTGCTGCTGCATAAATTTTGCGATTCTTGGCCTTGGATCTCCATTCTATATATCTGTATGATTGATCCTTACATCTGTATCTGTTTATGAAACATTGAATCTCTTTTCCGGTCTGGAGTTCCTGAATTGCTTGTGCGGTGGCCTCAATATCATCAGGATGAATTAAATCTAAAATTTTCTTGCTTTTTAATTCCTCCAGAGAAAACCCCAGAACTCTCTGCCATGAAGGGTTCAGCATGGTAAAATACCCCTCTAAATTGGCTACAGCCAATAAATCCAGCGAGAGAGTAAAGTAATTATTTAATTCTTCAGATTTTAGTCTGGCAAGTTTTTCTGAATTAATAGCATCGGTAATATCGTATGCCGTGCCAATGGCTCCATTATACTGCCCCTCCTTGTTATATGTTTTTCGGATATTTAATCTTAAATAGACTGGAGTATTGTTTTTACTGACCCACACAGACTCTCTGCCACGCAGTTGATCTTCAGGCAGGCTCTCAAGAAAAAACACACCGCCTTCCTCAATTTTACCTGAATGCAAAAACTCCACATACCGACGACCGATCATCTCATGATGAGAAAAACCCAGTATATCGAAACAAGCTTTATTAACAAAAATAAAACGTCCCTCGTTGTCGGTTTGAAAGATGAGTTCCTGGGAGGTTTCAACAAGGTTTTCATAAAGATGTTTGATGTCCTGTATCTCCTCCTCTATTCGCTTTTGTTCTGAAATGTCCTGAATGGTTCCGAACATCTTAACCGGTTGTCCGTCTTTATTAAATGATAACTTTCCTTTTCCGTGAACCCATATTACTGAATGATCAGGTTTTAAAATCCGGTATTTTTTATCAAAGGGTTGTAATTCAGTTAATACTTCATCTCTGAAATAACTCTTCATCTTTTCCCGATCATCGGGATGAATGATGCGCAACCAAACCTCCAGAGTTCTTCCTTCGGGAAAGTTGGTGCCAAAAATTTCATCCAGACCAGGTGATTGTTCCCATTTTCCTGAATTGATGTCCAGAACATAATAGCCAAATTTGGCTATTTTTTCTGCTTCATCAAGAAAATAGGCCTTGTTTTTAAGATCTTCAAAAAGATCTTCCGGCTCTTTACTTTTGGTTTTAATCTTTTGCATGTTTACTGCTTTAATCTGAACAATCATTATATATTCAGGTTAGGATTGTTCTTGCAGTATCCGGTGTCAGTTATGCTGATCACCGCCATCTATTCTTCGAAATTTTATATGTTTATGGAATATTGGAGCTATAATAAATCAGGCTTTCCTGCAGCCATTTTGATTACGAACAAAAGCATGTGAACTGGAAATGAAAAAAACAATCACTTAAATGTATTCCTGTCATTTCTTACTCAATAGAATTATGATGAAATTAAACCAACATTATTTATCTCTTCAAAAACACAATTTATCATTTATAAAAACAAAATGCAATAAAACAATAATATTGTTTTATTGGGTATGGTTTGAGAGCCATTTATAGCAGATTACCATTTCAAATTTCCCTAAATAAAAAACCACCAATAGAAGTTTTAAGAACTTCTATTGGCGGCGCATGTGAAATTGTGTTTATCAATCTACTAAATAAATCTATCTCAAATACTTAAAGCAACCTATCCTTATTGTCTATTCATCCAGGTTTTCCTTCCCCAGCATCACATCCCTAAAAAACTTTCCTGATCGGGATGGAGTATAATTCCAGTCTTTGATTAACTGCGGAGACCAATCCGGATCGAAACACCATGCTACCCAGCTGATTCCTTTGTCACGAAAATATCTCATTAGTGTTCTTCCATATTCCTCATCTCCAATACAGGGAATATGGGCTCCCCGGTCGGTTGGTTGCATAAACCCAATTTCGGTGGCAATGATGGGATAATCATCGGCAGCAAAACCAAAGTCCCGTTCCCATTGTGGAATCCATGGCTGGTCACGCTTCTGAGGATAGGGATGACTAACATAGGCGATTCCCGGTACATTTAGTGGTGCATACATAAGAGGAGTCAAGTCGTATGCCCAGTTAAAACCGCCAACCAAAGGGATGGCTTCAGGGCTATTAGCACGTATTACATATATGATATCGGTAAGAATATCTGCCCATTGATCCCATGTAAGAGAACCCAATTGACCTTGATAAGTGGTTGGCTCATTAAAAATCTCATACATTGCAACAATTGGTTCATCGGCGTATCTGCGAGAAATGGTTAGCCAGAAATCATAAGTTTCGGGTAAACTGGTTTTGTACATCTCGTGCTGAAACAATTCTGTTCTAAGGTTTCCGATGGAATGCCAGTCGATGATGATGTAAAGATCAAACTCTCGAGCCCACTCCACAGCTTGATCGAGAAGTATTAAATAATCCTCCTTTCCTCTTTCCCTCCAGGCTTGTGGATGTACAGGAAGCCTAACGATATTGGATCCCCAGTCGCGAGCAACTCTAAAAAGATCTCTCTTCCATTGTCCCTCTTTAACCAATCGATCTGGATCAGCAAAATTAACTCCCTGAAAAATGATGGTTTCCCCATCGGGTGTTACAAATCGATTACCCTCCACGGAAATCCTCGGAAGTGATCCTGATGCTTCTGTTTTGATTGTTGTGGACAGGCAAAAGAAAAGAATGGAGAATTGCAATAAATAGAAATACGTTTTCATTTTGATGAAACTTTAGTGATTATTGTGCATGACGCTTAGTGTGCTTGTTACACTATACGAATATACAAAATATAACACAGTGAAGCAATAATTTATATTACAGAAAATCATCAGAGAGAAGAAAAAAGTAAATTAACAGGTAGTTTGTGAGCCGGATGTTTCCATGCCCGGAAACGTTTTAAAAAATATTGTAGCTATTTTATTCTTTAAATGATTTATTTCATCACCTTGTATTTCTGCAACTTGATTATATACTTCTTCAATCATAAATCCAGAATCATCTGTTTCTAGAAGAAAAGGCTCATCTCTCATCAAAAGGAGAGATTTCGTTGCTTTGCTATTACCAATAAAAATGGCAGAGCCAAATGAGAGTATAAATCCATTGCTGATTAACTGTTCGGCAAGTTGTGGGTGACCATTAAACCCATGAATAATCCATGGTTGGGTCGGTTTGATCTGCTTTCTTAAATAAATGATTTCATTGTACCTTCCTACACAATGTATAATCAATGTTTTATGAAGTTGCTCAGAATAGTTTACATGCTTTCTGAATAGTTCAGTTTGTTTAGATAAACTGCCAGACTTATACTTATCAAGACCACATTCACCTATGGCAATTAAACCTTTAACATTAGTTACTTTATCTATTTCTTGAATAGATTTATGGCATGTAGTGTCCCACGGATGAACTCCAAAACTAACCGGTGCGGTGATCTCCTTAAAATCAGCATAACCGGCACGCATATTTACAATGGAAAATACACCTTCCCTTCGCACAGTGTTATGAGTATGGATGTCAAAATACATATTAGAAGAAACTGTAAATCAATAGAGCAATTTACAATAAATAATTGAAAGGAAACCATTCAGGGAACCGGGTCATAGCCGCTCCCTCCCCAAGGATTACAGGAAAGAATGCGTTTAATAGCAAGCCAAAAACCTTTAAAAGGACCGTGCTTTTTAAGCGCTTCAACGGTATAATGTGAACAAGTCGGAGTATATCTGCAACGAGGGCCTATCATTGGTGAAATCCCATATTGATAAATCTTCACCGGCAAGATGAGTAGAAATACAAGAAGCTGTTTGAGATAGTAAAGAGTTCTATTCACAATATACCGCTTTAATTCTATTAGTTATGACCTTTGTATAATGTATAGGTTAAACCTTACATTCCTCCAGCCGCACTTTAAGTTTATCAAAAGCCTTGATGATTGCCTTTTCAACGCTCTGGTAATCGGCCACTTCATTGTTAATGTAAACAACAGCTGCCAATAATTGTTTTCCCTGCGGAATAAGCGAATATAACTGCTGCTTATTTAATCTGAATGCCTCTCTCATTTTTCTTCTGATCAAGTTGCGCTTCACGGCTCGTTTAAAGCGCTTTTTGGGAACAGAAAAGAGCACTTTTGAAGGAGATTGATCGGACACGGGAACCAACAGATACTGGATGCGCAAGGGGAAAGACGTTACCGAACGACCTTCTGAAAAAAGTTGCTCAATCTGTTTTGTTAAAAACAATCGTTCCTGCTTACCAAAAGAATTTCCAACGCCTTTTTGCATTACACTTAAACAATATGTTTAAATCCAATTAAAAAAACACCCCATTTGGAGATAAACCTAAATGGGGCGTTTATAGTATTTCAGAGTTATTTCAGACATAAATTTCAATTTAGAGAAATTTATGCAGAGGTCATCTATTTCTTGTTATGTTCCTTTATAAATATCTCCAAAGCTGCAGTCATGGAAGGCGCTTGGGGCATTGGAGCCTGTATATCGAGTCTTAATCCGGCTTCTGTTACAGCTTTTGCAGTGGCCGGACCAAATGATGCAATAACAATATCATCCTGCTTAAAATCAGGGAAGTTCTGAAAGAGCGAAGCGATTCCTGATGGACTGAAAAACACCAACATATCGTAATCAATCTTTTTAATATCGCTTAAATCACTGCTAACTGTTCTGTAAAATATCGCTTTGGTATACTTAGCCTTAGACTTATTCAGCAAATCAGGGATTTCCTGTTTATGAATATCCGAGAGTGGCACCAGAAACTTTTCCTCTTTGTGTTTCTTAATAACCTCCACCAAATCAGCAAATTTGCCGGTAGAATGGAAAATTTTACGTTTCCTGTAAACGATGTACTTCTGCAAATAAAATGCAGTTGCTTCAGAAATACAGAAGTACTTCATGGTATCGGGAACAACGACACGTGTTTCTTCACAGATTCGGAAAAAATGATCAATGGCCGTACGGCTGGTAAAAACAACAGCAGTATGATCCAGGATGTTAATTTTTTGCTTTCTAAAATCTTTAACATCAATTCCCTGAACCTGAATAAACGGTCTGAAATCAATTTTTACGTTGTTTTTTTCCGCCAATTCGAAATAAGGCGACTTTTGCGTAGTCGGTTTTGGTTGTGAAACCAGAATTTTTTTGATCTTCAATGTGCATCAATTTTAGTTCAACAAAAATCGGAACTCCTCCATTTTCTATTTGAACAGTACCTTAAATAGGATGGATAAGGGCAATATTTCCAGAGCGCAAAGATACAAAATTATGTAATACCCTGAAAGAAGATTCGAAAAATTCTCTCTTATCCCTCTGACTATCTGCATGAGATAAAGGAAGATAAACACCCCCAATCCGATTCTGATAAATATCTCCTGAAACGAAAAATCCAGATAGGGAAGAAACAACACAAAAGGCATAATTAATATAGAGAATGACTTTGCCGTTGCTGAAGATGATGCAAGATACCCATGAACAGCATTGGAGGTTCCAAATATTTTACCCACCAGCCGATAAACAATTACCTTTGAAGTAAATAGCAGAAATAGAAAAATAAAAATAAAAGGTAGCAATATGGGTCCGGAATAACCCCAAATGGGCTTTTCCATAATGGTTAATATCTGGAAAATAAAAAGTGTGCTGTTCAAATAAAAGAGAAACCCAAGTAAAAATGAAGGCCAAAAATTGGATGCATTTGCACTGGAGAGCCTCGTAATAAAGGAGGGATAAATAATGGTATGGAGCAAATCCTTTATATACCGGCTCCAGCTAAGGCGAACGTAACCCAGTACAACGACAGAAAAAACTACGACACTGATAAACCAATCATTCTGTAAAAGTGATTTCTCCTCAATTAGCACTTCATCTGAAGATGCGTCAAATTCTGTATATGTTTGTGTAACTAAATTTGTGTCATCATGGTCTAATCCTGTTTCGTGAGTGGGATGTCCCATCAACGAATCGGCTTGAATTGAAATCTCTCTCTGCAAGTACTCTTTGCTAAATAATGATTCAGAGGACTCTTCGGTCCAACCTTCAGTATTAAAATCAAATTGCCAGTTAACGGCAGTTTCCGGATGTTCGATTAGGTTAAAGTGGACTGAATCGCTTTGAGATAAACTTGGCGGGGGAGCAACCCTGCGAGGGGGAGGTGGTGGTGCCGGTTCACGAATAGTATCTGGCTCGAGCAACTGAATTCGGGTGCGAAAAGACTCAAGCGTTGGCACTGGAATATTCAACCCCGGCGAAAGCCTGGGTTGAGGAATTTCAACTTGCACCTGAACAGTATCCCTCGTAAACTCTGTATGTTGCTCTTCCAAATCCATCTCCTATGTCATATGATTGGCATAAAATTACAAATTCCTGCCAAATATCCTTTAAAACCCTTGTGGATGTTATTGCATTGATTGATTTTGAGACTCTGAAACCGCGGCAAACTTAATCACCTCCGGACCCCACTTCTCAGTGTTTTCTATGATTTCAACGACCTCTTCAGGTCGTTGAACTGCGCTCCACATGCTGAGATGCTCTTTTCGCATAAAATTCTCCCTTGCCATTCGTTCAGCCATTTCAATTAAAGGGTTAAAATAATTGTTGGTATTCAGTAAAACAATTGGATGGGGAAACATTCCAAGTTTTTTTAGTGATACCACTTCGTATAGCTCCTCTAAAGTTCCGCTGCCACCGGGAAGTGCAATCACTGCGGAAGTATTTTCTATTAAAAGTTGCTTTCTTTGGTGCATGGTTTCAACATGCACCATCTCCTTTACCCCTTTATGTTCCCATTCTACCTCAATCATAAATCGGGGTATGATTCCCTTTATTCTTCCACCATTCTCAAGGACAGCATCGGCAATGGCCCCCATTAACCCCATGGCACCGCCGCCATATATGATGCCATAGCCTGATTCTACCAAATCCGATGCGAGTTTTTTAGCTTCGTCAAAGTAAACTTGCGGAATCCCCGGACTGGAAGCACAATAAATGGTTACCCACTTTTCCATATCAATCATATTATAATGAATCACTTAAACACCAGGCTGCCGCACCAAACAGGATAAAATCTTTAAGAAAAGCCTGTCCTGCCCGGGATAATTCTGGAAATCCATAACCTGAATGCCAAACCACACCTGAGGAGAAAAAGACCAATATCCCAGCAAAAAATATCACCATGGCCAGCACTCCACCCCATACGGAGAGTTTTCGCGAGACAGGCTTCAACATGATGAATAGCCCGGATATGATTTGCATCCACGCAATGATTGAAGTAAATGCGTAGATGGTGATGTATTTAAGCATCCATGAAAACAGAACGGTTTGCGACATGGCCTGCTCGATGTAGTGTGCTTCGGTGTTTTTAAATTTCAGAACGCCCAGCCAAATTAAAATAATTCCTAACCCATAACGAAAAAGAAATCTGGCCAATGAAAGCATCGTTTTTTTAAATAGTGACCGCATAGCTATTGAATTTTATAATTAAACGGAGTAAGTGCAACTGTTGCCAACTTAAAATGCTGATTGGCAAACGGAATACCAATAATTGTAATGAACAATATAAGACCCCAAAAAATATGGGTAAGCGCAATCCAAATCCCGAAAAAAACAATCCAAATTAAATTTAAGATGACTCCAAGGCATCCACCGGAACGAGCATTAGGAACCAGTTTGGCATGAAAAGGCCACAAGGCTGTCAGCCCAAGTTTAAACGACTGTATTCCGAAAGGAATGCCAATGATTGTGAGGCATAACACCAACCCTGCCAGAAAATACTCAATGGCAATGATCAGTCCTCCGAAAATTAACCAAATCAGGTTACCTAGGATTTTCATAGTTATTAAGATATTATCCGTTGTCGGTGTATTTGTTTCTCTGAGAGTCTAAAACAATCCGTGAATATTTGCATCTACCTTATCAAATACGGCACTTAGTGCCGTATTTTCATTTATGAAATCGGTTTCATCAACATTGATGGTAAGGATCTTACCACTGTTATAGTTAAGAATCCATCTTTCATATTTCTCATTTAATTTTTTCAGGTAATCCAAACGTATGGACTCTTCGTACGGACGTCCTCTTTTCTCTATCTGACGTACAAGTGTGGGGACTGATGCACGCAGGTATATTAGTAAATCAGGGGGCTGAATCAATCCAGTCATCAACTCAAATAGTGAAAGATAGTTATTGAAGTCCCTGTCACTCATGAGACCCATCTCGTGAAGGTTGGTTGCAAAAATGTAGGCATCCTCATAAATGGTCCGATCCTGAACAACCGTAATGGGTGATTTTCGGATTTTCACGATTTGTGAAAATCTGCTGTTTAAAAAATAGACCTGAAGGTTGAATGACCACCTCTTCATGTCCTCATAAAAGTCTGCCAAATAAGGATTCTCATCCACTTCCTCATAGTGAGCTTCCCAGCCGTAGTGTTTAGCCAGTAACGTGGCCAGAGATGTTTTTCCGGAACCAATATTCCCGGCTATGGCTATGTGCATGATTGAATATTTAATTAATGATTCAGCTCCAATAAGTCGTCCATGTATTCGCGATTGTTAGCCAGACGCGGCACTTTATTCTGACCTCCCAATTTCTTTTTCTTCTTTAACCAGTCGAAAAACAATCCTTTTCGGGCTGTCACCAAATCGGGCATTATAAGGGTCATATCTTTATAACGTTTGGCTTCGTAATCGCTGTTCACCTCCTTTAAGGTGGCATCCAACAATTCCATGAAATGTTCCGGGCTTTTTGGCTCTGCTTCAAACTCAATGAGCCATTGATGCCTGCCTTTGGATTCGGCACTCATATAAACCGGAGCCGCGGTGTATTCCTTTATGACTGCTCCGGTCTCTTTGCAAGCTGTTTCCAGGGCTTTCTCGGCATTTTCAATCATCACCTCCTCACCAAAAGCATTAATGAAGTGCTTGGTGCGACCGGTTATAATAATTTTATGTGGAGTTTTAGATTCAAAACGAATGGTGTCGCCAATCATATATCGCCATAAACCACCATTGGTTGAGATGATCATCGCATAATCTTCATCAGTCTTCACCTCATCAATCAACAACGTTTTTGGGTGATCTTTACCGAGTTCTGACAATGGCATGAATTCATAAAACACCCCATAATCAAGCATCAATAACATGGCACTGGATGAAAAATCGTCCTGAATAGCAAAAAATCCTTCCGATGCATTATAAGTCTCTAAATAATTCATCTCTTTGGAAGGAATAAGATCGTAATATTGCTGTCGGTACGGCACAAAACTGACGCCTCCATGAATGAAAAGCTCTAAATTTGGCCACACTTCCAGGAGGTTCTTTTTCCCGGTAAAATCGAGTACGTTCTTCAATAGCACCAAAAACCACGATGGAACACCTGCAAATGCTGTAACATTTTCTTTGACCGTGGTTTCGGTAATCAAACGAAGTTTCTTTTCCCACTCATCCAGTAAGGCAACCTCACGACCCGGTGTTCTCACGAAATTTGTCCAGAAAGGCATGTTCTCAATTAAAATCGCCGACAAATCACCATAGACGGAGTCATTGCTGAAGTTGTTAATTTGGTTGCTGCCACCTAGTGTCAGAGTTTTCCCGGTGAGCATTTTATTATCCGGTCGCAGCTCGTTATATATAAGCAGGGTATCTCTACCGCCCTGGTAATGACAATCGTTGAGAGCTTCTTTTGAGATGGGTATAAATTTGCTTTTTGATGATGTGGTTCCGCTGCTTTTGGCGAACCACTTTATCTCCCCCGGCCATAACAACCCTTTCTCGCCTTGTCGTAAACGAATGACATGAGGCATAAATGCCTCATAGTCCTGAACAGGAACTCTTTCGCGAAAAGCATCAACACTTCGAATGGATGAAAAATCATACTGTTTGCCATAGACGGTATCTTTGGCTTTGTTGATAAGCATCCTGAATTGTTCGTTCTGTACTTCGCCCGGATGATTCCTGAAACGATCTATCTTTGAAATTCGACTGGAGTTAATAAATGAAAAAATATCATTGATGATGGGCATACATATCACTTTTTATTTCTGATTCAAAGATAAGGCTTTTTTGATTAAGTGATAAATGCCTGTAAGAATTAGATGATTAGATTTTTTAAAAGTTTGTATGAAATAGTTGTTTTGGTAGATGTTTCGGTGCAATGCACCGAAACATTAAATTTTAGTTTAACCAATGATGGTGCTTAATCCTCAAAACTTAAGCTTCAACATTATGGTGATAATAGTTAGAAACCCGGTCTACTCAATAACCAAATCCAGTTCAGCGCCTGCCAAATCAGTACGGCTGCCATAATCAATAATTCCAAGAATGGAGTAACGACCGGGAGGAAAGTCTTCAGGCAGGCGAAAATTTATTTCCCGTTTACCTCCCGGTAAAACAGTGAAGGCACGATTCATAATTCGCTGGCTTTCTCCGGTGGTTGCATTAACAATATCAAAATATGGTGCGCAGTCAATGATGGCACGACCTGTATTTTCAACTTCCATGCGCAGGACTTTCCCCGAGTCATCTGGTCCGGTTACATCTCTAAAACTCAGCACCGATGCTTCGCGCATATTCTCAAGTGCAGGAGGTGTTTGAAAAACATGGAAAAGAAACTCAAACGTCTGTATGATTTGCATGCCGGTAACATTATCACCACGCTCTTCCAATGCAGTGCGTTCTGTTGCCAGCCTTACCTGCCCCACTGCCCAGCGAACCGACAAGCCCTCCGAACCGGAAGGCACCTGAAGCCTGACTTCCACATCTCTGGTTTCACCGGGAGCCAACTCAAAGAAAGCCGGAGAAGCAGTGAGCCAACTGGCACAGCCGTGTTCGTAGTCATCCATAATGGTGGTTTTTCCCTGATTGCCATCTGATGCAAAGTTGGAAAATGAAACCTGAAAAGTTTCTGCACGGTTTCCATTGTTGGTTACGCGTAAAAGCTGTGTTCCCGATTCACCCGGTGAAAGCTTGTAATAAAACCGTGAAGGAGATATGGATGCACTTTGTGAAAATAGAGTGCCTGATATAAAGCAGAATGCTGCAATAAGTATAAATAATCTGTTCATATTGTTTGATTTAAATTGTCACATGTATCGAAATATTGAGTATTACATTTCGGCTTGCAAAATAATATTAATATCAATCTTCAATAGGTTTAAAAATGTATTTTTCGTCATATTCAATTTCAAAGTCTTTAAGGATTTTCGTATATTCTTCCATAAATGATTTTTTCTGATGATGCGTTTTCTGGTTTTCAATGTAAGACGCCACAGCCGGAATTTGAGACTTTGAATATGAAAATGCACCATATCCATCTTGCCACGAAAACTTTCCGGCAACGAATTTGCTCTCATTAATCCAAAGTGAAGAATCGCCTTTAACATCCCGCATTAAATCGGATAATGATTGTATTGGCCGCATACCAAAAAGGATATGGACATGGTCAGGCATCCCGTTTATTGAAAGCATTTTATGTCCATGATTTTGTATGATTCCGGTAATATACTGATAAAGCCGTTGTTCCCATAGTTTTGAAATAAGGGAAAGCCGATTTTTCACAGCAAAAACAGCATGAATATGAATTTGAGTATAGGTGTTTGGCATGTCAGTTTTTGTTAAAACAAGATATAAGAATCTTCGCACCGTTAGGTGCGAAAGCTCGGTAAAAATATGCTATGCGAAGTTATCGCCCGCCCCGTAGGGGCGGAACAAACATCACACAAGTCTCTTTTTACCAACATGTTGCCCCTAACGGGGCAATAAACATCTTTAGAACTCTCCACAATCATCATGCTCGTTTGTGAGAACTCGGTCTCAAGCTACTTTTCCTCCTACGTATCAATCACCATTTTGGTTCTCAATATTGTTATTGGCCGGTGCCAGTCTGATAGTCCGGCCGCGTTCCACCAACTGAAAATTAACTGAATAACTGGCTACTGAGCCCGTAACCCTAAGATTTATGTTGTTATCAACCACGCTAAAACGTTCGTCAATGACTGCTTCATTTATAGAAATGGTGTAATTGCCTCCCGGAAGATACATCACGTATCTTCCATCTCTGTCGGTCAGAGAACTATAAGAATTTCCACTGGACTGATTGATGGCCGTAATGCGGATGTTGTTCAATCGAATATCGCGTTGCTGGCCAAACTGGTCGCGTTGCACCAGAATTGCCCCACTCACACGCGCTCCATCGCTGTATGGTAAATAATATCTGCCTCGTGCCGTGATTTCCCTGTGAAAACGCTTGGTTTCAGATAGTGCTCCCTGCGCAGACAAGGGAATGGTTTCGATGATGTAATTCCCCCGGGGTAAATTCCGGAAATTAACTTCACCGTTATTGTCTGTAATTAAAATATACTCCTCGGTGGTGGCGTAAAAATCGTTCCCCTCCGGGTCACTCATAGGAGTTTCGAGAGTGGCTTTTACCAAAACATTTGGTATCCCCTGCTCCTGCCGATCCTGCACCCCGTTTCCGTTCATGTCCTGAAATACTAAGAATTGCGCATCGGAATTCTTAGGAAGGCTGGCAGGCATATTAAAATTAAACTTCACCCCTGCACCAAACTCAAGGTAATCGGTGCTGGTAGAGGGTGTTAATATATTTTGGGTAGAACCTTCACGAAAAGTCTCCCTTTGGTAACTACCATGGCTAAACAACATGTATCTGCTGTAGAAAGAAAAAACAAATCCGCTGCGTGCCAGATAGTAAAGTTCAGGTCTGAAATTTACCTGTTGTCTGTTGCGCCAGGTGGAGTAGTTATAGTTTAATCCGGTGTTAAGGTTTATATGCCCGTCGAACAGCCACAAGTCATGCGTCAGATTACCATACACCTTTTGCGGATTAAACTCAGTACGAACAAACTCCATTTGGTCGAAAATGGTGTAAGGCCCGTAAAAATATCGAATCGAAGCATTGAGGTCGTTGAATCGCAACGAGGTGCGAAGGTGTGCAGTAAAGATGTTTCCCAAATCGGGATATTCTTCAAAATTCATGATACCGGCCAATGCATTGGTAAACACACCAACCCGACTGGTTCGGACGCGATATTCGAAATCCAGCCCGTATTGGTCGCTGTGCATATAGGAACTTCTCATCATGTGCCACGAAGGGCCTGCCCCAAAGTGTTCAGCACCTTTACGGTGCTGATATTTAAATGCAACCCGATTGCGTTCATTATAGAGCGAGTCAGAAACCAACAGCCCTCTTGAATACCTTTCCGGCTCATAATTATAAACGGAACCATGGAGCTGAAGACTGTTTCTGTTGTCGATGCTGTAAGTAATACTTGTTGATGCAGACGTGATTCCGTTTCGCGGAGTATAGCCCGGTGAACCATAATAACCACTTAATGAAATTCCGAACCGGTCGATGCGGGTGTTATATCCCAATGCTCCGTAAAAGCCATCAACAGTAAAAACAGAATCGGGGTTCCAATTATGATTTTCGGTACTAAAACCGGCAGAGATTCGCACACTGTGGTTGTCCATCAACCTGGTTGATGCATTCAGTAAGGCCAGGGTTGATTCCGTTCGGCGAAAATCATTATTAATATGTTGCCCATAAAGTTCAGCACGCGTATTTGACATCCGGTACATGTAGTTCACTCCAAAACCCTCGGCTGTGGCAGCATCCAGAAAATTTGGCTGACGCACATAAGTCGCACCCAGGGTATGATTCTGATAGGTATAGCTGCCCCTTAACCCTTTTCCGCTGATGCCGGCGCCGTGACGATTTAGAGAGAGATTCCCTGCCTCCACGCTGAAAGTGTTGCTAAAATATCCAAGATAATGATAGTTCCCCCGCAAGGCATCCCAGTCCCATTGGTTATTAATAAAATCTGTCTGGTAATAGTAGTTCAGCATGCCACTGTTTCTTTCGAAATAAGTGGTGCCATAAAGATTTAAAGTGGCATAAGTATAATCAGAAGCAATGTTGTATGTATTAAACTCAGCCGTTACAGGCAGAGAGTTAAAACGTGAGGGTTTAACTTTTATCTCACTATCAAGTCTGAAGCAGTCAATGGTTCCACTCCAGGTTCGTCCTGTCTGACGAACTGTTGCCTCAGTGGCAACGTGAAACCGTAATCGGTAAGACTCCTCAAAATATGATTGTGGTTGAACCACTGCTTTTCGTCCTTCATCATACAAAACAACCGGTATGGTTATGATGGTATCCCTTCCGGGAGGAAGAAAAATTCCCTTTTCAATTCCCGAAACAACACTCTCTTTGGTTCTAAAAGCAATCCCGGGATGTGCTTCACCCCGGATGATGAAATTCTCATCGGCATTACCCGTGTTGGATATACGCAGTTGAACGGAGCCGGTGTCGCGTTCTGCAGGGAAATAGAAACGATGACCGGAGGTAGCTGCCGTCCATGAACTTGTTCGTACAAAAGAGATGTTCCATTCGGCATTGCCAATGGTGATGCCCCGGGATGTAACTGTTGCATTTACCGGGTAACTGATGTTACCATTTAATTCGCCGCCCGGCATTAATCGCACCGGCACAAAAACGGAATCACCGGGATTTACAGTAACTGCCCGGGATGTTGAACCCCACAATCTCCAACCTCCGGGAACAGAGATATTAATCTGTAGTTCCTGATTCTGCCTGGTTCGGTTTCTGATGATTAAAACATTGGATGCCAAACCCTCATCACGAAGTTCGGAATATGGCTCACGAAACTGCACCTCCACCCCGGAACCCTGAGCCGTGAGCTGCGCTGAGAATGCTGATATAATCAACATGAAAAGAAGCGATATTTTCGTGAGGTGGCGCATCAATAATTATAAATCTTCTACCAAAACGTATTGAATGGTTAAACTGTACAATCCGGCTTTATAGTCAAATCCCGGCACGACTCTCAAATCGATGGAAAACCGGTAGCAATTGGGATTGACAAGGTAACTGCCGGGTGCATTGGTTCCCTGGTCGGGACAATTAACAGGAAAATCTTCCGCTTCGCTGCCAATGATGTAAACCGGGTCTGTAATATCACTTAACGGCACAAACCCTGAAACCAGAGAGGTATTGCTGAGATTGCGCACCCGCATTTGAAGAATGGATACCGGCGGCTTGTCTCCATGTATAGAGTAAGTTGAAATCTCATTCCAGAATCCGGGTTCATCCGTCTGCGTTCCCACGTATAAATCCCACTGAACGTCGGACTCAATATTGAGGGTGATGGCGTTTGAAACGGTTGCTCCGGTCAGGTATTGGTTAACGGTGGTGAAGTTAAACTCCACCGAAGGGGATGTTTTTACGGCAAAGGAAAGTTCATCCTGAGCATTTATAAGCCCGGACAAAACAAAGGTGATGGCAAAAACGCAGCAAAAACGTATTAAGGTATGGCGCATGAACATGTTTTAGTTCTAAAATACGCAAAAAAACAGAAAACAGGGTAAAAACCCTGTTTTCTGACAAAAAATATTTTAAAAACCTATTATAAATCTTCCACTAAGGAATAAACCACCTCAAGATAGTAGTAACCGGCGGCTGCAAATTCAGGCCCATCAGCACCAATGGCATCTTCAATAGCTACTTCCGAGTTTGGGAATGTTGCAGGGATGTCAGGAACCAGCCTCATATCCAGTCTGAAACGGTGTGTTCCGGGATTAGCAGCAGCCGTACCGGGAGCAAAAGATTCTCCGGCACCAGTACCAAGTTCTCCGGCCAAAAACTGAGTTTCAATCGTTGGGCCTCCGCCAGCCTCAGAATTGGTTAATCCTCTTAATGATGTAAAATCATTAAAATTTTGAGGTGCAGAGCTGGCAACAGATGAATTAATCTCAAGAATTTCTGCCGGCAAAACGGCACTACCATTGCTTGAGTACTGCTCTACCTGAGTCCAGTTGTCGGTACTTGCATAAGCATACAAATCCCAGTTCATGGTGGCATCAACCTCCAGTTGTACCGCGTTAAAACGGGTAATTCCCTGCTGGTATTCCTGTATGGTTCTGAATACAAAATCCACTTGTGGATTGGTGGTCATGGTAAGATTGAGAATCCCTCTCAAATCCATGGTCACATAATTATATTCTTCATCGCTGAGCTGTGCAACAGCATTTGGTGCAAATGATAAACCCAGTATCATAATTGCAGCAAGTGTAAGTAATTGTTTTCTCATAACCCAAATATTAATTTTAAAATAAGTGATTTCTTAATTCAAGATAATTCATTTTTGGATTAATGTAAAGAGTTATTAAGGCTGATTTGGTGAGTCTATTATACTTCAACCTTTGACTTAAGGTTTCCATTTTGTTAAATATTTTTGAGAAATCTGTTTAAAAGAGATTTTGACCACGCAGTAAACCAATTAAAAGCAATGCTTCTTTATTTAATTATAGCCCTTTGTGTACTTGACCGGATTCTTTGTGCTCATTGTGGTTTATTGGTTCTAATATGGCTAAACCATCATATTTTTTATATTTTTGGTGTTCAATAGTATAAAATCAGACACATGCTTGAAAGAATTAAACCCCTTTTGCCCTATTTGGGCATCGTAGCATTTTTTATTTTGATCACATTTGCCTACTTCAGCCCTGTTCTGGAAGGTCGCGGACTACCTCAGATGGATAATACCAAGGCCATTGGAATGGCCAAGGAGTTGGTTGACCATGAAAAAGAGACGGGAGAACGCTCCATGTGGACAAACTCGCTCTTTAGCGGGATGCCTGCATATCAAATCAGAGGTGATTCCTCTGCCAACCTGTTCAGCTACGTGAACAGGTATTCACGACTGGGATTACCTTACACCACGGTAGCCATCGTATTTTTATACCTGGTAGGATTTTTTATTCTCATGCGCAGCATGGGATTTAACCATTGGCTGAGCGTCATAGGTAGTGTGGCTTTCGCCTTTGGCTCATACAACTTCATCATTATCATTGCCGGACACATCACCAAAGCTTATGTGATTGCATTAATGGCTCCGGTGGTGGCAGGGATTTTATACACCTACAACAAAAACAAATGGGGAGGCGCACTCTTTACCACCGTTGCGCTGGGAGCCAATATTGCTTATAACCATGTTCAAATTACCTACTATCTGGCTCTGCTGGTGATGGTGCTGGTTATTGACAGATTGGTTCGAGCCATTAAACAGAACGATTTAAGGGAGTTTATGCACCGTACCGGACTGCTTGTCATTGCTGCTGTTTTGGCCGTACTACCAAATATGACCAATTTATGGACTACCTGGGAATACGGACAGGAGAGTATTCGTGGTCGTTCGCTACTGGCTGAGGAAAAGACTGAGCAGCGCCAGAGGGGACTGGATCCTGACTATGCATTTGCATGGAGTTATGGAAAAGCTGAAACACTAACCCTCTTAATTCCAAATTTTATGGGAGGGGCATCGGAGCCCATTGGTCTAAAACCAGAACTTCTGGATGGCATTGAAGATCGCATCAGCGAAGAGATGATATCAAGAGGATACAATCTTGGTGAACAGCATGGCCAGTTTGTGGGTCAGCTGGCCAACGAAGTGGCTCAGCAGTCTCAATACTGGGGAAGTAAACCATTCACATCGGGGCCGGTTTATGCAGGAGCCATCGTGTTTTTCCTGTTCATCCTTGGGCTGTTTATCTACAGAGGGAAAGAGAAATGGTGGCTGTTGGCCGGAACCATACTCAGTATTTTATTGGCCTGGGGTAAAAACCTGGAATGGTTTAACATGTTGATGTTTAACTATTTTCCGTTATACAATAAATTCCGTACCGTTGAGATGGCGTTGGTTATCGCTTCGCTCACCATCCCGGTTATGGCGATATTAACACTCAGGGAAGTTTTTAATAACCCACAAATTATTAGGGAAAAATCAAATCAATTTTTAGCAGCGTTTGGATTAAGTGGTGGTGTTGCACTCTTTTTCTATCTCTTCCCCGGCATTTTGAGCTATATGAATGAGTTTGAGATGTCGTCGCTGATGTCGCAACAGGCATCAAATCCTGATCAGGCCTTTATCTATGATATATTGATGAGGGAAATGCAAAATGCCCGGATGGCGCTGCTGAAGGCCGACGCCTTCAGATCCTTGGTTTTTGTTGCTCTGGCAAGTGCCTCGCTATGGTTCTTCTCAGGTAATAAGATTTCTGCCAAATATGTTATTCCGGGAATTTTAATTCTGATACTGGTGGATTTATGGGGCGTGGATAAAAGATATCTGAATAATGATGATTTTGTTCCTGCCCGCCAAATGCGCGCACTTTATACGCCTAATGAAGCCGATAGAATCATTCTTGAGGATGATGACCCACATTTCAGGGTTTTCAACTTACGTAATCCCTTTAACGAAGTACACACCAGTTATTTTCATAAATCCATCGGGGGTTATCACGGGGCAAAACTTCAGCGGTATCAGGATGTCATTGATTATCATCTGGGTGATTACATGCGCCAACTTTCCATGTCGGTTCAGCAAAGCAGAAATACTGAATTTATCCGTCCGCTACTATCCCACATGCCAGTGCTAAATATGCTCAATGCAAAGTATATTGTGGCACACCCTGAAATGGCTCCGGTTTTAAATCCCTATGCCAAAGGCAATGCGTGGCTTGTTGAAAATATCCACACCGTTGGAAGCACTCTTGAGGAGCTACAGGCCATTGCTAGTGTTGATTTAGCTGATAATGCGGTGGTTCATATGGATTTCGCAGACATATTGGAGCAGAAGACCATTGGTTCGGGTGGCGGACACATAGAGTTGATAAAAGAAAGGCTTGATTATTTACAATATTTATCGAATACAGACTCTCCAACTTTTGCTGTATTCAGTGAAATCTATTATACCGGCGGGTGGAGAGCATTTATTAATGGTGAAGAGGTTCCCATCATACGTGCCAATTACCTGCTGAGGGGATTATTTGTACCGGCAGGTAACAACACCATTGAATTCAGGTTTGAACCTGTTTCGTATCGCTACGGAAAACTGATATCATATATCAGTTCAATTCTGATTTTGTTATTGGTTGGTCTGTTCTTCTGGAAAAGAGATAAATTTAGAACTCCGAATCAGGAGATAATCGATTAGGATATAAAATGTAAATTAAAAAATAAAGACCGTGAATTATTCACGGTCTTTATTTTTTAATCCTGGCATATCTTGCCCAGAATTGCACTCTGCTCCATTTCCGTTATTGAAAGTTCAGACTCAATACGGATCATTTTTGTTTTTAATCCCTGTAGAAGAGCTTCCAGAGAGTTTTGTGTTTTACGTACGTAAAACAGCGCCAGTTTAATTTTTTTCTCTTCTAACCAATCAGCAATGAGGTTGTTAAAAAATGAATTTTTAAAGTCGGTGATGGCCTCCAGGTGGAGATTTAAATCTCTACCCTCCGAGAACTCACCCAATTCATTTTTAAAAGAGCACAACATCATATGAGCTCTTACCGAATGATTAAACACATCATCGGAAGTATCTGACTCCTCGCCTGCATCAGTTCCCCAATATTGGATATCCCGTAAAACTCTTTGTAATACAATCAACTCGGTTCGTGCTTTTTCACCGGTTTCATGCGCAGAAACAGCTTCTTCCAGGTCAGCTTTAAGGTTTTCAATTTTAAATGTAAAGGGTATAAGCATCTGAGCATTTGTATTTTCCGAACGATCTTCAATATACTTTTCCATCTCCTTCTTCACCTTAAGCTCCTCACGTTCCATGGATCTTATATTTCCGGATGGTAGTACTTGCATGAAAACCCTTTTTGTTAAATAATCAATGACTCTGGATCCGGCCATTTGATTTAACTTTGTGAGTAATAACTCCCTGCGTGATTTATTCTTCAGATGTTGATTTTCCTCCAATATATTTAAAAAAACCTGATAAAGAGTCAGATTTTTTGCCATTGAAGCCCCAAGTTCATATTTTTTCAACCTTGTTTCTGCTTTTCGAAAAACCGAACGCTCATTTTTTAAAGCCTCACTACAGTTATCATATATTTTCTTTTGATAATTATAGCGTCGAATTTCTATTCGAGTTTCAGAAATCTTTTGTTGATAATGGTGAAACATAATGATCTTCTGTTAAAAATTCAGGAAAACAATACTCCTCATTTTCAAAATGCATCTAACTATCTACCTGCACTTTATGATCCTACCTTAACCAAGACACCTCAAAAATGATGAGTTAATTATTTCAATATTTCTACTTGGGCAGGGATCACACCTATTTAACTAAACAATCTGTTTTCAACAATATAAACAAATTGATTGATAATTTTAAAGGACAGCATATTACAAAGACAATTCACAATTTACAGGCCAAACTTTCCCCGTGGTCAAAGATATATAAAATTGGTAAAAGATTGTATACCTTTGACTTTAGTTTTTTGTTAATTTTCAGAACCTCTTGTGTTTAACGTAATAATAAATAAATCTTAGTGAAATTGGAATGTGATGTAACAGAGCAGGTAAGAATCCGAAGTAATGAGTCATGATTATGAATCTTTCTTTTAAACCGGGAAAAATATTTTGCCTTGTAAGTCCTCCTTCCAAAAATCTTGATAGAATCATCCCAGTATTTACCGCCACACCTGCACTCTTAAAGGCAAAAACTACCCAATCAAAATCCGCTGACAATCTATACCTAATGTTGTAATTCGAAGCAACTCTTCGGCTAACGATTACTGATTGATGACTTACCAGCATCCCGTTTAAAAAATCTCTGAATTTCAACTTTTTTTTAGGACGTAATCTCCGCAATCCGATCTCATGGCCAAAATAATCAACTATCATTGTTTCGCCGTAGTAAATATCAGCGCGGGGGAAGTTTTGGAAAATTTGTGACAAAACCTGCGGATCAGAAACCTCATCGCCTGAATTGATGAACCATAGATAATCGCCTGAAGCCAGACTCATCCCTTTATTCATTGCATCATAAAGACCTTCATCGGGCTCACTTATCCATAGAGAAGTTGCATACTCATATTTCCGGATGATCTCAATTGTATCGTCACTACTTTTCCCGTCAACGATGATGTACTCCAAATTACGATAATCCAAAGCGGCAATGCTCTTAATCGTACGTTCAAGGGTCTCAGCACCATTGTAAACAACGGTAATTATCGAAACTTTGGGATAAAAGCCATTATTTAAATGGAGATTTGTATTATGAGATAGTACAGAGTTCATATATTTGTAGAATGACCTTTCAAATATAGTAATTAACAACGGAGTGAAAGAAGAAAAAAACGAAATAAAGATTTGCCTGGTATCAACCTCTGACAGAACAGGCGGTGCTGCCATAGCAGCAAACCGCCTTTGGTATGCGCTTAAAGAACACGGAGCCAGTGCCAAAATGTTGGTTCAGAACAAATCATTAACCAACGAGGAAATCATTTCTACTTCAAAGAACTCCTTTCATAAAATCAAGCACTTCGTGCAGTTTGCTTCCGAAAGGTTAAAGGTAAGCACCATCATCCGTGACCAAAAAGATCGTTTCGCTTTTTCTCTGGCTTGCACAGGTAACAATATTCATCAACACCCGGCTATAAAAGAGTGCGATATCATTCACTTGCATTGGATTAACTTTGGATTTCTTTCTCTGAAAGCGATTGAAAATCTCCTGAACACCGGAAAACCTGTGCTTTGGACATTTCATGACATGTGGCCATTTACCGGAGGGTGTCATTATAATGGTGACTGCTTTAAGTTTATGGAAGGATGTGGAAATTGCCCGTTATTAAAAAATCAACATCAAAAAGATTATTCATTTAAACATATAAATAGAAAACATAGTTTATTATCCAGCAGTAATTTATATATATCCACACCATCAAAATGGTTTTCCAGTTTTGTGCAAACTAGTGCACTTCTAAAATCGAAAACCATCTATACTATTCCCAACACCCTTAATGATAGTATATTTAAAGTATACGATAAATTAAAGTCCCGTAATTCATTATCATTAAGCAATAATTGCAAGTATATAGCATTTGGAGCACCCAATATTCATGACCGGAGAAAAGGTTTTGATCTGCTTGAAAAGGCATTAGAAAAAATTTCGCAGAACAAGTACAACCAGGATATCAATCTGTTGATTTTTGGCAAAGTGAAGAAAAAAATCAAATTTCCTTTTAAAGCACATTACTTCGAATACATCAGCGATGAAAGAACACTGGCAACCATTTACAACGCAGCAGATGTAACAGTTGTCCCTTCACGCCAGGAAACATTCGGCCAAACAGCTTCCGAATCACTGGCATGCGGGACTCCTGTTGTTGCTTTCAATTCAAGCGGTTTAACTGAAATAGTAGATCACAAACAGAATGGGTATCTTGCTGAGCCATTTAATGCAGAGGATTTAAAAGATGGAATCGAGTGGCTATTGGAGCATCCGAACACAGTCAAACTGACTCAAAACGCCAGAGAAGCATTTCAAAGAAAATTTGGGTCACAGACTATATATTCACTTCAGATGGAATTGTATAAAGCAATGTTATACAGCTAACTATATATCTTGTGACACTCACCCGACATTTCACCTTATCAAGCTGTTATACAACACAATATCAATCCGTCAAAAATACGACTATAATGGAGTTAAATCGACCTATTGGTTTTGAGTAAATCCGCCAAAGGAATCAAGTCAATCTCAGGAAGAGGTAATTCATCTTGACTATTTAGAAACTCCTGATTCAGCATATATAACCGGCTATTCCATCGGTCTTGTTCATGAAACCGGGTTTCAGAAAAATAGTCTTCATCAACATCTGAAAAATTGAGTTCACAGTGTGAAAGCACCCATTCCTCGTCAATCATATATAACAAAGGTAAACCATGAGTTCTGCATATAAAGGGTCGGTAGGGATAAATGCTGCAACTGTTATCCACCAATAAGGGACAAACATCATCCCCATGGTCTGCTTTATCCTTATTAAGATGCGTCTGCTCTGAACGTATAACTTCATATTCAACGGGTAAAACTTTGAATGACAAACAACAAAGCGAGCAACCCTTTTTACACATCATATGATTTTGATGCAACTTCTCAAGACTGGCAATCTCTTCATCAAGTTCACGCCGCAGATCAAGATATTTCTTCTTTATGCTTTCTTTTAGTACCATTCGAATTAAAATATAGATAGATTACAATGGAATAGAGAACCTGAAAACTGAACCCTTCCCGGGTTTTGACTCTAACCAGATTTTACCGCCCATCAATTCAACGTGTCCTTTGCAAATAGCAAGGCCCAAACCGGTACCCCCATATTTGGTTTGCACATCCGGGTTTGCTTGTCTGAATCTTTCAAATACCTTATCCTGCATTTTTATAGGGATTCCTATTCCGGTATCACTTACAAAAAACACGATCTGTTTCTTATCTTCATCAACGCTTTCTACTCCATAAACCACTTCACCCTTTTCTGTGAACTTAAGAGCATTGCCAATTAAATTATTAAACACCTGCTTCAATTTCAATTCATCTGTTTTTATAGAAAATCTATCGGGAAGGCTGGATAATATAACAGACTCAAGAACAATGCCTTTTTTAGTTGCATTATTACTAAATACCGACTTTAAATCAATTAACAGCTCTTTTAGGATAATCTTTTGAAGGTTCATTTTCTCTTGTTGTGTTTCAATTGTGGATATGGTCAAAATGTCGTTGACCAGATTCAACAATTCACGGCTGCTGTTTACTATGATTTCAGAGAAATTGACTTTATCATTTTCTTCAAAATCGGGCAACGCCAACATCTCAGAAAAACCAATAATGGCATTTAAAGGTGTTCGGATTTCATGTGATACGTTTTGCAAAAATGCCGTTTTCAGGTTTTCGCTCTCCTGAGCACGCTCAATAGCTTGAACCAGCTCCTCGTTGGTGCTTTGCATCTCCTCATTAATGGACTGATACTCTTCATTAAGCATGGCATATTCTTCATTTTGCTGTTGCAATCTACCCTTGCTTTCCTTAAGTTCTTCTTCGTAGTTTTTTTCCCGGGTAACATCACGCCCAACACCAATATACGCAACCGGCTCTCCTTCCTCCAGTATCGCACTATTGTCCCAACTGATCCACTTCCAACCTGAACTCAATTTTATTTTCTGTTCAAAACGAACTCTGTATGGAGGCTTTTTTAATTTCTCCAAAGCTTCCAGTGACGACACCGCACTTTTAGAGTCAATAGGAGGTATAAAAACCTTTCCTATAATTTCTTTATCTGATTTATCTACAGCACTACAGAAAGATGGACTCGCGTATAGATAGCGTCCTTCAAGATCAACTTTAATGATAAAGTCATTCTGATTTTCCACCAGAAACCGATAATTCTCCTCACTTAATCTTAAAGCTTCCCGAGCTTCCATCATTTCAGTTACATCTCTTGTAACTCCCAAAACCTCTTTCACACGCCCGTGTTCGTTTGGAATAAGAGTTGTGGTTACCTCAGTAACAATGATACCTCCTCCTTTCTTTATCTGGTTCAAAATAACTGTTCGGGTGCGATAGGACTCATCGCCGCTTTCAAATTTCAAAATTCTGTGTGGCAATGATTCTGAAACAAATTTAAAGGAGTCAGGACTCAGAATATCTATAAGTTTAAAATTCAGGGACTCTTCAACAGAATATCCACTTACCCGTTCAACAGAGGGACTCATATACCGAAACTTATGAGTCACGGCATCCATTACCCAAATAACATCTCCCACATTTTCAGAGATCATACGGTATTTCTCTTCACTCTCCCTAATTGTACGTTCGGCAAGTACCCTGTGTGACACATCGGTAAAAACTGTTGCAAAAGTTTCGTCACTCATGGAAATGGCCGAAACATCAAAATACCTGTCCATGGGCTCAAAATACTCCTCAAAACGAATAGAAGTCCCTTCTTCCACAACTCTGCTAAAAACATCTAAAAAAGGAGCTTTTGATTGTTGGTAAAGATCGGTAGCTGTTTTACCAATAACCTCTTTCCTTGTCAAACCAAGTATTCTTGAATATGCTGCATTAATATCAATCAAGGTATAATCTGTAATTTCTCGCTTATCATTTCTGATGACCCGGTGCATGGCAACTCCCTCGGCCATAGAGTTAAATAAAAGAGAAAAGCGCTGTTCGCTCCTGTTTAGTTCACGGGTTCGCTTTTCAACATCGTGCTCCAATCTTGTTTTTCGGGTACTTAAAAGTCCCACCACAAAAGAGAGAATAAGGGTCATGAGAATAGCCAAAGGCAGGGAAACAGGCAAGGCAATAGATGGATGGGTTCGGTTAAAAAAATGACCCGGGAAAAAATCAAGTTTCCATGCTTTTCCGTACATAAATAAAAAGTACCCGGCTGACATATCTGTTGATTTTTGATCACGCATAACCTCATCCCCAAATCGGCCAATATGAATAAAATCATCCTGATTTTCTACCACTCCGAATTTAACATTAAAGAGATTTTCTTCAGACCCACGAAGTGCAACGGATCTGCCTAAAAGCTTATTTGTATTTACGACCAAATAGACGAGACCATTGGAATTATTTTCTTCATTCGAAAAGGGAATATAGAAGATCAACCTTGATTCTAGGGTGTCCGCCTCATTAAATAATATTTCTGTAGACAGAATTCGTTGTGAAACAGCATAATCAATTACATGCTTTGTATGAATGGAAAACTCTGGAAAACTATTGCCAACTTCAAACAAATCCTGAAAACCTCGCTCATTTTGACGCACAACATATTGGTTGTATCTCTCTTCAGCCCATCCGATCGATTCAACAAATTCAAGTTCCAGTAAAAAATTAACTTCCTCTCTAAACAGCTCCTCCTCAATTTCAAAAAGCCGGCTCATAGAATTCGAAGTCCGCATCAAATGCCACTCAAAAGTACGCATATAAGACCTAAACTGGTTGGCTTGTATAGATGAGGATTGTTTAAAAATCTCTTTTCTGTACCTGTATTCAATCCGAACTGAAAACCAGATTATTAAACCAGAAATCAATACGGAACCTATAAAAGTAAAAATGGCTTCAGGACTTTGCCACCAAATCGAACGTTCGATTCGCATGATGTGCGGTCTTGAAAAAATAAGGTTTCCGAACAAGAGGATCAAAAGCAGAGCAATGACCAGAAACTTTGGAAGTATTAATGCCTGTCGGACCTCATTAATCCATTCATGTTCATGGATGTCCATACCAACAACCATAAAAGGCTCTGGAGAATGTTGTCGGAATACCGGATAGAAAGCACTGATATAATGGCCAAACTCATCTTCATAAGGGCCCACTATCAGATGGTTGCCTTTTCTAAATACATCCATTAATCCTTGCGGAGGTATTTTATAAATATCCCCCGGTTTTGAGGCATGAAAAAGATCGGGGTGTATGCTTTCAGGTCCGAATAAAATTTGAGAATCCCGCAAAACCATGGTATAGATATCTCTGTAATTCAGCATCCCGGATGCATCACGGAATTGCTGGTTTAGTTGATGATATACAGGATTATCAAGGTCGGACAGATTAAATTCCAGGTTTGAAATGGTGCGAAAACTAAGTCCCTCTGCGACAGCCTGTGCGCCTGATAACAATTCCCTCCGCAGCTCATTTTCCCGAACATTTTTAAAATGATGCACTATAAAGATACCCCCAAGAAATAAAACAAGACTCAAATACGCAATGACCATTCGTATGGTTTTCTTTCCTTGCAACTCGCTGATGTCAGCGTTAAACTTCGAAATCAATTCGGATTTTCGAAATGCCAGATAAAAAATGACTATTACCACTCCTAAAGCGACAATATTCATAACAAAATGAGAAACACCATAGCTGATCATTAGACGTTTTGGTTAATTCAGGATTTAAATTTAATAGGATTGAGAGCAGGTTGTCAAAATGAAAATATCCCGGGGATATCCCTATCATGTATTTACTGCCCAGGAATAGCTTTGTTTTATAAGCATTTTTTCAGTATTGCAGCTTCAAAAAAAACACAACCTCATTTTGTCAATTCCACTCTAATTCAGGCACGTAATTTACAAATAATTTTAATTCTATGATATTTTCATCTCCTGATAATCTATTACTTAAAATGCAATCGGCCTGTTTTAATGAATTGCAGAACAAAGTTTATCTCATCTTTTCGAATGATTTTGAATAAATACATGGCAATGGCCATGAAAGTAATTATTAGAGACTTCAACAACCAGGAGACGGGAATTTCCAGATTAAAAGTCCATATTCCTGCAATCACCATAACCACCCATAACATAAAAAGTAAAAATAGTTTTCCAATTTGGAAATTAATGGATTCCAGTTTTTTAACCTCTGCATAAAACCAACCCATTCCGATAACCTGTGCAATCAGTGTAGAAACTGAAGCACCCATTTTTCCATATACCGGAACCAGCGCAAAATTCAAAAGAATATTGATCGCAGCACATGTAACCAAAATAATAGAAATCAATCTGGTTTTTTTATGCTTGTTGAGAGGTAAAGTTAGCAACTGCCGCCATCCGCTGAAAATCAACCCGGCAATTAGAACAGGAATGAGTATGATAGACTCACGAAAGAATTCGGAGCCTGCCGATATAACCATCATGATTTCGGGTGATAACAACACCACCCCTAACCCCCCGAATGTGATCAATATCAGAAACAGCCGTGAAAACCTGGAATAAAACTGCATGTTTGACTTATCATGCAGGGTTTTAAAAAAGTAGTTGGAATAAGCTGTGATTAGGGATGCTATTACAACCATTTGAACCAGATTGGCAATTTTAAATGCCATACCATATCCAGCCACTTCTCCAAGATTTTGATATTGATTAATAATATGCCTATCACTTAAAGTTAAAATTGTAGTTAGAATATTTGATATGGCCAATGGCAAGCCATATTGAATCATCTCTTTAAGGACATTTACATTAAACTTTGGTTTAATGTGATTTAATATAAATGGAATCAAGGCCAAAAAAGTGACTCCATGAGCCAACATTTGCGCCATGTAAATACCTTTTAAACCCATTTCACGAAATTCCAGAAAATAAACCGTCATGCCGATTACCAGGAGAATATTCAACGAAGTCCAGATTGTTTGCAACTTGGCCCTTTGCTCTAACTTCATTAAATAGAAAGGGACATCATAAAGTAAACGGAAAAAAGATCCGGCCAGAAAGTACAAAATAATCTCTTCAGAAACCCGGTATCTGAAAACCGTTTCGGACCATATATTAAGTAAAACGGCCACCAGAGCCACCGCTATGAAACTGGTGAAAAAATTAAACATCCACGTGGTAAAAAAGAGTTCCTTTTTACCACTGCGGCTTTTCATTTCATGATACCATCGCATGAAACCACCTTTAACACCCCAACTGGATAGAATCAGAATGAATTGAAAAATGGTTTCAAACAGCGTAACCACACCAAACTCGGTTTCATTGATGTATTTTAAATACAGGGGAAGCAGAATAACTCCACTCAGTTTGGTAAGTACATTGCCAATGCCATATATAAAGCCCTGTTTAAAAACAAACTGTACCGGTTGATGCATGGTTTTTCATTGAGATCAACAACAAAAATAAGAGATATCGGCTAATTAACACTCATTAAATTAGCAATTTTAAGTGCTTGTTCTATTTTTGTAATTGCAAATACAAATTATCATCTTACAACTTTTTGTTTTGAAGGGAAAATTTCTAAAAATATCATCCTACTATCGTGACTTTCTGCAGGATTATTATGTGAAATTCCCGATGGTAAGAATACAGAGCCATCAGGAACAGCTTACGCACCTCATGAATCAGTACTTTTCATGGTCGGATAATTACGGCAGGCTACTTTCAGCAAAAGGACTCGAAACCATGGAAGTAGTTGCCAATGCAACACCATTGCAAAAAGCATGGGCCGCAGAAAATAATCTTAGTGCAACACTAACAGCTGAAGAAATCATTCTGGCTCAAATTGAAGCTTTTAAACCGGAAATGATATATTTTCAAGACAGCATTACCTTTAATGGCTCATTCATCAACCAACTTAGGAGAAAATTTCCCTTTATTAAAATCTGCATTGGAAATATTTGTGCTCCATTTACATCTGCGCAAATTGAATCATTTAAAGCTTTCGACTATTTTACAGTATGTTCCCCGTTTTTTCAGCAACAGCTACGACAGTTCGGGATAAACAGTGTGGTTATCCCACACGCCTTTGACCAGCGAATACTTGAAAAAACTGAAAAAGAGAATGAATGGCCTTCGGTACCATTCATTTTTACAGGCTCCATTATCCCAGGTGATGGGTTTCACAGCATACGAACCATGGTACTTGAGCAATTGGTTCGGGAGAACATCCCTTTTTCGTTTTATGGAAACCTGCCTGATAAAAACAGAATAGCTCTTTTGAAAAAGCAGGCGGCATATCTGGCGGCAACGATGATGGACAATATTGGGTTAAAAATCATCACGGACTGCATAACACCCATAAGAAAAGGGAGAAATCATAGTTCTTTTCCACAACAACTTAAAGTCTCTTCGAAACTCTATAAAATGGTAAAACCACCATTGTTCGGACTTGAAATGTTTAAGGCCTTGTCTAAAGCAGAGATCGGATTCAACATTCATGGTGATTGTGCCGGCGATTACGCGGCCAACATGCGACTTTTCGAGACCACCGGAGTAGGAACTTGTCTTCTTACCGATAACAAAAGTGATCTGAAAAATTACTTTGCACCTGATCATGAAATTGTCACCTATCAATCTGCTGAAGAGTGCATCGAAAAGGTGAAATGGCTGCTTGAGCATCCTACTGAATTGGAAGAGATCGCCAAAAGAGGTCAGCAAAGAACCCTTTCAGAGCATCATTTTGAGAACCGTGTTGATTTGTTTTACGATGAACTGATTAAGCATCTGTAAATAAGAGCGGACTGCAACTAAAATTTGTTAGGTTTATCATAACAATGGGTAACTAACGCTACTTCTAAGAAATCTGCAACTCGCTGTGAAAAGGAAACTATTGTGCGAACAATAACCCTTTTCAGTTACAACTACTTTCCATTCAGGATATTATTTATTGATTAGGCTCTAGTTTATAATAGCGTTTTTATTTTCAGAGGGTCTGACAAGGCCAACCTTATGGGATAGGGATTAACACCACGGTCTAAACTCTATAAAAACAAGGAATTAAGCTGCCCTTCACAGGGCGAATATGAAATACATCGCATCAGCCCAAGGCGTTGCCTTGGGCTGAATTAATTTAGGCTTTCAGCCTGTTGGAAGACACAATCTCAATACGCAGTATTGTTTTAGGTTGGATGAAATAAGGCTTGCAGCATTGAAAATACTTTTGGCATTGATGTAGCGCACAGATAAAGTATCTTGCTTATTGCAACGCCACGGAGTGGCAGATTATTTCAACCCAACGGGAACGTCTTGGGAGTAACCGCAATGAGAATTTACGTCCTGAAAGGGTGTAAGCAATATAGCCAGTGTCAAGTCAACCATAAAATGACGGGTTAACCTGGTGCATTTGGTGTTTCCCCCTTGGGAGTTAGGGGGGTGAGCGAGGGAGGTAATCCTTTTTATCTTCACACCAGATACAAATAATCAGGAAGAACATCATCAAAATATCTCTTTTCAAAATGAGCCTTCTGATGAAAATATTATCATGGATTAGAATTGCTGTTGCCCTTTCAGGGCTGTGTTATTTTATTTCACAATCCCGGGGATGCACCCCAGGCTATTGATTAAACCCTTTCGGGGTAAGTATAACTATTTAGGCAAAACTAATTATAGACTCAAAAAATCTAAAAACAATATAGAAAGCATTAGATTAAAAAAGGATCTTACCAAATGAGGTGAGCCCCGATTGATTTGGCAAGATATCAGGGCTAACGCCCCTTGATGAATTGGTTCATTGCTTTGCTGCTACGAAGATATCAGGGCTTACGCCCCTGCGTTAAACTGAACGAACCATTGTTAAAATCTTCCCACACAAGAACACGGCTAGATTAGTGAGATGTTTTCGACCCTTTTATAACAGACATAATTTGCTGTCCTGTAACCGATTCTGGATTTTTACTCATTATATCCTTCAATAATTTTGGATAAAACTCAGAAACACCGGGATACTCGTCATCCATCAATCGGCAATTATGCCAAAGCAGGGAAAAAACGCCTCCAAAACGCTCAGCCTCTTCAATGAGTTTAAAAACTGAAGCATTCAAGCCATTTAACCCAACTTTGCGATAATTTAAAGGAGATATCTCCATCATGCTCAATGGGATTTCCCATAAATCAAGTTCACGATTTTTTTCCAAATCGTAAAGTTTAAAGGGATAGCAATATCCGTTTCGAAAACCTTCATGGCCAGCAAAAGAGAGAGAGGTATCATAAGCCAAACCAACAGCCTCCTGGTTCCTGAAAGTTTCAGTGCCGGTGACTCTTAAAAAATGCTGGCGAATGCCAACCGGTTTTCGACCAGTTACTTTTTCAAATAGATTAAACTGATACTTTAACTTAAAAGAGTCATTCGCCGAATAATAAGAGCCATGCAATCCGGTTTCAAAACCGAATTCACTTAATCTTTTGATCAGATTAACCATTCTTTGATCAGTCAACCTATATTGTGAGTCAAGATTTTTATGTTCCCTGTGAAGAAAAAACCAGGTTGATTTAATTCCCAGATTTTTTTCCAGATTGATCAGATAATCGAAATTCCACCAGGGATCTTTAAGTGCAAGTGGAAATAAATTCTTGAAAACCCCTTTAAAGAAATACTTTATGGTTTTTCCATACCCAATACTTCGGGGAGCCAGTCCCGATAGCTGCTTAATCTTATATAAAACCTCTTTAGGATGATAGAACGCAACACGATCCACATCATGGCTCAGGAAAAACCCGAAACGGTCAAAAAGCCTCTTTCGCTTAAATGATATCTTATGAAAATGGCAAAAAGCCTCAATTCCCTGAAGTATGGCTTCAAAATAATAGTTTACCAACGGAATTTCCGGACAACCCAAACGGTACTGAACAGAAACTTCATAACTAAACCTGTCAAACTGATCCCTCTTTCCGGATTGCTCTGCAACACCGGCCAAAAGATAAAATGAAGACGTTATAAAATCATGATTAAATATGATTTGTCCATATTCATTTAAAGTATAGAATGTATTCAATTCAGGACTATCCGAAAACAAAACGGGAATCTCTTTTTCAAGAATGCTAATGGAAACCGGGGTTTCGAGAATTTCATCACATAAAGGAAAAATGATGACAGGCTCTTCCTTATTCGGTAACTTATCGCTGCTCTTTACGAAAAAGAATTTCGACACCACCTCATCATCAGGCTCCCAATGAAATGATAAATGATTTATAATATACTCTATATTTGTGGTATATTGCATCTCAATTAAATTATAGATTGAAATCTATTCTTAATAATTTTTACTGCGCTGTGAAACTTCACACTTAGGTAATTTCCGGTTGAATGATCCCAACGCAAACGACAATCTTTACATGTGGGGTCATTGCAAAAGAAAAAGGCGGGGTCTCTTTTAAGAATCTCTCTTTCAATCCTTAGGGTTTCGTTCATCTTTGTTAGATAAGCAACACCATTTCCAACCTTTCCTTTTACTAAAATGCCCGCATTTTCATAATGCGGGATAAATTTTGGAAACCCTTGGGTACATCCTCCTTTGTATTTGGCTTCATACAAGTTCACATTCCCGTCTTCATCAAGATAGTTGATGCCTTCAACTTTTCGCTTCTTATTAAATGGCAACTCCTCGATGGCCACATGAGCAGTGCCCGTAACGTTGACATTTTCTCCAATGGTTAAATGCCATGCTCCAGCTTCAGCCAATTTCTCTAATGGCTCATATGCCATGCTGTCAGATGTATGTGATTCAATTATATCTCTTGCTGAGCGGCCTATTGCAACAAACTTTTTAACCGGGTGATTGCTGCGTATCATATCAGGATGATTTATCATTAAATCAACAATAGCTCCGGCATAAGAAGGAGAATCAGGTTTGCTTAGTACCAATGAATCCTTTTCTGACAAGGGCAGTGGAAAAGCGTTCAAATATCCATTGGCTATGAGGGCTCCTTTCTCACCAACTGTATCCAACAAAGCTCCCAACAAGGTTCTGGCACCATCTTCCATTAAACCAATTGAACGAACTGAAACCATAAGATGCAGAATGGTTCCCGGTTTTATTCCGAGATTAATCAGATCATTCAATAAAATTGCTCTTGTCAAAACCATATTCGAATAACATTATATGTCTCAAAAGGGAATTCATCGTCCAATATACTTGCTTTCAGGTGGCCCTAAATACGATTCTCTCAAACCTCCGGCGTCTATTACAAACTTTTGGAACACGATTCCTGTATCAACCACCCACAGCTTAAGGGTTTGTTTCCCGGGTTCATTGATATGATGTCGCGATGTTTTAATCTTTATCTGATTGCCAACCGATTGCATCCACCAGTCGGCATATTTATAATCGGGAACTATTTCACCTTCATTCATATTAATAATTTGCGGTTTCTCATCGTTAATAGAAATGGCAAATTTTAAACCGCCTTGCTTTTTAAAATCCTGCGTTGGCGAAAGATAAGCTTCAACTGTTATCTCACCTGCATCAAATACAGTGAATTCGTATTCTACCATGGGAGAGTTTTCACTAAGGGTTTGAGTCGGAGAGTTAAATGGCTCAACAATAATTGAGGAACTTTCGCGACCAAGGTTCGGGACTACTGTCCAGCAAAGTTCTTCTGAATCAAATTTATTAGTAAAATTGGCCGCTCCTATTGAAACAACTCCGTTGTTTTCCACAAACCCGGAGGCTTTAGGAAGCTCATTGCGAACCGGAATTTTCACCTGATGCTCCTGCCCGGCACCTTTTATCATTATTTCTCCCACCGGGTTTCCATCCGGAACTTTTTCCCAATCAATGCTTACATAAACCCTCTCATCGAACTCTATGCTGCCTCCTGTCCCGGATAAGTTTATCCAATCGTTTTTAGCTTCAACCGAATAGATTAACCTGCCTTCTCCCATGTTAAAAATATCCACATAGTATTCTTGCTGATTATAGGGGTCAAATTCAGAAAAACTATCGCTGAACGTTGGTTCTCCTTCAATACTAAAACCTGCCCATACGGCCTCGGAGCCATACTCAACCTCAAACCCCAGTTTTGGTTTATTTGGTATGTGAATATATGATACAGCGGGCATAATGTTTGCCCGGGGATGATTCCAACTGGTGTATCCAATGCGGTTCTGAGACATCATGTGGTTCCACTTGCCGTCTTCCAGATCTTCGTGAAACTGGCGGGTTAGTTCGTCATCCTTAAAAAAGAGATCTCTCACCTTATCAACATAAATGTTTGTAGAAGCACGTCCCTGTAAAGCATAAAGCCTGTTTTTTGCTGCCGTAACATACAGTTCATTAAGGTTGCTGCTCATCTCAATTGGTGATAACACCAATTGATAAAATGCAGATTTATGAGTTTCAGGCATCTGTTCATAGATTTCCTTGCTTCTTTCCAATAACAATCTGAAATCATTAATAATCCGATCTGCTTCCCTATAATTTTCGATGCTGTATGTTTCAGGTGATAACATCTCATGCGTTCTGCGAGCATTATATTTTGTATAAAGAGCTATAAGCTCTGCAATATCATGTTTATGGGTATCTCCAAACTTACGCTCAGCCCAGTTGATGTAGTAGTTTGGCAGATCACCGGCTTGAATTGCTTCCGGATTCCATGCAAAATCAAGAAAGAAGCTGATAGGGAACTCCATGGGTTTAATATCTCCAACATTAACCAACCACAATTCTTTTACGCCAAAATCGTATGTGATCTTCATTTGCTCCCACACCCGTTCAATCTGGGTTACATTATGCCATCTGTATGAAACAGGTGCACCGACATAATTGAAATGGTAGTACATTCCAAAACCTGCTTTGTGATCCAGTTCATGCTCTTTTGGTAATAGACTGACATTTCCCCAATTATCGTTACACAGCAGGATCAAAATATCGTCATCAACGCGCATTCCCTGATCCCAATAATCCTGAACTTCCTTGTAAATTGCCCATAGCTGAGGAGTTTCACTGGCTGGTTTACCTGTTACATCAGCTATGATTTCCCGTTGATCGGCAATAATGGTCTCCAGTAGTTCAGTGGCTGTTTCGTCTGTCATAGCCAGATCGCCATCACCGCGCATTCCAACTGTGACAAAAGTCTCATAATCTCCGATGCGTTCAACCCCTTCGCGCCAAAATTCACGAAGATTTTCCTTATTGGTTTCATAATTCCACTCGCCGCCATAAAAATGATTCCACTCGTTATGTGCACGCATCATAGGCTCATGATGCGTGGTAGAGATAACAATTCCATACTCATCTGCAACCTTAGGGTTTAATGGGTCATCCACATAAAACATTGAAGGTAGCCACATGGCCGGCCACAAAAAATTGGCTTTACTTCTTAGCAATAATTCATATACGGTAGAATAAAATTTATGGTTAAGGCCTCCAAAATTTTCAATGGCCCAATTCCTAAGGGCAGGTGCCTCGTCGTTAATAAAAATCCCTCTGTATTTAACGACAGGCTCACCATCTGTATAGGTGCCGGGTTTAATATAAATCTGGTTTTTCTTCTTTATAGGCACATCAGCCCAATAATACCATGGTGACACTCCTATTTTTTCCGATACATCATAAATTCCGAAAACAGTTCCCCGTCTGTCACTTCCGGCAATAACCAGCGCGTTTTCGATGCCGGGGAGTGGATTTTCAACTGTTTTTATAATGAATTTCTCCCATTTACCTTCTAACTCTTGTTTATCAATATGCCCACGATTAACCAAATCATCAATCAACTTGCTCTGGCCTAAAGTGCCCGCAATTACAGCATATTTTGCAGTAGAAACCTCATCATACTTTAGTTCCGGCTTTCTTCCGGTTACCCGATAGATATCTTCCTGTAAATCACCAAATGCTCTTGTAACTGAAGGAGAGTCATCTGAGTTAATTAATAAGGATGCTGTATATTCCATATCGCTTAAAACAAAAAAGGCCTCGCCTTTTTCTTCAAAAACGTAGGAATTATTTTCAGCCATTCCTGCAAAAACAGAGCAGGTCAGCATGCCTATTAAAAGAATAGTGGACAGTAATTTCATCTGTTTATATTTTTTAGTTACCAGATTGAGCAATCATGAAAATCAATCCTTTGAGCGACAAAACTTACTCGACATGGATGTTACATCATAAAAACCTTAGCGTCAAGCTAAATCATCGTGAATTACACGCTATTACATGTGAATCATGAATGCCGAAACAACGCATTTTGAACAAATTAAAAACGAAAATAATTGAAATGATTTACAATTATCCGATAAATATAAGAAAGTTATTAATTATTCATTGTAATGTTAACACGCTAATGCACACGTGTGCATTAGCGTGTTCAACACAAGAAATGACTAATCCACCTGCAATTTTAACCTAATTTAAGATGAATCCAAGGCCGTTATTTCTTGAATGTTATCGCAATTGTAGTATATTTGCCAGTAATTTGAGATGACTATGTCCTTTTGTGATCAAAACGGGTAAAATATATGAGCAGTTCCATTGCCAGGAGAAAATTACGGAGTTCTTATGCCACTACCATCATCAGTATTTCACTGGTTTTGTTTTTACTTGGCATCATCGGGTTTCTGTTTCTCAACGCCAACAGGCTATCTACCTACATCAAGGAAAATCTTGGTTTTACCATCTTAATTAATGACAATGCCCGCGAAGCCGAAGTTGTAAGACTTCAGACCATTTTAAATGCAGCCCCTTATGTAAGGATTGCAGAATATATTAATAAGGATCAGGCGGCGGACGCACTGAAGGAAGAGTTGGGAGAAGATTTTGTTGAGTTTTTGGGATATAATCCTCTTTTGGCATCCATTGAAGTAAAACTTGCAGCTCAATGGGCCAACCCCGACAGCATGGCTCGCATTGAAGCCCAAATCATGAGCTTTCCACAGGTAAAAGAAGTTTATTATCAAAAAAACCTGCTGGATGCCATCAACGAGAACATACGAAAAATTACGCTGGTGCTTGGGGTTTTCAGTCTTTTACTTCTTGTCATCAGCATTGCATTGATCAACAACACCATCAGGCTATCAGTCTACTCTAAGCGATTTTTAATAAAAACCATGCAACTGGTAGGCGCCACCAAAGGATTTATCCGACGGCCTTTTCTATGGAAAAGCCTTCTTCATGGTCTGGCAGGAGCAACGGTGGCCATTGTTCTGTTATCACTCATGATATACGGCTTAAGCAACGAACTGGACGGAGTCATTGGATTCTCCAACATCATATTAATTGGATTACTGTTTTTAATTGTCATCTTATTAGGGCTGATGATCACATTCGTCTCAACATTTTTTGCTGTAAATAAATACCTGAGACTAAAAACCGATCAACTCTATTACTGATAAAAACCGGAAGACATGTCGAAAAAAGAGAGTTATAAAAAAGAAAAAACAGCCGGCAAGCTTGAGATGCCATTGGATAAAGAGAACTACAAACTTTTGGCCATTGCGTTTGGCCTCGTTGTTCTTGGTTTTATAATAATGACCGGTGGTGGGAGCGACGATCCAAATGTTTTTAGTGACAAAATATTTGACTTCAGAAGAGTTACTTTAGGTCCGATGACGGCATTGGCAGGCTTTGTTTTTGCCATATATGCCATCATGAAAAAGCCTGAAGTGGATAAAAAAAAGAAGAAATAATATCTGCACAGTTTTAAATGAACACGTAGGTGTTCATTTAATTGTTCTATAATCAAAAAATCGCAAAGCACTCATTTTATGAATTGGATTGAAGCGCTCATCCTCGGACTCATTCAGGGTTTAACAGAATTTTTGCCGGTAAGCAGCAGCGGTCATTTAGAATTAGGAAAGCAACTTCTTGGGGTTGAAACTACCGAAAATCTCTATTTCACAGTTCTGGTTCATGGCGCCACCGTACTTAGTACGCTTGTAGTGTTCAGACAAGATATTGCCAATCTTATAATAGGACTGTTCCGGTTTAAATGGAATGATGAAACCCGGTACATTTCAAAAATCGCTGTATCCATGATTCCCATAGCCATTGTCGGCTTGTTTTTCAAGGATCAGGTAGAAGCAGTTTTTGATGCACCGAACATATTGTTGATAGTAGGGTTAATGCTATTGGTAACAGCTTCACTTCTGGCCTTTGCCTATTATAAAAAATCAGGAAACCGGGACATTTCCTACCGCGATGCATTTATTATCGGTATAGCTCAAACAGTAGCCGTTATGCCCGGGATTTCCCGTTCAGGAGCCACCATTGCCACCGGGTTGTTACTGGGTAACAAGAGGAGCGAAATGGCGCGTTTCTCATTTTTGATGGTTCTGGTTCCAATTCTTGGGGAGAATTTCCTGAGTGTTCTCAGTTCGTTAAAAGAGACTCCGGCCGGCGATCCTTCTTTACAGGGACTTGGTTTTGGAGTGCTGTTAATAGGATTTGTGGCGGCCTTTCTGGCCGGGCTATTTGCCTGTAAATGGATGATTAACATTGTAAAAAAAGGTAAGCTGATATATTTTGCCATCTATTGTGCCATCGTTGCCGCAATAGCCATTACAGGCAGTTTATTGTAGAAGAGATTAGTGAATGGAAAACATCAGGGTCTTCAATCCCGAAGAGAGCTATAGCGCCGAAGATTTTAAAGACGGAATCGTATTACTTATCGACAAACCACTGACATGGTCATCCTTTGATGTGGTCAATAAAATACGGATTCTTTTCCGAATCCATCTTGGTATCAGAAAAATCAAGGTGGGACATGCAGGAACCCTGGATCCACTGGCAACAGGTCTGTTGATTTTATGCACCGGGAAAGCAACCAAGCAAATCCCGCTATTTACCGGAATGGATAAAGAGTACGTTGCGCATGTTAAATTTGGAGCCACAAGACCATCGTACGATCTGGAAACAGAAATTGATGAAGAGCATGATTGCAGTCACGTTAGCGAGGCACAAATAAAAGAGGTTTTGAAGGATTTTCTGGGGAAACAGTTGCAAACACCCCCTCTTTTTTCAGCCATAAAAGTTAACGGACAACGAGCTTATGAGCATGCCCGCAAAGGTAAAGATGTAGTCATGTCGCAGCGCGAAATAGAAATTCATGAAGCCGAGCTGATAAGTTTTAATGAGTCGGAAGCGGTTATAAGAATTTTATGTTCCAAAGGAACATACATACGGTCATTCGCGCATGATTTAGGCAAATCACTTAATACAGGTGCATACCTGTCGGGACTGGTACGAACTGCCAGCGGTTCATTCAGAAACGAAAAGGCCATAAGTCCGCAGGAATTTGAAGAAAAACTGAAAACAATTTCATCGGTTTAATCGTATAAAAGAAGTTTAGGTAAGCGGAGTTTTTTTCTTTGCACCTAAAAATATTTACAGGAGGATGTTCCTCTTTACCGTTTTAAAAAAAAGCAGGTAAACAAACATCATTATTATTCATCATTTTATTATGAGCTGAAGAGCTCATAAATGTTTCATTTAACGATATTGTTGTAATGAAGTTATCAAAATTTAAGTACAAGCTACCGGAAGAACTCATTGCTCTTCATCCTACACATAACAGGGATGAGTCCCGTTTGATGGTAGTCCACCGGGCAACCGGAAAAATTGAACACAAAGTTTTCAAAGAGATCATCAACTACTTTGTAACCGATGATGTTTTTGTATTTAACGATACCAAGGTATTTCCTGCCAGGCTTTATGGAAATAAAGAAAAAACCGGTGCCGAAATTGAGGTTTTTCTTCTAAGGGAGCTCAACGCAGAGCAGCGGCTATGGGATGTATTGGTAGACCCTGCAAGAAAAATCAGAATTGGCAACAAACTCTATTTTGGAGATGATGATGCCTTGGTGGCCGAGGTAATCGATAACACCACCTCACGGGGACGTACACTGCGTTTTCTGTACGACGGTTCCCACGAAGATTTTAAGAAAACCCTTTACAGCCTGGGAGAAACGCCACTTCCAAAATTCATAAAAAGAGAAGTTGAGCCGGAGGACAGCGAGCGTTATCAAACCATTTTTGCCCGCAACGAAGGAGCTGTTGCGGCCCCTACCGCAGGATTGCATTTCAGCAGGGAGTTGCTCAAACGACTGGAGATTAAAGGCACTCATTTTTCATATATTACCTTGCATGTTGGACTTGGAAACTTCCGAACAGTTGATGTGGAGGATTTGACCAAACACAAAATGGACTCCGAACAGATTCAAATAACTGATGAAGCAGCACAAATCATAAACGACGGTAAAGACCGGAAAAACAGAATCTGCGCCGTAGGAACCACGGTAATGCGAACGCTGGAAACCTCAGTGAGTACCTTTGGTCACGTTAAGCCTTTTGAAGGCTGGACAAACAAGTTCATCTTTCCGGCTTATGACTTTCAGGTGGCAAATTGCATGGTATCCAACTTTCATTTGCCATACTCTACCCTATTAATGATGGTAGCAGCATTTGGCGGATACGATTTGGTGATGAAAGCCTATAAAACAGCCGTTAAGGAGAAATACCGATTTGGAACATATGGCGATGCCATGCTGATTATTTAATCAACATGCAACAAACATAACCAGATGATAACAATTAATAAAAAAGAGAATCGTACGTTTACGATTCTCTTTTTTATTTTTAAGGGTTCAAAGCATGATTCCGTAAGAAAAAAGTATTAAATTTCACCATTAAATAGGATTTTGCTCCTAATTAATAGCAGATAAACCAAACAACCTGTTATGATAAAGATTCTGGTACCGGTAAATTTCTCCGAATACTCGCTTAACGCGTTGACATTTGCATTAACACTGGCTGAAAAATTTCCGGCGGGTGTTTTTATTCTGCACTGTTTTTCCGAATACGTATCGTTGGAAGAAGAGCCTTTGGTTGAAAAGGAGACGCCTGAGTTTTATGATGCCAAGACTTCCATAGAGAAGAAGGATCACGAAACAAGAGAAAAGCTTAAAGAACTGACAGGAAACATCGTGAACTCCATGAGTTCACTTCAAAACAAAAACATTCAGCTGGAATACCGGTTCGAATATGGTTATCCTGAAGATGTGATTCCACGCATCAGTAATAAGGAGTCCTTTGATGTCATCATCATGGGAACCAAAAGCAAAGGAGAAACCATAAAAGAGACACTTGGAAGTGTCACAAGTGATGTTGTACAAAAAGTCACCGCACCGGTTCTGGCGGTTCCGTCCCACTCTACCATTGATCTGACCCAACTGGGAAAAGTCCTGTTTTTAATTGAACTCAATGACAGGGATTACATATCCCTACACCGGTTAATCAGGTTAATCTCGCCGTTTCACACCGAGATCAGTGCCGTTTACCACTCTACAGGAAAAGCAGATAAGAATGTGATACGAAAAATGGAACAATTGCGAACTTATTGCGACTCCACATATCGCAATTACAACATCAATTTTGATATCATAACCGGTAAAAATTATTTAAAGACACTTGAAGAGTACATCACCGAAAACCCAACCCATCTGATTGCCATGACCCGCCGCAAACGAACACTTTTACGAAAAGTGTTCAGCCCATCGGTAACCAGAAAAATGTTATTTAATACAGATATACCATTACTGATTTTTCATTCGTAGAAATCTAAAAAAACAGGGCAGATTGAAAACAACATCAACTGCTAAATGGTTTAACAATATATAGCCCTGACTGTAAAAAAATTAAAAACCAATGAGTATGCGCAGTAAGAAAATGAGGGTAGGCATATTGTCTGCCGGTGGAGACTGCCCCGGCATAAATGCAGCCATACGTGGGGTTGGTAAAACAGCCATTGTTGAGTATGGTATGGACGTTGTGGGCATAATCAATGGATTCAGCGGTTTGGTGGAAAAACAAACCATATCGTTGAGCGAATCACAGCTCTCCGGAATTTTGACCTTAGGAGGAACAATTCTCGGGACATCAAGGTTAAAGCCTTTTAAAGTTAACGAAGGAGAAGATCCGACAGTGATACCATCGCTGATTAAGAAACATTACGAAGAGCTCAACCTTGAAGCTCTGGTTTGTATTGGAGGAAACGGAACCCAGAAAACCGCTGATCTCCTTGCCAAAGAAGGACTTAACATCATTGGTGTTCCAAAAACCATTGACAATGACATTTGGGGCACCGATCTCACCTTTGGTTTTGATACCGCTGTTCACATTGCCACCGAAGCCATCGACAGACTCCACACCACAGCCAATTCACATAAACGGGTTATGGTAATTGAGGTCATGGGGCATCACGCCGGTTGGATTGCCTTATATTCCGGAATTGCAGGTGGTGGAGACGTTATTTTACTACCTGAAATTCCCTATGACATGGAACTGGTGGCTAAGTGCCTGCTTGAGCGCAGCCATAAAAAGAAACCATATTCCATTGTAGTAGTGGGAGAAGGGATTTTTAAAGAGGGAAAGAAAAAATCGGCTGGAGCCTATATGGCAAAGCAGATAAAAAGAGCCACCGGTCTGGAAACAAGAGAAACCATTCTGGGATACATTCAACGCGGAGGAACACCAACTGCTACCGACAGAATATTGGCCACCAGATTTGGAACCTATGCCGCCCAAATGGTTCACAATCGGGAATTTGGCAAAATGGTGGCCTTGAGAAACGGCCTTGTAACAAGCGTTCCCCTCTCGGAAGTGGGTGGAAAAACACGTTTAATTGAACCGGATCACAGTCTGATAGCAAAAGGTCGGAGTATGGGTGTGTGTTTTGGCGACTGTACAAAAAGAAAGATATAAAAATGCAAAAAGAAGAGATCATAAAATTAAACGAAGAATTAAACTCAGCTACACCTCAGGAAATTTTAGGGCGCATATTAAGCCTTTTTGGGGACAAGGTGGCACTTTCATCCAGCCTTGGAGCCGAAGACCAGGTATTGACTGATATGCTTCTTAAAATTGATGCAAATGCGTGTGTTTTCACGCTCGATACAGGTCGCCTGTTCCCTGAAACATACGATCTTATTGACCGTACCTCCAGAAAGTATAAAACTAAAATTGAAATTTTCTTCCCTGATAAGGATAAAGTTCAGGAGATGGTCAACAGTAAAGGGATCAATCTCTTTTATGAAAGTATAGAAAACCGGAAGTTTTGCTGCCATTTAAGGAAAATTGAACCCTTGCAAAGAGCTTTCGCCGGCCTTGATGCATGGATTTGCGGTTTGCGTGCCGGACAGGCTGTAACCCGAAGCGGTATCAACGTTGTAGAATGGGATGAAAATAATAACCTGGTTAAAGTAAATCCGCTTGCGCACTGGAGCGAAGAACAGGTTTGGGACTATATACATACCAATAAAGTTCCCTATAATACTTTACATGATAAAGGTTTCCCCTCAATTGGTTGCCAGCCGTGTACCCGCGCCATTGAACCCGGCGAAGATGTGCGTGCAGGACGCTGGTGGTGGGAAAATCCCGACACAAAGGAGTGTGGACTTCATAAAAGGTAAAACCCTATTTAACCTCCTCAAAGTCTACATATTCGCCGGAAGAATCATTATTAAACGGCCGCGTTTTTCGCGGCTGTTGCTTTTTCTGGTGAGGCACCTGATCAACTGTCACCTTTCCTTCATTTCGTTTCTTCTGCTTTAAGTACTCCCGGTAGGCTTTTTCCTTTTGCTCCTCCATTTTCCTGATTCTGCTGGTCATGAAAATGGGTAAAAAAATGCGTCCTACAATCTTAAAAACGTAGTATATGATAATCAGAAACAGTAATACTTTAAATAACATCTCTATCCCTCCGGTTTTTCAACTCGTTCATCTTCTTTATAAAATAACTTCAACTTTTTTATCCCGCCTGGCATCCGATACAGACATGAAAAGCTAGTTCAGGCTTAACACTTCTCGATCGTAACCGTTTCTGATATGATAAAGAGCAGCTCTGACTACCTCATCAATCTTATGAGATACAGGATAAAATCCTTCATTATCAAAAACATTCCTCGCTATATACGCATGAAGTTCCACTTCCAAACGTTCAGACGAACGTCTGAACTGTGCCTGATTGAACTGGACTCCCCTGCCACGTGCAAATTCAACCAATCCGCTTAACAAGTCCTGATTCGATAGATGTGCCACTAATGATTCTGCATTTTCGAATCTCTGAAGCTGCAATCTGTTGTTGTCGGTATAATTAAGCGCGTATTGGTATATAATTCCACGGTCATGTAAACGGAAATAGTATTCAGTCAATTGGGTTGTGTCTCTGGGAACAAATACATCTGGCATTACACCCCCGCCACCAAAAATGATTCTGCCTCCACGGGTGAAAAATTCCAATGATTCATCCATTACAATGCTGTCTCGTTCAAAGAACTCACCGTGCTCAAATCTGGCCAGAATGTCCCGATGATAATCTTCCACTCCATTTTCATACGGTTTCTGGATACCGCGACCACTTGGAGTGTAATATCTGGCCACAGTCAATCTAATGGCGCTTCTGTCGGGCAACGGAATTTGCTGCTGAACAAGCCCTTTCCCAAATGAGCGGCGTCCCACAACCAACCCTCTGTCATTATCCTGTATGGCACCCGCCATAATTTCGCTGGCCGATGCGCTGAATTCGTCAATCAAAATGGTAACTCCCACATCCTGGCAGGAGCCGGCTCCGTTGGCATAAATGTTCTGCCTCGGGTTATTCTTACCTTCAGTATATACAATTAAATCGCCCTTTGAAAGAAATTCGTTAATGATGCTGATAGCTACGTCCAGATAACCACCAGAGTTTCCTCTTAAATCAATAATCACGCTTTGGCAGTTGTGTGCTTTTAGTCTTGCCATGGCGGTAAGCATTTCCTGGTAGGTGTTACGTCCAAAACGGCTAATTTTTATATAACCGATGGAATCGGTTATCATGTATGAAACGTCTACGCTATAAATTGGGATCATACCGCGTGTGATTTCAAAATCCAGCAACTCCTCGCGCCCCTGGCGTTTAATTCCCACATTAACCTTGGTTCCCATTTCTCCCCGAAGCAATCGAACAACGTTATCGGTATTCATGCTAACTCCGGCAATTACACTGTCATTAACTGTAATGATTCGATCGCCCGGAATGATGCCCAACTTCTCCGATGGCCCTCCCGAAATCACACTGATTACTAATACTGTATCATTTTGCATACTGAACTGCACTCCAATTCCTCCAAAGTTACCGTCCAACTCTTCATTGGCCGCCTGCAAATCTTCTTTGGGTATATATACCGTATGCGGATCAAGGTTTTTCAAGATCTCAGGAATTACTTTCTCAATGAGCTCAGCCTTATTAATGGTATCAACATACTCTTGCTCAATGAGATTAATTAATGCTTCCAGTTTATTAGACTGCGGATAGATAAACAACCGGTTGCTGCCGGTGGAGGAGGTTGAAGGAGTCCATATCCTGCCAATAAAAAATCCCAGGATTAAAACAAAAGCCAGAACAGCAGGAAGAATTATTTGCTTAAGGTTGTTATTATACTTCATTCCTTAAAATGTTTTTAAAAATTTAATGTCAGGGATGGATATGTACGATGTCCACTCCTGCTCTCTTTAATAATTGAATTCCGTCATCCACCCGATAATTCTCAGAAAAAACAACCCTGACAATACCAGCCTGTATGATCAGCTTGGCACACTCAATACACGGCGAAGATGTAACATATAGAGTTGCTCCCTGGGAGCTGTTACCGCTTCTTGCCACTTTTGTAATGGCATTGGCTTCGGCATGCAATACATATGGTTTGGTTACATTTTTATCGTCTTCACATTCGTTTTCGAAACCCGATGGCGTACCATTATATCCGTCACTGATGATCATTTTCTCTTTTACCAACAATGCGCCCACCTGGCGACGTTTGCAATATGAGTTTTGAGCCCATATGGCCGCCATGGCCAGGTATCTTTTATCAAGAAGCAATTGTTTGGCGTCTGCACCCTTCTCCATCGAGTATAAAGGTTAAAATTTACACAAATAACATACCAACAACAAAAATAACCATTAAAAATGGTAAAGTTAGATAAATCAAGTTACAAATTACCAATTATCTCTTAACTTTGCACCGCTTCAAAAATGCATACGTCCTATGGAACTGTTATCACAACCCTATTTCATCCTTTTTTTAATCATATGTATAGGATTTGTCATCGGCAACATCAAAATTGCCGGTATTTCACTTGATATTTCAGCCATTATTTTCGTGGCTATCTTTTTTGGCCATCACGGGCTGGAAATTCCCCCAATTATAGGCCAGTTGGGTCTTGTCCTGTTTATATATACCATTGGCATGCAGGCGGGACCTGGGTTTTTTGATTCGTTCAGGAAACAGGGAAGAACACTTGTAGTTTTGACCAGTATTGTTATCCTGTCGGCCTCTCTCATTACTTTTATTGCATGGTACTGGACCGGCATTGACATGGCTGTGGCCATTGGACTATTAACAGGAGCCCTTTCGAGTTCTCCAGGTTTAGCAGCTGCAACGGATGCCATTGATTCTCCGCTGGTTTCCATAGGCTACGGTGTAGCCTACCCATTTGGAGTCATCGGGGTGATCTTGTTTATTAAACTTTATCCGAAACTTGTAAAGGCCGATATAAAAGCGGCCGAAGAGGAGTTTGAGAAAGAGAGTCATTTTGAGTTTCCGGAAATAAAGAATCGCATCTTTAGAGTTGAGAATGAGGCGATCATAGACCGAACCATTTCCGATCTTAAAGTTCGGTCCATGACCAATGCGGTCATTTCCCGCATTCAACATGGAGAAGAAACCATGATGCCTTCTCCCGATGTAAAACTACAAAAGGGCGATCTTATAAAAGCTGTTGGAACCGAAGATGCTCTTAAAAAGATAGAGCTGCTGATTGGGCATGCCACCAATGAAGACATCCCCCTGCACAAATCCTATGAAGTACAGTCGGTTTTGGTCACCAACAAAAGCGTTATCAATCAAACTTTAGGTGCATTCAACTTATGGTCAAGCTATCAGGCAACAGTTACCAGGGTTCGCCGAAGCGGCATTGATATAACACCTTCCCCATCGCTGCGTTTGCAAATGGGAGATAAATTGATGGTTGCCAGCAGCCATGATAACATGCAACAGGTTTTCCGAATTTTCGGAAACAATGACAAAAAGCTTTCTGATACAGATTTCTTCCCAGTGGCTTTGGGTATCGTTTTAGGAATATTGTTGGGAAATCTGACACTATCATTTGGTAATGGCAATGGCTTCGAGTTTAATCCAGGATTAACCGGAGGCGTTTTAGTTGTGGGCATGATACTTAGCCGCATTGGACGAACAGGCCCAATCATTTGGAGTATGTCAGGAGCAGCCACCCAATTGCTTCGACAATTGGGATTGATGTTCTTTCTGGTAGAAGTAGGCACCAAAGCCGGAGCCAATCTGGAGGAGACTTTCACTGCCTATGGATATAATCTGTTCCTGATAGGTGGTCTCATCACCCTGGTTCCGATGATTCTCGCTGTGATGATTGCAAAATTTTTGAAAAAAATGAATTTTCTTTCGCTTATGGGAACATTAACCGGAGCCATGACCAGTACACCCGGTCTTGCTGCCGTAGCGCCTATGACCGAAACCAATGCGCCAGCAGTGGCCTATGCAACAGTATATCCCGTAGCCATGGTATTGCTTATTATTTGTGTTCAGATACTGGCTGTTTTTGGATAGTAATATATCCCCAATTATTTATAAATTTGCATTAGAACTTTTGTAAAAGTTCAAATGCAAATTTTTTTTTACTACTTTACCATGCAAAACACTCCCTGGCTTCAATATTTTACTTTCAAACGAAGAAAAGGAATGAATTTTGTCGTATTGATTGTCTGTTATTTTATCAAAAACATCATAAAATGAACAAAAAGCGAGGATTAACAAAAAGAGGATGGTTCATAACCATTCTTTTAAGTGTAATTATTTCTGTTGGATTTATTGCTGCCAACACCGATCGTAGAAATTTTGAAATTGTCAAAAATCTTGATATCTTCTATACACTCTTCAGAGAACTGAATAGTTTTTATGTAGATGAGATTAATCCGGATGATTTAATTAAAACCTCCATTGACGGAATGCTTGAATCTCTGGATCCTTACACCACTTTTATTCCCGAGTCGGAGATGGATGATTTTCGTTTTATGACGACTGGTGAATACGCGGGCATTGGTGCATTGATTACCCGGCGTGGAAATTTTGTTGTTGTATCCGAACCCTACGAAGGATTTCCAGCTCAGGAAGCAGGTTTGCGTGCCGGTGACCGAATTCTGAAAATCGATGGCGATGATATGAAAGGCAAACAAACTTCAGATGTAAGTGACAGGCTCAAAGGGCCTGCAGGCACTGAGGTCATCGTATTGGTAGAACGGCCCGGTAAAAGCAGTCCAATCACCATTACCATTACCAGACGATCCATTCAGATTAATCCCGTACCGTATTACGGTATGCTGGATGATAAAACGGGAATTATCATTCTAAATAATTTTACCCAGAATTGTAGCCAGGAGGTTGAAAAAGCGCTTAAAGAGTTAAAGAAAAACGAGAATATGAGCCGGCTCATTCTGGATCTGAGGGGAAATCCCGGAGGATTGATGGATGAAGCAGTAAAAATCGCCAATCTCTTTCTTCCCCGTGGAAGCGAAGTTGTGAGCACCAAAGGAAGAGTGAGTCAATGGGATAAAACATATCGTGCGCCGCGTCAGCCAATTGATACAGTAATGCCACTTGCAGTATTGATCAATCGGGGTTCGGCATCTGCATCAGAGATTGTTGCCGGAGCACTTCAGGATCATGACCGCGCATTGGTCATTGGTCAGCGCTCTTTTGGAAAAGGATTGGTGCAAACCACACGCAGCCTGGCCTACAATAGCAGTCTTAAAGTGACTACCGCCCGATACTATATTCCAAGCGGCAGATCCATCCAAGCAGTTGATTATGCCAACAGAAATGAAGATGGCAGCGTAGGGTTTATTCCGGACTCATTAATGAGAGAGTTCTCCACAAGCGGAGGACGCACCGTATTTGACGGAGGAGGTATTTCCCCGGATGTAATCGTAGAAAGAGATCGTTTTTCAAGCATTTCAATGGCTTTAATTGGACAACAAACCGTGTTTGATTACGCCACCCTGTTTGCTGTTAAAACACCATCTATTGAAAAACCAGGGGTTTTTCAAATCAGTGATGATATTTACGCTGACTTTATATCCTACGTAACAGGTTTGGAAGATTTCAGATATGAGTCGCAATCTCAGAACCAATTCAGAAAGCTAAAAGAAACAGCCGAAAGAGAAGGGTATTTTGATGTAAACAAAGAGCTTTTTAGTGCGATGGAAGAGAATCTGCGTCCTGATGTGGCCAGAGATCTGGGGACTTTCCGCGAAGAAGTTGAGGAATTTCTGGCCATGGAACTTCTGCGTCGTTTCTATTACCAGAGAGGCGCCATCATTCACAACCTGAAAACCGACAATGAGGTTGCCAAAGCCAGAGAAATTTTATCAAACCCAGCAAAATACAACGATATGCTGAACGGAACCATTTTAACCCATGCCGGGGATAAAAGAGGTGCGAGAAACTAGAAAAGCTAATTTTAGATTTACTGAAATAATAATTGATAAAGATGTTGCGTTAAAACGTAACATCTTTTTTGTTTAAATCAATAGATCATTAGATTAATCCACAGAAGGGTTAAAATTTAAACTTAAGAAAGTACCTTACTAATTGTTTGGTAAACAACACAGCCATTCGATTTAGAACTGCTATCTCTCAAGAAATCATAAGAGCTTAAGTTATATTAGCATTAAATACTAATAAAAACACTGAACTGCAATTTTAACTGCTAATGATGTGATGAAATCTGCTAAAGATTCACTATTTTTAAAAGGAAAATAATATTGGCTCATTCAAGCCAATTATAATTTGCAGATGAACACCCTTTAACCAATGATTAAAACTCAAAACAAAGAAAAAGAAGTAGCATCCAAAACCATTGTTGGTGGGGGGTTGGCAACCATTATTTTTTTGGCTTTATTCTTTGGCTTTAATCTTTCTATAATTTCCTCCGCCATATTAAGTACATTTTCCTTTTTTATTGGTTACCATCTGGCCTCAAACAAAGAGTTCAAAAATGCGACAAAGTCTTTTAAAGCCAGAACGAACTATCAAAGTTCTGTTTTAAATAAGGCTTTCAGGAAGATTCAGATTGTTGAAGAAAAAGTTGTAGATATTGATGATCTTGAAATAAGGTCTACCATAAACAGCTTGGTGACCATTGGCTATAAAATAATTGATAACATCCGAAATCAGCCAGAAACCTTTCAGGCAGCAAAGATCTTCTTTAATTATTACCTGGATGCCACTATAAAGATTCTGGATAAATATATCTCTCTTCAAAACGAAACATTGTATATTTCATCTGTAAGTGATTCTTTAATTAAAACCAAAGAACTCATTAACATCATGGATACTGCGTATAAAAAACAACTGGAAAAACTTTATGATAAAGACATTCTTGAATTGGACATTGAATTAAAAGTTCTTGCAAACACAATCAAAATGGAGGGAATAAAATGACAAGCAATAATCCTGTACCTGCAAAAGACATGCAATTAATAAAACTCGAGAACCTGAAACCTCAGGAACTTGAAAAAGCAACTCAAATAGCATCAACTGTTGATATAAAAGACTCGCAGTCTGTTATTCAATACGGAATTGGTGCTCAAAACAAGATTTCAGACTTCTCGGATACCATTCTGTCCAGTGTGAAGACGAAAGATGCCGGTGATATTGGAAACACACTCTCTGAGCTTGGATTAAAAGTTAAAAGCCTGAAAATAGAGAAAATAGGGACAAGCAACCCGTTAGCGAAAATACCGCTTATCGGTAATTTTGTCAATTCCATTAAAAGGTTTATAAGCAGATACGAGAAAATAAGCACCCATATTGAAAGAATTTCCAACGAGCTGGACACAGCTCGCATGCAGCTAATTAAAGACATCACAATGCTTGATGCCCTTTATGAAAAGAATCTGGAATACCTTTTGGATTTAGATCTTTACATTGCAGCTGGCCAAATCAAATTACAACAAGTATACGAAAACGAATTACCAGCAATGGAGCTCGCGATAAAAGAATCAAATGACCCTGCTGATGCACAACGTTTTCAGGATTTTAAACAGATGATACACCGGTTTGAAAAGAAACTACATGACCTGAAGCTCAGTCGTACCATTTCTATTCAGACTGCCCCTCAAATCAGATTGATACAGAATAATGATCAACTATTGGTTGAGAAAATTCAGAGCAGCATATTAAATACCATTCCATTATGGAAAAATCAGGTAGTTATTGCATTGAGCATATTCCGTCAACAGAGCGCCCTTGAACTTCAAAAAACCATTACACAAACAACCAACGAATTGATCTCCAAAAATTCAGAAATGCTCAAAAATAGTTCCATTGAAACTGCACGTGAAAACGAGAGAGGTATTGTGGAAATTGAAACATTGAAAAAGGTTAATGATGACCTCATTTCTACCATAGAAGAGACCATTGCCATTCAAAAAGAAGGAAAAACCAAACGCATACAGGCAGAACAGGAACTCGTAAAAATTGAACACGAGCTGAAATCAAAACTTAAGGCTATTAAGAGCCAGTCATGAGAAACTCATGGCTGAAAAAATTCAAAATAAACATTCTATCTTCTTAGTTAGATTTGAGGATGTTCTTCTGATTACGTATTGTAAAAAGGGAGTCATAAGCAGGTTTGTCATCACTCAAAATTAATTATAAATCTAATTATTAATTAGAGACAGATTTTATCTTATTTGTTACTTTAGGTTATATTATGGATCAACTTATTTACTTATATATTACAGCCGGAGTATTTGGTGCCGGAGTCATTCTTGTTGATTTTTTCACAAACGCCATTTCATCCTTTCAATCAGGAGAAGATGATGGAAGCTCCTCTGATAATGAAAGCAGCTATGATAATGATTCTGAGGGCTCCGACACGCTTGCGGATACTTTGGATGACATGCCTTCCCATCCTTCGGGAAAAAACGGGGAAAAAGGCTCCATAATAATAGATTATAAAAAACGACACTCAGGTGTCGTTCTTGAATTTATACGTTTGCTAAGAACGTTGGTCTATTTTTGTGCAGGATTTGGTTTAACTGGTACCTTTGCCATTCTTACCGGAGAATCTATAGTTTCAAGTTTATTATGGAGTGTTTCAGTGGGTTTTATAACCGTTTTTCTATTCAAATTATTTAAGCGAATTCAACAAAGGAAACTTGATTCCAGCTTTTCAGATCATGAGCTTATAAATTTAAAAGGTGAAGCATTATTGCCCATCGAAGGAAGTTCGATGGGTAAAGTTCGGATTTTCTTTGGATCTCTCACGTTGGAACGATATGCCAGAACCATACCAGGCGAAGCCTCCATCAAAAAAGGAGACCCAATTCTCATTTGCAAATCGGAGCATGATGTGGTTTATGTAAAGAGAATAGAAGAATTAAACTAGGCCGAACCCCAATGCACAAATTAGGATTCATCTATGCTACAGACAGATTGAAATATCATCATTCTTTAAACAGATATTTTGTTCTTGTTGCATTGGGATAAGGGTTTAATCATTCACTATTTAATCTTTATAAATTTATTTTTTAAAATTATATACTATTTACTTAATTTTTTACTCTAACTTAAAATTACAATTATGGAAGAATTATTTGACCCTGCCAAAGGAGGAATTTTAGAAGGCATTATCGCCGTTGTAAGCTTTTTTATTTTACTGGCCATATTAAAAGCATTTATAAAAGTTGCTCCCCCCGACAAACTGCTGGTTATAACCGGACGTAAAAGAAAAGATAATGGAAAAACATTTGGCTTCAGTGTTGAAAGGGGCCGAAGCACAGTGATTCCCTATTTTCAAAGTGCACAGTACCTTGATTTACGTGTATTACCTATTAATGTACAGGTTGACGGTGTAAACTCTGCAAACGGGATTACCGTTGGAGCAGATGCCACCGCATGTGTATGTATTGATGATGAAAAAGATTCAATGCTCTATTCGGCAGTTGAACGCCTGATGGGAAAAGATGTGAATCAACTTCAGGAACAAGTCAGACAAACATTAATAGGGAATTTCAGAGGTGCTCTGAACAAAGCAACTCCGCTGGAAGCAATAGGCATGCAGGAGAGCCATCAGGACGAATCCAGCCCGGATCAAAAGAAAAACGAAGGAGAAAGGGCTCAATTTCGAAATGCTCTGCTTGTGGACATCAATAGTGATCTTTCCAGTTTTGGAATGAAAGTAGTATCGGTTTCACTACAAAAGATTTGGGACAGTTCGAATTACATTGGAAATCTGGCCCAAAAAACACTAGCTGAAAAAAGGCAAGATGTGGAAATTGAAGAAGCTCGTCTTCGTGCCATCGCTGAAAAATCAGAATCAGATGCAAAACGTCGCATAGAAATTGCAAAATCCAAAGCCAATGAACAAATTATAACTGCCAGAGAGAAGGTTGAGCTTTATAAAAAAGAGAGCGAAGCCAGCATTATAAAGGCTGAGGTTGAAGCCAATAATAACATTGAAGCCGCTCGCAACAAAGGTCTGAAAAGGATTGAAGAGCTTAACACGGATCTGAAAAAGTTAAAAAACCAAACCGAAATACTTATTAAAGAAGAGGCCAATAACGAAGCAGCAACAATTCTCAGCCAAGGTGAAAAAGAGTCTGTGAAAATCATTGAAAGTGCGAAAAACAGAATCCTGAGCCAAAAGATTGAGATCATTTCTAAGTCCAAAGACACTGGCTGTTCTGTACTATTCCTGCAACAACAACTACCGCATCTGTTTGAATCATTTAAAAAACACAGCGGCAATTTCTCAGTAGATTCATATATCCTGATGGACAATGAAAAAGGATTTAGCGGTGCAGTAAACCGTGGACCAGAAGCTTTTACCGGATTTCTGGGAGAATTTGAAAAAGTTACAGGCTTATCAATTAAAAGTTTTTTTGCAACAAAAAATATGGAGGTACAACAATGATAGTATTTGTAAGTGTATTACTCGGCTTAATTATAGTAACGCTACTGGTGCAGGTAGTATCAAATATGCGTATAGTTGGGGGTAACGAACTTGGTATCATATCCGGAGTTTCAGGGAAAAAAGGTTTTCAAATGATCAGCGGAGGTCGCATGTTTATAATCCCTTTGATTCATAAATTTGCCAAGATGGATCTTACACCGCACACCATTGAGGTGGTAGTCGATTCAGCCATTGCAGAAGGAGTTGTTCCTTTAAATGTTAAGGCAACAGTTAGTTTCGCCATTGCATCCAATCAGGCAGGAAGAGGTTTGGCAGCAACCAGAATTCTGCATCTGATCAACCGTGAAGATGAACTTAAACAAGTAGCAAGCAATATTATTGAGGGTCACTTGAGAGATTCAATTGCAACTATGACCCCTGTGCAAGTTATGCAGGATAAAGATACTTTGGTTGCCAAAATGATTAATGTGTGTAAAAACGATCTGGAGAACATTGGTCTGGAAATTACCACCATGAACATTGCCGACGTAGATGATCACCGGTTAAAAGGTGTAGAAGAACCTGACCTTTACATCGCTCTATTGAAGCGCGTTCAAACGGTAAATGCTGAAACAAAGGCACGAAAAGCCATCGCTGAATCCAGAGCAAATGCGGTTGAGCAGGAAGAAGCAAGAAAAGCTGAAGTGGAAGTTTGCAACATTGACAACCTATATGAAGAACTTGTGGCAGAAACCAGAGTGAAAATCATGAAGGAAAAGCAACGTGAAAAAGTTGGGGTTGAAAAAGTTATTCAGGATATAAAAGCCAAGCAAGCTGGTTTGCTATCAGAGATTGAAGCTGAGCGTCAAAAACTGGAAATGCTTCAGCACAAATACAAAGCTGAAATAGTAACCCCGGCCATGGCGGAAAAGGAGAGAATGATATTACAAGCCAAACAAAAAGTAGCCGCTATTATGGGAAAAGCCGAAGGGGAAATTGAAGAACTGAGGGAAACCATAGAGATCATCAAAAAGGACAAGGAAACAGGGAATAAAATCTATCTTATTGAGAACTTTGATAGTCTTATTAAGCCTTTTGCTGAGACTCTTGACTTTTTCCCGGCCAAAAACATCTCAGTTATCACCGGAATTGATGGAAAACAGCAAGGACCTATTTCTGCTATCCATCCAAATGCCATAGATGAAATGAAAAACAATCTCATTGGATATGCAATGGCAGGTGCAATATCTAGTAACCAACTTACTGGTAAACATCCGGAAAACAGTAAGGATGAAGTAACAGACAATGCATAAATGATTTATAGAAATTAAAAAGGAAAGAAAATAATTAACCACAATGTTCACAAAGCCATGCACTAAGTTCGCAAAGGAGCGATAACATAACCATAGTGTTCACTGTGCTTTCTTTGTGTTCTTTGTGGTTAAACTTTCTTTTTAAAAGCCTCTTTTTCATAGTTCTATTGGGATTACTCCACCAAAATCAATCCGGGATGATTCCCAGTTAAACATCTTCCTCCGGAAGATGTAACCACAAAACTGTTTTCAGTCCCCACCATGCCAATGCTTTCGATGCCTTTTTTGGGTTCAACGGCAAAAACAATATTCTCCACAAGAGGTTCGTTAAATCCAGTTGCAATAACCGGCAATTCATCCACCGTTAAGCCAATGCCATGACCCAGAAATTTAACTTGTCGGTTCCCGTAACCCATAAAGTTGTTTAAAAACTCCGGCTTAAGTTCAGACATGATTTTCTCGTAAATCTCTGCAGGAATATTTCCCGGTTTTAGCATCTCGGCGACACGATTTTGAATATCCACGCATTGATTATGAATATCCACTGCAAATTGAGGTAATGGCTTCCTAAACACATAGGTCATTGTTTTATCGGTATGATAACCATTGACCCCAACAGCGGCATCCACAAAAACAAGGTCACCTTGTTTTAGCCGGCGTTGCCGGCTTCCAAGAGATGGCGATGCAGGGCTAAGCCCCAGTTGCCCTCCCGGACCATTAAAATTGGTTGGATACAGGGAGTTGTCGCCAAAAGCAATCTGCCCCACGGCTATTTCCGTATCGAACATATTAAAACGAGCCACTCCCTGGTGACCTTCCTCAATCATCACCTGATACAATTCTCCGGCTAACTCTGCTTCAGTCATTCCCTCACGAAGTAATGCAGGAACACGTTCCTCAAGAATTTTTTGATGTATTTTTCCTGATGCCTCCATATAAGAAAGCTCCCAATCGCTTTTTACAGCTCTTGTCATGGCCATCTGAAAATCCAACGATTGCACTTCCGAAAAAGGGAAGTGTTTTAGAAAACGTTGATACATGGCCAAAGGAACAAACTCGGTTTCAAGATGAACAGTTCCAGATAAGGAATTATAACCAGCTGCCGCATCGCGGTAGCTTTCCATGGCTTTAATATTTTCAAATAAAGATTCATCCAGAGTTCTTTCATAGCTCCTCCTGGCGAACAAGGTGTTTTCGCCATCCCGTTCAATCACCAACATTCCCTCCGGCATTGAACCTGTGAAATAAAGAAGATTGATTTTACTAAAGATAACCGCATATTGCCATTCAGGATGCTGCAAATCCATCATCGATCTGAATCGAAGCATACGTGAGGTGAGTTCACTGACCGGTGTTTTTATGTTCATATCTAACAAATTTTTATATTTACTTATATTTCTGTGCTTTAAAATGTTTTTGATAAAGCGTTTGTTTAATTCCATTTAAAAAAACACAATATAAATAAAAACAGATAGGCAACAAAGCAAAGATGCAAAAGAAATGGTATTTCAAAAATGATTTGATATTTAAGCTATGTTTTATACCTTTAAATATCAATTTTTTAACTCATTCGCTAAAACTAAACCAAAACAATTATGAAAAGTTTATTATTACTTACCTGCGCCGCAATTTGCATATCATTGTTTACCCAATGTGGGTTGCGGGATTCAGCAAAAGAGGTCAAAGAGGCAAGAAATGCTGTGGAAAAAATGGCCGCAGAACTAACAGAAGCGATAGAAACGGCAGAGCAACAGAAGCGTTTGACACCAGATGAAGTGGCCTTAAAAGCCCTTACGGCACTTCAGGAAAACGATTTGGACGCCCTCAAAAAAACGGTTCAACCTACACTTTCACTCTATCTTGATGAAGATTTTCTTGACCACAATAAAAGAAATGTTGAAGAATGGGATGGAGAAATCATCGAAGTCCGTTTCAGGAAAGATGATCGCACCGGCCTTCCACAGGGGGTAGCACATTTCAAAAACATCGATGATGGCCGTATTATGGTTCATATTCTTGATAAAATGGGAGAAAACTGGTATGCCATGGGTGGGGCTTTTTCTTTTGAAGAAATGACCGTGGAGGAGTTTCAGCAACTTGATGTTTCCATGGAGTAGTTAATGCAATTTAAATTTAAACAGGACTCTATTAATGGTTAAAATACTCATCATTATTCCATTAATAATATTGGGATTATTGTCTTGTCATTCAAAACATATAACTCTCGATTACAGCACCCATCACGGAGCATGCTGGAACAGTGACAGCACAAAAATTGCAGTGATTATCTCTTCTACCGCCTTTAGGCGGCCTGAAGGGATTTCCCGCTTTCCCGACGGGGGAAGGGTAAAATATGAGTTCAAAAAAACCGCGCTCTACATTTACTCCCTCCATGAAAACAACCTGCGAGAAATAGACGATTTTTCAGATCTTGTAAGCCTTATTGGCACCAACCGAAGCTCATGGGATGGTAAAATAGATTTTCGAGACAGCATACTGTATTACAAAATAGACCCGGTTCTGGACTGGGACTTTTTAAAACGACTGGCTGCAAAACAAGAAGATAAACTTGGCCAAATCCCCATATTAAAAGAGAAATACGACAAAATTTTCCAATACGAACTGACTTCCGGTGAAACCAACTCCATTGATACAACAGAATTGTTTGGATTATTCTCAGACATCTCGCGCGTAAATCTCACCCAGCTCAATCAAAAATTAAACAATGTGCCGTTATCGCAAATGGGATTGGTTTTGAGCAGCTTTCACAATAAACCTGAAGAACAACTCATTGATGAAACCATTTTTCTTCAAAATAAATCAGCTACTACACGCAAAGCCGTGTTTGAGCAGATTATTTCTGAACTTGATGAAAGAGAGCTTCAGAGCATCCTAAATAGAATGGAACGTTATAAATCGAGATCAACCGGATTAGAAAAAGACAGATATGAAAAGAACTCTAAAGAGCTTTATGAAAATATTAAAGCGTTGCTTTAATATTTCTATTGTTATTATCTGTATTATTGGATTTAATCAAATTCCAATATTTTCTCAGGAAGAAATAACCAGGCCTAATACATTTGTATCCGTATGCACGGATACAATAACGTTATTTGATACTGCATACATCAGTCATGACGAACATTCTCTGGTTTTAAAACCGGATAGTGGTATAATTGAAACCGCCTACAGAGACACGTCATCGGTTCTTCAGCTCATAGAAATATCTCCGGATAACAAATGGGCCATAATTATTTCAATGCCGGCTGAAATTGATGACGGCAGGATGGAGACAACCTATCAGCTCATTGATTTATGTAACCGAAAAATGGTAAATGATGAATTGAAAACAGTGGTAAAAGATTTTGTCCCGGGAAATGATATGTTTTTTTTATCGGAGAGTACTCGTATTTACCTCATATACTATTCATCCTATTTTGATTACTACGGAATAGAACTTATATCTGAGCGCGGGCAAACAGTTCCTTAAAAAAATGCCACATAAAATAACCACTGACCACCAGTTTTAAAACTACCCCTGCAATGATTCCGACAAAAGAGCCGAAAGCTGCTCTGATGGCGCGATTGGAATCATCATGTGCCATCATTTCACCAACAAAGGCCCCCAGAAACGGACCAACCACAATGCCCCATGGTGCAAAGAAAAAGCCAACCACCAGGCCAATGGAAGCTCCCCAAATTCCTTTGCCGGTACCGCCAAAACGTTTTGTTCCCCACACTGGCACCAAATAATCCAGTACGGTAACCATGATGGCTAAAAATGCTGCCATCCATAAAAACCGGGAACTAAAATCTCCCCAACGTGATAATTGCAGCAAAATTAAAGAGAGAAAACTGATTGGCGGGCCGGGTAATACAGGCAAAACACACCCTATCAAACCAACAATCAGCAAAAGCGCACCAACCGCAATTAACAGAATGTCCAAAACCATTAGTGCGCCTCCAGCCAATTTTTACCCTCTCCCATGTCCACAACCAAGGGAACACTCAATTTACAGGCCGATTCCATGGAACTACGAACCAACTGCCTCACTTCCTCAAGTTCTTCTTTGGGCACTTCAAAGTTCAATTCATCATGTACCTGCAAAATCATTTTGGTTTTGTAACCTCCTTTGTTGAGTTCATTCTGAATCTTTACCATGGCCATTTTTATGATGTCGGCTGCCGTACCTTGAATGGGCGCATTGATGGCGTTGCGCTCGGCCATGCCACGCACAACAGCGTTTCGTGAATTAATATCCGGCAGATAACGCTTGCGCCCAAAAATGGTTTCCACGTAACCTTTATCGCGTGCCAGACGGATGCTCTCTTCCATATAGGCCTTTACCCCATCAAAATTCTCAAAATAGCCGTCGATTATCGACTTTGCCTCTCCCCTTGGGATGTTGAGCCTCTCTGACAACCCAAAGGCTGAAATGCCATAAATAATGCCAAAATTGGCGGTTTTGGCTTTTCGACGCATATCGGAGTTGACTTCCTCCTGCGGAACATTAAAAATACGTGCCGCTGTAGCGGCATGAATATCGTCGCCACGATTAAAAGCTTCAAGCATGTGTTCGTCTTTGCTCAAATGCGCCATTAAACGAAGTTCTACCTGTGAGTAGTCGGCACTCAGAAAAACATGGTATTCATCGACTACAGTAAAAGCTTTTCGAATTTCCCGACCTTCATCATCGCGGATGGGGATGTTTTGAAGATTGGGATTGCTGCTGCTCAATCGTCCGGTTACAACCAGCGCCTGATTGTATGAAGTATGCAGTCGTCCGGTTTCTTTAACGACCAATTTAGGTAACGCGTCAACATAGGTGGATAACAATTTTTTAAGTCCACGCTGCTCCAATATTTTTGGAATGATGGGGTGTTTGTCTTTGAGTTTTTGAAGCACCTCTTCATTGGTTGTATATTGTCCGGATTTAGTGCGTCCGGCTTTGGCATCAATTTTAAGCGTATCAAACAACACCTCCCCAACTTGTCGCGGACTGTTTACGTTAAACGACTTTCCGGCAATCTGCATTATTTCACTTTCCAGTGTTTCCAGTCGCTTTTCCAGTTCCTTTCCTGATTTACCCAACTCATCCACATCAATTCTGACACCATTGTATTCCATCTGAACCAACACATTAAGTAGAGGCATTTCAACATCTGTAAAAAAAGATGTTAACTTTTCATCTTTTAATTCTTTTTCCAGTTTTTGCTTAAGCTGAAAAGTTATATCGGCATCCTCTCCTGCATACTCCTTAACCTTTTCCGGTGGGACATCGCGCATGCTTCCCTGTTTCTTTCCCTTTTCACCTATCAGCTCCTCGATGGATACAGGTTTGTATTTCAGATAAATTTCGGCGAGATAATCCATGTTGTGTCGCAAACCGGGTTGTATAAGATGGTGGGCCACCATGGTGTCGAAGAAAGGTGCAGAAACATGAATCCCATAGCGCCTCAACATCAAAGCGTCAAATTTCAGATTTTGGCCAATTTTCAAAATATTGGAATCGGAAAAAACAGGCTTTAATGGTTCCAGCAATTTTTCAGCCTTTTCTGTTTCAACAGGAAGAGGAACGTAATAAGCTTCTCCAGCCTTCCAGGAAAAAGCGATGCCAACCAGATTGCTTTCCCAAACATTGAGGGCTGAGGTTTCTGTATCGAAACAAAACTCCTGCTGCATGGAAAGCTCCATAGCAAGTGATTGAATCGCCATCTCGTTGTCAGCCAGAAAATATTGATGCGTTACATCATCTATTGTTTTAAGTGATTCGGCTGTTGACACTTTCACAGGAATTTCATCATCGCCAAAAAGAGAACCCTGAGCAGGTTGTGTCGGTTTGGCTTTGGTTTCGCCTGATAAACGCTCCCACAATGTTCGAAATTCAAGCTCGTCAAGAATGGTTCTAAGTTTCTCCAAATCCGGTTCACTGCGCTTCAAACTTTCAATTTCAACATCCACGTGAACTTCCGTGTTGATGGTGACCAGTTTCCTGGCCATTTCAACCTGTTCCCGATTATTAGCAAGGTTTTCCTTCTGCTTGCCCGAAAAATCATCGAGATTTTGATATACATTATCGATGGTGTGATATTTTCCGATGATGTCTTTGGAGCGCTTCTCACCTATTCCCGGACAGCCGGGAATATTATCAGCGGCATCTCCCCAAAGAGCCAGCACATCAATCACATTGATGGGTTCAGGAACCCCAAACTTCTCACGCACTTCGTCGGGTCCCCAAAGCTCCACTTCATTGCCTCTGCTTTTGGGCTTGTACATTTTAATATCTTCATTTACAAGCTGTGCAAAATCCTTATCGGGAGTAACCATATAAGTATCGAAACCATTTCCGGTGGCTTTTTTTGCCAAAGTTCCAATTACGTCATCGGCCTCGAATCCTTGTATCTCCAGCAAGGGAATATTTAGTGCTTCAAGAATTCTCTTGATGTAGGGAACTGCACTTTTTATATCTTCCGGAGTCGCTTCACGGTTGGCTTTGTATTCGCTGTACATTTCGTTTCGAAATGTGGGACCGGGATAATCAATCACCACAGCTAAATGTGTGGGGTTTTGATTTTTAAGAATATCAAGTAAAGTATTGGTAAAACCAAAAGCAGCAGAAGTGTTCAGTCCTTTGGAATTTATACGCGGAGCGCGTATAAATGCGTAATAAGCTCTGAATATAAGTGCGTAAGCATCTAATAAAAACAGTGTTTTCTTTGTATCTGACATGGATTTATCTTTTTATAAAAAGATAAATTTAGAAATTAGATGGCACATAAGCGCTCTTCAACTGATAATAATTCAATTCATACATTGAAAAAAGCCTGCCAAGTAAGGTTTTTTAAAACATCAACCACAAAAATCACTAAGGCTTCACTATGCACACAAAAGAACTTTGACCATTGTGCACATAGTGGTTTTCTTAGTGCTCTTTGTGGTTAAATCTACATTAGAACAATAGTCTCCCAACTTGTGGAATACCGATTGATTCAGAATTTAAAAGATTTATTCAATCACCAATTTTCTTTCGACAAATCCATCTCCTAAATCCAAAACCAGCACATAAATGCCTTTTGAAAGATTTGAAACATTAAGTGTAATGGAATTGTCATTGAACTTTTGTGACAGCAATTGTCGACCGGCTGTATCGTAAACAGATGCTGATAAAACAGCTTTTACGGATTTCACATGAACGACACTTTGTACCGGGTTGGGATACACTGAAAAGTCACCATAGTTCTCAAAATCTGCCCCATCAAATCCAACCGGAAAAGCGCAGCTATGCACAGAAAACACAACTGGAGTTTCATTAATTACGAAAGCATTAGCCGTAGCCGTTGTTGCTGCAATTGTTAATGTAATAATTGATGAATATATCAGCTCAGATGTAGAAAAGCTGAGCGAAGTATTCAGACAGGAATTTCGCTTGTGAGCATTTACTTCCAAAAGCTCTATCTCAGTATATCCATCGCCATTGGTTAAATAACCCAACAATAAGAAAACATTTAAATCCCCAATTTCTTCCCTTGCAATGGCAATATCAGGATAATAGACCAAAGGCATTTGGCCATTCCAGAAATCATATTCGTCGCTGGTGGCGACCTGATGATTCAAATTATAAAGATAAGCAGCTCCAACCTGGTCACCAGTGGATTTTTCAAACTCAAACAGAAACGGGTTGGTTTCGTTTATGGTTACCCCATCGTTAAACGATCGGGCATAACCGGCAATGACTAAATTGTCGGGATCATCTAAAGACTCCATGATTGAAAAGCCATAATAATTCATATCGGCTTCTGATTGTGCCATGGCGTACCATGATTTGGAAGTTACGATGTTTCCTGTAGAATTATCGAAAGCAGTAACTGCAAACATGTGGGTATTTGAATAATTAACCAACATGAAAACCTCGTCAGCAATAGCATCGTAATAAGCATCCACACTCACATCGTTGGAATTGCCAAAAAGATAACTGCTGTCCCATATCAAGTTGCCTTCAAAATCAACTTTACAGGCCAATACAGATTGCCGGGCAAACCCGGCCTGACTTGCGCCAATTATACTTCCGGTGAGGACGAATCCGTCTGAAGTTTCCACTGCGCCATTAATAAGATCGTAACTCCACGTACTGCCAGGTATCTCCGATTCAGAATCAATCACCCAAAGCACATCCAGATTGCTGTCCAGTCTTAAAACAAAGCCGCCATTGGAACAAGTTCTATCAAACGAATAACAATTGCTATAGAATCCTGTTACCAGAATTCCATCATTGGCAAGACCATCTCCCGTGGCATCGCTGTTTGTTGCTATAATTTTTAATCCTGTTGAGTGATTAGACGTTCCGTCTATTTGATAATATTTACTATCCAATACATCCCCATTTGACGCATCTATTTTAGCAATCATCGTTAATTTTTGTCCTGCCTGATCTATTGAACCGGTAATATAAATGTATGTATTATCGGCATATACATCTAAAACACGAATACTTAAAGTTCCACTGGGGTATGTTCTGCTCCAAACAATTGAATTTGATGCATCCAATCGCTTCAGAGTCAACTCATAGGTGCTAACTGAAGAATCAAAGAGATTGGAGGCCACTACCACATCTGAACTTCCATCTGTAATTTGAGCAAGATTAATGTCGCTGGCATGAGTCTGATTGACATAAAAGCTTCTTTGATCCTGGCTATAAGCGAGGTGAATAAGCAATAGCAATAAAGAAAATAGTAGATTTTTTTTCATAATGATACCGTTTAGTTTTATACAACTATTAATAAAAGTGTTGCTAGCATTTGCTTAATAAAAATAAGCATATGCCAGCTTCATTTGAATCAGTATAAATTAAACAAGTCTTGAGAAGCAATTGTTCGAATTTTATTTCACTATCTATCAATCAGTAATACAACCGAATTAGTCCGTTATTCGAAAGCAGGAGAAAACGCAAGGAGTGAACCATCCGCGATGCAAAAGGGGAAATTTTCAACTATGTATCATCTATTGTGCGTAATTATTGAATGATTACTTTTTCAATAATCCTTATGTTGTTTTCCGTGATAATTTCAATTAAATAGAAACCACGCCCAATAGAAATTACTCCTTTATTGGAATTGCTTATATGGGATTTAACACGTCTTCCGGTAAGATCATAAATATTAATGCGCTCAATAATAGAAGAGTCAATTGAATAATGTATCTGATTGTTTTTGGAATAAATTGAAATTGGCGGTTGTATGTAGTAATGCGGTAAATTTGAAGGAGTACTTTTAGCTGCTTCAATTATGAATTGCAACCCCAGTTTTGCAAATTTTGCAGCATGCAGAGAATTGCCCATAAAACTGTAGGTATCATTGATTGTGTGGATATTGGGATTACTCTCGTCCAATTTAGCTTCAAAAGGAAAGGCTGCTTCATATCCGGCTTCGGACCAACTGTAATTATCTGAACAACCATAATTGCAAATGGTTGTTGAATATTCAATTTGATGTTCTCCGGTTGAATTATAATAGTCCATTAGCTCCATCAGAAAACTATTGAGGTTGGAACTGTTATAAGAGTCGGTCATTAAATAGACATCTTTTGTTGACCCCTTATAATTGGTCATATCAAAATTTACGTAGGCGATGACGTTTTTATCTTTCTCCCGATAAGAGGAAGCAATTTCAGCAGAACCTATCAGCCCAACCTCTTCGGCAGAATAAGCCATGAACTCAATGGTTTTGGCAGGCACATAATTAATCTCAAATAAAATTCTTGCAACTTCGGTAATGGTGGCCACTCCTGATGCATTATCATCGGCTCCCGGGGCAAGCCCATTGTTTGGTGGAACCGTAGAATCCAGATGAGCACCAATTATAACAATCTCATCAGGTTCATCTGAACCGGGAACGGACATGATGACAGAAGGCATTGGCGAGGATGTGTGTTCAAAAAGTTCCACTTTGATATCATCCCTGCCTGCAGTGAATGCCATATCCTCCCACATATCTCTTAAATCAATGGCTGATTGCGTGGCGCTCTCTTTGGTGTGAAATCGGGTTCCATAGTTTTCAAGCAATATGATGTGGTCTTCAATGTTGATGGGGTCAACAAGATCAATAGCCAAATTGACTAAATCCTGTTGGCTTATGGTAAAGTTATACGTTGAAGTGATTTTTAATGGCCATTCCTGTATGGCTGCCAAAGCATCTTCACGGCTCTGTCGATAAACGTAGCCCGGACCGATAGATTGTCTGATTTCCTGGAGATATGAAACAGCCGCTTCGGAAATATAGACCGCTGTATGAAAATCATTTGTACCTATTATTTCAATTTCTGAAGGATGATCGCTAGCTAGAATTGCGGCATCTTGCGGTGCAATAGTAGCATAAATAAAATTACTGCTTTGAGCGGTAGTTGTTTCGCATATTAACAGAAAACACATCGATATGATCAGAACTCTTGCTTTCATAATTTCAGTTTAAAAAAAATCTATAACTATAGAAATCAACCATATAAATTAGAAGAAAGATACTTATAAATAACTATAAGATTCGCATATCGCACAAATTATTGTATTATAAAATTATTCAGGGTAAACAAAACGCCTGCTAAAGTTTATAATAGGGGCTCTACTAATTATCACTTTGCAATGTTCCTGACCATGCCTCTAAAAATCCAATCGTGAAACGGATATATCATGTACCAGTAAAGAATGCCCATAATACCTTTAGGTTTGTAAATTGCAGTCTGACTAAGTTCATTTCCATTAATTTCGAACTCCAACCATGCATCCCCCGGTAATTTCATCTCGGCATAAAGAAGGAGGCGCTTCGTGCTCTGGTTTACATCCACCACCCGCCAAAAATCCAGAGTTTCTCCGGGCTGCAGCTCATATTGGTTTTTGCGTCCACGTCGCAAACCAACTCCACCTACCATTTTATCGAGAAAACCGCGAAACGCCCACAACCTGGTGGCAAAATACCAACCTGTTGATCCACCAATGCGCATAACTTTTTCCCACACACGTTCTGGATCATCAATCCTTCTGATGTGGCGTACACTCAGGCATCCATCTTCAGGAATTGCCTTTAATCGGGCAATTCCGGGTTGAAGGGCATTGCCTGACAGGGCATCGATCCAACTGGAGGTGACTCGGCCATCCTCAATTTCTTTGATGGCCAACTTTACGGCATCTTTATACGAGATAAGTGAAATATTTAGGCTTTCACCCAATTGATGAGGACGACAAACTACATCAATTTTCATGCTGTTGACCAGATTCACCGCTAACTTGTAAGATGTGGAAGTGATAAAATAGAGCCAATAAGATGACAACCGGGGTGACATGACAGGAACTGAATAGACCCATCGGCGGAGACCTCTTGCAGAGGCATATTGCAACAGCATCTCTTTGTATGTTAAAACATCGGGGCCTCCAATATCAAACGACTGATCGTAGGTTTTTTCATTTGCCAATACCCCCATCATATACTCCATGACATTTTGCATAGCTATGGGTTGCGACTTGGTACTTAACCAGCGTGGTGCAATCATCACCGGCAATTTTTCAACCAAGTCGCGCATTATTTCAAAAGAAGCGCTTCCGGAGCCAATTACAATGCCGGCTCGAAGAGTGGTGAGATGCCAGGAACCTTTTTGTAAAATCTCTTCTACCTCTTTACGGGAAGATAAATGGCGGGACAATTTTTCCTGATTTGCAATGCCACTTAAATAGATCACTTGTGTGACTGATGTGAGCTGCATTTGATTAGAAAAATTGCGTGCCGCAATTTTTTCGAGTTCATCAAAATTCTTTGTTGATGCAGACAGAGAATGAATCAAATAATAAGCTACATCAATATCATCCGGAATGACCTTAACAGAATCCGCATCAAGGAAATCAATTTTTAAAACTTCTATTTGTTCCTGAGGATAGATATCAACAGCAAACCGATCAGGATCACGCACGCAACAGAAAACATGATATCCTTGGTTGAGCAACAAAGGCAACAATCTTTTCCCAATGTATCCATTGGCACCTGTGAGTAGTATTTTCATGATGCGTTTAAATATAAAATATTAAACGCAGGAGTACATGAAAATGTTTGGATGACAGCAGAATTGCATTAAAAAGGATAAGATAAAACCTCGAAAGACAGGAAGGTCACGAGGCTTCTGAATTTTTTAATTTATTCGTCTGACTCTGAATTCTCCATCTGTGACAATTAAATCGCTTTGTTCATCTGCCTTTAACACTCCGCTAAATTTCCCGGTCACGACAGACTGCGATAAACCGGTGATTTCAACTTGTGCATATACATCAACGCCACCAGAGCTATACAAAATCCCTGTTGGTGCCGAATAGTGAAGAATGACTCCTGTAACAACATCATTAGTAACACCATACCCACTATAAATTCCTTCAATTATTGGAGAATCATGGTAAATTTGTAATCCTACATTGGTTATTGCATCATTTGCGCCAGAGATGGTTGCGGTGTGGAATTGCCCAGATTGTCCAAAACCTGCCGTAAGAATGAGCTGATTGGTGAACTCGACTTTTGTCCCATCAGCATTGAAGCGAATAAAAAAGATATCCTCATCTTTGTCTCCATCACTGGAACAAGCGGAAAATATCAGGAACAGCAGCGACAAACTCCAAAGTTTAAGCTTTAAGACAGCATGGATGATTTTGGCTGTTTTCATTTTACTTGGTTTAATAACGAAGTAAAATTATTCTCAGAAAAACCAGAAGTCAATACCGGATTCTGATTAAATTCATACAGTAATTGTATGCAAATAGTTTAATCAATTATCCTCAGCGTACCATTCAGCAAAAGAATTTGCTGTTTCGTGAAGTTTCAGGCTAAAAAGGCTAACTTCTTTTGGAAGTGCATTTTTTAGTCGTTGAGCAAAATCAATGAGCATATTTTCGCATGTTGGCTGATAATCAACCAAAAAATGCCGTTCGCCCATCTGACCCATCTGCTTGATGATTTCGGGAGAAACCATATTACTCACAACAATAGAATGATCAAGATCCTTAACAATTTCGCGGTTTACAATCGCTTTTAGGTCGCCAAAATCCATTACCATTCCCAGTTTTGTATTATCCTGATCGGAAATTGGTTCACCAATAACCGTCACCTGAAGAATGTATGAATGCCCGTGAATATTCCTGCACAATCCGTCGTAGTTCCAAAGAGCATGTGCCATTTCAAACCGAAACTCTTTGGTTAATCTTATTTTTGCCATCTCTACAAATCTAAATCTCTACTTTAAATTACCAATGTTAAATACTAACTGGCAGAGCATTTACTAACGCAATCAATAATATTTCTTAAACTTTCGTGTTTAAGAAAATAGAACGTATTCTTTCCATCCCTTTGTGACGCGAGTACCCCTTTATCTTTTAATATGCCAAGATGGTGTGATGTGGTACTTTGTTCAATATTGAGCAGCTGATGTATTTCGGTAACGGTTAATCTTTTCCCATCCTCAAGGTGTGATAGAATGGCAATACGCATTGGATGCGCGATGGCTTTAAGCATACTGGCTGCTTTTTCCAATATTTGGGGATCCAGATCTTTGATTTTCATTGTTCTCTGCTTTTACATACGATGCCTATGCATCGTATTTTGTTATGGTACTGATATATATCTTAAATCTTTAATAGCAATGCAACAACAATTGTAAATTGTTGTTACATTTAGGAATGCAAATATATGAAGAAATTACATATTAAATATGCAACCTCTTAAAATATTTATATAAATGCATGTATTTCAAAAAGAGAATCGTTAACAAATAATAAAAACAAAATTTAAGAAATAAGTATGTTACAATTTCTTATTTTTGAACAAAATATATTGAGAAGTAATGAGTGTTTCATCAAGGATAAAAGCCCCTATAAAGAAAGAGATGCAGGATTTTGAACCCTACTTCAAAACCCAGCTGAACTCAAAAATACCGTTATTAAACATCATCACCAACTATATTTTGCGTCGGAAGGGCAAACAGATGCGCCCCATGCTGGTGTTTTTATCTGCAAAACTTAATGGGCAAATAACCGATGCAAGTTTTACCGCAGCCGGACTAATTGAACTTTTACACACTGCAACATTGATTCATGATGATGTGGTTGATGAAACTTATCAACGACGTGGGTTCTTTTCGATAAACGCACTTTGGCGTTCCAAGATCGCAGTTTTGGTGGGCGATTACTTTTTATCGGTAGGTTTGATCAGTGCACTGAAGACCAAACAAATAGGCGTTCTTGAAGTGGTTTCTGATGCAGTAAAAGAGATGAGTGAGGGAGAACTTCTTCAGATCGAGAAGTCGCGACAGTTAAACATTACCGAAGAAGAATATTACGAGGTGATTCGAAAAAAGACAGCCACACTTATTGCTGCTTGTACCAAAGCAGGCGCTTACTCCGTAAACGCCGACGAGGAGCATGTTGAGAAAATGTACAAATTTGGAACATACCTCGGGATGGCGTTTCAAATAAGAGATGATCTTTTAGATTATGAAAAAACCAACCTGGCCGGGAAGCCTACAGGGAATGATCTTAAAGAGAAAAAAATCACACTTCCGTTACTTCATGTCTTAGGCAAAATGGAAAATGGCGAGAAGAAAAAAATTCTTCGCACCATTAAAAAAGATCATAAAAAGGAGAAAAAAATTGCTCCCATCATGCAGATGGTAAAAGAGAAGGGCGGAATAGATTACTCCAGACAAATGATGAGTGAGTATAGGGACAAAGCCCTTGAGATACTATATACCTATCCGGTTTGCGAAACACGTAATGCCCTTGAAGAGCTGGTTCATTTTACCACTACTCGCAAAATATAAAAGAGGCTGTCCAAAAATTTCCCTTATCTTTCAAATCGTAAATTACACGTTAATAATTCACCCCTAAATCCCCCAAGGGGGACTTTAAGCCTCCCACTTGGGGGAGGTTTGGAGGGGTGAAAGCAAGGTTGTTTTAAATTGTAAGTATTGAATATTATTAACAGACTTTTTAGACCGCCTCGCTTCAAAATTGCGCGATTCATTAATCTACCGAAGTACTTGCGATAATATTATCTAACACACTTCTTTTAACTTTAAATGCTGTACCGTGCCTTGTGCCAGGAGGGAAGGAAACTTGATCGGTAATTTCAGTCCAATTAACTAAATCTGGAGAGGTTACAGCACCCATTCTTCTATCTCTGTATATATCAAAATAAACAATCCAATTTCCATCGATGTAAAGAGATGTAGGTCCCTCAGCCCAATAATTACCATGAATTACATCTCCAGGTTGCGAGTAGGGTCCGGTAAGATTTTCAGATCTAGCAACATGCAGGCTCTTTGCAGGGGGGGTTCGTGTTTCATCCTTTAAAAACATAATAAACTCACCTTCGAAAGGAACAATATGAGAATCAATAACATTAAATCCTGGTTCATAAAGAATTTTAGTGTCGCTGAATTCTTTAAAATCAAGCGTCGTTACGTAGTACATGCGATGGTTTAATCCGTTATCTTCAGGCACCCAGGTTTCGGGAAAAGCACCTTCTATTGTAGTAGCCCAATAAATCATATATATGCCCTCCTTCTCACAATAAGTGATCTCCGGTGCCCAACAGTTTCTTGCATTTTCTTCGTGCTCCATAACAGGAATATATTTTTGCTCCGACCAGTTAAGCAAATCAGGAGAATTGGCATAACCAATTCCTCTTTCGGCCCAACTTACAGTCCAAACCATATGATATAAACCATCCGCTCCCTTTATGATACAAGGGTCTCTCATTAATTGATCGCGTCCGGCCGTTGGTTTCAGAAAAGAATTGCCATTATTGAGCTCCTTCCATACTAGTCCGTCCTCACTCCACGCGAGATGTAAACCGTCTCTACTGTCTCCTTTGAAATAACTAAAGAGATAAACATGGTCTTCTGTTTCCTGTTTGCTACATCCATTTAAGGAAAAGCTGATTAGTGTAAGGAAAATAATAAATAATTTCATAAAAGAGTGTTTTAATAAATACTATCAAGATTATAATATAATACTACTTTACAATAACTTGTTGACAATCATTTTAACTATAGAAATATTTCGGTAATAGTTCTCTTATAGTGCATGATATATTTGAATTATGATATACAACAGTTAATAAAAGCAACAAATGTTAAAATTATAACTTAATACATGATTTAAATTAACACAAAATGATCTTTGGTGTGCACAAAATGATCCTAGAAATATTTTATAGGCTCAGGCAGCCCCTCGGCTCTCTTAATTGCAATGATTAATTCATTGGCCAATCGGCTTGCTCCTATCCTAAAAAAGTTGTTATTTACCCAGTTTTTACCCAATACATTTAATTGAATATCGTGGTAAAGCAACGCATCATCAACAGTTGCAATGCCGCCGGCAGGTTTAAAACCAATCATCTTACCTCTCTTCTTATGAAAAGCTTTAATGGCATGCGTCATCACCCAAGCAGCTTCAGGCGTAGCAGCAGGACTCATTTTACCGGTGGAAGTTTTAATAAAGTCGGCACCAGCCTCCATGGCAATTAAAGATGCTTTCCAAATTGATTCACTGTCGGGTAAAGCACCCGTTTCGAGAATAACTTTAAGATGTGCATCACCCATCACCTGTTTTATTTCAAAAATTTCATTCCCCACAAATTCATAATTTCCTTCGAGGAACTCTCCTACAGACATAACAATATCAATTTCGTTGGCGCCGAAGAAAATCGCTTTTTTTGTCTCCTCTTTCTTGATATCTAAAAATGTTTGTGATGATGGAAAACAAGCTGATACTACTGCGCGATTAACTTTCATGTTTTTTAAACGCGTTGCCAATACAGAAGCAAACACAGGATAAACACATACAGCTGCAACATCCGGCATATCGGGAAAGCTGGATTTGAATTGTGCAACTTTGTTACAAAATTCATCAATATCACTACTACTATCAGTTGTATTTAAACTTGTTAAATCTATACAACTAAACATATTCTTTAATGTTTCAACATTTATTTCTGACGATGCTACAAAATCAGTTTTAAAGTCCGGGAAGGCTTTAAAATCTTCGTTGAACTCAGCAAACAATGGAAGCATATCCAATTCATTTAAATCCATCATATCTATTTCAATTTAGTATTGTTTTTATGTCTGGAACCATCCCTCTTGGTTTTTTTATCCAGGTTATCAATCAAAGCCTTTTCGAGATCAACTCCAGTTTGATTTGCCAGGCACAATAAAACCCATAAAACGTCAGCCATCTCATCCGGAAGTGAATCAGGACTTTCATTTTCCTTAAAGGATTGATCTCCGTATTTACGGCTCATGATGCGGGCAAGCTCTCCGGTTTCCTCCATAAGAATGGCAAGATTAGTCATTTCAGAAAAATATCTAACCCCATATTTATTAATCCAAATATCAACTAATTGTTGTGCCTCTTTTATAGTCATAGTTTACATCCTGTTTTGAGAATCCATCAAAATGGTAACTGGCCCATCGTTGATGAGATTAATTTTCATATGAGCTCCAAATTTACCACTGGCAACCGGTTTTCCAATGAGTTGAGTCAATAATTCTACAAAATATTCATATAACGGAATGGCATGTTCGGGAGGTGCAGCATCTATATATGAGGGCCGATTACCCTTTTTATAACGGGCATGAAGCGTAAACTGACTTACAACCATTGCTTCTCCCCCGATTTCCACTAAAGAATAATTCATAACACCGTTCTCATTATCAAATATGCGTAGTCCTGCCACTTTTTTGGCAAGCCACTGAACATCTTCCTTACTGTCCCGATGCTCTATTCCGCACAAAATCATCAAACCCTGTCCAATTGAGGATATTAACCCAGTATCATCAGAAACTTCTGACTTGTTAACCCTTTGAATGACCAATCGCATAAACTATTCAAATTATCCATTATTGAGAAAATACATTTATCAAATACAGTTTTAAAAGAATGGTTTCATCATTAAAACTACCTAACATCTAAAATATAGAATATATTTGAATTAGAAAAAATAGCAAAGCATTCCTAAACCGAACCATTGATATAATTGTTAGATGAGATTAGCATCACTATTTGAATAGGTCGTTAGTCCCGAATGCCTTGGAATTGAATATTAGATAATGAGCACAGGCAAGTTCCGCCTAACAATATTAAACTAATGCAATAGCTGGTATTAAGTATATTTCATGTTTGATAATCAAATTAATTAAAAAGATTAACAAGCTATCATAAATTCAAACCAGAATTCAAAATAAGATAATGAATACCAATACGCTGTCCATCATCAGTAAAAGTAAAGATCCGGCATTTAACCTTGCGACTGAGGAGTATCTGTTAAGACAAAAAACAGAAAACATTCATTTTTTCTACATAAATCGTCCTTCTGTAATTATTGGAAAGCATCAAAATGCACTGGCAGAAATTAATTTAAATTACCTGCAACGTGAAGGAATTCCCCTATTTAGAAGACTATCGGGTGGCGGAACTGTTTATCACGATGAAGGAAACATAAACTTTTGCTTTATAAAAAATGGTGAACATAATGATTTAGTGAATTTTAAAAAGGCAACTGATCCCATTGTTACGGTATTAAATGATTGGGGTATTCCGGTACGACACGGTGTGAGAAATGATTTGCTCATTGATTACAAGAAAATATCAGGTAATGCCTGTCACGTTTTCAAACGACGAGTGATGCATCATGGAACACTTCTATTTAACTCCAATCTGGAACATTTAACCTTTAGTTTAAAAAGTGATCCCGGAAAGTTCCGAGATAAAGCAGTAAAGTCGGTGCGAAGTGAAGTAATGAATATTTCTGCTATATACAATGAAGCCATCGAAGCATCTGACTTTTTAAATAAACTAGAGTCACAGATAAGATTTAATAACTCAAATACTGTACTATACGATTTAACGTATAAAGAAATAGATGAAATCAACAAATTGAAAAAAGAAAAGTATGATACCACAGAATGGAACTATAGTTATGGCCCTGCATATGAATTTTCAAAAAGAGTTAGGTTGAAAAAAGCTGTGTTTTCAGTAAAAATGAAAGTTGAAAAAGGGAAAATCAGAGATTTACAAATTCGAAGCACAAAAGAAAATGAGGAACTCTGCAAGTTGATTACTAAAAATTTAATTGAAATATATCATCAAAAGGAAGCCATTAGTCATGCTCTTACACAGAATTTATCCATTACAGAATTTGAAGTATCTGAAATTACAGATCTATTCTTTTAAAATGATATGACTAATCTCCTGCCTTCTTGAAAAACTCAATCAGTGAATTTGCTCTTTTAGATCCCACAACTTTATGCAAATCATCGACTGAGGCAGATTTAATTCCATTGATTGATTTAAATTCCCTCATCAGATCTTCTATACTTTTGGGTCCTATTCCTTCTATTTTTTCGAGTATTGATTCATATGCCGCCTTACTTCGCTTTTGTCGGTGAAATGTTATACCAAACCTGTGAGCTTCGTTACGTAAGTTTTGAATCAGTTTCAATGTTTGGGAGTTTTTATCAAGATAAAGTGGAATGGGGTCACCGGGCCGAAATATCTCTTCCAGCTTTTTTGCAATGCCAATGATGGCAATACGGTCGGATAGATTTAAACGATTTAACGCTTTTACAGCTGAACCCAATTGACCTTTCCCCCCATCAATAACGATTAATTGCGGAAGCGGTGAACCTTCATCCATTAAACGCCGATAGCGGCGTTCAACAACCTCTTCCATAGAGGCAAAATCATCAGGACCCTCTACCGTTTTAATGTTGAAGTGGCGATAATCCCGTTTTGAAGGTATACCGTTTTTAAACACCACACATGCAGCAACCGGAAATGAACCCTGGAAGTTTGAGTTATCAAAACATTCTATGTGTACAGGAAGTTGCTTAAGTCTTAGATCCGCCTTAACATTTTCGAGTAAACGGATATGTCGTGGTGTATTTTGCCTATTGGCATCCTGCTTAAGTTTCTCCAGCCGATAGTATTTGACATTTCTCTCAGACAATTCCAGTAGCTTTTTTTTATCCCCTATTTTTGGAATAACAAATTCCACATTTTGCAAAGGCACTTCAGGAATAAAAGGGACAATGATTTCCCTGGAACTACTCTGCAATCTCTCGCGAATTTCTGTAATGGACAGGGAAAGAAGTTCAGAATCGGTTTCATTAAGCTTCTTTTTTAACTCAATGGTATGAGCCTGAATAATTGCTCCATTTAATACTTTTAGAAAGTTGACATAGGCAGACTTATCATCACTAATTATTGAGAAAACATCTACATTATCAATTTTGGGGTTTACGATGGTAGATTTACTTTGAAAACCTGATAATAAATTTAACCGCTGTTTGATATTTTCAGCTTCTTCAAATTTATATTCATCTGCAAGTTTGAGCATGCGCTCTTTCAAATATCGGATCACAGATCCGATATTTCCCTTTAGTATGTTCCGGATATCAACAATATACTCCAAATATTCCTGTTCTGTTTGTAATCCTTCACAAGGAGCCTTGCAATTTCCTATATGAAATTCCAGACATCGTTTGAACTTTCCCTGAGTGATATTATCCTGAATAAGATTTAAGCGGCAAGTTCTGATAGGATATAAATGCCTAAAAAGGTCAATGAGTGAACGAACCAACATAACATTGGTGTAAGGGCCAAAGTACTGACTCCCATCCTTAATTAATTGCCGGGTTTGATATACGCGTGGATAGGGCTCGTTGCGTATCACAATCCACGGAAAGGATTTGTCATCTTTTAAAAGAACATTGTAACGTGGTTGATATTTCTTTATGAGATTGTTTTCTAACAACAGGGCGTCCTCTTCACTGTCCACTACTATGTGCCGGATATCTCGAATCCGTTTAACCAAAACCCTGGTCTTACCATTATCAGGTTCGCGATTAAAATAGGATGCAACTCGTCGTTTGAGATTCTTTGCCTTTCCAACGTAAATAATTTTACCTGATGTATCAAAGAACTGATAAACTCCAGGGTTATTCGGCAAAACAGTAACCAGTTCGCGAAGTTCATCAATATGTTCATTCAGGTAATTTATCTCCATAGAAAATAAAGAGTTATATAATGATCACTTATCAGAAACAAACAGTGATGTGAATTCAAAATCTGCAACATTAAACAATCCTTTATCACCTAGTTTTAATGACGGGATAACAAGGAGAGATAAAAAAGATAGCGTCATAAATGGTGATTTTAAACTGCTTCCCATTTTAGCTGCATTTTGATTGCATACTTTATATTTTTCTGCTACTTCAGCACCGGAATCACAACTCATTAAACCGGCAACAGGCAAAGGTAGATGATTAAAGAATTCTCCATTTACGGTAACGATGCCTCCATTTCCTTCAATTAAAACATTAATTGCCCTGAGGATACTATCGTCATCACAACCGGCAACAATAATATTATGACTGTCGTGGGCAACTGTACTTCCAATTGCGCCCTTCTTCAATCCGAGGTTTTTCACAAACCCCACTGAAGGTGGTGTATCTTTATAGCGATTAACAACTACAAGTTTAATTATATCCTGATTCAAATCGGATGTTAACACACCTCCTGAAACATTCAAAGGTTTCCAATTATATTGAGAAGTTAAAAGTTCACCATCATGAACTTCTATCACTCTGACAGAATCATACTCATCTGGCAATTTTACCTCTAACTGTTTATGAGTAACAAGTTCAGTTCTGAATTTATTAACCGGATCTGCCGAAGGAACATCAAAGGTAATTCCATCATTTTGATGATATACCCTCTCCCCCTCAATATATGCTGACACCACATTGAAATTATCGAGATCTTCGACAACAATAAAATCGGCAGGATCATTTACGCGCAATAAACCTATTGGTAAATTGTAATGCTGAGCAGGGTTAATGGTAACTGCACGCAACAAGTCAAACAGATTAATTCCTTCCTTCAAGCCTAATCTTAACAAACGATCCATGTGTCCTTGAGATATTAAATCATCGGGATGACTGTCGTCAGTGCATAACATAAGTTTGTCAGGATGATTTTTGAACAATGATTTTAAAGCTTCAAAGTTGCGTGCGGCACTTCCTTCTCGTATCTGAATCATCATTCCCTTAGATATTTTCTCCTCTGCTTCTTTAAGGGTACTACATTCATGATCGGTAGAAATTCCAGCCGAAACATATTTATCAAGATTAGACCCGGTTAATCCTGGAGCATGTCCATCTATTGGTTTATTATATTGTTTTGCAAAATTTAACTTCTTGTGAACATCCACATCATCATAAATAACTCCTGGGAAATTCATCATCTCTGACAAAAACCAAACATCATCTCTCCTAAGTAAACTCTGTACTGCGCTACTATCAATCACAGCACCGGAACTTTCAAAAGAGGTAGCAGGAACGCAGCTTGGTGCGCCAAAAAAGAACTTGAGCGGAACTTTTTTACCGTCATTTATCATATATTCTACTCCTTCCACGCCGAGCACATTTGCAATTTCATGAGGATCGGAAACCACTCCAATAGTTCCACGTGGAACAACAATTTCAGCAAACCGCGAAGGTGTTAACATCGAGCTTTCAATATGAACATGGGCATCAATAAAACCTGGTAGGATAAAGTTCTCAAATTTCTCATCAAGTTTGACTATAGAGATGATTCCATTTTTACAGAAGGTGATTTCACCGGCAAATATTTCTTTGCGAAAAACATCGACAATATTTCCCTTTATGCTATTATTCCTCATATCGTAGAAGTCGTAGAATGATTAAATAAACAGAATAAACCAGAAAATTGTTTCACGTGAAACATTACCTTCCTAATAATACCAAAAGAACATTTATATCGCTGGGGGAAACACCACTTATTCTCGAGGCTTGACCGATGGTTTCAGGATCAACGCGTGTAAGTTTTTGGCGTCCTTCGGTACTGATGGTTTTAATATCTTCGTACTTAAATTTACCTTTTATCTTTAAGTGTTCCAGTCTCGTTAGCTTGTCTGCAATGATTCGTTCGCGAGCAATATACCCTTCGTACTTAAGTAAAACTTCAGCAGATTCAATTATCTCCTCTCGTCTATCCAAAGGTAATCCCACACAAAATTGCTTTAATGGTTTAAAAGATTCAATCAATTCAGACAACTTAACTTGAGGTCTTAAAACAATTGTATTTAGTTTTACACCTTGTTTCAAAGGAGACGATTGAATTGATTCAAGATAATTATTTATATCAGAGGTCTTAACACTACAGTTATTAATGAATTCGATTACGTCATTTCTAAATTTAACTTTTTCACTAAATATTTTATATCTGTAATCGTCAACTAGTCCAATTTCTCTTCCTTTTGGCGTTAGCCTAACATCGGCATCATCCTGACGAAGGAGTATTCGATATTCTGCTCGACTTGTAAACATTCTATATGGTTCATCAACGCCCTTAGTAATTAAGTCATCAATCAAAACACCAATATAAGCTTCATCCCTTTTTAATACGAAAACAGAACGCCCATCTAAAGCCAGTGAAGCATTAATCCCGGCAATTAAACCTTGTGCTGCAGCCTCTTCATAACCAGTTGTTCCATTTATTTGTCCCGCAAAATAGAGACCTTCAATTAACTTCGTCTCCAATGTGGCTTTTAATTGCGTAGGATCAAAGAAATCATATTCGATGGCATAACCAGGTCTAAAATATGTTGCATTTTCTAATCCTGGGACATGTTTTAAAGCTTCAAACTGTGTTTCCATAGGGAGTGAGCTGCTAAATCCATTAAGATAATATTCAATAGTGGTTTCTCCTTCTGGTTCAAGATACAATTGATGTCGATCTTTATCAGCGAAATTCACTATCTTAGTTTCGATGCTTGGACAATATCGTGGACCTAAACTTTGAATGGTTCCATTATACATGGGACTTTTATTCAAACTCCCTTCTATAATAGAATGAACAGTAGAATTTGTATAGGTGATATAACAACTTCGTTGTTTTAATCGTCTATTCGATATTGGAAGATAACTAAATTTATGAAAGGAATTATCTCCTGCTTGTTCTTCTAATTTACTAAAATCAATAGAGCGAGAATCAATTCTGACTGGAGTTCCTGTTTTCATCCGACTGGTAGTAAATCCAGCATTAAAAAGTTTTTCAGTGATTCCATATGAAGCAGGTTCAGAAATACGCCCGCCTTTAAGCTGAGTTTCGCCAATGTGCATTAAACCATTAAGAAATGTACCAGTAGTTATTATAATCTTAGAGGCTTTAAATTCAACTCCCATTTGAGTAATGACAGATTGAATTTTACCATTAGAAATGCAAATATCAACAACAGTATCTTGCCAAAAAGATATATTCGATATGTTCTCTAAAATATCACGCCATTTAATTGAAAAAACCATACGGTCACATTGAGAACGTGGCGACCACATTGCAGGGCCTTTGCTTTGATTTAGCATACGGAACTGAATTGACGAATAATCAGTAACTATTCCCATTTGTCCACCAAGAGCATCTATCTCTCTGACTATTTGACCTTTAGCAACGCCTCCAACAGCCGGATTACAACTCATTTGGGCAATTTTATTTAGGTCCATCGTAATTAATAAAGTACGTTTACCTAAATTTCCTGCTGCTGCTGCTGCTTCACATCCAGCATGCCCCCCTCCTACAACAATAACATCAAATTCAAATAACATCTTATAATTTTTAAACTACCAAATTTAGTAAACAATTAACTCAAAAAATTGATCAACCTCAAAAAATTAAAATTAAGTAAATACTAAACATAATAAAGACGCTCAGGATTAAGCGAAATAGAATGAACTTATACGATATAAAGAATAGTAGAAAGAAAAGTAAATAGGAAGATGATAAGGAAGTATATAAGCTTGTATTTCAAAGATTTAATTGAACTTATATGCGTTGAGCTTATCTAACCAAAAATCTTCATTTTTTCGCATTTCGTTAGATTGCACATCTGTTTTATCATCTTGACCAAGAAGGTGCAAAATGCCATGAACAATCACTCGACACAATTCATGTAAAAATTCAGTATGATAAATTTCAGAGTTACTTTTTACTGTATCGAGACTAATAAACAAATCACCCGAAATTACTTTTGGAGAAGAATAATTAAAAGTTATAATATCTGTATAGTAATCATGATCTAAAAATTGCTTATTAATATTTAGTATATAATCATCGTTACAGAATATAACGGAAATTGAACCACACGACTTAAGATAACTTTCAATAACCTCCTTTAACCAAACTGAGATTTGGTTATAATTAAGTTGAGGTAGATCTACATCTTCATTAAAAAAATGTATGTCCAAAACTAGGATAAATTAAAGTATAATTTAACTTTATTTCCGGGATGCTCAAACTCCATTCGATCAGCCAGATGATTCATTAAAAAAATTCCTCTGCCATGTGTTCTTTCAATGTTTTCTGGTGTTGTAGGATCTGGCAGATTAGTAAAATCAAAACCCTCACCGCTATCAGTAATACAGAATTCTATTTCATTATCGGAAATATCATATTCAATAAGGACGTTCTTATCTTTAACCATTTTATTTCCATGAACTATGGCGTTATTTACACCCTCAACCACAGCTAGTAATAATTTCCCATATACATCTGAATGAATATCATATTCAGCAGAGATATCATCAATTAGCTTCTCAACTAAACTGATGTTTTGTATTTCAGATTTTAGTGTCATTCTATTCACTTGTAAAAGCTTTAAAAATTAAAAGTATCCTGCATTACCTGAGATTTGTAACAATGATACATAGCTTTATACTAAAAAAAAACAAAAGAGTTTCCTAAATTAATCATTTTTTAAGGAACTAACCAATTAACAGGATCCAATTTTTGGTTTTCCTCCCATATTTCAAAATGCAAAATACCTCCTGAATCGTTATCTTCACGATATACTGTTCCCAGATTAGAACCTGCTGTAACAATTTGACCCTGTGCTACTTTAACTGTTCGTAAATTAGCGTAAACAGTTAAAAATTTACCATGTCTAACTATAACAGCAGTGTTATAACCAGGAATAGCAACTACACGACTAATTTCGCCATTATGAACGGCAAAAACATCATCATTTCCGCTGGTTTGAATATCTATACCGTTATTTTTAATTGTTACATTTGATAAAACCGGATGCGGATGCTCTCCAAAACTGTTGACAATTCTACCTCTACTGACAGGCCAGATTAGTTTTCCTTTAAAATCTCCAAAATTCTCACCTGTTGTTCCAGCACGAGAAGTTCGTATATATTCAAGTATTCGATTTTCAAGCTCTTCAGCTTGCTGTTGCTGTTTATTTAATTGTTCACGCAACCATCTTTCCTCACGTTGCAAATTTCGGATTAAGACATTTTTCTGTTGTCTGTTACTTGATAATTGAACGTACTCATTTTCAATTTCTTTAAGGGCTTCTTCCTTTTGCAATCGTTGAATTTGAATATCTTCTTGCAAAGCAAAAAGTAAATTTTGAGATGCTTTCAATTTTTCAGCTTGTTGTTGACGATACCGTGTATATTCTTGCAACAAACGATATCTTTGATATGCCTCAGAAAAACCATTAGCACTAAGAAAGAATATAAGCTCATCTAATGCATTTCTCCTCTTGTAAGTATCCTGTATCAAACGTGCATACTCTGTTTTTATACTTTCTATTTCATTTTCTAATTGATTAATTTGTCTTTGATTCTCCTCTAAACTTGCATCAATAATTGAAATTTCGTTCCGGATATCCGCCAAAAAAGATTCACGAATAGTAATTTCTCTTGTTAACAAGTTTAATTGTTGAAGATTAGTTTCACGGGTAGTTTGTTTAGATTGAAGCATTCTATTTGTACGGTCTATTTCCTGCAACAAAGCTTCTCTCTCAGCACGCAAATTATTAATATTTTGACCAGATAATGTTGTGTCTACTATCTGACAGCAAAAAAAAACAAATAATAATCTAAAAATTGACTCTTTCATAATTAGTTGGGATAGAAAATCCAATTGAAGCATCAGTGTTCATTTCAACCTGATTCAAATTTAATTCTAATTTTGCACTATTAGAGCCCATATTACCGACAATTCTAATAGAATAAGGAAATATATCTTTTCCATTAAAAGATCGAAAATCAGCATATCCTACATGCAAAGAAGTATTGTTACCAGGTTGATCAATAAAAGAACTTAAAACACGGTAAATATCAGGTAAAATATCTAAGCGTTGATATGTGTTATAAGAATTTGTATCTAACATTCGAGCATAAGTTCTGTCCTCGTGAGATTTTAAAGAATAGAAATCGTCATACACATCGCCTCTGTAACGCTTAATATTTGATATTTGATTAGATGGAAATTCAAACATCCTATTGGTCAATATCCGTTCTAAAATATCATAACTTAAAGGCACATTAAAACGGTTTGAGAGCTGTTGATAAGTAGCCACAGAATATTCACGATTAATTCTATCAATAATCTGAACAGACAACTTATCAAACTTAATTCTAACAGCTTCAATACCCATAAAAGGAATGACAGAAATGACAATTTCCTGATCCTTTTTTATGTACATATTGGCGCGAACACTGCGCTCCTGACCACCATGATCAATATTAGCAAGTAACCTTCTAAAAAATAGCGTATTAAATTGAATCTCATTTTTAATGATCTCTTCTACTAGCTCTACTTCAGTATAATCTCCAAGCGGCTTTCCCACAAAAATTCTGTCTATACTCCGACAAGAACCTAAGTATATCAATAAAAGAAGTGATACAAGTTTGAAAAAAATAAAATACCTACCCATCAGTTATTCGAAATAAGATTCAAATTCAATTTTTTTACTTAGAAATTCAGTAACTTCATCGTCGGTATACGAAGCTTTTTTCCAATAAGTTATAGCTTCATCCTTCATACCATTTTTATACAGTATATCTCCATAATGTTCCAAAATAACACCATTATCTTTTCCTCCTAATTCCATTGCTCTTTCAATGTAATACAATGCGTCCAGATATTTACCCTGCTGAAACAAAACCCAGGCATAAGTATCCAAATATGTATAATTATCAGGTTCTTGCAGTATAACTCTTGAAATCATTTCCTCAGCTTTATGAAGATCTCTCTTTTCAAGACTTAAAAAATATGAGTAATTATTTAATACAATGATGTTATCGGGATTTAGTGAAATACTTTTTTGATAGGATAAGAAACTCTTTTCAACGTTATCAGTCTGATAATAAAGATCTCCTAACAATCCCAAAACCTGAGCTTTTAACATGGAATTATTCTCGGCATTATCTCTTGCTTTTCCCAGATAGTATATGCTGCTGATTTTATCATCATCCAATAAAAAGGAAAAGCCAGCAATGTAATTAAAAAAAGGATTTGACGGGTATAAGGAAGCAGCTCTTTTTGAATATTCTGTTTTATCCTTTCTTTCCTGATCTTCAAATATTAATAATAAAAAATCGTGCCATATTTCTTCTTGCCTCTCGTCCAATAACAAGGCAGTTTCTAAAACATCAATGGACTTGGAATTATTTCCGGTTTCAGATAAAAAATTACCATATATAACATATCCCATTGATTCGTATGGATGTAATTCAATTAAGGCATTTAAAAATAGATCCATATGTTCTTTATTCAATGGATTATCAGGATCATCCATGTTCATGAGGAATGGTAAAATTCTTTGAATTTTAATATCAAGTTCCAAATTTGCATTAAAAAAACCATTCTTTAAGTGCTGAACAAAAGATGGTATATCATTTTCCAATAAAGCAAGATTGGCTAAACTAAAATGTATTAAACCGTTATCTGGAAAATCTACTAAAACTTGATTATAAGTGCTTGTAGCCTTTTTAATATCAGATTGTTGAACATAGAAATCACCTAAAAAAACGCGGAAATTACCATTATATGGATTTTCAGAAATCAGATTCTTAATCTCCCGTAAAGCAGATCTTTTTTTACCAGCTTCCAAATAAATTGAATGCTTTTCAAAGGTTAAGGCTTCATTAATTCCTATAATTGCTTCTATCCTATTAAGATACTCTATGGCCTCAACGTATCGGCTCTTTTCATATAGAATTTGACTGACCTGATATAAATATTCTGGATTATCAGCATCGAGTTCGACAAGATATTTAGATGAAAGTAATGCTTTATCAAACTTACTGTTATGAGAATACAATTGTGTTAGTAAGCTAATAAAATGTTCATTATGTGGGTCATACTGAACAGAACGAAAAGCAAAATTCTCTGCTTCACTAAATTCTCGATTACGAATAAGTAAATGACTAATTTCATAGTAACAAGTTGCACAAGTAGAATCAAGTCGTATGGCTTCCATGTAAAGTATGGCAGCATTTCCGAGATCTCCTAAGGCTTTTAATCGGTTTGCTTCAACAAAATAGAAGTTAAATCTTTGTGTGATAAAGTCGTCAGTATGTCTGATGCTGAAAAAACGTCCATCAGGATATAATATGTCTTCGAAAGTTGTTAATTCCTTAGTAGTACCACAACCAGTTAAAAAAGCAAGAAAGAAAGTTAATGCCAGTACAATATTTTTTAAAAAATCAGCCATTAAAATGTTTTTAAAATTAAGATAAATAACATCAAATTTATCTAGGATATTAATTATTAAATAATTGTAATACTGTGATATATATAAAGAATTAATTTAAAAATTAATTCTTACCTGTGTGTCCAAAACCTCCTTCGCCTCTTACACTTTCAGATAAAGATTCAGATAAAGACCAATTAAAATTTTCAAATTTATTGATGACCATCTGACATATTCTTTCTCCGTTTTTAATAATAAACGGAACGTTAGATAGATTAATGAGAATGACTTTAATTTCGCCACGATAATCAGCGTCGATAGTTCCGGGACTATTAAGAACGCTGATACCATGCTTATATGCTAAACCACTGCGAGGACGTATTTGAGCTTCAAATCCTTCAGGTAGTTCAATATAAAGACCAGTAGGAACCAGAATACGTTCCATAGGCTTTAGTTCAATATCTTCAGCAATAAAAGCACGTAAATCGACACCTGCGGATAATGACGTGGCAAATTCCGGTAAAGGATTATTGCTTTTATTTACAACTTTAATTTCTATCATGTGACTAAATAAATTTGAGAAAAAAACTTCAATTATGATTCTAAAATTTTAATTCCAGATTTTCCTTGCAAAAGAACAAAGATAGCTATAAACACAAATAATATAGTGATTTTAAATAGATAACGAAATAAATAAAAATCAATATCTACCAACTTATTAATTATGTATAGTACTAAAGCTGCTACAAAATATAGCAGAATTCTTTTTAATGGATAGGGAACAGGAAAATATTTATTACCGTATAAAGCAGAAAATAAAGCCATTAAACCATAACCGAAAAGCATTGAATATGCAGCCCCTATCATTCCAAAAATTGGAATAGTTATGAAATTTAAAGTGAGGGTTATAATCGTTCCTAATATACCAAAAATCGCTCCAAAATAGGTTCTATCGGTTAATTTATACCAGAGCGAAAGATTAAAGTAAATTCCATAGAATAATTGTGCCATCAGAACAACTGGAATAACTATATTTCCATAAAGGTATTCTTTGGTAAGCAAAATATTTATAAGATCTTGAAAAATAGTAACTCCCAGAAAAATAAAAAGTCCAAAAGCTATAAAGTAATCCATGATTAATGCATAACTACTTAATCCTTTATCTCTATTTTTAAAAAAATATGGTTCAAAAGCAAACCGGAAGGATTGAGTAAACAGGGTCATCAAAATTCCAATTTTAAAATTGGCCGCATAAACAGCCAATTCATTAAAGCCATCAGATCTTAAAATAGGAATAAGTATTTTATCGCTGTTTTGAATGATCATTCCGGTGATTCCTACTATTATAAAAGGCCAAGAGTAATTAAGAATACCTAAAATTATAGATTTGTCAAAAGTGCCTTTTAGTCGAAAAATTTCAGTAATAAAAAAAGAGAACATCAGTAAACTACTAATCAAATTACTTAGTAGAATGTAAAATACACCAGTACAAGATTCAAAATAATTTGCATAAGGTTTACCAATAATCTCAATTTTAATTAAATAAGGAATTAATAGAAGGAAAAATAAATTGAAAAAAATATTAGAAAAAATTCCAGATAATCTGATGATTCCAAATCGTATTGCTTTATTATTCAACCGCAAATTGGCGAATGGAACAGATATGAAAGCATCTATAGCAATGATCCATCCAATGAGAATAATGGATACGCGAAATTGACCATTATACAAAATGTTACTAATAAAGTCGGATGAAAAAGTAATGATAATGATTAATAAAAGACCAGAAACGGTTAATGAAGATAAAATACTAGCATAAACAGATGCGAATTTTTCACTTTTTGAAAACCTAAAAAAGCCAGTTTCCATTCCATATGTGAAAATTACCAACAATATAGATATGAAACTATAGAAATTTATAACTACACCATATTCTTCAGGTGACAATACCCTGATATAAAAAGGCATCAATAACCAGTTTAAAAGTCTACCGATCATTGTTGTGGAACCATAAATAATGGTTTCACTGGCTAATTTCTTTAAACCACCTGACATTTAGTTCTAAAATAAAGAAGTCTGTATATTTCCTGGCTCTCTTCCAAAGTGTTTATAAGCCAACCGCGTAACAACACGTCCTCGGGGAGTGCGCTTTAAAAATCCTTCCTTTATCAAAAAAGGTTCATATACTTCCTCTATTGTTCCACTATCTTCACTAACTGCGGTAGAAATGGTAGTAACCCCAACAGGACCACCATCAAATTTATCCATTAGAGTGAGCAAAATTTTACGATCCATATCATCGAGACCATACTCATCAATATTAAGCGATTTAAGCGAAAAACGCGTTATATCTAATGAAATTGTACCATCTCCTTTAACTTGCGCAAAATCCCTAACTCGCCGTAACAATGCATTAGCAATACGTGGCGTTCCTCTACTTCTTCGGGCGATTTCTTCAGCAGATTCCGGTGTAATAGAAGTATTTAAAATACCAGAAGAACGCAATAAAATACCACTCAATACATCAAGGTCGTAATATTCAAGATGACAATTGATTCCGAATCTTGCTCTCAATGGACTGGTTAATAAACCACTACGTGTAGTAGCTCCAATTAAAGTAAAAGGATTTAATTCAATTTGAATTGATTTAGCGCCAGGGCCTTTATCAATTAAAATATCTATTTTATAGTCCTCCATCGCAGAATAGAGATACTCTTCCACAATGGGGCTCAATCGATGTATTTCATCGATAAAAAGTACATCATTAGATTCAAGAGAAGTCAATATTCCCGCCAGATCTCCGGGTTTATCAAGAACAGGTCCGCTGGTTACCTTAAAGCCAACATTTAGCTCATTAGCAATAATATTAGATAAAGTTGTTTTTCCTAATCCAGGAGGTCCATGCAATAATACATGATCAAGCGCTTCATTTCTCATAGAAGCCGCCTGAACGAAAATCTTTAAATTCTCAACAACCTGTTCTTGTCCTTTAAAATCAAAAAAAGTTAGTGGACGAAGCTTTTGTTCTATTTCTATATCACCTGTAAAATCTTTTTCAGGATTTCTTAAATCAATATCCATTCTAATCGTATAGCCACACTAATTACTAATTATTCCCAAATCGGAAAGAATTGTATTAAAAACCTCAATATCAAAAGGCTTAGACATATACTCATCCATTCCAATAGACATACATTTTTCCCTGTCTGCATCAAAAGTGTTTGCTGTTAATCCAATTATAGGTGTGTGAATACCTTTGTTCTCTTCAATTTCTCTGATTTTAATAGTTGCTTCAAATCCATCCATAACAGGCATCATTAAATCCATTAAAATCAAATCATAACGTTGTTGAATAACTTTATCAACAGCCTCTAATCCATTATTGGCGACATCAATGCTGAACCCAAATTTAGTCAGATTCAAAAAAATTAATTTTTGATTGAGTATATTATCCTCAACAAGCAGTAATGATAAATTCTTCATCTGTCTATATACTTTTTTAGTGCAGTTCATAACCTACACCAATCATAGATTAAGTTTTAAGGATAAATTAACGAAATATGGCTGAAAAATAATGATATAAATCTAAACAAAAAAATAAAAGCAAAAATACATGAAGCTGATAATCATCATCTACCTATTTTAAAAAAGTATGCAGATTGTAACATAAATACTTATAAATTCAATTTTTCTGAAATCTCCAACATCTTATGAATTGGTTTAATAGCCTTTACTCTTAATTCATCTTCGATATTGATTTCAGGTAATTCGTTTTTTAAAGCTAAATAAATTTTTTCGAGAGTATTAAGTTTCATAAATTCACAGTCGTTGCATCCACATGTAGAATCCATTGGTGGCGCAGGAATGAAAATTTTATCAGGAGATGCTTTTTGCATTTGATGTATGATTCCTGATTCGGTTGCGACAATAAATTTTGATTTATCACTGCTTTTGGAATAATTAAGTAAAGCTGCTGTGCTGCCTATGAAATCAGCCATTACCAATAAGGGCTTTTTGCACTCAGGATGTGCCAATAAAAGAGCATCCTGATGCTCTTTTTTAAGATCTACTATTTTTTGTACCGAAAATTTTTCATGAACATGACAGGCGCCATCCCATAAAACCATTTTACGACCTGAAATGCTTTGAAGATAATTACCTAAATTTCTGTCTGGTCCAAAAATGATAGGTTGATCTTCAGGAATACTATTAATGATATGTACAGCATTGGTACTTGTTACAACAATATCTGACAAAGCTTTAACTGCAGCTGTGGTATTTACATACGTAACTACTGTATGCCCAGGGTTCTTTGCAATGAATTCAGCAAACTCAGGAGCAGGACAACTATCAGCCAGAGAACAGCCTGCATTTAGATCGGGAACTAAAACCTTTTTATCTGGAGATAATATTTTTGCAGTCTCTCCCATAAACAGTACACCTGCAAGTAAAATAATATCAGCATCAGTTTTAGCTGATTGTTGAGCCAGTGCCAGACTGTCTCCAACAAAATCTGCAATATCTTGTATTTGATTTACCTGATAATAGTGCGCCATAATAATGGCATTTTTCTCCTTTTTTAAACGATTGATTTCTTCTACTAGATTCAAATTTTTATCAATTCGTTCATTTACGTACCCATCTTTTATCCACTCACTATTATTATACATTATTTTAGAATTTAAAAATATAATGATGATGATAATACTCTGTTAGTAATGTTGAAAAAAATGTTTCGAAACTATTGCATATTTGTGAAATCAGATTGATTCAAATAGTTATAAACATTTAAAATTTTAATATAATTCTATTTTTTAATTAGTTATGAATGATATTCACACATTGTTAAGAACCTGTAAAGTTAAAAATTTTGTAATCGAAACTACACCTGTTTTATTACTAATTGTGTTTAAAACTATTTTTATATATGTGCTATTTATTTTGCTCAATTGAATTTGGAAGACAATAAGGAAATATTTCTCTAAAATGCAAGATCTTTTTTTGAAAAAGGATCAATATCTATTCACACTTTATCAACAATTATTTCTACAAATTGTTGTGTTTATTTTATTTCTATCTTTGTAATGACATTACTAAAGATAAAATCTTATAAACTGACCAAAAAGAATCTGATGACTATTAAAAAAATTGCTATAGGTTGTGACCATGCAGGGTATGAATTAAAGGAGATTTTAAAGGTATATCTGCAGACACAAAACTATGAAATAATCGATTTTGGAACGCATTCAACCAATAGTGTTGATTATGCAGATTATGCACATCCACTTGCTGATTCTGTTGAAAGTGGAAATTGCGACATTGGTGTTACTATTTGTGGTAGTGGAAATGGTATTAATATGACAGCCAATAAACATAAAGGAATACGCAGCGCATTATGCTGGATGCCTGAAATTTCCCGATTGGCTCGTTTACATAACGATGCAAATGTTTGCAGCTTACCAGGACGTTTCATAACTGTTGAGGATGCCAAGAAAATTGTGGATTTATTTCTAAGTACTGAATTTGAAGGTGGGCGACACACCGAAAGAATTCGTAAAATGTGTGACTTTTAGAAACAAATGGATAAAAAGATTTTAAATTCCGGTGTTCTGTTTTTGTTACAGATACCGGAATTGTTATTTTTATCTGTATTTATTTGAATAAAAGCATGTTTTCACCTCGTTATGTATTTAATCGTAAAGCTTCTGATGTGGCTTTTGAACTTAAACATAGAAATACCATTAGGTATAATATGTTGAAGTACAGTCAATCAGTTGAGAAGGGAAAAAGTCGGTATCCAAACAGAGTTGATATTCATGATTTTGCAGCTGTTACAAAAAGAAATGTATTATCGAATTTACCTGAATACTTGGAAGAATTTGAGAAAAATGCAATTGCTAATAACATTGAGGTATTATGGGCAGAAGATTCACATCAGGCAATTTCAATATTAAGGGATATCATTAATAAATTTGGAGTTAAATCAGTAGTTAAAACAAAATCTATGACTTCTGAAGAAATTGATTTTAATGAAGTTTTTCAGAAGCATAACATTGAATGTATTGAAACTGATTTAGGTGAGTTTATTGTCCAACAAGCTGGTGAGCGTCCTTACCATATTCTTACACCGGCCATGCATAAATCTGCAGGTGATGTAGCAAAACTTTTTAATGAAAAATTTAATACCGATAAAAATGCTTCAGCTGCCGATATAACATTATTTGTTAGGGAATATTTACGGAAAAAATTTCTTAATGCCGATATGGGATTAAGCGGTGCTAACTTTTTACTAGCGAAAGAAGGTGCTGTTGCTGTAACAGAGAATGAAGGGAATGGATTATTTACTTTTGGTTTTCCAAAAGTGCATGTGGTATTAGCAGGTATTGAAAAATTACTTCCTGGAATCAATCAACTACACCAATTTTGGCCATGGTTGGCTTTACATGGCACAGGACAAAAAGTTACCGCATATAATTCAATCATATTTGGTTCCAGGCAATCAGATGAGCGAGATGGTCCTGAAAAAATGATTGTTATATTGCTGGATAATGGGAGATCAAATTTATACCATCAGCCGCATCAATCTGAAGCATTATCTTGTATTCGCTGTGGTGCATGCCTAAATGCTTGTCCCATATACAAGAATGTTGGAGGATATACTTACCAATCTGTATATACCGGCCCCATAGGATCAGTGATTGAACCGCATTTAAAGGGTTTTAAAAAATTTGGTCATTTAAGTTTTGCAAGTACTTTATGTGGAAGTTGTTACGATGTATGTCCGGTAAAAATTAATTTACCAGATTTATTAATCAGGAATCGTAAGGATTATGTTGAAGGGGGTTATGATTCACTTGTAAGTAAAACTTCTATGACTTTAGCCCGAGAACTTCTTATGAAACCCGGTTTTAACAGAAATATTAATTATAAAAGTAAAAAATTGCTTATATCTTTGGTTTATAATTATATTTTTGATGGTCAACGAAAATTTCCCGAACCGAAGGAAGATACTTTCCAAAATCAGTGGTTAATTAATAAATAGTAACTATGTTATCAAATACATGCAGATATGCAGTTCGTTCTATCATTTACATAGGCATTAAGTCTTCAGTTGATCAACTTATAAACGTTAAAAAAATTGCATCAGAACTAGATGTTCCCATGCAATTTTTAAGTAAGATCCTTCAGATATATGTTAAAGCTGGAATTTTAAAAAGTTTTAAAGGTCCAACGGGAGGATTCTCTTTGGCACTTGATCCTTATTCAGTTTCTTTATACGAACTGGTAAAAATTATTGATGGTGACCAAATATTTGAAACTTGTGTAATAGGTACAAAACCATGTTACAGTAAGAATAGTAATAGCATGAAGTGTCCGGTTCATGATCAATATAGTGCAGTAAGAAGCCAACTTACTGAATTTTTTAAAAACGAAACTTTAGGAGCAATAATGGATAATTATGCCAATAAAACTGATGATTTTTTAATGCTTTAGTATTTTAATGGCTAAAGAAAACAGATAAAATCCCGCTACTACGCCTAAAACGTTTGCTATAAAATCAAATAGCTCGCAACTTCTATTTGCTAAAGATGGTTGTATCAACTCAATAATTCCGCTTGCAACAATTAATGCGATAATGGGTATCAGATTCACTCTGTTTTTTATGGAGAATTGATGTTGTTTGTTTCTGAGGTATTTTTCAAAGAAGAGTGTAAAAATTATGGCAAAATACATCAGAAAATGCACAATTTTATCCGAACCCGTAAAATTCCAAATATTGTGATTTGGTACTTCTGAACTGGGCAGCAAACTTAGAAAAATTACAACTGTACAGACCAGAATTGTTAATTTGAACTGATTTATTAAACTTATAATACTTTGCATGGTTCTTTATTTAATTTGCCAAATTAAGATTTTTATGCGAAACAGACTCTTAATTTTGATCATGAAGGGTTAATAAATATTCTATTTCAACAGGTTTTTAATAATTGTGATGTTATTTTGTTGATAACCCCGGTTTTTCTGTTGATAAACTGTTAAAAAATACGTGTAAAACGCTGTTTTTAAATGTTTCACGTGAAACATTTTGTGTAAATATTTAATGTAATGGCAGGAATTTATATTCATGTTCCATTTTGCGTTTCAAAATGTCACTATTGTGATTTTTTTAAGACCACAAATACTGAAATGTTGAATGGTTATTTAGATGCATTGATGGAAGAATTTTTACATCGTAAAAATTCTTTTGATGAAGATATTTCTACCCTATATTTTGGTGGAGGAACACCCTCGTTAATTCCATTACCCAATTATGATGCCATTTTTTTCAGACTTAAAAAGTTATATCAATTTCTTCCCGATGCTGAAATTACCATAGAAGCAAACCCTGATGATTTAACGAGTGATTATTTAATGGGTTTAAGAGAAATTGGTTTTAACAGAATCAGTATAGGTATTCAAAGTTTTCATGACGATGATTTGAAAAGAATGGGGCGTCGGCACACTGGAAAACAAGCGAGGCAATCGGTTATGGCGGCCAGTGATGCTGGATTTAAGAACATTAGTCTGGATTTAATTTATGGATTATCATGGTCGGGAACAGAAAAATTTGTTGAAAACCTGAAAATGCTAAAGGATTTACCTTTTCAACATTTGTCTGCCTATCATTTAACCATAGAGCAGGGTACTAATTTTTATAAACTACATAGAAAGGGAAAACTTCGCGAAATGGATGAAGATGAAAGCTTAAAACAATACCTTTTGCTGTGTGAGTTTGCTCAAAAGGCAGGTATGGAGCATTATGAAGTTTCAAATTTCTGTTTACCCGGTTATATATCAAGGCACAATTCCTCATATTGGGATGGAACATCTTATATTGGATTTGGCCCCGGAAGCCATTCATTTTATGGCGGCTCCCGATATTGGAATCAGTCGGATTTACTTAACTATATTGGTAAGAAATTTGATTTAGTTAGAGAACAGGAATTACTTACCTCTATAAATAAATTCAATGAGTTAATAATGCTAGGATTACGTACCAAAAGAGGAATAGATATGTCTGGAGTTACCTCCGATTTTCAAAATCATTTTAATACGATTGTGCAAAAATGGGTTAATAAAAAGTCTCTATATCAAGAGGGTTCTTTTTTGAAATGTTCTGAGGAAGGTTGGTTTATAGTTGATGCCATAATTGAAGATTTTTTTGTTGATGCCGATTTGTAATCACATATTTTTCTCTTATGAAGATCGTTTCTTATATATTGTCTATTTTTGTGGTAACATCGGTGTTCAGAATGAATTCCATTGAATATTCTGATGCCATGGAGGCATCAGAAAACTATATTTTATTGGATGTTAGAATGTATGAAAAGTACCAGTTAGAAAGAATTCCCAGCGCCTTATACGCCGGAGAGCGAAAACATTTGGATGAAATAACTGCTAATTTGGATAAGGATACAGATGTTTTCATTTATTGCAGTTATGGCGACCGATCTGTGGAAGTTGTTAAAATTTTGAAGAGAAAACGATTTAAGACCATTTACGATTTGGAACATGGTTTTGAGCAGTGGTACATGGATAAAATGCCGATTGATACTTTAAAAATTAGATAACAAAGCATCCTTCTTATAGCTTAAACGAGATTTAAATGAAAAGTAAGTCCCCCATTATAGCCACATGGTGCTCTATTGTATTAAATGTACTTCTGTTTATATTGAAATTTTGGGCTGGTGTTGTATCTAATTCTGTTGCACTGCTTGCCGACGCATGGCACACACTTTCCGACTCATTTTCTTCGCTTGCTGTGTTAATTGGGTTAAAATATTCCCATCAACCAGCGGATAAAAATCATCCTTTTGGGCATGGACGCGCAGAGCTTATAGCCTCTCTGGTTGTTGGTGTTTTATTGGCTGTGGTAGGCTTTAATTTTTTGGTGGAATCCATCACCAAATTTCGCAATCGCGAAATTGTTGAATTTGGATCTCTTGCCATTTGGGCAACAGCTATTTCCATTGTTGTAAAGGAGGTAATGGCCAGATATTCCATCTACATCGGGAAGAAGCACAGGTACAATTCGCTGGTTGCCGATGGATGGCATCATCGAAGTGATTCCATCACGAGCGTTGTCATTTTAATCGGAATCTTTTTTGGAAGTAAAATTTGGTGGATTGATAGTTTCCTCGGACTTATTGTTACCGCTATGATTTTTTATACTACTTATGGAATCATGAAAGATACCATTAGTGTGTTGCTGGGAGAAGCAATTGATAAGGAAATGGTAAATAGCATTGTGGCTTGTGAAACGGAGGTTGGTGAGAGTATTTCTCTGAATCCCCATCATTTTAAAATTCACACATATGGTCAACATACTGAATTAACATTTCATATTACTCTACCCGGACATTTTAGTTTGGAAAAGGCACACGATATAGCCAGTAAATATGAGCGTATAGTGGAAGAAAAGCTGGATGTATGCGTAACCATACATGTAGATGCTGAGGAATAAAAAAAAACGGTCGAATTTCGGACCGTTTTTTCATAATAAAGATTGTTCTATTTTGCTTAAAAGTTCATTTCTCCTTCAGAAAACTGCCTTACAAGCGATACCACTGCTTCGGCACATCCCTCCTGTCCTCCCGGAAACGAGAAAACCAACTGATATACTTTCGAAGTTCTGACAATGTAATCAAATGCTGCAAAGGTTCTGCCTCCTTCACGATTGCTCGCAAGCAGTCTGTCCTGATCATATAATTGCATTACAATGTTGTCAGCGTTTGCAGCACCATTTACTACGTTAAATCTATATTGACTGCGACTGTTGAGCATCACATTAAATTTTACTTGACCGGTTTTAACTTCGGTAGGGCTTTTGGTGAGGTTAACGGAATAATCTCTGATGTATTGAGCATCTCCCATTCCCTGCAATGCAGCTTTTCTTACTGATTCATCGCATTGTGCCCAGGTATTGTATATTCCGAAGGTAAATACCAAAAATAAACTAATTATTACCTTTTTCATGGTAGATGTTATTAATTAAAAGTTGTTTAATCGGATTATTGAATTTTCAAAAATACATTATCATTTAATTATGAGATAATTTTTGTGCGAATTTCTTCAATAATCGTCATAATATTTTCAAGATCTTCATCGGTGTAATGCACAGTACTTATTTCATCCTGTATAAAAATCAATACGCCATCTTGTTCTATTCTTTGTGGTTCACCGAGTTCGGTTGTAATTCTGATTGGCACGTAGGCCTCTTTTAATCTTGCTATATCTTTGGCCAAATCAGCAAAATTTGGTTCGCTTGTGTAATTTGAAAGAATAATTTCAAGGATGTTGATTACATTTTTCTGCTCCGCAATTCTAATCTTCAGATCTTTGTCTCCCGATTGTCTTACAACGTTTGAGGCAATCCACAAACCTTCAATCCAGGCTCCGGTAACAATTAAAGTACTTACGTTACTCCTGTTTTGTTCGCGAAGGTAATTATCCATGCGATTAAAACTGGATACCGACATTTCCATCAATGAATCCAGATTAGATGAACTGGATGCCATTCTGCGAAGGGAATTGAAGTCGAAGAATTGTCCTACTCTAATTCCATCTGCAAGGCTGTTTACAGCCAATAAATAGGAAACAACGATATTGCTCTTGTCAAAGGTGTTGATGTATCCTAAATCGGCGCTAAAAACACCTAAATTAAGCGCTCTTTTAAAACTGGTCTGATACCTGGACACATTATCAGGATCATTAAGAATTCTTTGGGTAAATTCTACACCTGAAGCTTTAAACAGGTTGGCCATTTCCACCGGAGAAGAAATGTTACCTATAACTTCGTTCATAATCTCTTCCGAAAGTTTAAGAGGAGCGTCAGTTATAAGCGAATCGGGTAAAACCAATTCGTCTGAACCGCGCCTATCGGCATCGGAACATCCTTTACAACCAGAAAATAGTTGAAAACCGGCAAGTATCAGCAGTACAAAAAATAAATTCTTTATCATGACAAATGAAGTTTAAGTTTCACTATATAATTATTGTCTTTATACATCTATGTATGTGAAAAGGTTACTTTTTCCTGAGTTTAATTGATCCAAAGTAGTCGATGCCTCGTTTCAGGAGATCAAAATAGAGTACAATGTAAAGTAAAATTGTTAACACCCACACCATGGCCACATTGAACCACAAAGTTTCGTAAAATCTTCCGCCGAAATGTTTCATCGGTGCAAAAAAATGGGTGCGGAACGACCAGAAGTAATCAGGTTCAGGCATTTGGTAGATGGGATCAGCCATTTGAACCAGTTCATTATCCTGACGCAGAATTTTATTTCTTTCGAACTCGCGTCTTACAATGGATGAAATGCTTTCATTATAGTGGTCATCTTTTATTTGATTAAATCTGTCGGGATCCTGATTCATATTAAGCGTAATGAATTGATCCTTTAAAGTGTTGGCTCTTGAAAACATGGCTCTGTAATGTGCAGACAGCGCATTTACGTATTCATGTGCTTTGTTGGCCACCGATACGCTATAATTCTCGGGGTTTAACTGATCAATAAAATTGAATTCAATTTCCGGAACTCTGCGCATCTCTTTTGACAGCTCGTTGAAGAGCAAACGGACATTATTAACAAACTGACGATCATCCCGCGGCTTTTCATCCATTATATGTACCGAAGTTTGATCAATTATTTGTCGCAATTCAGGAATGTAATGAACGTTTTTGTAGTCTGCGTGGCTTTCCTGCATTTCAATTTCAAAAGAGTTTCTTTTGAAATTGTTGTGTTTATACTGATGTACAATTAATCCTTCATAAACATATCGTGAAGGCATAAATTCGGCTATGGCAGGAACTTTATCAACACTTGTAAAATCCTTATTGAGTTTATCAAAAGTAAACATTGCACCACCAAGTACCATTTGCGGAATCATAACCAGTGGTATCAATATATAAATGGTAACGATGGAGTTAAATGATGCCGACAATATGAGTCCCAGAATATTGGCGAATGCAGATATGGAGAAAAGTGCCAACCAGAATTCAAAATACATATTTTGAATTCCAAGTATATAGTTTCCTACAAAAACAAAGAGAACCATTTGTATGGCAGAGATTGTGAACAGCAGCAATATCTTCGAAGCCAAATAACTTGAGCGGCTGAGCTTCAGAAATGATTCGCGCTTGAGTATTTTCGCATCCTTAAATATCTCTTCAGCACTTACAATTAATCCAAAGAAGAGGGCTACTACAATTCCCATAAAGATGTAGGGAGGAATATTTTCATTTTCACGGAAAATGTAAATATTTGAGGTGGGATCGGCAATATATCTGATCAGGTATGCAAGAATAAAACCAAGAAATGGTGCTTCGAGCAAGTTCAGAATGATGTATTGCTTGTTGCTGATTTTTGAGAAAAAATCACGCAACGTATAAATTTTGAACTGGTTAAACCAGGACGGGATATTCAGACTTTTGGGCGGTTGTGTCTCAACACGCTTAATTTCAGGAATTGGGTTTTCCTGTTTAAAATGATCATGCCACTCTTCAGGAGAAACTTTACGTTTATTTGTGTAGTTTCCGTATTCATCAATTACGCTGGCATCAATAATGTTAAAGATCAACTCTGGATTGAGGTTTCCGCAGGTTGGACATTCCCCCTGATCGCTGTTGATTTGTGCATCCAGTTGCTTAAAATAGATGAGTGATTCGCCGGGATTGCCATAATAAACCGGATATCCTCCTGTGTCGAGGATATACATTTTATCAAACATCTTATAGATATCGGAAGAAGGTTGGTGAATTACCACATAGATAAGCTTCCCTTTCAGGGCAAGTTCTCGTAATAAATTCATCACGTTTTCCGAATCCCGGGAAGAGAGTCCCGAAGTTGGTTCATCTACGAATAGGATTCCGGGCTCACGAATGAGTTCCAGTGCAATGTTCAATCGTTTTCTCTGTCCGCCACTGATCATTTTATTGAGCGGCGATCCAACTTTTAGATGGCGACGTTCATATAAGCCCAGGCTTTGAAGAGTATCGTCCACCAGACTATTTATCTCCTCTTCTTTTTTATCTTTGAAGCAGAGTTTCGCATTGTAATAGAGGTTTTCGAATACGGTTAATTCTTCAATAAGGAGGTCATCCTGCGGAATAAGACCGATCACACCTTCTATCTGATCTTTTTCAGTGTGCAGGTTGAAACCATTGATGAGCACTTCTCCCTCGGTGGGGGCTTCAATACCGGATAAAACATTAAGCAAGGTTGTTTTTCCTGCACCGGAGGCACCCATAATTCCTATAAGTCTTCCCTGCTCTTCAGCAATATTGATGTTACGTAAGCCTACAGCACCGTTTTTAAAACGGAAAAGCACGTTGTTTACTTCGTAGCTTATTTTGTTCGCTGCCGAGTCGGTAAGAAAATGGCCTGCAACATCGGTATAGTATACTGGTTTTCCTTTGGGAACGCGGATAAAACTTCCTTTGGGAAACAGATAAATCCGGGTTTTATTGATGACCAAACCGTTTAGGAAGATTTCCTGATCACCCGTATAGCGCATAAAGTAAAGGTCAGCGCTTTTTATTCTCAGAATAATGATGCTGCCGCTTAGTCCCGAAGTTTGTATGTGCTTATTTTGAGTTCCGGATTGTTCCTGGTCATTAACCAGCATGAAATCCTGATGATCAAGTTTTACCGGATCATTATGCAGGATAAAATTTTCAACCGCGGATACTTCATTTTTTGGAATTTTAAAAACATCGGCAACGGTATTGATGATGGCCATTCGTTGCTCGGTGAATTTCATATCCATGCTGATTAGTTCGTAAAGACGAACCAATACGACTATTTTCTGTTCCCGGTTTAATTGTTTGTTGATTTTTTTACAGATTCCCAGAATTCTTACAGAATCTTTCATGGAGGTTAGTTTAACCTTTCCTCCCTCCTCTTCACCATCGGAATCGTCTGATTTGGCTTTTGCAGAGTGCTTGAGGAAAAGTGCAAAGTATTCTTCAACAGCGTCACTACTTAGCTGCTGTTTAAGGAACATCCGCACATATTCGGTTTCGTTGGAACCAACTCCTCCATCCTGTTTGGTTAATAAACCAAACAGTTGCATCAACGCTTTTAGTATCTCTTCACTCATTCTTTAAGCTCAATGAATATTCAGAAAAATCTGTAAACTTCAACCTGAATTCTTTCAAAATCGCCTGAATAAAAAACCACAGGAGATTTTTGATGGAATAAAATTATAAAATCAACTATCAATCACAAAGTTATGAAAAATATGCAAACGGTTTATTCTGTGTTTGCAATTTCATCTGTCTATAATTTGCAATTTTATTGTTCCCGAAGTCTCGGGAGAACTAGCCAAGTAATCATCCTCCTGTTTGAGAACTCATTTTGATGGCTTGTTTGATGATTAATTAACAATAAGATTAATCGTTGTAAACGATATAATCGAAAGGTATTTCAACGATGTCGGAATACTCTTCACCTGCTTCCAGCATATCTTCTTCGTCTTCGTGGTAGTGCCATTTAATCACTACTTCTTTTCCGTTCTCAACAATCTCTTCAAATTTTAAAAGTATGTCGAGAATTACTTTTGACGATGCTGTGTTGAAATATTCCAGTTTGAAGTTGAATTCAGTTCTGTCATTTGGATCTTGTGAATATTCATCAATCCAATCAAGAATTTTTTCAAAAAACATGTTGACGTCTTCTGGCAACGATCTGCCGGAAATTTCAAACTGTCCGCTTGCTTTATCCAATATTACATTGGGGGTATCGTCCGTTCCCTTTATATTGATTACTTCCATATCAGTTGCTTTTATCAGTTTCTTTTAATCGTTGATGTTAAGATAAAAAAGGATACCTGGTCGTTGAGTTCTTTAAACTGGTAAGAGAGCTTACTACCGGTTTTTTTGGCGATATCTATTAAGCCAAGTCCGGCTCCACCTTTATCAGAAATGGTAGATTCTTTAATCTGTTGTTTAAACAGGGTTGATAATCCTGCTTTATCCAAGCTGTTGATGTGTTCCAAACTCTCTTTGAGACCTGGTACGCGTTCGTTTTTAATGATGTTACCGGTAATGATATTGTAAGAGTCGTCTCCTTTACTTACCATCACTATTCCCCGACGTTCGCTTTCCTCATCACTTAAGGAATCAGCGTGTTTACTGATGTTTTGCAAACATTCTACCATCACATTAAAAACCTTTTTCTGAACGGTGTTTGATTCTGCGCTTTTTGAAAGGCTTTTTTCGGTGAGAGAGGTAAATGTTTTGGTTATTTCCTGTGTTACCTCTCCTTCGTAAACCAAGTTAATTTCGTTGGTTTTCATGGTTTTGTAGAGTTGGTATGCAAACTCCAAAAACCCTTGTTTTTCTTTTTCCATTACTATAGAGTTTTCAAACTATTCAATTAAAATGTAAATATAGCTACAATTCGATTCCTATCAATAAAACATCATCAAGTTGTTTTTCATCGCCCATCCAATCATAAAAGTCTTTTGAAAAGTATCTGGCAAAATAGGCCATACTTTGATTTGGTTTTGCTGTTAAGGCTTCACGTATTCTTTTTGGCTGATATTTTTTGGTATCGGGACCTCCAAACTGGTCTGGTAATCCATCGCTAAAGAAAAATATCTGATCACCCTTTTCGTAATTAATCACATGATTTTCAAAGTCTTTTTCTACTTTTTTTCTCAGAGGAATTCCTCCAATTGCTTTTCGAGTACCTTGGTATTCCGATAATTCACCATTGCGAACAAGAAACAGTGGTCGATGAGCTCCTGAAAAATTAATGGTTTGATTCTTTTGATCAATAATACACAGAGCTAAATCCATGCCATCTCTTCCGGTAGCCCCTTCCTGATTCTGTTTCAGTGTGCTGCGAACTTTATAATGTAGCTCATCTAATATTTCAGCGGCAGTGGCGTCTTCTTGTGCATTAACGATGTTGTTTAAAAGGAAATATCCAATAAAACTAATCAATGCTCCTGGTACACCATGTCCGGTGCAGTCCACAGCAGCAACATAAGATATATCATTTTTTTGGAAAAACCATGGAAAATCTCCACTAACCACATCTTTTGGGCGGTAAAATATGAAGGATCGAGGAAAATATTCCTGTATCAGTCTTGTATCGGGTAAAATGGATGTCTGTATCCGTTGTGCATAGTTAATACTATCTGATATTTTTTTGTTTTTCTCTTTAATATCCTGCTCAATTTTCTTGAATTCCGTCATATCATGAGCCACAAACAGAATGGTTTCCAGCTCTCCCTCTTCACCGAGTTCCGGGATGGCTTTAATTTCCATAATTCGCTCGCCTGAAGGTGATTGAATTGAAACTTCAGATATGGTTTGTTCCTGATTATCACGGATGTTTATGAGACATTCTTCAACATAGTCAATAAATCGAGTATCAATTTCAACTTCTGAAATGCGTTTTTTTATTAGTTCTCCGGCAGGAAGATCTACGAAATTTGTTACAGCAGGATTGACATACACCAGCTTACCCATCAAATTGATACGAATGATCATATCGGGAGAGTTTTCTGATAAGCTTTGCATCCGGCTCTTCATTCTCTCTTCCTTCTCTGCTCGTTTTCGTTCGGTAATATCTTGCGTGTTGAATATGATTCCTTTTATGGCTGGATCATGCAGAAGGTTTTTTCCTTTAGTTTCAAGGAAAATTTTCTCGCCATTTTTACGCAAATAGGTGTATTGCGCTGTTTGTTCTCCACCGGGGGTATCCAGAAGATACTGAAACAGACTGTTAATGGTTTTTAATCCACGCGGGGTCAAAATGTCCGGATCCATTCCGGAAATCTTATCATCGTCTTTATAACCAAGTATTCTTTTTACCGAAGGACTTTCGAAAACCAGCTCCTGGTTTTCATCGTAAATTGAAATAAACTCAGACGCGTTGGTTAACAACGCTTCCAGTCGCTTACGAGAATTTGCTACTTCTTGTATTTGAGTCTCAAGCAGTTTGTTGCTGCGCTCCAGCTCTTCTTGAGCGGTAATCATTTCTAGCGCATTTTTTTTAAGCTGTTCTTCGTTTTCACGAAGAGTAGAAGTCATTTGTTGCGACTCTTTAAGTAGCTCTTCCGTGCGGGTTGTTATTTTCAGGTTATATATTGTTTGGCCAATGATGGTGCTTACTTCCGTGGCAAATTGTAACTTATAACCAGGTATGTTATCATTTAAAAAAGCAATTTCAAAAACACCTTGCAACTCCTCTTCTTGAAGCAGGGGCACGATAATAATACTTCGAGGTTTTTGCTCACCGAGTAAACCTGATGTAACTGTATAGTAATCATCAGGAATCTCGTTGCGATAAATCATTGCTTTTTCGTAGGCTACAGCTCCGATGAGGCCTTTCCCTATTTGTATTTCGTTATATTCAAAGCGCTGTCTTCCATAAGCATACATGGCACTTCTTTTCAGGCGATTGTCACGCAGAATATAGAATGCACCCTGTATTCCCCCCATATAGGTAATGATGGCTTTTATTGTTGAAATAGATAGTTCATCGAGGTTGTGGCTGTTCCTTAGGATATCTGAAATCTGTTCTTTTCCTGTTGTAATCCAGTTGTGTTCTTCTTCTTTTTTTCGGCTGGTTTTGATGTTTTTTCCTATGTTGATAAGTTTTTCGGAAAGTATATCATCATGAGATACTATTTGATCCCACTGGTTTTTTTCCAAAGCATTAGCCAACTTTAAATTTTTTTCCAGTTGGGTTTTTAGAGAGCTGATTTCTTCCTGTATGTGTTTATTTTTCCTTGAAACATAGTTCTTTGCATTTAAATATATCAAAGGCACCGATAGAATAAACAAGTCAACAATCCATACCGGGATGTAATTATGAAGTTTTATAATGTTTAAAAAGGTAACAGGTTTATCAATGAAGGCAAGGAAACCAGTCCATGAAAAAAAGAGAAGTAATATTATGGCAAATATTAGAAAGTATTTTTCCCGGGTAGAAATTACCGACAGGGAAAAATGATTCTTCCAGTATTTTATTATGCTAAAATGTTTTAACTCCTTCATTTTTTTAATTGATTTCATTGTTCCGGGAATGCTCTTTATTATAAGTGAGAGAAAAATTCCTCATGAAAAATCATTTCTAATAAGAGATAAATGTCTGTATTTATTTAAGACACTGCTCTTTTTTTATAAAACATTATTTTCAACTAATTTGGCTGCAATCTTACTCCACATTTTCACTATCTGACTCTTTTTAAATGTGATTAGCTCGATTAAATATTTATTTTGATTTTTGGTATCTATAATTGGCAATAGATAAAGGATGTTACCGGGAGCACTTCCAAGTCCTGAATTGATCAGGAAATATGATTCCGGAATTTCATCTATCTCTAATGCTTTCTCATCTTCTACGGCCTGACCATTTAAGCCTTCTCCTTTAGAAAAAGGACTAGGTTTAAAATCATCGGGCAGTGCGTAAGTTTCTTCTACGATAAATTGACCTTCAGGTTTTGTTTGTTTGTATAATATAATGGCTCCTGCTTGAAATATTTCTGCCATTAGATGCAGAAAATTGTGAAGTGTAGGAGATTTTTTCCCAGATTCAAAGAGTTGTTTAAGTATTTTCTCCTGATAAGAGCTAAATTTTGTGGCGGCATTTTCTTTGTCCTCAAATTCTTTTATTTTTATCAGAAGAGATTGTCTCTCATTGTCCCACCCAGTTTTTTCTTGTTCGAAGCTTGTTTTTAAAGTTCTAATCTGAATTGAGGATTCCCTATAATATCTGTCGGTAATATAAATTATCAACAATAAAATAATTAGCGTTGAGATATCAAAGGTCATGAATAGTGCTGATAAGCTTTCAGGAAAAATTATATATTTTACAACTGTCAAAATAACCATTGACAATGCAAAACTGAAAATCTTCACCAGGAAAGGGTGTTTTTTATGTAGTTTAGTTGATTTCATGGCTGAAGTGAATTTAGAAATTGAACAATTTCTGTCGGCGAAAGAATCTCATCGGGACAAAAAAGTTGTAATGCAGATTTTGGCATGGTATCAATATCACAAGTTACAGGATCCTGAACAATGGTATATCCCCGGTGATCTGCAATGCTTTTGAGCCCTTTGGCTCCATCCTTATTGGCTCCCGTAAGCAGAATGCCCAGAGCTTTTTCTCTGTATACATAAGCTGCTGACATCAATGTATAGTCTATCGATGGTCTGCTGTGGTTGTGACTCTCTTCAGTTGATAAAGCAATGGATCCATCAATCTCAATAAACATATGATAATTGGATGGAGCCAAATAAACTCTGTTCGGTTCAATTTTCTCTTTATCGTTTGGTTCTAAAACTTTTATTTTTGAGTTAAGACTTAAGCCTTCTGAAAGACCTGAGCGGACGTGTTTTAGTCTGTGTAAACTAAGTAATATGGGAATTTTAAAATTTGGATTTAATTTTGACAAAATGCCGGAAACTACAGAAAAACTTCCAGCAGAACCTCCCATCACGATAATTTTATATGGATGTTCAGGATTATGCATGATGACTGTTCCGTTTTAAAAGTGGTTTTTGGTAAATTTTCTCTGATTTGTCAATAACTATTAGCTCATCTTCAATGGATAAAGGCATTTTTTCTTTAACTCCTATAGCGATATATCCTCCGGGCAACAAATTGTTATATAGGCCGGTAAGTATCTTCTCTGCTTTTTTTGTATTGTAATAGATGGCTTTATTACGAAAAATAATTAAACCTGTTTTAACAGGTTTATTGTTTTCGTTGATGCTAAATTCTTCACAACTGACTTGACTTACTATATTTTCATGGAGCAAGATTGTGCCGTTCTCTTTTTTGATATACTGGATAAATCTATCTCTGTTTTCAAGTCTTTTATAGTTTGTTTGGCTAACATCAAGGTGCGATGCATTCAACCGGCCTTCACGGATATTTTCACAAATGGAATTAGAGGGATTACTGCAAAGAATTTTATACTTTCCTGCCTGATTCATTTCATGCAGTATAATGGCAAGGGAAAAAATTTCTTCCCCGCTTGTTTCGTCAGGTAACCAAATGTTTTGAGTTTCTTCGGGCAGTTTTAAAAGTACATTATCTCTTAAGGACCTCCAGAATGCCGGGTCTCTGAACATTTCCGTATTCTCTACAAACATCAACCTAGTCACATTTTCTCGAAAATCATTCTGAGAAAGAGCTTCAATAAAAGTTCCTACTTTTCGGATATTAAAATGATCAAAAATATATGCAAGCCTTCTTTTCAGGAACGAAAGTGCATATTCAGTATAATCCATGTTGGTATATGCCGACATGGCTGATGTAATTTCACGTATGTCATTAATGCCCAGATTCACAACACAGATAATAATTTTGGGTTAAATTAATATTTGAAATGAAATGTGTTTGTACGCGAATAAACCGGTCCTTTTTTAGCGAATTTCGTTTTAAAGAAACCGTTGAGTGTTTCATGGGTTCCAAGAACCATGAAACCGCCAGGAAAAAGGTTATCATGAAAGCATTGAACAATTCTTGATTGCAATCCTCCATTAAAATAGATCAATACATTTCTACAAAATATGATGTCAAACTTGCTATAAAATGGCAGATCCTGTTTAACCAGATCATGTCTGACAAATTTGGTTTTGTTTTTTAGAAATGGTTTTATAATCAACTGATCGCTTTCTTTTGAAACATCAAAGAAATCAGTAATTTTCGGAACCACTGAATCTGCAAAGGCAGCATTCAGGTTTTCCTGATATTTGCTATAGTTAAAGCTATACTTATAAGCGCCTTTTTTAGCGTTTTCAAGGGCTTTTTTGCTGATATCCGATGCATAAACCTCTGCTTTGTCAAATATTCCTGCCTCATGCAGCAAAATCATCATTGAGTATACCTCCTGACCGGTTGAACAACCAGCATGCCAAATGTTGATTTTTGGTCTGTTTTTGAATGCAGGGAGAACATTCTCCCTGATAAATTTCCATACCGGAGGGTCTCGAAACAGTTCAGTTGTATTAACTGTAATGGCCTCGACTACCAATTCCACAAATGCCTCATCGTTCCTTGTTTTATGAATTAATTCATCCATGGTTAGATGATAGTCCCTCATTATTTTCTGGATGCGTCGATCAATTGAGTTATCGGAGTATTCGCAAAAATCATAAGGCGAACACTCCTTAAGAACCAGCAGATACTCCTTATATGTCATTTTCCCCTCGCTATTCTGCATTAGTTCAATACTAATTAAAACAATTCAACTTCGACATTCTGGATAAACGCGGTGTATGATGACTCTTCTCCCAATTGCGCTTCTGAAAGCAACATAAGAACCGGTATATCTTCAGCGTATTTATTTCTGATTGGAATTTCCCGACGTTCTCCTACAATTTTTTGACTCTCTTTATTTAGAAATGCAGTGACAAATTCATTGGTTTTTGCTGTCTCTTTTGAAAACAACATATTGGCATGATTTCCTAAAACTTCACTTCGTTCGTATCCCCAGAGTTTTTCGGCGGCTGCATTAAAGAATTCTACTACTCCATCTTGGTTTGTTGTAATGATGGCATCCAGAGCACCTTCAAGCGTTTTTTCATTTCGAATTTTTACGGCCTCCATCTCTTTAAACTGCTCTTTCACTTCATTTCTTGCTTCCTCAAGCATTAATCCAAGTTCATCTTTGGAGCGTTTGAGTGCTTCCTCCATTTCAACCTGTTCGGTGATGTCGTTTTCAAGACTGATGATTTTCAATATTTCACCATTATGATCCATAACCGGGCTATAAGTTGAAAAGAGGTAGATCTCCTCTCCCGCTTTTGTTCTGCGTTTTACACGGCCACGGAAATTCTGACCGCTTGACAGATCGGCAAGAATTCTATCCAACTCTGAAACGTCATCTTTAAAGAAGAAAATTTTTAAGTTCTGACCTTCAACTTCTTCAGGTTTATATTTAAATGTACTTAGGAAGTTCTTATTAACTGATAAAAGATTTCCCTCAATATCGAATTCGCATGATATGGCTGCATGATCAATGGCATCAAGAATCCCTTTTCGTTCAATTTCCCGTCGGTCGCTCTCTTCCTGAGTGGCTCGCATCTCTTCCAGGTTTTGCCGCAGTTCCTCTTCCTGTTGCGCCATTTTCTCGGCTTGCATTTGAGTCTCACTCAGCAGTTTGTTGGTTTGAATATTTGTTTTTACCGCTGAAATGGTAGAAGCGATGCTTTCTGCTGATTTTTCGACCAGTTCAATTTCGAATTGTTGCAAGATCTGGAATGAAGCCAGTTCAATAACACCGAAAAGTTCATTATTGGTTTTTAAAGGAACCAATAATATGGTTCCGGGATTAGATTCGCCAAGTCCGGATGTTATATTAATGTAATCGTCTGGCACATCGGTTAAAAATATTGTTTCCTTTTCTAGTCCACAGCGACCAATCAAACCTTCTCCCCAGTTTATTGTTTTGTCGGCATATTTTCTCCTGTCAAATGCTACACAGGCAGTCATTTCAAAATATTTGTCTCCCTTTTTAGTCTCATTTAGTAAAAAAACACCACCCTGATTTACTTTCATGTAAGTAACCAAGTATCGTATAATACTGTAAGATATATCTTCCAGATTATTACTTGATTTTCGGAGTATTTCACCGAACTGAGCCAAACCTTGAGTTACCCAGGTTCTTTGTTCCTCTTCAATTCGCCTTTTTTCCTGTTCTTTTTTGCTTTTAATCATGAACTCTCGCAGATTCAGAAGAGCATTGGAAAGGGGGTCGCTTTTCTTTACATTTCCAAATGGCTCATCCAGTTTATCCTGACGAAGATTTTCTATAAAAGCCAGAACCATGTTAGTTTTATTGGCTTCTTTTTTAATTTTATTAGCTTGTTTGTTAATAACAAGCATAAATTTATTTGCCAGAAAATATCCTGCTATTGCTAAAATAAATGGCAATAAGAGTACAGCCCATAAAGCCGGGAAAAGAGAGAACAGAGTTGTTAGACTTTTATCAGTCTCTGCTAACGCGGGAGCATCAAGACTGATAAGAATTATAAGGGTGGCTAATATTACACCTGCAGCAGCACCCTGTAGGGTTGATTTTGAAATCAGAGCTTTATATTTGCTTTTTTTCATTCTATCCTGACTTAAAATATTAAGTAATTATGGTTAGTTTACGGAAAAAAAATAAAATGGTTAAAAGAATTTTTTAACCAGATAGGGAGCAATTTCATCGATACCTAAAATACCCTTAGCTGCACCTAATTTTATGGCCTCTTTTGGCATTCCAAATACAATGGAAGTTTCCTGATTTTGTGCTATGGTGTCAGAACCTGCTTCTTTCAGTTCGAGCAGTCCCTTTGCCCCATCTGCTCCCATTCCTGTAAGCAAAATGCCTGTGGCATTTTGTCCGGCATACCGAGCTGCCGATCTGAACAAAACATCAACCGATGGACGATGTCTGTTTACAAGTGGCCCTTTTTTGATCTCAACTGAATATTCTTTTCCTGAACGTTTTAAAAGCATGTGGTGGTCACCACGGGCAATTAAAACCCTTCCCTGATAAAGCCGGTCACCATCTTCGGCTTCTTTTACTTCCAGGTTTGTGATTGTGTTTAGACTGTTTGCGAAAGATTTGGTAAAGCCTTCGGGCATATGCTGAACAATAGCTATACCCGGCATTCGAGGAGGCAGTGATTTAAGAAGTGACCTGATGGCTTCGGTACCTCCTGTTGAAGCTCCTAAAACAATTATTTTATCGGTGTCAACAATTCTTTTTTTATAGGATCCGGCCTCAAGAATAATGTCCGCAGAGTATTTTGGTTTTACAATTTCAACTTGTGGTGTATTGCTGATTTTTAGTCTCGATAGTTTTGCCTGTGATGCAGCTTTTACTGCATCGCATAGTCTGATTTTAGATTCATTGAAGAAGTGCGCAGCATTCATAGCCGGCTTCCCGATGATTTCTGAAGCTCCGTACTCCAGAGCTTTCATGGCAACTTCGGTTCCTTCATTTGTAAGAGATGAGATAACAACAACCGGAATCGGGTGTTGTGACATAATTTTTCTTAAAAAGGTGAGACCGTCCATTCGAGGCATTTCGATGTCGAGAGTGATTACATCGGGAACCTCTTTCATAATCTTTTTAACGGCGATGAGAGGATCAGCTGCGGTGCCCATGATTTCAATCTGGGGATCGGATTCCAGAATGGAAGAGAGGCTTTGCCTGACCACTGCGGAGTCGTCAACTATCAATACCCGAATCTTCTTGTCCATGGATTGCAACTGTTATCTAAACTGAAAAATAGTGTTTAATTCTCCCTTTTGTCAATAAATTTATGCCTAACTTCTCCTGTATCGGTAAAGAACAAAATTTTACGTCCTTTTCTCCCTCCAGTACTCGATGCTACCACTGAAATATTTTTCTCTTCAAGCAAAATTCTGGCCACCCTGATGTTTCTTTCACCAATCAGCATGGCACTTCTGTCCGCCGCGATCAGATCGCCACCACCAAATATCTTGGCTTGCAGTTTATCTCGTCTACATCCTAACGCTATCATCCGTTCAAGGAGTTTTTCAAAGGCTATGTTACCATATTTTGGTGATGCCAGATCGTTCCCGTTCCATGTTGGCAGCATGTAATGATTTATCCCACCAATTTTTGTAACGGGATCCCAAAGGCATATGGCCACACACGATCCCAGAATGGTTTTAACCACATAAGGCTCTTTACTGGCAAATAGCGTTGAAGGATATAAAAAATGTTGTAAATATTGGTTCATTTATATGCGTCCTTAAAAAATCTCATCTTCATCATCGAAGAAAATGTCATTTCCTTCGCCACTAAAGCCTTCAACTACATTTTTTGCTTCGGGAATTCTAACAGTAAAAGTAGAACCTTCTCCTTTTTTACTATCAATTTCGATGGTACCGCCCATAACATCCAGCAAAGCTTTGGTGATGGAAAGTCCCAGTCCGTGTCCCCGATTTATTGAGTTGATACCTGAATCAAGACGCTTAAATCGTTCGAAAATTACTTTTTGATTTTTTTCGGATATACCGGTTCCGAAATCCTGTACTGCTATGTTGAGTGTATCTTCGTCAGCCGTCATCGTGATGATGACTTTACTGTTTTTATAACTGTATTTTAAAGCGTTATTGAGTAAGTTACTCATTATTAGCTTTAATTTTTCGTTGTCGGTTTTAAAATAAAAGTTCTTTCCAAATCCATACTCAATTTCATAGTTGAACTCAATTTCAATCCCCATTTTGCGAGCAACCAGATTGAAGGCTTCAATGATGGTTTGCACAATGTTTCGAACGTTTACTTTTGCTACGTTGGGAACAACTTCGCCGGCTTCAATTTTTGCGGCAACGAAAATATTTCTAAGTTGAAAATCCAGGTTAAAAGCCTCACTATGAATGAGTGCTACCATTGAAACAACTTTTTTCCAGTCATTTTTCTCAACCTGCAAAATAGATTTTGATAACCCCAGAATTGATGTGAACGGGTTAACTATTTCGTTGGAAATATTAGAGATAAAATGACTCTTTAATGCTTCTGATTCTTTGAAACGCTTGGTAACATCTTGCAGTTCCTGAGTAAGAACATTCACTTCCTTTTCGAACTTGGTGCGCTCCTGGAGTCTGTCTTTTAACTCCTTTAACAGTTGTCTGTCATTAATATTTGTCATAGTTCAGCGATTATAAAATCTTATTTCTTTTCTGGTTTTGTTCTTTTGCTACGTATTAAAACCATATTGGTTTTAAATGATGATAAAAATTCATTAAAAAATCTTTCACCAGAGCTGTTTAGCACTGATTATATCCTATATTTTTTTAAATATGGTCGGTTTTATATGTTTTAGCGGAACATCCATCCCAGAAAGGGATTCAGAATGTCCTATAAAAAAATGCCCATCTTTTTTCAGATGTGTACACAATTTATTGATTACTTTTTCCTGGGTTGGCCGATCAAAGTATATCAGTACATTTCTGCAAAAAATTACATCAAACATATCTTGTGCTCCATAGGATGTATCCATCAGGTTAAGATAACCCAGCTTTATGTTTTTTTGCAAATGTGGATGCACCCGAATTGTTTGATTATTAACATCCTTACTTTTAAGGAAATATTTCTTTTTAATATCCATTGGTATGGTTAAGGCCTTACTGGCCGGATAGATACCTCTGGCTGCTTTTTCAAGCATTTGTGTTGAAATATCAGTTCCCTGTATTTCGAATTTAAATGAGGGGTTAAGTCTTTGATATTCATTTAATACGATTGAAATCGTATAAGGTTCTTCGCCACTTGAACACCCTGCGCTCCATATCTTTAATGGTTGATGCGTTGGGTTATTCTTAGAAAAATCTTGAAGAACGGTTTCATTTAAAAAAATGAAATGAACCGGTTCTCTGAAAAAATCTGTTTTATTGGTTGTTACTACATTTAAAAAATGAAGTAACTCTTTCTGTTGTCCATCCTTGCTAAAGAAATACTCTTTATACTCTGAATACGAATTCATTTTCAGTTCACGAATGCGCTTAAGCAATCGCCCCTGTAACATGATCCTTTTAATGGGAGGCATTTTTATGCCGTATTCTGAATATATATATTGGCTAAATACCTGAAAATCTTTTTCTGATAATTCTGCCTTAAAACAATCCAGCCCGTTCGGATTTTGATTAATTGATGTCATTCGTGCTTTAAGCCGTATCTTATTTATTTTTTACTCCCTTTAAGATATCTGTCATTGCAATGATCTCTTTTTGGTTGAATACCATATCGGCATTTAAAACATAGATGAATTTATCCTCACGTGTCAAGGTTGCATTGATATATGCCGGTTTATAGTCATCAGAAATGGTTTTCATTTCACTCTCCTCACACTCAATAACATCAGATACTGCATCCACAAGCACAACAACCCTGTAGGTTTTTCCTAAAACATCACTCACAAGTTGTAATATAATCATACAAGTTGCTGCCTGAATTTCGACTGGAGCCATTCCAAACTTTAGGCCGGTATCAATAACAGGGATTACTTCCTGCTGATATTCAATAACGCCTTTTACAAACTCCAAAGACTGGGGTATTGCTTTTGGTTCCATATATTCCCTTATCTCAAGAACCTTGGCCACGTTAATTCCAAAGAGTTCACCGGCAATCTGAAATGTGAGATATGAATTTATTGTTAATGACATACTAAACTTATATTGTCTGGTTATTTTTCTATTATTTCTGCCAAGTTATTCATATCGATGATATGAATAAACTCATCGTTAATTAATAGGGTTCCTTCAAAAGACTCAATGAGTCCTTTTTTCCCATCCAAAACTGTTTCTTTCAGTTCAGAACTTTTGGTTTCTATCACTTCCTTAACTATGTCAACCATAATTCCCACCCTTGAGTCCTGATTATTGGCAGGATTGATAACAATAATTGAGTTATCCTGGTTGGAAGTGATGTCCTCCTTACCCATAATAATTCTCATGTCGGCTACGGGAATTATATTTCCATGCAGATTTATAATTCCTTTAATAAATTCCGGTGCATTAGGCACCGGAGTAATATTCTCCGGAACCTCAAGTATGTGATCAACCTTAAGGGCGTTAACAGCGAAGGTATCCTCCTGTATCTGAAATGATAATAGTGTTATTTCCTGCACATCTTCCATATTGGTATCTACTCCTCTTGTTTAATATTAACCGGCAACCTTTTTGCTCTTCCTTTCCATGAGCAGGCGTGATGTATCCACTACCATCGCCAGAGTGCCGTCTCCCATAATCGTAGCTCCAGAAAGTATTTCCTGTTTTTTGAGGTATCTGCCTAATGGTTTTACCACTGTCTGATATTCTCCAATAACGCTATCAACAATGACTCCTGTTATTCTATCCTCAGCTTTAATCATAACCATTTGTATTACATCATGCTCTACTTCTGGTGCGTTAAAAACTTTTCTCAGGTCGATGTATGGGATTTGTTCTTTGTCAAGAACAACCACATTGTTAAATGATTTTTTTAACTGGGAAGGATCCAGTGCATGAATTTTATCTATGGCAGATATCGGAATAACATATTGATTTGCACCTACTTTAACCAACAATCCATCGATGATGGATAGGGTCAGTGGCAGTCTGATTGTGATGGTTGTTCCTTTACCTTTTTCGGTGTCAATTGAAACCTCACCTCGGATGTTGGCAATTTTTCTTCGGACAACGTCCATACCCACACCACGTCCTGATACATCTGAGACAGCATCTTTTGTACTAAACCCACTGACAAAAAGAAGATCAAGCACCTCTTTATCAGTCAAAACAGCATTCTGATCAACGATCTCTTTACTGATGGCTTTCTGACGAATATATTCAAGATCCATCCCCTTACCGTCGTCTGATACTTCAATAATAACATTTGCTCCTGAGTGGAACGCTTTAAAAAGGATGGTTCCTTTAGGTGATTTTCCTGAAGAAATCCGTTCCTCGGGTAGTTCAATACCGTGGTCAATTGAATTACGCAAAATGTGAAGTAGCGGATCGGTAAGATGTTCAATGATGTTTTTGTCCAACTCCAGGTCACCACCTTCAATTACAAAGTCAATATCTTTTCCCTGATCTTTAGACAAGTCCCTAACCAATCTCTGAAAGCGCATAAGTTCGCTCTGAAGCGGTATCAGACTAATGTCAAAAGCATTTTCTCTAAGCTGACGGGATAATTTTTGAATGTTTTCAGAAAGGCTGACGATTACCGGATCTTCGTTGCTCTCAGAATACAGACTTAGCTGAGCCTGTATGGTAACCAACTCGCTTACTAGTGTAACCAACTCATCAATTTTGTGAGAGGCTACTCTAATGCTGGAAATCTTGTGCTCCTTTATAGCGGTAATTTTCTTTTTCTCTTCTCCGGATTCAAGTTCTTGTGATGAAGGCTTTAATTGGCTCAGAGATTGAAAATCTTCTATTTTAAGAAGACTGTTTCCTTTCCTTGCTTTTTTAATGATTTCAATACACTCCGGCTTTTGGAGAATATTGGAATCTGCAATCAGGTCAATTTGAAGTTCGCACTCGTCTTCAACAAAAATGAATACATCTTTAATTTCGTTTAATGATTCGGATGTATTCAGTAGGATTTGCCACAGACAATAGTTGGCAGTAATATCAATTAATTCAAGCGAGGGAACTTTGTGTGTATAGGCAATGGATATAGCTTCACCCAAAGCATGTATGTCATCCAGAAGATAAAGAGGGTTGGTTCCGTTTTGTAACAACTCCTCTTGAGGGATGAAATTAATCAGATATGTTTTGCTCTCACTTATTTCATCATTGATGTTTTGCGAATCAACTGTACTATGAACAGAAAGTGTAGATGCTGAGTCAGATAGAACAGACTGCAACCTTAAAATAAACTGATTGTGCCCCTTTAACTCTTGCTCATCGGTTAAATCTCCAGTTTTTATGAGATTTTTGATGTGATCGATTGCTGAGAAAGTCAGCGTTATCAGATCAGATGTAACCGCAAGTTTATTATTTCTAACCCAATCGAAAATAGTTTCCAGGTGATGCGTAAAGTCACTTAAGTGGTTAAAGCCAAACATAGCTCCTCCTCCTTTCAGGGAGTGCATCGCCCTGAAAATTCTTTCAATGAGCTCTTTGTTTTCCAGGTCTTTTTCAAGAAGGAAGAGAGATTCTTCCAAATCCTGGAGGTTGTCCATTGATTCCTCTACAAATTTCGCTTTAAACTTATCTAACATGAATTATGCAATTTGGCCTTAAAATGATTTTATCCTTATTGTTGTGGCACCTGGGTTTGATTTTCCTCAGTAATACAGTCGATCATGAAGTCTATCGTTCTTTTCGTTTGCCATAAAAGTTGTAAGCTGACTTCTTTTTCTCCGGATCGGATCTCGTAGAAAGTTTTTTCCAGTTTACGTGATATTTTTGATGACATATCAAAGCCCAACATTGGGCCGGTTCCACTTAATTGATGCGAAACAGAAAAGATTCTATCAACAAGCAAGGACTTTCTATCAGCATCAATAACTTGAGCAGATAAATCAGAGCTGATGTTTTTCAGCTCCTGCAGAGTCTCCTTGTAAAATTGTTGTTTAATTTCTGTTAACATGCGATTCTTTTAACGAATAACTCTTGATATTGCCGATAAAAGTTTAGCTGGAACGAATGGTTTAATAATCCATCCGGTAGCTCCGGCTTCCTTAGCTTCCATCTTTTTTGCTGCTTGTGATTCAGTGGTTAGAAAAAGAATTGGAATATGTTTGTAATTTTCCATTTCTCTGACTTTTCTGATCAGTCCCAGGCCATCAAGATTAGGCATGTGTAAATCGGTAATGATGATGTCGATATGTCGCCCGTCAAGAAATTTTAGGGCATCTTCACCATCTACACCAACTAAAACATCATAACCTTCGTTCTGAAGGGTAAAGTTAACTACTTCCCGGATACTTTCGGAGTCATCAACGATAAGTACGGTCTTTGCCATAATTGTATGCAGTTTTAAATTGTTTTAATTTATATAATTACTAAATCCTGCGTTTTTAAGTAATGCACTTAAATCTTCAGGGAGTTTCATCGAAAAGCTTACCTCATAGCCGTTTTTTTTGCCACTGTTTTTTATAGATTGAAGCAACTGAATGAATGTCAGATCAATGTTGTCTACATCTTTAACAGAGACACTAACTGATTTTGGATTTTTGATGTGGCTCTTAATATCCTCAGTTATCTTTTTAATTGAATTGATGGTTAACTGGCCGCTTAGAGCAATATCCAATTGTCCATTATTCTCTTTAAAGTCAACATTAAAATTTTCTGTCATATTGTTTCGTTTTATTTATGAAACCACATCAACTTGTTAACAGTGCTCAATTCAAAATAAATTTTGACCTGTTTAAGTCGGTTTTCGATGTTTAAATACTATAGTTTTCTACAGCTTGTATTACAGGAGCTCGATTCATTATATTATTTAACTGATCAATTTAATAAAAAAAGTCGTTAAATAGATACGTTTAGAACTTCTCATAGTTATCCAGGTCAAATTCTTTTCCCAGATTAGACAAGTTCGGCTTATGCTGAACCCCTTTACCTTTGTCTTTCTGTGTAGAATCTGTAACTTTTTTCTCTGTACTTATTTTATTTTCAATTGAAGCTTCTTGCTTTGCTTCCTTGATAATCTCCTCTTCTTTTTCCTGGCCAATTTTGAAATAGCTCACGGCTTTTTGGAGGTTTTCTGCAAGATCTGCCAGTTGCTCAGAACTTTGCGTAAGCTCATCAGAACTAGAGGCATTTTCCTGTGTAATCATGTTCAACTGTTGCATGGCCTGATTTATCTGATCTGCCCCTGTCTTTTGTTCCATGCTTGCTGCTGCAATCTCCTTAATCAGAAGGGTGGTTTTCTCAATGTCAGGAACAAGCATTCGTGCTTTTTCTCCAGCTTCCTGTGACACCTTTAAACCTTTAGTTACCAATGTTACAATTTCGTCTGCAGCTGTTTTACTTCTTTCAGCAAGTTTTCTTACTTCTGCTGCTACAACGGAGAAACCACGACCATGTTCTCCCGCTCTGGCCGCCTCAACGGCAGCATTTAATGCAAGAATATTGGTTTGAAAGGCAATATCACTGATCATTGATATTTTTTCTGAGATAGCGCTCATAGCTTTTGCAGCTTCTGAACTTAATTCATTGGCAACGTTTACGTCTTTAGCCGTTTCAACAGTGATTTTTTCAGTTTGAATTGCATTATCTGTATTCTGATCAATGTTGGCAACCATCTCTTCGATGGAGGTTGACACCTCCTCTGCTGAAGCAGCCTGATCAGCTGAACCTCTGGAGAGTTGTAAAGAACTGCTTTTTACAGTGCCGCTTGAATATACAAGACTGGAAGCATTTTCTTTAATAGACAGGACTGTGTTTTTTAGGTTTATGGCCATGTTGCTTAGCTCTTTCGCAAGGATGCCAATTTCATCTTCCTGATCAACTTCTACTTTCGCAGTTAAATCTCCTGTTCCAATGGCTTTGGCAAATGCAACACCTTTTGTAAGAGGTTGAACTATTGATGAGTATAGTAACCATGCAATGGCAAGAGCTGCAAGCACAAGTACCAATCCCATTATGATTACCACCCATGTTAGTGTGGCAAAAGCAGTTCTCATGTCGTCAAGCGCCTCTTCATTTAACTGGTTGTATTTATTAGAAAGTTCTAAAATATCAGCTGCTATTTCATCCGAAAGTCTCATAATTCCTCGCCCTTCCATGACCATGTCTTCAGCCTGAAAGAATATCATTACATCTTCGTATGCTTCAAATGAATTAAGGCTTTCCATTACTTCTCTTTGCATAGCAAGCATGGAATCAATAGAATGAAAAATTTCATGAATTTCTTCAACATCTTCCTGGTCTCTCCATCTTTCAGTGATAGATTCAATGATTCCTTTAAGTTCAGGCCAATGTACTCTGTGAAGATTATCTAGCCTGATTTTATCCGGAGTTCCTGGTTGGTTATCAACAAAAACCCAGTTTCTGATTAGCATCTTACTTTGGGTTATCATCATGTCAAGTTCACCTAAATGTTGAACTGTAGGACTATAAATCCCGGTAACCTGATTGTTGAGATTTGTGCTTCGTACGAGTGTGGTGATGGTTAAGATGCTATTCAGCAACACAACGACTAATATTAGTCCAAACCCATAAAGGAGTTTTTGGCCAATGTTTAGTTTGATCTTCATCTGATTAATTTATTTAAGTTTATCTATCACTCTGTTTTAATAATTATTGAACGTTGAGTTCAATAATTAGTCGTCACATTGTTTAATGAATTATTAAAAGTAATAAATATTAAAATATGACTGAAGATCAATGAGAAATAAAATCATTAATCTATTTTACATAAGGGTATTAAAGTAACGCCGACAAGTTACTAATTTTATATCAGACGCTTAATCCCTTTATTGAAAAATCGTTTTATCCGTTTATCAATAAAGGGATGATTTATATATATATACCTTATATTTTGTATCAAAACCTATGTCTGTTATAGATTTATGGCAGCTGCCATTCCCTCCAGGCGCGAGCTGAATTGCAGTCCTACTCTGGCAGCATTAGCTCTGTGTAACTCAAAACGTAATGCATTATCCCGAATTACAAAATTAATTGCTGCTCCATGGTTTGTCGCTCCTTCTGCTTCTGCAATAATCAAACTGTTGGCTTGAAGAGCCTTGTCAATCAGCAAATCAGAGTTTGCCCTGATGTTGGTCGTATTTGAAACAAATATTACCTGGCAACCTTCAACCTCATCAATACTGCGATACTCACGTACAACAATATCCTGAAAGCCAAATTTTTTTCCTTCGGATTGTTCTCGTATATGATCAGCAACCTCTCGATTTCTGACCACCCCAATGACAAAATCTCCCTGCAGTGAACTCTCAGGCCATCCAATATAGCGGATGAAGTTCAGCGTAAAAACTGCCTTAAAACGAGCTTCCTGTGCAACCATCGTAAACATGGGAAGCGTTAACAGCAATAATAATAAATAAATCTTTTTCATATTACCCGTTCTTTATATTCTTTCTACCTGTGTCATATTACGAAGTTCTTCTTTTTTGGTTTCTATTTTTTGATAGTTTGTTATTAGTGGCATGAATTTTGGGTGTTTTAAGATCAGGTAAAGATGTGTTAAAGCGTAGAAAAACAGATAGATAATATGGTTGTCAATTATTATTCCAAAACTATGTAAATAATTCTTATTATTTATAAAATGCAAAGTTGGAACTATAGCAATTTTATATCGAGGCATTGATTTTTTCGTTAAATTCGCATCATTTTTTGTTGATTTGTTTAAAAACTACTTTTTGTTGATTTTATGTGGGTAACCATTGCCAGAACTATTCTTAAGAATCGCTTGCCTATCCTGTTTATCATTGCCGCAATAACTGTTTTTATGGCTTACCAGTCTCAACGAATCGAGATGTCATATCAGTATGCTCCTTTGCTTCCTGAAGATGATCCGGCCTATATTGAATATGAGCGTTTTGCTGAATTGTTTGGTGACGAGGGAAACATTATAGTTCTTGGTGTCCAGGATGAGCAGTTTTTTGATATCAACCATTTTAATCGTTGGTTAAAATTAACTGATGAGTTAAGAGAAATTGATGGCGTTACTGAAGTTCTTTCTATTTCCAACAGCTATAATCTTAAGCGTGTTGCCGCAGAACGTCGATTTGACGTTAAGCCTCTCTTCTCGGGTATAGCATATCAGCAGGATCTAGACTCGATAAGGTTAATATTTGAAAGTTTACCATTTTATGATGGCCTCCTTTATAATAGAGAAACCAACACTTATTTAATGGCGGTATTGCTCGATACTGAAGTTTTGCAAAGCCCCGAAAGAGTAAGATTGGTTGAAGAAATTAAGAGTGCCGGGGCGAGATATGATAATTATAATGGAACAGCACTAAAATATTCCGGATTACCTTTTATACGTGTTGAGACTGCTGAGATGGTGAAATATGAACTTAATATGTTCATTGTTTTAACCCTTGTAATTACAGCCCTTATTATATTCCTGTTCTTTAAATCCTTTAAAGTGGTTATTTTTTGTATGCTTATTGTTGGTACGGCAGTTGTCTGGGCATTAGGTATACAAGGGATGCTGGGATTTAAGGTGACCATTCTTACGGGAATGATTCCGCCACTTATTATTGTAATTGGTATTCCAAACTCTGTTTTCATGCTGAATAAATATCATCAGGAGTTTAGGAGCCATGGTAACAAAATCAAGTCTTTGCAACGGATGATCCGGAAAATAGGGAATGCTACCTTTTTAACCAACTTAACCACAGCCAGCGGATTTGCCACATTTGTATTTACCAGCAGCCGAATACTCGTAGAGTTTGGAATTGTTGCTGCCATAAATATCATTGTGATATTTATATTATCACTTCTTCTAATTCCCATTATATTCAGCTTTCTGGCCGATCCAAAAGAGCGACATATCAAGCATCTTGACCGGACTTTGGTTTCCAATGTGGTGAATAAAATCCTCCATGTATCATTATATCATCGTACAAAGGTATTTGTTATTACCGGAATCATGCTGATGGTAGGAGGATATGGAATTTCCCGCATGCAGACTACTGGATACATGCTGGATGATATTCCTCATGAGCACCAATTATATTCAGATTTAAAGTTTTTTGAGGAGCATTTCAACGGATTAATGCCTTTAGAAATTCTGATTGATACACGAAGACCCAATTCGCTTATGCAAAGGTCAACGATGGAACGGATGGATTTACTGCAAAGCCGTTTGGATTCCATTGATGAGTTATCGCGACCTATATCTTATATAGAGTTGATTAAGTTTGCCAGACAGGCATATTATAACGGATCGGAATTTCATTATGCCATCCCCACGGCTATGGATCGCAACTTTATATTGTCGCATATGCAAACCCGAAATAGCGACGATGGAGAGGGATCAGGGTTGATGTATTCATTTATAGATTCTGCCAGGCAAATGGCACGTATTAGCCTGAGAATGGAAGATGTGGGTACAACGAGGATGGAATCTCTGGAACAAAACGTAAGAAGCACCATCGAAGAAATTTTTCCGCCGGATGAGTATGAAAGTTTAATTACGGGTGCTAGTGTGGTGTTTTTCAAAGGGACCAATTACTTGGTTAGAAACTTGTTCATCAGTCTCTCAATTGCTGTTTTGTTGATTGCTACTTTCATGGCCTGGATGTTCAGTTCAAAGAGGATGGTTTTGGTTTCACTGATCCCAAATATCATTCCGCTGCTTATGACTGCGGCTTTGATGGGCTATTTCGGAATTCCCATTAAGCCTTCAACCATTCTGGTTTTTAGCATTGCATTTGGAATTTCAGTGGATGATACCATCCACTTTTTGGCAAAATACCGGCAGGAGTTGAGTGAAACCAACTGGAGTATAAGAGCTGCTGTTGTTATAGCAACAAAGGAAACCGGCTTAAGTATGATCTACACATCAATAATATTATTTTTCGGTTTTGGGGTATTCAGCTTGTCAGAATTTGGTGGTACAGTTGCACTTGGTTTGCTTGTCGCCTTTACGTTACTCATTGCTTTGTTTGCCAATCTGATTTTATTGCCATCCATTTTGCTTACTCTTGAAAAGTTCATTACGAATGAATCCTTTAAAGAGCCCCTACTTGCTATTTATAACGAGGATGAAGATATTGAAATAGATGATCTGGTAATAGAAAGAAGGAATCAAAAAGAGCAAGTTGATGACTAAAATGAACCTGCGAGATAGTAATTGGCTTGTATTTTTTTTATTTTGCAGTATTTACTTTTAGTATAAGATCCAATATAGAATTTTTCCGAAAATTCTGATGTTTTAAAAAACCGCAAAAATTAGGAATAATGACCAGAATAACTGAATTTATCGAACAATCGGAAAGAGCCATACAATATTTAATAACTGATAAGGAACCATCAGGATTGTATGCACCTGTATCATACATTTTGTCATTAGGCGGTAAGCGCATTCGCCCTGCCTTGTGTCTTGCCGGTTGTGCTTTATTCGATGAATCCAGAATAAACCAATGCATTTCGCCAGCCATAGGTCTTGAGGTTTTTCATAACTTTACTCTATTGCATGATGATTTTATGGATGGATCGGCCATGCGTCGAAACCATCCAACCGTTCATGAAAAATGGAATGCCAATACAGCCATTTTGTCCGGCGATGCTATGCTTATAAGAGCATATCAGTTAATGCTTCAAACTCCGGAACAGGTTTTGAAACCTGTTCTTGACATTTTTAGTGCTACCGCCATGGAAGTTTGTGAAGGACAGCAATACGATATGGAGTTTGAAACACGGAAAGATGTTACCGAAGAAGAGTATATAGAGATGATCAGGCTAAAGACGGCTGTTTTATTGGGTACCAGTTTAAAAACTGGCGCAATGGTAGGAGGTGCCGATCCGGTTGATGCCGATCTTTTATATAAATATGGGATTCATTTGGGAATATCATTTCAATTGCAGGACGATTGGTTGGATGTGTTTGGCGACAGCCAAACATTTGGAAAGGTAATTGGGGGAGACATCACTTCCAACAAAAAAACATTCCTTCTTATCAATGCACAAAACCAACTTAAAGGTGCATCTTTAAAAGAATTATACAAATGGTTGAATAAAAAAGAGTTTAACCGGGAGGAAAAAGTATCAGCTGTTCGTAACCTTTATGAGGAAGCAAACGTTTCTACTAATGCCAAAAAGCTGATGGATGAACACTATAAAAAATCGTTGGATTTTTTATCCAATATAAAAGGTGATCAGTCTCTTAAGCAGGAACTGGCAGGATTTGCCCATCAATTAATGGAACGTTCGCGCTAATTGAATTTATAGTTGCGAATGTTTTTTGGGGAGAACCGTTTTGAAACAGAATAATTTTGTAACTTATACCTCATCTTTTATTATTAATTATTCATCGCATGGCACAGCTTACAGGAAAGGTTCTTCAGATAATAGGTCCGGTAGTGGATGTAGCGTTTGATATAGAATCAAACGAAATCCCCAATATTGATGATGCCCTTGATATTTATGCCGATAACGACCAGAAGGTCGTAATCGAATGTCAGCAGCACATTGGTGAACACACCATTCGTTGCATTGCTATGGATTCTACCGATGGGTTGCAGCGCGGCATGAAGGTTGTCTCACGTGGAACCCCAATTACAATGCCATTGGGAGATGAGGTTAAAGGAAGATTGCTAAATGTAGTTGGGCGAGCCATTGATGGTTTACCCGAAGTTGAAGCCACCAAATTCTCTTCAATTCATAAAGAGGCTCCTTTATTTGAAGATTTGTCCACTGAAACTGAAATTTTATTCACCGGAATTAAGGTCATCGACTTGATTGAACCTTACTCAAAAGGGGGAAAGATTGGATTATTTGGTGGTGCTGGTGTTGGAAAAACAGTACTCATTCAGGAGCTTATTAATAACATAGCCAAAGGTTATTCTGGACTCTCAGTTTTTGGAGGTGTTGGTGAACGTACCCGTGAGGGAAATGATTTGCTGCGTGAAATGATCGAATCTGGAATTGTGGATTATGGAGAGAAGTTTAAACAAAGCGTATTGGAAGGTCGATGGGATCTCGATCTTGTTGATCATGATGCCTTAAAAAACAGCCAGGTTTCCATGGTTTTTGGACAAATGAATGAGCCTCCCGGAGCACGTGCTCGCGTAGCTCTCTCGGCGCTTACCATTGCAGAAGGTTTTAGAGACGGAGACGGAAAAGGTGAGGGTCGTGACGTACTGCTTTTCATTGATAATATTTTCCGTTTTACTCAGGCTGGTTCTGAAGTATCGGCTTTGTTGGGAAGGATGCCATCTGCTGTGGGATATCAACCGACCTTGTCCTCCGAAATGGGTGCCTTACAGGAGCGAATTACCTCCACAAGACATGGCTCTGTTACCTCGGTTCAAGCAGTTTATGTACCAGCCGATGACCTTACCGACCCGGCTCCTGCAACCACTTTTACACACTTGGATGCAACCACTGTATTAAGTCGAAAAATAGCTGAACTTGGAATATATCCTGCAGTTGATCCTTTGGATTCTACATCAAGAATTCTAACTCCTGATATCGTTGGTGACGATCATTACCGAACTGCGCAAAACGTAAAGGAGATTTTGCAGAGATACAAAGAATTACAGGATATCATCGCCATTCTTGGAATGGAGGAACTATCGGAGGAAGATAAGGTTGTGGTACACAGAGCACGACGGGTTCAAAGATTCTTATCGCAGCCGTTTTTTGTTGCAGAGCAATTTACAGGTTTGAAAGGGGAATTGGTTCCTATTGAGGAGACCATAAAAGGATTTAAAATGATTCTCTCCGGAGAACTGGATAAATATCCCGAAGCTGCTTTTAATCTTGTTGGAACCATTGAACAGGCCATCGAAAAAGGTGAGAAACTCTTAAAAGAAGCGCGAAGAAAATGACCGATCTCTACTTGGAAGTTGTAACACCGGAGAAAATCCTTTTCGAAGGGCCGGTGGGAATGGTGGAAGTTCCGGGTGAACTTGGACGCTTTACCGTTTTGCGTGATCACGGACCGATCATATCAACACTTACTCAAGGCCGCATACGAATCATTGGTAAGGATGGGGTGGAGCGACACTTTCTGTGCCGGAAGGGAGTGGTGGAGTGTAAAGAGAATCGAATGACAGTGTTGATGGATCACGCTTCGGAAGCAGAAGAGGGAGAATAATACTTTATTCAAGAATTTTTGATAGGGTGCCTATCCTGTTTGTAAGCCAGTTTATAAGAATCTGCTTATTTTTTTGGCTCGCCATATCCAGACTTTGAAAACATCCAAATAGATACTTCTTTTGGCTTTTATCAGCAAACCACAAACTTAATTTGAGTCTTAAGGTGGATATTTTATCCATCTTCAACCGCATGGTTGAGTTAGAGGCAACAACTTGTGTTTTATTATTTTTTAGGGCAAGATGTGTCGTTAAAGCAGTCGGCACAAACTGTTGTTCAGATCTGAACTTATATTTTATGTTATTTAAAACTTCCTCGGGGTTGTTTCTGTAAAATTTTTGTTGAAGTGAAACCAGTTGAGGGTGAGGAGTATGTGGTGCTCTAAAATATTTTCTTTTATAACCCGCTTTTTCCGCGGCAAAAGCCTGACCACGACGATTTCCGGCTCTGGGGATTATTTTACTTCCCGACTTTAGCCATTTAAGTTTTCGTGTAATAGTATACTTTTGCTGTAATTCCCATCTCCCGCGAAGCATCATTTTGTGGTCGAAAAAAAAATCTTCGGGAGATAGAGGATTTAAAAGAATAAAGTCATCGTCCAAATATATGTATTGTTCTGATAATTCCGGGATACGCCAAAGTAGGGTAAATATAGATCTGCTGTTAAAAGTAGGTAAAACATCTTCGTAACCTTTAAAAATTTTCTGATGATCAACCAGTTCAAATTTATCTGCAAAATCTGATTTTTGAATCTGATCCCAAAATGAAGGAGTTTGGTTATCGGTAACTATAAAAATTTTCCGCAACCAGGGAGCAAAACGCAGTAATGAAGCAATACAGAACTCAAACTCTCCAACTTCATTAAACCGAGTGGGGTGAGCCGATTCTGTTTGAATATTTAGCTGCCCTAAACAGGCCGCTAATTTTTTCTTGTGCAAAGGATCTTTTCCATCAACCCAGGTTATTACCGCATCTATAGGATCTTTGATCATTTTTTTATTTCCAGTATTCTTCTATCCATTTTACAGGAGCTACCCTTCGGTACCATTTTCCGCTGATTCCTTTGATGGCTTCCGGCGGATTGGGTTTTCCGTGAAAGACAATAACTTTTGAGTTTTCAGGGATTTGAGCTGTTCCAAACCAACCCAGTGGTTTTGGCAGACAATGTCTTTTAAAACTTACGCACCACTCGGCCGGCCAATATTTGATTTTGCCTTGAGATGCCATATATCCTGTAATAAATTCCTGTTCGTTTCTGACCGATGAGAGAACTTTTTTCATATTATTGTTAAGATACTCAAGAGCATCTGAGTGTGTTCCGGCATTGAAACGGTAAACAGAAGTGTTTCCTGTTACATCTTTTTTATCCCACTCCTTGATTACCAGGAACTCTCCTTCTTCTTGGAACAAACAATCAATGTTATCTACAATCACTACATCAAGATCTAAAAACAGTGTTGGACCTTCCAGGTCGTGCAGTTTTTCAACAAAACTGGCCACTTTTAGCCACCCATGTCCAAATACCCATGGTTTTCTCTCATCAAAGTCGCTGATTCCGGTTTGTGGAATATCCTTTACCTCAATTTCCGGATCGATACCATTGCCATCATCGGTTAAGCATACGAATCTAAAATCCAAAGTTAAATTGCGTTTAACCATGGAATAGAGTCTGTTGATGTATTCGGGACCAAATTTTGTCCCCCATTTAATACAAATTACATTATTCATTATCTCAAGGATTTTAGATTTGTTAGTATAGCAAAAGTATAGATTTATTCTGATTTGCGTCAATAATTATTGCTAATTTCCCCCATAACGGACTCTAAACTCCCAATTCTTCTCTCCAACCAATGCAAGGTTTCCTGTTTAACTTTATCGTTTGCCATGTCCAAGCTTTGTAGGCAGGTAAATGCTGTGTTTTTATCACGATCTGCAAAGAAAAGTTTGATTTTCAAATGCCGGTAAGTTAATTTATTAAGCTTAAGCCTGATGGTTTTATACCTGTTATCTATTATTGCTCGTTTGTTTTTAAATGCTAAATGATTTGTAAGAGCTGTTGGAACATATTGTTCTTCTGATCTTAAGGGATACTTTATATTGCTAGTGAGCAAATCTTCATTATTTGAGAAAAAATCAGATTGCAGAGATTTAAATTGCGGATGTGGGTTATGTGGAACACGGAAATATTTTTTTGAATATCCGGTTATTTTTGCACTAAGAGCTTGAGCAATTCTGTTTTTTACTCTGTTTTTCTCTTTTTTTACCAGATGGTATAATGAATTATACCATCTTTCTGATTGTTGAGTTTCCCATTTACCTCTAACAACAATTTTGTTATCAATAAAGAACGATTCAGCTTTTACCGGTCTAATAAAGAGATAATCATCATTTAAATAGATATATCGTTCGGATAGGTCGGGTATTCTCCACAAAAGCGACTCAATTGAAAGACTGTTAAAAGTTGGAAGGTTGCTTTCGTATCCTTTGAATATCACTTTATGGTCGATGATGAGGACCCTGTTTGCAAATGAACTTTTTTCAATTAAGCTCATAAAATCAGGGGTCTGTTCATCGGTTACGATAAAAATTTTCCTTATCCAGGGGGCAAACCGCAAAATAGAAGCAATGCAATAAATAAATTCTCCGGCTTCGTTAAATCTGGTTGAATGTGCTGATGGGGGTCTCCGTCCGATAGATGTAAGATATCGGTTAAGTTTTTCGCTATGTTTCGGATCCTGACCATCAACCCACGTAATTACCGCATCTATGGCATCGGGGTTTTCAAACTTAGTAGAGTTTTGCATTTGGTTCCTTTGGATATAAGTTATATTACTGACAAATTTAGCTATTTTTGTAAACTATTTGTGAATTAATAATGAGTGATATGACCAGATTTTTCAAGTATATTTTCAAGGTAGCTCTTTTTTGGATTCTGTTTTTTGCGCTTCACCGGTTGCTTTTTATGATATTCAATTCGGGTTATTCCGGGGATGCCGGTTTTGGCTCTTTACTGGCTTCATACGCAGTTGGTTTAAGACTTGACCTCTCTTTTACTGGTTACATTTTACTGTTAACGTGCGTCATGCAATTGATTACTTTACCAATAATTAGACGATTTGAATTTACTCATTTGCATTGGTTGCACTATGTTATTATTCCTGTTTTTATGGCATTGATGTTTGCCAACACAAATCTATATTCCTACTGGGGCAGACATCTGGATGGTGAGGCGCTTGGATTCTTGGCTACTCCCATGGTTATTCTGGCATCGTTACAATGGTGGGAGGTTATTTTGTTTTTTGTTTTATTGATAGTTGCAAGCTGGGGAACAATCCTGATTTATATTAAATGGATGAAATCAGGAGAGGAAAAATCTGTATCTAAAATGCAACCATTACCGCTGGTAATGGCTGCTTTCATTACGCTTTTCACAGGTGCATTAATGATTATTCCCATTAGAGGAAGTTTTGGCGTTGCTCCAATCAATACAGGCGTTGCTTATTTCTCGCAGCACATGTTTGCCAATCATTCTGCTATAAATCCACTTTGGAATCTTTTTTACAGCCTTAAAAGACTGGATGCCACAACCCGCCATTACCGGTTTATGGATCAGGAAAAGGCTGAAAAGATTTTTAATAAAATGATGCATCAATCGGGAGAGACGCAAATACTAATTAACCAACCACAACCTAATGTTGTGGTCATTTTGCTGGAAAGTTTTTCCGCGCAGGTTATTGGTAGCATGGGAGGAGAGGCTGTTACGCCAAACTTCGATTCACTCGTTCCCGAAGGGGTTCTTTTTAATAATATTTATGCGGCCTCCGACAGGTCAGACAAGGGACTGGTAGCCGCGTTAGCGGGTTACCAGGTGATGCCTGCGTATTCCATTATGCAATATCCTGCCAAATCGCAATCGCTTAGATTTCTGCCCAATAAGTTAAAAGAGGGAGGTTTTTATGATCTTACATACATGTACGGCGGCGATATCGGTTTTAAGGGAATGAATTCTTTTGTCACATTGTCGGGTTTTGAAAAAGTAATTACCATCAACGATTTTCCGCGCTCAACTCACGGACAAAAATGGGGCGTTCACGATGAATATACTTTTGAACGATTAATTGAGGAGATGTCGATAGCTCAATCGCCTTATTTTCAGTTTTACTTTACACTTAGCAGTCATGAACCATTTGATGTCCCAATGGATAGGGTTTATGATGATCCCTATTTGAATTCGGTGTTTTATACCGATCAGTGTTTGGGAGATTTTTTTAGGAGTGTTAAATCAAAGGGGTTGTGGGATAATACTTTATTTATACTGATTGCAGATCATGGCGTACCGGGACCGGCCAGAGCCACTTCACAGATGATTGAGAGGTATCATATTCCTATGTTATGGACAGGTGGTGCTTTGGCTGTAAAGGATACAGTAATTTCAACCATCGGCAGCCAGACAGATATGGTATCTACGTTGTTAAATCAGCTTCGCTTGGATGACAGCGAATTTCCGTTCAGCAAGAATCTGCTTGCCGAAGAGGTTGAGGAGTTTGCATTTTTTACCTATCCCGATGCATTTGGACTCATTACACCTGACCTGTACAAAGTTTACGATAATAATGCAGGTCGATATATAGTTTTTGAAGGAGAAGCTACTGCGATTGACAGTTTAAAAGGCAAGGCTTACCTTCAGGTTTTATCGCTTGATCATTTAAACAGATAACAAATGACCAGAAAAGATTTTGAGGTGATGGCTCCCGCGGGTTCATTTGAATCATTAAAGGCAGCTATTCAAGGAGGGGCAGATTCGGTCTACTTTGGTGCAGGTAATCTGAATATGCGGTCACGTTCGTCATCCAATTTCAGTGCGGGGGATTTAAAAGAAATAGCTTCAATTTGCAAAGAAAACGGGTTAAAATCCTATCTAACTCTGAACATTGTGTTGTATGATGAAGATCTGGAGGAGATGCGGAAAATGGTGGATGTAGCAAAGGAAAGCGGTATCTCAGCGGTGATTGTTTCTGACCAGGCAGCCATTCACTATGCCTCACAAAAAGGGATTCCTATTCATATAAGTACGCAGGTAAATATCTCTAATATTGAAACACTTAGGTTTTATAGCAAATACGCAGATGTTGTAGTTCTGGCTCGTGAATTAAACATGGATCAGGTTAAGAAAATTCATGAAGCCATTGTTGAAGAAGATATTCGTGGCCCTGGCGGGGATTTGGTGCGTATCGAAATGTTTGCTCACGGAGCGTTGTGTATGGCAGTATCGGGGAAGTGTTATCTCAGCTTACATCAATACAACTATTCGGCAAACCGGGGCGCTTGTTTGCAGTCGTGCCGCAGGGGATATGTTGTTACCGACAAAGAATCGGGCGACGAGCTGGAGGTGGATAATCAATATATTATGTCGCCTAAAGATTTAAAAACTATACACTTTTTAAACAAGTTGGTAGATTCTGGAGTGCGAATTTTCAAAATAGAAGGACGAGCCAGGGGGCCTGAATATGTAAAAAGTGTTTCCGCTTGCTATAACGAGGCGTTAGAGGCCATTGCAGGAGGGTATTTTACATCGGAGTTCATTGCAGGTTGGGATGAACGTCTCTCATCGGTTTTTAATCGTGGGTTTTGGGATGGATACTACCAGGGACAGAAATTGGGAGAGTGGAGTGCCAATTACGGATCGATGGCCACCAAACGTAAAATATACGTGGGAAAGGGAACCAACTATTTTCCAAAAATCGGGGTAGGGGAGTTTCGCCTTGAAACCCAGAGCCTTAATGTTGACGACGAGATTTTAATTACCGGGCCAACTACCGGTGTTCTTGAGATGAAGGTAAAAGAACTGAGAGTTGACCTTAAACCTGTTAATGAGGTTAAAAAGGGCGATCTATTTTCAATGCCGGTGGATGATAAGATACGTCGGTCAGATAAATTATTTAAAATTGTAAAAGCCAGTCAGGCCAAAATTCAATAGAGAGCTAATTTAATGCCAGTATTTGAAGGAAATCTGTCAAAAATGAGAGGAACCGTTTCTGCTGACGGCTCTGTTACATATGTTTTGAAACTCAGTGCCGATGAGGTGCCGATGAGTGATTTGATTGGTCAGAAGCTGAATTTCGAATTCAGCGGCCAGATCAATTGCATATCTTGTGGTAAAACCACACGAAAATCTTTTGCACAGGGTTTCTGCTTTAACTGTATGCAAACAGCTCCGGAAGCCAGCGAGTGTGTGTTAAGGCCGGCATTGTGCAAAGCTCATGTGGGAGTTTCAAGAGATGCGGATTGGGCACAAATGCATTGTTTACAGCCTCATTATGTATATCTGGCAAATACCGGAGAGATAAAAGTTGGCGTAACCCGTCAATCGCAAATTCCTGTTCGGTGGATTGACCAGGGCGCATCGGCAGCCATAAAGATTTGTAAAACTCCAAACCGACATATGGCAGGTCTGGTTGAGATGCACCTCTCAAAGCATTTTACCGATAAAACATTATGGAAAAAAATGGTTTCGGGCACCGTTGATGAAGCTCTTGATTTACTTAAATTCAGAAAAGAAGCCATAGAATTATTAAGTTCAGGTATGCAGCAGTTTGTTGACGAAGATGATTCAATCTATTCATTGAAATATCCGGTGCAGAAATATCCGATTAAACCTGTCACAGTTACCTTCGATAAAGAACGGAGTTTTAGTGGTACCTTAAGCGGAATAAGGGGACAGTATTTGCTTTTTGAAGATGAACAGGTACTCAATATAAGAAGGCATAACGGCTATCGTGTCAGTTTAAGCTATTGATTTCGCCACGGAAGTTCTGTAATATTTCCCTGGCGCATCCTACGATTAAATAAAAATTTCAGATTTACTGATACCGGATAGTAATCAGAGATATAAACATTCTGATTTTTTACCCGGTGTGTTTCAATTCTTCTTACGTCAAAATAGCTGTTTACAAAAATATAGTCACTCATTGCATGAAATTCTTCTTTACCATAAGCGTTATAAGTGGGATATATCCGATTCTTTCCTGACTTAGCAAGTTCTGAACTGTTCTCAATTGACAGAAACCTATCCCAGTTTGATCGCATAATCCTGTATGTTCTGGATGCTTCATTCATGTGAAACGATCCTGTAACGATCACCGGTGCATTTCCTGCCAACTCTCGTATTCTCTTTAAAAACAGAGCGCTGCTGATGATATCCTCATCCTCGTTATTCTTACAAAAATGTACGTTAAATACAAAAAAAATGTGTCCTGATTCAATGTTCTCCAGTTTTGTCCAGTTTATCAGATGAATTTGATTACAAGTAACTAAATCTTTTTGGGTTATTACACCTTCGCCGGATATGTAAAACCTTGATTTTGATAGAACTCTGAATTTATCTGTTTTATAGAATATAGGGTTGAGTTGATCTGCATCTGCTTCATCTATATCCTGCGATATAATATAACTATATGCAGGAAGTATGGTAGACAAGCTTCTTAATCGTTTGATATTAACTTGTTGCATTCCGATGATGTCAGGGTTTTGATTTTTGAAATATTGCTGTATGATTGGTAAGCGATTCTCCCACGTGTTTACAGAATCTGAGACAATTGAACTGCCGGAATTGAAAGTAATAACATCCAGTTGTCCCGAACGGGAACAACTGATTACAACAGCAAATAGAAATATGTAAAGGCAGTATCTCATACTTTTAATTCATCATCTGCAAAAATCAGGAAAATAAGATTTCTTAAGTAAAGATATTACAACTTGGAGTGCACATTGTTTTTTTTACAGGAACGACCTGTTTTTATTGATGATGGTTGCCTAATGCGTTGACCACCTTTTCAATTTGTAGATCAAACTTGCGTCCAATTATTTGATTTTGCAGATTTTTTTAATGCATCAATCACTTTCATATTGTTTATGGCATCCATTGTTTCTACCGGCATGGGTTGATTATTTAATAATGCTTCGGCAAAGGCATCAAACATTAACCCATAGGCATCTGACGGAGGGAATTTTACGACTCTTGAGCCAAGGGAAGAGTTGATGGAGACTTCTGCCGGAACATCAACATAGGTATTAAATGGCAAATGAATAGTTATAGTACCTGCTGTCCCAATTATATCTACCTTTTGAAAAGGCTCAGAAAGCGTTGAAACATAGTAAGATGCACGAGATTCATCAAATTCTAGAATGCCCGAAGTGTGCATATCGGTTTTAAATTCGGGATGTCGTTTTACCATTGAAAGAACCCTTATGGGTTCTTTCCCCAGCAAAAATCTTGGAACCGATACAGCATAACATCCAATATCCATTAAAGCTCCGCCTCCATACTCTTCAATGTTTCGGATATTACCCGGTGAAGGGTTGTTGTATGAAAATGAAGTGTGAATCTGGTTGATGTCTCCAATTTGATTGGTGGCTATAACATCCTTAATGTGTTTCCACATAGGATGAAAGCGGTACATGAAGGCCTCCATGAAGGGAATTTTGGATTCTTCAGATATGTTATGAAGCATTATTGCTTCATTCGCATCCATGGACAGGGGCTTTTCGCAAAGGACAGGTTTTTTTGCTTTAATTGCTTTTATAGTCCACTCGGCATGTAAATGATTTGGCAGAGGGATATATACAGCATCAACCTCAGCATCATCGATAAGCTCTTGATAGTTCTGGTGAACCACCGGAATATTAAAGTCTTTAGCAGCTTGCTGAGCTTGTTCTATTTTTCGGGATGCAATGGCATAGATGCAACTGTACTTTGTTTTACTCAGAGGTAAAACGATTCTTTTAATTAAGTGGTTTGATACTCCTAAAACTCCGATTTTTATCTTGTCCATGATTAATATTCGATTTTGCTATTCTACTCTGTAATTATACAGGTAATTGTGTTCGCCGCCTGTGATAAGGTTAAACCGATAAGCTGATGACCTTAAAAAACCTATGCTGAATCTGCTGATTCCACGAAGAGGAAATCCCTGATAATGGGTTCCGTCCCGGTTAATTAAATGAATATGCCCACCAGTTTGTTCAACCACGCCAAATTTTATATCAGTGGCAGTAAATCTATACAGATCAGCATGTGGATGAATCAGATTTTCAAAGTTCACTTCCATTGCTTTACTCCCTGATTGGTTGAAAACAATCAGTTGGTTGGTTGTGGCATATAAATACTCTGGATTTGCCGAATTTGCCGAAAGAAGGGTAAAATGATGACTTCCCGGGGACTCAAAAAGTGTTTCCAGAGTCGTATTTCCCGACGGTAAAGCTATTTTAGCAAGCTCTCCGTTTATGGTGGTGGTAACTAATGCTGCCCTGTTGGAGTTCTCTCTCTCCAGATAAAATGGTGAGCCGGAATTGCGGATAAAATTAGCAGAAGGGGTTACCCTGTTGTCACCTCTTCTGTCAAGTATATAATTACGGAATTGATCACTGAAAACAATGTAATCGCGTCCCAGATTTCTGAAATACTGCACAGGTGTTGAAACAGTTCCCTCCGTAGCTGGCATGCTCCAGCCGGGAACTCTGTTACCGGTTTTATCATATAGATAAACCCTTTGATCTTCGAGAGCAACAAAAATACGGTACTCTTTATTGTTGTCATAATCAAACACCGCAATGGGGTTAGTTGCTTTCGATGGAAAGTTAACAGGGTAACGTGCAACATGGTTGCCGTTCCTGTCAAGCAACCATAGCCTGTTGGGCGTATTAAACAGATATTGGAGTTTGTTATTTTTGTAATAATCAATCTGAATCACATCTCCCATAATGGGTCCATCCAGGGGTCTTTTCCACAACACACGTCCCAAATTATTGATGAGGTAAAGGTTGTAATGTGCATCCTGAACAAGAATTTCTTTCTCTCCAGTGTTGTGATTGTCAACCAGAGCCGGTTTCCCGATGATGGTTGAATCAAGCCTGCTTTGCCAAATTGTTCTGGGCTCCTTATCCCTGTGGGGAGCATAATTTCCATGTACCGATGTGTAAATAAGATCATTCGCCGATGATAGCTGTATTCCCAGGCCATAGAAGTTTTCAAGTGCCTGTGTTTGTTCACGCGTAGGATTAATTACAGATCGGTTAAAATGGCTTTCGGCCATTTTAAAGATATGGGGAACCTCAGCAAAAAGGAAAAAATTCTCCTGGTATGAAAAACTTTCTGTAAATGGCGAATAATATGGATGTGTTGAGAGTGTTTTATTCAGGATGTTTGAGTAGAGAAAACGGGAGATGCATTCACTTGATTCTCCAAAAATCAGGTAATTTCTGTAAAAGGTGAAATAATTTGCTGGAACATCAGGAAAAAAATGACCCCAGAAATCTTTTATAATATCTTTTTCAGGTGTTTCATACACCTGAAAACGTGTTTGATCATCCAGGATGATCTCCCGGTGCTTCTCAGGATCCATGCCACTATTGATCATGAGTGCACGCAGTGCCTGCATGGCATTTACCTGTCCAGTTGTATTGAACACCAAAAACGACGAATAGTTGTTGTTTAAATCCGGATCGGAAAGAATATAAGCTGCTTCATTCATTATAAAGGAAAAAAACAGTTCTTCAAAACTATCCCTGTTTCTGGTTTTGAAACCGGCATTTTTTCTTTCGTAGTTATCAGATGTATGTTGATTACTAATAAATTCAATCAAATTCTCTTTAAATCGTCCTTTCGATTTAAAATTATAGCTTGTTAAAAACCGCGTTGTTCCGGGCAAAACATTAGCAATCTCAGACTTTCCCGGCTCAACTCCTCTGAATAATTTGGTGAAATGACCCGGTTCATCCCCAAATGAGAATCCGTTTAAATATATGGCATCGGTTCGAATATCCATATTTAGTTCACTCCAACCTGAAAAATGCTCTAGAGCTGGTGCCGAGAACAGTTGTGAAGTTATGCCAGGAAGGGTTTTAAAATTGATGTAACAACTTGCAATATTTGATGTTAAAGAAGTTTTTTGAATGCGACTGAACTGCGGGTTGTCTAATAAAGAATTACCGGATTGAACCTGAGAAATTGATTTTTCGATGAGTTCCTTTGATCCTGAAAGTGTTAGATATCCATTGTTTACAGAAGCATAAATGGAAATCGGGATATGGTCTTTGTTAAGAATATGAAAGTATCGTGATCCTTTATGGCTTTCGTTGGTTTTTACTAAATTTCTTGATGAAATAAGCCGGTTGATTTCGGTTAGTTCAGCTCTTGATTTTATCGGGGCGTTGATTAGCCAACCTGTAGATGCGTCATCGCTTAAAGTGTGTATGGACAGAATAAATGTTCTGCTGAGGTAATCATTAAGAACAGAGTTGGTAATTATCTCAGAGGAATCTGTAAAATTGATGATGTTCTTGATATACCTGTAGCTTTCAAATGGGGTTAATTCATTAAGGAAGCTGTTGCTTCTTGTAATGTTTCTTTTTAATTGTTGAGGATTATTGATTTGCAGTATGATGGCTGCATCAACCGGAACTGCATGTATTGGGCTGTTGTTTGTAAATTGTTGGTATTTATGCAAATATAAAAATGCCAGCACAATTACTGTTATTAATGCTAATACAGACGTAATTGCAATGTATTTTTTCAGCATATAATCAAATTTTAATTTATCTAATGATTGCAACTTTCGTGACACCTGATTGGCTTCCATCTTCGGAGGCAACAAAAATCAGGTATACTCCTGATTTTACCTGCTCCCCCCAAAGGTTTCTTCCATTCCAGAATGCTTGTCCTCCAACAGAAACCGTTTCAAAAACCAGTTTGCCGGATACATCTGTAATTTTTATATTGCTTCGAGCCATCAGTCCGGTTATCGTAATATCTCCGGTAAATTCAGGCCTAACGGGATTTGGGAATGCATAAATGTTAGAATAATTTGAGCTTCCTCCTGTGGCCGTTCCTCTGAATGAAACAATGCCTTCCCCGGTAGCGATGTAAACCTCACCAGTTTTTTCGTTTATGGTAATATCGTTGATATAATCAGATGGCAAAGGACTGTTAGTTGTATTGAAGGCATGTATTTGTCTGCTGCCATCAGGTGAGACAAGGAAAATTCCTGAACCTTGGGTTCCCAGCCATTTTCGATTACCGCCATCCACTTTAATCACGCTTACAATTTTATCACCCAGAAGAAAATCAGCATTATTTGTTCCATCTCGTCTTGGTACTAATATTCTTGTAAATACGGGTTTTTCAATATTGAATATGGAAAATGGCTGGTATTGAACTACGACCCCTTTATCAGTCCCAAGCCATATGTGGCCATTTTGATCTTCAGCAATATCAAAGATTGCATCTGTAATGACTTCTCCGTTTTGATCCCAAAGTAATAGCTGACCTGCATTTCGTCTGTCGTTTTCTGCAGATGGACGTATGGCTCCCCTGTAACGATCATCACTTTGATTTAGTGGGGTATTATTATCATCCCAAACAAAGATTCCTTTTGATCTGCCTCTAAAAACACTTAACCATTTGTGTCCCCATGATGTCGCAATCATTGGAGCCATTCCCTGATTCATCGCAAGTGTCTCATAATTGTATCGCATCCAGGAGTCTGTTTCAGGAAAATATGCTATTAATCCATTTTCAACTTCACTATTTGTTGCCCATAGTACGTTATTTCTATCAATAGCTGTAGCTGCAATCCTCACGAACCTTTCGTTGCCAGGAATTGCACTTGCCATTCCATTTTCCGAAGAACCAAACCTGTTCTTTACCACAAAATGGTTATTTTCCTTTTCCACTTCAAATATACCATCTCCCCAAGAACTTAGAAATAAGTGGTTTGGATTACCGGGTTTGGGGGTAATTGTCAATAGGTCTCTTCTGGTGTTAAAAGAAGGAGTATTGTCTCGGCTCATGTAGGTCCACCCATTAGGGGTATATATGGATGCTGATGCCGGAGTATTGGTATTATTCCAAAATGCAGTTAGTCCACCAGGAACCACCCAGAGATTTTCTGCAGCCATTTTAATTCTGTGTGCTCTGTTTGTAAGTGGTCCTTGTGGCAGAAAATTTGACCAAACGGCTTCGCTCAGTGGTCTTGCAACCAGACCATTATTGTTATCTGATATCCATATTTCGTTTGTCCCAACAATTACTGCATCTCTGAATTGTGGTGTTATTTGTGACCCGCCTATAGTTAGCTCTGAAATATTGAGATTGGATTGTAATTCGTTGTTGTATAGTCTTATATTACCTGAGTTAATTACCAAAAGGCCATTTGGAGTAGATTTGATGTTTTGAAAATTCGAAGCAGATGTCAGAGTATGAGTCTGATTATTTTCAAAATACTCGATGCTAACGGTCTCTCCCTTATTCCCTCTTGCAGCAAATATTCTACCGGCATGATTGGCTATTGCTGAGTATGTGGCTGAAGACGAATAATATACCTCCCAGGATGTGTAAATGTGTATATCCGGTGCATCCAGTCGCGCCCTTCGAATTCCTTCCGCTGTGGCAGCATATAAATATTCCTGATCAATAGCAATTTGATTCACCTGAATATTGGAAGCATTATCACCAATATAGTAGGTCGATTCGATTTCATACCTGTTTAGATTGATGACCAAAATGCCGAAATTTGTGGCACAATAAAGTCTATTCCCATCAGCAATAAAATGATTGATGGCTTTGTTGCCATCCATTACCTTTAGCCTTAGGTCGTTAATGTTTATGACATTATTGTTGGCAATAATATCAATGTTTCCATTTTCGTAACCAACTAAAATCAAATTTCTTTCAGTGTAATAGTATAGTGCTGAAATACCATAATCTGATAGTCCATTTACTCTGTTTAATGTATTCACTGAAAAATCAGATTTTTCAATAACAATTAAGCCCAGAGAGGTTGCACCAATTATTTGGTTTGGAGTTGATATAACATGATGACTATTATTGTATGCGAAATGTGTTCGCCATTCTCCTATGCGCAGTTGATTGTTATCACTGGCCACTAAGTTATTAGTTAGGAGCAGAAAGAATATTATTATGAACCTGTTCATTCTTAATTTTTTTGTTTTTGAAGGGTTGGGAGGCAGATACATCAAGTATTTTTTTATTACGCCAAATTTAATGATTTATAGCTTCGCATTGAAATATTGAACTCATTACATGTTATTGAAAAACTCTGTGAGTTTTTCAATGGCTTTCCCTCTGTGGCTGATCCTGTTCTTTTCTTCTGCATCCATTTCTGCAAATGAAATCAATTTATCGTCTGGTTGAAAAATGGGATCATATCCAAAACCTTTATTCCCTTTGGGTTCTCGTAAAACTGTTCCATTTACAATCCCTTCAAATATATGTTCATTGCCATCCACAATGAGCGCAATGATGGTTCTGAATCGTGCCTTTCTGTTTTCAATATTATGCATTAATTTCAGAACTTTGTTCATGTTGGCATTTGCATCTTTTTCTTCGCCTGCAAATCTTGCCGAATATACTCCTGGTTGACCGTCTAGCGCATCAATTTCTAGTCCGGTATCATCTGCAAAAGTGTTTTTGCCGTAAAGGTTATAAATTGTTCTTGCTTTAATTAAGGCATTTTCAAGTAAATCTTTACCGTATTCCTCAATTTCAGAAGTGTGACCAACATCATTTAAACTTAGAAGGTCAATCTTATTACATAGCAATTGGGATATTTCTGTTAATTTGTGTTGATTATGAGTGGCGAAGATGAATTGCATGTGTTTAAGGTATATAGAAAATATTAACGTCAATAGTTGATTAATTATTGTTTATTATCTTGCTAACGAGACGAAAAAAAGCCCTTCCTGATAAAATGATTTCAGAGAGGGCTTTTTTAATTTGGTTTTTATTTTCATCCGAAATTTCCGTACCCATATTTCATTAGGTCTGTTCTGGGGTTAATAACCATAACAGGAATTTTCGCGGAATTAGCTATCATATATTGCTCCTGTGCGCCTAAAACATAATCATGGAATGCAATATCTCTGGTAGTCATGATAATAATGATGTCAGCATTTCTGCTTTTGGCAAAATCGATGGTTTCCTGACTGAATGAAGCTGCATTTTTTGATAGAACCAACTCGTAATCAATCTTTTTTTCCTCTAAGAATGATTTACAGAAAACCAGGTTTGCTTTGGTTCTTGGTTCAACTACACCTTCCTTGGATGTTGATGAAAAAAGCAATGTTTTTGCTGGAAAATGCTTATTCATAAATTGAACCCACTTCAGTTTTTCTTTATTTTCAGATTTGAAATCAACAGGAAAAACCAGTTTAAGTTGATCTTCGCTTAGTTTTGGTGCGTCCTGAATTACAAGGAATGGTATTTTTGAGCCAACAATAACCTTTAATGCCCAGGAGCCGGTGAGCTTTTGAAGCCCTTTCATGCCATGGGTTCCCATAACAATAAGTGTAGCATCAAGTTCATGAGCAACCTGGTTTATTGTTTTAAAAATAGAACCTTCTCTTACAAGCGTATTTGGCTTGATATTATGCAGCTCGTTTATCCGAAGAGCATCACTTGCAAGTTGCTGCTCCATTTCTTTTATCTCGGTATCTTTTTTTACAATGTGCAAAAGTGTGATACCGGTATCCAATTGTTTAGATAGTATAACTGCATGTGCAACAGCATTCATAGCGACTTCCGTGAAATCGTACGGTACTATGATGCTATGATTAAGGGTTTCCATATGATAATTTAGTTCAGAGGTTATTTTTTGCGAAATAAATATAGCACATTTGATAATATTTAAAACACTTTTTAATTAAATTATTTTATTTACGAATATTTACCTGACAGATATTATCATAGAAATGCATAGCATTTTTAGATATGTATTTTTTTTAATAGTTCGCTAATCTTTTTTATATATACTAGAATATCAAGCGTTTATGAATTTACAGTCGTGCTGTTCAATCAGCTGATAATAAAAAACTTACTTGCATCTAAGATCTAGTCCCGAATGTCTCGGGAAAAGTCTAACGATCTATTGGTTCTGTTTCCAGCATTTATATAACATCAGCTAAAGTCCGTATCTTTCAGAAATGTTGTACTGTTGGTTACGTACATTTTTTAATTCGGTTGCCCGATTTTGATAAAAAGTTCAAATTTCATCATGAATTTTTAGCAACAAAGCTCGTTTCATCATAATTTTTCAATGTTACTATATTGACAGTATGATCTATTTGGGCTGTTTACAACAAAGAAATGTAGCTTTGTCAATTTTAATGTGAATTTAATCAGTTTCTTGTTATATTTACAATGTAAGGCATGTTTATCCTGAACTTTATTGAAGGAATAATTTATAGGTAAGCATTGCTCTAGTCGCTATTATTTTTACAGAAACTTAATTTTTGTGAGAAGTCATTTTTTTAACTGCCAGGTATTACGTGTTATTTCTGGGGAGTGTTGAAATAGTCTTTTATGTGCCTAACTACTTACTATGATTTTATTGTTGCAAGCTAAATCGTTGCTATTGTTTACATGTAATTACGATGATTGATACCTTTTATATAGATTTTCCTGAAATTACATATATGGCTTTTTTAAAGGCCATGTTGAGTTTTAACATTTCAAACTTGACCCTGATTTTTTTGTTCCTTTTATTTGCATATGTTTTATACACATACATTCGTCGACAAGTACAAAAAAAAATTGAGTATTTAGTCAATATTCGGGTCGAAAAAGCGTTAAAAGTAAAGGAAAAGGCAATGCAAATCCGAACCGGTTTTGATTCCGAATCGGTAGCACATACAAAAGACGGAACAAAAGTTAAATCAGTAAAATACAAAAGCGTTACTGTTTTATTTGCCGATATTCAGGGGTTTACAAAAATAGTAGAGCATCTCAATCCTGATTTGCTCATTGATGAACTGGATGATTTTTTTATAAAGTTTGACTCCATTGTTGAAAAACATGGAGTTGAAAAGATTAAAACCATAGGAGACGCATACATGGCGGCCGGAGGTATCCCAGAGAAAAATCGGATACATGCTCTGAGAATGATCCTTGTGGCATTAGAGATTCAAAACCATATGGTGAGTCTCAGGTCAAAAAAAATTTTAGAACATCAGGATTTTTGGGAGCTTAGAATCGGAATTCATACAGGACCGGTGATTTCAGGTCGGGTAGGTCGAAACAAAACAGCTCCCGATATTTGGGGTGATACCGTCAACATTGCCAGTAGGATGGAATCTTCTGGTATTGCCGGTGAAATTAATGTTACAGGAGTAACTTACCAGTTGGTAAAAGATTTTTTTGTTTGTGAATACAGAGGGAAGATGCCAATAAAATATAAGGGAGAGATTGATATGTATTTTGTCAAAGGAATTGTACCTGAGTTAGCGGAAGAAAATAAGCGAAACCAACCAAATGAACTTTTTAAAGTCAGACTGCAGCACATTCGTTTTATTGATCTGGAAGAAGCGATACTGGAAAGACTCGAGAATGAACTACCAGTTGATATTTGTTATCATAACGTTAAACATACCATTGATGTTGTAACACAGGTAGAGATCATTGGCAGGGGAGAGGGTGTTTCAGAAGAAGAATTATTACTGCTGAAGACTGCAGCTTTAATGCATGATACAGGATTCCTGATAACATATGAGAATCACGAGCAGATCAGCATCGAACTATGTAATGACATTCTTCCTCGGTTTGATTATAATCCCGACCAAATTGAAAAAATCATTCAGCTGATAAACGTGACCCGTCCCAAAACAAAGCCAGCCAATAAACTGGAGTCAATAATGAAAGATGCAGACTTAGATTACCTCGGAAGAACTGATTTTCTGAATCTCTCAGAAAATCTTTTTAAAGAATTGAATCGGTATAATGGTCGTATGAGCATTCAGGAATGGAATAAGAAACAGTTTGATTTTATTTCGAAACATCGTTATTATACTGAAACTGCCCGCAATATGCGTCAGGTAAATAAGGATAAACAATTAACAAAGCTTAAACAGATTTTACCATTAAGCCGACAATAAATGGCCGTATTTATTTCACAATTGTTATCTTTACCCTGCATGAGGGAAAAATGAGCAGAAATTGCTGTTCGTGAATAGATATTTTAAACACTTATTTTTAATGAGCAAGAAGATGAAAAGCTACGACACTGAAAGTAAACTTCCCAATATGATTGGACCAGGAACAAAGATTGTTGGAAATATTGAGACCAATGGAGACATCCGAATTGATGGAAATATTGAAGGCAATATTGACTCAAAGGGAAAGGTTGTTATTGGGAATAATGGGTTTGTAAAAGGTGAAATTTCCTGTAACAACGCAGAAGTTTCCGGAACTCTTAATGGAAAAATGTCTGTATTAGAGCTTCTCTCGTTAAAGGCAACCTGTAAAGTCAATGGTGACATTAAATCAGGCAAACTCTCAATTGAACCCGGCGCATTATTCTCAGGAACCTGCGCTATGGGAGGATCTAACATTAATCCGTCGCCTGCTAAGGAAGAAAAGAAATAGCCTTTGTTGCAAAGGCAGCTTATTTATGGCTTAATCTCTGAGAGTCTTTTCTGGAGATACCTATGTTCAATAAACTGTTAATTGGAACATTCTAAATCATATTTGATATAATTATAGCCAATAAGATTTTTTCTTATTGGCTTTTTTCATAAATTTATAAAGCGGTAAAGGCTTTGATTGTGACCAACAACTGATTCTTTACCGACTTTTATTTTATGTGCAACAGGTTTAATCTAATCAGTCAAATTTATGCGTTCAATCATTTTAAAAGAAATAATCTTAAGTTTAGTTGTTTTTTTTGCAGGATTATTTGTTTTTCGACATCTCGAAGTTGATATTTTTACAAAGTGGGTTTATTTTTCAGTTTTATTGTTTTTATTGTTTGTTATTTCTACCCTGTTTGTTAAACGTTTGATTGACAGTAATAAATCATGGGTCGCTCTGGGATTTACAGGCATTACTTTTTTCTGTCAGATAATTCTTTTACTCATTTTATTCATTTTTCTTGAACCCGAAGAGACAAATCATCGTATAGTGGCAAAAGTCGGTGTAGTTTCTTATCTTACTTTTTTGGGATTTGATACGTTTTGGAAGATTAAGTGGTTGTTTCCCAAAAGTTAGCGGTTAAGACAGGTAGGTTTTTCTGTAATTTTTGATATTTTTTTAAATGAAGCTGATATCAACCATCTGTGTGCTTTTCATTTTTGGTTTCCATTACATGGAAACCAAAGCAGCTGAATCAAATAAGGAGGATGAACCTTTTGATCCTGCCTACATGATTATGCACCACATTGAAGATGCACACGATTTTCACATCCTATCATACACAAATGCTCAAGGCGAAAAAGTTGATATCAATTTCCCTTTACCAGTTATTTTATGGCATAATAAAAGCCTTCATTTTTTCATGTCATGGACGTTCAGGCAGCCTGATCCAGTGGTGCCGTTTGGCGACACCTTTTTAAGGTTGTATCATGAAAAGATATATTATACAGACCCTGACGGAACAATACTTTATAACGAAAACGGAACAATAGCTAATTCGAAGCCATTAAGTTTTTCCATTACAAAGAATGTTTTCAGCCTCTTTGTTGGTTGCCTTATTATTTTCTGGATATTTGGTGCTGCCGCTAAACGATATAGCAAGCGCGGAGGATTGGCTGTACCAAAGGGAATCCAGTTACTGGTTGAACCAATTATTTTATTTGTTCGCGATGATATAATCAGAGCTCAAATCGATAAGGAAAAGGCGGATAAATTCACCCCCTATTTGCTTACATTGTTCTTTTTTATCTGGATAAATAATTTGGTTGGTCTTATTCCCTTTTTCCCGGGAAGCGCCAACCTTTCAGGTAATATTTCATTTACCATGACTCTGGCTGTAATTTCATTCCTCGCTATTAATGTTTTTGGATCAAAGCATTATTGGAAACATCTTCTCATTGCCCCCGGAGTTCCTTTTATAGCGAAAATATTTCTGATACCTGTGGAGATTGTCGGGATATTTACCAAGCCATTTGGTTTGATGCTCCGTTTGTTTGCCAATATAACTGCCGGTCATATCATCATTCTGGCTATAACAGCCATGATTTTTATTATCCGGTCGTTTGCGGTGGCACCAATGACAATTTTATTGTCATTGATCATGATTTCACTGGAATTTCTTGTGGCTATATTGCAAGCATATATATTTACATTATTAACATCTCTTTTTATAGGGATGGCAGTTAACGAAGAACATTAAACAAACTAAACTTTTTTATCATGGAACATTTTAATTCTACTGTATTCGGACTCGCGTTGATTATTTTTGCCGCGGCATTTGGTATCAGTCGCATTGCTCAATCTGCCATGGAGGCGATGTCCCGTCAACCGGAAATTAGTTCAAAAATTCAGACTGCAATGATCGTTGTAGCCGCTTTAATAGAAGGAGCTACCCTTTTCGCCATTGTTGTTGCATGGTTAAGTTAAGTTTAGCAGAGTTTAACCAAAAAGATTTGTCATGGGTTTATTAACACCGGATCCCGGATTAATTTTCTGGACAACAACGTCGTTTCTTATCTTAATGTTTCTTTTGCGGAGATACGCATGGAAGCCAATTTTGCGTGCTTTGAAAGTTCGGGAAGAATACATCGAATTTTCTCTTAAGGATGCAGCCCAGGCAAAAGATGAGGTTGCTAAACTTTCGGAGACTCGCAGACAGATGATTGAATCAACTCGTCTGGAACGAGAAAAAATGATGCGTGAAACCAGGGGAACCCGGGAGGAAATCATCAATGAAGCGAAGGCATCGGCTACAAGGGAGGCTGAAAAAATCATTCAGCAGTCTCGTGAGCTAATCGAAAGAGAACGTCAGGAGTCATTATCTGAAATCCGGCAACAAATAAGCCTTATATCTCTTGAAATAGCGGAAAAGATACTTAAACAGGAACTTGTTAGCGAAGAGAGACAACAAAGTGTGATTCGTGAGTATTTAGATCACGTCAATTTTAATTAAGAATCGGTATTCGTTATAAGTTTTAATACGGGATTGAGATTCATAGTAGTTTTTTAATATAGAGTTCTGAAGCATGAATGTTAGCTTAATATCAGCAAGATATGCAAATTCACTTTTCCTTCTGGGAAAAGAGGATGCCTTGTTATTGGACAGCATTTATATCGATTGCTCATATTTAAAAAACATGATAAAGGAGTCAGCCGATCTGGCAATATTTCTCAAAAATAGTTTAATTAAACCAGGTAAGAAATTTCAGGTTTTTAAAAGTATCTTTGGGAAACAAATCCATGAATATACCCTGCGATTTGTTGAGATCATCATTCAAAATCACCGTGAAACCCTGCTCGAGAATATACTGAGAAATTTTATTAATCAGTACCGTCTGTATAAAGGAATAAAAACAGTAACAGTTATTACAGCACTTCCTATACCTGAAAGCATGTTCAGGGAAATCAATGAAACAATTGGACGACAAATGGACTGTGTGGCAGAGCTTGAGTGTCGTGTAAATGAAGATATCATAGGAGGACTGATTCTAATGGTAGACGGACGAATGGTAGATGGCAGTGTATCAGGTCAGCTGCGATCTTTGAAAAAGAAATTGTTGACTAATTTGAAGTTCAGCTAATGGAACAAATAAAACCTTCAGAGGTTTCAGCCCTTCTGCGAAAGCAGATAGAAGGATTTCAGGCTGCCTCGCAACTCGAAGAAGTAGGTACCGTGCTCCAGGTGGGTGACGGAATTGCACGTGTTTTTGGTTTAACCAATGTGAAATCAAATGAATTGGTTGAGCTTGATAAATGCATGGGTGTGGTTCTAAACCTTGAGCAAGATAATGTGGGGATTGTACTTTTTGGTGCTTCCCATTTGGTTCGTGAAGGAGACGTAGTTCGCCGTACCGGCCGTATCGCATCAGTAAGAGTTGGCGATGGAATGGCCGGTCGGGTGGTAAACTCTCTTGGAGAGCCAATCGATGGTAAAGGAGAAATCAGAGGTGAACTGTATGAAATGCCTTTGGAACGAAAAGCCCCGGAAGTAATTTATCGTCAGCCCGTAAAAGAGCCTTTACAAACCGGATTAAAAGCCATTGATTCAATGACTCCCATTGGACGGGGACAAAGGGAATTAATTATCGGTGACCGCCAAACTGGAAAAACAGCCATTGCCATTGATACCATCATCAATCAGCGGGTATTTTTCGAAAGGGGAGAACCAGTTTATTGCGTTTATGTAGCCATAGGCCAAAAGGGTAGTACGGTGGCACAAATTGTTCGAACATTGGAGCAACATGGCGCCATGGATTATACTGTAGTTGTTATGGCTACTGCTTCCGATCCTGCAGCGATGCAGTTTTATGCGCCATTTACCGGTACGGCAATTGGAGAGTTTTTCAGAGATACCGGCCGCCATGCTCTTATTGTTTTTGACGACTTATCAAAACAGGCTGTTTCATACAGGGAAGTATCTCTTTTGTTAAGGCGGCCCCCGGGACGTGAGGCCTTCCCCGGAGATGTTTTTTACCTACACTCGCGCTTACTGGAACGTGCAGCAAAACTTATCGAATCTAAAGATATTGTTTCTAAAATGAACGATCTTCCACCGTCCATCGCTCATTTAGTAAAAGGCGGAGGCTCGTTAACCGCTTTGCCAATTATTGAAACACAAGCCGGTGACGTGTCTGCATATATCCCGACCAATGTTATCTCAATTACCGATGGTCAGATATTTCTTGAAACCGGATTGTTCAACTCTGGAATACGACCAGCTATTAACGTGGGTATTTCCGTGTCCCGGGTAGGAGGGAATGCACAAATTAAATCCATGAAAAAAGTGGCAGGTACGCTGAAACTCGATCAGGCTCAATACAGGGAACTGGAAGCTTTTTCAAAATTTGGCTCTGACTTGGATCCGGCTACCATGGCTGTTCTGGATAAAGGAAGAAAAAATGTGGAGTTGCTTAAACAACCGCAGTATAAGCCCATGAGGGTAGAACACCAGATTGCCCTGATTTTTTGTGGAACACGTGGCCTATTGCGTGACGTTCCCATGGATAAGATTTTGGAGTTTGAGAAAGATTTCATTGAAAATCTCGAATTAAGACATTCAACGGTTTTAAAGCAAATTGCCGAAGGCAATCTTGACGATGATGTGACAGAACTTCTGAAAGATGTAGCTGAAGACTTAAGTGTAAAATACCGGGTTCTGGAAAACCCGTCCTAAAGGTTCCGAATAGATGGCTAACTTAAAGGACATACGCACAAGAATTAATTCGGTTAAAACGACCCGACAGGTTACGAGTGCCATGAAAATGGTTTCGGCGGCTCGTTTGAAAAAGGCTCAGGATGATATTTCACACATCCGACCTTATACCAGCCGTCTTGCAGCAATAATTCATGATCTGGCTGCCACGCTGCCTAAAGATCATCCCATGGACTATTCTGAACCCGGAACAGGGGATAACATTCTTATTTTGGCCATTGCTTCTAACAGAGGATTGTGCGGCGGTTTTAACATTAATGTTGTTAAGGAGGTTCAAAATCTAATCTCCGATCGCTATGCCCGTGATTATAAATTAGGAAAGGTGAAGATTGGGATCATGGGTAATCAGTTAGATAAAATGTTTAAGGTACGTGATATTCGCCGGGATTTTTTTCATCATGAATTACTGCAAAATCCATCATATGAGTCGGCTGCAGTGTTGGCTAACCAACTGATGCTTGATTTTAAGGAGGGAGGATTTAAACAGGTGGTGCTGGTTTATAATGAGTTTATTAATGCTGCTTACCAGGAAGTTCAGGTTCAGCAATACCTCCCATTTTCAGTGCCGGTAGCTGAATCAAATGAGTTGTTAACTGAATATATTTTGGAACCGGATGCGGCAAGCATAATCAGGAGTTTGGTTCCAAAAATGTTGCAAACCATGTTATTTCAGGTTTTCTTGGAGTCCTTGGCATCTGAACATGGAGCCAGAATGACTTCCATGCACAAAGCTACAGACAACGCTACGGAACTGATAAAAGACCTTCAGCTGAGTTATAATAAAGCCCGCCAAACTGCTATTACTAACCAGATTGTGGAAATTACAGGCGGTGCAGAAGCATTAAAAAACGGGTAGCCAATGCTACCCGTTTCTTTCTATTTCACTTTTGAAAATGCCAGTTCGAAATCAGACTTAATGTCTTCAATGTGTTCTATTCCAACTGATACTCTCAACAAACCGTTTTCTACTCCGGCAGCCTTTCTCTCTTCAGCAGTTAATTGCTCATGAGTTGTTGAAGCCGGATGAATTATGAGTGTTTTGGCATCGCCAACATTGGCAAGATGACTAACCAGTTCCAGATTATTAATAAACTTGTCGGCCGTGTTTACATCCCCTTTTATTTTGAAGGATAACATTCCACCGTATCCGTTTTTCAGATATTTGGTTGCCATGGTATGATAGGGACTATTCTTTAATCCGGGGTAATTCACATACTCTACCTGCGGATGATTCTCAAGCCAAAGTGCCAAATGCATGGCGTTTTGCACGTGGCGCTCAACACGAAGTGACAGGGTTTCCAAACCCTGTATCAGCATAAAAGCATTGAACGGACTGAGTGCCGGTCCGTAATCCCTTAACCCCTCTACCCGTGCTCTGATAATAAAGGCTATGTTTCCAAAGGTTTCCCAGAATTTCATGCCATGATAACCTTCTGAGGGTTCAATAAACATGGGAAATTTTCCGTTGCCCCAATCAAAGTTACCCCCATCTACGATTACACCGCCAATACTGGTTCCATGCCCGCCAATCCATTTGGTGGCCGATTCCACAACAATATTTGCCCCATGTTCCAATGGTCGAAATAAGTAACCACCGGCACCAAAGGTGTTGTCAACGATGAGTGGAATCCCATGTCGCTTTGCAACATTGCCTAATTCCTCAAAGTCCGGGATGTTAAAGCGCGGATTTCCAATGGTTTCAACATAAAGAGCCTTGGTATTGTCGTCTATAGCAGCTTCAAAATCTTTTGGGTCATCGCTTTGAACGAATTTTACTTGAATGCCGATTCGTTTAAACTGAACTTTAAACTGATTGAAAGTACCGCCGTATAAATATGATGTTGAAACGATGTTGTCGCCGGCTTCGGCCAGATTGGTAATGGCCAGAAACTGTGCTGCCTGTCCCGACGAAACAGCCAATGCTGCTACACCGCCTTCCAGAGCCGCCATTCGTTTTTCAAAAACGTCGGTGGTTGGATTCATGATGCGTGTGTAAATATTTCCAAATTCTTTAAGGCCAAAAAGATTTGCTGCATGTTCTGCATCCTTAAAAAGGTAGGATGAGGTTTGATAAATGGGTACGGCTCGCGACAGGGTGGTTGGGTCAATCTCCTGTCCGGCATGTAACTGGAGGGTTTCGAAGCGTAATTTTGACATCATGTGGTTTTTAATTGTTAGATATGGTCAATTCAGACAATAAAGCTATGATAATTTTAAAAAAAATCATTTTTCTGCGAATGGTTTTTATAAAAGTGGTGTCTAAAAGATAAAGTCAGAATGAAGATTGAGAAAATCTTCTTTTATGTAAACAATTAAAACTTTAATTATGAAGAAATTAGTATTAACTTTGATGACAGCAGCAGCATTATTATTTGTTGTGAATGCAACCGTTTCTGCTCAGGAAGCAGAAACTAAGGAAAAACCACGAACCGGTTTTGTGGATACCACCGGTGACAGTGTGTGCGATAATTATGATGGTAAGCGCCCGGGTAAAGGATTGGGTCCCGGCAGTGGTGAAGGTCAGGGTGTAAAAGATGGAACTGGACGTAGGCAAGGTCGTGGACAAGGATTGCGTGACGGAAAGGGTCGCGGAGAGCGCAGGTTGGATGGAACCGGCTCCCGTCGTGGAGAGCGGAGAGGTTCTCGTGATGGCTCCGGGCCAAACTGTAATCCAAAACCGGAATCTGAATAAATTTATGTTAGTCTGATGCGGATTATTCTGCATCAGATTATCTTTTGGAGTCAGGTAGAAATATTTATCAGTTAATAAGTCATGACAGAGAATACCGATGCCATCATTGTTGAAAAAGTTAAAAAGGGAGACAAGGAAGCGTACCGGCATCTGGTAATGAGGTATCAGCAAAAACTGTTTCAAACATGTATCGGTTTTTTACAGAATGAAACAGATGCTGAAGACCTAACTCAGGAAATCTTTATAAAAGCATACCAAAAGATTGAATCTTTTAGGTTTCAAGCGGCTTTTTCCACATGGCTGTATCGCATCTCTGTTAATACATGCGTGAATTTTCTGCGAAAGCAGAAGGTTAAAAGGCTTCTCTTTCTGGACTCCGGTAATCAATCGAAGGAATCGTTTGGAGTGTCCGAACCGGCAGATTCCGCAACAGAAAGAGAGGAACAACGAAGGATGCTCCGAACAGCCCTGAAAGAGTTGACTCTGATGCAACGTAAGGTTTTTATTCTCAGTCAATACAGAGAACTTAGCAATAAGGAAACAGCAGAGATTCTGGAAATCACCGAAAAAGCTGTAGAGAGCCTGCTGTTCAGAGCAAGAGTCAAGATGCAGAAGGTAATTAAAGAGAAAATGAATTCTAATATAGCCCCAACGGGGCGTTATCAGCAACATAGGGCAGAGCCCTATGGATAAAAGGCAAACCCAAAGTCGCACTGAAAGGGCAAAATCATTTTTGGCTAAGGGTTTAATGAAAAGATGTTTATAGCATATAATAATAACAAATATATGAACTGCGTTGAATTTGAAATACAATTGGCGAAGCTAAAATCCGGTGCAAATCCCGGAGTTGAGTTTCTGGAACATAAGAGCCAATGCCCAAAATGCATGGAATTGGCCAGTAGAGCAGATGAATTGTATCATTTCATTGCAGATGATGCTAAAAAAACGGTATCACCGTTTTTATCTACACGAATTATGGCTGAACTGGATAAAAAGGCTTTGGAAGTTCATATATCAATTCAAAAAGCATGGCAAATTGCGGCTGTTTCGTTAGCTTTAATTGCAGGATTCAACTTAGCACTTTTTATGGATTACCGCCAATCACCAACTGATGCGGATTCTGTTTTATCCGAGTATTTCTTTGCCGGAAATGCTGGAATGGAGATTGAAAACAACTGGTTAAAGTTATCTACAGATGAGGAGTAAATATTTAATATATGCGCTGGTTTTAATACTGGCATTTTTATCGGGTTGGGTGGGTTTTCGATTTATTAAAGGAGAAAGTCCTGAACCAGTAGTTTCTGAACTGGCTTTTGACAGCATACCCGGAAGGGGCTTTTTCGGAATTGCCCGAATTCTTGAATTTGATGATGTGCAGAGAGAAAAATTCCGGGAGATGGAGATTCGATATCGGACAGATTTAAGAGATTTGATGATATCCATGAACGAATTTGAATCTCTTATTGTTGAGGAGTTTTCTAAATCAGCACCGGATACCTCGCGATTATCTGAGCTTGCATTACAAGTGGGTAAAATTCAGGGAGAGATAAAGCAGCTTTCCATTGACCATTTTTTATCAATTAGAGACATTTGTGATGAAAGGCAGACCGAAAAACTTGCGGTATTGTTTTCCAATATGCATGAACGACCCGGATTTCGACGTGGCAGAGAGGGACAGGGAAGAGGTGAAGGCAGAAACAGATTTGGCAGAAGAGGCAATTAGAACCTTGAACCTTCAAAAATTCTACCTCCACGACGGCTTTTTTGACCAAAGTACCAGGTCAAATCCAGTGAAGGATATATTTTTACTTTAGAAGAGCCAAAATTACCGATGGAAAGCAAATATCCAGGGGATATAGAAAAATTCTTTGCAGCAAAGTAGTTTAATGCAGCATGATGCTCAAATCCATTGTTGTGATGCTTGCTGTTGAAGTATCTGAAACCTCCTTCGATAAAAGTAAAATCGTTGAGGCGTGCATCGGCACGCAACCGGGCTATTATCAGGAGACCCTTTCCTGTTAAAGGCGCACTTCTGCTTCCAATAATATGTTCATCTATGGCCGAGAGGTCATTGCTTTCGAGAGATAAGCCATAATCAGCAGATAATCCGGCGGTTATGATTAGCCATGGAATTCCCTGAACACAACTTACATCATCCATAAATGGCTTACTAACAATTAATTCATTCCTGATGGCAACAATATGAGGAATTGTTGAAGTTGTGTCAACATATGAGTGATATCGCTTATTTTGCGCCCAGTTTAATCCCGGAGTGGGGACATAAATCCCATGCCTGGTAGCCCAATATAATTCTCCGGCATGAATTCTTCGTTTAATCATGAGGTTGGGAACCCAATAAGAAGCACCTAAATGTGATTGCAGTTCATATTTGGAATTGATTCCTAAGCGTGAAGGGTTGGTGATACTGACGTTTCCCGTTTTAGGAATCGAAAGATAAGCCGTTTCCGGATTCCAGATGTGGTCATCGCGATCGTTATTTCTTCTGGAGCCAAAAGGTTGCAGCGGATTAAAAAAGTTGGTTTGCTGTCCGGTTTCTCGTTGTCTTCTTTCCAGGTCGCGGGTAGCTCTTTCAGCCTGACTTCGTCGTCGGAATGGCCATACTTGTGCCTCCAGCTCCGCGGGAATCAAAGCTGTTATAATTAAAATTACAAAGATGGCCTGTTTTCCATTCATGGCTTTCCGCAAAAAAATCCATATCCGCAATTGGCGAGAAGAAAGGAGTTAAAGAAGAGATGTTTAGACAATCTTTTCTGATGATACTTTGCTTTCTATTCAATGGATTTATAAAAGAAAACGAATTTTTGTATGATAATAATTAATATAAATATAACGAATCTTTTATGATATTAGTATTCAGTGTGATATATTGTTGTAATTTTATCATCGCTATTTATCTCTACTATTTACCCATCAATTAAATTCCTTAACAATGAACTCAAATCAACTGGTTGATGAGGTTCGTGCTTATTGCCATGAACACTCAAATCCACAAAATCTTCAAAAATATCAACGCTACTTTAAAGGCGGGTATGATGGTTATGGACTTACTTCTATTCAAATCACCGATAAGGTAAAAGAACTTTCACCTAGTTTGGAATCAGGAATAGAAACAGCCTTAAAGGCTGTTCCTGTTTTAATGGAAAGTGGTATGTATGAAGAGACCTCTTTTGGATTTCTCATTGTTGATAGGTTTGAAAAGAAATTTACTCCTGAAGTTTTTCACATTATTGGCAGCTGGTTCTCAATTGGCATAACCAATTGGGCACATGCGGATACTTTGGGAATGTATCTGCTACCAAAATTTTTAAAGAACAACATCATTGCCATTGAGGATTTTAAACCGTGGCTTTATTCCGAATATAAGTTTCAGCGTCGTTGTGTTCCGGTCACTTTAATTAAATCTTTAAAAATGGTAGGTGTTGAAAAGCTTGTGCAATTTGTTGAACCACTGATGACTGATGCAGAAAGAGAGGTGCATCAGGGAATGGGATGGTTCTTGCGGGAGGCATGGAAGCTAAACCCAATTGAAGTTGAATTGTTCCTGTTAAAATGGAAGGAGACTGCACCCCGCCTCATATTTCAATATGCTTGTGAAAAGATGGAGAAAGAGGAGCGATTAAGGTTTAGACGGACAAAGAAAGGGAAATAACGAAATCACGATTTCGTTATTTATCCTGAAATAGTAGCCGTTGGTCGAAAACTTCTTGTATGAAGCTGCTGCAAGGGATATTTTTGTGCAGAAGAGAGACCGAAATTGTACATCAATCAAACTGAAACTTATTTTTATGTTGTTGAAAAAGTGCTGTTTATTGCTGGTTTTAATGCTGGCAAGTTTTGTTGTATTCAATTCACATGTTTTTGCTGATGAACCTCAGTTTTCACTTGAGGAGGCTTTAGAATTTGCTTCGAAAAACGCCTACCAAAAAATCAGTTCAAATTTCGATGTTGAATCGGCAAGGCGAAGAATTTGGGAAACCATTGCCGATGGTTTACCACAGGTGGAATTAACCGGACAATACAACCACTCCATTGATATGGCCAAAACATTATTGCCTGTCGAGTTTTTTCCGCAAGAAAACTGGCCATCGGGTGCTGGACCCGGAGATATGATACCTGTTTCATTTGGAACACCTTATGATGCAAGCTATGGCGTTGGTGTAACCCAACTTATTTTCGATGGCTCTTACTTTGTAGGCGTTCAGGCAACAAGAGTTTTTCTGGAGTTTACCGAGCAGCAACAACGCAAAACAGATATTGAAATCCGAAATAGTGTGGCTCAGGCTTATTTTTTGGTTTTAAGTGCGCGTGAAAACCAGGAAGCTTTTTCCGGGCTGCTTGAGGCCAATGAGAAACTTCTGCTTGAGACGCAATCCATGTTCGAGGCTGGATTTGTTGAGTCTTTGGATGTAAGCCAAATGGAGTTGCTGGTGAATAATTCCCGTAAGCAACTGATGGAGGTAAAGCGAAATAAGGAGGTTGCCATGTCGGTTCTTAAGTTTACTATGGGGTACGATAAGCATGCAGAGATGCGTTTAAGCGATTCTCTTACCTACCTTTCGCAAAGAATCATATCAGGCGGCATTCCTGATGATCTATTTGTCCCCGACCACCACGTCGATTATCAGTTGGCAATGACCAACGAGGAGAGTCAAAGGTTATACCTGAAAAATGAACGAGCTCAGTATTTACCGCGCATCAGTGCTTTTTATAATTTTCAGAAAATAGGATTCTCCAACGATTGGAACGTGTTTACTCAGGATTGGTATCGGGCACAGTTTGTAGGTGTTCAACTTTCTGTCCCGCTATTTACTTCGGGGATGCGCCATGCAAGGGTTCAGCAACAAAAACTAAGCTATAAACAGAGCATCAACGAACGCGAAATGACCTTACATAATTTGCAAAGCAATTATGTAACAGCTCGTGCTACTATGCGAAACAGTTATGAACAGTATCTTTACAGCATTGAAAACAGGCGACTTGCGTTAGATATTCTGGAAAAGACGAGAGTGAAATTCACACATGGTATTTCATCAAGTTCTGAATATACACAACAACAAACTCAATATATACAGGCGCAGATGAACTATGTTCAATCGGCAGTAAATTTAATGAATGCGCACATCGCCTTATTAAAGGCAACTGGCCAGTTATGATAATCAGAGATTAAAAAAACAATCGTTCCCAATGATGATATACAGAGAAACAATGGCAAAAAATATTATAAGGATAGTAGTTGTCAGCATTATATTGGTGCTGCACGGATGTGGAGCAAGAGTTGCTGATGAAGAGCAGGACAAACGGAATCAGTTGGCTGAGTACAGAGCTCAGGTGGATGAATTGCGTCAAAAAATTGCTCAGCTTGAATATGAGTTGGATAACAACTCCGACCGTTCCAGGGTCAATGTTGGATTAAACGAATTGTCTGAAACTGTTTTCGAACATTTTATAGAGGTAATGGGGCGTGTTCAGTCTGACCGCAACCTGATTGTACGTCCCGAAGCAGCCGGAAATATCGTTGATATCCTGGTGAAAGAAGGTGATTACGTTCGCAAAGGTGACATCATGGCGAGACTCAATACAGATGCTCTTGACCGTTCCATTCAGGAGATGGAGGTAAATCTCGATTTAGCCAACACCATGTATGAACGCCAGGCAAAGCTTTGGAATCAGAATATTGGTAGTGAAGTTCAGTATCTTCAGGCAAAATCCAACAAGGAGTCGCTGGAAAGAAGACTTGAAGGGTTACAGGCTCAGCGGGCAATGGCAGTTGTAACATCTCCAGTTAACGGAGTGGTGGATGAGGTGATACAGAAGCAGGGCGAGATGGCCGGACCTTCGGTTCCTTTTGCCAGAGTGGTTAATGTGGAGCAGCTATATGTTACTGCAGATGTAGCTGAACGTCATTTGACATCGGTCAGAAGTGGTGATTCTGTTTCGGTAAGATTCCCTGTTTTGGGTACGACCAGAACAGAAACCATCAACAGGACATCATCGGTTATTGACCCGGACAGCAGAACTTTTCGAATCAGAGTAGAAATGGATAACCCCGGAAACAGGATTAAACCTAACCTGATGGCAGTTTTGCAACTTAGAACTTACCGGAACTCCGAGGCATTAGTTGTTCCTTCTATTTTAATAAAGCAGGATTTTACAGGCCAGTTTCTATTCATTGCTGAAGAGGAAAATGGAAATTATGTATCGCGTAAGCGATACATAACCACCGGACTCAACCATAATAACAATACAGTTGTGGAGTCGGGTCTTTATCCGGGTGATAAAGTTATTACCGAAGGATTTGCTTTGGTGGTGGACGGAACACTTTTAAATGTAAATAATTAAGGATTACTGAAATCTTAACTATTAATATCAATACTAACACGTTCTTAAAAAACGTGTTAGGTGCATATTTCCTTTCGTTTCAGAGAGATCCATAGTCAGGTTTTTTCATAAACCTTTATTACAAACAGATACTTTTATGGATAAGGTAAAAAATGGCGATATAAGTCACAGGAATTTTAAGCCAACTTATTGGGCATTATCCAATAAGAACACCATATATATTCTTACTTTCTTCCTGTTGATAGGAGGAATATTTACATACAGGAGCATGCAAAGGGAATTGTTTCCCGAAATTGTGATTCCTTATATCATGATTCAGACGCCTTATCCGGGAAATAGTCCGCCGGATATTGAGAATCTGATAACCAGACCCATTGAGAAGCAGCTGAAAGGCCTTAATGGAGTAAAGGTTTTATCCTCCGCTTCATATCAGGATATGAGCTTAATAATGGTGGAATTTGAAGCGGACGTGGATGTGCGGCAGGCCCTTCAGGATGTAAAGGATGAGGTAGATAAGGCCAAAAGTGACTTGCCTGACGACATGGATTTTGATCCCATTGTTGAGGACATTGATTTTTCGGAGTTTCCCATCCTGAACATCAATTTGTCGGGGGATTACAGTTTGTACGAGTTAAAGCAATTTGCTGAAAATCTGCAGGAGGATATTGAATCGCTCCGTGAGATAAGGGAAGCAGATATTCGCGGTGTGGACGAGCGCCAAATTAATATTCTGGTTAACCCTCTTTTGCTGGAGGCATACGACTTATCCTTTATGGATTTGGAACTTGCCATTATGACTGAAAATGTTAACATTGGAGCAGGTGAAATTCTGGTGGATGGCACACGTCGATCGCTGCGTACAGAGGCTAATTATCGCTCAATGGAAGAGTTGGAAAGCACCATTGTTAAATTTGAAAACGACAAGATAGTTTATTTGCGGGATGTGGCCCGAGTAATTGATGGTTTTGAAGACCAATCAACCATAGCACGTTTGAATAATCAGCCGGTGGTGTCGCTGAGTGTGATAAAAAAGAGTGGAGAAAACCTTCTGGATGCCACTGATCAAATTTTCAGGATTATTGAGAATAAGCAGGCTTCGGGGCAACTTCCTCCCGATTTATCCATCACGGTAACAGACGATATGTCTGTTTATATCAGGGATCAGATCAGTAATCTTGAAAACTCAATTCTTTTGGGGATGATTCTGGTAATTCTGGTACTTTACCTCTTTATGGGAATAAGGAATGCTTTTTTCTCCGGTATTGCCATTCCTATGTCCATGTTTATATCTTTTCTGGTTTTAGGAGAACTGGGATATACCATTAACACCATGATCCTTTTTAGCTTGCTGCTTGCACTTGGTATGCTTGTTGATAATGCCATTGTTGTGGTTGAGAATTCCTACCGATTGTATGAAGAAGGCTACGGAAAACTTGATGCCATTAAGAAAGGAGTCAGTGAAATTGCTGTTCCTATAATTACTTCAACGGCAACCACTTTAGCTGCCTTTTTCCCGTTGCTGCTATGGCCGGGCATTGTGGGAGAATTTATGAAATTTTTGCCTATTACTTTAATAATAGTTTTAACATCATCACTTTTTGTGGCATTGGTTCTGAATCCCGTTTTTATGGCTCGCTTTGTAAAAGTAGAGGATCCAACGGCAAAGGTTAACATTAAAAGGCTCTTTCTTATAACAGGGATTTTGGCCGCCATTGGAATTGTATTCTATATTGCAGACAATATATTAATGGGTAACTTGCTGGTTTTGCCTCTTCTAATGAGTCTTTTAAACGTGTATGTTTTAAAACCCGGAGCCAGGAATTTTCAACAGCGTTTTTTACCATGGATCGATCGGCAATATGAAAAAACTTTAAGATTAGCCATGGGACGATTGACTTCCAAAATGTTAGTGGCAGCCATGTTTGTACTGTTTGTAGTTTCAATCATGATTTTTGGGGCGTCAAATCCAAATGTGATATTTTTTCCTGAGAATGAGCCCAAAACGGTTTATATTACCATGGAGCTTCCGTTGGGAACAGATATTGACAGAACAGATGTTGTTTCACGTGAAGCAGAAAAAATTGTATTCGAGGTTCTTGAAGCCTACGAACATATTGTAAAATCGGTAGGTGTAAACGTGGGAAATGGTAAAGGTGATTTTTTTGAGCCATCAAGAGCACCAAACAAGGCCTTGTTTACCATAACCTTTGTTGAGTTCATCGACCGGGATGGTATCAGTACGTCCAAAATCATGCTGGAACTTACCGAAGCATTAAAAAATTTTACAGGAGCTGAGTTTTTTGTGGAAAAAGAGGACGAAGGTCCTCCTGTAGGTCGGCCAATCAATATTGAAGTTTCGGGCGATGACTTTGCAACACTGGTAAGTTTGGCAGAAGATATCAAACACACCATTGATGACAGAAGAATTCCCGGGATAGAAAATCTCCAGCTTGACATCAATATGAGCAAACCTGAAATGCTTCTGACCATTGACAGGGAGATGGTTCGACGGTTAGGATTGTCAACCGAACTGGTAGCAAGTACCATGCGGACAGCACTCTACGGAAACCGTGTTGATAAGTTTAAAGACGGCGAGGATGAATTTGATATTGTTGTTCGGCTGGACGATGAATTCCGGAATAATGTGTCGGCTCTGATGAACATGAAAATCAAGGTTGAGAAAGAGGGTTTCAGTTATCATATACCTGTCTCTTCGGTGGCCGATTATTCTTACGGAACAACTTACGAAGATATTAAACGCAAGGACAATACACGTGTTATAACAGTTTATTCTAATGTAATTGAAGGGTACAACGCCAATAAAATCAATAATGATATCAGGGAATTATTAGGCAGATATGAAATGCCTCCGGGTTACTATTGGGAGATGACCGGTGAGCAGGAAAACCAGCAGGAAACCTCCGATTTCCTGCTGAGGGCGCTATTTATAGCCATTGCGCTTATTTCCATGATATTGATTACACAGTTCAATTCTGCCATTAAACCCATGATTATTCTTGCCACCGTTGTACTGAGTACCATTGGGGTGTTTTTAGGATTGGCAGCTTTTAATATGGACTTTGTCATTTTGATGACCGGAGTCGGGATTGTTTCATTGGCCGGTATCGTTGTGAATAATGGAATTGTTTTAATCGATTACATCGATATAAAACGAAATGAACGGCGCGAAGTCCTTGGTTTACACAGCCGGGCAAGGCTAACACGGGAAGATGAAGTTGAAGCTGTTATTTCTGCCGGACGTACCCGTTTGAGGCCGGTACTGCTAACTGCCATTACAACCATTCTTGGATTGATACCATTGGCCATTGGCTTAAACTTTGATTTCTTTAGTCTGTTTACCCAACTTGATCCTAAGATATATTTTGGTGGAGATAATGCAGCCTTTTGGGGACCAATGTCCTCAGCGGTTATTTTCGGGCTAACCACTTCTACCTTCCTTACGTTGATTATGGCTCCCGTAATGTATAACATGGCTGTTCGGGTTCGAAATTATTACGTGAAAGAGAAAGTGGCAGACGAGGATTAGACATTAGATTTTTAGACAGATAGATCAGAAGAGGCTGTCTAAAGTGTCTGTTAATAATATTCAATAGTTACAATTTGTAAAACAACCTTGCTTTCACCCCTCCAAACCTCCCCCAAGTGGGAGGCTTAAAGTCCCCCTGGGGGATTTAGGGGTGAATTATTAACGTGTAATTTACGATTTGAAAGATAAGGAAAATTTAAATTTACTTTTTGGACAGCCTCTTCTGCCTATCTTTTTTATTTTATGGTAATCTAATTCTTATTCCACATATGGCCTGTCTCTTTTTTCTTAGTTCTGCCATATTTCTCTATCTTTGAAGTTGAACTAAGAGGGAGGTATGATAGATAAGTCCACCATTGACAGGGTAATGGAAACAGCACAAAGCCAAATCACTGACGTGATTTCGGAGTTTATTTCTCTAAAAAAAAGGGGGATAAATTATATAGGCCATTGCCCTTTCCATAATGAAAAAACTCCTTCGTTTATTGTTTCTCCGCATAAAGGTATTTTTAAATGCTTTGGTTGTGGTAAAGGAGGAAATGCCGTGAACTTTTTGATGGAGCATGAGCAAATCTCTTTTGTCGATGCCATCAAAACCCTTGGAAGAAAATTCCACATTCCTATTGAAGAGAAAGAGTCCACTCCTGAGGAGATGGTCAAACAGAATGAGCGGGAAAGCATGATGGTGGTCACCAATTTTGCGGCACGATGGTTTACCAAAAACATGTTCGAGACCGATGAAGGCCAGTCGGTTGGGCTTGGTTACTTTAAGCAACGTGGGTTTGATCCGGAAATCATCAAAAAATTTCAATTGGGATATTCTCCCGATAATAAGGATGCCTTTACACGACAGGCCACCATTGAAGGCTATAAACTCAACTTTTTGGAGAAAACCGGCCTGACTGTAGTCCGTGAAGATTACAAAGCGGATCGCTTCCGTGGAAGGGTTATTTTTCCCATTCACAGTTTGTCTGGAAAAGTGATTGCTTTTGGAGGCCGTATCCTGAAATCGGATGCCAAAGCAGCTAAATATCTTAACTCTCCTGAATCGGAAATCTATCATAAAAGCAAAATCCTATACGGCATTTACTTTGCTCGTCAGGAGATGACTCGTCAGGATAGAACTTATCTGGTGGAAGGTTATACCGATGTGCTTTCGTTTCATCAGGCAGGAATAACCAATGTGGTCGCATCCTCGGGAACAGCTCTTACCCCAGATCAAATAAGGCTTATCGCGAGGTTTACACCAAATGTTACCATCATTTATGATGGTGATCCGGCAGGCATAAAAGCTTCTCTCAGGGGAATCGATCTGATTCTCGAAGAGGGAATGAATGTTAAAGTTCTGCTTCTTCCCGAAGGCGAAGATCCCGATTCATTCGCTAAAAAAATGCCGGGCGATGAGTTGAGGAAATACATTTCGGAGAATGAGACCGATTTCATCAAATTCAAAACATCCATCTTACTAGAGGACAGTAAAAATGACCCCATCAAGCGGGCACAGTTGATTCAGGACATCGTAAAATCCATTTCCGTTATTCCGGATCAGATTATTCGGTCTGTTTATGTAAAAGAGTGCAGCACACTTCTGCAGGTTGAAGAATCGGTGCTTTACAGTGAAATTGGCAAAATAAAGAAAAAGCAACGTGAAAAGGAGTCCGGAAGGATTGCCTACCGTGAGAATATGCAGGAGGCTGTGCCACAAAATCAACCACCAGTTATTACGCCATCTGCCAAAAACCCTTTGGATGCAGAAGAGAAGGAAATTATGCGATTTTTGTTAAAATATGGGCATCTTGATTTGGGAGAAGTGGATATGGGTGATAAAAAGACTGCTATGAAGGTGGGAGAGTACATTGTTAATGAACTGCGTCAGGATGAACTGAAAAGTGAAAACCCGGTTTACAACCTCATACTCGAAGAGTATGAGGAACAGATGAAACTACCGGGTTTTATCGCCAATAAATATTTTATTTCACATTCAAATCCCGATATATCGCATTTGGCAACAGATTTAATTGCAAGGGAATATCCTCTGAGTAAAATCCATAAAAAGCACGGAGCGATAAAGTCTGATACTGATTTGCTATCGATTTTGGTTCCCAAAGTAGTTCTGGAGTTAAAATGGAAACTTGTAAAACTTAAGCTTGAACAAACCCGGATGAAACTGCAACAATCCGAAAAGCAGGGAAATATGGAGGAGGTAATGGAATTGATTAAGGAGATGAGCCTGTTGCAGAACGTCTTTAAATTGATTTCTTTACAACAAGGAGAGCGAACAATCATATAAATATTGAAATCTTTTTTTCATGAAGACAGTTGTACACGAAGATCAGGCTACCATTGAGGCCATTATCAGGAAATGCGATATCTGTTTTATTGGTGTGATTACACCCGAAAATTTGCCTTATGTGTTGCCAATGAATTTTGGCTACGAAAAAGGAATCATTTATTTACATAGCGCGCCTACGGGCAGAGTTATTGATTGTCTGGATAAAAACCCCAATATTTGTATCACATTCAGTACAGATCATGAGCTGGCTTTTCAGCACCCACAGGTAGCATGCAGTTACCGCATGAAATCGAAGAGCGTAGTAGCTTTTGGTAAAGTGCGGTTTGTTGAAGATATGGATAAAAAACGACGAGCTTTGGACATCATCATGGAGCAATATTCTGATAAGCATTTTGAGTACAGCGATCCTGCAGTCAGAAATGTAAAAATTTGGGAAGTGCCTGTAGATCAAATAAGCTGCAAGGAATTTGGTGCACCGCATCAAAAACCTGATATTGCAAAATAAGTTTCTGTTGTTTTACTCACGATAGAAATTTAGATGTAAAGAATTATTATACAGAATCGTTGTGCTAAATTATATTCCACAGCACCAAGGCGCCGAAAAAAGGGAAAACATGTTATCTTTGGATATAAATAATATAGCAAATGGAAGATAAAGTTAAATATTGGCTTTAACTTTCCGATTATGATATGGAAACAGCAATGCTTAACAGTAAGAGATATTTATATGTTGGATTTATGGTTCACCAGACCATCGAGAAAATATTCAAAGCATATTACACATTCCTGAAATCAGAAACAGCACCATTTTCACACAGTTTATCCTATTTAGCAAAAAAAGGAGATTTTTACAAAGAGTTTACGGAAAACCAAAAGAACTTCATTGACCAGATTGAGCCTCTGAATATTGAAGCGAGGTATCCATCTCACAAAGAAAGATTATTGAAAAGTTTGACTCACGAAAAATGTCTTGAAATCATTGAACAAACAAAGGAATTGCAGCAATGGATAAAAGAGAAGTTATAAAAAAAGTTACGCAATTTAAAGCTTTGGTTGGAAATCACTTTGACCTTGAGTCAGTTTACCTTTTTGGTTCTTATGCCAATGATACCAACAGGGAAGATAGTGATATAGACGTAGCAGTTGTTGTAAAGAGTATTTCAGGAGACTTTTTTACTGTAAATCCTTTGCTATGGAAGTTAAGAAGAGAGGTTGATGATAGAATTGAGCCGATTTTAATTGAAATGAATAATGATAAATCTGGTTTCTTAGAAGAAATTAAACGAAATGGAATTGAAATAGGATAACTAAAAGCTAAGCGCATTATGATTTAGCCATTCTTCCAGCTGCGAGATCTTTGGTTGTCTTATCCCATATGTACAAGACTGCCTTGGGTGGGTTTCATCTCGGTGTATGGTGATGAATCCTGTAAATCTGCCACTGTGGTGGTTCCAGGAGCATTAGAAACTTAAATGTAAGATATCGTTCGATAGATATTCTAGAAATTGTGATGATGTCCAAGTTCTATTTATATATAAATGTAACAGTTTCGGAATTTGCTATATTCCCTTCATCTATCATTCTAAACATCTATTATCTATTTATCTTTTAAAGGTTATGGTATTAAACTATATATGGATAGCATTTTTTCTAATCGCATTTGTTGTTGCGCTGCTTCGGCTCATCATATTTCAGGATGTTGAAGTCTTTCCGGAATTGGTCAATGCAACATTTGAGTATGCACGGTCTGGCTTTACCATTTCCTTAGGTCTTACCGGGGTGCTTACTTTGTGGCTTGGGTTTATGAAAATTGCTGAGCATGGCGGTATGGTTCAATCCCTCACACGGATTACTGCTCCTTTTTTCCGCCGGCTGTTTCCAGACCTGCCGAAAGACCATCCGGCTTACGGCTCCATGATGATGAATTTTGCTGCCAACATGCTTGGGCTCGATAATGCTGCCACGCCCCTGGGGCTTAAAGCAATGAAGGAGATGCAAACGGCCAACCCGAAAAAGGATACAGCGTCCAATGCACAAATTATGTTTTTGGTGCTGAATACATCTGGACTTACCATCATCCCCGTGTCTGTTATGGTTTACAGGGCACAGTTTGGAGCCGCCAATCCCGCCGACATATTTTTGCCAATCATGCTCGCCACCTTTTTTTCTACCTTGGCAGGCATTATTTCAGTATCGGTAGTTCAGCGTATTAAATTATACGACCCCGTTATTTTGGCGTGGCTTGGAGGCATGACAGCCATGGTGGTTGGATTGATTTACGGATTCTCCTTGCTCGATAGGAGCTTAATGAGCACCGTATCGTTGTTGGTGGCTAATTTTATTCTCTTCTCGTTTATTACCCTTTTCATTGCTCGTGCGGCGTTGCGAAAAGTCAATGTTTATGAATCATTTATTGAAGGCGGAAAAGAAGGTTTTAACATAGCCATAAAAATTATTCCCTACCTGGTAGCCATTTTGGTAGCCATTGGTGTTTTCAGAGCATCCGGTGCCATGGACTTTTTAATTGATGGTATAGCCGCTTTTTTCGGATGGTTTGGAGCTGATACCCGTTTTGTGGATGCCTTGCCAACTGCCTTAATGAAACCATTGAGCGGAGGAGGAGCTAGGGGGATGATGGTAGATGCCATTAACACCTACGGTGTTGATTCATTTGCCGGCCGTTTGGCTTCTACGGTTCAGGGTGCCACCGATACCACTTTTTATATCATTGCCGTATATTTTGGGTCAGTTGGAATTAGGAAAACACGGCACGCAGTTTCGTGTGGTTTAATTGCAGATGTAACCGGAATTATAGCAGCCATACTTATCGGTTACCTCTTTTTTGGATAATATTTGGTGTTTACTTTCTCCATTACTTTTATTAACTTGTATGTTTTAACGTTTTAAAACCGGCAATTTATGGAAGATAAAGAGAAGAAAAAGAAAAAGTATGGTGCTTGGCACCTTGGTTGGGGATGGTATTTGGCAGTTCCGGTTTTAACTGTTTTATCGTTGGCATTAAAACGAGGCATCAACGATGTATCGGATAAAACAGGTTTAGCCGGGAATGCATTGGATATTCTCAAGGAGAGATATGTCAAGGGCGAAATTGATAAGGATGAGTTTGATCAAAAATTAAAAGATATAACGGAAGCACATTAGGTGCTTCCTTTTTTATATCTAGAAAACAGTTTTCACTCCGTTGAAATTAACTCTGAATTCTGATGGAGTACAACCTTGTTTCCTTTTAAAAGTCCTGTTAAAATTGGAGATGTTGTTGAATCCACATTCGTAGCAAATTTCGGATACACTTTTATTGGTTTCAATAAGCAACCTGGTGGCATGCCCCAGACGAATTTCATTAATAAATTCAATAAACGACTTGCCGGTTCTCTGCTTTATTAGACGGCTAAATGAAACGACAGACATGTTAAGCATTTGAGCGGCCTCTTCCAACATGATTTTTTTGTTGAAATTGGCTTTTACGTGATTGTAAATTTTTTCGATGCGCTCACTGTTGTGGAAATCACTGTAATGTTGAAACGAAATATTTGTTAGAAGCTTTTGATTCCTCGAAATTGAGAGGTCATACAAAAGCGATTGGAATTCTAAAAAAGAGTCGAAACCTCTTTTTTGTGTCAAGTTGTGAAGACGTGGTTCTGCCTGTTTGGCGGTTTCTTTAGAAAACGCAATTCCTCGTGCCGCATTCTGTAGAAGATCTCGGATGGGTTTCAGGATGTTTTTACCCATTAAAGGACCTTCAAAGATGTCTTTTGGAAATTGGATGGTGATTTCATGTAAAAGTTGCTTCCCGGTATTTCGGTAGTTTTCCCAGCCATGATATAAATTTGGGCCAACCATAACCAACTCGTATTCGTCTATTTCTTCGATGTGATCCCCTACTACACGACGACCTCCTTGAGCATTTGCAATAAAGTTAATTTCATATTCGGGATGAAAATGAACCGGAAACGTGAAAAGACTCCTTTCACGATCAAACACCAGGAAACAGTCATCTTCATTTAATGGAGTTATTTCCCTATGGATTGATTCTTTCATGATGCAGATATAAGGGCTATATTATAGCCATTTTTATAACGATTAGGCGATGGATTGGATTTATCTATATGGGTATATCTACAAAAATATAAAAAATATGATATAATAATATCATATCTGTTTAAGTAAGTTGAATATTAGTATTTATGCCTATGATTATGTTCTTTTAATGTATGAAAAACCACTTAATGAGAATGTAGTGAGAGGGTATTCACAAAAGTCAATATGCTTTATTGCTAAATTATGATAGAATAGTATATGTTTATGGTTGTTTAAGTCCCGATGGTTAATATTTATTTGAATATTTGCATAATTAGGTCATAGGAAATTACAATTGATCGTTAGTTCCGGTGTGACGGGATTCCCGATTGAATCGGGATTAAAAAGTAAATCCATAATTATAAGCAGATTGGGGTCATAGAAGATGTTTTTTCATGTATCAGATAATCAGACAAATAATGAACAACGGACAATTTAAATTAACTACGAAAGAATTATCCTAATAGTTTTTTTTGAAAAACGGTCTACAAGTCATATAATCAACAGAATAACTAAATACCAGTCTCTTCATGTTTATGCAGTAATTAAATCTAAATCATTATGAGTTAAGCTTTTTTTATAAAAAGTTTTCGCTATCAATTAAAAAGATATTACCTTTGCACCGCTAAAAGTAGGTTGTAAATTAATTAAATTTTTAAACATGCCCGTAAAAATCAGATTAGCAAGACACGGACGTAAAAGGTATGCTTACTACCACATTGTGGTAGCAGACAGCAGGGCGCCACGAGATGGCAGGTACATTGAAAGGATTGGTTCTTACAATCCCAACACGAATCCTGCTTCCATTAACCTGGATTTAGATAAGTCTTTGGAATGGCTTTCAAAGGGTGCTCAACCTACAGATACTGCCCGTGCAATTCTCAGTTACAAAGGTGTTTTAATGAAAAAACACTTATTGGAAGGAGTTAAAAAAGGTGCTTTTGACGAAGCAGAAGCCGAACGCAGATTTCAAAAGTGGAGTGAAGAGAAAGAGGCAAAAATTCAGGCAAAAATTGACGGACTTGCCAATGATCAGGCAAGCACTGTGAAAGAACGCCTTGAGCAGGAGGCAAAAATCAATGCCGAACGTGCTGAAGCGATTGCCAAAAAAGCTTCCGAACTTGCTGCTGAAGCAAAAGCAGAAGAGACCCCTGAGGTTTCTGATGAAGCTGCTGCTGAAGAACCCGCTGCAGAGGAATCAGCTGCTGAAGAAAATGCATCAGAAGAAAAGCAGGCAGAATAACAATCGCCGGATAATTCTTCAACAAAATAAAACCCATTCGTATCACGGATGGGTTTTTTTTGTACTTTTACTTTACTATGATTACCAAATCCGATCTGCTCAAAATAGGCTCCCTTGCGAAACCACATGGGGTGTCCGGAGAAATCCTGATAAGGATTTTACCGGAGTTGATTGATCATGATCCCGATCCGGAATTTCTTTTTCTTGATTTACATGGAGGTTTGGTTCCTTTTGAGGTTCAGTCACTGCGAATTCGAAACAGCGGGGATTTACTTGTTATTCTCGATCGGTTAGATAGTGAGGAAAAGGTACGAAAGTTACAAGGAGCTGAAATATATATTGATCCTCAGGAAATTGGAGAGCCTCCTGCGAACGACCTTTTCAATTACGCTGCGCTAAAGGGGTATAAAGTAATTGACTCCAAGTTTGGAGAGATAGGTGTTGTGAAGTCCGTTGCTGAGATAAAGAATAATCCGGTACTTGAGTTGGAACATCAGGGAAGCGAGGTTTTAATTCCATTTCATGAACATTTTATTACTTCCGTTGATCGAAAATCACGCACCATTCATCTGGAAACTCCTGAAGGTCTTATTGATTTGTATCTTCAATAAGTTTTCCGTTTTCTATATGGTCGAAGCATTGACGCCATTCCTCAGGAATTACAATCGCGCAATTCTGGTGGATATCAATTCCGGAAAGTATTGAATCGCATGACGCAATTGGTATATTCTCGCCATCTTTAATAAGCCACTGGAACATTTTTATGCTTTTGTTGCCCAGTTTATATACTTTGGTAAGTACGGTGAGTTGATCGTTTATTTTAACCTGGTTGTAAAAGTCGGTTTTATAGGATACAATGACCACATTTTTCCCATCTACGCCCAATCTCCTACCAACTGATATGTTGAGATATCCGAGTCTTCCCAAATCAAAGTATTCCATTATTGTGGAATTGTTCACGTGCCCAAGACCGTCAATGTCATTAAATCTGATCTGTATTGGAGTTTGATGGTTAAAATCCGATAAACTATGTTCCATGCTATTTCCTGATAACTTCTATTTCATAATTTATTCCCAACTTTATGATACCTGACGGTGTTGCAGGTATAACATCATTTCGTCGGTATTCCACAACATAATCGACGCCTTTAATAATTTGATCATCAATTTGTGTATAATCTCTCGGAGTGGGTTCTCCACTGATGTTTGCCGAGGTGGAAACCAAAGGCCGCCTGAGTCTTTGGCAAAGAGTTTTGGAGAAAAGTTCTTCGGTAATTCTTACTGCCATCGATCCATCATTGGTTATAACTCCTTTTGCAAGATTTTTTCCTCCAGTTAGAATCAATGTTAATGGCTTATCCGAAACTTCCCATAAATCATAAGCCATATCAGGGATTTTCTCCAAATAGAGATTTAAAAGGCCCGGTTGGTCAATCAAAGATATCATACCTTTCTCCGGAGCTCTCTGTTTTAAATGAATGATTCTGTTGACTGCCTCGTCATTGGTTGCATCACATCCTATACCCCACACAGTATCTGTGGGGTATAGGATAATGCCTCCCTGTTTGAGGATGGCCAGTGCCTGTTTTAAATCTTCGTTGTTATATCGTTCTGATTCCAACATTTTGGTTGAAAAATTAAACAGCGACTCCAAAATCTCTTAAAGCATCATTAAGAGAAGTTTTCAGGTCGGTGGATTCTTTTCTTTTACCTATGATCAGGGCAGCAGGTACCTGGTATGTTCCCGCAGGAAACTCTTTAGCGTAGCTACCCGGAATTACAACCGAACGGGGAGGGACATACCCTTTAAATTCAACTGGTTTATCACCGCTTACATCAATGATTTTAGTGGATGCAGTTAATACCACGTTTGCACCAAGCACTGCTTCTTTCCCAATTCGGCAGCCTTCAACAATGATACAACGGGAACCAACAAAAGCTCCGTCTTCCACGATAACAGGTGCTGCTTGAAGAGGTTCCAGTACTCCACCCAAACCAACACCTCCGCTCAGGTGAACATTTTTTCCAACCTGGGCACAACTTCCAACGGTAGCCCAGGTGTCGACCATGGTTCCAGAATCAACGTATGCGCCAATATTCAGGTAAGATGGCATCATCACAACGCCCCGTGCAATATAAGCACCATAGCGAGCTACCGCGTGAGGTACAACACGAACACCAAGTTCTTTGTAATTACGTTTTAAGGCCATTTTATCATGAAACTCGAATGGACCAATCTCAATGGTTTCCATTTGCTGCATTGGGAAATAAAGAATGACAGCTTTTTTTACCCATTCGTTGACAATCCATTCCTCACCTTGCGGCTCTGCGACCCGGATTTTTCCTTTGTCCAGCTGTTCAATTACTTCACGAATGGCATCCTGCGTTTCCTTCTTCTGTAGTAACTCCCGGTTATCCCAGGCATTTTCAATAATTTCTTGCATGATGGTAATTGTTAGATTAATTGGTTTTAATTGTTTAGGAACTGTAAAAATAAGGCATATTAATGGCATGTACCCAAATAATTGTCATTTAATCTGTTAATATTTTTTAAAAGAAGAAAAGTCGGTATAGTTATTGATTTAAACATATTCAAACCACAGCCAAATTCCTACCTGAAATTATGAAACATGTTTCAATCGCGATATCGTTTTTAATAATTATATGTGCCGACCTTGTATCACAAACTGACACAAAGGTAATCTGGAAAGGGTGCGTAAAAATTGCTGAGGACAACACACCAATACCATTTGCAACTTTAGCTAGTTATAAAAGCTTAACCATGAGTGCTTCTAAAGCAGATGGTTGTTTTGAACTCCGGCTTGATAAAGATGACTCACTACGTGTCGCCGCCATTGGATTTTTACCGCGAACCATCTCCTATAATAATGCAGAGAGAGATTCCTCCGGAAACATGATTGTTTTCCTTGAAGTTCAGAGTTATTATATTAGTGAAGTGACCGTCAGGCCAGACCAAAAGCCTATAGAATTGAATCTTCCCTCTGATATTGGAAGCCGAATGTCCGGTGTTCCTCCAAATGAAAGAAGAGCCAGAGCCTCCGGGCCTGTAAGTCTTGTGTATAATATGTTGGGTGGTGGTGATGCTCCTTCTCCCAAGGATCTGGAGAGAATGAGATCCCGGAACAGACAATTTCAACAGATGGAACATATGGCTGGCCGAGAGGCCATTGAGACCCTGTCCGGATTAGAAGGAGAGCAACTCGACAGGTTTATCATATATTGTAATATTCATTTAAAAGTTTCTCCTACAGATAATACGGCATCGGTGAATGGACGGATATTGAATTTGTTGGAGCGTTTCTTAGAGAATGAGAAGGACAAAAAATAGACTACATTATATTTTCTCTTTAAATATTTATTAAAAATTTGGCAGTATTGATTTTCTTTTTTATGTTTGTAGTGTACTACGACACTATAACACTAACTCAATATACTCATGATTGAAATTTCAGACATTAACTATCGGTATGGCCGACAAAAGAATCTGTTTTCTAACTTAAACTATTCTGAAAAGGCAGGTAATATAGTAGGGTTATTAGGAAAAAATGGTTCCGGTAAATCTACTTTATTCAAAATAATTTCTGGACTGCTATCAGTAAAAAGCGGCTCAGTTACAACAATGGGAACAGAGCCCTTTCATAGAAAGCCATCTTTTCTTAATCAGTTATATTTTGTTCCTGAGGAGTATCATTTACCCTCTATCTCAATTAAGCATTACGTAAAAGCCTATTCTGGATTGTATCCTGGTTTTGATGCGGAATTACTTCATCAAATATTAGCAGACTTTGAACTTAAGGAAACAATGAAGTTGTCGCGCATTTCATACGGGCAAAAGAAAAAATTCCTGATTGCATTTGCATTGGCAACCAACTGTAAGCTTTTGCTCTTTGATGAACCTACAAATGGCCTGGATATTCCTTCTAAGGCTATTTTTAGGAAGGTTGTCGCCAGCTCGGTAAAGGACGATCAGTTAATTATTATTTCCACCCATCAGGTTCGGGACATAGAGAATCTCATTGATAAAATTGTGGTCATAGATAATGGCAAAATAATTTTTAATCGAGAAATCTATCAAATTTCAGAAAGGTATGCTTTCTCAACTGTGAGTAGTATCTCTGACAAAAATCCTCTTTATACCGAGGTAGGGCCGGCTGGTCATCGCGTAATACTTCCTCTTAACGGTTCTTCAACTCCGGTTGATATTGAATTGTTGTTTAACGCGATAGTTAAAGGGGTAATTTTATAAATTCATTTATAAAATCATCCTTCGCATCTATTTCTTCAAATTGGCTTTTTTCATTAAAACGACTTAAAATCAAACTAGATGAATGATATATTTAATTTAAAGCGGTTTATATCCTATGCAAAATATCAGACCCTGGTAAACCTAAGAGTGAAAATGCTTTTGCTTAGTTCATTAATAATTGGTATTACCGGTTACCTCTTCATTGTGATATCTTACTTTACGAACGGGAATTGGTTCGGAACTCATTGGTGGGCATTTACTTACCTGTTATTTGCAATTTTCCTGATTTTTTACACTGGAAATAGTTTTCCCGGTTTACGTTCGAAAGAGAAAGCGACTGATTTTCTTCTTATTCCTGCATCCACATTAGAAAAATACATTTATGAATTTTTTGAGAGGGTTGTCTTCCCATTTATTGCAATACCTGTACTTTTATTTACAATTTGCAATGCTGTTGTTTATTCTCTAGGAGGTATATTAGAGATGAATCATCGTTATGTGGATATCAGTTTCTTCTCTTTATCATATCTACAGGATCTGGATTGGAGCATGGTGGCAGGTTTGGTTTTTATGTTTCTTTTTCTATTCGCAGGAGGTACTCTTTTTAAACGGTTTCCTGCAATTAAATCAATTGTTAGCATGGCAGTTATTATGTCATTAGTTATGTATGTATTATTTAAAGTAGCATCTTCAGCTAAAATATCATTAGGTTTTCTTGTCATTGAAACTCGTGTTGTTAATGAATTAGACAACCAAGTAACAACTAGTTATGATTTTTCTGTTTGGTTTTTTCTTGCTTTAGTAATCATTTTAATTTCCGGCTCATACATGCTGCTTAAACGAAAGGAGTTGAAGTAATGGAATTCCGTGAATCAAAAGGCATTTTTAAACAAATTGCTGATAACATTTCAGATAGAATTATTACCGGAGAGCTTCCTGTTGGAAGTAAAATTCCCTCGGTTCGGGAATTGGCGGCCACAATGGGTGTTAATCACAACACAATCATGCGTGCCTATCTTGAAATGCAAAGGGATGAAATAATTCAAAATCAAAGAGGTATAGGTTATTTTGTTGCTGAGGATGCTATAAATAAAATTAATAAAATCAGAAAGGAAGAGTTTTTTAAATATCAGTTCCCTGAATTCTTACATCAGGTTAAAGTATTGGGTCTTAATAAGGAAGATCTTAAACCTTTACTAAATATTTTGGATGAAAGTTGATGAAGTTTTAATTGTTAAAAAGTTGTGTATAAAATACATAACGAGCGAACAAAGGGTAAAAATGTAATTTTAGGATGTTGTTTTTTAATCAATAAATAAAAATAATGAAAAATCAATAGCGTCCTAAACGATTAAAAAAGTGAGAAGGAATTTAAGTATCTCAAATTATCTTTGAGGTGCACAACAAAAAAACCTTCTCACATGTCAAAGATAAATTTATTTGCTCAAATAATTTCAAAGTTAGACCGTAGTTCCTTTAAGTCTCTTGTTAAAGAAAAGGAAACAGACAAGCATCAAAAAGGCTATAATAGTTGGACGCATTTGATTTCTATGTTATTTTGCCAGTTTGCAAAAAGTCAATCAGTCCGAGATATTAGCAATGGGTTAAAATCTGCCACTGGAAACCTGAATCATCTAGGGATTCAAAAG
>NZ_FUYV01000048.1 GCF_900168165.1 Alkalitalea saponilacus
TGATAAAGAGAAATTCAACCGGAAAAGTAGTTGAAAAAGGACCGATATTTAAAATCAAACCTAAGGGGCTAGATTTACTATTTCCGCCAAGTGAAAAATATAATTTGATATAAAATTCCAACGCTCAACAGCCACTCACATTGCCAAGCCACACCAGCCAACGCTACAACCAAAGCATGGCAAAGAGAGTGTCTGTCCCAACACACAAAAAAATACCTGACTAATCAACGGACGAAAAAGAACACCGAAGCGATAACATCATATATAAAATATTGGGGGTGTGGTGTTTACATGAACCTTTCTGCCCCGCACCAACTTTTGCAACGGCAGACAAAGACGCACGCCGCAGCCCCAACATTTCATATATGTAACCGTTGTGTTCAATTTTAAACGTGCCGAAACATATTGATAATGACAAAATAGAATATTGATTACCTTTGTAATATGACTGGATTAGAACAACACGATAAAAAAGCTTTTCAAGAAGTTCTTGCAATGATAAAAGAAGCAAGGGAAAAAGTTGCTAAGGTTATCAATAATGAGCTGATTGACTTGTATTGGAATATTGGGCATTTTATTTCTAGCAAAAGCGTAAAAGACGGATGGGGAAGTGGAACTGTTAGAAATTTGTCTGACTTTTTGAGAGAAACAGAACCAAACTCAAAAGGATTTTCATCTCAGAATTTATGGAGAATGAAGCAGTTTTATGAAACATATCATAAAAACGAAAAACTCTCACTGCTGGTGAGAGAAATTGGTTGGACGAATAATATGCTAATCATTTCACAGACCAAGTCCGAGGAAGAAAAGGAATTCTACATAAAACTTACAGCACGAGAAAAATATTCAAAAGAGGAACTTTCACGACAATTAGAAAGTGGTCTGTTTGAACGTTCTATGCTGTCAAAAGAAAATATCTCACCAGTAGCGAGAGAAATATATCCAAGTATAAATGAACACATTAGAGATTATTATTCATTTGAGTTTTTAGGATTAAAGGATAATTATTCTGAATACAGCTTTAAAAAAGCAATTCTAACAAACCTGAAAGAGTTCATCCTTGAATTTGGGAAAGATTTTCTATTTATTGAAGAAGAATACAGATTACAAATTGGGAACAAAGATTACTCAATTGACTTGTTGTTTTATCACAGGGAATTAAATTGTTTGGTTGCATTGGAACTAAAAGTAGGAGAGTTTAAACCTGAATATATGGGAAAAATGGATTTTTATCTTGGAGCATTAGATAATAATGTAAAAAAACCTCACGAGAATCCGAGCATTGGAATAATAATGTGCAGAACAAAAGATGAAAATATTGTTGAGATTTCATTAAACAGAAGTACCTCTCCTACAATTATCAGCCAATACGAAACCAAATTGATAGATAAACAATTGTTAAGGAATAAATTAAATGAATTGTTTACTTCAAATCTTGAGGGATAGAAAAACTGAACACAACAGCAAAATATATGTCAATTGCCGTTTTTCGCTCGGATATTGTAACCAACTGCGCCGCTTCAACCTCAGTGCGTTTCGACAGGAAAGTAGCCCGCAATCGGCAACTGCATATATTTGCGGACCGTTGTGGGTTATTCCCCCTATACCAAAGACATTGATTACTTAAGATAACGGTAAGATAGTATAGCTTAGATTTATAGTCTTTTATAAAATTGAATTTTTACCGTTAGTCATAATTGCAGAAAAAAACCATATATCAATTTGAGATTTTTAACGAGCCATACAGTAAATGAATATGAAAAGAAAAGTATTAGTAGTTTTATTTTTAGGCATAATTTGCCACCAATTTAGTGCTTTTAGCCAATTACCAAAACTTGCAACAAGAGCAATGTCGGTCAATGACCCAAATACCGACCCAAATTGGAAATGGTATGAAAATGTAACCGTGCAATTATATGTTGAAGCGAATCAACCACCTGTTAATAGAAAAATGCCATGGTTTGGCAATCAAGGTTCAGCTGCAATTGCTCTAAATACTGGAGATAATGCAACTCGGGATATGTACCCGAGTGATGGATGGGTGTTGTTATATCGTGATTTTGGAACACCATCAATTGAGCAACCATGGCCTCATTTTATTCTTTATAACAAGTTTAAAGGTATTGTTAGATTGTTTTTCATAGATTTTAGAATTACACCTCAGAGTTATTATGCCATTACATTAAGCCATAAAAATCCTTCTATTACAACCTCAGCTCTTGCATCCGACTCACGTGATAAGGGTTACCTTGATTCATATAGTGCAACACACAACCAGATAGCTATATGTAAGGCAACACTTGGCGAATGGGCATATGTCGACTTTGATTTTACAACATACGACCCAAATAAACCTGCTGGATTGGGTTATGCTTTTGAAGTAAAAAGTGTTTATCAGGGGCACATTGACCTATTTGCCAATAAATTAAGTGAAGTAACCGAGAAAAATCCCACTACGTTTGAGGCAGTAAACTCTGTAATCAAAAAATCTGCAGCATCAATTGCTTTAGGAAAACAATATTTTTCTACTCCTCAAGGATTTTTAAAAGATATGACCAAACTTGCTGATGATAATAAAGGTAAATGGTTTGAAAGCACCCTACGTGAAATATCTGGTTCTACTATAGCCAACACAATACCAATAATTGGAGGGGTAGCAGGTATTATTACTGGTTTTTTGGGCAATGATAAAGGGACAGTTTCATCATTTACACCTTTTAAAATTACAGGTGATGTTAAATTTGATAATTTAGTTAGACAGTTTTTTATCTGGGCACCCGGTACACCTCATAATGAACCAAGTGGTTTGGGAATACCTCTTTACGATAAGCCTCTTGGCATTTTTGGAGTTAGAAAGATTAATATTCTTGAAACAGTCCACGAAGACTCATATGTCAATTTTAGAGTATCTTCCTTTTCAATTAACAAATTAGATTTTATAATAAATCCAAATTCAAACCTAAAAGTTACAGACATAAAATTCGGTGTTGTTCCAGAAGGTGCATCAACTACATATTTAAATGAAAGGGAATTCCTTTTAAAAAAACACAATACTCAACCCAAAAGCATTGCTATATTCGCTACTCTAAAATCAGTTTGCAACCTTGAAAGAGAAGTGTTTATTATTAAAAGCTTTAGTAATTTTGATGTTATTAGAAATTACCAGCCTTATCCTCCTTTTTATAATGGGCCAATACCAATGTTTGAGAATAACTATTTGAATACTAATTTTAATATTTATAGTGAGAATGATTTTTATATGGGTGGAGATAGAGGAGATTTTATTTCCAATAATTCGACAGGGGAAATAAAAGCTCCGACGTCCATTGTCCTTAAACCTGGTACTCATATAAAAGGCGGTAATATTAAAATATCTTTAAGCTATAAATCTCATCATAATGATTACATATTAAATAATAATTTTAACTGCACTGATGATTTATCTAACCAATATTTTTTAAAAAGTGTAGAAGTATCTAATCTATCAGAATTTATTAGTGTTAATGAGGTTATTCAAAATTCGAATATTCGGATCTTTCCAAATCCGTTTGAAGATATTTTATACATTGAACCCATTGAATTAAATTCTAATACTAATCTTCAAATAAGAATTTATAGTTTCGATGGCAAACTTGTATATGATAATTTTAATGCAAATATTAATCATATTCAAACTGCCTTTTTGAATAGCGGTTTGTATATTATTGCAATAATGAATAATGGGGAAATTATCAGACGTGAAAAGATTGTAAAATATTAGCATATTATTTATGAAAAACATAATCTATATCGGAATTTTTATCGTATTAATTACATCTTGCAAACAAGAAATTGAAGAATCATCTGTTTTTAAAACAGGTGATAGCAGAGGTAATCAACTATTTTATAACATACTAGAGCCCCTCATGAGCATCAATACAATTATAATGGGTGAAATGGATACAGTTCTTTATGATACAATTTTTTTAGATGTAAATGAAGACCAAATAATTGATTTTACTTTTATTATAGAACAAAATTTTGTATTAAGTGTTTCGAAATATCCCTCTCAAAAAATAACAATTAAAACTGGCAGTGATGTTTTATTGCAATTAATGTCTGGTATCCAACCGACGTATTCCTACGTGAGGACTGCATCTAAGGGTGAAAAAGTTGAAACTGGTATGCCTTGGATTGCTAATCAGGTTTTTTTCTTAACCCATATTCGATATAATTTTGTAGAAGTTCCACGCTATGAGCAACCATATTTGCCATTTAAATTTGAGAATGGGGATATAGGTTGGCTAAGAATGGGATTTGAAACTGATTCTATGAGTTATCTTATGCAACGCTTTTACATAGAATCATATTGTCTTAAAAAATCGCATTAAACAAAGAATTAATTAAAATATATAAGCAACAAACCCACAACATCATATATAAAATATTGGGGATGTAGTGATTATGCGAATCTTTCTGCCCCGCCCCAGCATTTGTAACGGCAGATAAAGTCGCACACCGCAGCCCCAACATTTCATATATGTGACCGTTATGCGCAATTGCAACGAAAAAACCTGCATTGTTCTTATTATTTCCGAACTTTAATCGTATCTTTGACGTAGTATGATAAAACCTAAGCGAATTGAGAATTACTAACAAACACATTCTGGCCAAACTGGTTAAAAAAAATCAGGGAAACTCAAAATTGATAAATGCAGTCAAACAGCTAATATCAGACATTGAGGAAAGTAGTTGGCAAACACCGCATGATTTGATAAATGAAAGGCCAGACGCCGATTGTGTTTATGGTGGAGAATTCTATTTTTTTAACATTAACATTCACAGGACTTTAATCCTAATTGAATTTGAAGAA
>NZ_FUYV01000007.1 GCF_900168165.1 Alkalitalea saponilacus
AGTTAAAACAGATTTACTAATCCTGGATGATTTTGGGCTTACCTATCTGGAGAATCAACAAAGGATGGACTTCTTGGAAATGATTGAGGATAGACACGGCAAGAAATCAACGATTATTGCAAGTCAATTGCCAGTCGCAACATGGTATGATGTCATTGGAGAAGAGACTATTGCCGATGCAATTCTTGATAGAATCGTCCATACCTCTTATCGAATTGAACTCAAAGGAGAAAGTTTAAGAAAAAAACTGTAATATTGTCAGTCCATCACGTTCTTTGAACCTTTAACAAAAAGGAAAAATCCTCCGGTTCTAGGGGGTCAATATCACCGGAATATCCAACAAACACCTCTGATGAAACCCGGCAGGGTTTGACGGAAATAATCAAACTTGGATTGGCACCATATCTGGCATCAACTCCCATGGGCAGTCATCTGTTTCTAACAATGAAAGAAATTCAAACTATTGAAAAAAATACGCAGGAAGATCCTTTTAATAACTGGATTTTTGAAGTATATGCAGGAAGTAATTTCTCATTTGAATCACAAAGAGATAATTTTACGGCTCGTTATGGCTTTTACGCCAACAAAACGACGGAAGATATAAAACTACAATTCAGGCCATACTTTAATTATGGGAAATTGAGATTCGAAACAGATAACGAAACAATTATCCGCAAATCACATAGAAATGGCTTTGAAGGTTTTGCAATAAAGAGCATAAATGACCATTGGTCAATGGGTCTGTTTTTGTACTCACTTTCGAGTACATTTCATAATACTCGGTTCAATGTTGAATTAATACCAGGAATTGAGTACAGCCTTTACCCCTATCAGGAAGCAACCCGAAAGTCAATAACAATGTCGTACCAACTTGGAGCCGGATACCATAATTACATTGAAGAAACAATTTTTAATCAAACAGAAGAGTTTTTATGGGGTCATAAACTAAATCTATCTGTAAGAATTCAGCAGCCCTGGGGGAACATAATGGGAGGTATTAACGGATCTCACTATTTTCATGACTTCAATGCCAACCGCGTAGATCTATTTTCCAATCTAAACCTGAGGATATTCAGTGGTTTTTCACTCAGTTTTCGGGGAAATTTTAACTTCATTAACGACCTCGTTGCATTGCCCATAGGCGACATGTCTGTTGAAGACATCTTGCTACAGCAAAGACGCCAGAGCACCAATTATCAGGCAAGTGGATCCATTGGGTTTTCATATACGTTTGGGTCGAAATACACCAATGTGGTAAATACGAGATTTTAGCATCAGTTAGATAATACGACACCTGATTAATTAATAGGTCAGCCGTTGGCGCGAGTTTGCACCTTAAATCCTCTCCATTGACGCTAAACGAAATTTGACGTAGTCATTTTTTAATTCGTTTGCAGTTCATGACTAGCCCGGGCTTCGACTTTGCCCCGATTGCAAATCGGCGCGAACGGGAGGCTAGAACGATATTTTATTTGCGAAATAGCCGTTTTATCGGGAGCACAAAAAATAGAATCAAAAATCCTCGGGAGACGCACTCAAATTCGTGATAACGTTTTCGCACAAGCACAAAACGAATCACAAATATTAGCTACCACTATAGCCAAATTCGAGTGTTCAAATCCAGATCTTCAACAACATCAGTTAGCAGACCAAGATAAAAGTAGTGTTTTTGAATAAACTCCTTATTGTTTATGGGTTTTAGATAACGAGGTTCAAAGAGATCCGTTCGGGATGGGATAGTAACATATAGATAATTATCAATAAATGAGAAGCTAACATTAGCATTTAGCTTTTTCTTATAGTTTAACATTTTATCCATAAGGGCTGGAGTAAGCTTATAACGTGACTCTACCTGATTCTCTGCAATTGTCAGAAATCTTTTGTTGAACTCAATATTTTCAAGCTTAACATATACTGCTTTTTTCATATAACCAAAGAAATTCAATCTGACTTTTCTTAATAAAGGCCTATTTCTGCGGTTAATTAACACTGTTTTGGAACTGAATCGTTTATTAAACTTCACCGCAATAAAAATCCCGTTAAAGACTGCCCCCTCAGTCAATATGGGGTCAGTAGTGATTTCTGACATATAAACAACGGTACTATTTATTCTACAACTAATAAAATCTTCTCCCTCATGGTTATAAACATAATGATTAAACAAAAGGCTTTTTCGTAACAGATTTACACTCATCTTCTGATTGGGAAGATATTGCACATCTTCATAGAAATATTCGAGTAAGCCCAGAATAACAACATCTTTGAACTTAGACCTTATATTTCTCATAACAATATCGAGATTGACGAAGAGTATAATCACTCCGGCCATTATCAACATAACAAAAAGAAAGGTAAAAAAATGTAATTCTAATATAATGCCCACAACAACCATAGCAAACGAAATAGAAGCAAGGATCCCCCCTAACAGAATACCCCTTGCGCTATTTTTCCTTACCTCCTCCAATGGTTTCAAATGGGGCAGAATCTTTTCAAATATTTCATCAAAACTTTTCCCTTCTGTTTTCATAATTCAGGTTAAGGTATTTAAATATAAATGGTTACAACAAGGCATTAAGTCCAAAATTGTAAGCCATTTTCAAGTTGACAATTGTAGAAACAATAAAAAAGAGTTGGTTTGTGATTTGTTCGTGTAAAAACTTCAATACATCCAAGAACTAATATCTTTAAATAAGCTTATTGGAACGAGCAACCACTCAAACTAACGGCTTGCTAATATAGCTAAAAAAGCACGAATTAATGCTCGACTCTGCTGCTTAACCTTTGAAACGAAATTCGTGCTAACGGAACCGGGAAGTCACAGAAACAAAATGACACATCGCCCTAATTATTTAAATACTAACCTCCAAAATAGTCAGAACTATATTTGATTAAATAAAAGAGAGACATAGTGGTAAAAACTACCCCAGCCACGGTAAAAAACCATGCCATCCAATACGGAGGGCGGTAGCTCATCACCATTTGATTATTGGCAGTGAGTTGTTTTATGTATACTCCACCTGGCTCTGTCCAAATTGTTATGCTATCACCAATACTAAAAGTATAGTTTTCTATAACTTCTCGTTCTTTTCTTCTATCGGTGTAATAGATTTCTTTATAACTTTAAGATAGAAAACGGATCTTTCTAAATCAACTGCTTTGGAATAATATACTGCATCGCCATAACTAACAAGTTTACCTTCGTGTAACTTGAGATCTTTAGGAGTATCAGGGATATCGTTGACTATTTGTATTCCTCCTAATAATGATGCAACACCAAATGGCAATCCGATAAATAAAACTCTTAAATACCCACTCTTCTTGAATATGCTCATTGTAATAATTCATTTTTTCAACTTCACCGCCCATGCTCGGCGAAGCTTGTAACTTCGTCGTTTTAAACCGTAGTCTTATGACTACACATATCTAATTATCTAAGCTGGCAAAGTCAAAACATCAACCTTCAAATAATTACTCAACCCTGCATAATTGCGTGCCGAACTCCATAAATAATCTTCCGGCCTTTCAACAATTCCCTCAACAACAAGATTGTTATAAATGTAGTTTAGCGTTTGGTCGAAAAACTTATTGGACTCTATCATTTCTGCATGATTACCATCTTGCCAGAATTTATATTCTTTTACGTTTTTAAGGTTCCCGGCGGCTTTTTAAAAGTAAGAGAGCATCCACTCACGCCGACTTACCGTTGGTGCGAGTTTACAACTCATGCCCTATCCACCTTAAATCCTCTCCATTGACGCTAAACGAAATTTGACATAGTCATTTTTTAATTCACTTACAGTTCATGACTAGCCCGTGCTTCGACTTTGCCCCGATTGCAAATCGGCGCGAACGGGGAGTTATTTGCGTTTCTTCCAGATTTTGGGGTTTCTACTGGTATGTTGGATAGCTAAAACATAGATGACTCCATTTTCAACAATAAAGAATATCCCAAAAGGGAAACGTTCTATTAAAGCCCTTTGAATATTTTTATAAACTACCTGAAAATGGCTAGGATTTCTTTGGATGGCATTAATTTTTGCATCTAAAGCCAGTAAAAACTCATTCCCTAAGCCTTCTCTTTTATCATTGTACCAGATAGCTGCTTCAGTGGCATCTAATTCGGCAAAAGGCTTGATAATTAGCCTATGCATCAGAACTGACTTTTTATCCTGGCTTTAACTTCGTCCCAGCTTGAGCCTTCCTCCGGGTTATTTTTATGGCCTTCAAGCCTTTCTTCCAATAATTGCTTGGTTTCTTCCGATAATTCAACCTGTTCATCACTTTCAGCAATACTGTCCCAAATGGCTTCAACCATTAAAATGCGCTCTGAAACGCTCAATTTTAATATGTCTTGCATTATTTTTGTCATACTACAAATTTAACGATTTCTACCTGGTTTTAGTTCCATTTTAATGAACAAAACCCCCTCCGTTGGCGTGCTTTTCTGATGACTGACGAGGACGAATACCGATTTACCGACTTGTGCGGGGGGATAATTTTCCAAATATCCGAAAAACTCTTTCTCTAATAGATTCTGCAACAAAGTTATTTAATGACATTCTATCCTCCATTGCAAGTAAAGCTGCTTTCTGATGAAGCTCGGCCGAAATCCGAACATTAAAACTGCCTTTAAAGGGCTTTTCTGGTGTAATCCCCTCTTCCTTACAGTCAGACAAATATGCATCAACAGCTGCTTTAAAATCAGCTTCTAACTCACTGCCTGTTTTCCCTTCATAAGATATCAGACCATTGATACCAAGAACTTTTCCATACAACAAATCATCTTCTTTGCTGTATTCAATGCTTCCTGTATATCCTTTATGTTCTAAATTTTTCATGTATCTATAATTTGTTTTTCAATGGGCACATGGAACTCGCCACATAGTCATTCCCTAATGAAAAAAGCTTTGACTTCATCGATCTGTCGATTCTCATGGCTCGTTTCATAATCCTAATACCTCTTTAATTTGTTTCAACTGATACTGCTTCATAATCCCAGATGGGTCGGCTTATGAAGCATTATGGGCAATCCATCTGGATTCATAAACTTAACCCGGGAACCCGAAGTTTTCCCTTTTCTCACTTCTCTAAATTCAAAATAGCCTAAAAGCTTAACCATCTCATCGTAATGAAAATCAGATGGCATAGTCAAAAAACGGGCTATTAACTTTTCTCTTTTAGACATAATACAAATGTAACTATATTTAGTTGCAAAATCAACAGTTTTTATTTTAATGGATGATATTTCTCCATTTCTTTCTGCAAATCCTCCAAAGTGTCTATTCTATAGCGTTCAGTACTACTTACGTATTTGTGGCCGGCCATGCATTACACTTCTCTCAGATTGTGATGTTTGAGCCAATTGGTAATGATGCTTGCACGGATTTGTGCCATGTTTGTGAGTCTTGGTTCATAGCGGTTTATCATAGCTTTTATTCTGAACCTGCCAGGGAATAGACAACCGTTGGCGAAAGATTCTGTAAAGGCAAAGCGGCAGAGCCGAGCGGCAACACGTGTCAATTTCAACTCAAATCCGCTCCAATTTGCCCCATTCTTTTATAATCTCCAAATAATTTCTTAAACCTGTATAATTTCGTGCACTCGAATATAAATAATCTTCCGGCCTTTCAACAATTCCCTCAACAACAAGATTGTTATGAATGTAGTTTAGCTTTTGGTCGAGAAACATATTTGCAATTCATGATTTAAAGCAAAGCGCAAATTACCGCTCACAATAACGAGGTGAACTGGAATAAAAGTACGAATTACCGCTCGGCTCTGCCGCTTAGTTTACCAAGAAATTCGCGCGAACGGGGGGGGGGGTAGACTAAAAAACCATTTTCAAGCTTATTGATAAAATGCTTACCAATAAAAAGTTTAAAGATTTTTTTAATAAAAATATTGCGGCCTTGTAATATAATAGCACGAATTGCAAATTGACAAAGTCGAACTTGGTTTTGCGATAACGGGATTACCTAATATATATAAAACCATCCAAGTCTCTGGTGAATGTGTAAGTATCCTTATTCTGCTCATACCATTCACGCGCTTGAAGTATCAACTCCCACTTCTCATGTTTATCGTCTTCTATCCTTGGATTAATAACTCTGTCTAAACTATTAATAGCAGTAGGGAAGCCATCAACCATCATTGCTAAGTGATGTATGGCATCTGTGCCTACCCATCCATAATATTTTATCCCATCACCATAATCCTCCATAAGCCGAATACTGTCGTCATAGAGATACTGGAATAACCGCTCGATAGTTTCCTTCTGCCTTGCGTAGTTTAAAAGTATCATATGGTTTAATATTTCCGAAGCAGAATCCTCGTGGCTGGTTCTATCAATTTGTAGATTCGCCAGAGAGTCTATCGTATGTTGGTCCCCCAAGCGAGCAAGGGCGGCATCAAGGTTACTATGAAGTAATTTACTGCCACGAGGCCGCTCACGTTTCCCCCATGCCCTTAACCTTGGGAGCTCGCTTTCTAACCCCAACCATACAACTAATAATGGTAGATCATAATTACCACCCCTAAAAAACATAGAGTCTCTCATTGCCTCAACATGAGAAGGGGTGAATTCATTAACATCAGCCCACTTAGTTAAACTCCCTGTTATGCAGGCTGTCTCATCAAGTAGCGGATTTTTGGCCATTTCAATTATCTTACCTATGAAACACTCCCGGTTAGTGGTATCATCCTTGGGAATATGCCTCAAAAAAACAGCAAGTCTACAATGAAAATGCACGTAACGACGACAAGTGGTAAGGGTATCAAGAATACTACTGTAATAGCTAACGCTGAATGCCACATCCTGAGCTAAAAGCACATAATTAGGTTCAAACTTCTGTTCTGCCAGAACGCTATCGATATCGGCCATTATTTCCGCATGCTGCCCCTTAATTGTGCCAACAAATAAGGTCGCCACTGCTATAAATAATACTATTCTTCGGTCCATTGCTGTAAATTGTTAAAGTAATAGAGTTTTTCAATCAGGAAGAGCACCTGGTAAGCCTTTAGTTTAGCTCCGTTATAACGACCATAATTCATTATATTAAAGGGATCCAGGACTACTCCAAATTCTTCCCTCACATCCCTAAGTCCAAAGATGCTATGCCCAAGCTCGTGGGCAATCGTAATGTCTTGATTAGTCGATTTAGTGGTTACTGTGGCAAAAGGATGCTCACCAATTCTTGGAAAATTTAAATTTCTAATTGCATACCCATTTATGATTCTGCTTTCTTCGCCTACAATATCTTTACCAATTATAAAAAGGTAATAAGTATTAGACTTTCGATTTATGCTATTATGAATTGACGATGTTGATACTCTACAAGTCCTATCAAGCTTGTCATCTTGGTTTAAGTTGTAGTCTAAACTAATCCTTTGAACATTACCAATGTTCATATTAATGTTCACGCCTAAAGGGCTAAAAATCTTGTTAACTTCTGCTTCAATATCATTCCAAGACTTTCTATAAGTGGGGTAATCATCCTCCGTCGGGTGCTTTACTAAAACAATCTGAACATTGAAAGTATAAGATGGTATTGGCTTCACTGCTACCACATTTAACTTCCCTACCACCTCGCTTTCTGGGGTACTGCGTGCTTCAACAAAGTAGTTCCCAGTTCTTGGGTACTGGTTGCCAAGTAACTGAATATTCAGAAAATCGTTATCGCTTAACTGAGCTTTGCCATTCCCCGTTAAAACAATATCTCTACAAGTATTGTGCCCATCAAACGTTAGACTAACCGTTTTTTCTTCTTTTTCACCAATAAAAACCCAAGGAACTCCCTGGCCCATAGGAGTTGAGAAAGATGGATATTGCTTGCTCTCTCCATTCAGTATTGCGCAATTAGGATCTGCTGGTGAAACTGTACAGTTATAATCTATTCCATAATCGTAATCTATACTACCACCTTTTCTAAACTTCACGTGGGTAGGTGGTAAGCAACTTTGTTCTTTTGTTATTGTATAGGTGATTGGCGATCCAAGTTTTGGTACTATAGTGAGAGAATTCTCGTCCTTGGTAAAAGGATACTCCACCCATGAATTATCAAATTCAATATTTTCTCCATTCCACTCCACCTTCCTTATAAAGCTAAGTGCATCCGCAAAATCCGAAAAGTGCGCTCTAGGATTCCGCTCATAATAATAAAAGTCAACTCCCCTAATCTTAAGCTCTAGCGGGTTAATCCTTTCAATCGTGCGTTCTCGGTCTATTGGGTCTATCCTAAGGTCAATCTTGTCAGAACTTTCAGGGGTAGAGTTATAGAACACCTGTGGCATTAATGGGACAAACCTAACAAAAGAGGGCAAATTGTTTCTGCTACTATAATCACACCATAATTTAAGAATTACCTCTTGACTTGAAAGGTCTAATTCAATAAATTCATTATCAATAAGTTCAATTTCTTCACCTTCATAATACTTCCATTTAGATCTTTGAGAATACCTAATTTCACCAGACCTGTTTAATACCCCACCTCTTAATTTCACTTTGAAAACTTCTTCAGTTGGAAAATAGTAAACAACCATTTCTTTCAAAAAATCAATTGATGAAGCACCTAAAGCTTCTCTATTATATATTTCATGCAGTTCTCCTTCTATTTCAATATAATGATCACCTGAAGAATAATACGCCCCTTCCTCCTCATCCTGACTCCACGCAAACAAAATCTTCTCCGGGTTATGAATCAAGTCCCATTGGTACTTCCATAGCTCCACACCGTCGGCGTAGTCCATGAGGTTGCGGGTTTGGTTTTGGGGCAAGTAGTGTTGGGCTTTGTCGCTAAAGGTGTGGCGCAGGTTAAAGGCACCATGCGCCAATTCGTGTGCCAGTAAATCCAAATCTCTTGTTTCAAAGTTAAAAATAAATCCGTAATTGCCCGCCAAAGGCATAAATCCTTTTCGGTTGCTGGCCAAACTGGGTATGTCAACAAAAAACAGGTACATGGTGTTGTCATCGGCAGGGCGGTTGCGCTTGTAGGTGCGGATGACCTTGTTCATGTCGGAAGTGTACTTGCTGAGCATGGCGGTGCCTTCCACTTTAAAGTCCTCCTCATTAATGCGGCCTACTTCTATGGCATCATCTACCCTCACCTGCCAGTTTACAACGGCAGAGGAGTAAATCTCGTTCAAGCGTTTGCTTATGCTGCTGGTATTGGTATTGGCAGATGGAAAACCTGCCTGATTTACCGGAACCAGTACAACTTCTTTTATTTTGCGGTTATAAGTAACCAGACCAAGGGAACCGGCTTCAGTCAGCATCTCGTCGGTTACAGAGTCATTAACATGTACCGTTGATGCCCGCGCCACTGTCAGCATCTCTTCTTCTCCGGCCATACCGCCGGTAATGAGTAACTCCAGCATGTTGTTTTGCCCCGGCCGCACGGGTGTAATAATGCCACTCTCGCGAATCACCCTGAGACTGTCACGGCTACACAGGCCGGTGGGAATAATGTTAACCACATCGGTATTTCCGGCATCTATGGATTTCCATGGAATATGATTCCCACCGCGGTCGCGCGTGAAGTATGCGTCAGGTTTAATGATGTTATTTCCATCATGGTCGAAACCAAACCTTTGAGTTGCAGAGGGTCGAAACTCTACCTGACAACCATAAACCCGGGATTGAGCCTGAGTGCGGATGTTCGAAGAGCTTCCGGGACTGGAAGTAGGAGCCTGAAAGACCTGTCCGGTTGCCTGGTCGGCAACGTAAACAGTTCCGGGAGTAATAACTCCCATGCTCGGCGAAGTTTGCAACTTCGTCGTTTCAACATTTGTAGTCTCCTGACTACACCTATCTAATTATCTTAGCTGGCAAAGTCAAAACATCAACCTTTAAATAATTACTTAACCCAGCATAATTACGGGCACTTGACTACAAATAATCTTCGGCATGTTAAACTATTTGCGCACGAACAGGATTATTATGGATATATTCGATTTTTTCAGCTATGAAATCGTTTGAATATAACAATACAGCATGATTCTCATGCGTCCAAACCTGATAGGAACTATTGCGCTTATGTTGTGATGCGGCTTTGCTAAAAACACTTAATAGCCATTCTCTTCTGCTCTCTGGTATTGAATTTATCGTTTCAATAGGTCTTTTACTTGTGAATTTCATGATATCTCGAATAGTGCCGCTCAAATCGCCAATGCTGCTATTGGCAATTAAATGAACATGGTTCGACATTATGACATAAGCAAACAACTGAATGCCTTTATACTCCATAGCAAAACGAAAGCTATCCAGCACTATATCCCGGTAAACTGAACGTGAAAATATATCAGCCCAATATACTACCTGAAACGAGCCATTAATTATCCAACATTATATCAAAAACAGGACATCGCCATGAACCGGAAGCTATTGGCGAGTTCTATGCGATTATTAAAAAACAAATGTTTGACGCATAAAATGTGAAGTAGTGTAAACCGTTCTGTTCCTTTATTTGATAACCTTTGGACATTACTGATCTTTTTAATTTGAAGATAACGAATTTACCATATATTTGATTGTGGTAATGGCAGATCTTGGTAAATCAAGCGCCATAGCCGAGCGACAAACTGCTAGTTATGATGCGATGTAGTCAACCAACGCTTTTTTTTACACACAAGACTACGCCGAGCAGAGGGCAGAGATAGTTGCAAACTACTGAAAAAAGAAAGCGTAGAAGCAATCTACGCTTAGCCCTTTCAATCTTTTATGCAATTATTTATAAACTACTATTTGCAGGGGATTATTTGCGTTTCTTCCAGATTTTGGGGTTTCTACTGGTATGTTGGATAGCTAAAACATAGATGATTCCATTTTCAACTATAAAGAATATGCCAAAAGGGAAACGTTCTATTAAAGCCCTTTGAATATTTTTATAGACTACCTGAAAATGGCTTGGATTTCTTTGGATGGCATTAATTTTTGCATCTAAAGCCAGTAAAAACTCATTCCCTAAGCCTTCTCTTCTATCATTATACCAGATAGCTGCTTCAGTGGCATCTAATTCGGTAAAAGGCTTGATAATTAGCCTATGCATCAGAACTGACTTTTTATCCTGGCTTTAACTTCGTCCCAGATTGAGCCTTCCTCCGGGTTATTTTTATGGGCTTTAAGCCTTTCATCCAGTAATTGCTTGGTTTCTTCCGTTAATTCAACCTGTTCATCATTTTCAGCAATACTGTCCCAAATGGCTTCTACCATTAAAATACGCTCTGAAACGCTCATTTTTAATATGTCTTGCATTATTTATGTCATACTACAAATTTAACGATTTTTACCTGGTTTTAGTTCTATTTTAATGGATAAAATTTCCTCCGTTGACGTGCTTTTCTGATGACTGACGAGGACTGTTTATCCCGAAAAGCGGGAAACACCGATTTACCGGGCTTGTGTGGGGGGATTTAAATCATTGCAGTCCTTGAACCTGTGAAATATTCTTTTATAGATTCTATCTTCAAGAGTTTTTCTCTTTTTTCAGGGTCTAGTTTTACTTCTCTATTTCCATAAACTAAAGATTCTAATGGAATACCTAAGTATCTGTTCAATAGGGTTATCATTTTTAAAGTCAATGGGCGTTTTCCATGCAAAACTTCAGACACCCTGGTTTTCCCTCCGAACAAAGGTGCTACATCAGCCTGTTTTAAATTCATCTGTTCCATTCTAAACTTGATGGCTTCAACCGGATTTGGCGCTGCCACCGGATAATGTTCTTGCTCGTATTTTTCAACAAGTAAAGACAATAGCTCCATTTCTTCACCTTCCGGACTGTCGGGTTCTATCGCATTTTCATTGCTGTTAATCAAAGTGTAAATGCGTTCACAAGCTTCGTTGTACTCTTGTTCTGTCTTTAATATTTTAGTTTTCATTTGAAAATAATTAGTTTAAATCATTGGCCAAATGTAACTTCCATGAGGTGGTATTTTCATCTTCTTGTTGTGAGTTTCGCACTCATGGGCGTTTCATCCGAAAATAATTTAGTTAATTCATTGGTATAATGAAACTTCCATGAGATGTTGTTTTGGCTAAGGCCGATCATCGATTCATTTTCTTGTAGTGAGTTGCTCACTCATGGGCGTTTCATCCGTAAATAATTTTTATGAATATGGCCGGATGGAACTCGCATGATGAATTTTCATCCATATTTGTGGTTAACGAATCATGCTCGTTTCATAACTTACTGTTTTTGCGTCTATCTTGTCGTATTCTTTATGCATTCCAAACCAAACGACAAAGACTATTTTTAACTTATATTCAATGTCAATAATCAGGCGATAATCATTGCCTTTAATATTGAACACTACTCTTTTTGAACTTATTATACTGGCATTGCCATATTTTGCTTTTAGTTCTTTTGCATTGTTCCATGTAGAGAACCGAACTTCGTAAATCCAGGCTTTTACAGACTCTTCAGCCTGTTGATACTTGCTTTGCTTGCAATACTCGGTTAATGTTGATTCTTTTATTGTTCGCATACTCTACAAAGAAAACAAAAGTTACCCTTATTGGTAACTTAATTTGATTTTATCTTTTTGACATATCTATACTGTATGCAAACGTATCAAAAAGTCATTTCAACTTAGTCACTACGCTTTTTTATACAAAAGACTACGCCGAGCAGAGCTACAAAAATTTGCCGTATTGTTTGATATGACCGTTGACCAAATACTGAACTTTGAAGGCGAACTACCTAAAGAAATTTCTTTGGAAGACAAAACCGAAATGGAACAGTTTAAACTCATTCAGCAATTAGAAGAAGAAGATAAACAAACTGTTTTCAAAATCATCAACACAATGCTTACCAAATCTAAGTTTAAAGACTTCTTTAATATAAATATCGCGGCGTTGTAAAACAACAACACGAATCGGAGATTCGCGCTAACGGACAACGAGCTTCTTAATCTCTTTAATAGAACACAAGACTTACCGGATGACCAAAAGAAGACCGTTAAAGATTTACTTTCTGCTTTTTTGTTGAAATCTAATCTTAGGCAGCAACTAATTTAAAATCACTTTGCATGAATCGCAGATTTACACTAACAAATATAGGAACGCAAATTATTATTTACTTTTCTTTCATGAATTTTTTATATGCCCACCAAAAACAAAACAGTGCAATCAATATTAAAAACGACAACACCATTGATTTACCGCCAACATCATCTAATTGCCTCAATATTAACAGCCCTAATTTAGGTCCTTTCCCTCTTGGTAATTCTCTATTCTCTAGTAATAATTTCTCATAACTACTCTCTAAAAGAAAGGCAAGTACTAAGGCAACAAAACCCATGATTATATTTAAATACCAAGAATCTTCAAAATTCCTTTTCATAAATTTCATTAACTAAATTACCTAAATTAACACCAACCTTTGCTAATATCCATTCTACTAAATCTTTATCCAAACCTAAAGAATATAACCGTTTTACAGTTGCTTCAGCATCATTATTTAAAGATCTTTCTATCAGCCTACTATATCTGCATCTTGACTTCAACAATCTATTCGCTAAAAAATTCGTCAGAAAAGCTTGCCCACAATCAAAAATCACTGTTTCATAATCATATCTCATACCTCCCATCTCAAGAAAAGCCATATTCAAACAAGTCATTGTACTTGCCTGTAACCAGCTGGAATGAAAAGTTTCTACCCCGCTGTAAACAGCAGATCTCCAATCTATGAAATCATATGCATCCTCAACACTTGTACCACCCAAAGTTAACAATGCCATTTGCAAAGTGATATCAATCATAGCACCAACAGTAAACTTTACTCCTGTTTGCACAACCGTTTTTCCTATTCCATATCCTGTACCAGTTGCAATAATAAAAACTGCATCGATTGTAAAATCATTTAAATCATATTCTATATCAAATTCATATATACCTGGCGTTCGATCGTAAACACTATACATATCTATAAACGGTGTTTTTTCTCTTGGGTCTTGTCTGAATGAATAAAACCCATCAAGCATTGCTGAAATACGCCATGGTAGTTCTTCAATTCGATTTTCTTGATTGAACGTTAGTACCTTTTCTTTATTAAAATACTGCATGGTTAACGCAACTGCCTGTGAACCTGAAAAGTTCATTTTTGCAAGATAATATCCATAACACCAATATATCAACTCATCGCCACAATAATATTTTGTATTACCAGATTTCTCATTCCAAAAAACAGAATTGTCAATACTATAAAGTACTTCATCTTGAACGTTAAAATACCTTCGAATATCTAATGCACCACCTTTTAAGGATTCTATTGCAAACAATTGCCTTGATTTCTTATTGTTTAGCAACACACCTCTAAAGTTCCAATGTTTATTACCCCAACTATCAAAATAACTCTCAATTTGAGATGGCAGAATTTCAATAACACGAATATGATTATTTGTTATCGCACTAATTGTGAAGGGTGAATTTATGCAATATGATGTTGCACTACTAATGCTTTTCAATCCGTCCAAATGTTCTTCGATATATTCATTTGGAAGGAACGGATTTCGTTTTACAAAAGTCTCTTTTTTTATTTTTAAATCTAAATCATAATCAACAAAATAATAAAAAGCACTATTCTTATCAGCAGCTTTTTTGATGTTCTTATCCCATGGATATGGTACTTTATAATCAGCACCTTCAAATGTCAAAATCTTATATTGACAAGAATTATATGGCTCATCAAAAACAATTATCTTTCCTAATGCAATCGCCGCCCCCTCACTCTCATCCTGGCTCCACGAAAACAAAATCTTCTCCGGGTTATGAATCAAGTCCCATTGGTACTTCCATAGCTCCACACCGCCTGCATAATCCATGAGGTTGCGGGTTTGGTTTTGGGGCAAGTAGTGTTGGGCTTTGTCGCTAAAGGTGTGGCGCAGATTAAAGGCGCCATGCGCCAGTTCGTGTGCCAGTAAATCCAAATCTCTTGTTTCAAAGTTAAAAATAAATCCGTAATTCGCTGCTAAAGGCATAAAACCTTTATGGTTGCTGTCCATGTTAGGTATATCGAGGAAGAATAGATACAAGGTGTTGTCGTCGGTAAAGCGGTTGCGCTTGTATTGTCGGATAACCTTGTGAGGGGATTATCCCACTCTCGGCGAAGTTTCTTTGCAAGCAATATGGCAGAGCCGAGCGGAATACGTCGATTTCCGCTACGCTCCAATTCTTTGGTTTAACGGTCAATTACAAATCGATACTATTTTGCACGTAACCCTTAAATAGCTTAGCCCATTTCTCTATTGCCTTATATGCATCGGGATTACTGCTTTTTAATCGGTTAAGTTTATCAGCTACTTTTGACGCCCAAATCTTTGTTCCTCTATCCGTAATTAAACTTATAAAGTCATCATCGTAACCTTTAGCTAACAGCACATCGCAAAGGGTTTGGTAGTCTTTAACCAAAAAGGAAGGACTGTACTTATCCTCTTTATTAGGCTCGTCATCTCTCCACTGTCGAATAACCTTCTGCATTCCGTTGACAAATAAAAGACTAGCAACAATACTAAGAAAGCCATAAACGAAAGTTTTACCACCTAAAACACCAATAATGCGTAATAAGTAAATTACACTTACCCCCAAAAAATCTCTTTTAGGTTTTTCAATTATTGATCCATAATCAACACATAGTATAAATAATACAACTATACCTGAAAGCAAAAAATCAATCCACCAGTGTCTAAAATCATTCGTACGCATCCTTAATAATTATATGAATATTCCTATAAGTTTGCTACGTGGTAATTCTAAACAACTTACGCACTTAAATTTTCAACACTAAGATGCCTTAGTTTTAAAATTTTGAGAGGTTACTGTTATCACAAAACTCTCAATTTATGGGCATCCCCCGTTCATCGAAGCTTTAATCCGTCGATTAGAGGGCGAAATCTTTTTAACAATTATCTCCAACAAAACAAGCATAAAACTACCGACCATTAATACAAAAACAATATTGGCCAAAAGGCCATTGTGTTTTATTATTATTTCATCGCCTCTATTTGCCTGAACAATTATATATTCTCCATGCATTCTATAAAACCATAACTTAACTTCATCTCCTGGCTTAAATGAATCTGCGTATTTAGTATTTCTATGAATAATTCTTCGTTTAAATGAATCAATTCTGAGAGCCATACAATCATATGTACTATCATTACCTCGAAGATTCGTCATTGTCCATCTACAATGACTATATACTTCAACTATTTCTCCATTAACAGTTTTAAATAATGGTAATATTCTAATTCCGTAAACAATGTGAGCGATAATAGTTAATACTAATATTATTTTCCCTAACAAAAACGTATTATCCCAGAAAATGCTTTTAGCATCAATCTTACTCAAAAATGTCTTCATGCTCTATATTTTATGCTTACCAACATATTTATCATACATAAATCCAAACCCACTTTTAAACCAAACTCAATCTCCATAAAGCTTTTTGTATAACTTATCTTGTTTGAGTTTTTCAACTTCTCTTTTATTTAACTTCATCTTAGGCGGTTTGTCTTTTTTCTTGCGTGTTAAAAAGAGATAAATATGCTTGAAGAAATTCGGTGGAGGATTATCATCATCAAGGTTATTTACTAATCCATTTACATACAACCTGTTTTTACGATAATAGCGGACTAGTTCATAAACCTTATAATAAATGCAGATGCTAAACCCAAATATGGCAATGATAGGTATTGCCATTAATCCCGGCTTGCCTAAGTAATGCGCAATAAGTTTTACAATAATAGCATCTCGCATTTGACCCGCATGGCCGGAGATTTCTCCTTCCTTAATATGAGCAAGAAGAACCTCCTCATCGATAAACATATCAAAAATCAATAACCCCAATGAAAGCAAAAATCCGCATCCGTATATGAAAAGATGAGTAAAATATACCGATGGAGGCTGAAATTTCTTTATAGGTTGCGGCTTCATATAACATCGAAATTAAATCAACAGAGCACTCCTCCTACTCCACCTCCCCCTTGCCTTCCAGCACGCCATCGTCAGAAATAAAAGGGAATTCTTCAAGTTCTTCGGTTTTTATTTCAAGAAGTTCTATGAGGGTTTCGAGGGAGTCGGACATGCGTTGAAGTTCCTCCGGAGAGAGGCGTTTGAGTTTTGAAGAGAGACGTTGTTGCAGCAAATCGGGAGTTTTTTGCAATAATTCATCGCCTGATGATGTTAATGTGATATGCGTAACACGCTTATCACCCGATTTTGGCAGTCGTGCCAACAGTCCGTTTTTCTCAAGCCGGCCTATAATCCCGGTTACGGTGCTTGAATTAAGGTTCAGATGTTCCCTGATGGCACGTTGTGTGGCCTGATAGTTAGGAGAGTTTTTTAAAAATTCCAGACAAAGTATCTGAGGAATGCTGACGCCAAAATCCTTCTGAACCTTTTTCGACTCCAGATTGATGGAGCGGACTATACGCCGTATTTTTATAAGGATGCTTTTATAATCCATTTTTGCGCAATTTAAAAACGAAAAACTTCTCCCACAGCAAACCTGTTGGTCACTTTAATCTGAAATTTGTCGGACAGTGCCTCAAAAGCCGATGCAGCAACATCGGGTCTGTTATTCTCTTGCGATAAATGCGATAAAAACACAACTTTTAATTCCGGATGATGATGGCTTTGCAATAACTCGCATGCCTGTGTATTGGATAAATGGCCAAAATCACTTGCAACCCGGGTCTTCAGGTAATATGGGTAAGGACCGTTCCATAACATATCTTCATCGTAATTGGATTCAAGAAAAAGGGCCTGACAAAAAGCCAGATGTGAAATTACATTATCACAAGCCTTGCCAATATCGGTAAAAACGCCAACGTTTTTACCTTCATACTCCAGCCGGAAACTGCAAGGTTCAGCTGCATCATGGTTTTTCAGAAAAGTGTGAACCTTAAATTTTCCAATATTAACAACATCTCCGGGTGAGAACAACGAGACCTTATCAGGTCTGTTTGGCCCCCAGCTTTTTTCCCACGACTTTTTGGTCATATAAACCGGGATTTCCAATTTCTTACTCAAAACCCTCACTCCCCGAAAATGGTCGGCGTGTTCATGTGAAATAAAAATGGCTTTAACTTTTCTGATATCTAACCCACATTTATTCATTCGTTCCAAAACCTGACGCCGACTGATTCCGGCATCAACCAGAACGGCCTCTTCTCCATTACCTATGTAATAACAATTTCCGTTGCTCCCCGAAGCAATTGCACAAATTTCAAGCATCCTTGTTTATTTTAATCCCTGACAACCAATTGTAATTTCCTTAACTTTTCCAAACTCTGCCAACAAATCTTCAGCATAATCAATGGCTTTTTCCAAAGCTTCTCTTTCACCGTTATAGGCCGGAATAATCATCAAAAATCGTTTGGTACTTTCTGTCACCATGGTACGAACCGAATCACTGGTAGATGTTCCAAAAGCACCGATTTCATCTCTGAAAACCGGAAGGTTTTCAATGTTTAAAGCGCCACGACCAATGCCTTCATAAGGTTCATCAGTTTTTCCTACCCCAAATGAAATATTCCCGGAAATTTTATCGGCATCATAACCTCCAATAGAAAATCCGGTTTTAACCGACACCATATTAAGAATATCAACCATATTATTGACCTGATACAGTCCCTTGCCCAGAGCCAAACGTCGTAATAGGCTTTCAGCTGCCGGACGATACCGGTTAGGGTCTTTGCCCAGTTTTCGGTAGGCATTTTTTGTGGCAGACACAACAGAATGATTTCTTATAGATTCAGGAGACAAATCCGGAGTTAGCATTTCGCAAAGCTCATTCATGGCAGTCACCAGCTCATCGTCTGACGGTTTAACATCCACATGAACCAATAAACAACCAAATGAAATTTCCGGAAATGTCTCTGCTATTTGATTTTCGATAATAATGTTCATTTGTCAAAAATAGCAAAATTTCCACAAAGCCACCAGTAAGCATACGGCAACTAAAACAAAATTTGCATCTTTGCAATCATGATAAACAGAAAAATACTTCCGAAAAACATACAAGCAATTTTTTTCGATATGGATGGCGTTTTATACGACTCCATGCCTAATCATGCCTCTACATGGGTGGAGAGTTTTCGCCGGTCAGGGATTAATTTCCCCGAATATGATGCATATCTCAATGAAGGCCGCACCGGTCCGGCAACCATAAACATAGCATTTGAGAAATGTGGCAACCGCCAGGCCACCGAAGACGACATCAAAACCATTTACGATACAAAAACGGAATTGATGCAGGCAGCTCCGGAAGCTCCTATAATGCCGGGGATGAAGGAAGTGGTAAGAAAAACCATCGAAGCAGGATTAAAAGTAGTTGTCGTGACCGGTTCACGTCAGCCGTCATTACTGGCTCGTTTGGAATCCGACTACGGCATTTCCCGCGATAATGTAATCAATGGGTTTGATGTTAAAAGGGGAAAGCCCGATCCGGAACCATACCTTATGGCTCTGAAAAAGGCAAATTGCAAAGCCTCCGATGCCATCGTAATTGAAAATGCCCCAATGGGGGTGGAATCATCTGTAAAAGCGGGAATCATCACCATAGCAGTAAACACAGGAATCCTGAAACCTGAGGTGCTATCTGATTCCGGAGCTTCAGTTGTTCTACCCGGCACCGAAGAGTTACTAAAGCATTGGGGAGAAGTGACCGATTCAGCTATAAACCGTTAGAATTAACTTACGCGGACCACCATAGTTTCTGAATTCGCATAAATAAATCCCCTGCCACATACCCAAAGCCAGCCTTCCATTGGCAATTGGAATCGTGAGAGACTGCCCCACAAGCGAGGATTTAACATGCGCAGGCATATCATCCGAACCTTCCATGTTATGTTTGTATTCTGAATGGCTTTCAGGCACCACCTTGTTCATAATGGTTTCAAAATCTTCACGGACGGTGGGATCTACATTTTCATTCAATGATAGTCCGGCGGAAGTGTGCTGAATAAAAATATTCACCATCCCTGCCTCAGGCAAGTGCCCAAGCTCCGATTCAATATATTTGGTAACAAGATGAAATCCCCGACTAAATTCAGGAAGCTTAATAAAACGCTGTTCAATCATACAAAAGATTTGAGATTTTCTACTTCATTAAAAAATTCCCTCCTTCAAATATAAATAATTACCGAATATATTTTGAAGGATTTGCGATTAAAAAGAATAGTTCAGGATCTTCTGCGGGAATTCTTTTCACATGAAACACATATCCTGTTGTGATATTGCAAATTACAAGCATTATAAACAAATACTCAATCTTTGGGTTAGATGGTCATGTATGTTTCTCCCTATTTTTTTGATACATTTGTAATTCACATATAACTGATGTTGAAAATATTCTTTTATAAGAATATATAGTTAGACTTTTAGATTTTTATATAATAGATAGATGTGGATTCTTGATTTCATGCCAATTACGCATTTAACAGACAAACCATATCTATATACATATCAACCGAATAAGATACCATAACGAGTTGATGTTTAGAATATCTTTCTGATGTCAGACAAAGGTCATCAATCAGGAATCCCAGAATAAAAAATACGTATTACGTATTTTTTATTTACAGCATCACAAAAATTACAAACAGATTATTAACAAAGGATAAGAAAAAGGGACTATGATAAACCAGGTAAGAGAATTACTTGAAGCCGAAGCCGAAGCCATAAAAAAAATCCCCGTCACCAACGATTTTGAAGATGCAGTCAATCTCCTTTTTCAACAAGTTCATGAAAAAGGAGGCAAACTGATTACATCAGGGATGGGTAAAGCAGGCCAGATAGCCATCAATATGGCAACAACCTTTAGCAGTACGGGCACGCCGGCAGTTTTTCTACATCCGTCCGAAGCACAGCATGGAGACTTGGGAATTGTGCAAAAAAATGACATCATGCTGCTTATTTCCAACTCCGGTAAAACGAGGGAAATTGTTGAATTAATAGATCTTGCAAAAGGCCTCCGTCCCGATATTAAGTTTATCGTCATCTCAGGAAATCCTGATTCGTTATTAGCGCAGGCAGCCAATGTCAGTATATTTACCGGCAATCCAAAGGAAGTATGTGCGTTGGGATTAACGCCAACAACATCTACTACCACCATGACTGTGATTGGAGATATACTCGTTGTTTTGCTGATGAAGAAAATTGGTTTCAACAATCATGAGTATTCTTTACGTCATCACGGCGGATACTTGGGTGATAAATCGAGAAAAGCAGCCAACTTAGAAAAAAAATAACAACATTATGAGCAACTTTGATTGGAAAAAACTTCAGAATGGCTCCGACATCAGGGGAATTGCCCTTGATGGGGTTCAGAATGAAGAAGTGAACCTGACGCCTGAAGTAGTGGCGCGCCTTGGTGAGGCCTTTGCCGCATGGTTAAATGAAAATCACCCAACCTCAGAGCAAACCAGAATAGCAGTTGGTATGGACTCCAGACTTTCCGGCCCAAGACTCAGCAAAGCATTAACTGACCAACTCGCTAAGTGTGGTATTGAAGTATTTGATGTTGGACTAGCATCTACACCGGCCATGTTTATGAGTACGGTAATGGGTGAGGAACCCATGCACGGAGCCATCATGCTTACTGCCAGCCACCTGCCATACAATCGTAACGGACTTAAGTTTTTCACACCAAATGGAGGTTTGGAAAAAGAAGATATCTCTAAAATTCTGGAATATGCATCCGGATTACAAGAATACAAATCTGAAAGCAAAGGAAGTGTAAAAAGTTGCTATTTCATGGAAAAATATGCGGCTCACTTTGTGGATTTAATCAGGACAAAAGTAAATCACCCCGACCACTACAATGAACCCCTGAAAGGATTAAAAATTGTAGTGGACGCAGGAAATGGAGCTGGCGGATTTTATGCCACCAAAGTTCTGGAGCCTCTTGGAGCCGATATTTCCGAAAGCCAATACCTTGAACCCGACGGCCGTTTCCCCAACCACATTCCAAACCCTGAGGATGATCTGGCCATGGCCTCCATCATTAGAAAAGTAAAACAAGTCAATGCAGATTTAGGTGTTATTTTTGATACCGATGTGGACAGAGCCGCTCTTGTTAGTCAAAGTGGAACTCCAATCAACCGCAACAGCCTTATTGCTTTAATTTCAGCCGTGGTTTTGGATGAACATCCAAAATCCACCATCGTAACCGACTCCATCACATCCAATGGCCTTGAATGGTTTATAAAAGAACATCTCAAAGGCAAACACAAAAGATACATGCGAGGTTACAAAAATGTAATCAACGAAGCCATCCGGTTAAACAACACCGGAGAACCATGTTGGTTAGCCATTGAAACATCGGGACACGCTGCACTAAAAGAAAACCATTTCATGGATGACGGCGCCTATCTGGTTACTAAACTGATCATTAAAATGGCTCAACTTAGTAAATCAGGCAAACGGCTCACCTCTCTGATTGAAAAGATGCCGGTACCTGCAGAATCAGCAGAAATCAGAATCGGAATCAATACTCCTGAATTTAAAGAATATGGCGAAAAGGTAATTATGAATCTGGGACTTTTGGCCGGAAGCAAACAAGGATGGGACATTGCACCGGATAATTTTGAGGGAGTTAGAATAAATTGTGATATTCCCGGACAAAAAGGGTGGTTCCTCCTTCGCTTATCGCTGCACGACCCGGTTATCCCCTTAAATATTGAGTCGGAAGATCAGGGTGGATTAATCAGAATAAAAGAAGCGCTGATGGAGTTTTTCAACGATTATGATAAACTTGACTTAAGTGGTTTTAAGAACATATAGAAGATGAGAATTGAGAAAGAACAATCCATAGCAGTAATCATTGATGTGCAGGAAAGACTGTTCCCTCACATCCATGAAAGTGAAAAACTGGCAGTAAATTTACAAATATTGATAGAAGGACTTAACGTCCTTCAAGTGCCAATTAAGGTAACCGAGCAATATAAAAAAGGCCTTGGTGAAACCATACCGGCCATCGCTAATCTGCTCACAGGGTGTAAATCGGTTGAAAAAACAGCCTTCAGTTGTTGTGATGAGCCGGCATTTCTCTCAGACATAGAGAAAAAACCGGCTAAATTTGTCATTCTGGCAGGAATCGAATCCCATATTTGTGTGTTACAAACTGCATTAGATCTGAAAGCCAATGGCTTTCAGCCTGTGGTGGTTGAAGATTGTGTTGCTTCACGTAATCCTGAGAACAAACGCATCGCCATTAACCGCATGCTACAGGAGGGGATTACCGTAACAAGTTATGAATCGCTTCTGTTTGAATTATGTCGTATGGCTGGTACAGATCAATTTAAAGCCATATCAAAACTCGTAAAGTAAAAAGTTCTATGCGTCATATTTACGGTATCGGAGAAGCACTTCTTGATGTCATTTTTAAAAACAACCAACCCGTTGGCGCAACGGCAGGTGGCAGCACGCTGAATGCTATTGTTTCTTTGGGACGAATGGGTTACAACCCCAGTTTTATCAGTGAAATTGGAAACGATCGCATTGGCGATCTGATCGACAATTTCTTGTTGGAGAACGGTGTCTCAGACACCTTTCTCTTTAGGCGTGAAGGGAATCGTTCTCCTTTGGCACTGGCATTCCTCAATCAAAAAAATGATGCCGAATATGAAATATTTAAGGACTATTCATCTCAATCACTCAGCGGTGAAATGCCCAACTTTAAAGAAGACGACATAGTACTTTTCGGTTCATTTTTCTCTCTGAACCCGGCTTTGAGACCTCAGCTGAAAAAATATCTCAGGGAAGCTAAAGATAAAGGAGCCATCATTGTTTACGATCCGAACTACAGAAATCACCATTCGCATAAAACAGACAAACTGATTACAGTAATTGAAGAGAATTTCTCAATGGCTGACATTGTTCGTGGCAGCGATGAGGACTTCAAAAACATATACGGCACAGAAGATTTGAAAGAGATTTCTGATCGGATTAGAAAACTTTGCAACAACCTTGTTATTACAGCAAACTCACATGGGGTTCATCTGTTTGGAAACGAAGTTGACAAATGGTACGAAGTGCTAAAAATTGATCCGGTAAGTACAATAGGTGCCGGAGATAATTTCAATGCCGGACTCGTGCATGGCCTTCTCAAGCAGAACATATCAATCAATAATATTCATTCAATCACAGAGGATCAATGGGATGAAATAATTCCCTGCGGCATTGCTTTTGCTTCTGAAGTATGCTGCTCGCTTGACAATTACGTACCAAATAACTATATTCAAACTTTGGATAATCAGGTTTCAGAAATTAAAAATTTACAATATGCGACCTAAAACAAACAACATGACTGTCTTAAAAAAGAAAGTTCAATTCTCTTTTTGGGTGTTTATCGCTCTTACAATTTTGTTGGTTATATTTTCCGTGCAAAACTCAGGCGCCATTGAAGTAAAGCTTCTATTCTGGAAACCAAATGTATCGTTGTCAATTTTGCTGATTGGAACCTTTTTAACCGGACTCATTACCGGAGCACTATATGCTTACAAACGCTTCCTGCCCGAAAAAGGAGAATACATTGAATACAAGGAGTTACCCCCGGAAGACAAATCGAAAGTTGAAAAAGATATTTAGCACCTCCATATTTCCTCCTGTTCACTATTTTGCCCATCTGGCATCCTGTCAGGAGGCTGTTATTGAGCGCTATTGTAACTATTCAAGGCAAACTTATCGCAACCGGTATGTTATTCTTGGTGCAAATGGTGTTTTACCATTAACAGTTCCGGTTGTGAAAACATCTGGCAAAAAAACCTGCACCAAGGATGTTGAGGTAGATTATGACACACCATGGAACCAGGTTCACTGGAAATCCATTGAAGCAGCGTACAACTCTTCTCCCTACTACATCTATTACAAAGATGATATTGAGCCAATATTTACAAAAAAATGGAAGTACCTGCTCGATATGAATCAATACGCTTTGGAAGTTGCTATGGAATGTACCGGTGTTTCTGCAAAAATCAGTTTTACAAAGGAGTGGCAAAGGGAGTATCAACATCCGGATTTTCGTGACTCCATACATCCCAAAAAAAACTATTCGGTTGATAAAAGTTTCAGACCGGAGCCTTATCGTCAGGTTTTTGCGCTCAACCAACCGTTTATACCAAACCTGAGTATTCTGGATCTGCTTTTTAACAAAGGACCAGAGTCACTGATTGTACTAGAGAAGAGCATTAAAGCAGATTAATTGCATCCTGAATAATATCTGCATGATCAAAAGCCAACTCAGGAAGTTCATCAATTTTGAACCAAGCTGCATCGTGGGCATCATCTCCGGCATTTAGTTCAAGTTCAACATCTGTTAAGGCCAAATAGGCAACGGTAATGGTGTGTCCACGAGGATCCCGGTTAGGTTTTCCATAAGCTCCAATTTGCTTAACCTTTACACCGGAAAGGCCGGTTTCTTCTTCCAGTTCTCGAAGCGCAGTATCTGTGAGATCTTCATTTTCGTCCACAAATCCGCCGGGGAGTGCCCACAAACCTTTAAAAGGCTCAAACTTTCTTTTTATCAGCAGCAACTTTGATTGATCAATTCCAACCGAAAAAACAACAATGTCGCAAGTTACAGAAGGACGCGGGTAGTTATAAGTATGCATAATATTATTCCATCATTCGCTTGATAACACGCAGGTGGTGAGTGTATTTTTGCAATTCACGATTAAATATACCCTGATGATCCAGATGATCTAACCGAACCTCACCGCTGGCATGTAAAATACGGCCTTGCCCCAAACAAATTCCAACATGGGTAATTTCACCTTCGGGATTATCAAAAAAAGCAAGATCTCCTGCTCTGGCCTCTTCCACGAAACTAACCATGGCTCCATGTTCAATTTGCTGTGAAGCATTGCGAGGTAATCGCTTTCCCATTATTTTAAAAACAACCTGAGATAAACCTGAACAGTCGATGCCAAATATATTTCTCCCACCCCACAAATAGGAAGTATTTAAAAATCCTTTTGCAATTTCTTCAAGATCTGGAGTACGATCAGGAACAGTACTTTGGCAATAAAATTCCTTATGACCTATTACAAAAGAGTTTCGGTCCTCACCATTAAAAACAATTCGGCTTCCCGCTGAAATTAATTGAGCTGACTTTTCTGGCTCACGGATCAACTTGAACATGGGCGTAGGTATTATCACTCCGGGAGCTGATAGCCACAACTCTATTTCTTTGTCCCTGACCGGATAATACATGCGCTCATCTATCCAGCCTTCATATCCGTCAAATTCAGTTTTGATTTTAACCCAGCCATTCATTATTTCATCTACGTAAAAAACCTCACCAAACAACAACTGGGTTTCGAGCTCAGATTTTTCGGAAGGCTCACGCCTTACCGAAAGCACACTATATGGACTAATCGAACCTCTCATATCTCGCTTCTGTTTATATTAAAGGGGATGCAGCAATTTATGCTCCATAAAAAAATCAAATCGAAAGATAATTAAAAGAATGATTGGATGTAAAAATAATCTCAAAATTATTATTATCAACTGATGTTCGGTAAAAAAGAGTTAATAAAAAAACTTGGGTTTAGATTCCTTTCCGCAAGGCGGAATTCGCAATGACAGTTACTTAGCTTTTAATTGAATGGGGTTCGTAACGGCAAAACCGTTACGAACCCCATTCAAAGCAAAAATCCACGAAAGTCATGTCATTTCGACCAAAGGGAGATATCTCGAAAATTTTCCAAGACACCAATGATTCTCCTTAAAAACAAAAAAGTCACATCTCATGTTATATCCATAGATTGGAAAAAATGCTTAGATTAGCATTATAATAAGGATGGTTACAATTATTGGCATTTCAGGTTATGCGGAATCAATAGATCATCCTGAACTAATTTATCTAAATCTTGATTAATTGATTTTAACATGATTGACTCTATAAAAAAATATTCCAAAGCAATCAACCGTATACTGCTATTTATAGCCGCCATTTTACTTGTTATTTATATATTTCCCCGACAAGGAAAATTTCGGTATGAATATACACACGGGCGCCCATGGACTCATGAGACTTTAATTGCACCGTTTGATTTCCCAATACATAAATCTCAGGCAGAACTGCGCGCCGAACGAGAGAATGCTCTTCATAATTTCAGACCCTATTTTAATTATGAGCCATCTGTCTCGGGACAAATGACCCAGTTTTTTGAAGAAACTTATGTCAGTCAACTTCCCACGCTGCTTTCAACCTACCCATTCTTAACCAACAGGTTAAGAAACAATGATTCAAAAACTGTTTATAATCATATAAAGGAACTTGCACAACAAAAATTGATCAGCATATATAACACCGGACTCATATCGCTTCCAGAAGAGTATGAAGAATTACCAGAATCAACTGTCATTATGGTGGTACGTAATAATTTTGCCGAACCATATGAAATAGGGGAGTTTTTTAACTATCAGAGTGCATACCTGGAGCTTTCCACGATTATTTTTGACATCATTGATAAAAACAGCAATGTATCACAGGATCAGACTGATAATTTAATCAGCAATCTGCAACTCAACAGATATTTGGAGGCAAATATCCGTTTTGAGCCGGAGCGTACTGAACAGGAACGTCAAAACATTCTCAGGAACATCAGCCTCACCAGCGGAATTGTCCTGGCTGGGCAACGCATCATTGAGACAGGTGAACTAATTACCGAAGAGACCGGAAGAATACTTGATTCACTCAGACTGGAATATGAAACAAGCTTAGGAAGGGGCAATAGCCACTACTTTATTCTTGCAGGTCAAGCAACCATCATCGTTCTTCTGTTTGTTATTATATTTCTATTCCTTTACTATTTTAGGACAGATGTATACAACAACCTGTTGTCTGTCCTTTTTCTTCTCATGATGGTGTCATCTATGATCCTGATGGCAAGCATTTCACATCGCACTGACAATTTCCCTATATATGTTATCCCGTTTGCGATTCTACCTATTATTGTAAGAATATTTTTTGATTCACGGCTTGCATTCTTTATACATGTAACCACGGTGTTACTTGCTGCATTTTATGTGAGTAATAGCTTTGAATTTGTAATACTACAAATACCCGCAGGGCTAACAGCCATGTTCAGCTTGTTCCGTATGGTACGACGCTCCCAACTTGTACGAGCCGCCATTTTGGTTTTCCTTTCATATTCATTATTCTACACCGGATTATCACTATGGCAGGAGGGTGATTTTCTACAAATCAATCACAATACTTACTTCTATTTTCTGGCAAATGGAGTGTTGCTGTTAATGATTTATCCACTGATTTACATCTTTGAGAAGCTATTTGGATTCTTATCCGATGTAACTCTGGTGGAGCTTGCAGACACCAACCACCCGGTGCTCAGGCGACTGGCTGAAAAAGCTCCTGGTACATTCCAGCACTCCATTCAGGTAGGGAATCTTGCACAGGAGGCTGTTTACAAAATTGGAGGAAACCCGCTGCTTGTAAGAGCCGGCGCCATGTATCATGATATTGGCAAACTTTGGTCGCCAATATATTTTACTGAAAACCAGTCATCAGGCATGAATCCGCATGACAACATGCCTTACGATGAAAGTGCACAGTTAGTTATTCATCATATTGAAAACGGGGTAAAAATGGCGCAAAAGGAAAAACTGCCTCGTCAAATCATTGATTTTATCACAACCCATCAGGGAACCATGAAAACCAAATATTTTTACAACTCTTATGTGAATCAAAACCCGGGTGAAGACCCGGATGTAAGTCTCTTCACCTATCCCGGGCCAACGCCATTCACCAAGGAAACAGCTGTATTAATGATGGCCGATTCGGTTGAGGCAGCCTCCAGAAGTCTTAAAAACTATTCGGATGATGAGATTGATAGGTTGGTGGAAAACATCATAAACGATCAGATTGCAGAAAACCAGTTTATTGACGCACCCATCACATTCAAAGAAATTACAGAAGTAAAGGAAGTTTTTAAGCAAAAGCTTAAAAACATTTATCATGCAAGGGTTGAATATCCGAAATTAAAAAAAGGGAAATAGGCGATAGGTTAGTGGGTTGTTAGGATATTAGGAAACAAGCAGGTCGTTAATCCTGAATAACACTGGATTACATTCAATATTGTTTGGAAAATGATGTTTTGTCCTAAATTACTGTGCCGTTAGGCACAAAATATCGGTAGAAAGACATGATATCATCAGATTCAGTGTCCCTTAGGGACACAAGAATTAATGGTCATATAAATATTTCACCTAAATTTACTATATATTGAAATTGCAGACTACAAAAAAATCCTCTTTCGTTAAAAAAAAGAGGATTTTTTATATTTAAATCACATTCAGTATTATAATGTTCCTTCGGGAAAGAATCTCTTTTGGAAAATCAGGATGATAAAAATCCCAACAGTAATGGCCGAATCAGCAATATTGAAAACGGGACGAAAAAAGATAAATTCGTTACCTCCAACAAATGGGAGCCATTGCGGATAGGTACCAGTAAGCAGTGGGAAATAGAACATATCAACTACCTTTCCATGTAAAAAGGGAGCATACCCACCACCTTCAGGCAAGAAAGTGGCAACACGGCCATAACTTGCATCAAATATCATCCCGTAAAATGCACTGTCGATGATATTACCCAAGGCACCGGCAAAAACAAGACTAACACTCACAATCAAACCTGTATGCGCATCTTTTTTAGTGAGATTATACAGATACCAACCAATGGCAGTTACAGCTACAATGCGAAAAATACTAAGTATAATTTTACCATACTCACCAGCGAGCTCCATCCCAAATGCCATACCATTATTCTCCACAAAGTGGATAATAAACCACTCGAAAATGCGATATTCTTGTCCGAGCATCATGTTGGTTTTAATCCAAATCTTTAGAACCTGATCAATAATAAGGATTACACCGATGATAATAAGTGACAATTTCAATTTGCTGATATCAACCTTCATCCATTCAAATTTTTAATATCGCTTGTACCATGCGATAAAATTGATAATAATTTACCACTCAATATTTGTGCCGTTCATACCCCCTACCCCAAAAACAAAAGGTGACACGCGATATCTGTTTACCGCTGCCACCAGTAAATTTATGAATCTGTTTACGCTTTATAATCAGAGTTGGACTACTTCTGATTGCGCTTTGCATCAATACTTAGCGTAGCATGTGGAACAGCACGTAACCTCTCTTTAGGTATTAACTTCCCTGTTTCACGACAAACTCCATAGGTTTTATTTTCAATGCGTACCAACGCCCCTTGCAAATGCTGGATAAATTTTTGTTGACGCTGAGCCAGTTTGCCTGCCTCCTCTTTTGATAAAACTGCAGCTCCCTCTTCCAACACCTTAAATGTAGGTGACGTATCCTGAGTGTCATTTCCATCGCCAAGAGTTATGGTGTTTTTCAACAAGTCATAATCTTTTTTAGCTTTGTCCAGTTTGTTAAGAATAATTTCTTTAAACTCCTGAAGCTCTTCTTCCGAATATCTGGTTCTTTCGTTCATAATATAATCCGTTTTTGGGTCGGTAAAACTTAGTTCTTTTGTATATAAATAGATGTCTGGATTTCATTATCCACTTCTACGTTAACAGCCGTTGATTCGTTACATTTTTCCACAAGGTTAATGGCAGTAGCTAAAGTTTGCGAACCAATGTATTCACGATGTTTTTCAACAGCCTTCTCAACCAGTTCGTTACGCTCAATGGTAAGATTAATTTTATCTGTTACATCAAGACCACTGTCTTTCCGCAAATTCTGAATCCTGTTTATCAACTCCCGGACTATTCCCTCCAGTTTCAACTCTCCAGAAATGGTAATATCCAGTGCAACAGTGATTTTACCTTCATTCATCACCAGCCAGCCCGGAATATCTTCACTTAAAATTTCAACATCTTCAGGTTGCAGATTAATGGTTTCGCCATTAATATCGATGGAATAACTTCCCTCCTGCTCAAATCTGTTGATGTCATCTGCACTCATGGAGTTAACCGCGGCTGCAATTCCTTTCATGAGTTTGCTGTATTTTGGCCCCAGAACTTTAAAGTTTGGCTTTATTTTTTTCACCAAAACTCCACTGCTGTCCTTAAGGTATTCCATCTCTTTAACATTAACCTCAGCCAAAATCAGATTTTCAACGGCAGCAATCTGCTTTTCAAAAGCATCATTTAAAACCGGAATCATGATTTTTTGCAAAGGTTGGCGAACTTTAATGCTCACTTTTCGTCTCAATGCTAATACCATGGATGAAATCTGTTGTGCATAAGCCATTCTCTCTTCGAGTTGACTATTGATCAATTTCTCATCAAACTCAGGCATTAATACCAAATGCACCGACGGATCCTTATGCTTTCCTGTAACGGAATTAAGATCGCTGAAAAGCTGCTCCATATAAAAGGGAGCAATGGGAGCACTCAAAACAGCTACGGTTTCAAGGCAGTGAAGCAGTGTCTGGTAAGCTGCAAGTTTATCCTGATCGAACTCTCCACCCCAAAAGCGTTTACGGTTTAAGCGCACGTACCAGTTACTGAGATTTTCAGTAACAAACTCCTGAATGGCTCTTCCTGCACGTGTTGGCTCATAACTTTCATATGCTGCCGTCACTTCCTTAATAAGACTGTTAAGCAATGAGATAACCCAACGGTCAATTTCCGGACGTTGCTCTACCGGCACTTCCGGTTCTGTTCCTTTAAAACCATCTACATTTGCATAAAGTGAAAAGAAAGAATATGTATTATAAAGCGTTCCGAAGAACTTGCGCTTAACCTCATCTACTCCCCCAACGTCAAATTTAATATTATCCCATGGTTGAGAGTTGGTAAGAAGATACCATCGCAATGGATCGGAACCATATTCTTCGATGACTTTGAAGGGCTCAACAGCATTCCCAAGTCGCTTGGACATTTTGTTTCCATTCTTATCCAAAACCAGTCCATTGGAAATGATATTTTTAAAAGCTACCGAATCAAAAAGCATGGTTGACAAGGCATGCAGAGTGAAAAACCACCCCCTGGTCTGGTCAACACCTTCGGCAATAAAATCGGCCGGAAACGGCAGATTATCTTTATTCTCAAAAGGATAATGCATTTGAGCATACGGCATGGCTCCTGAATCGAACCAAACATCAATCAGGTCAGTCTCACGATGCATTGGTTTTCCATCATCCGAAACCAAAATAATATCATCTACGAAAGGACGATGCAGATCAATTTTTTCGTAATTAGTCTGACTGAAATCACCAACTTTAAATCCTTCAAAAGGATTGGAACTCATGACACCAGCCTTAACCGCTTTTTCAATTTCGCTCATGAGCTGCTCAACAGAACCAATACAAATTTCTGATGAACCATCTTCTGAACGCCAAATTGGAAGGGGGGTTCCCCAATATCGTGAGCGGCTCAGGTTCCAATCCACCAAATTTTCGAGCCACTTGCCAAAACGGCCGGTACCCGTACTTTCAGGTTTCCAGTTAATGGTATTGTTCAACTCAATCATGCGGTCGCGCACAGCTGTTGTTTTAATAAACCAACTATCCAGGGGATAGTAAAGAACCGGTTTATCGGTTCGCCAACAGTGTGGGTAGTTGTGCTCATATTTCTCCACCCGAAACGCCTTATTCTCTTTTTTCAGCATCACAGACAGGTCAATGTCAAGCGTTGGGTCGTCATCGGTGAGTTTTTCGTCGTAGGCATTTTTTACATACCTACCGGCATACTCACCATAAGTATCAATGTTTACATTGCTTTTCACAAAAGTAGGATCCAAATCCTTAATCAGGAAGAACTTCCCTGTGCGATCCACCATAGGTTGACGCTTACCTTCCCTGTCGATTAAAATCAACGGAACAATTCCTGATTGCTTGGCCACCCGGTCGTCATCAGCACCAAAAGTAGGTGCGATGTGAACAATTCCGGTACCATCACTGGTGGTAACATAGTCCCCAATGATTACCCGAAAAGCATCTCCATCAGGTTTAATCCATGGAATGAGTTGCTCATAGCGAATGCCGCTGATTTGTTGACCTGTATATTCGCCTGTTATCTGGAACGGTATTTTCTTATCGCCGGGTTTGTAATCCTCCAGTTTTAATTCAGCACTTTTCTCATTGAAATATGCACCAAACAAATCTTTAGCAAGAATGACGTTGACCGGCTCACCTGTGTATGCATTAAAAGTTTTTACCTGCATGTAGGTTATATTTGGCCCCACCGCTAGTGCCGTGTTGGATGGCAGTGTCCACGGGGTGGTTGTCCATGCTAGCAAATGAACTTCATCGGCATTCTCAAACAGAAACTCCGAATCGCTGTTACGAACAACTTTAAACTGAGCAGTACATGAAGTATCCTTAACATCTCGATAACAACCCGGCTGATTCAGCTCGTGCGTGCTCAAACCAGTTCCGGCAGCCGGTGAATAAGGCTGAATGGTATATCCTTTATAAAGAAATCCTTTCTGGTGAAGTTCCTTGAGCATCCACCATAGGGTTTCAATGTAACGGTTGTCGTATGTGATGTAAGGATTATCCATGTCGACCCAATAACCCATTTTATGGGTCAGGTCTTCCCACATGTCGGTATATTTCATTACATCTTTGCGGCAGGCCTTATTGTAATCGGCCACCGAGATGTTTTTTCCTATGTCCTCTTTGGTGATTCCAAGCGCTTTTTCAACACCAAGCTCTACAGGCAAACCATGGGTGTCCCATCCGGCTTTACGATGTACCTGAAATCCTTTTTGAGTTTTATAACGGCACACAACATCCTTAATAGCTCTGGAAATCACGTGATGAATACCCGGCATTCCATTGGCGGATGGAGGCCCTTCATAAAAAGTGAAGGCCGGATGTCCTTCTCGCAATTCAAGGCTTTTTTCAAATGTTTTTTGCTTCTCCCAGTGTTTTAACACATCCTTGTTAATCTGAGAGAGATTAAGTCCTTTATATTCAGGGAATTTATTACTCATTTTCTATGCCGTTTTTATGCTTGCTCTTACCTGTATTTTGGGTATTTTAAAATCTCACAACGATAATTCATCAATAAAGCAGGTTGAAAAATCGTACAAATATAGAGTTTGACGGCATTAAAAACAAGTAAGAGCAATGAGAATCATCCACTATAGTATTATAGTGGAATAAACAGCCTCGCTAAGTAGTCAAAATGTGGCCCTTCGGCCACTTTTTCAAATTCAAACCCGTTCTGGTGAGCATAATATCCCAATAATTCATCGTCGATGAAGAGCCAGGGAAACTTTTTCCCGGAAAATGAGCCATAGCTCATTTTATATACCACTTCGCCGTAATATTTATCATTCAAGTTTAGAAGAATGCTTCCGTCGTCATTTAAAAACAGATATCTAAGATCAGATGAATCAAGCAAAACCTGTCCCCCGGGTTTTAATATTTTTTTTAAAACCTGAAAATAACCCTGAAGTTTATCAACTGAACCAACTATCCCAATACCATTCATCAGCATCAAAATGGTATCAAATTGCTCTTCTGTGGGAAAATCGAAGAAATTAGCATTGACAATATGCTTAACATCTCGAGTTTTCATGACCTCGCAAGCAAGTGGCGACAACTCCAAAGCGGTAACATCAAAGTGTTTGTTTTGCAGATATAAGGCATGGCTACCCATGCCTGCGCCAACATCGAGCACTTTCCCCCGACACAACATCAGTGCCTTCTGCTCGAGTTCAGGCATTTGGTGAAAATCCCTAAACAGATAATGAACCGGCAGAATATCTGTTTCAGCAATGTCGCTCCAGACCCTGATTGATGAATCAGGTTTGCCATTGGCCATAAAATCCATCCCAGCCTGGCCAATGATATCATGTTGTGGTATAATCTTATCTTTCATTCACTATAATATTAATCGGCAATAACCACTTCTACGCCCATGTTTTCAAGTGCTTCCTTGGCTAAAGCAGATAAACCAGAATCGGTAATCAGTACATCAATTTGGCTGATGCCACAAATAACGGCAAGGCTGCGCTTTCCAAACTTAGATGAATCAGCCACGACAATTACTTTTCTGGCCATTTTAATCATGGTACGATTTAAGGCAGCCTCCTCAAGGTCAGGTGAAGACAGTCCCAGATTGACGTCAATTCCGTCTGCTGCAATAAATAACTTATCGCAAAAGAATTTTTTGAAATTATCGATGGCCATTGCACCCACCAATGAAAGAATGTTGTGACGCATGATTCCACCCGGCACAATAACCGTCAACCGTTCCATATCGGCCAAATGCCCGGCAATGTTTAATGCGTTGGTAATGACTGTCAGATTATTAAATCGGTTTAGATGGTGCACCATTTCGCGAGTGGTTGTGCCGCTACCAATAAATATGGTGTCACCTTCTTGCACATATCTTGCTGCTCGTCGACCAATGGCCTCCTTCTCCCGAATATTTACACCTTGCTTCCCTGAAATTTTCAAATCGAGGGTGACCTTATCCGTTTTTATGGCACCACCCCTGGCCCGAATCAGAAGCTTTTTTTGTTCAAGATTACTCAAATCGTTCCTGATGGTCACTGCACTCACTTTAAAGTGTGCACATAAATCAGTCACATTAACCTGTCCCTGTTCATCAAGCATTTTCAGAATAAGACCGCGACGACCAATGGTAGATTCAGGATTATAATCGTGTTGCATTTGAATCTGTATTTTGGGTAAAGATATTAATTAGGATGCTATTCAGGAAATAATCATTGATCTCTGCTGGAATTGAATGAAGATAAATGAGAGAAATGACTGATAATAGAACTTGTCGGACCGCAACGAGATAAAAAACAGTGGTATAAAATCGGCAATTACAAAATTGACAATTCTATACCACTGAAAATTTATGAAGAGCAAAGCTCTTCGCTTTTGGTGTTCGTAAAACTAATTTTTAACAACTTTAAAAACGCTATCATTGACAATTAAAAAGTAAATGCCATTTGTCAATCCCGACATATTAACAGATTGATTGATGTTTTTAATTTCAAATATTAACCTTCCGGAAGAATCATACAGTTTCCCTTTACATTCAGGTGTTAATCCGTCGCCAACAACAAAAAGTTCCTTCAAAACGGGATTTGGATAAACTTGCAAATCGCTGGTTGTCATTAAAAATTTATCGCCGACGCTTATCGTTATAGTCAAAACACCTAAATTATCATCATAAACCAAATAATAATTATCTGCTTCTCCCCCAAATACTATAATATCATATTCTCCAGGCTCGCTTGCTTCATCCGCATCAGTTGTTGCAATTGGAAGTTGCGTTAAAACATCAGATGTTTCATCATTTACAAATCCAGCGTATTCTATCTCAAACTCAGGGTTTGATTCTCCATATTTCCGAGTTACATCTTTTGCCCTAACTGTTAATGCAGCTTTTTCAACAGTAATAATTATTTCATTTGTATATTCCTCAAACTTTTCCGAATTTCGTTCAGCTAAAAACTCTATTCCATATATGTAAACTCCGACACCGGGAATAAGATTCTCTTCATCAAAAATTAAAGAACCCTCAACATTAATTACGACACCAGAAAAATCAACATCCAACAACTTGGTTCCATATACAATAGTCATTTCAGAGGGAATATTTTCAACTTCAACCTCCATCTTAAAACCCTGCCAACTCAAAAATGGTAAACCATTGTTCATTGTTTTGTTGATGCCCCAAGTATCGTTAGTTCCATTTTCTGAATTACCGAGAAAATCCCAACCGGCCTCTTGGTATAATGAAATCATTTGCATTTCATCTGTTTTCTTCCCCACTGCATTTCCGGCACTGCTGGTCATTCCAGAAGTCTCTTCATTCCAAAAATTTGAATTATCAATATAACCAGAGTATTGCTGCCAACCTACAAGACCTCCTTTCTGTGATCCATCAGATTGAACCAACCCTGTAGAGTATGAATTCACAACATAAGATTTCCGCACAAGAGATGTCAAACCACCTGCCCTGCCTGAAGCTGTTGATTTAACACTCCCCACAGCAAAACAATCTTTAATAATTCCACCAGCGGGACCAGACTCAACCAAATTATGATGCCCCCCAACTAACCCACCGACATTTAACCTTGCTTCCACATCAACAGATGAAAAAGAACTAAATATGTAACCAGTAGCTGTAGCGCCAATTAATCCACCTACATTCGTATCACCGGTAACTTCACCAGTAGCTGAACAATTTTGAACAATAGCGCCATGGCTTAAGTAGCCAATTAATGCACCGGTTCTGGATCCTCCTATAATTTCACAATCTCTAATATGAACATATGTAATTTCACTAAATTCTCCAGAAACCCATCCGAACAATCCAGTGTGCATTGTTTCTGTCCTATGAGAATAAAGATTCTCTATAACATGTCCACTCCCATCAAAAGTCCCGGTAAATTGTACAAGGTCATTTCCTATAGGAAGCCAACCCTTACCATCAAACCAATCAATCGTTTCTGACGCATCAATATCAGCCGTTTGAACATAATGAAAACTCCATCGATCAGAACTTTCAGCAATCCAATATAAGTTCTCCAAAGTCTCTATTTGATATGGATCAAGCGATGAGCCGTCACCGAACTCTGGAATTGTTGAAACTTGAGCTCTTGCGCCTATGCTAACAAGTACAAAAAAAATAATTATACCTAATCGTAAATTTACCAGTCTCATAATCTTGGATTTAAGTTTAAAAAAAAGAAGATATTTGCTATTGATTTTCTCCACCAACCTCTTATCAACCGGGAGCACCTCCCCATTGCTTAAATTTGCCACAAGGCTTGCTTCAGAGTTGATGGCTTTCAGAAATTTTCGATTAACCAAATGGCGTGGATGTATTCGCTGGAAGTGCCGCTCACCCAACTCTTTTTCAAGTTCATCTATGGAATTTGCCAATCGCATGGTTCCACCATCGCTCATGTAAGCGATGGAGAAATCATCAGCTAATTCTATTCGAACGATATCTGTATTAATGTTGTCCATTGAAAGTTTTCAAACTCACATGAAAAGAGAAATCCTGAAACAAAGGAGAAAAAAAACAATCGAAAAAAAAGAGCCAATTATTATTTGCCGGAGTTGAATGAGTATTTGCCGGAAATATTTGATTATTTGCTTACTTAACAATTACAAAATTTTTATTATTTTCGACGGAAGAACCAAAGCATGTACCGAATTAAAACAATATCGTCAATAATTCTCCTCTCTCTTTTTATGGGGGAAGTCATCTATTCACAAACCATCAGACAAGAAAAATACGCCCGTTTTTTCAATCTGCAATTGGGTGATGGATTGCCATTCGGTCAAATTCTTGATATTATTCAGGATCAATCCGGATTTATTTGGATAGCCACAGACAAAGGTTTATGCCGTTATGACGGCATAAACTTTATTCACTATCTGCCTTACGAAACCGACACGCTCTCGTTGCCGCATTCATTTGTTTCATCCCTATCCATCGACGATCAAAACAACCTTTATGTTGGCACCCACAAAGGTGTTGTTGTATATAACAGAAACAACGAGACCTTTGACAAAGTTCCTTCTCCAAATTCAGATTCTTTCAGTCACGATATCATAAGAAAAATAATAATGAGCGGCAGTGACACAATTTTTGCAGCTGCTGTTAACGGTGTTCTCAACCGCTATATCATTAGTGAAAACAAAACTGATTATTATTACCATTCGCCTCCACAGCAACCTTATTATACCTATCATGGTCTGTATAAGGACAGAGATGGGAATATCTGGACCGGAGGCAGAATGACAGGATTGCATAAATTAGATGTCTCCAACAATCATTGGCAGCAGATCCATCTGCATCTGGCAGATGGAAGCGAAAGGCAACCCGATGTCGCTGATTTTTTTATTGACTCAAACGGGAATGGTTGGCTGGGATCCATCAATGGATTTTATTCTGTGGATTTGCAAAACAATCTATTGACAAAACTTTTCGGCTCCTCAACGTTCAGTATTTTGGAAAATGAACCGGGAGAATTATGGTTAGGAACGGGACACGGATTGGTACACTTCAATGCAAATAAAAACAGCTTTACGATTTATAACCACGATCCCAACGATAAATACTCTCTGGTAAATAATCACATTAACATACTGATGAAAGACCGGCAAGGCAATATGTGGATTGGAACAAAAAACGGCATATCCGCTTTTTCAAAAATCATAAATCACCCCTATCATGTACGCTTAATACCAGGCAATGAAGAATCCCTTTCCCACAATCATGTAACCTCTTTATTGGAAGAAAAGGATGGATCTGTATGGATTGGAACCAACGGAGGAGGACTTAACCGTTGGCATCTTAACGAAAACAGAATTGACGTAATCAGAAAGGAAGGTGCCACTGGAAAAAGCCTGATAAGTGATCGAGTTTCTGCACTTGCTCACGACAAAGAGGGTTATTTATGGATTGGGCTATGGGAAGGCAGAGGGTTTAACCGATTAAATCCGGCAACTTTGGAAATCGAAGACCATCGCATCAACCCGTCTTCTCTCAGAAGTGACTGGTACAATGACTTTCTAAATGACAGCGAGGGAAGATTCTGGCTGGGAGTTTGGGGTCACAAAGGCATTGTAAACTATGATCGGCAAAACAGAAGAATATTGCCTCCTGATTTGGCTCATATCCATCAGCCATACAACCAAGCAATTCATCACATTATAAACGATGGGGTAAATATATGGGCAGTAACTAACAGGAACGTAATCTACAGGCATTGCGAAACATCTGATAAATTCACTCCATATTGGCATGCAGCGGAGTTCGACCCGGCATTCCCCTACCCTCGTCCCTCTTATGCATCCGAAGGAAACTACAATAAATTTAGCAATACAATTTCTGCTGCTGCAAACAACGGATCGGTAGTGATTTTAACCGATCAGCATCTTCTTTATAGGGACAACAACAATCCGGACGAGCCATTCAATTCAATATTTACAAACACTGAAAATTCTCCGCTTTCAAAAACACATACCATTATAGCAGGAGAAGTTCCAGAAACATGGCATGCCATTTCAAATGAGGACATCTATTTAATAGATACGAAAAATAAAAAGTTGATCCCTTTTATAAATAAAAAAGATTTCCCTGTTGATATAAAGCAAATATCTGCTGCTGTAACAAAAGGTCAGAAACTATATATTTTTGGAGATAATTATTTATTCAAATATGATCTGATAAACCATCGATTCTTCGATGAACCGGTAACGTTTGAGATGACCGAGCGAGATAAAATAGAGAAACTGCAAGCATTCAATGAGAATCTATTTATTATAGCCGGGAACGGCCTATTCGTTCCTTCAGAAGAGAATCAGTGGGAATGGTTGGGTTTACAAGGAAAATACCAGAAAGGACTAAATGCCAGAAGGCTACTCTCTTTCACAACCGACTCATTAAGCAATTCGATATGGCTTGGAACTGAAAACGGTCTCTACAAATTGATCAGAAATAAAAACAAAGCAGATAAGATTGTTGAGTTAAGTGGTTTAAAAAATCGACAAATTCTAAGTCTCGCAGTCGATAAACATCAAAAAATATGGGCAGGGACAGACTCAGGGCTGGTTTCTGTCAACCCCCTAGACTTAAGCATTTCATATCATAACAGAACACCAGAAGATCGATTGGCATGCCATTTAATAACCTTTTTAAAAGAAGATAAAAATGGAAATATATGGGCAGGAACAACCAATGGAGGTGTCAACAAAATCAACGTAAAAAATCTTTCCATCACTCATTTTCCAGGAAACGAATCCGATATCTCTGGATTTAAAGGCATCACTGCAAGGAGTTACAAGGAGACACGCGATGGAACAATTTGGATTGGAGCATGTGGACTAAACAGGTTTAATTCAACGGAAAACTCTTTTAGTCGTTATCCTGTTCCGAATGAATTTCCATGCGATATAATTAACTCCATAGTTGAAGATAATAATGGATATTTATGGCTTGCTATGGAATATGGTGTCGTAAGATTTAATCCACAAAATGGAGATTTCATAAGAGTTTCACCTGAAAAATTTGGATTACCCTTATTCACAACCTACCACACCTCAATATTGCATTCATCAGGCAATTTAATATTTGGTGGGTCAAATGGAGTAATCAGGTTTAATCCTGAAAAGCTCATCGCAAGCAACAGTAATTTCCCGGTCAACCTGACAGAAAAATATATACACGGACAAAGGCAAAAAGGCGAAATAGGTAAAAACTTTCCCATCAGGTTAAAACATGATGAAAATTTTTTCTCACTAAAGATTTCTTCAATGAGTTACCCTATGCCTGATGAAAAGATTTTCTATCAATTGATTGGCATAGATGAAGTTCCTCAACCTGTCCCAAAGGGGAATGAAATCTTTTATACCAGCATTCCGCCAGGGAAATATGTTCTTAAACTCTTTCAAGGTGAGTCGATCCCGGTAGAGTTTAAAATAATAGTAACACCTCCATTCTGGAAAAGATGGTGGTTTCAATTGGTATTATTTGCATTTTTACTTGGTCTGACATTCTTCTTTTTACATCAATACATTAATAGAATAATTGCCGAAAAAAAAGCAATTGAAACCGAACAAAAACTGTTGAGAAGCCAAATGAATCCCCATTTTATATTTAATTCATTAAGTGCCATTCAAAGCTTCATATTTTCCAATTCACCTATGGAAGCCGGGCGATATCTTTCAAAGTTTTCGAAATTGATAAGACTCACGTTACAGCACACGAGGGAAACCTTCATCCCACTGCAAAACGAAATTGAGTCGCTTCAATTTTATCTTGACCTACAAAAACTCCGTAGAAACAACACTTTTGAATACCACATTCATACAAATGGATTGGAGACCAGCTCCATTGCACTGCCTCCTATGATGGTGCAGCCATTTACTGAAAATTGCATAGAACATGGGTTTACCGAGACAAAATCGGATGGCAGGATAGATATCACATTTGCATTATTACAAGACAATTTAAGAATAGAAATCTTAGACAATGGAATTGGGGTAAACGAGTCGCTTCGAAGAGCAAAAAAAGATAAATCACATGAATCACTGGCTTCCATTATAACCCGAGAACGACTGGAAACTTTTAAACAGAAAAAAAACAATTATTATTTAACCATAAAAGATTGTTCAGAGCTAAATATACCTAAACATCCTTCAGGAACCTTAGTTACAATCATGGTGCCTATTACAACAATCGAAGAAACAAAATCCATTAAAGGAAAATGAGCGCAACAACTGAAACCATAAAGACCTGCATCATAGATGATGAATTGCCTGCAAGAGACAACCTAAAGGCAATGCTAAATGCATTATGTCCAAACATTGAAATCGTTGGTGAGGCAGAGAGCGTTTTAACCGGATTAAAATGCATTAGAACTCATCGACCCCAATTGATTTTTTTAGATGTCCAAATGACTGATGGAACAGGTTTTGATCTGCTTAACAGATTGGAATTTGATAATTTTAATCTCATATTTTTAACGGCTCACGATGAATATGCCATTAAGGCCTTCAGGTATTCGGCCATAGATTATCTGTTGAAGCCATTAGACCCGGATGATTTAATCAACTCTGTAAAAAAAGTTGAAAAGCACATCCAACACATAAACAAAGAAAAAGATATACAGTACGATAATATTGCTAATGGGAAAAGAATTATTCTGAAGACATCCGACAATATATACATTGTTAATATTGATGAAATCATTCGTTGCGAAGCCAACTGCAACTACACAACATTTTTCCTACATGGAAACCAGAAAATCATGGTTTCCAAAACACTTAAAGAGCAGGAGACTATTCTTTTACCTCATGGATTCTTTCGCACACATCAATCTCATCTGGTAAATCTTCAACAAATTGTTCGAATTAATAAGTCTGATGGGAACAGTGTAGTTATGAGTGACAACTCTCATGTACCGGTCTCCTCACGAAAAAAAGATGATCTGATCCACAAAATTGAATCACTCTAAACCTATCTCCTCTCTAGCAACACCACGTTTTCAACGTGGTGTGTATGTGGAAACATATCTACCGGCTGAACTTTTGCAACCCGATAACGAATATCCAGTAAATTAATATCGCGTGCCTGGGTGGCCGAATTACAACTCACATAAACAATCTTGTCGGGTGCTGCATTTAAGATGGTTTCAACCACATCTGAATGCATACCGGCGCGAGGTGGGTCGGTAATGATGACATCCGGACGACCATGTTGCTCAAAAAGTGTATGTGTCAGCATATCTTTCATATCTCCGGCCAAAAATATGGTATTATCAATGCCATTGATTTCAGAGTTTTTAATTGCATCTTCAATGGCCTCCGGAACATATTCAATTCCCACAACTTTTTTGGCATTTCGCGCGATAAAGTTGGCAATGGTGCCTGTTCCTGTATACAGATCATATACTGTTTCATCGCCGGTTAAGCCCGCAAAATCACGAGCAACTTTGTAAAGATTGTATGCCTGCTCTGAGTTTGTTTGATAAAATGACTTAGGGCCAATTTTAAATTTTAAATCCTCCATGGATTCAAAAATATGATCACGACCGGCAAAGAGCTTCACATCCAGATCAGTAATGGTATCATTGGCTTTATTGTTGATTACATACATCCATGAAGTAACTTCGGGAAACTTTGAAATCATATGATTGAAAAGATCTGCACGAGACAAGCTATCATCATTAAAAAGCGATAAAATAACCATAACCTCACCGGTGGATGAAGTTCTGATGATGAGTGTGCGCAAATAACCAGCTTTAGCTCGTATGTCGAAGAACTCAAGACCTTTCTCAAGTGCATATTCCTTAATTGCCAAACGAATCTGGTTTGAAGGATCACTTTGAAGATAACACTTCTCAACATCAACTACTTTATCGAACATTCCAGGAATATGAAACCCTAATGCATCACCATCGGTAATTTCATCACCGCTGTCAATCTCCTCCTGAGTAAGCCAGCGTTTATTGGAAAAAGTAAACTCCAGTTTGTTGCGGTAAAAACGTTCGGCATTTGAAGCAAGGATGGGCATGACTTCAGGAATTTCCACCTTTCCGATTCTCACCAGATTGTTTTTCACCTCCCTTTGTTTGTAAAATAACTGTTCAGTGTAAGGAAGTGCCTGCCATTTGCATCCACCGCAAACACCAAAATGCGAACAAAACGGATCTACACGCAAATCGGAATAGTAATGAAAACGAATTGGAAAACCTTCATAGTAGTTTTTTCGCTTTTTATTTACCTGAACATCGACAATATCCCCTGGAATGGTTTGGGTAACAAATACCACCTTGTCGTTAATTTTGCCAAGGGATTTGCCTTCGGCAGCTACATCGGTAATGACCAACCGTTCAAGTAACGGTTTATTTTTTCTGGAACGTCCCACTTAATCTTTTTTTTGGTGCCGCAAATATATCAAAAAATGCCATGAATGAAATGGCATTTTTATTTACCTTTGCCGTTTGTTTGAATAAAAACACGAAATTCTCCTTTTATATTGTAAGGTTTAGAAGAAAAATCATAAAAATTACATTTTTATGAACTGATTGTAATCAATTGATATTTTAATAATATAATGGAAAGAAAAACGCTTACTTACAAAGACATTGACGCCTCCATCCTAAAATCGCTTCCGAATCCAACAGGCGAGGCATACGAGATTAAAATCAAAATTCCTGAATTTACATTTTTGGGAGTAAAGGAGCAGCCTGATTTTGCTGATGTTTTTTTAACCTTCTACCCCAAGAAGAAAATCATTGAGCTGAAAGCATTGAAACAATATGTTTATCATTTACGAAACATTACTGTTTCATATGAGCGACTAATTAATGTATTTTACGATCACATTATGGAAGCTTATGAACCTGAGCGCGTAAGAGTGGTAATGGTTTTTAACCCAAGAGGCGGAATCAGTTCTAAGCTAACCATTGATTCGGACTGGAAAGTTCGTGGTGGGGAGGAAAAGTTTGGCGACTGGAAAAACAATATGGAAGATCAGTGGACTGTGACGCTTTAGATGTTGAGATGTTTGAAGTTTAAGGTTAGAAGTTTAAGGTTGAATTTTCGTTTTTAATTCTAAAATACACTTTTTGGCAAAAAGATGTTTTGTCCATATTGAGGATTAAAGTTGACAGACATTATACATTTTCTTAAAACTTTACCGAACAACACCGATAAAACACTGAATATAAATACAACAAAGCACGAATATAATTCGTGCTTTGTTGCTTATATAAAATCGATATCAGACAAATCAATACAGATTAACCATAGGTCGGTCTCTGTATCCATGACGACCAAAAATCAGATTCAACCCAAAGCGGATGCTTAAATCACGCTGATTTGGAAACATCATAAAAGGATCGTTGTCATCAATATACACATCGGCATATTTAGTGGGGATATAATCTGCCATCATATAAAATTGCAATGGACCTCCCAGTATGGTAAAACCGGCTCCCAGCCCATTGCCACCATTAATACGATAGCTGTAATTCATATTAAAAGCCACAAAAGTTAATGGTTGTACATTGGCTGAGAGATTAAAGTCCTGAGTGAAATTGTATTTCTGAAACAGGCTTCTTGAAAGCAGACCAAAGGACAGATAGTGCGTGAGATTGTACTGAGCTCCCAGATACATTCCCGGGGTTAAAGGAGTACGGAATGAACCATGTCCAACCTGATAATCGATAATTGATTTAATAGAATCTCCAATGGCTTCAAAAGCCTCTTCCCAATCATCCTTGTTATCACCATCAATTTCCACTCCGTCAAATGTATATTTTCCATTAAATGAAAGTGTATTGATATCGTGTTTCCAAGTTATAAAACCAAGATTATGGAATGCAGCCGAAAACGTCCAGTCGTCTGAGAGTTTATAAACAGCACCAAAATCAAAAGCAATTCCCGGGTTATTAAATCCGGTCAGATATTTCAAAAAATCATCACCGTCAAGATCTTTTCCGTCAATAGATTCAGGAAAATCGCCGGGCGTATCTGACTCTTCAACCTCAATTGGTGCAGAAGAGTAAACCGTGCCATCAACTATCAAGTCCCAGTGTGTACGATTTGACTCAACAATAAAAGTGCTGATATCGGTCAATGCTGCAGCGTGTCCAAAAAGAGGTTTGATATTAATTCCGACAGTAAGATATTCATTCCATTCCCTGCTGTATCCAAAATTAAGTTCCTTGTAGGAAAAACTTTTTATGCGCATTGTTGACAGATCGAGTCTTTGTCCATCTGGGAATCCATTTTCAGGAATTTTAAATAAGTCAGATGGCAACCCAAACTGGATTCCATTTCGGAATCCCACGTTTAAGGAGAAGTAATCCCTTCCATACCTGAAACCAAGCCCCAAAAGATCTATATCCTGGTAAAAATTAATGGTGGTTGATTTGCCTATTTGGCGATACAATTTATCATAGTCGAACCTGGAACTGATGGGACTTAAGTATTCTCCCCCATGTCTTTGGAGAATTGTAGAAAATGCCACATCGCTTTGCATCATTAAATTTAACGATGGAAGAGAAACATAAGCATTCGCTCTTGGCTGCATAGCCGGGTTGATATGAGAAGACTGAGGAATGGTCTCCATAAAGTACAACCCCATGGGGGATTGTGCTTTAACTGTAGTTGAAACAATGAAAACCAAAGTAATTATATATATTTTCTTTCTAAAACTCATTATGCTATTTTTTGGTTGTTCAGGCTTACTTTATACTTAATTGTTTTTCGTTGGTCATGGAATTTGTCCTTCCAAATCAAAATTAAAAACAGTTTCTAAACGGGCATCTTCAAAAAGCTTTATAAATACAGAACCATTTTCAGGTGTTGCCAGAGTTGTCTCCAATATGATCTCCATCGCCTTTTCATCAATAAATTTATTGATCTGATCTCTGTTAACAGATATTTTGAAACTTTCCTTTACCGAATTCAGAACCCGCAATTCCTCATTTACCATAGCTGCCGGTATTACTGTACTTGGGGGTATCAATGTAGAAATTCTGTTCCCGTCAATGTCTACCACCCACGCTTCAACACTGGCATTTAAAGGCAACCAACTGGTGAAATCAAAATATAGATTCACCTCTTTCATTCGCCTAACCTCCTCTTCATCATCTCCAATTATATCGAGGAAATCAAATTCAATGGTATCTTTTCGTGCGTATTTCTCAGTACGAAACCACATTGGAATTTCAATAATGAGATCGGCGCGTAGTTGATCAATAATCCCCATAAAATTTTGTTTGCCATCATCATCCGGATTTGATGTTGCAAATAAATCGCACAACATTTTAACAGGATATCCATTGCCAATCTCTATGATATTTGAATTGGCCTTATTTATATAAGGACTAAGAGTACTAATTCTGGGTTGAACCGGTGGTCCATAAACCGCAGGGTTAACCTGCATGGTTAACTCGTCACCATTGAATAAATTCAGCAACCAATCATATTGATCAGGATCAGTCTCCTCCTCTTTATAGAAACGTACATTGTTTGCCGTAACAAAAAAAGGCACTCCAATGGAGTTTTCCACTTCTACATTGAGGATAAAATCTCCAAATTCGATTTCGTCAATCAAATCAAGTTCTTCAAAAGCATCAAAAGTGAGTGATGCATTCAGTTCCTCCGATTCCTGGACACCAAAATAACCGAAAGTGATTTCCGGTTGCATCCCGGTTAAGCTAAAACTCAGATCAATGTTCTCAATTTCTGCGTTAGGATTGTCTGGAGTAAAAGATGTAATCACATTGATGTAGCTAAATTCCTCTCCGGGAACCATATCCGGATCCTGATTAAAATGGATTTCATGATTGGCTAGGGAATAGTCAGAGACAGAAAAGTGATTGCTTTCAGGCGTTACTATATGTGAAAACGTTAATCCATCACCATTTTCATCTTGAACTTCAGGAATCGAGATATCAATCTGACCAGACTCATCTGTAGGGAATACCACATACATATTCAGTATCCCCTGGTTCAAAGTTAAACTGTCGTATCGAACATCACCCCTGTGATTCATCTGAACTTTTTGTGAAAACTCAATAGAATTGGCTGATTTTAATGAAGTGGAGCGAAGAGAGAAGTAATCCCAGTTTGCATCTACATCATTGAGCTTTACAAGCTCTTTCCAATCGATATATACCTCTTCACGATATTTCAATGAAATTAGGCCATCTTCACCAATGTGCAGAATATCCTCATCAATATCATCGAGGAAATCGGCCAGGTTAAATCCGATTTTCGCAAAAGGGCCTGCAAGCCCGACCTCACGGTTATCGTCAGAGTTGTCGAGATTTACATAAATGTCATCTTGCTTACATCCGTAAAGTAATAGGCCAAACATGCAGCACAGAATCATCCAGTTTATTCTATATTTAATCATAATCCCTATTTTTTATTCAATAATTTCAATCTCCACTCTTCTGTTCGCGGCCCGTCCTTCTTCGGTTAAATTAGACTCGATTGGACGGTCAAAGCCATATCCCTGGGATTCTATCCTTCCGGGGGCTATCCCTTGCGTTTCAAGATAGTTTTTAACAGCCAAAGCTCTGTCCCGCGACAGTCTCCGATTAAGTGCTGCAGAACCAACATTATCGGTATGTCCTGCAACCTCTATTCGAACAGAAGGATTTTCCTGAAGCAATCGAACCAACTTGTTGAGTTCAGAATATGATTCTGAACGAAGAGTTGCCTGCCCTGTTGTAAACAGAATATTCTCAACAATCACTCTGGCTCCGGTAGTCATATTTTGCATATCAATATTGCGTACCATTAATGTGCTATCAGGGTGAAACTGCAATGATGTATTTATATAAAAATATCCATCTGCATTAATTTCCATAAGGAACGGACCAACATCATCCAGTTGAATTTCATAACGCCCCGTTACAGTGTCTGCTCTGCTAGATATCACACGCTCTCCAACACCTGGTCTGGAAATCCGGAAACGTGCCGTAACAGGATTTCGCGATTGTTCATCACGAACCAAACCGGTAACTGTATAGATTGTGCGGCTTCTAACCAGCTCGAATGAACGTTCCCCTTGTTCTCCTGTCATTTCATTTGCTTGCAATGGAATATTCCGGCTAAAATAATCCATTGCTGAAACATTCATACTCATATTTAATTTATCTTCAAACGTAACTGAATAAAACCCTGAGTTAGCATCGGAATAAACTCTGTAAAGTATAGAATCGGTCTCTGTTGATCGGAAAATAATTTCTGCCTGTAAAGGGCGCTGATTGGCTCTATCTGTAATATTTCCCCACAAAGTGTATGGATGTAAAAGCTTCTCTAATTGATAATCTCTTCGCAGACTCGCATGACGCTCGTCTGGCATTTCAAGCGTATCAATTACCGTTCTGTAACCGGGAACATCTACCTGCAATGCAAAATTTCCAACATCTTCCAGTTCAAAATAATATTCACCTGATAAAGAATCGGAAATTGCAACATTTACAGCCTGATTTGAATTCAAATCAATAAGCGTTGTTCTGGCAGACAATATCTCACCATTATCTACATCAGTAACTTCTCCCCAAAGCGTGAAGGGTATACGCGTATCGGTAACAACTTTATATAAGTCCATCCCGCCAAAACCTCCGGGACGATCAGAAGCTATAAATGCAACCAAAGGATCGGATGTGGGATAATAGAACATATCATCTCCGGGGGTATTAATCGGATATCCCAGATTAACTGGTTCACTCCAGGTTCCATCAGCTTCTCTTTTACTTTTATATATATCAAAACCTCCAAAACCGGCATGACCATTGGACGCAAAATAGAGTGTTCGACCATCTGGAGTAACATACACAGCTTCCTCATCTAAAGGAGTGTTTATGGCGGACCCCAAATTTTCCGGTCTGGAAAATCTGTTTGAGCTTTTAATCTGAGCGACCCAGATATCCTTTCCTCCTTCCCCTCCGGGACGATCAGAGACGAAAAAGACTTCTCCATTGTTGGTTACTGAAACTGAAGTTTTTTTAAATGCTTTACGGTCAATACCACCTTTAATCCTGCTGCTTCTTCGAACTTCTCCATTTCTGATTCGTGCAGCCTGTACATGGCCAAAGCGACGTCTTCCATTATATACATATAGTAAATCATCATTTTGGTTTATTCCTGCAACACTCGCGTGCCCTCTTGAAAAAAGACGTGACACCTCATTGGCTTCTGAAAACTCACCATTTTCATAACCCGCTTCCATAACCCGTTCTGAATAAGTTGCTCGGTGAACAGGCTTGGTGGGCAATCTGTCGGGACTACGGGTAGTAAAAAATATCTTATTATGATCAGGATATTCTACAGCAGCATATTCATCATAATACGTGTTGATAGTCGGCCCCATGTTGATGATGAAAAAAGGGAGGGAATCATTCGCAGCTCGGTAACCAAATGTGCATTCACTTATAAGCTGATCAAATTCCTGTTGAAATCTTCGCTGCCGCCATTTGCCAAGAGAATTGTAGTATTCAACATATGCATCACGTGCGTCTAAATATTTGAGGTTGGCCTGATATGCTTTCCCCAGAAAGTAAAAATAATCCTTTGCCACATCAGCACTACTTTTCAAGAAATATGATAAAGCGCCATGCTGCCTGTTGCTAAATAGGGCGCTTACGCCCAACTTATAATTCAGCTCAGGAAGAGTACTATTTACATCATAAAGCCTTTTGTAGGCGCGATAAGCACGATCGTAAATTTCCTTTCGATAGTATGAATCACCCTCTTTTAACAGATCGCGCAATTCTTTTGTATTTAATCCTTCTGACTCAGCTGTTAAATGTTCAATATTGATAGAAGGATTGCTTTGGCTAAAACCAAAAGCACAAATTAACATCAACAAGCTCAATGTGAGCAGGAATCGTTTCATTCTTACTAATTTGGTTGAATAATATATTAATATGCAACACCTTATATCCTTTTAACCCATGAAAACCAGAAAATATTACATTAACTTTAAAAAAACGAAATTAACAAAATATAATAAAAGAAGAAATTTTGCTCAGTTCTGAAAAGAAGAAAGCACCTTACACTGAAAGTTTAAATCATTAATTTACTGCACATTAAACCCCATCCTAACTCAAAAGCCATATTGCGACAAACATATTCATAAAAAGAAGAGGTCAACAGATTTTTAAAAAAAATCTTTTTTTGACCAACAGTCACATTTATTACGTGAACAACCTAAACAAAAATGTAAAAATTAAGTAAAAAATAATAAGTTTAATTCGAAAAAATACAACGGGAACAACGCACACCATACCTTTAATTTTCATACCCTTACAAAATCGACAAAGGCTCTATTTTTCAAAAGGCATTAAAAAAAATCAGAATAATTCACCATAATAGGTGACAACATTGACAACCTTATTGCAGGCAATATGAATCAATTCAGGTTAACATCAAGTAAGAATCTACTGAGCAGAGAACATGGCATTTTTATCTCAGCAGATATTAATCATGCGCTAATTGAATATGGGCTCATTGTTAAAAGCAACTATTTGCAATGGTTGATTTATGGTGAAGATCCGCATCCTTCAAAAATGAATGATTTAGTTTTAAATATGTCTGATCAATTACTTGAACAGAACAAAATCGATGCAAAGCTGACTGAACAGCTGCATCGCAAAACGCAAAAATACCTTTATGATTTGCCGACCCGTCGAAGAATGGCTCTCTCATTTGTGTTGTTCAACTCGGTGGATTTTAATAAAGCCATGAATGAACTAATTGATCATGATTTCTCTGAAAAGGACAAAAAAAGAATAGTAGGTCGAGAAGTAGAGAAAGAGATATATGTGACAGGAAGCTATAACCTAGAAAACAAAATATTGGAATACCTCACTCTCGAAGCCACTCTCTTTGTTGAAGAGTATAAAGGTTTATTCAGAAAAATTTCCCGGGATAGAATAATCGAACTAATTGATGTTCACAGCAAAACATCAATAGCCCAATTCAGTTGTTCTATTGTGGAATAACTAAATGTTACCTTATTAGTTTTATGGTACCGGTTTTATTCAAAACAGCATTATCGTATGTAAGAACCTGAACAGAGTATGAATAAGTTTCAGAAGGCAAGGGTTGCCCTTTAAATTCGCCATCCCAGCCTTGCTCAATATTGTTTGATTCGAACACCAACTGGCCAAATCGATTATATATTTTCAAGGAAACCAACTCCTTAATTCCCCAGCCTTTTACAAACACCTTTGAATTCTCCCCTTCCATTCCGGGAATAAATGCGCCAGGTAAATCTACTGAATAGATGCGCTGTACCGTTAAGTTAAATGGAAAAGTGACGGTAAAACATTCACTGGTATCAGTAACAGCGAGGTGATAGTTCATACTTTCCAAAGCTTTAAATACCGGATCAGGGCAATCAGCGCATGATATGTTCGCCGCTGGGCTCCATTCATATCGCAGTATTTCATCTTGAAACAAATCAAATTGAATCGTCTCACCAACAATCAAGGTGGTATCTATTATTGATACCACAGGTGGATGCTGAACAACAATTTCTGTAGTTGCAAAATTCTCGCAACCATTCTCGTCAATTACATCAACCCTATACCAGGTTGTAACAGATGGGCTGGCCTCGGTTACAGCTTCATCTGGATTAACCAGGCTTTCTGAAGGCGTCCATTGGTAAGCAGCACCTCCTGAAGCAAATAAAGTTGTTACATCTCCTTCACAAAGGACAACATCGGGATTAGTTTCTACCAATGGAAGTGGGTATATCACAATATCATCCATTATCAATGTGTCTGTACAACCAAAATCGTGGCCAGCAACTAGTTTGATTCGATAAAAACCTGCTTCATGATAATTGGCTATCGGACTTTCTTCATCCGACACAGAATCGTTTCCAAAATCCCAGCGCCACCAGTTTGAATTATGTGATTGATTATTAAGGATGACTTGCCATGGCACACATCCTGTTTGGGTGTTTTCCAGAATAGAAAAATGCGCTCTCACATCCATTACATGGATGGTATCCCTTATAGCAATATTACATGTATTCTCTGCATCGGAGCGAATGATCATTATTGGATATACATCCCCGGGTTGTGTATAGGAATGAGAAACTGCTTCTCCGTTGGCTGAATACCCGTCACCAAAATCCCATCTAATGTCATAAACATCATTTATTTCAACAGCCGAGAAAAAGACTTCAGTCCTGAGACAAACTGTATCGGCAACTGATATTTCGGCATAAGGGCCGCCCACATCAATATATTCATGAAGTATTATGGTATCGGCACAACCATATGTTGTGCGTGCGATCAGACGTACATCAAATTCCCCAGGTCTGTTATATATGTAATAAGGATTTTGCAAAAAAGAGCGACTTCCTCCAACACCAAACTGCCATTCCCATGTTCCCTGATATTCAGTTTCGGACAAATCGTGAAACTGCACAACCAGAGGATAACAATTGGAGGAAAGCACATCTGCTTCAAAAGCTGCCACAGGCGGCGATTGGATATGTATGAAATTTTCAGCAAAAAGCGAAGCCTCGCAACCATGCACATCAACAACATCCAAATTGACAGAGAAATATCCCGGCTCTAAAAAAGTAAAATCAGGTTCAGCATCAGTTGAAACGCGACCATCGCTTATTTCCCACCTATATGAAACTATATTTCCGGGAGAGATATCAAAAAGATTTACAGTATCTCCAACACATCCCAAATTCCCTTCGGCTTCAAAGAGAGCCTCGGGAAATATCGCCTGTACGGCCTGTTTTTTATTTATAGACTTTATGCAACCAATTTCATCTGTAACTTCTAGTGCTACGGAATATGATCCGAATTCGTTGTACTCGTGATAAGGATTCTGGTCTACGGAACTTTCTCCATCACCAAATGACCATAGCCAACTGACAATTGGGGACTCAGATTCTGTTTGATCAACAAAACCAAAGACTACCGGCATACAACCAGTTTCATGACTTGCTTCAAAATCGGGTTGCGGTTCATAAATTCGGATTGTATGGTGCATGGTATCAATACAACCATTAGCATCTCTTACAATTAAAAGAAGGTTGTTCTCTCCGGTGTTTTTAAACTCATGTACAAAGTCGGGAGACATACTTCCTATGGATACTCCTTCCTCTTCTATTTTCCAAAGATATCTTATGGTCTGATTATTATGTAAGAACGGCGACAAGTCCTCAGATGCAGAACCGTCAAAAGTGAGGGCTGTTTTGCGGCACGGAAGCCCGCTGACTAATTCAAAATCACTCCTGATCTTTCTGGCATAAACTTCTCGTGTAGCAATAAATTCACAACCTGTAACCGAGTTTTCGGTTACCAGCCTGACAACATAATTGCCGGATTGTGAGTAGTTATGCACAGGATTCGGTACGTTGCTTACAAAGGGAGATCCATCTCCAAAATCCCAGTAATAGCTGGTAGCATCCTTTATAGAAGATTCAAATTGGTAACTATACGGATTTTCACAATTGGTAATTACAGAAAACTCGGCATAAGGGCCAAGAATATTTAGGTGGTTGTTTAGAATACGCTTAGAAGGACAGCCGTTATTAAATACAGTTAAAGAGACATCCATCTGGCCAATATCGGTATAGTTATGTGCAGGAATAGGAAAAAACTGTTCCGAATCATCACCAAAATCCCACACCTCACGCGTACGCATAGATACCGGAGGGGAAGTAATTTCGAATAAAATCATTTCACTAGCGCATCTGCTATAATCGCCAACGCGTGAAAACTGCACATCAACTTCCACACCAGCATTCACATACTCAGTAGCAGAGTGCACACAACCTCTGTGAGTAGTAACAGTGAGCGTAACCGGAGTTCGCTCACCTGTTTCAATATGAACGTCAATAGATTCTCCGAGCTGATCCTGCAAATCACCCACATTCCATTTCCATGATACAATATCATCTCTTGTGGTAATGTAATTTGTGCGATCCTGGAATTGAAGAGTCATAGGAGCACATCCGTTTAGAGCTCCACTATTTCCTCCTCGGCCTGGGCTCATTTGCACATCTGGCAAGTGTACTATAACTGAATTTTCTTTAAAAAAGACATCCTGACAACCGGCAGAGCTGGTCACTACTAAGGTATCAGTAAAGCTTCGCAACAAACGTCCACCCATCATAGCCGAAGTATATTCTACAGATGGGTTTTGCTGAATGGATACTTGGCCGTTTCCAAAACGCCACTCATAACTTTCAGCATTGGTGGATAAATTCTGGTAATTAATGATGACGGGTAATTGGCAGGCAAAATTGTCGGGAACAGAAAAATGAGCAACTACCTCTTCGATGTTAATAGCTAACATCGTGCTGTCTATACAAACCCCGTTATCTGCAATTAGCCAAACCTCGTAATCTCCAGGCTCAGAAAATGATTTTAAAGGGTTTTGGGATTGGCTGGTCGTACCATCCCCAAAACGCCACAGAAAGTTATTTGCATGATTGCTGTTATTGGTAAATCTTATATTTTCACCGATACATGCTACTTCGGATTCGACAGAAAATAGTGCTTCTGTTTTAACAATGCTTACAAGATTTTGACGTATTACAGAATCTTTACAACCAATATCATCAGTAATAACCAGCTTAATGGAATACTCGCCGGGGTTCTGGAAAAGATGATCGGGAGATAACTCTTCAGACTGATTTCCATCCCCAAAATCCCAAAAAGATGTAAATCCCTGCCTGGCATTGCTCAGGTTATTTAAATGAACCAACAACTCCCCCTCACAGGATTGAACTTTATCAATCCCAAAGGCAGCTTTTGGTTGCACCACCTCCACAGCTTCCTCTATCACGTACGAGTTTGAACATCCATGTTCGTTAACAGCAAGTAGCGTTACATCAAAAACTCCGGTTGGCAAATAAGTATTAACAGGATTCTCGTCGTAAGATAGATTCCCGTCACCAAAACTCCAGGTAAAATTAATTTCTGAAGAGTTTAAGCTTTGGTTTACAAATTCTACCTGAAATGGTACACATCCAATTGTATCACCTACTATTTCAAAAGAGACAACAGGTTCAGCATGAACTGTGATAAAATTCTCCATTATGAGCGTTTCAGTTTCGCCCCCATGTCTTACGACTAGTGTTACTGTATACTGACCTACATTGGTGTAATTTGCTGTTGGATGAGGGGCTGTGGAAAAACTACCATTGCCAAAGTCCCATTCAAACGTTGAGTTTTCCAATGGGTCTGATAAGTTCGTAAACTGAACACTTAACGGAGAACACCCTTCGCTTAAATCGACAGAAAATGCAGGAGTTATTTGAGCAGAAGAAAAACTCCAGCAAATAATTAATGCTGCCAAAATACTTATATTTCTTTTCAATTCAATCATTACAGTATGGAAATGTCGGTATTTATTGGAACATCTGCCCCATATCATCCGTAAAGCAAAAAAATACTATTAACAAGATAGTTTAAGCTTTAACTTGACCACCGATTTATTTATTTAAACACTTGGTTAATGAAAACAATATTTTCAAAATTGCGCACTATAAATTAAATTACTAATTTGAGTAAAATATATTTAAAAATAAACACATCCGTTAAATTCATTACGAAAATCAATAATGACGGGTTGCGTAAAAATGCTTCGGGTCTGAATTTAAATAGGAATAATGACAATGCAATCAAATAAAATAGTGCTCATTATTATTTTAACGGCTTTACAGCCCTTAAATAGCATTATTGTTTCTCAATCCATACATTTTAATCAAGCGTTTTCTTCTCATTTAACATTAAACCCTGCCAATACAGGCAGGTTTGACGGAGACTGGCGAGCGGTCGCCATGTATCGTCACCAGGGACACGAAATGTCTTCAGATTACAACACCTCCTATTTTAGTTTCGAATATCCGGTATATATCAATTCAGAAAAAATAGAAACCGGAATATATTACAGTAGGGACAACTCATCAGGATTTTCTTTTCCTGCCGACCGCATCAACCTCTCAATCAGCAACGGCATTCACTTAAACATCAATTCAGTTTTATACGCAGGCATTCAACTTGCCTGGGTTCATAAGCAAGTTGATTGGTCTAACACCACATTTCCCGATCAATACTCAAGAGACACAGGAGGTTTTGATCCATCCCTCCCCACTTCTGCCCATCTGGAGAACGAATCAACCAATTATCCCGATGCAGGAATTGGAATATTATACCACAGAAACACAGAATTAGGCATATTTAATATTGGTTACTCATTACAACAAATTAACCGGCCACAGGAATCATTTTTTGGTGAAACCTTTCAGTTGCCGGTCAAACACATATGGCATTCAAAAGCCGACATAAACCTTTCAGCCGATTATTTCGTGATTCCCACCATTGTTTATTTAAGAATGGGAAAGAATCAAGTTTCTTTAACTGGTATTCATTTTGGATATAATCTTGATGAATGGATGAACCAGAATAACAGCATCATTGCGGGAGTTCATTTCCGCAATGCGTCGATGGCAAACGCCCGTTCGGTAATCTTCAGTGGTGGAATGACTTGGCAATTCTGGACATTTATGCTCTCTTACGACACCAGCATATCCAGACAAAACACAGCAAGACTGAACAGCACAGGACTGGAATTTGGGATAGCATTTAAGCTTCCGTCAACCCAACTTAGTAATAAGATGATACCATGGGAAAGATTTTAATCACTTACATACTCATATTATTTTGCTGCAAAGCCTCTTATGCTGAAACACCCACTGCTGATTTGAGAGGAAAACCCAACTGGCAACTTCGTGGTATGGCGCGCAGTGCGCTTAGAATGAATGATCATCATCAGGCTGCGATTTTTCTTGAAGAGCTTTACAGAAGAGATGCATCCAACACTCATGTTGGCATGCAATTGGGAAATATCTATATGGAAACAAGACAATACCGAAACGCAAAAGATATCTTCAAAAAAATTTATGAATCCGACCCACGCAGTCAACTCGAAGCCCGGTTTAATTATGCTTTTCTGCTAAAAATGTTTCAGGAGTATGAAGATGCTTTGGAACATTTTGAACTATTAAGAATGCGTGCCAGACGAATTCCCGGTAACCACATCACCCGCGAGCGGGTTGAAAACCTCATTCAAGGGTGTAACATGGCCATTGCTCACCGCGACACAATGGTTCATACAAAAATTGAAAGACTGGGATCAACAATCAACACAAAACAGCCAAAAACCGGAGTCATCATCATTAACAACAATGAGTTTATTTACGGATCGGCAAGAAAAAACACTCCGGAGATAATAAAGCTGGATAAGCCATATGAACCGGTGATGCAGTTCTACAGTGCAAATTTTGACAACGATCAATGGACAAGTAACCCTGAAACCCCAGCGCCATTTTTTAACTTAAATAATTATGATACGGGGCGGGGAGCATTTTCCCCCGACAAACAACGGTTTTACATCTCCGGCTGTCAGACCAGATTTGATGGCAAAACCATTTGTCATTTATTTGTTTCTAAATACGATAACGGCGAGTGGAGCCAACCCGAAAAACTAGGACCAACCGTTAACAATCCTGAATACACATCAACTCAACCTACCGTAGGAACAACTTTTGATACCAACCTGGAGGTTCTCTATTTTATTTCAGACAGACCAGGAGGAGCCGGTGGCATGGACATTTGGTTCTCAGTTTACAACAAACGCACAGGAGAATACCAACAGGCACAAAACGCCGGCGTGTTTATAAACACGCCGCAGGATGAAGTCACCCCATTTTACGATGTAACAAGCCGCAGACTCTATTTTAGTTCCAATGGACTTCCCGGGTATGGAGGTTTTGATATTTTCTACACCGAGGGAGCATTGGTTACCTGGCAGCCACCTGTAAATCTCGGAAAACCCATCAACTCCTCCTGGGATGATACCGGCTTTGTTAAAGCAGGCGATTGGGGATTCCTTACTTCCAACAGACATATTGAATACAGCGAGAATCATATCTTTTTCACCCCTGACATATACAAATTCAGCAGAACCGATGAACTTTTTATGATAAGCGACATAAACATAGAACTTAATCAACTTAAAGAAACAAGATCATTTTTCAATCATTCCGTGAAAAAAAAGCGTATATTTAAAGATGTGGTGAATTTTGAGGAATAGAAAATAATTAATCAGTAAAAGTTGGAGCTTTTAACCCAATTAACAAACAGTATATTTAACGATAGATTTTGCAAAAACCAATAATTCAATAGGTTTAATCAATCATAGACACAATTTGATTATCATTGGTAAATTTCTGTTTACCTGGAATAAAATAACCAGATAAGCAGGGGCATTCGCTTGTTAATTGAGGAAATCATAAATTTAATAATTAGATTACAAAAAAAGTCTTGTCGAACGCTTCGAAATAAAGGAGCCTGATTTTTGGCGAATTCTCAAAAAGCATTAGGATCAATAAAAACAAAAGTTTTGGACACATGAAAAATCTGACCCTGATATTCATCCTTCTTTTTGGTCATGCTACCTTTTTTCTTCAAGTTTCAGCTGAAGACACCTCTATTTATGCTCCAATTCGCAGGCAAATTATTATAAAAGGAGATCAATTTTACCCTCCATATGAATTCATTAATGAGAAAGGAGAACCCGACGGGTTCAACATTGAATTGTTTAAAGCCCTTGCAAATGAACTAAACCTTGATTATAAACTGGAACTAGCACCATGGCACCAGGTTAGGGAAGAACTTGAAGCGGGAAAAATTGATGTCATTACCGGAATGTTGGTAAGCCCATACAGATCAGAAAAATTACGCTTTGGCATTCCACACAGCGTTATGACCCACGGACTATTCACTCATAAAGACTCGAAAATACGATCGATCAATGATATACACGAGTTGGAGATCATAGTTCAGAGAGGGGATATTATGCACGACTACCTTATTGAGCACCAGATAACTGACAGAATTATTGCTGTAGAAGATCAGCTGGAAGCACTCCGATTGCTGGAAAAAAATCAGCATGATGCGGCTCTATTAGGTAACTTTCAGGGGATGCACCTGATTAAAAACTACAAAATCAAAGATGTTGTGTTAAGATCCTCCGATATAGAACCGCAGCGTTATGCTATGGCTGTTAAAAAGGATAATGATGCACTTTTGTGGACGCTCAACATGGGATTGTATCAGCTAAAAGCCAATGGAACCTATGATGAATTGTATAATAAATGGTTTTCAATATATGAACGTGGGTACTATACAAAAAAAATACGCCCATATATTTTAGGGTTGCTAGCCTTCATATCCCTGTTGGTGTTTTTTGTTATAATACTCAGAAAAAGGGTAAAACAGGCATTGAAAAAGCAGAAAGAGAGTGAAGACAAACTTCTTTCATTAAGCAAGGTTGCTCCCATTGGGTTGGGAATGATAAAAAACGATATCATTCTGGAAGTAAATGATTACCTGCTACAGATTTTAGGTTATAAGCGTAAAGAGATTGAAGGTAAAAATATTCGCTCGTTTTTTGAAACGAGCGAAGAATTCAACAGAATTAAAAACATCATATTACAACAGATCAACTCAGATAATTTTGGCTTCTGCGAAGCCAAAATTATTAATAAATCGGGCGAGTATATATACACCATCATTACAGCAGGCAGTATGGATGATACGGTAAACAATGATACCGTAATATTTACCCTTGCTGATGTAACATCTCACAAACAAAATACCAATCTCATAAACGAAGCGAATGAGCGTTTGAGATTTCATCTCGAAAACACACCTCTGGGAGTGATTGAAATTGATAAAAATCTAAGGATTAAAGTGTGGTCCAGACAGGCCGAGAAAATTTTTGGATGGAGTGCAGATGAAACCATTGGAAAAACAGAGAAGGAACTCAACATGATTCATGAAGAAGATGAAGAGTTTGTGTGTAATGCACTGAAACAACTAGCAGCCGGCCATTTTAAAAGAAATGTCATCATCAATAAAAACATCAACAAAAACGGGAATATCCTGCATTGCGAATGGTATAATTCAGCCATTTACAATGATAACGGGGAATTGATTTCCATCTTCTCGTTAATAAATAATGTCACCGATCTCAGAAAGGCAGAAAAACAGGTACAGGAAGAGCAACAACGATTAAAATGGAGTGTGGATGCAGCAGATATTGGAACGTGGGAATGGAACATTCAATCAAACCGGATTCGATGTAACGACAACTACTACAACATGCTGGGATACGGCCCCGGCGAACTAAATATTGACTCATTTGATTCATGGGAAAAAATGGTTCATCCTGAGGATTTAGCAGAATCGAAAAAATTATTAATGAACCACCTGGAGAATCCTGATTCCATATATGAAACAGAATTACGAATGCGTCATAAGAATGGAGGGTGGCTATCGGTTTTGGACAGGGGACGAATTATCTCCCATACACCTCAAGGCTTACCGCTAATAATGGTGGGTACACATACTGATATTTCCAGAATAAAAGAGGCTGAAAAACAGATTCGCCAGAATGAAGCCAGACTTCAGAGCATGGTAAATCTTATGCAACAAGACACAAACAACATACGCCAATTATTTGATTATGTGCTGGAAGAAGCCATTAAACTTACTGAAAGTCAAATTGGTTTCATCTACTCATACAACCAAGATAATAACCAGTTTCAGATGCAGGCAGTATCTCAAAAAACAATGGCCAATTGCCGTATTGATAACTGGATTGAATGCCTCGAGCTGGACCAAACAGGCATGTGGGGGGAGTCAGTAAAACAAAAAAGACCCCTTATATATAACAATTTCACTAAAGAAATTCCATTGCGCAAGGGATATCCAGAAGGTCATATACCCATTGAGAAATACTTAACGGTACCAGTTATAATAGACGGCATAACAGTACTTGTGGTTGGATTGGCCAACAAACGAAACGACTACACACAGCATGATATTTTGCAAACAACCCTTTTAATGGATACCATATGGCATGTGACTGAAAAAAGAAAATCAGATAAAGAATTACAGAAACTCTCCGTTGCTACGCAACAGAGTCCTGCATCGGTTATCATTACTGATATAGACGGTATAATTGAATATGTAAACCAGAAATACCTTGATACAACAGGTTATAAAAAAGAAGAGATGATAGGTAAGCCTCTCACAATTCTAAAGCCAGATCATACAACATTAGAAGAGCACAACAATATTTGGAGAAGTTTAAAAAATGGGCATAATTGGAAAGGAGAACATCAAAATCAGAAGAAATCAGGAGATTATTATTGGGAATCCGTAAGTCTCTCACCAATTTTTGATGACAAAGGGATCATTACAAACTTTGTGATGGTTAGTGAAGACATCTCATACGACAAACAGTTACAATCAGAATTGATTGAAGCAAAAGAAAAAGCAGAAGAGAATGATAAGTTGAAAACCGCATTTCTTAACAACTTATCTCACGAAGTGCGCACGCCTCTGAACGCAATAGTAGGTTTTTCTGAATTAATTGACGATGACACTTTGGCATCGTCAAAAAAATCATTCTACGCCAAATCTGTTGTAAAAAGCAGCAAGCAACTGCTATCACTAATAGAAAACATCGTTAGTATTGCAGTAATTGAAGCCGGACAGGTAAAAATAAATGAGAGTGAAACAAACATCAATCATTTATTAAATGATGTTTATAACCAGATGATAGCTACCAACGAAAACAAAGAAGTAAAACTAAAGCTAGTCTCCTCTATTGACCGATGCAACGAAGAAATAATAACTGACCCCGGAAAACTGACTCAAATATTGACCAATTTAATTGATAATGCCCTAAAATTCACTCCAAAGGGATATGTAACATTTGGATGTTCGAAAAATGAACGGTATCTTAACTTTTTTGTTGAAGATAATGGAGTTGGTTTCCCAATGGAAATCCATGATGAGTTGTTCCAGAAATTCAGACAGGGTACAAACAGCATTTCCGGACTGCAGTCCGGTATGGGTTTGGGATTAACCATTGCTAAATCGTATATTGATATACTCAACGGTTCAATCTCGATACAATCAGATCCCGAAAAAGGCACTAAAATTGAAATAAAACTACCTTATAAACCAAAACAAAATAACATGACAGACGAAACATCTATTTCCCCCATTCCTGGAGGTAAAACCATTTTGGTTGCAGATGATGTGGAAATAAACCACTTGCTTATTGTTGAAATGCTTGAGGAACTAAAACTTAATGTTCTATATGCGCGAAATGGCATAGAAGCCATTAAAATGATTGAACGACTTCCGGCCATCGAACTCATTTTAATGGACATAAAAATGCCCGGCATGGATGGGTATAAAGCAACGGCTGAAATTAAAAAGCTGAAACCTGAAATCATCATCATTGCACAAACGGCATATGCTCTTGCGGGCGATAAAAACAAGGCACAGGAAGCCGGTTGTGATGATTATATTTCCAAGCCAATTGACCGGAAAGAACTCATACGTGTTCTTTCCCAATATCTAAAATAAACCCATTCGTTATAGAAACTCTGTCTGAGTAGTTATTATTTTAAGGTCAAAATATTAAACCAAGTCTGTTTATGAAGGAGAAGGCACTTCAAAGTATCGTTTCAATTTTTGCACTCATTGCTGTTTTTAAACCCGGCAAGGGGTACACGCTTATTTCCAACATACTGGAAGTTTACCTATCCTCCAATTTCACCAAACAAACTACCGACATATATCTTGACAAATTTCATCAGCGAATTAAAGAATATATTCAGGTACAGAATAAAAAACCATCCGTTTTTCACCACTATTTCACCAACGAAATTGAAGCACATTGCTACATTCTATCCCGTGAAATCACCATCTCACAAAGAATGCTGGTGCTTATATACCTTATCGAATATGCGCCATATATGTCGGGTAAAACTTCGCTGTACATCACCAGCGAAGCCACAGAACTGGTTAGAACCATAGCCGGCAAACTGGAAATTGATCAATCAGATTTCAATGACGCGTTGGCCTTTAGTACAGATGTATTTCAAAAAATAAGTGATCGCAATCCTCTTTTAATTATTAGCGACAACCAAAACCTCAGCATTCCTGGAACAAAAATTAGCCATGTTGAAAATCTGAATGGCCAACTTATTTTCTTAAAAATCAGTTCAATCAATACAGTATTGTTTAAAGTGAGCGGTCAGGCTCACTTTGAAATCAATAACAGGAAACTTTATAAGCGAAGAACTTACATTCTGAATAAAGGAGCAGTAATTCATACCAATAACGATTTCGACTTTTATTATAATGATATTACCAAGGCATTAACAAGAAGCTATTCAGGCCAGAAATTGGCACTTGAAGCCCATAACATCGATTACAGATTCCGAAATGGCAATTATGGCATCCGAAAAATGTCATTCAGTTGTCACTCAGGAGAAATGCTTGCCATTATGGGTGGCAGTGGATCCGGCAAGACCACCTTAATGAACCTGTTGATAGGAGCCAGAAAACCTGAAAATGGCGTTGTCACACTCAATGGAGTTAACGTCTTCACCAATCCTGATAAAGTTAAGGGTTATATTGGTTACGTACCTCAGGACGATGCCCTCAACGAGGAGCTGACTGCTTTCGAAAACCTCTATTTTATAGCCGGCCTGTCGTCGGGGAATCTTTCAAAAAACGAACGCATCAGGAAAGTCAATAAAATACTGAAAGAGCTGGATTTATTCCAAATTAAAGACCTTAAAGTTGGCAGTCCTCTAGAAAAAGTAATCAGTGGCGGACAAAGAAAACGATTGAATATAGCTATCGAGTTAGTACGCGATCCCGGAATCCTCTTTTTGGATGAACCAACTTCGGGTTTATCGTCAGCCGATAGCGAGAACATTATGCAAATATTAAAAGATGCCACGGAAAATGGTAGAATGGTGATTATTAACATTCATCAACCTTCGAGTGACATCTTCAAAATGTTCGACAAACTCCTTTTTATTGATAAAGGTGGTTATCCTGTCTATTTTGGCCCGGCCATACAAGTAACCTCATATTTAAAACAGGCATTAAAACTTGCAGATGCACACGAAAATGAATGTCAGACCTGTGGGAATCTGAATCCGGATGATATATTCAGGTTTGTTCAGACAACAAACATTGCAACACCACACCGATCAGGTTCGAAACGTGTTTATACTCCGGAAAGATGGCATCGGAGATACATGCGCAGCATCCAAGAAAACTTCACCATTTTCAATGAAAAAACCACCATGCTCTCTCCGAGCAAAGTTGACATACCAAATAAAGTCAAACAATTTAAACTCTATTCGTTACGCAACCTTTTCACCAAACTGGCTGATTATCCATATCTGATACTTTCATTATCCTTGCCACCATTACTGGGAACACTCCTGAGTGTATTCTCGAGATATATAAGTCCTTTAACCGACAGTTATAGTTTTCATGAAAATGAGAACATACCGCCGTATATTTTCATGAGTGTCATCGTGGCCATGTTTGTCGGGATTATGAGTGGATCCACAGAAATCATAAAAGACCGCAAAGCACTTAAACGAGAATCGTTCCTGAATTTATCCTTTTCATCCTATTTGGGAGCCAAAATGTTTTACCTGGTAACATTATCGGCTGTTCAGATGGCCTCTTATGTTTTGGTCAGCAAATGGATACTTCAAATTCCGGCAGGAAACATCTCTTTTTTTACCATCATGTGGACAACGGCAATTGCATCGGGAATTATCGGATTGTTGCTTTCAACCATATTTAAAACCACCGCATCAGTATATGTTTCAATTCCATTTATTTTGATTCCACAAATACTCTTCAGTGGTGCAGTTATTGATTTTAACAAAATCAATCCATTTTTCTCTTCAGATAAATATGTGCCGCCTATAAGTGAGCCAATGTTATCCCGATGGTCATTTGAAGCCATATCTGTAAGCCTTTTTATGAAGAGTGAATACTCAAATTATTTTTATGATCTTGATCAGAGCATATATCAAACAGCCTATTACAGGAATTTTCTCATACCTGAACTTGAGAAGGCTTTTTTCAGCGACACATGGAGCAGTGATCACTCTCTCACTCCCGATTCAGCAAATTTTGCACTAGTGAGAAATGGCTATGCACAACTGGTTAATCATATAGAAAAGAAACTACCTGAATTGAACGATCAACACATCAACGGCAACGATTTCAATCTGTTCATCCGCGAAGCAAGAAATGCACTTACAAAAATCAATGATTCGGTGCAGAACCAAAAAGATGAACTGATTAATGAGTTGGGCCGCGACAGATACCGGCAACTGCAACAAACACGAAACAAAAAACTGGCACAAATTGTCAGCGACGAAACCAATGTTGAAAAAATAAGGATCAGTGAAGATCAGTTCATCAGAAAAATGACTCCCATTTACTTTATGCCTGAAAATATTCACGGACGATCTCACCTCTATTCGCCTGCAAAGCGAATAGGAAACATTTTCATTGATACGCCGCGTTTTTGCAATTACGTTATATTTACAATGAGCTTAGTACTCCTGATAGTAATTTATTTGAACAGACCAAGATATTAATTATTAGACTGTTAGACTTATAGGTTTTTAGATATTAGATGCTATACGCATTGAGGTGCCGCCTAGCGGGATAAAATAAATGTGTACACTTGATATTAAGCACATTATGCGTACGGAAATCAAGTTCACATAGACCTGTAATTTAACCAAATAAAAACCCCAAACTAATTCTGCCATAAGCAAACTAATAAACACTAAGAATTTTGAAAAACTGAGTGGGATCTATAGGTTTTACAAGGTACTTGTCAAATCCGGCACGAAGGCAACGTTGTTTCTCCTCGGAAATCATATATGATGCCTGAGCAATAACCGGGAGCGGGGGATACATTTTCTTTATGGCTTTAAATAATTCAAACCCATCCATATCCGACAACCTGACATCAGTAAACACCACATCAATGTCCTTGTGATCAAAAAGGAGGTCAATGGCTTCAGAGCCATTGGTTGCAAATAACAACTGAACATTATGATGATTAACAGCAGCTTTTAACTCATCTACCTTTTCGTAACCATATTGAACGATTAGAACTTTCCCAACTTTGAGTACTGATTTTTCTTCATCCGATTCCTTTTTGGAATTGGAAACTCGTAGAGGAATTTTAATTGTAAAGCGTGACCCTATACCAGGTTCAGAATCAAGATCAATAGATCCTCCAAGCATATCGATTAAGCCTTTTACAATGGTTAAGCCAAGACCGAGGCCACCATAGAGCACCGATTCTGAGTCGCTGACCGTAGTAAATGGCAGGTAAATACTTTGATGAATGTTCTTGTTTATGCCAACACCGGTATCTTCAACCCAGAATAGAAGATGATCGTTATTTAAAATCCTGATACCGCTTCGAATATGCCCTTCCTGAGTAAACTTAACAGCATTATCAAGCAATAATTTCAGGACTCGCATCAACATCTCTTTTTCACAATATATTCTCTCATTAAGATCAGCATGTTTCTCTTCAATCTTAAATTGAATGTTATGCTTTCCCGATTTATTTAGTAACTCTTTTCCTTCCTCATTAAGATAATCAATGAGTTCATAAATTTCAAACCAGCTCTTTTCAACAACATATTCGCCGCTTTCAATGCGGCTCACCTCAATCAGAATATTCAGAATATTCAAAAGATTATCGCAACTTTCACGAATCAACTTTAAATAATAGTTCTGACTCTCTGACAGACCATCATGCTCCAGCAACTCTACAAACCCCAGAATGCCATTCATAGGAGTTCTCACTTCATGCGACAAATTGGAAAGGAAAACCGATTTTAATCGATTGCTCTCATCGGCCTGCGACTGTTGCTCGCTCAGCACTTGTTCGTATTCTCTGCGCGATGTAACATCCTGTGTAATTCTCAAAATACTTCGAACGTTACCATTTCTATCAAAAATGGGATAAAAAACTGAATTAAACCATTTATCCGGGTTGCCGGGAAATTTAAAGTCAGTGGTTTTCGTAACATTCCCATTTAGAGTTTCATCCAAATAGGACAACACATCTACATCAATCCCATCATTGATTAAATTCCGGATCCCCGGATTTTCCAACTCGCAATTATCTAAATTCAACAATATTTTCATGCTGTCATTGCAGAAATAAATTCTCAGGTCGGGATAAAGCAGCATCGCTCCATCCGAAAGGCTATTCAAAACCGCAAGTGCATCGAATATGGCTGGTGTGTTTACCACATCTTTTTCACCAATCTCGGTTTCACGCAATACAATCATTACATGAGTATAACCTTCGAGAAATATATATTGTGCCTTAAGCTCAATCTCATTAACTTGAGATTCATTAAAGGTTGCAGCGTATAAAATTAATCGCTGCCGCTCTCTAAAATTATTATTCAAAAGAAGTGTTTGATCATCTCGTCCTTTAAATCGTAAGTTTCGCCACAAATCCTTACCTGCCACTTCCCGGGAAACGAGTCCAAAATAATTCAATGCTTTTTGGTTGATCAATTCTACTTCATCAATCTGACCTGAGCGATTGATACTACAAAGCATAACACCTTCCCCAATGTTCTCAGAGAATGTAGTTAAACGTCTTCGCTGAAATTCAAGTTCAGTTTCAAGATCCTTCAATTTCGAAGATAAGGTGTTACTTTTTAAAACAAGAGTTTCTTTCTCTTCTTCAATAAGTTTTTCGTTGTTGATTCTCCTCAATACAATAAGAGCATATTCTCTGGCGGAATCTTTTTTATTCAAAAGCGAACCGGAGAATAGATACCAATCTGCATTTATTCTAAGTTCTGTAGTAGATTTTCCTTTGCGCCAAATAGATTTATGAAAATTTTGAATTACCTCACATTGCTCATTCTCGAGAGGCCAATGATTTATATTCTTGCCGGTTAACTTCACCGTTCTCAAATCCTTCCATAACAAATCATGACCATAAGATTGCAATATCTCGCCATTAATATCGGTAATAAGAACATTCATTCCCGGTTGATTCTGCAATACACGTACCAATAGTCGGTTTCGTTTTTTTAACAGAAGAATCAAACCACTTCTTTTTTGAATCTGTCTGTAAATAAGAAGGAAAAGCAATATCGCTGTTACACTAACATATCCGGCTCCTTTATAAGTTTGAAACATAGTCATGGTATCCTTATCTACAACAAAAGGTAATCGAATCCTGTCAGAAAAATAAATCCATAACAAGCCTGCAACCAAATAAAGTACCGAAATGGTTAGTGCTGAAACCCAACTTTTTTTAATAGAAGTTTTAAACATTCAAATGATTTTTCTGAGCGATGATGCTTTATTACTTTAATAAATAGATTTCATTTGTGAAACACAACTAAAAAAGATTTTATATCTACCTATTTCACAACCACGTAGGTGGTTGTGAATTTTTCAAAAAAAACTAAAAACCTGAAAAATTGACTTTCCTTTTGTCTTCTGTTCTTTATCTTTCGTTAAATTAATAAAATAGTTGCATTCCTATCAACTTTTTTCTGATTAAAATAGAGAGTCAATTCTAAAAACAACAATTAAAGAACTTTTCATGCATAACATCGTATTAATTAATGTGCGGGTAGTCGGTGTTGATTTAACCTTAATAAATCGAGCCATGCGAAGCAATTCTCAAACAGGGGAATCTAAGATCGGCTTAGCCAATGACTATGATGGCGAGTTCTCCCAAGACCTCGAGAACCATTGAATAACAAATTTTAGACACATGAAATGACAGAAGAAAACACTCTATATGAATTAATAGGTGCCATCCCTCATCCTCTAATTGTTATGGATAACCAAATAAAGGTTACTTATATCAACCAAAAGGCAAGGGAATTGTTAAAGCTGGACTCCAGCAAGGAATACCGGGTAACACCCGGACTACTTTTAAACTGTCAAAATGCGATTAATCTGGGAAGCTGTGGCACCACTCTGATGTGTAGTAAATGTCGTTTGATGGATGCCATTGATTATGTGTTGCAAAATCAATTGCCATTAAAAAACCAAACCGGAACAATCTACACGCATGAATCAGCAGGTCAAAGCATTTGGCGTTTAAAATTCGACTGTTCATTTCTCAATTTTAATTCAGGTATGGCATTAATATCTTTACATGATGCCTTACTTATGCCTCCCTCATTAAATGAGATCAATATAAGCAACCCTGAGGAATCGAATGAAATGAATTCGAGTGCCCATTTTGTCTTAAAAAGTGAGCTAACAGAGTCACTCCTCAATTCTGAAGCATGCTTAAACGCCCTTTTAAGTAATTCAGAGGATGCTCTCCTGATCCTTAACCACCAAAATGAAATATTGAAATGGAACAGCAGCTTCTCTAAATTAATTAACGAATCGGAAGCAATATTAACCCATGATTTAATTTCAGAATCCCTTCAATTCCAGTTTTTGGAAAATGGAGAATTTCAATGCAAAACATGGGAAGAGATAGTAAAGAACCTGAATGCTCAAAAATCTTTTGAAGGTACAATTACAGCAGGTCAATCGCACGATATTTGGGTAAAGCTTAACATCATCCCATTTTATAATGAGGAGAAGAAACAAACAGGAACCCTGTTATCATTTAAAGATTTATCGGTAGAACAAAATATGCGCGATCAAGCAATGCTCCACCGCTATGCGCTGGAGTATTTTCCTGCTGAATTCTACTATATTCATGCAGATGGCCGCATTCTATACGCCAACAAACAGGCAAGAGACATATTAGGCATCGATTCTGATCTCTACAGCCACTTAACTGTTAATGACATCAACCCAAAAATTGATGAAAAATGGTGGAATGACCAGATAAAGAGACTAGAAAACGATGAAACTCTGGAATTTGAGACTTTACATAAATCAGAAGATGGAGAACTTTACCCGGTGCTTGTCAAGATTTTCATGCCCGACACTGATCAGCCTGACCTGTTCTGCTACTACAGCCACAATTTAGAATCACATAAATCCATCGAAAACAGCCTCATTAAAGAGTCTTTTGTAAATGAGAGTCTGGCAGAAATCAGTCGCGAACTTACCATCCATAATGAATTAAGTTCTGTAGAGCTTTTGATTCGTCAGTATGCCCTACAAATAACAGAAAGTGCATTCGCGTTTCTGGCCTATCGTGATCCCGTTAACCAGGAGCTGAAAATCACCATCTACTCCGACAGTTCCGAAAATTATTTAAATGAAGTAAAAAGAATTGAGCAATATTTTGCAAAGCATTTCAACAACATCACTCCCGTTACAGAAGAAGAGCGTAATATTTCTGATCGCATCGTGAATACAACAAGCGAGTTATTAATTGAGGGAATTCCATTTAATGATCTCATTCCCTTTAGCAGAATCGCCTCGGCGGGCATCTTTTTCAACAACGAATACAAAGGACTTTTGCTGGTAGCCGACCGATCAACAGACTACGAAGAAGACGACAAAGAGCATCTTGAAAGCCTCGCCAATTTATTTGCCCTAGCCATAAACAGAATACAGGAAAAGCAGCGTTTGGTTGAATCCATGGAGCAGCTTGAACTGGCAATTAATGTCTCAAACATGGCCGTTTGGGACATCTACCCCGAAAAAGATGAAATAATCATCAACCCGGCGTGGCAGGAGAAACTGAACATATGCAGAGAGAATCAGCATCCGCGACTATCTGAAGTCATTAATCTGCTTCACCCTGAAGACATGCCTAATCTGTTAAAAGGCTACGAAGAACACAAAAACAGCAACTCCCCATACTTCGAAATTCCATGCAGGGTAAAAATAAAAAACGGATCATATAGATGGATGCAAGGAACGGGAAGAATCGTTACCCGAACCCCCGATGGTAAGATCCATCGGATTATAGGTCTGGCCACCGACAACACCGATCAGGTTGAACTTAACCGGCAGTTGTTACAATCTCGTGAAGAAGCCGTTGCAGCCAATCAGGCAAAAAGTGTATTCCTGGCCAGGATGAGTCATGAAATTCGCACTCCCCTGAATGCCATCATCGGGTTTGCTGATATTTTGAAAAAAAACACCAGCGAACCTGTTCAGATGGATTATCTCAATAACATAAAAAAAAGTGGAATGACCCTGATGAACCTCATCTCAGACATTCTGGACTATTCAAAAATTGAAGCAGGTAAGCTGGAACTAAGCAAAAACGATACAAATATCCGTAATCTTATATACGAAACCCAAAGCCTATTCAAACCTGCAATTGATGAGAAAAACCTTGAGTTTATTACAAAGATTTCGGAAAACACTCCACATTTTATCAGGCAGGATGAACTCCGGCTGCGGCAAATTATAACAAACCTGGTAAGCAACGCCGTAAAATTTACAGAAGAAGGGAAAATTGAATTAATTGTTTCTACCAAAACAATTAATAAAGAAAAGGTGAACATTACCATAAAAGTTATAGATACGGGTATTGGGATCAAACCCGAATCTCAAAAGAAAATATTTGAAGACTTCACCCAACAGGAAGATCAGGATAACCGCAGATACGGGGGTACAGGTCTTGGATTAGGCATTGTAAAACGGTTACTTGAGTTGTTGGGTGGAAGTATTGAACTTAAAAGCGAACCGGAGGAAGGTAGCACATTCACCGTTCATCTTCATCATTGCGAAATCATTCATAAAAAACCCATCAAAAGAGGTCAGGGAGAGGCAAACAATAAAAGCATAACACAAGTAGATTCTGAAACAACCAAAATTCATGTTCCAAACACCATCTCTGAAGAGTGCAAAGATGATTGCATCAATGAATTAAAGCCTATATGGGACGAATTTAGTTTTCGACCATCTTTTGGCCCGGTAAAGGAGATTACAGAAATCATGAAGCAAATTAGTCTGAGACATAAGGACAAATTCATGGAGAAATTAGCCTACCGCATTGATAGCGCCACAGCCTCATTTGATGTGGAAGAACTAAGCAAATCTATTGCAGATTTTAATTCCTATTCGGGAATTAATGATTATTTTGGATAAGAATTAGACGCGGAGACACAATAGCGAAAAGTTTTTATTCTAAGATTAAAAAGCAGGTAAGGAGGTCTCATCGAAATAGAATTAGTGAAGAAACCTAAAATATTACTAACTTGTAGAACAACAGATCCTATAAACATAGAAACTCAGGCATAAATCATTCTCTGATTTTCTATCCTTAGCAATATTAGAGGTCAATTCAATACGAAGAGATGAAAAGTAGAATTACTAAACCATTAAATAAGAAAACAAGCAGTAATGACATATTCGGGACGCATATTAATTGTTGATGATAATCCTAAAAACATTCAGGTGGCTGCTTCAATTCTGAAGCAAGCTGGTTATGAAGTTGAATTTGCTTTGGATGGTGCATCCGGCCTCAGTTGGCTGGAGAGCAACTCATTCGACATTGTTCTGCTTGACATTATGATGCCTGGAGAGGATGGCTTCGAAATATGCAAATTGATAAAATCCAACCCAAAGCTAAATAAAATTCCTGTTATCTTCCTGACAGCCAAAACCGACCGTGAAAGTGTGGTTGAAGGTTTCGAATCGGGAGGAGAAGATTACATCACTAAACCATTTGACTCGCAAGAACTGTTGGTAAGAGTTAAAAACCAAATAGAGCTAAAGACCAACCGTGAGTTGCTTGAAAAGATGAACAAAAATCTTGAAAAACTGGTGGCAGAAAAGACTGAAAAGTTAACGGCTGCCAATCAGGATATGGAAAACACCAACAGGCAACTCTCCAAAAGAAATGAAGAACTAAAGCATCTGGAGGAATCTAAACAACACTTCCTTAATATACTCGGAAACGAAGTTTCAGGTTCGCTGAACGAGATCACAGGGATGCTGCAGGTCATAAAATATAAAGTTGACTCGAAAAAGGTAGCTCAACTTGTTGACCGCATAGATCATTCACTCTCAAAAATAGAAACTTTTGTAAATTCTGCTTTGCGTATAACTGAACTGCAATCCAAAGGTTCATTGCTTAAACCAGAGCGACTGGACATCAACAAACTAATAGGGTTTGCCATGTTTCAGCTGGATGAAAAAATCAGGCGTAAACAAATTGTTATCAACAACAAAAGCAATAAGGATTCAGTTAACATTACCGGAGAAAGCCAACTTATCATGGCAGCACTCATCATTACTCTGGATTTTTTTCTGGAACGAAATTTGCCTGACTCAGCCATACAGTTAGAATTAAGACAGGACAAACAAGGATTGGAAATAATTTTTCAGGACAATGGCCCAAATGTTTCTGAAGAAGAGATTTCATCATATTTCGATCTATTTTATACTGGCAGTCAGTCCTTAAACTTCCCTAGAATGATTGCCGAGGCACACCTTGGAGAAATGAGTATTAAAAACAGAAATAATATAACTGGGATCACTCTGAAATTGGGATTCTACACAAAATAAGATACAAAACCAAATAAGCAACCATGATCAAATTCATTAGAAACATTAAAATTTTACATAAAGGTTATACAAGATTTAACCTCTTCCTGATTATAGTTTTATTCACAACCTATGCCTTCAGTAATCCACCTGTAACGACTAAGAATCAGGAAAACCTGGAATTGGAAGTTGAGTTCTATGCCATCCCTTCGCCCGACGAAATTCTGGAGTACATTCATCGTAACGAGATTGAATATACACCGTCACTGATGGCTGATTTGGCTAAAAGAGACCAATATGTCACTTACAAAGAGAGACTGGTAATGTACGGAGTTTATATGGCAAACATGGCTTATGCTGCAAGTTTTGACCAAACCAATACGGCTCTTAGCTATTTTAATGTGATTGAGGAAACAGGAAGAAATATGAACATTTTCCCGCCGGAAATAGAACAACTGGGTGAAAGATTGATGCAAAACATCAATAATATGGACTCGGTTAACTACATCTATGATGAATTGTACCTTTTAACCATTTCAAACCTACACGAGACTGATCGTTTTGGAGAATATGCACTTATCACAGCCGGCGGGTTTATAGAAAGTATTTATTTGGCTCTTAACTCCAGAGGTTCAAAAATTAAAGAGAACGAATTCATGATGAGAGTATGGGATCAAAAAATGATTCTCAATCAACTGAATCAGATGTTTGAGCGCTATTTAAGTCCATCGGTTAAAAATCAGATTACTCTGGAGTTTGTAGAGTTAAACGAGGCTTACAACCAATTTGCTGGTGCAGACAACCCTGCCACATCAGAAAGGGAAGAGAACGGCAGGATTGTTATTGGAACTAGCAATGCAGACAGAACCATTAGCAACCCAATAGATCGGATTCATAAAGAAGTGAACAAATTGCGCTTAAAATGGGTTCAATAGGTAAGTGGATAATCGATTTATTTAGTCGAATAATAAAATAATTACTATTTTTATTTCAAGACATTTCCTGTTTTAAGAAAACAAAATTGCAGACGAATGAAAAACAGACGAAAAGTAACACGACAATAAAAGCATGAATAGCTGCTGCTTATGCAAGTTACTCTAATACATCTGGAGCAAATGAATTATTAAATTATTTTCGGATGAAAGAAAAATTTCTGATTCATATCATTTTAACACTCATTTTAGGCACTTTTGCTATACAAGAAAGTTATAGCCAGAGTTGTCGTGGTTATGAACGCAGATGTGAGTCAGCTCCAAGATACTTCCAGTCCAGTTCTTTATCGCGGGCTGTAACTTTGCGGAAAGCAAGGAAAATTATTATCAATCAAACTTTCTTTGGTAATCGGGAATATTTTGTCTCGGTATGTGGTCACAACAGGCTGGGAAAAATACATTTCCGTCTTATTGCTGATGACGAGGATCAAACAGTTCTTTACGATAATGCAGCCGATGATTTTAAAGAATCACAGCTATTTGTGATTCTGAATACCATGGCCGTTAAAGTTGAAATTTCTGCCCCGCACTATTTTGACGACAGAGGATCAGAATGTGCCGGTGTGCGAATCTTCTATAATCAACAAAAAGATTAGTCGTTAAGTTAATTCGATTTCGGTTTACAAAACCCATTGACCTCCATGCAAATGGACATACCAAATAACTTTTAGTCGGTTCTGCCAAATGCCCAAAGACTTTCTCTGATGGTTTCAATGGTTTCCTTATCGTCCGGAAGATTTTTAAGTCTCCACAGCCAATTTCCTTCTGCAACAGATGGTCGATTCATTTGGGCTTTAGCTCCTAGTCCTAATATATCCTGCATTGGAACAATGGCCAGCCAGGCTCTTGACGACCAAACCAAACGATTTACGATCTCATGACAATTTCTCCCGCGTGGTTTTAAACCCGTGTAAAACTGTAATCGCTTTTTACCCTCTTCCGACAGTTCGTTTTTATACCAGCCTCGCACCGTATTGTTGTCATGCGTTCCGGTATATACAACACTGTTAAAACAGTAGTTATGCGGAGTGTGAACAGAAACCGGCATATCATCGCCAAAAGAGAATTGAAGAACATGCATACCCGGCAGGTCAAACTCATCGCGAAGTTTATAAACTGATTTATCAATTTCGCCAAGGTCTTCAGCAATAAATGGCATTTTTGGGAAATGCTCCTTTACTTTTGCAAAAAAATCTTTTCCGGGAGCCTTTTCCCATTTTCCATGAACTGCGGTGGGTTCTCCAGCCATAACTTCCCAGTATGCATCAAACCCCCTGAAATGATCTAGGCGAACCAGATCGAACAGCTCCAGATTTTTAGACAAACGTTGAATCCACCATTCAAAATCCTGTTTTTTCATCACATCCCAATTGTAAACAGGCATATTCCATAACTGCCCGGTTTCGCTGAAATAATCCGGTGGCACGCCTGCAACAGCATAGGGAGTTTTATCGGAGTGAAGTTTAAACAATTCAGGATGACTCCAAACATCTGCATTATCGTAACTAACGTAAATTGGAACATCTCCAATTATTTTTATGCCATGATAATTGGCATATCGTTTTAATGCTTTCCATTGTTTAAAGAACAAATATTGTCTGAATTTCTCCAAATCAAGACGCTCTTTATAATCAGTAGAATATTGTTCCAGTACTTCGGGTACCCGAAGTACTACTTCCTGAGGCCATTCATTCCATGGCTTATCATTAAATAACTCTTTAAACAAAAGGAAAAGAGCATAATCGTGTAACCAATAGCTTTCGGCGTTACAAAAATCTCGGAACTGAGCCAAAGGCTGATCCAGAGCTTTTTGCCGGAAGCGGAACCAGGCCTTGGTTGTAACCTCTTCGCGTATGGCAAGAGCATCTTCATAGTCGGAATTATCGGATAAGCGTCTCTCCCATCGTTCCAGATCGTTGCTATAGATCAATCCTTCACTTGCCAAAACGTCGGGGCTTATAAACTGGATATTTCCGGCAAAAGCCGAAGGCGGGCTGTATGGTGACCAACCAGCGCCGGCCGTTGTCTGAGTCAATGGCAATACCTGCCAATAACTATGTCCTGAGGCCTTTAGGAAATCTATAAACCTGTAAGCATCGTGGCCAAAATCTCCGGCGCTGTATTTCCCGGGTAATGATGTGACATGCAATAATACACCGGCCTTTCTCGAAGTTCCCCGCTTTTCAGCGTGAAGCAGCCCCACAGGGCCATGCTTAAATAACTCATTTAAAGAGACCGAACCGGACACACTCATTGTGAGCCCAGAAAATACATGATGCCAATCTTCCGGTGTATCATCAGGCAATATAACCTGAGTGTCCTTCCAGTCAATATTTTCTGGATATAAAACCTCATCCCGTTTAAAAATTGAAGCCAGATATAAAGGCACAATTGTAACAGCCCAAGCATTTCCATGTTGTCTGGCAAAAGCCATTACATGTTTAATATATTTCCCTTTAACTTCGAGTGGCAGATAGGTACCTTCATTAAACAGGGTTTTATTCTCCTTTCTCAATTGCAATAATCGGTGTGTAAGCCATAGTTTTATGCTACCACTTTGCCTGTCGTTGAGCAGTGACTGAAGAAAAACTTCCGGATCTCTCATTTGGCGGTCAATCATTGACCGCAAAAGGATGTGTCTAAGCGAATAATCAACCGGACGCCGATTATCTGGATCAACAAGGGAGAGATCCCATAATTCAGTTCCCTGATATATATCGGGAACTCCCGGACAAGTACCTTTAAGTGCTAGTTGAGCCAAGGAATTATTGATTCCCCATGCGGCTATTTTATCCTGAAATGGCAAAAATGATTGAAGAAAACCATGTTCATCATCAAGAATCTTGTGAATAAAATCAATTACAGCTTCTTCCCATGATTCATCGGGAGTACTCCAATTGGTATTTAACTTTGCCTCTCGAAGAGATTTGACCATATATTCATCAAGCCTGCTAATGAAAAAAGATGTCACTTTTTGGTTAAAAGGCATGACACCAACCATGGTCTGATAAATAAAATATTCCTCAGATACAGATGGCACCTCCAGACCTTTCATCTCCCTTTTAAAAGGTTTATTCATCTTCATCCAGACTGCAACCTGAGTCAGCCATTGTTCGGGCATTTCACTGATTACATTTAGTCTGGCTCGTACATCTTCGCCCCTTTTGGTATCGTGTGTAGAGGTGGTATTCATTGACAGAGGCCACGACTCCCGACGATTTTCCATTGCCTTGTGGAACTGCTCAATGGTAATTCCATGTGCATCTGGGGCATCACCAACCTCGTTATGCGTTATGAAAGCGTTGTACCGATACATGGTGGTATCTTCCACACCTTTAGCCATCAGCGGCCCGGTAAACTGCATACAACGCATAAAGAAACGATTGGCAATCTGATTTTTAACCTCACTGGAATCGCCACCCTCAAGAAACAGGGATTTCAGAATAATTAATGCTTCCTTTAACCCGGGATTTTTATCTAAAGCACCGGAAAACATGCCTTCCACAATCACCCTATCTTTTCCTTCCAGCGGCAAATGTTCAGAATACAAGCGATACACCGGGGCTTCCATTAAAAATGCGCCAATGGCATCCCTGATTGAATTTCGACCAAGCTGGTCCAGTTTATCGTCATCAACCAAGCCACTGCTTATAAACGTTTCCGTGAGATTATCCCATTCACCTCCCATTCGTTTACTGAGAATGAACGATTTGGCTTCAGAAATAATTTCGCGGGGTTCTTTATTATTGTCGGTTATATAGTTATAAAACGATTGAAGTTTTTCATAATTCTCCTGCCTGGTTAACAAGTTGTTCACCAATCCCAGGAAATCGTATCCAGAAGTTCCCTGAACCGGCCAATTTGGCGGTAATTCTTCTCCTTCCTCGAGAATTTTTTCCACCACAAGATATTTATCGTCTCCGATTTGCTGACGAAGACGGTGCAAATATTCACCAGGGTTATACAAACCATCTATGTGATCAATCCTGAAACCGTCAATCCAACTCTTATGCTGCCAATACTCTATTATTTCATGATAGTAATCGAAAACGGATTTATCATTCATCCGTAAACAAATTAAATCATTTACCGTGAAAAACCGGCGGTAATTAATTCTTTTCTCGGTCTCTTTCCAGCAACAGAGTTCGTAGTGTTGCTGATTAATTATCTCAGTAAGGAGTTGGCTGCTGTTGGTGACATTTTTTGCAACTTGCTTCAAAAAATCTGTTACATCACTGTTTTTTTCTGATAATTGCGACAGCTGTTCCTTGAATTTTGCCCACTCGTTATTCAAAAAATCTGATTCAGGTTCAGTCTCTGATTTTGGAAACCTGCTTATAATTCTCCCAATGGATGTTGGCATATCCCCGTCATCCATCTTCATCAAACCAACAAAAGTTTTGTAGTTTACAGGAAAAAGATGTTCATGATATACAATGGAAAACCGATGGTTTTTCCATTGCAAAGACAAACTCCCGCTATTTATGGCATCTTCAATGCTGTGTCCTAAGACCGGTATCATCAACTTCCCTTCGCATAAAGGGTGATTCCAATCAATATCAAAAAAAGATGCATAAAGAGACTTCTCCCCTTTCTCCCAAACATCCCAAATCCACTTGTTGTGATGATTGTAACCCATATGATTGGGAACGATATCCTGAATCCAACCAATCCTTCTCTTTTTTAATGATGACGAAAGAGACCTGAACTCTTTTTCGTCTCCCAATTCGGGATTAACCCTGTGAGGATTAACCACATCATAACCATGTAAACTGTTGGGGGTAGCTTCAAAAACAGGTGCAGCATAAACCGAACCAATGCCTAAAAGATTATAATATTCAACCTGCTCTTTGGCGTCGGCAAAAGAGAAGTTTTTATTGAACTGAATTCTATAAGTTGATACGGGATTATGCATGGTTTTATCGATTTTAGCATAAAGATAAAAAGATTTTAAAACCATTCATTTCACTTTCCTTCTATTTTTTAGAATTATATTTTCGTATAACACAAAATGAAAAACCGGGAAGGTTTAATTCATACCCTTGCGGGGTATGAATTAATGCCTCATTTTGACTCCCCCCCCATTGCTCCGATGAGGAACAGAAAACCATGCTTTGGAAGGTGGTATTTTCTTCTAAAATTCTTTTAACTCTTTCATCTGAAAAATTAAAGTAGATATCCAATCCTGATATGATCTTATTCTTTCTTAAGATCACCAATTCTCCCTCATTTGATACTTCAATATTTGCACGCGAAAAACGGGGAGAAAAGTCAAAATCGGATTTCCTTAACTGTATCAAGGCTTTATAAAAACGATGCAACAACCGTTGACTTTCATTAATCTGATTCCAATTCGTTAATTTTGAACGATTAAAAGTATCTTCTGCCTGCGGATAGGGAATTTCGCCATCTCCGCTCATAAACTCTTTAAATTCATTGGCTCTCCCTTTTCTTACAGCTTCAATCAAATCTTTGTCGCCATGATGCGTGAAATACAGAAACGGTGCATTTTCTCCATACTCTTCTCCCATAAATATTAAAGGAACGTAAGGCGATAAAATTGTGAACCCTGCAATCAGTTTAAGATTTTCAAAACCAACCAAATGGCTTAAACGGTCACCATTCATGCGATTGCCAATTTGATCGTGGTTTTGCGAAAAAACCACGAATTTTGAACCGCATTGTCCATCGGTTTTACTGCCAAAAAACTTGTCTCTGTGACGTGAATAATTTCCATTGTACACATAGGCATTTTTCAGGGTTTTAACCACCGGGTCAACTCCGCCAAAATCAGAATAGTAGCCATTTTGCTCTCCAGTCACCATGCTATGCAAAGCATGGTGAAACTCATCGCACCACTGTGCATTTAATGCGTAACCTCCGGATTGAATAGGGTTTATGTATCGCACATCATTCAAATCGCATTCACCAATCAAAAAGTGATTCTTCCCTGTTTTTCTGTTCAGATTCTCAACTTCAATATTTAATTCCTGAAGAAAATGCAACGCCCCTGAATCCTTAATGGCATGAACGGCATCAAGTCTCAGTCCGTCAATATGAAAATCGCGCATCCACATCAGCGCATTCTGAATAAAGAAATGGCGCACACCGTGCGAGCCGGCATCGTCGAAATTAATGGCATCGCCCCATGGAGTCTCATATTTTTGAGTAAAATATGGACCAAAACATCCAAGATAATTACCTTCAGGCCCCATGTGGTTATAAACCACATCCAGAATAACTGTAATCCCTTTATTGTGACAGGCATCTACCAGTTTCTGAAGCTCTGAAGCACCTCCATAACTGTTTTGCACGGCATAAGGAAATACACCATCGTAACCCCAATTGCGCTTTCCGGGAAACTGAGCAACCGGCATCAGTTCTATTGCATTTATACCCAAATCAACCAGATAATCTAACCTTTCAGAAATTCCTCGAAAATCGCCTTTAGCTGAGAATGTGCCCGCATGTAACTCGTAAATGATCATTTCATCTAAACCGATTCCTTTCCAGGAACGATCTGACCAGGTATACTGTGATAAATCAACAACGCGTGAAAAACCATGAACACCCTCCGGTTGGCAGAGAGATGCCGGATCCGGTATTGTTTTCTTGCCGTTTATCCGAATTTTATATGAATCACCTTGCTTTAGGTTGGTCTCTTTATTACACCAATAGCCAAAATCGGTTTTACCCAATGATATAACAAGGCTTTTATCAGTAACAATTTCAACAGAAACGGCATCCGGCGCCCAAACAAGTGCCGATGAAGTTCCATTTTCGACCGTAATACCAGGCCGAACTGATGGATATGATTCTTTTGTTGTTTCCATTTTATCTCTTTAACGTGGATGGCAAAACAAAACAACTGACCGACCCTGCACTACTATTTCACTTGCAGCCCGGTAACTGGATCCATCACCCTTTTCATCAAAAAAAGCAGTATAAGTATCCATAATTTTCAACCAACCGCCACCCCATTTATCAGCAGGTAAAGTAAAAGTCAGTGGCTCATGGTAAGAGTTAAACATGAGATAAAAGCTGTCATCAACTATTTTTTCACCGGTCTTGGATTTAGCACGCACTCCGTATCCCGAAAGAAAAACAGCCAAAGATTTTGCATAGGATGAATTCCAGTGCTCATCGCTCATCTCGATGCCATTGGGGGTAAACCACTCAATATCGGTTACATCCTGGCCTTTTATAGGCTGATATTTAAACCATTGCCGGCGACAAAAAACAGGATGCTTTTTACGATAATGAATTAATTTGGAGGTAAACAAGAGCAAATCCCTATCCATTTTGTCCCAATTAATCCAGCTTAGCTCATTATCCTGACAATATGCATTATTATTTCCTTGTTGAGTGCGCCCCAACTCATCACCGGCTACCAACATTGGCACACCTTGTGATAAAAACAGCGTTGCCAGAAAGTTCCTAACCTGTAGTTTTCGTAAGTTATTGATATTTACATCATCTGTTGGTCCTTCAACTCCGCAATTCCAGCTGCGGTTATGACTTTCTCCATCGTTATTGTTTTCCCCGTTGGCCATGTTGTGCTTTTCGTTATAGGAGACCAAATCCAATAAAGTAAAGCCATCGTGAGCAGTAATAAAATTAATGCTGGCTGTTGGAGTTCGCCAATTATCAAAATAAAGGTCGGAACTGCCAGTAAGTCTGTTGGCAAATTCAGGCAGCATTTCGTCCTCTCCTTTCCAGAAATCCCTCATACAATCACGATATTGAGCATTCCACTCCATCCATCCCGCCGGAAAGTTACCTACATGATAGCCGTCTTCACCCAGATCCCAGGGTTCGGCAATCAGTTTCACCTGCGACAATACAGGATCCTGATGTAACACATCAAAGAAAGACCCCCATTTATCCACATCATCAAACTCACGAGCCAAAACGGGAGCCAAGTCGAACCTAAAACCATCCACATGCATCTCTAAAACCCAATAGCGTAAACTGTCCATGATGACCCTTAAAATATTGGGATGAACTGTATTTAAGGTATTTCCGGTTCCGGTGTAATCCATATAGTAACGCGGTTTTTCTTCAATGAGGCGGTAGTATGAAACATTGTCAATTCCACGAAAACTCAAAGTTGGCCCGGTATGACTTCCCTCCCCGGTGTGGTTATAAACCACATCGAGAATCACTTCAATTCCGGCAGCATGAAGATCCTTCACCATCTGCTTAAACTCCCAAACCTGTTCGCCTTTCATTCCCGAAGCTGAATATCTGGCATCGGGAGCAAAAAAGCCGATGGTGTTATACCCCCAGTAATTGGTTAAACCTTGCTCTACCAAATGGCGATCGGCCACAAACTGATGTACAGGCAACAATTCCACAGCATTTATTCCTAATTCCTTAAAATATTTAATGGATTCAGGATGGCCTACTCCGGCATATGTTCCTCTGAGATTTTCCGGAATTTTTTCTGAAAGTTTGGTAAAACCTTTGACATGCATTTCGTAAATAATGGTTTCATGCAGAGGGATTTCGGGAGAACGGTCGTTCTCCCAGTTAAATTCATCATCTATAACAATGCATTTTGGAATATAGAGTGCACTATCTGAAATACTGAAAGAGCAATCCTTCTTTTTATTGTTAATTTCATAACCAAACATCGCATCGTTCCAGTTAATTACCCCATCAATTGCTTTCGCATATGGATCCAAAAGAAGTTTATTTGGATTGAATCTGTGACCGGCTTTTGGCTCATAATTTCCATGTACCCGAAATCCATAACGCTGGCCCGGTTTTATGCCTGGCAAATAAACATGCCAATGATTATGAGTTCGTTCAACTACTTTAATCCTGATTTCTTTATCGGCAGCATCGAAAAGAGACAACTCCACTCCATGCGCATGATCGGCAAAAAGCGCAAAGTTTACACCTTCACCATCATAAGTTGCTCCAAGGGGATAAGGCTTTCCGGGCCATATTTGAATATCATCTGACATATTGAATGGTTTAAAGAAGAGAAAAAGAAGAAATTTTGAGTTTCTTGTAGATCAAATGCCGGTTAATGAAACAAACTTGTTGATTAATAGTTTTTTTTTGCATTCGATATGAAAATCAAATCTCTCGCATCTTTTAATTTATCGGAAATCAAGATTAGATTCTTATAAATAAATGCATTTTAAAGCAAATTCATGACAAAATCAAGTTGACAGATGTTTAATTTATGATTAAATCACTACTGTCCGACTATTTTCTAACCAAGATCTTTATTAAGTGACAATTATAATCACCTTAGAGACAATACATCTTAAAACCGGAAAATAGCTATTATGGATAATGAATGTTATAAAAAATCATTAATAAATTATTACTCTCAAGTATACTCTATCCAAGTTTTTTCTATATTTACGAAGAAAACCCATTAAACATAGAGTGATTTACACAAATAAGATAATATAGAGTCATACCAATTGACACAATAAATATTCTTTTAACCTTAACAATGCTAACTCAATGAAACATCCATTCAAAAAATCGATCCAAAAACTTATTCTATTCGTTTTCGTTGTATTTTCATCACTAATCGGTTGCAATAAAAAACAGAGTAGTGACCTGGATATTTTTTTAACCATAGACCTGTCGGCACCCGCATCCACAATATTTTTACCCTTAACAGAAATAGCTGAAGACATTCAGATGGCACGATTGGAAACCCGTAATGATTGTTTAGTAAGTCATTTCCGTGGTTTTGCAGGAAAAAAACACATCATATGCTTTGAGAGAAATAACATTTTACACTTTTCATCTGATGGCACTTTTATTCGTGAAATTATGCGTGCAGGGAAAGGTCCTGATGAATTCTCTCATATTGGAGCCTGGGATGTTGATGATTCTGAAAGATTTTTAATTCTTTACGATAGCAATAAAGATTTCATATACAGATATGATTTAGATAATGGGGTTTTTGTAAACCCCATTAACAACGTTATCCCAACTTTTGCAGATGCTATGCAGTTTCTGAATGACAGTATGATTGCCTTCCTGCCAAGCGTTTATTCTAATTCTGAACATCATTATCTGCTATACTCCTTAAATGGGGATGTAAGTAAGGGTCCCAAACGTGAAGCTATAGAAAATGCCCGGTTTCAGTTCACCGGCATTTCTTCCGATTTCAGAAAATCAACACTAAACAATATTGTATATCGGCCTCGCACATCAGACACGATATACCAAATAAACGAGACTGAAATGACACCGCTTTTAATTCCCATCATTGATAAAAAGAGGCAGTCCGGCAATGTAACTGAAGGCGAATATACAGAGCACATCTATCTGTCAGAAGACCTCCTGTTTCTCTACAAAAATCAATTTAAACATGAGACCAACAGCGAAGCTAACAGCATCAGCATAAGAATGAACCACGGAAACTTTTATGTAATAAATTTAAAAACCAGAGAAATTTTTGATTCAAGAGGAATTTCTGCTAAACATTTGGGAGTACCCCTCCCTTTGTGGAGAATTTTTCCCTCAGGTGGAAACAGATTTTATTTCTCGGTTCCTGCTATGGATTTCATTGAAAGTATTGACCGAAGCATAAAAGGGAGCCAAATCTCACCTGAAGATTTAGAATTCATTACACAGTTGAGGAAAAGCATCAGTGAGGAGGATAATCCAATAATTTTTTCGGGTACATTTAAAGAAAACATAGATCTTTCGCATCTCAAATAGTTCGGTTAAACCGGTGGCTATTCTATTCCCTCATCGTTGCAAAAACTCTGCGGGAATCGGATGCCCCGGATTCATCAACAATTTTCAGAGTATTCCAACCGTTTCTAAAGACAACGCTCATGCGATGTTCGCCTTTGGATTCCCCAAGGTACTCATCATCCAGATACCAATAAACCGTGGAGCTTGTAGAGATGTGCCCTGCCCGACATACAACCGGTTGAATTTGCCCATCAAAATCGCGCGGCAGAAAGACTTTTGCCTCCATATCAGGATATATGATTTTTACCGCCTCATCGGCTCGATAAGCGGGACATTCGGGATTATGCCCAGCAATAGGTTCAATGAACTGTCCTTTTGCTCTCAGATAATAAGCAACATCAGGGGGATAAATCAATACCGGTTTCCGGTTACTACCTGTTTCAGTCCAACATCTTGAACACGTCTGATGCTTCCCATCATCAGAGAAGAATTTAAACTGATGATAATTACATGTTTTTAGAGGCTTCATTCCCCACGGTAAGTCCATCATCACATAATCGGGACAAGCATCGGTAGCTCTGAAACCGGACAGTTTACAAACTTTTTGCTGCCTGTAATCAATGTCGCTTTTTTGAAACCAGACAGACTCTCTACTGAAAGGTAACGACTGTAAAACATCAAACAATATGGCTCCGGCTGATGTTGCTCCGCTCAAATTCTTATTTCCTTCGCCATTGAAATTGCCCACCCAAACGGCGATGGTGTAATCAGGATTTACGCCGATTGCCCAGGCATCTTTATGTCCGTAGCTGGTTCCTGTTTTCCAGGCAAAAGGCCGTGCGCTGTTAAAATGATACCAATAATATTCGCTGCCGGGTCTTTTCAAGTCATGCAACATATCAAGTACGAGATAACAACTGCCGGGACTCATTAACCTTACCGATTGCGTGTTTTTCTCTCCCTGAATTACATAATTATCTGAAAAAACACCTTCATTGGCCAGACCCCGATACAGTTTGGTCATTTCCCACATGGTAACTTCCGACCCTCCCAAAATCAGTGGCAACCCATATTCATCTGCCGTCCGAAAAAGAGTTCTCATTCCGGCACTTTCCAGAAAACTATAAAACTGATACAATCCATAGGCATTCAGCAGCCGTACTGCCGGAATGTTGAGCGATTGCACCAAAGCATCGCGCGCAGTTGCCACTCCACTATACTCCCGGCTGGCATTTCGCGGAGAAAAACCATCAAAATAGGTTGGCAAATCACGTATAAAACTCTCCGACGAGATAAGTCCTTCATCTATGCTTAAACCGTACAAAAACGGTTTAAGTATTGACCCACTTGATCTCCATGCCATAACACCATCCACCTGTCCTCCATGGTCAAAATCAAAGAAATCGGGTGAACCCACATATGATTTTACAGCGCCGCTTTTTGTATCAGTAACAAGAATTGCCAGATTATGAATTCCATACGATGAATACCTATGCCGGTATATAGATGCCAGATGATTGCATTTTTTCTGTAACTCTTCGCTTATTGTAGTCGGTAAAATGTGTCGTTGCGGATGATTTCGTCGGAGACGGAAAGCCAAATGAGGAGCGTGAGACTGAAAACGGTGAAACCGTTGAGGCACCGGCTCAAGTAATGCCAACTGAAGAGTCAGCTCATTGATGTGACCTTTTTCATGTAATTTCTGAAGCAACTGGTTGCGCCTGTTTAATAAAGCACTGGATCTTTCCGAGGGATAAATTAACCCGGGTGCGTTTGGCAATACAGCCAATGTTGCAGCTTCTGCCCAAGTGAGTTCATAAGCCGGTTTATCAAAAAACATCAGAGAGGCTGTTCGGTAACCAATTACATTACCCCCGTATGGTGCATGATCGAGATAAATTCTTAATAAATCTTCGCGTGAATAATGCAGGGTTAATTTTATAGCAAAAAAAGCCTCTCTAATTTTATTAAAATAGGTACGTGGCCGCTGATGGCGCATGCGCGCAATCTGCATGGGTATGGTGCTGGCTCCGCTGGTCACCCTTCCATGCCTGAAATTATCACGGGCTGCTCGAAAAACAGCTTTGAAATCAACTCCTATGTGAGAATAAAAAGACTCATCCTCAAAAGTAATAACAGCCGTTTTCAATTTATCCTCCACCGTGCAAGTATCCGGGGGAAAATGCCATTGTTCGTTTTTATTGAGAAATGCATGTAAAAGATACCCGTTTTCGGAAAGCACGACAGTACTGTAATCGTCATTGAAAATTGGCGACGATGGTGGAATCAAAAACCAGAAGAAGACAATGACCGGCAATATGATTGCCGGCCATTGCCAGTATTTAATCCTGTTTAAAAGCTTCAACATAAACCTTCCTGCCCCTTGTGGTAGCTTTAAAATCATTATTGTACATGGCTTCAACCAGAGTTCCCGGCAACCAATAGCTGCCTGCGGTGACGCAATTCAACTTTACTACAAAATCCAACGACTCCCTGTCTCTTAAATCAAAGAACCACATAATTCTGTCATCCCTGATATCCTGATAATTCTCTTTATTAAGATTCCAGCTTTGTGTCCATTCGGGCAATACGGTATTATTCAGTCTGATATTTTCAATCTGCCACCCCGAAGGCATCATCTGCATCAATGCTATTTCGGAAACACGGCTTAACGGACTGCTGTTGTTTACTGTAAACCTGCCGTAGAATGTATCGCCCTGCTTTAGTGAGCCGGGTTCAAGAAGACGGCCGTTTTCATCGTACCAATTCACTTCCAGTTTCAGGTTTTTGGTAACAGGTTCACTTTCATCCTTCAATGGCACACCGTTCCACGATAAACTGGCAAACACCTGGTTCACATCAGAACTATTGGCAAGATGGATTTCAATGTCCCGGTTGAAGCCATCCCTGATGGGGATAACAATTCTGCCCTTTTTATTGAATTCAACCTTTTTGCCATCGGCAAAATGAACATGTCCTGTTATTATCTGGTCTCCTCCCACGTCCAATCCAATGGAGTCAAAATATCGACCCAAAGCCAACAGCATATACCCTGAACTTTGGGTACTTAGAAAGTCAGTTCCTGATAACACTCCGGCCACAGATTCAGCAATGGTTTCTGCCATTGCCTCCATCCCCATTAATGTAGCACAATACAGAATGATCGCGTCATCGCGGTGACTACTGCCAAAATTGTAGTAAAATGGTTCATACAATTCGGTAGTTGTCCCCGCGTTGGCAAGAATCCTATCCCTGATGTTCTCTGCACCCACCAAATGATAGGCGGTTGCCAACATCCAACGGCTGGCATTGTTAAGTTTCTCCAGTTCATTTTCCATGAGCATATTCATTTCGGCCATGGGTTGCCGTCCTGCCAATGCCAAAATAAATGCTCTGTATGCACGGGTGGCCAAGCGTCCCTGATGCCTTCTTGCCTGAGTTTCCATGCCGTTAATGGCGTTATTATATAGAAAATCGGGGACTGAATAACCTAAGTTCCTTGCTTCAATTAAGAAATGAGATGCATAATTACTGCTCCATTCGCATGTAGTCGTGTTTCCGGGCCAATAGGAAAATGCTCCATTTTGCAGCATAAATTGTTGCAAACGATTGATGCCGGCATTCAGGTTTTCATCAATACTTTTTTGTTCTTCAGCATTAAAATAACCCATCTTTTTAAGATACAACTGAGGGAAAAGAGCCGATGTGGTTTGTTCCAAACAACCATACGGATACCTGATAAGCCAACGAAGTCTGTGGTCAAAGTCCATGTTTGGGAAAATATTGATATCCAGAGAGGCATTGTTTGTGCCGGCAACTCCAACCTCAGGCACTCTCATTCTGATGGTTGACCCTTTTTCAACACGTTCGGTTTTTTTGTCGTAAACCCTTACCGATGAAGGTACTACGCGAATATTGGTTTCATTCTCAACACGAATATCCCCTGAAACTCCTTCGAGCACAATTTTTGCCTGACCAATTTCCTCTTTTGCTCTGACTTTAAACTTAATCAATGCCTCATTGCTGTTTCTGAAATCCACATTAACCGACCGATTACCCACTACTTCCAAAGGCCCCTCGGTTCGGATGGAAAAACGAGCTTCCTGAACCGAGTTAACCATATTAAACAGCGATACTGGCACTTCAAATTCATCAAGGGGTTTCAGAACCCGAGGCATATTTGATTGCATAATAATATCAGAACGAACAGGGATGGTTTTATCAGCATGACCAAAACTGCCTTTTTCAGTGCCAACCACCATCACCCTTACTGCTCCATTATAGTTTGGCATGTGAAACTTTACGGTTGCACGTCCTCTGCTATCGGTCTTTATTGGCCCCTTGAACATGCTCACCGGTTCAAAACGTCGCTTTCCGTCAACCGGATCCAATTGTGATTCACGATAATCCAGATCATCGGCACCTCCTATGGAAAAAGTCTGAAGGACATCATCCCGATTAACACTCATCACATGGGAAAAGATATCGAATGTCTCCACAAAAAGGCCAATCTTTTTGTAAAACTCACGCCAGGGATTTGGGGTTCTGAACTGCGTGAGACTTAGTAATCCTTCATCCACCACAGCTATGGTAAACTGCGCCGGCTGTCGATTTCTGGTACTTATTACCACTTCAAAATCTTCATTGGGTGAAAGCACCTCCTTTGTAGAAATATCAAATTCAATTTTGGTTTCAGCATCCTCAATACGCAACGGGATGATTCCGAACATTCTGATTGGACGATCGTTAACCGTTTGACTATGAGGCTGAATAACCGACACCGTTGCGTAAATATTTGGCAGATAATCCTTTTTCAGAGGAATATCTATCACCAGTTCATCACCGGAAGTTCTGGAAGGATCAACCCAAAACCAATCTAACATTCTGCGGCCGCGTTCTAAAGTAACCAAAACATTTCCCTGTTTCGGATTTGGCAACATAATCCGTGCAGTTTCACCGGATGAATATACCTGTTTGTCCGATTTTAAAGAGAGTGTTCCCTCGTTCATATCACCGCCCGGAACTCCTCCATATCTGTAAGCACTAAAAAAGAGAGAAGAGATATGCCCATTCCCACCATCCATCACTTCTATGAGATACTCCCCATTTTCAGAAGGGGTAAAACTGACATGATTCAACCCCTCTCCCAATGTTAATGATCCTTCTGAAACAATATATGTTTGAGTATCCTCCTTATATTTAAGCTGATAGCTTCGGCGATCTCGGTATTGATACCACCATCGGCGGTCGTTTCGGTACACTCTGTAATTCAACTGTCTGCCGTTAAGCCTATTTCCATCCGGGTCAAGTAGAACTACAGGAAATCGAACCTCCGAACCGGTCTGATGATAACCATACCCGCTCGGATCCTGAATTCCTACATATCCAGGGTAAACATGCAAATCGGAAACATTCCATCCTTCGTTTGGCTGGCCTCCCTGCTCCAGAACGGTTGCCGATATTTTCAATTTTAAACCGGATGGAACATCGCCCAAAGAAGGAAGAATCCATTCTCCTTTAAGTTTTCCGTCATTGTCCAATCTACCTTTAAGTACATTATGCGTAAAAGAGCGAAAATCTACGTCAGCTCTGGAAAAATTGTAGTTAAGATACCTTGGGAACTTCATTTCATGAGGATGAACCTCAATGTTCACATCAGTTTGTAAATTTGGTGCCGGTGCACCAAATAAATACTGCACGTCCACATCGAAACCTATAACCCGGTCGTTCCAATTAAAAGTACGTTTAGCAGGTCTCACCTGAACCCGTAGCTGCTCTGCAACAACTGTTTCAATTTTTAAATGATCGTAAAAATATGCTCCACCAGCATTAATCTGAACATTGTAGGTACCGGTGGGAGCACTCTCTTCGGTTTGCATTGAAAAAACATACATCCCATCGGTTGACCGTACCTGTGTTTGTTCATGCACAATTCTGTATTGCGGATTACGCACAGTTATACTAACCGGATGGTTTGCAGGGAAAGTATTATCCCTGTTCTTAGCAATGAAACCGATGTTGATAGAATCTCCGGGACGATAAACACCCCTTTCGGTGTATATAAAACCACGCACTCCGTGGTGGTTTTCCGAAATACCCCCCACATCAAATCCGGAATTACTCCAACGCATTTCATTTCTGCTTATGGCAGAAATTTGTTTGTCACTTTTTGCCGTTATGTAATAAAAATAGCCGGATGAACCAAACCGTACCATGCCCAGATTATTAGTCCGGCCGTTTTGCATAATACTCCCGCCATAATTAAGCAATTCAACATTAATACCAGATATTGGCTTGCCGGTAAGAATATCCGTTACAAAAACCACCACACCGCCATCCAATGCCTTCGCTGTAATACCGAGATCGCTTAAAAAAACCGGTTTGTATATCTGCCCCTTTTCTTCAATATAGCTAAGAACTTCTCCTTCTATGGGTTGACTAACGTCACCTGGGTTAAAATTAATTCTTATGAGAAAGAGACCATCGTCATACTTCGAAAAAAGTTCAGAAAGGTCAAACTCGTTCAAAATCCATTCATTTGGTTTTTCGGCCAGTTCTATGGTTTGGTTTTTAACAATAACCCCAACTGAGCCGGAATAATGATCTCCAAACCCCCTGTTGCGGGTTCGTTCACTTCTCAGTTGAGAAGAATTCAAAAAGGCTCCGATCTGGCTGGTATATACCTTCTTCACCTCAAGGTGAACCCTCTTAAGGTTTGTGGTATAGAACTGTACTCTCTTTTGATTGGATTGAGGCAAAATGACTCCATCGGAAGCAAACTCTAACTGTGGTGGAATATCAGAGAATCTTAATTCTCTGGTTACTTTAGAATCAGTGACTGTTCCCCATCGGCTTCTGATACCCGGCTGAACCGTCACTTTATAACTGCTCCCGAACTTAAACCCACCATCAATGGAAAGCATGTTCCCCATTTTTCGAACCTGAAAATCAACATCCGGCTCAATGGAAATCAAACCATCAATATTTTGGTCAATATCAAGTTCATCTGAGAAACTGATGCGCACAGCAGCGCTTCTGCCTGATTCATCAACTCTGAATTCTCCGGCAACCATTTTTTTCAATGGAGAAACTTCAAAAGTTTCTGTGTAATTTTCTGATAAATCAAGATCCCTGCGGTTAATAGAAAATGTATACCTCCTGTTTCTGTCAGTTCTGATGATTTTATCAGATACAAACTGAAAATGAGTATCGCTTAACCGACTCCAGTTAAGTTTAATTTCCTTATCTCCCTTAAGACTTGCAGATTTATTCAGGATATCCAAATCAGCAGGTTCTGAAAACAGAACCGCTCCCCGATAAACCAGCTCTTTTGGCTCGTTTCGGTCAATTAACTCCAGAGTACCAGAGAAACTTGAGAGATTACGTCCGAGTACATTCAGATAAAACTCCAGATTCTCAAGCTTTTTTTCTCTAAAATCTTCGGAGAGTTCTTGGAGATTTAATACCCCTTTAATCACTGTTCTTGAAGGTAACCCGTTCTCAGGTTGAAACTCCAATGTATGAGCACTTGTCCATACGGCTTCACCTCTTACCCTCGGATTAAATGTAAACACGTTGCCCGGAGTTGATCCAATCTTTTCCTCATCTACAACGGGATTGTTAAATATAACTCGGACAATGTCGCTGGATCGCACATCACCGGATGTTACAAAACTTATTTCACGAACAATTTCTTCTGAATAAATAACTTCAGGTAAAGATTCACCGGGAGCGGGTGATTGAGATCTTTTACAAGAAAAAACAACGCAAATGAACAATATAACAGTCCACATGCATAATGGGCGAAAAGTGGAAATCATTATTTGGGTATAAATTAAATTAAGGAATTTGATTATTTACGAAAATGCAAATAACAAATTTAACTTTTATTATCTAATTCCATCATTGGTCGTTGAAATTTCCTATAAAATAAACTTCTATTTAGGCATTCTATTGAATTACAACAAAACGAACCTCTTTAATTTTCATTTCATCCGAAAATAATTTAGTTAATTAATTGGCCGAATGGAACTTCCATGAGGTGTTATTTTCATTTTCTTGTTGTGAGTTTCCCACTCATGGGCGTTTCATTTGAAAATAATTTGTTTAAGTCATTGGCCAAATGGAACTTCCATGAGCTGTTATTTTCATATTCTTGTTGTGAGTTCCTTACTCATGGGCGTTTCATCCCTTAACAATTAAAATCTATCACAAGCAAACGAAATTTTTCGTAAGTCATTAAATATAAAATCATAAAACCATTTTACATACTAATAGGATTGCATAATCTTGATTTTTACAGATAATATTTGTCACTTCTAACTAAAACCTCCACAATTTTTTTTATGTTAAATTTATCGATAATACAGTTCCTACATAAAGGTAGGCTTTTAGCTATATAAAAAACCGCATATACATTAACATTATCGAGCAAATAATACAAACACGACAATGAACTTCTAAAACAAACTCAAATTCCTCTTATTATTGCTTACAATCTATTATTCAACTTCTTTCATAACTTAATTTAACTATTGACTATTTGAGTCGAATTAAATTTAAATCTATTATCAAATTTAACAAATTTTAAAACAGACATAATTTGTAATAACATGTCATGTTATCTATTTCTTTTTCTGAATTAAACAACCAATGTATCAATATTTATATACACAAATCTAAACTATTTCTTTTATCAGGACATAACTTCATTTAAACTAAGCAATTTTTTAATTACGGAATAAAAATGTGTATCAAAATGTTTAAATAAATGATCAAAATGTGCATTGTTAAATATTGTGAATACACATAGATTTGTTTTAACAATAAAGAATATGTGCGTATATATTTTTTATTTTGTTCATTATCGAAGCCATTACAAGCCATAAACCGATCAACTTTTATTTTTTTACTAATTAAATTCAAAATCATCATGAAAAAAAAGGAAAAACTGAAACTTTGGAGATTTTTGGAAATCTTCCGGGAACCGGTTTCACTGGTTCTTCGATCAACATTTCTAAAAGCAGTGGTGGTTTGTGCTCTTATGCTCCTACCCATGGCAATATTTGCACAATCGAACACCATTACGATTAACGGAAGGGTGGTAGATCAGTTTGATGAGCCAATCCCTGGAGTAACAGTGGTGCTAAAGGAGAGTGCAACAGGAACAATAACTGACGCACTTGGTAACTATACCATACAAGCACCCGAGAATGGAGTATTGGTGTTTTCGTTTATTGGATTTAGAACCAAGGAAGTTACCATTGAAGGAAGAATGACAATAAATGTGATGATGGAAGATGATGTATTGGGATTGGATGAAGTTGTTGTGGTTGGATATGGTACAGTGAGAGCAAGCGATGTCACAGGTTCTGTTTCAAGGGTATCTTCTGCTCAGATTGAAGCTATGCCTGTTCAAAACCCATTGCAAGCATTACAAGGAAGAGCTGCTGGAGTAGACATTACTTCTAGCGCAAGACCAGGAGAAATTGGATCTATCCGAATTCGTGGAAACCGCTCTATTACAGCAAGCAACGAACCTCTTTTTGTAGTTGATGGAATTCCTTTGGCAGCTGGCGGTATAGAAGCCATAAATCCAAATGACATTAACTCAATTGAAATCCTTAAAGATGCCTCAGCAACCGCAATATACGGTTCAAGGGGAGCCAATGGCGTTGTGCTAATTAGCACAAAACGAGCTCAGACAGGTGTAGCACAAGTGAATTATCATGGAACCTTGTCTTTTGAAAGAATCAATGATTTAGCTGATAATTTCAACTCTCAAGAGTATGCCGAATTTCGTAGGGAAGCTTACAGAACATTTGGACAATACTCAACTCCATTCCCTAATCCAAGTGAAGACTACGCCATTTTCGGAGCTGATCCACACGCATGGAACAATATAGCGGAAGGATACACTTGGATTGACCGAGCGAACAGAGTGCCACAAATGCGAGCAGCAACAACTGAAGAACAATTAAGGTGGGGTGTTAGTGAAGTTCCGGTATATGATGGCAGCCGCATTCCAACTACAGATTGGACAGATTATGTTGAAAGAACAGGAATTACACAAGACCACAACATAAGCATCAGCATGGGTACTGACAGAATGAAGACATATATGTCAGCAGGCATCTTAGATCAACAGGGAACCAATGTTGGACAGGATTACACCAGATATACCGGGATGTTAAGTCTTGAATTCAGCCCAAATGATTGGTTGACTGTTGGTGGGAATATTACCGGAAGTTATGCAATTCAAAATTATGGATACACAACTGGAGGTTCAAGGAGTGCCCGCACAATATATGATGCTGCAAAAGGGATGTTACCATTTGCCGTACCATACGATGATAACGGAAATTTCCTTTACAATCCAGGTGGGGATGCAAATATTGTAAACCCAATCCGTGAAGGAGACATGGTGACAAACGAGCGCACAACAATACGAACCCTGGGTAGCTTTTTTGCAGAAATTCAATTATTTGAAGGTTTAAAATATCGTGCCAACTTTGGTCCTGACTTTAGAAATTACCGTTCGGGTGAATACAATGATGCACTATCCATTACCAGAGGTACCGGATCAGGCACTGATCGTGCAAGATATCAAAAGAACCAATGGATTGCCTGGACTTTCGACAATCTCTTATACTACAATACAAACATTGACAATGTACATGATATTGGGGTAACATTACTTCAAAGTTCATCCATGTCAAGAAATGAAGGGATCGACAACACCGTAACTGATTTACCATATAGTTCGCAGCTATGGTACAATTTAGGATCTACAAACCGTGGTGAAGTTGACGGTTGGGGATCATGGTACTCTAAATCAACTCTCATGTCATACATGGCAAGAATAAACTATGCTTTCCTAGACAGATATTTGGTAACTGTATCAGGAAGATGGGATGGAGCTTCTGTTCTTGCAGATGGAAACAAATGGGACTTCTTTCCTTCATTCGCTCTTGCATGGAAACTACATCAAGAAGATTTTATGATGGGAGTAGACTTATTTAATGAGCTTAAACCAAGAATTGGTATGGGAACCACAGGTGCTGCAGCCATATCGCCATACTCAACGCAGGGAGGACTGGTTAGAATTCCATATGTATTTGGTACAACTCCGGCAAGTGGATATGTAACTTCGAACCCGAAAGGACCAGCCGCAGAACAAGGATCGCTGCCTAACAGAGATCTGGGTTGGGAAAAAACAACACAGTGGAATTTTGGTGTTGATTTTGGTATTCTCAGAAACCGAATTTCAGGTTCTATCGACTATTATGTGGCCAACACCTCTGATTTATTGCTCAACAGAGGGTTACCATCTGTATCTGGATATAACCAAATTATATTCAACGTTGGAAAAACAAAAAACAGCGGTGTTGAACTTGTACTAAACTCTATCAACGTAAATACCGGAAACTTTCGATGGGATACCAATCTTTCTTTCTCTAGAAATAATGAAGAAATTGTTGAACTATATCAAGGAAAAGAAGATGATATTAGCCGACAACTTTTCATAGGACAACCCATCAACGTGTTCTATGATTATGAGAAAGTCGGAATCTGGCAATTAGAAGATGCAGCAGAAATGCAGAGATTTAATGACAATGGACATAATTATCGTGCCGGAGACATTCGTGTAAGAGACCTTAACGGAGACTATTCAATAGATCCAAACAACGACAGGAAAATTGTTGGTACTGCCGCTCCAAAATGGACCGGAGGGATAACCAATACCTTCAAATACGATAATTGGGAAATGTCAGTATTTGTATATTCAAGATGGGGGCATACTGTAGCAACTGTTGCTCCGGATATGCAAGGTCGTTACCAATCAAGAAAAATTGATTACTGGACGCCAGATAATCCGACCAATGCATATCCAAGACCAGACTATGGAAATGGAGGTCAGCCTACTTACTGGAGTTCTATGAACTATGTAGACGGATCATTTGTAAAAGTAAGGAACATCTCTCTAGGATATACAGTTCCAAGGAATGTTATTAATAATTGGAACATTACAAATCTTAAATTATATGCTCAAGTAATGAACCCATTCCTGTATTCAAAAACTGATTACATTGATCCAGACGTAAGATTTGATTCCAATTTCACGACATCAATCTCTTCCAGGAGCTTTGTACTTGGTCTAAATGTTACTTTTTAAACATAACAGGAAAGTTATTAAACAAGCCAAAAAGAATTACCTGAATGCTTTTGTTCTCCAAAATAAAAGCGAAAAAATCAGGAATTAAACAATCTGGCAAGTTTTATATAACCAAAAAATAAAAAAATAGATTATGAAAAAAATAGTTTTCGGAATATTGGTTTTCTCACTCATGTTTGGAGCATGCTCCGATTTTCTTGAGGAGGAAATGGTAGGAACCCTAACTCAGGAACATTTCAGTACTGAAAAGGGTATTGAGGATCTGATAAACGGAGCCTATGAAGGCTTTCGTTTCCACTTCGCTTTTGAGTGGTCTTACTCGTTAACCAACTTTGGGACAGATGAATTTACTCATGGTGGTGGTATGGATCGTGCATATTTTAACAATTATGATGGTGCACTAAATCCTGGTGAATGGCGCGATTTGCAACCTTTTTGGGATAATATGTTTGCTCATATTAACCAAGCCAATACTGGAATAGCCAGAATTCCAGAAGTATTAGCAGGAAAAAGCCAGCACAACACACGCTTAGGTGAAGCATATTTTATTCGCGGCTTTAATTATCTAAAACTGGTTGAACAGTTTGGGGGAGTTCCCATAAAATTGAACCCTACATCAAGCATTGAACTCGAGTTCAGAAGAGCTTCGGCAGGAGAGGTTATAGAGAGAGTTATTGCAGACTTAAGAATGGCTGAACAATTATTGCCTAACGAACCTGCACAAAAAGGAAGAGCAGCAAAGTCTGCGGCACGTCATTTTCTGGCTAAAACATATCTTTTCAGAGCCAGTGAAAGAAATGCGGAATTTACAAGATCCACTGATCTTGATAGCGCAGTCTTTTATGCAGAACAAGTAATAAATGATCCTCGTCACCAATTGGCACCGGACTTTCATGACATCTTTAACTACACAACAGTAAATGGGCCTAATGAGCATCTACCTGAAATCATCTTTGCTGCTCAGTTCGACGACAATCAAAGTCTTCTTGGAAGATATGGCAACCGTGTTCATCTCTATTTTCCATCGGTATATTTCACTTTACCCGGAATGATGCGTGATTTAGCAAATGGAAGAGAATTCCAGCGTCTACGTCCTACAAATTTTGCTTTGGATGTATTTGATCGTTCAGTTGATTCAAGGTTCTACAAAAGCTTTAAAACAGCCTACTTCTCAAATAATGCAAATACATTACCTAGATGGACTGAAGATAACGCTCCAAGTCCCGAATTAGTGGGCGAGCCAAGATTCCAGGTTGGAGACACTTCAATTATCTACATTGTTAACTCACTGGACGACGATCGTTTTGTACGAGCCGATATTGATAATGCTGCTCCTCATACCTACATTAGGAACTACATTAATGATGAAGGCCAAAATGCTACCAATTACACTTTAAGCCAATATCCAGCACTTTCTAAGCATTTCGACCACAACAGGCAAACACCAAATGACGAAAGAGGCACACGTGATGGAATTCTGGCCAGACTGGCTGAAACATATCTGATTGCTGCAGAGGCTTATGGAAGAAAAGGCGATTATGCAGAAGCTCTCGAATTTGTTAATGCAATTAGGGAAAGAGCTGCCTATAAAGAGGGGGAAAAAAGAAAGATTGAATACTACATCTCTGAAAACATACCATTTGGAGAAACAGGAAGCACTGTGGAAGATATGCGTGCTACCGTTAATGCCTTTACTCCGGGAACTCCGGAAGCGGATCAAGAAATGTATCCGGCGGGTGTTACCTCACAGGAACAGATGTTTGTTCATTTTATTCTGAATGAAAGAGCCAGGGAGTTAATGGGAGAATTAATACGCTGGGTTGATCTTTCAAGAACAAATACTCTTATCACAAGAGCAACGGCATTTAATGCACAAGCTGCTCCTAACATCAGAGATAGACACGTATTAAGACCAATTCCTCAATCACATTTGGATGCAATTCAATGGAATGGAAGACCTTTATCGGCTGATGAGAAGCAAGCTGAACAAAACCCCGGTTACTAGTCTCAACTTAAATACAAGAACAAAAGTCGCCCCCAATAGGGCGACTTTTTCTTTTATTACTAGATTCTCCTTTTATCAATAATTTGGTAAAATACATGCGTCCACCATTTTTAAACTAAAATCCTCCTGTTTTTACAACAATCACAGGTATTTTTGTGTCATAAGCTGAAACTACATATATAATTCAAATTATACATTAAACTAATTCACATGAAAAAAAGTCTGTTATTTGTTGCAGGATTAATTCTAGCCATCTCATTTATTCGCTGTGATCAAACCCAGGAGATAAAATACAGCGGCAATCCCTTATTTGACGAACCATTCACTGCCGATCCTACTGCTATTGTTTATAATGACACCTTATGGTTATTTACCGGAAGTGATGAACAAGAAGAAGGAGTCGATGGGTTTCTTATGAGAAGATGGTATGTATTTTCAACCGCCGATATGGTAAATTGGACCAACCATGGAGCAGTTTTATCTGTAGATGATTTCGAATGGGGATCTCACAATGCATTCGCAGCCGATGTTGTAGAAAATCATGGAAAATTCTGGTGGTATGTGCCAATTGTGCATGCAGACCCTGCTGCACGAGTGCATGAAGGTTTTGCCATGGGAGTTGCTGTTGCTGACCATCCTGCAGGACCATATCACGATCCAATCGGAAAACCATTAATCGCTGACACTACTGCAAACTCCATTGTTCTAAACATAGACCCAGATGTATTTGTAGATGACGATGGCCGTGTTTATATGTATTGGGGATCGTGGGACGAAGTAAGAGTTGTAGAATTAAAAAGCAATATGGTTGAACTGGCTGGCCCAGTAATGAATGTAGAAGGACTTGACAACTTTTTTGAAGCACCCTTTATGCACAAAAGAGGTGATATTTACTATATGAGTTACGCTGCAGGATATCCATCACGAACTGAATATGCTATCAGCGACAATCCTCTAGGTCCTTGGGTAGAGAAAGGCGTCATTAACGATGTAATTCCAAACTCACCAACCAATCACCAGGCCATAGTGCACTTTAAAGGAAACGATTACTTTATTTATCATACAGCAGGACTACCTAATGGAGGTCCGTTCCGTAGAAGTGTTTGCATTGACAAACTTGAATATGACGAAAATGGCCTGATAAAAAAGGTAGTAAGAACTACTACTGGAGTTCCTCAAATTAAATAGTTTTCATAAGGTGTGATATACACAGATGTTAAAGAGAGTATTCTAAAATCAAGATTTTAGAATACTCTCTTTTTGTTTAAGTCTATTATAAAAAGGTACGATAATTAAATCATGACAAATTTAACGTATCTCAATTTATTACCACCTGGGTTATATTATTCCGATTGTACTCTCTGTTGCCATATCCAATAATCCGAACATAACGTGGGTTTATCGACGCAAATTTATACATCTCTGGTTTACTAACACTCCCGCATGAACGATCCTCACAAACCTCAACAAAAGACACTCCATCCTCTGAAATTTCAATACTAAAACATGATAATGTCCATCGCCTCCGAAGAAAGCGAACTCCGCAGTTGAGACTTATTTACTTACCTTCAGATCACAATATCCACCAGTTTATTGACACTTTGCAAGACCTTCCGCCAATTCAATATAATGTTTTAGGCAAACACCCTGTAATGATCATATAAAGAAGTAGATGATTATATTCATTTAGTTATCAAAAATTGACAGATCCCATTCATCGTACCACTCGATAATAGGGCGATCATTTTTGAAAACAATAGGTAACCAAACATAACGGCCATCAATAGGATTATGCGGCCTCCAACGATCACCCATATATATGAAAGCTCCTTCCTTACCCTGAACAGGCAGCACAAACGTGCTTTGAGATTGAAAAGTAATTTCCGCACCCGACCCCACACAGGGGTTACCCAAGGCAGTCCATGGACCAAAAACATTCTCAGCAACAAAAGATCGTGCTGCGTTGGGTTCCCAACCAGTACATCCTGAAGCTATCATATAATACAAATCATTGTGTTTAAAAACTGCTGGTGCTTCATTATGTCCTAAAGGAAAAATTCGCTTATACCTTCCGGTATGCGACAGGAAATCATCTGATAACTCAGCAATATGTAACGTAAGATTTTCTTCTGATGAGAAGATATGATAGGCAGTTCCATCGTCATCCAGGAAGAGTGTCATATCTCTTGCCATTTGACCGCCTTCAAAATCTCTGCGAATAAAAAGTCCCTTATGCACAGCCTCTTCCCAATCCGGCGTCCACCATTCAAAATCATCAATGGTTTCAGTCAATTCTTTAAATTCCTGATTAAAATTCATGGGCCAGTGCCCGGCATTTGGCCTTAAAGATTCAATAAACTCATAAGGTCCAGTAACATGATCAGCTACAGCCACAGCAGTGCGAGCGGCACTATAACCCTGCCCCTTTAACTCCAAGTGAAACCACATTACAAATTTTCCGGTTTTCTCATTATACAAAACCTTGGGACGTTCAATAACTGAACCACGCTCAATGTCGTGACCTAAAACATCTACCACTTCCAATGCTGTACCTTCATTTTTCCAATTATATAAGTCAGTTGAAGAGTAAACCTGTACACCCACCAGTGCAGTATTTCCACCCCGACCAGCTGTTTTAAACTCGCCAAACCAATAGTACACGTCCTCATGAAAAAGGATTCCTCCCCCATGAGCATTAATATGAACACTATCAGTGTCAAACCATAGCTCTCCAGGGATAAAACTGGAATAATATCCTTTTTCTGAATTATGACTACATGCCACCAACAGACTAATTAATAAAAAGCTAAGTCTAATAAAACTTAAGTAAATTGAATTATTCATATTTTAATATTTAAAAAGGCACATAACCACATTCAAAATAATACATTAGCCCTGATGCACACTGGGAATATCATAAAAGAAACCATAATTCTATTGGCACAAATTCTGCTTTTTATACAACAAATCAATTAGATCGTAAAAATAAAACTGCCGGAACACCCGAGGTGCCGACAGTTTTAAACACAAACCACACCTTACAACTTCTTGTCAGGTTACAACAAAATTGAACACAATTACTAAAGACTTACAGGAACTATACCTTCCAAAGTAGGCTGAACACGGATGATATAACCGTTTTCGTCAAAAGTCATTTGATCTATACAAGTTTCTCTATGAAATCCAGCATTTCCTCCCATGGTTATACCTTCCGGTCGGGTAAAACGGTGGTATATAATATACCACTCATCTCTTCCGGGAATCTGTATCACACAATTATGGCCTGTGCCATAAATACCTTTTGAGGGATCTTTAGCAATTACAAGGTTATTTTCAGGAATATAAAACTCTCCCATAGGTGAATCAGACATGGCATAGCGAACCCTGTAATCTTCACTTCTAGTATCATTTTCAGACCATAAGAAATAATATATTCCATTGCGATAGAAAACTTCAATACCTTCTCTGAATGTTCCACAGACAGGAGTCATCACTTTAACAGTAGATTTGTCAATGGAGATCATATCTTCATTCAATTTGGCACCGGCCAGATATCCATTTCCCCAATAGAGATAGTCATTTCCCGAAACCGGATCGGTAAATACATCCGGATCAATTTCCTGTCCACCTCTAACCCCGTCTGGCTTCCAATCAATTAATGGCTCACCAATGTCTTCAAATCTACCTGCAGGATGATCAGAAACTGCTACGCCAATTTTTTGAGCCGCGGTAAAATAGTAGAAATATTTATAAGTATCTCCCATCTTTTTCTCAATCATTGCAGGAGCCCATGCATTACGAGGTCCCCATGGTACATCTTCAACAAGATCAAGAATCACACCTTCATCAGTCCAGTTTACAAGATCGGTTGATGAAAATGCTTTAAAATAATCTCCTGACCATCCATGGTATCCATCGCTTGTGGGATATAGATAAAACTTTTGATGTTTTTCAGACCAAATGATTTCAGGATCGGCATAATATCCGGTTAAAACCGGATTATTATCTACTTTAACAGTAACATTGAATTTTTTATCGGTTAACCCTTTAACCGAAACAGTATACTCAACAGATCCCTGGCTGAAGTCCTGTGGACCTGAAGGACGAATTCTTGCATCGAAAAATGATTCAAAAACGGGTTCAAACGACGACAAATCCGTGCCATATTTAACCGGAACATAAATTGTTCCATTATCTCTATGAATGACAACATTATTGGTTTTAACGTTTTCACCAATTACAGAAGCAATCCCTAAGTCGCCAGCAGTTCCCCATTTATTAATAAGAGATTCTAACTCTCTTTGGGTAATTGGAATCACTGTTCCATGGCGCGGACGAAAATTCATTGAAATCTCATCATCAATAACTGTGAAATTCTTTAAATCCGTACTTTGAGTAAACTGATACTCTCCACGGATGTAAACGTCATACATCAAGATGTATGTATCACTGTCAATTAGTTTAAAAACACATGAGCCTTCTACTGCTTCATTTGTTTGCTGCAGATACTCATCGTGCATCACATACCCTTCTGTTAATCTATCTGAAACAGCTTTCTTTATTCCATTTCCGTGGCCTTCAGTTTTAAAAAACAGATGATACTGGCCATCTTTTTTCACGATATCGCCATCAATACAGGATCTGTTTTCGGGATGAAAGAACAATTGTTTTGGCTCTGTTTCAAGACTTGTAAAATCCTCGTTTGCGTAAGCGTAATAGATTATATCATAACCTCCAGGTTGCAACATGGAGAAATAAACCATGATTTTACCTTCCTCCTCGTCGAAATAGGACTGCGGAGCCCAGACTCTTCGCACATCATGGAAATTTGGAAATAATTCAGAGACATTAACAACTGAATGCGTCCAGTTTATTAAGTCATCTGATTTGAGAAAAACCATGGCCTGATTATTTGACCATCCGTCATTTGAAACAAACAAATCGGTAACTACCATATAGAATTTACCATCGGGAGCACGTAAAATATGCGGATCACGAACACCACCCCGAGAACTTATTGTATCGGCAGCAATCACGGGACGATTATTATTTAATGCTACATAGTTAAAACCATCCGGACTTACAGCATAAAAAATTGCTTCTTCACCAGGTCCGTTACCAATAAAATAAGCAAACAAATATGCTGTATATTTATCTTTGTTTGAACAGGAAACATTCAGCAATGTAAGAATAACTATGCAACCATAAAGAATTGGTTTAAAAACAGAATAGACAGAATTCATTTGTTTCATATTATAATTAGTTTTTAATTTAATTTCTCATGAAAATCAATATCCAAAAATAGACCTACAATTCGAAAGTATTTTTCACAAAAATTAAAAAGACTATAACAAACTCGTATATTGTTGTATTTGATAAAAGAAACTTCAAAAAATGATGGCTTTTAGCCTTTGCAAAATCCAGGATTTCCTTCAAATACAACCAGCTACAATGAATCAGGTTAGGTTGACAACACTTCTATATATGATTCAAAAAAATGCTGCTAATAAAAGCAGCATTTTCCAATTCTATTAAAGTTGAGATTTAGATCTATTTTGAAACCATCCGATACATTTCAGAAGCAGCTAATAAATATGCACCAACCCCGAAATTTGCAGTAGAATTTGCATCAACTACCTGACCAGGAATGGCTCTTTCTCCAATGGGTTGAATATACCCTACCTTACCGCTATCATGTAAAGCAACACCAGATAAATACTCCCATGCTGCTATTGCTACAGGCAAATATGTATCTCTGTCTAAATATCCATTATTAATGCCCCACAGGTATCCATAGGTAAAAAACGCTGTTCCACTGGTTTCATAACCTGGTGCATGTTCCGGATCCAAAAGACTTCGGGTCCAATACCCACCTTCTTGCTGAGCACTGGCTAATGCAGAGGCCATTTGCCGAAATACTGACTCGAAATGAGCACGATGCTCATAATCTGAAGGAAGATCTGCCAATATTTTTGCTAAACCGGCGAAAACCCACCCATTTCCTCTCGACCAAAAGTCTTTTAATTCATTCACACTTTTGTGTTCTGGATATACATATTTTGCATCTCTATAAAACAAGCCATCATCATAATCAAACATTAACTCCTCAGCGTACTCGTAATAATCCCACAAACGCTTCAAATATAATTCATTACCAGTAATATGATAAAGCTTCGTCATAACAGGCATTACCATGTAAAGGCCATCTGCCCACCACCAATAGTCTACAGAATCGGTTTGCATTTGATACTCCATAACCTCAATGGCTCGTTCAATTTTATATCTATTCCCGGTAATGTTATACAAATCGATATACGTTTGAAAGCATATTTGCCAATCGCCGAATAAAACATAGTCATCAGTTTCACCATATCCATATCGCCATGAGGCACGATCGTCGGATTTTGCACCTTTCCATTCGTTCATTTCTCCCCACAACAAAGAGTAATCAAAATACTCTTGTTTGCCGGTTACAAAATACGCTTCCATGTTCCCGGTATGGTAAGCAGCATGTTCCCAGAAAGACCAACCCGGAACAGGGTGTTTTTCCTGCCAATAGTTGTTTACCCTTGTAATAATTTCAAGAACGTCATCAGAGTCTGGTAAATTATACTTTGCAGAGTTACATGAAACAAGAAATGAAATTACCATTAGAACAACGGAAAAAGATTTTAGATTTTTTATCATAACAATTTGAATTAACAATTAATTTATACTACTTAATAGTTCAACAATTTTCTAAAACATATGACACATGAGCACCAATAATCATCCTCAACAACTCTCAATAATTCTTTTATTACCTCCCATCAAAAAGTTAATTCCATTATCACGGAACTAAAAAACTATTCTTCTATTGATTGATCTTCAAACTCATCATTTTCTTTTTCAATATATTCTGAAGGGGTACATCCAAAAAAATCTCTGAAACAACGTGAAAAATACGAGGGACTCGAGAAACCCACCATATAGATGATCTCTGAAATATTTCTTTTACGTTGAATGAGCAGCTGAGCTGCAGTTTTTAAACGATGAATACGAATAAACTCCTTGGCTGTGTATCCTGTAAGCGCCTTTATCTTTCGATAAGTTTGGTTTGGCGTTAATCGTAGCTTTTCGCTCAATTTCTCAACATCAAAACTGGGATTATCTAACTGTTCATCAACGGCAGCAACAGCATTTTTCAGGAATTCCTCATCCAGAGAGGACAAGCTTTCAACATCTGGTTCCAAAATAGCATCAGTTCTAAACCTATTTTGCAAGATACTGATGTTTTCAAGGATATTTAATAATTTCAGACGCAAGGACTCCATATTGAAAGGCTTGAAAATATAATCCACAGCTCCAAGTCTCAGGCCTTTTATTTCGTCCTCTTGCATTGTTTTAGCAGTTAAAAAAACTACCGGGATATGCGATGTATTTATATCATCCCGCAACTCCCGGCACATCTCAAATCCATCCATTTCAGGCATCATGATATCTGAAATGATGATGTCAGGATTGTTCTTTTTGGCATATTCGAGTCCTTGTTTACCATCAATTGTACTAATCACATTGAAGAACTCCTGCAGTCCATCACAAATAAAAGTATTAAGATCTTCATCATCCTCCACGACCAACGCTACAGGTTTATTCTTAGATATAGATTTGGACTTCTTTACAGACAGATCCACATCTGCGTTTTTTCCTTTAGCTTGGATACCGATACCAGACTCAACAAAAGCATCATCCGAAACATTCATTTCTGTGCTTTTTTGAATAACATCTCTGATAAACTCCGGAGTAGTACCTAAGTCGGTAGGAATTGCTACACGGAAACAACTACCTTTTCCGGGTTCGCTTATCAAATCTATTTTACCTTGATGCAAATCCACAAAAGCTTTAGCAAGATACAAACCAATTCCTCCTGTGCTTTTTGATCTTTTTTCATCAACCTGAAAAAAGCGTTCAAAAATCTGATTTTTATTTACATCAGCAATTCCAATCCCATCATCAATCACCTCTATATACAAATGTTCTATTTGATTTTCATCATCCTTCTCAATCCCGGCATTGAGGCTTATATGCCCATTGTTCTCGGTAAATTTAACCGCGTTAGATAACAAATTAAAAAGCACTTTTTCTAATTTGTCTCTATCTACCCAAGCAATAATCTCCGCAGGCGAGTAATTTACCTCCAAATAAATCTTTTTTGCCTCTGCCAAAGGCAAAAATGAGTCGTAAAGATCGTCAAGGATCGGGATTATGTTCTCTTTTTGAAGAAATAGCTCCATCTTCCCCCGATCAACCTTTCGGAACTCCATTAGCTGATTTACAAGACGTAATAATCGATGGGTATTTCGATGAACCAATTTAAGTGATTTTTCAATATCCACGGACACTTTGCTTTTTGACAAAATCTCCTCAACAGGCCCAAGAATTAGTGTTAATGGAGTTCTGAACTCATGTGTTATATTTGTGAAAAACCTAACTTTAAGATCGTATAGTTCCTGCTCTTTCTCTCTTTGAATTTTTTCAAGAAACAGATTACTTTTTTCCTTTACTTGAATAATTGAGTATTTCTGGAAAAAATAGAGAAGAATTAAAATGATAAAAATATAGACACTAAATGCCCAGGTGGTTTTCCACCAGGGGGGAGTAATTGTGATGTTTAATATTGCTGGTTCTTCAGCCCATACACCATCACTATTGGCAGCGAGAACTTTTAAAACATATTCTCCATCGGGGATATTAGTATAAGTGGCTGTATTTCTTTCTCCCACCAAGTTCCAATCATCGTCAAACCCTTCAAGTATGTAGGCATATGTATTTCGTTGAGGATCCATATAATCCATTGCAGAAAACACGAAAGTTAGAACACGATCAGAATACGAAAGGCGTAAATCATTCATGTAGGGAACGCTTTTATTAAATCTGCGTTCACCATTCGTAACCATATTCGATATACTTGTGTTAAAAATTTGAATATCAGTAAATGTCACCTCTGGTGGCATAGACAAAAAGTGCAAATTTTCAGGATAAAATGTAATAAAACCATATCCTCCTCCTATTATGATCTCTCCATCATAAGTTCGGAACGCACTGTTACGCTCTACTCCCACACGTTGATATTCTCTCATTTGAAAATAATCAATCACGGTTTGATCAATCACGGAAAACTTGACCATTCCTTCATAAAGTCCAAGCCATAAATCCCCTTCACTATCCAAAAACGCATTAGTTATCAGCTCACTGCTAACAAACCTCTGAGCAGGGAAGCGTTTAAAACTTATTACTTCTGTTCCATCAGACAGAACATTTACTACTTTTTTATTAAGTCCTGAATTCGTTGCAATCCACAAATTACCTAACGAATCTTCTAGTAAAACATTAATTATATTATCATTGATTGTTGATGCATCACCACGTACAGAGTAAAAATTAATAAAATCTTCAGTTTCCGGATCAAACCGATTTAATCCGCGTTGTGTGGCAATCCAAACAAATCCGTTTTTATCTTCTATAATATCTCTAATGTTATTATCAGATAACCCGGAATTGTATGTTTGATAGTTTCTAATTTCGGAAATTACATTATTCTTTATGGATAACCGGGCGAAACCAGTTTGCAAGGTCCCAATCCAAAATTCACCAGGATATTTTTTTGATGCAGTAATTATGTCAACTTTATTACCAGGAAGTGCTAAATTAGTTTGATTATTGACAAACTGAAATCTCGAATTAGGAAATCGATCCAATTCATTTTTGGTGAAAAACAACAATCCGGCATCATCAGTACCAACTAATAGACCTTGATCAAAACATTCTAATGCCAAGACTGAATTTGACTCAAACAAATTACCATTGAAATGATAACTAAGATTCTCTAACGAAGATATAAGCTGATAGGTCTCTGTACTTCTTCTAAAATATTTTAAACTTCGAGATGTTCCAACCCATAGATTTCCTATGCTATCTCCTGCTATGGAACGTACTGCATTTTCAATTGCTCTTCCATCTTGAATTTCGGTGGTACTATAACGAGTTATTCCAGAGGTCTTAAGAACGTTAGCTCTATCGATAAGTGCACCACTCACCCATAATATGCCGGATCGGTCAACAAAAAGAGCAGAGATATTATTACCGGAAAGGCTGTAACGATTGTTCAAATCATGTTCAAAATTATGGAAAAATGCTTCTTGAGGTGATTTTATCTGTTGCTCCTCCTCAAATAAAATCAAGCCGGCATCCCATGTCCCAATCCATAGATTGCCATATTCATCATAATGCAGTCGATAAACTTCATTGGAGCTCATACTCCCTTCTCCTTCTCTAACCTGGAAGTGCTGAAATGAAAATGCTCTGGTTAAACTATCTCTTGACATTTTTGACACGCCCCCTCCCCAGAAGCCTATCCAGAGCGCACCATCATTGGAAGTGGCTAAACTGGTTAACACGGAATGTATTATTGAAGTAGAAGGGGCATCTGTATTAGTGGTATACCTAAGATATGTTTCTGAATCTCTGTCAAACAAAACGAGACCTTGATACGTGGCAATCCAGAAATCATTATGCTCATCTTCAATAATATCACTAATAACATTATATTCAAGGAAAGTATCACGCTGACCTGTTTCAGGGTTTAATCTGACCAAACCTTCATCCCAGGTTCCAACCCATATATCGCCTCTGGAATCCTGATAAATTGAAAGAATCCTGCTTTCAAAATCATAAATATCAATATTCCCTGTCTCAGGATTTAATCGATTCAGACCACTCGAAGTACCAATCCATATATTTCCCTGATCATCTTCGCAGAGTGATACAATTTCCCGGTTACTTATTACACCGTGTTCCTCAATTCCTGAAGTATAAACAACTGTATTATATCCATCGAAACGGGTAAGTCCATTCCAGGTTCCAATCCAAATAAAACCTTTTCGATCCTGTATAATGGCGTTGGCTTTACTGCTGGAGAAACCATCTTCAATAGAATAAGAGTCAAAATCTAGTATCTTATTTGGGAAAAGGTGTTGGAGAAATAGAAAAATCAAAAATAATGAAATACAACCACGTTTCATAGCAAGAATAATTAGTACTGACCTATACGATTTTGTGTTTAGACATCCAAAACACCATCCTTCATTTTAACATTGTCTTTTAAATAAATTAAACAATAAAGATATAAAAACTATTATCACGCGATTATTCTGTATATACAAGTTCATTTAAATTTTAAATGATTGTTTTATAGATAATAGAGAATCAACTAATTAAAATAATCACAACCAAAAAAGATAGTACTGTTCCACAATTTCAAACAAAGACTTTTGCTTTTTCAAGCAAAAGTCTTTGTCTTTCTATTTTGCAAAAATAAAATCCAAAATATTAAGGTATCTCAGCCCTAATTATATATGAATAGGAGTAGCTATCGTCGTGTAATCTATACTCACGATGAGGATGACTGCCCCAGCTGGTATCTCCACCAACACCTCTTTGCAAAAAATCAACATTCAGAACGATGTCTTCACGTTCAAACACATCAACTGTACGCTGCCCTTTTTTGGTGAAACCTGGATCAAAATCTTCGGTATGAAAATGAAGTGCGCTTACACTTAATGGCTGAATTCCTTCAATTCTTAACCCAAAGCCTTCGTCATTGGTAAGTGTTAACCAACGAACATCGGTCTTGTATCCATTTTCCTGAGGTCTGGTGTAAGGCACATATTGATCAGCCACCTTGCTGTTATAAATTCCAACATGAGAACTTAGTTTTCGATCAGAATAGTTCTCCCATGGACCACGTCCGTACCAGGTGAAATTATCATATTGGCGAGAAAGAAACATCTCCATACCAAATCGGGGAATTTCGGGTAACCCTTCAACTCCTGCCTGATAATTAACATCCACACGAACAGCGCCGTCAGGTGTTACCGTGTATTTCACATGATAATCTGATTGAACGTCGCGAAGGAAGAAATGAACCTCCATTCTGACTTCATTTTCAGACTTCTCTACAGTGACGTTACGTACATCTTTATTTCTACCTGCCTGTCGCCAAATGGTGCTGTTGCGATGCATGTTATTTCCAAAATCATTATCTACAGGAGCTCTCCAGAAGAAAGGTTCTGGCGATCCCTGTATCAAATTACGATATCCAACCCTGTAGTGTCCAAGCACTCCACGGCGCTTATCCAGACGAATATTGAAATTCTCACCTTCAATTACCACTGAGTTATCATCTTCTGTCACTTCAAATGATCCATCTTTAGATACGAACTCACGGTTAAAGTAATCGCTCCCTGTCATTTTAAACTGTTCGCGGGCAATTTCATGACCGGCAGGAACTAACTGTCTCTCCTCCTTTGTGAATGCATATACATTTAGCAGATATTCATCGCCATTTTGTGGAGTTGAATAGGAAAAACCAGGTCTAACAACCCTGCTCTGTTGAGGTGCAAGATTCAATGAAAAAGTTCCTTCATCAACCTTCTCTCCATTTTTCAATAATTCCCAGGTAAAGTTATAATCGCTGAGATTTGTGAAATAAAAGCGATTTTCAACGCGAATGGTTCCATTCTGAAGATTTTCTTCAGTAAAGTTGATGTTCTGATGAATTTTTTTAACCTCCATTAAAGCAGGTTGTGGAGTTCTGTCGGGAAATACCAGTCCATTCATACAGAAGTTCTCGTCGTGATGCAAATGACCACTTCCCATATGCCCTCCGTAAGCATAGAATTTATTTCCAAAGCCATCATCGGCCAAAATCCCCTGGTCAACCCAGTCCCATATAAAGCCACCTTGCATATGAGGTACAGCATAGAAAATGTCCCAGAATTTGTAAAAGTTTCCGGTGCTATTACCCATGGCATGAGCATATTCACACAAAATATATGGACGATCTACATTCTCGCGCTGAGAATATTCAGTGATTGACCGAAAATTGGCATACATGGGTGCAACGATATCAGTATTTGATTGTTCGCCTGCCTGCTCAAACATGATTAATCTGGTAACATCTCTATCCTTTATCCAATCATAGGCATCGAAAAACACCTGTCCGTTACCGCATTCATTCCCCATGCTCCATGCAAAAATGCTCGTGTGGTTTTTATCCCTTTCAACCATTCTGTATATTCTATCCATATGAGCAGCATGCCACTCCGGTAGATATGCAGGGTGTATGTCACGATTATACCAACCCTGATGTTCAGCTCCCATACCATGAGTCTCTATGTTTGCTTCATTCACAACATACATCCCGTACTCATCAGCAAGGCGATACAAATCAGGAGAATGCGGATAGTGACTGGCACGGATTGCATTGATATTATGGCGCTGCATCACCTCTATATCTTTTTTAATAACATCGCGGGTAACATAATGACCATTGATAGGACAATGTTCGTGCAGATTTGCCCCTTTCATTTTTACTGGCTTTCCATTTACAAGAAGCAACCCGTCTTTGAGCTCAATGGAACGGAATCCGATTCGCCAGCTCGTTGATTCAATAGTATTACCGCCATTATCTTTTAAAGTGATCAATACCGTGTATAAATTGGAAAATTCAGCACTCCACAATCTCGGATTGCGAATCCTCCTGTTAATATTAACATCACGATCGCTGTTTGCAGGAACAGTTACGCTGAGATTTTCACTAAAAACACGATTTCCATCTTCATCAATAAGAGCAACTGAAACCACCCTCGAAACAGATGATGGACTATAATTTCTAATGGTTATTTCTCCGTTTAAGTTTCCATGACGATAATTATTATCTAAATCAGGACGTAAAAAGAAATCCGCGATTCTGGTATCGTCTGTGCTATATAAATAAACATCCCGTTCGATACCGCTTAACCTCCACATATCCTGATCCTCAATATAACTGCCATCAGTCCAGCGATAAGCCTCTACAGCAATCATATTCTTACCTTTACGCACGAAAGGTGTGATATCAAATTCCACCGGATTTTTGGTTCCCTGATGATAACCAACTTTCTGACCATTAACCCAAACATACATTCCGCTTGTTCCGGCCTTAAAGTGAATAAAAACTTTACGGTTCTCCCATCCGGCCGGTAAAGTAAAATCTCTGCGATATGATCCTACCGGGTTATCTTCGTCTCCAATAAATGGAGGATCTGTTTTATGCGGATATCTGATGTTGGAATAGATTGGGATCCCATACCCATGAAGTTCCCAATTAGATGGAACAGGTATTTCATCCCAGTGATCAACAATATAATCTTCCTTATAAAAGTCTTTGGCTCTTTGTTTGGGATTTGGCGCCCAATAGAACTTCCATTGCCCACTCAACAAATAATAGTAAGGGGATTCCTGATGGTTGTGCTCTAATGCCCTTCTTTCATCCGGGAAGTTATAGAAAGTAGCTCTTGGAGGTTCAGTATTCCTTGTAAAAATGGTCGGATCTTCCCAATCTCGCTGAGGTCTTTCTGCACCAGACAAAAAAGGCAGTCCAAGTGCGACCATTAAAAAAGTAATCAAACATCTTTTCATTACAAACTTTTATTTAAGTTATTATTAATTGACATCATCAACATTCGCATCAAAAACACATAAGCTAATATGTATTTTGCTACAAAACATGTTTTAAGGAAATGTTTCAAAAATAAAGAGTTATTAATTATACAACTGCCATATTTTTGAAATTTGATATAAATTATTTTAACGGGTATCTGATTAGAAACATATTAATATAAGCAAAAAAAGAATTCATCATTGAAATCATTACAAATTCTTTGAAATTTATAACATATACGACATCTAAAATACAACAATCACATTTCGAAAATAAAATATGTCTGTTGCTTTGTCACGCTAATTATTCAGATCATCATATAGCTTTTCTTTGCTCATGTTTGATAATTATTACACATTTTCAAATTTGTGACATCCAAATACTTTTGTCTATAATAAATTTGTAATTCCATAATATGGAATGCAAAGGTCATATTGATCACATATTATTCAGTATCGCCATATACTTAACAGATTTGAAGAATTTTCTGATTTGATATTTTAATGATCAAACAAAACCGTTGAAATCTGAAAGGTGACATAAGTAAGCATTAAGCTATTTTTCACTCCTCATCCAAACCAAAAACAGTAATACAAGAGACAAATTATTATAATACCTGATGATAGCAACTTTATATAAATGCAACACCAGTATGAAAAAAGTGAATTTATTGATTTATTCTATTATTGCGGCATTCTTTCTATTATTTAGTTCGTGCAACCAACAGACTTCTTCTGAAGAAAACAGATACCTTTTTAGTTATTTTAAGGGGAATGGAGAAAGTGGTTTGCACTTGGCATGGAGCGAAGATGGCCTGATTTGGCACGAATTAAACAACGGCCAACCTATTTTAGAACCAACAGCAGGTGAAGACAAACTGATGCGCGATCCTTGTATAATACAAGGACCAGATGGAAGATACCATATGGTATGGACTGTCAGCTGGAATGAAAGAGGTATTGGATATGCATGGTCAGAGGATTTGATTAACTGGTCGGAACAGCAATACATTCCAGTAATGGAACATGAGCCAAATGCAAGAAACACATGGGCTCCTGAAATAACATACGATGAAAAGAATGACAAGTTTATGATTTATTGGGCTACAACCATTACAGGATTATACCCGGAGACTTTTTCAGAATTAGAAGATGGTCTCAATCACAGAATGTATTATGTTACGACAAAGGACTTCAAAGAGTTCAGTGAGACAAAACTTCTTTACGAACCTGGATTCAGCGTTATTGATTCACATATTGTACCCCATAACGGCGAGTTCATCATGTTTTTGAAAGATGAAACTATTGAGCCTCCGGCAAAATCATTACACGTCGCAACTTCAAAAAACTTAACCGGACCATATTCTCAACCGTTGGTTCAAATTACAGGAGATTATTGGGCAGAGGGACCTACTTCTCTATACATAGATGGAACATGGATTGTTTATTTCGACAAGTACATCGAATGGACAATGGGAGCTGTTAAATCAACAGATCTTGAAAACTGGGAAGAGATATCCCATAAGATTTCATTCCCTTCTGAAGTAAGACATGGAACGGCATTGAAAATTGAAAAAGAGGTTTTAAATAATTTAAAACAGCAACTGAATTAAATAATTGGGTAAAAAGTGGTATTTAGTGTAATGTGTGCGTGGATCCATCCGGTAAACCAATAGGTTTCCGGATGGTTTTTTTTATTTATTTTGGCCCAACCAGTAATGAACTTTCGGTTATTCCATTTTCGTTAAAAGATTCAATGGTAAACCAATATTCAGAATCAATTGCCAGGCTATTAATGTCCAGCGATGTTAAATCGTAAACCTGATAATGGTGATACATTTTATCCGGGTCAATACCAAAATTGATGTTGTATCCTATCGCACCATCTGATGCCTGCCACGAAAGATGAACCCTTCGCCTATCCTCTACATTCCTTGTAACTTCCAGGCGGTTTACCTCCAAAGGTTTGTCGCCAAAACCTTTGCCAAACACTCTAAACCCGCTTAATGCAAATTGACCATCGGGTACTCGAATGTTATTGATCCTCAGAAATCGACAATTAACTTTTCTCGGTAATTGAGTATAATCGTGAGTATTATCAGATTTGTTTTCGGATTTATCAATTAACATGTTCCATGTTTCGCCATCCAAAGAATATTCTACAGTATATTGGTGAAATAATCCGGGTTGCCTTCCAAAAATATTGGTATTGTGTTCTGCAAAGTTGAGTTGAATGGCATAAACATCATATAATTCTTGTAGATCGATGATGGCATATTCATTGTTTCCTCCCGATTCAGCTGCCCAATATGTTCTGATATCCTCATCCGTCATCTTTGATGACGGATGACCTTCGTAAGAAGAAGAAACTTCCACCGGTTTATTATATGATAGCAGCATCCATCCGGGGAAAAGTTCATCATGACTGTAAACCTTATGATTTGGAATGATTAAAGGATAATCTCCAAAACGGGTTATTGAATACATCATCCCATCATCGTCAAAAAACACAGGATGCAGACCTAATCTGCGCTCAAAAACCTGTTTCATGGAAATGGTTATGGTACCAACGTGCCAAAAATTTCCATACTGATCTTCGATGGTACTTCCGTGTCCAGCCCCTGCTGCAAAACCTTCCGGTTTATATACAAATGGATTGTGCGGTTGATAGGTAAACGGACCCAGAGGGTTTTCTGAAACGTAAACGCCATCGGCATAACTTTTATATTCGGTGCCGGGAGCAGAATACTGAAAATAATAAATTCCATTGATTTTATTGACCCATGCACCTTCTATCCATGGAGCCTGATTGATTAGTTCATTATAATCACCCGGCACTTCCCAACCATATCGCTCCGGCTGAGCATAAACAAGCGCAACAGGATCTCCCATAAATGCGAAATAATTATGATAATCCACCTCTACTCCATAAAGCGGGTTAACATCAGAACACCCCCAATATAGATATAGTCTTTTGTCATCATCGAGAAAAAAAGCAGGATCCCAAACCGGCATATCCAATTCCTCAACAGCCACCTGCCAGGTTCCGGCCAAAGGATCAACAGATTTATACAGCGTGCTTAGATCGTTGGAAGAACCAAGAAAGTACAATGTATCGTCAATGGCAATAGCAGTTGGAGCATATTCTTCAACCGGAATTTCTGTGGTTTCAATAAAAATCCAGTCAGCAAGATTCTTAGAATGCCAATACCCCCCTGATTTAGAAACAAACATGTAGTATCTGTCTTTAAACCATACAATACTAGCGTCAGCAGCTTCTCGTCTGGACGGTTCTTCCATGCCAAAACGATAGCTCAAATCCATTGGATTACAAATGGTAGTAAAGTCTGTTGTATTTAAATGTTCTGTAGTTTTACAACTAATTAAAAGACAACACAAAACTATTAGCAGATTTTTCATTTTTATAAGGGGTTAATTTAGAGACTGATTCAATTTATATTGAATAGATTATTAGATACTAGATTTATAGACCGATAGACAAGACAAAATAGAAAACCATTTGTGTCTATTCATGTACTTATAATTTGTTTTTCAGTTGCTCCCGAAGTATCGGGACTCGTTTCATCTTTCTTAGCTATTCTATCTGTATAATCCCTAATATCTCGGGATAAAGATTTATAATGTATAGAATTCTTTAAGAACTAAATATAAACAGATCAAATACCGATTGTACTTCAGAATTATTTTGAGAAATGGAGCGTAATTGAATGCCCCCAATCAGACGTTTCTGAATGGGGGACATCCACCCTTACCACTATTAAAAATTTCTTACCGGTGTCAAATATATTTTAACATTTTAAAATATATCAGGTAAAATGAATTTAACAATGGGGGCAATTGTTTACTATGAATGTATAAAATGTACAAAAAAAGGGTGTGATTTGAACACACCCCTTCATGTATCATTCTAACTGTCTGATCATTGATTGCTCTTCGCATATTCAGAAGGAACCATACCAAATTCTTCCTTGAAGTACTTGGAGAAGTATTTCGGATCATTAAATCCTACCTGAAAAGCAATTTCAGATACAGTGAGCTGACTCTTGCCAAGCAATTGGGCGGCTCTTTTCAGACGCATAATTCTGATGAACTCAACCGGAGTCTTATCTGTTAAAGCCACAAGCTTGTTATATAAATGTCCCCTGCTCACGCCCAGTTCTCTACCCATTTTTTCAACAGAAAATTCACTGTTACCAATGTTTTTTTCAACAACTTTGAGCGCTTTATTTAAGAATTTCTCATCAAGAGAAGTAATGCCGATTTCTCCGGGTTTAATTTCAAATTTTTTGGAGAATATTTTTTGGAATGAAAGTCTCAGCTCAATCAAACGTTTGATTTTTAACTCCAAAACATCAAAATTAAAAGGTTTGGTGATGTAATCCTCTGCTCCGGCTTCCAATCCTTCTATTTTCTGTTGGCTTGAGACTTTTGCTGTTAACAATATTACAGGAATATGAGACGTTCTGGGATCTCCTTTAATTCTTTTACAAAGCTGAATACCATCTTCAACCGGCATCATAATATCACTCACAATGAGATGCGGTGGTGATTCAAGAATTTTGTTCCAGGCAATCTGCCCGTTGGCCGCCTCGGACACCTCATACTGTTCTTTTAAATTACAGCGTAGATAGGATCTTAAATCTTCATTATCCTCAACTAATAAAACTTCGGGCTTTGTTGCAGAAAGAGACTGAACCGATGCTACCCCATTCTGATTTTCCTCAAGCGTTTCATCTGTTAATACATCATCCTGATGAGAATCATCGGGCACTGAGGTATCCAATGGTAAACGCACAATAAATTTGCTCCCTTTTCCCTTTTCGCTTTTTACCTCAATGGTTCCTCCATGAATTTTAACAAATTCAAGCGTAAGCGCCAGCCCGATGCCACTCCCCTGGTTTGCAATTTCCAGGTCATCCGTACTTTGATAAAACCGTTCAAAAATCTTTTCATGTTTATCGGCAGAAATTCCGACACCTGTGTCGGCAACTGAAAATTCAATGTACTCTCTATTATTAAACCTATCTGAATATCCTGCATCTCCGGGTTTATAAGTGACCACGATCATGGAAACAATTCCGTTTTCATGGGTAAATTTCAATGCATTTGAGAGAAGATTGAATACAATCTTCTCCATTTTATCAAAATCGAAATTGGCATAATAGTTCTTCACTTTACATTTGAAATCATACCTTACATTTTTGTTTTCAAACAAATCCCGGAACGAATTGAATGCATCTTCCAGAAATCTGGACAAATCGCCATAAGTAAGATTTAAGGAAGCTTTGTCTGCCTCAATTTTTCTAAAATCGAGAATTTGATTCACAAGATTAAGTAATCGTCTGGCATTTCTTTGAACCATTGTCAGTTGAGCATACAAATTCTCATCTTTAATCTCTTTCAACAACTTATCCAGCGGAGAAAGAATCAATGTTAAAGGCGTACGAAACTCATGACTCACATTGGTAAAGAAACGAAGTTTCATGGCATCCATTTCACGGCTGCGCTGATAATCACTGCGTTCCTGTTCACGTAGGAATTTCATTTTCTCTCGCCGCTTAATGATCCAGATCAGAGATCCGATTAAAAGAATGAAAAAGATCAAATATATGATATAAGCAAGTGAGGTAGCATAAAATGGAGGGATCACAACGATGTCGAGATGCGTTTCGTCGGTTGACCATGATCCATCGCTCCCCATCGCTTTAACTTTGAAGGTATATGTTCCGGGATTGAGGTTGGTGTAAGTTGCTATGCGATTGCGCGAATCGGTCTCAATCCAATCCTGGTTAAATCCGTCCAACTTGTAGCGAAATCTCGTGCGCTCAGGATGAAAATAGTTTAATCCTGAAAATTCAATGGAAAAAACATTCTGGTTGTGCCTGAGTGAAATCTCCCCGGACTGATTAAGTGCTTTATTGAGAATTGTTCTTCCTCCTATATTCTCGCCTATGGCAATTGGACGATTAAAAAGTCGGAATTCAGTAAGTATTACGCTGAATTGCTGATGATGATCAATAACTTTCTCGGGATTAAAAAGATTAAATCCGTTTGCTCCGCCAAAAATCAACTCTCCGTTTGAAGTGCGAAGCGTTGAGTGCTCATTAAACTCCAGTCCCTGCAAACCATCCAGCAAATCATAGTTTCTAAAAACATAAACATCCTCTTCATTATTGAGAGTTAAACTCGAAAGCCCGTTAAGAGTTGCGATCCACAAATTTCCTTGTTCATCAATTTGCATGGAAATGATGTTGTGGTCTGGCAGTCCGTCTTCTTCTCTAAACACTTTGAATGTTCTGGTTTCACGGTTGTAAAGATTCAAACCGTTTCGCGTACCAAGCCATATTCTGCCTTTCAAATCTTCTGCAAAAGATAAAACACTGTTATTACTTAATCCCGATTCATATTCCCCATTGTACATGTACTGACGAAAACGTTGTGTTGTACCATCTAAAACGGTTACACCAGTGGAAGTACCTATCCATAAACTACCGCGGGAATCTTCAAAAAGAGTTAAAACATAATCGCCACCAACTGAATTATAATCATCCTCACGGTGATGAATAAAGCCACCGGAGCGCTCATCGTAAAGAGACAAGCCCCCTCCCAAAGTGGCTACCCAAAGACGGTTCTGGCTATCGCGCAAAATGTTCCAAACCCTGTCATCCGATAGAGAAGCTGCGTTAAAAACATCATGCCTGAAATGGTGAAATCTCTGTCCGTCGAATCGGTTTAACCCTCCCTGGTAAGTTCCTATCCATAAATCATCATTATGATCGTTAAACAGGGAAACAATAATATCGCTGCTTAAACTATTGGGATTGGCTGGGTTGTGCCTATAAGTGGTAAAAGCACCAAGGTTGCGATCATAATACACAAGTCCGTTTCCGTTGGTACCAATCCATAAATTCCCCTTACTGTCTTCGGTAAAACAGTTTACGTCGTTCGAAAAGAATCGATCGGTCTCAAAATGCTGGCTCCGATATAGATCAAATTGAAAAAGGTGATCGTGAGAATAGTTTATACCGTTTTTAAAAGTACCTACCCAGATAATTCCTTCACCACTCTTCTCCAGAGAAGTAATACTGTTGCCGCTGAGACTTGTTACATCACCGGGAACATGTTCTATCAGCGTTATGGAAAAATCATTTTTATCGATGATGTTAATGCCTCCATGATCTGTTCCCAACCAAATTCGTCCCTGGCTGTCTTCCAAAACTCCGGAAACAGATCGGCTTGAAATAGAATTTGGCTGGCGAGAAGGTAAAAAGTGGCGCGTTTCGCCACTTTTTTGATTTATATAAAAAAGTCCATCAGGTGTATTGTTCGAGTATATCCATATATCATCATCACTATCCAAAAATAGTTTTAAAACACGTCCTGCCTCAGAAACAATAAAATCTCCGCCTGCCTCGATGGTCTCAACAACCTGAAGAGCTTCGGTATCCAAAACATCCACCAAACCATTTGCGTGCAACACATAAGCTTTTCCATTGTTACTAAACCTGACGTCCTTTACCCTGTCGCTTGAGATAGAGGTACTCTCCTCAGGATGGTGATACAATCTTTGCAGATAGTCGCTTCTGCGATGGTAGTAATAAAGTCCCATTTGATCGTTGCATATCCACACATTTGAATCAGCATCTACCCTTATTGTATTGATATAAGTTCGCGGTAAAGAAATATTTTTGGAAAAAAGTTCGTGATCGGTTCCAAAAGACTCTGTTTTAGGGTTATAAATCGAAAAAGTTGATATCCCTGTGAAAAGCCACAGATACCCCAAATGATCTTCGTAGATTTCGTGAATGCTGTTTTCTGGTATTGAAGTATGATCGCCCGGAATGTTTTTAAAAACACGAAACGAATGGCCGTCATATCGATTTAATCCGGATACTGTAGCAAACCATAAAAAACCACGACTATCGGCATGGATGGTATTAATTTGGTTATTTGAGAGCCCTGACTCACTGTCGATTCTCCGAAACTGATTAGCTGCCTGCTGACCTTGAATTTTTATGATAGATAGCAGAAACACAATGATACAAAATATATTTTTTCCCATAGATTTTTATGAATTTCTTTCACCCAATTACATCCCCGCTAAAAGATAAAAATAGGAATTTTGTTCATAATAAAAAACTCCATTTAGACATGGTCTAAATGGAGTTTTTTAGCAACTAGAGAAAAAATCATTCATTTGCTCCCCTCATCAAGGCATCCAGAGCCCCCTGATCGAAGATATTTCCATTGCTTCTATAGAACAATGCAAATCCATTGTTACCGCGATGGCCATTGTCCCAGTAAAATGGAATCAGTCCATGCTGAATGGCCGAACGGGTAACATACTCGAGGTAGTATTCGCGGGAAGCTTTGTGCGCCTCATAATCTTCACCGGTTAGAGCACTTCGATGAATCGCACCATATTCCCCAAGAATTACAGGAATATCGTTGTCTACAAATTTTGATTTTACTTTGGCAAATTGTCTGTCAACGTGATCTTCCTGTCCCCACCAGTCGGAATCGGCCGCAATAAAACTTTCACCCCAAACAGTATAAATGCCACTACCGGAATCCTGCAAAGCAAACTGGTAGGGATCATAATAATGTACTTCGGCAAACAGCCTGTTTTCGACATTATCCTCAGGCATAACATGGAAATTGATGCCGTGGTCGATGTTTGTATTATATGTTTGAACAATCAGGTTACGATAGGCATTTCGTCCTCCGGTTGAACGCACAGTGGTAACAAAATTCTGATTAAATGACTGCTGCACGGTAATGTGCTCAGTGGTGGGTATACCATAGTCGGCACGCACTTCGTTGGTGCCGGCAAATAGTAAACGCTCATCGTAATCTCTAAAGTAAGTGGCAATTTGTTCCCAAAATGCCGTAAATTTTAAATTAATCTCATCCTGTTTACTGTAAAATGGATTTTCTTCAAGCCAACCACCATCCCAATGGGTATTAATGATCACAAACATGTCATTATTAATGCAGTAATCAACAACCTCTTTTACGCGTGCTAACCAATTGGGGTCAATTTCGGCAGTATTTTGATCAGCATAACTGTTCCATGCACATGGAATGCGTATGGCATTAAAACCTGCCGCCTGAACGGCGTCTATCAAGGCTTGTGTGGTCCTTGCATTCCCCCAACCGGTTTCTCCGGATGGAACTTCCAATGAGTTTCCAATGTTCCATCCAATTAAAATATCCTGAGCCAACTCGGAAGCGGTTCTTTCCACTCCAGTCATATCAGGTTCTGGTGGTGAAATATTGTAAGACGGATATAAAGCTAGCTGAGACACTTCAACAACCCTTTGAGGTGCATATTCTGCCCTGATGGTAATTTTCCCTTTACGTTCTGCCCCTGATTCATTTCCATCAGCTGAAACGGTTATGGTAACAGAGCTTTCGGTTCCGGTTCTTCTATCCACGTTAATCCAGTCTCCTTCAATTTCGAGGCTCCACTCCGGTGCAGAGGTGTTGATATCAAATGTTTGGCTTCCTCCAAGCCTACGAATGGTTAATGAAGTTCTGTTGGAGGTAAGCTCATAGACAAACTCAGAATCCAGTTGAGTTACTGTTACGGTTACCGGCGGTGCGTTTCCTGCGTTAATAACGAGTTCTGCTGATCTCACTTCCGGTGTTTTACCATCAACGGTAACCATAATCATGGCTATTGACCCAGTACCTGAAGTCCTTGACAGTGATAACCACTCCGTTGCGGGATTGGTGATTTCCCAGGAATCGGCATCCGTAGTGATTGTAAATACACCAGTTGTTTTATCTGCGTCTAACTCAATTTCAGAAACGTCAACTTCCAATAAATTGAACACCTCATCATCGTCTTTACATGCTGCAAAAATCAGAACTGATAGAAACACCAAGAATACTTTCATTATATTTTTTTCCATACCTCAAAAAATAAACATTACAACCACTAAAGATACATATCCGATCATACGGATTAAGGTTAACTTTCGTTTAAGGAAGTAAGGGAGAATTCCTTCCTGTCCCGTGTAAGAAATTGAAGTAGAATAAGTAGACTGATCGGTGCCACTGGTTGTTCCTTGCACCTGGATAGAGACACCCGGAACAGGGTCGTTTGACGAGTCTGTAACAACAACTGTTACAGTATGTTGAGCGTATAACCCAAAACTCGTCATCACCATTAATAAAAACAAGACGCTTTTCTTCAACATAACAATGATTTTAGATTTAATTTGTTTTAAATAGACCTTTGTAACCAATTCGACCAGATCAACATTCCTTAAAGGTATTTTAACATTAATTAATACTTTGGTGGTATTTGTATGCAGCTTGGGTGCAAAATGTCAACCTCTCTGATCAAATGTAATTTAACATGGGGGTATTTGATTTCAGACAAACCCCTATCACATTGTATTTCTGATACTTTTACATACATTACATCAGAAAAAAAGGGAGTTTTATAAACGAGAATAACAAAGAGGATCAAACGAGTTGGCAGCAGATTTTCACATAAAGGATAAGTCTATATAAAGACTTCAGCAGCACAAGACCAAACTTTTTCATAAGAAGAATCTGAGTTTTTTTAAAAAACTCAGGACTTAACATTATAATTGATAAATTTACTTAAATTTAACTATCCAAAAAGAAAGTATATAAATGTAACCAGATGGATAAATATCTCGTTTATGTCATTATTAAACATTCGACAAATAGAGACCGAAGACAAAACAATTAAAATGGGTAAATCAAAGTGTTTACATTTACTTCCATTCAAGCACATGCCAAAAGCATTGTGCATAATAGCTTTATTTTGCACATTCCAATTGACTCAACCCATTAGTTTTACCAACAGTACAGAGATTAAACTTGCGCATTTTTCGGCAACAAATAAACTACCCGGACAATCTATTCAATGCATACATCAAGATAGCCTTGGTATTATCTGGCTGGGAATTGAATCAGTTGGCTTGACAAAATACGACGGAAAACGAACGACCATTTATAACAACGTTCCCGGTAATACATCCTCCCTCTCATCAAATTATCCCGAGCGAATTATTAGTGATGAATTTGATCAAATTTGGGTCGCAACTTCAAATGGGTTAAACAGGCTTAATAGGAAGACAGGAAAAGTTAAACGTTTCTATTCAAAACCGGAAAACAAAAAAACAATTTCACATAATACCTTATACGATTTAAAACGGGATTCATTTGGAAATATTTGGATTGCTACGCAAAATGGGGTGAGCATATTAAAACCTGACAAACTTGAGTTTGTGCGCTTTCTGCACAATCCTGATTATGAAAACCCTGCCAGTCACAATGAAATTAGCTCCATTCATATTGACAGGGACAACAACATCTGGATTGCCTCAATACTTCGCGGTTTGACAAAGATTTCAGCAAAAAGCGTGGCTTATTTAAATGAAATATGGAATTTTCAGTCAACAACAGATGTATCTGCCAATATTAACCAAATATTAAACCCCTCACAATATTTAAGACATACTACAATTCCTCCGGTGCGTGCCATGAACTCTCATCATCCTGATACAATTTGGCTGGCAACACAAAGTGGACTTTACCGTTATTTTCAAAAAACCAACACCATTAAAAAATTCTCTTTTGAAGACGAGAAACTCTCATATCTAAATAATGCAACCTACCTGTCCCTAAATTTTGACAGTAACAACTTGTTATGGATTGGTTCAGCCAACGACGGCCTGATCGTTCTCAACTTAAGTAATTATAGATATCAGCATCTTGATGCATCCAACTATGTAAAAAATGAATTGAAAAGCAATTCAATCAGGGAGATAATGGAAAGTAGCTGCGGACTAATCTGGATATGTACAAAGTTTGGCGGCCTTCATTATTACGATATCCGTCAGCAAACATTCCCTGTTTTGCGTAAAAGTACTGATTACGCAAACGGATTAAATGATGAGTTTGTTTTATCAGTTCTTTCAGACAAAGATGACCTATGGATAGGCACTAAAAGTGGCGGCTTAAACAGATATCATAAAAAATCGAACAGTTTCACATATTACACGGCTGATGGAATTGAAGGAAGCCTTGGAAGCAACAGAATTGAGGATATTGTTAAGGACAACACAGGAACTTTATGGATAGGAACCGAAGCCGGACTTTATAGTAAACACAGCACAAACAATCAATTTATATTTAGATACCCGACTCATATTCGCAGCCTGGCATTTATAAAGGATGCTCTGTGGCTTGGTACATCAAATGGCATTTTTAGGTATTCAATTACTGAAGAAAAACCGTCCCCATTGCCAACAAAACACCACTCGTTTTTTGATACACAAAGTAATATTTACATCATTGAGATATACGAAGACAGCTCGGACAACATCTGGATTGCAACCCAGGCAACAGGTTTATTCCAGTACATTCCTGAAAGCGACCAATTAATCCATCATACTCACCAGCCCAACAATCCTAATTCCATCAGTGGAGATCAGGTAAGAGCTGTATATGAAGACAGTAAGAATCGTATCTGGGTGGGAACAAAATCAGATGGACTAAACCTTTTTGATAGGGAGTTAAATTCATTCACCACCATATCCACTCCTGAAACCCTCCCCTCTAATACAATATACCATATACTGGAGGATGATTCCGGTGTGCTTTGGATGGGGACTCACAGTGGAATCAGTAGTTTTGATCCGACATCGGGAAAATTCATGAATTACCCTCCCGTTTATGGGGCCCAAAGCTATGTATTTGAAACAAACGCATTCTCAAAAACCGGAGATGGAATTTTACTTATGGGAGGTAATAATGGGTTAAATGCTTTTAACCCTAAACAGATACATTTAAAATTGCATGAATCTCCGATAGTAATATCAAATCTCAGAATTTTTAACGAATCTATTGCTACAGACATCTCTGCTTCAAAGGAGTTTGTACTATCCCATAAAAGCAACTATATATCCTTTGAGTTTGCAATGTTAGATTATACTGATCCTGATGAAAATCGGTATATGTATATTCTTGAGCCATTTGATGAAAACTGGATTTATTCAGACACAAGGAATTTTGCAAACTACACTAACCTGGAACCGGGCAAATACACTTTCAAAGTAAAAGGGATGCGAAGCGATGGAATGATAAATTCCAAAACACTTGAATTATCAATGGTAATTCCCGCACCATTTTGGAAAACCAAATGGTTTACTCCTATTCTCGGATTGATTTTGGTTTCAATCATAGTATTGGCCTATTATTTGAAGATTCTATCAGGAAAAAAAAGAGAAGCAACATTAAAAGCGGAAGTCAGACAGCGCACCAATGATTTATCGGAGGCCTACAACAAGTTGGAGCAATCCAACTTACAGATAGAAAAGCACAACCGGGCATTACGACAGCAACGAGACAGGATCTCGCGTCAGAATCTGGAATTAAAAATTCATAGACAAAACCTGGAATTGATGGTAGCAGATCGAACAAAGGACTTAGAAGAAGAAAAACTTAAAGCCCAAGAAAGTGATCAATTGAAATCTGCTTTTTTAGCAAACATGAGTCATGAAATTCGTACTCCCCTCAACGCGATTATGGGCTTTATAGATCTGCTTCAAGCCGGGGAAATTAAAGAAGAGGAGCAAGCCTACATTAACAATATTATTCAATCAAACAGCAATACTCTATTGCAGTTAATTAATGATATAATTGATTTGAGTATCATTGAAGCAAATCAGATGATAATCTATAAATCTTCAGTAAATTTTAATCAGTTGCTTCAGGAGATAAAAGCCCACTACTCGGTAAACGCTGACCTTCAATTAAAAAACATTCAACTATTACTTGAAACACCAAATACTGAGAATTCAATTATTATAAACACCGACCAAGGCAGGGTAAAACAAATATATTACAACTTGATAAACAATGCTGTTAAATTTACAGAGAAGGGATTTATAAGCTTTGGTTATTCTGTTACGCAAAATAAAATGGTATGCTTTGTTAAGGATACCGGAATTGGAATTGAAGAAGAAAACATGGATAAACTTTTCAAAAGATTTCATAAAATAGAACCCAATGACACCAAAGTTCACCGTGGAACAGGCCTCGGACTTTCTATCTGTAAAAATCTGTGTAAGTTATTGGGAGGAGACATCTGGCTTGAATCTGTTCCCGGCGAAGGTACAACGTTCTATTTTTCCATTCAAACAAAGTGATAATCAATCACATGACAATATTCAACTTATCAGGTTGGATAAAAAACATCGCTCAACATCGTTATCTTTCGATAAAGATGTTGAGCGATATTTTCATTATTCATTCTAAATAAAAAACGATACTAAGGAATTATTTCACCTGAATCTCAATCCTTGCATTTCTTACACCCGGGGCTTTAGCTTCAAATACAATGGTGCCTGGTTGATTCCCTGATTGCACTATGGCAGTCAATTGACCATTAAACAATGACATCTGTGGTTTATGGAAAAGCTCAAGACTTGATGGATCTCCATTGGCTGAAGCTCTGTATTTACCAGCACCTGAGGTATCAAATCTTATTAGCCGCGAATCAGTCGGCACAAGATTCCCATAACGATCAACAACCCTTACATTTATATACGATAAGTCCTTACCATCGGCATCAATGATGGTCCTATCAGGTATTAACTCAATTCTATGAGCTCTGCCGGCTGTTACCATTTTTTCTTCAGCCACTGCCCGTCCAGCCTCATCATAAGCAACGACCTTTAACTCTCCGGGTTCATATTTAACATCCATCCACATCAATCGATAGCGATGTTGAAGTGTAGAATCATTTTTGGTACGGAATCCCTGACTCTTTCCGTTTAAAAAAAGCTCTGCTGATGGATAATTTGTGTAAACAAAGACCGGCGTAATCTCGCCTTCTCTTCCCTCCCAGTTCCAGTGTGGCAGAATATGAAGCGTTGCATCTTCCCTATTCCAAACACTTCGATACAGATAGAATCTATCTTTGGGAATAAAAGCCAGATCGATAATTCCGAATAACGAACTTCTGCTTGGCCAGGCATCTGTATCGTATGGAGTAGGTTCACCTAAATAATCAAAGCCGGTCCAAACGAATTGTCCCATAGTCCATTCATAATCATCGGCAAGAGCAAAATCTTCATCGGGCAAGTTTGACCATGAACAATATTCTAGATCGTATGAGGACGACTGGTGGTCATCATAAATAGCATTTATCTTAATTTCCGGTGGAAATTTATAGACTCCCCTGGAACTTACCGTAGAACCTGTCTCTGAACCAAGCACAAATCTCTGTGGCAGTCGCTCATAAGTTTCTAAATAACGATGAGTTCGGTAGTTCAATCCGGGGATGTCAATCAAAGCAGCAAAACCATTATCTAAAACACACGAGACTCGGTCCATTCCACAATTTACAGGACGAGTTGGGTCTTCTCTATGACAAATATCCTGAAGGAATTTCGCGACCCTATATCCATCAGGGCTGCATTGAGTTGGAACTTCATTGCCAATACTCCACATGATCACACTCGGATTGTTTCTAAAATTCCTGATCATGTTTACAAGATCTTTCTCAGCCCACTCATCAAAAAACCGATGATAGCCGTTTTTTACTTTTGCTCTATCCCACTCATCAAAAGACTCAACGATAACCATGAAGCCCATTTCGTCGCATAATTCAACCAATTCGGGAGTAGGCATGTTATGTGCAGTGCGTATTGCATCTACTCCCATGTCTTTTAAAAGTACAAGTTGCCTTCTTAGTGCAGCTATATTTACGGCAGCTCCAAGTGGGCCTAAATCATGGTGATTATTTACCCCCTGAAATTTTCTTCGCTGACCATTCAGAAAAAAACCTTTCTCTGGAACAAATTTTATATCTCTTACCCCAAATCGTGTGGTATAAATATCAACCAATTCTTCTCTGTAATAAATCCTGCTAACGGCTTCGTACAATCTGGGAGATTCAGGTGTCCACAACTCTGGTTCATTAATGAGAAAATGCTGCTCATAGGGTCTGTCTTCAAAAAACATCTGATTTGTCTCCTGGCTGGCAACCATTCTTCCCCAACGGTCATAAATCTTCGTGTTTACACGAACATTTTGACCATTCTCTGCATTATTCAACTCCGTAACAAGTTTTACGGATGCAAACTCCTTGGTAACATGTGGAGTTGTAATAAATGTACCCCAAACGGGTACATGCACTTCATTTGTTACGATAAGATGAACATTTCTGTACAAACCTGCACCAGGATACCAGCGACTAGAGAACTCCTGATTCTCCAATCGAACAGCCATCACATTGTTTTTTCCATCATCATTCAGATATTCTGTTATATCAAAGTGAAAAGAGTTATATCCATATGGCCAAAAACCAACCTTCGCTCCATTTATAAACACCTGAGCTTCGCTCATGGCACCATCAAATAAAATATTTACCCGTTGTTCACCTTTTATAAAACCATCAACATCAAAAGAGGTTCTGTACCATCCAACGCCCATATAAGGAAGCCCTCCTGTTCTCCCCGTTTTCCTTGTTGGAATAATCTCATAATTCTGTTCAACAGCTACAATTTGTAAATCATGCTCTTCATTAAAAGGGCCATATATTGCCCAATCATGTGGAATAGATACTGTTTCCCAATTGGCATCAGAAAACCCAGGGTTTATGGCCTCCGGGAAATCGCCACGAGTAAATTTCCAATTTCTTTCAAGTGTAATTTGTTGGCGTACCGATTCTCCTGAAAGCATAGTTGAAACCAACAAAAATGTAAAACATGACAACACAATTCTTTTGATCATAATATAGGATTTTAAGTGTTATTAAGTTGATTTTCTCATAAAACAGCAATAGTATAAGGATTTAAAAGCAGAAATATAAATGATAATATTCAGCTAAGATATAAAAATCAGAGAATATATAATAATTTGTATAGACAAGCTACACACCTAAAACAAACCGAATACTGATAGGCAAAACATTAAGCAAATATTAAAAGTAAAAAGTCCACAAAGATTTATATATTAACATACAAATCTTTGTGGACTAACAGAATGAACTGAAAATTTTCTAAACTAATTCAAATGCTGTTACAAAGCATATTTTCATGCACGCGAACATGAATCAGTTTTGTGTCAACAATGCGTCAATGGCACCTGAAAGATAAACAAGGGGGGCATTCCAATTTATCGCTATTTCATTGGTAGAATAGCTACATTCCAAATCCACATACGATTTTGCGGGATAAGGACTACGTTCCACTTCCGGGCCACAATCGGTAAGAACAGAAATATTCGGACCACCGGCCAAAAAACCGGGAACAGGTGCTTCATTATCATCGGCCTCAGAAGGCCGGTGATGAATGTTCATGACCCTTTTATATCCAAATCCGGTAACAAAACAATATCCGGTAGCATTGCGTCCAAGAATGTAGTCAAGATCTGACAATGCAGAATATAAGTAATATCTGTTACCGGTTAATTGATATCCTTTGATCTTTAACATCCCTTCATTGGCAACCTGGGAATTGCTACCCCAAACAAAATTCTGAATACTGACGCCATAAGGAGCTGTTTTTGATACACCAACAAGTTCATCAACAAGAGCGATAAAATCATTCTTTAATCCAAGATTCCTGATGATCTCAGGCAATTCATCGTAGTTGTTTAATAAAGAAATAAAACCTAAAGCATATACCTGGTTCCATGATGGCACAACAGGCTTGCTGTATTTTTCAATAATCACATCAAGATACTCATCCTTACCTGTTGATAAGAACAGTTCTGATGCTGTCCAGAAAAACTCATCACTAAAATTACGGTCGCCATACCCACCAGTGAAGATATCATCTGGCTGTACATATGGCAAATTGGGATTACTCATGGCCCAACCCCATGCTTTTTCAGCCTTTTGCAAACACTTCTCAGCCAAACCGGGAAAATGTGACTCGTAATCCGCTAAGACTCTATGAGCTTTTGCAGCAAAAGCTGCAAAGTTCAATGTTGCTGCCGTACCTTTTGACACTACAAACCGATCATTTGTGGCTTCATGCGGCATCACCATCCCCTCAAAATTTTTAGTCGTCAACTTATGGTATACGCCACCATCGTATGGATCCTGCATGGTTAACATCCATTTGAGATTATAAAGGGTTTCCGTCAATAAGTCAGGAACACCGCTTCCACTTTCAGGAATACTGACATCCAGTTTTTTATAGTAATCCGTAAAGTGAGTCAGTGCAGAAAGCAAAGTGTATGTAGTGATTCCACTGTTAACGATGTATTTGTTATAATCTCCGGCATCATACCACCCAAGAGGTGAAGAGATTATTGTTCCTTCCGGCCGGTTATCATCAGCTGCCGAAGAGTGAACATAAATAATGGTATCGGGATGACCAGCAGGACGAGCCCATCTTCCACCATATTGAGGTTCAATTGCCATACCTGAGCGATTAAAGTAGAAAGCTTTTAAAGCAGCTTTGGTAATTTCTCTGAATGGCTGATCCTTCACTCGTATTTCAAAATTCTCATTGGTCTCAGGCAATACCACCACATAGGTGCCGGGAACGTTTAATTGCGAGAAATCAACTTTACGAACAGCGTCACCAGATTGATCCCAGAACAAAGGTTCTTCCGGAATTGCAGAAAAAACCTCATTTCCCTGTGCATCAATAATTATTACCTGATTCACCTCCTCCCTAACCAACAACAACTTTGGCGCATCGGTAATATATCCAACCTGATTATATAAAACAGGCATCTCTTTTTCAATGTTTTCATGTCCTGTGCAAGAAAACAATTGGATGGAAACCATTGACAGAAGAAATAATCTGAAAAAATTTTTCATAGGACAAATGTCTAAGGATTAATTATTAACTCTTTTGCAATTACTTTGTATTTGAATGAAACGAGTCCCGAGGTGTCGGGACGAGTTGTGGCAATTGAAAACAAATTATAGACACTTGAAATCATCCAGAAAACAATATTTTAGCCCATAATTACTTCTACATCTAAAACTTCACCTGGTGAATACGAAACAATTGAATCATTGCATTTTTTCCCATTAACCCTGATCTCCTTTACTCCTTTACATACTCCATCGGGGTTTTCAACTTTTATATTATAAGTTGTGCCACGTAATTTTCGACTAACTCCATATCCCTTCCAGCTTGACGGAATGCAAGGATCAATAATTATTCCGTCGTAATCGGGCCGGACACCTAAAATGTAACGGGTAATGGCATAATAATTCCAGGCTGCGGTACCGGTAAGCCATGAGTTTTTTGCCTCTCCCGGCTTGTGTGCATCTTTACCAGCAATCATTTGTGAGTAAACGTATGGCTCGGTTTTGTGCAAATCGCTGATATCCTCAAGGTACGCGGGACAAATTTTTCTGTAATACTCCCAAGCCTGCTCTCCGCGTCCAATCATTGTTTCACCTATCATGATCCAGGGATTGTTATGACAGAAAATACCTGCATTTTCCTTATAACCTGCAGGGTAAGTAGAAATCTCACCATATTCGAGCACATAACTGGTAAAGGCCGGATTGTTTAGGACAATACCGTATTCGCAATCCAGGCGCTCCTTTACAGCATCTAGCGCTTTATGAACCATCCCTTCATCTCTACCAATTTCAGCCATTGAACACCATCCCTGGGATTCAATAAAAATTTGTCCCTCCTGATTTTCTTTGCTCCCTACCTTTTTGCCATAAAAATCGTATGCTCTTAAATACCAATCACCATCCCATCCATGTTTTTTAATGGCATCAACCATCCTATCCACATGAGGCTCAGCTGCATCAGCCTCGTCATTATTACCGATTTGACGACATAGTTTTACAAATTCGCGACCATAAACCACAAAAAGCCCGGCTATCATAACCGATTCGGCTGTTCCGCCACTTTTATTCTCAGTGGTTTGAAATGATTCATTTGGATTGGTTGAAAAACAATTGAGGTTGAGGCAATCGTTCCAATCAGCCCGTCCGATTAATGGCAATCCATGTGGCCCTATATTATTCACTACATGATAAAATGATGCTTTGAGATGATCAAAATGCGGTTTAGCTCTTGATTCATCATTGTCAAATGGCACCATTTCATCCAGAATTCCATAATCACCGGTTTCTTTAATATATTCTGTGGTTGATAAAATCAACCACAACGGATCATCATTAAAATTTCCGCCAATAGCGTCATTTCCTCTTTTGGTAAGAGGTTGATACTGGTGATATGCACCACCATCTTCAAATTGGGTAGAGGCTATATCTATTATTCTTTCCTTTGCACGTTCCGGAATCTGATGAACAAATCCGATTAAATCCTGGTTTGAATCACGAAACCCCATTCCTCTGCCAATTCCAACTTCAAAAAACGAAGCTGAACGGGACATGTTAAAAGTAACCATGCATTGATACTGGTTCCAGATGTTCACCATTCTGTCCAGTCTTTCATCACCACTGTTAAGTACATAACCACTTAGTAAATCGTCCCAATATTTTTGCAAATCCTTCAAGGCGGCATCTACTTTTCCAGGAGTATTGAATTGTTCAATTGCATCCTTTGCTTTGACTTTATTGATTAAATTTTTTGATTCCCACTTTTCATCATCGGAATTCTCAACATAACCAAGAATAAACACCAATTCTTTTGATTCTCCGGGCTTCAGCTCAATTTCAAGGTAATGAGAAGCCACTGGTGACCACCCGTGTGCATGTGAATTTCGTGGTTTTCCTTCAAGCACTGCCTGTGGACCACTGTACTCATTATATAGCCCCACAAAGCTCTCCCTGTCGGTATCAAATCCCTGAATTTCTGAATTGACATGATAGAAAGCATAATGATTGCGCCTTTCTTTGTATTCTGTTTTATGGTAAATTGTTGATCCAGCAATTTCAACTTCTCCGGTACTCAAATTCCTCTGGAGGTTATTCTGATCGTCCTCCGCATTCCATAAGCACCATTCCATGAAGGAGAAAAGCTTAAAACTCTTAGCCTCCGGACTATTATTAGTGAGCTTAACTTTTTGAACTTCACACCACGATTTTAATGGAACAAAAAACAGAACTTCAGCTTCCAGACCATTCTTCTCACCTTTTATCCTTGTATAACTCAATCCATGCCGGCATTCGTACTTATCCAATGGTGTTTTTACAGGTTTCCATCCGGGTGACCAAACCGTGTCATGATCATTAATGTAAAAATATCTGCCACCATTATCCATCGGTACATTATTGTACCTGTATCTGGTTAATCTCCTAAATTTTGCATCTTTATAAAAAGCATACCCCCCCGCAGTGTTGGAAATTAAAGAAAAGAAATCCTCATTACCAAGATAGTTTATCCATGGCCATGGAGTTATAGGGTCTGTAATTACATACTCCCTGTTTTCGTCATCAAAATATCCGTACTTCATTTTTATTATTACCTTTCTGATTATCTTTAAATATCCACAATCTCATTGCTCTTTAGTCTCCAGCGCTCTTCTTTGTGCCAGCTCAAGAGTAATTTCATTCATCTTAGTTTGATTTAATGGATATAAATACATTAAAACAGCTCCTATTAGTGCGATTAATGAAGGAATCCAGCTCATCAACATAATAATTCCGGGTACTGCGCCTTGTATGGCTGTAGTACTTTGCCCATCATAACTGAAGGCTGCAAGTACAAATCCAATGATGGCTCCGGCTACGCCGCCCCCAAACTTCGTTGAAAATGACCCTGCAGAATAAATCAATCCTGTTGCCCTGCGGCGATTAATATATTCTGAATAGTCAGCAGCATCGCCCAACATGGCAAAAAAGAGGGTTGGAAAAATAGCTGCACCAAACTCAGATATTACTCCAATTACAAATATTGCCAACATATCACCAGGTTCGCAGAAAACAAACAATGCATTTACAGCTCCGGAAAATATTAAAGCAACAATAAACAAGTTTCGTTTTCCCCATTTTCTGGCCAAAGCCGCCGTAGCCATGGCTCCTCCAATGGAAGCAATCATGAGAGCCACCATGTATGTTCCAGCCATTAACTGATTGTGCAGATAATGGGTGAAATATATAACAATGATGCCCTGCTTAATAGAATTATATATTTGAAATAACAAGCCGATCAGTAGCAAAATAATCCAGGGTCTGTTTCTGAACAGATCTTTTAAATCTCTCTTTAAGTCAGTTTTTTGTGCTTTAGGAGGGGAAACCCGCTCTCTAGTCGAATAAAATGTAATTAAAAGCGACAATGAGAGGAAAACAGACATCAAATATATGGCTTTACTGTATCCCCTGCTTTGATCAATAATTACAAACCCCCCTTCATCCAGATTTTCCTCTCCTGTTACAATAAACCGATAGGTCTGATGAGCATTCATTGAGAAACTTTTGCCTTGCGTTGGGGCATCAATGGAATCATGAAGGAGTGGCTCAACAAAGACAAACAGTCCAAAACCATTTCTGGTTTTAATGTTTACATTTTCAACATCCTTGTTCGTGGATACGACCACCTCATATTTATCTGACTCTATTTGCGTTACATGTACCTCTGGGTTTATATTTCCAAAATGAGCCACCAAAAACAGCAGAGCTCCCTGTACCAGCATTCCTCCGGTAAAAGCGCCTACCATTCTATATGATCCTAAACTGGTACGTTCTTTATCATCGCCAGACATAACAGCCATCAGTGCACCATACGGTATATTGTTGGCTGTATAAACCAAGGTGAATATGATATAAGTGGTATAAGCGTAAATTAATTTTCCTAAAGGACTCAAATTGGGTGCAGTAAACAACATAGAAAGGATAACTCCCAAAGGGATTGCAGTCCAGAGGATCCATGGCCGGAATTTGCCATACTTTGATCTGGTCCGGTCACCCACAACCCCCATCATAATGTCACTGATGCCATCACTTGAGCGGGCTATGAGTAACAATAATCCAACAGCGGCGGGATTGAGGCCAAACACGTCGGTATAAAAAATAAAAAGGAATGTGGAAACTCCCCTCCAGGCAATATTTGCCGCTCCATCTCCAAATGCGTATCCGATTTTCTCCCTTATTGAAATCTTTTCGAAATTACTCATCAGAAAATATTTAGTTAATCAACTGACCTGATGGCCATACTTTCATTTATAAAAATCTCCGGAATATCTTATCCGTAATCTGTTGTGTGTGCATTTCGTAAAAAGATTCAGATCTCTGTATGCGAAAATAAGACTTTGACTCTAATTACTAATTGTTGTTCTAGCGGGGAAAATATTGTTTCTCAATGTTTAAATCAACGATTTCGCTATTCACCTACTCATACTAAATTGCAAAATCAAAAAGCTCTTTACGAGTATTTTCGTATATCTCCCTATCGAAAACATACAAACGAGCTGGCTTATGTGCTACTCCTTTTTGTTTTTCGTCAAGTGCCACAAGGTACTTCATTCTGGAGACCTTTTTTCTGAAATTTCTCTTATCTAGTGATATTCCGAGAACAACTTCGTACAATCGCTGTAGTTGAGAAAGCGTGAATTTTGGAGGCAGCAACTCAAATCCTATGGGCTCCTGAAGCAATTTCTTTCTTAATGCTGTTAAAGCTTCATTCAGAATTTCCATATGGTCAAACGCAAGCTCTTTGACCTCAGAGACAGGGAACCACCTGACATTTCTCCCCTTCCATTCGAGTGTCACTTTATCAGTGGCCAATAATGAATAATATCCCACAGTGATAATTCGCTGATCTGGATCACGTCCATTTGCGGCAAGCCATGCTTTATCATTCTCTCGAGTGATCCTTTGAGGGGAACCAAAAGTATGAAACTGCTCAAGGTAGATATCCTTTAATCCGGTAAGATCAAACAAAATACGGGCTGCTGCAGCCTCAAGATCTTCATCTTCATAAATATGATTACCTGTTAATGTTAAATCATTAAATTTCTCTCTGGCAGTTAATTCATCCTTTAAAACCCTATCTACCAATAAAACGTTCAGTTGTGTAAAATCAAATCCGAATATTACACAGTCTACTGATACATAATCATTAATTCGGGCTTTTGGTTTTGTAGTAATTATCTGATGACTCATTTCTAGTGTTTTTTGGCGCAATCCTAAGTGTTTTGATTACACTTTCGAAATTATTTGCTAATTTATGACTATATTTTAAAAAAACAAATTTGAAATTGAAATATTTTTGGGACAAGAGTTTATCATAACATTTGATTTCTTTTATTTGTAAATTAGAATAAAACAAAGAGCCCGCCAATAGCAGACTCTTCATATAAATTAACTCCTGACCATAATACAATAGATCGTTAAACTTTTCCCGAGACATTTGGGATTATATATTAGATGCAAGTATGTTTCTTATTACAAACTGATTGAACAGCACGGCCACACACCTACAAACACCTAGTTATCAGATAGAAAAAAAAGCAGGCTGTTTTGCTAAAAAGCTTAAAATATCTACATTACTCATCTCATATCCGAAATATGCAGAAGTAATCCATTACAGGCATCTTCCAAAATATCAAGAACCAATTCAAAACCTTCCGCTCCTCCATAGTAAGGATCAGGGACTTCCGTATGTTTACCCCCTGAGCAAAAATCTGTCATTTTTACAATTTTCTGAGCCGAATCTTTATCCGGCGCCAGATTTTTTAAATCTCGAATATTTTGGTTGTCCATTCCTACAATCAAATCAAAATAACTAAAATCCCTTGATGGATTTATAGGTCTGCTGATACTGGTGAGATTGTACCCTCTTCGCTCGGCATGCTTTCTCATTCGCGCATCAGCAGGTTTTCCGTGATGAAAACTAATAATTCCTGATGAATCAATTTCATACTTTTCGGCAACACCATGTTTTTCTACCAAATTTTTCATCACAGCTTCAGCACTTGGCGATCGACAAATGTTTCCCAAACACACAAATAAAATTTTGGTTTTATCCATCATATGAGTATCAATTAATTTTAAATCATTCACATTTAAGCAACAAAACTAATAATTTACAAAGATTTCCTATCTGCTAATTTAATGTTTTTTGAGACCGAATTTCTTTTGGTATTACAAATAACTTTTATGGTCTGATGCAGACATATAAGAATGATAATCTGCTACAACATCGAACGTCTTACAAGAACAATTAGGTAACGTTTTCAATCCATAAAACTTTGGATGATTGATGCGACGCATACCTATTTATTTAATAAAAAAACCAGACTATATATTAGTCTGGCAAAAAAGTTCAGATACAAAATAAAACTCTAATGAATTTTAAATATTCTATCGCCAATTGTAATCTCTTCATTCTTCTTAAACTGATAATAAAAAGCACCTTTCTTTGAACTTTGTCGATCTTTTTCGTTTAACCTCTCAAGGAGATTCAAAGACAATATTTTTTTTCGAAAATTACCAGGATCAAAAGGACGCTGAAAAATTGCTTCATAAAGAAGTCTTAATTCAGTCAAAGTAAACTTCTCAGGCAATAACTCTTTACCAGTAAGATCATATGAAGATTTTTTCTGAAGAAATTCCAATGCTTTGTCAACCATTTGATTATGATCAAAAACTAATTGGGAAACCTCTTTAACAGGAACCCAATACGCACCCATTTTTTTTACCAGTTCATGATTGTATTCATCGACTCTAATAAGTGCCGCAAAAGCAATACTTATTACCCGTTCAGCCATATCTCTGGACACTTCTGAAAAAGCTGAAACCTGCTCAAGATAAATATTTTCTAAACCTGTAATCTGCAACAAGACCCTTCTTGCGGCATCTTCTATCGATTCATCTTCCTGAACAAAACCCCCTACCAATGAAGTACTGCCTTTTGCAGGCTCGAGGTCTCTATTATAAAGTAATAGCTTTAACTCATCTTCTTCATAACCGAATACAACACAATCTATAGCCACCAGATGTTTGGGCTGTGAATAAAAACCGGTGCTTTTTGACATTTTATTTTTTTGATTATTTGTAAACTAGCTTACCTTATAAACTTAAAAGCAAACAAAAATTTATTTAACGACAATTTAGTAATAAAAAAACATGCACTTCTTTGAACAGCAAAATTAATAAGAATAAATAATACATTCAATAGATGCTTGGATATCTAAACACATTTATGAAACAGAATTTGAACATTCGATTCCCAATTATAATTCCATCAAACCCCGTAAATCAATTTACAGAATCCATATCAAACGAGTTATCCGGCAAATAAACGGATCTTAGATATTAATTTCGTATTTGACTCCAGGTGTATTGTCCAACATTAATCAATTCCTCTTCAATATTTTGCCTTGTGATTGCAACAGAATTCATCCTGTAAGTTGGGATTTCCACAAAACCATTAAATGTTTGCCAATTAGCCAACCTTGATGATCTTTCGCCATTGAGCATTTCGAAAGCCAAATCTGCAACACGATGTCCTAAAGCCCTGTGTGGATGATAAACAGTTACAGTCATATTGCCATTATATATCTGACGTACAGCATCCAGTATGGCATCCTGACCTGTCACAACAACATCACCTTCAAGACCATATTCTGACAAAAGTTCGATAGCACCCACACCCATCGGATCACTACACGCAATGACTGCATCTATATCCGTTCCATGTGATTCCAGTATTTGTTGTAACTCAAATCTGGCTCGTGTTCCGCTCCAATTCTCCACAAAGGTACTATATATTAAGTTAATTCTACCAGATTCGATATGAGGAGCCAAAATCGAATCGATGTGCTGCTTCAGTTCAAGTCCATTTCTATCAAATCGATCGCCCCCAAGCACAACATAATTACCGGAAGGTTTTAACCTTAATGCTGCATCACAAAAGATTTGCGCTATTTGTTGATTATTTCCAGTTATGAATAAATCATAATCTGAATTATTAATAAGTCTGTTATAGGCTATTACTCGCACGCCTCTGCGCTGGGCGTCTCTTACCAAAGGTGCAATTGTATTACCATTTACACATGCAATAATTAACATATCCACACCTTCATCGAGCAATTCATAACCCTGTCTTAATTGCAATGCATCATTATCTTCAGCAGATCTAACAATAAAATTAACGCCTAATTCAGCAAAACGCTCTCCCATAAACCGTCCTTCATTAACAAATCGAGCCCTGTCCTCAGACGGATTTAGATATGCTACGGTAAAATCGCTTCTCTTACTGCATGAAGTAAGCAATGTGAAAGAAACTAAAACCAAAACACTTACAAAATGTCGCATAATTAGTAATTAGAAAATTGGTAATTTTAAAACCTTATCACGAAATCACACGTAAAGATTGTTAAATTTTTACAATATTTGCAACAATGGCTTTCAACAAAAAATTTTGCACATGTGAAGATAGCAAATATAAAAGAAAACTTTAATTTTACCTGAATCAAAGGATTAGTTTATTAATCAAATTTAACAAACCAAATCATAGCATCCTTTTACAAAAAAACATACATCATGTCAATTGCAAAACTTTGGAACGACCTCAGCATCAGAAAAAAAATTGGAACCGGATTTTCATTAATCATAGGAATTACATTACTAACCGGCTTATTTTTAATCATTAACCTCTACTCCATTTCCAGGCAAACCAACGAAATGGCAGAGGTGCATATACCTACGGTCAATGCATCAACCCAATTGATGCGCTTTTGGCATGAAGCAAGTGAGAGTGCCAGATCATATGATTTTACGGCAAACAAGCATTTTTTGTTTGAAAACCAGATTGCTATGACAAGAATGCTGAATGCACTTAATGACTTAACCATTCTTGTTGAAGACCGAAAGGAAGAATTAGAACAACAGGGAGTTTTTATTGATTTATTAAATCAATATGCCAGAGAATACAGTCAAACGCGAAATGATTATGAAAATGCAGCAAATGATTATGAAGCCATCGCTTTACAATTCAGGGAAAGATTGATGGAAATAAACAACAATTCGCTATATCTAAGGAGTTTTAATCAGGCACAAATACTTGCCCGATTAAATCATTTAGTCAGCCAGAAGCAACTTAGCTTAATTGACCGCGATGGGCTAAATCTTAGAAATCTGAGAGAATCATTTGTTGATCATCGGGAAACTATAAATCGAAGTCAGCTTTCAGGAGATTTTAGAAATGATATAATTGAATTGTGTAATTTGGCTATCAGATCCATTGACAGTTATTCAACGCTCAGACTAGCAGAATTGAAAGCCTTTGAAGCTGCTAAAAATGTACTATGGGAAGTGCGTGCAACGACTGATATCGGAGTAGATCAAATCATGGTTGTTAGTGATATGAGTAATCAAATCACCAGTAGACAAACAACCATCCAGTTAACAACCATTATTCTTTCTTTATTTTTAGGATTGATTCTTATAATTCTGCTATCCAACTCAATAGGCAAACCGATTTCGGAAGGCATAGAGATGGCAGAAAAAGTGGCCGGAGGCGATTTAACTGTCAAACTGGAACAGAACCGGAATGATGAAGTAGGAAGATTGGCTAAGGCCTTAAATCACATGACATCTAACTTAAACAATCTGGTTTCGGATATCATTGAAACTTCTGAATTCATTGTAAGTTCTAGCGAATCTTTACAACAAAAAGCTCTTGATTTGGCAGAGGGAGCTAACGAGCAGGCTTCTTCCACAGAAGAAGTATCTTCTGCTATGCAGGAAATGCATGCCAATATAGAACAAAACACAGAAAATGCCAGAGAAACTGAAGGATTATCATCAAAGGCTGCATCGGAAATGAGTGAAAGCAATAAGAAATCCAAAGAATCTGCTGCAAATCTTGAAGATATAACAACAAAAATAGCAGTCATAAAGGACATCGCTTTCCAAACCAACATTCTGGCCTTAAATGCGGCAGTAGAAGCGGCACGTGCAGGTCAGGAAGGTCGCGGATTCGCAGTTGTGGCAGCTGAAGTAAGAAAACTTGCTGAAAGAAGTCAGGCTGCAGCACAGGAAATTACTAAGGCATCAACCACCACAATAGAATCTTCAAACATTTCTACGGCATTACTCGATTCCATTACTCCTCAAATTGAAAAAACAGCGGAATTGATTCGTGAAATATCTGCTGCGTCATCGGAGCAGGTGAGTGGAGTTCAGCAAATAAATCTGGCAATACAGGAATTGAATCAGGTAACGCAAAGAAATGCAGCAAATGCAGATGACATTAATAATGCTTCAACCATGCTTCAGAATTATTCCCAAAGACTGCATAAAGCAGCTAGCGCCTTTAAAGCAAGTAGAGAATGAAAGTTCTTAGAATTTGTTTAAATTTTAACAGACTGCAAACACACACGCTAACAAACTGGTGTTAAAACAATAGGGGGTTTTATCATCCATTCTCTATGGGTTTACCCTAGATGTAAAGACAAATATTACGTATTAAACCATATTTGTCCTTGTTTAAAACCACAAATAAAAAATGAACCTTAAAATTACCTATTGCTTTAAAACTCCTATAGTTCAAAAAAGCATTCCATTTATAATTGGACTATTTATTTTTTACATAAGTAAAAATCATTTTTTCTTTTGGGATACAATATCTCAAATATCTATTCCTGCCAACTGGTATCTTGATAATAATTTTAAAAGTTTTTGGATCCCCGATTATAGCAGTACAGGACATCTTCCTTTCTTACCTCTATATGTCGCAGCAGGCTGGAGTTTATTCGGGAAATCAATCTTAATAACAAATCTTCTTTTTCTTCCTTTTATAATTGGTACAATTTATCAGTTAAAGAGCTTGTCTGAAAAAATTTTCCCGGACAGAATATCCTTTCAGAATCTAGCTCTATTACTCGTATTGCTAGACGCAACACTATTGTCCCAACTAAGCATGATAACGCCGGATATACCACATATGTTTTTTTATATACTAGCTATTAATGCTATATTATCAAATAAAAAAAGCCTCTTTTTTATTGCATGTACATTAATGGGGTTAGTAAGCATGCGTGGAACTATTACTGTTGGAGGCTTAGCCATATTTTATCTTTGGTATCAGATCTATTCAAATAAGTTGAGAATACGTGAGTTATTGCCATTATTTTATTCAATATTAATTATTTCAAGTATATATGGCCTCCATTATATATCCAAAGGATGGATTATTCATAATATCAACTCAGATAACTGGACATCAAGTTCAAAATTTGCACCTTTCCCTTTAGTAATTAAAAACATTATCGTCTTTTTCTGGCAACTTGCGGATTACGGTCGAATTATTCTCTGGGCAATTTGTGGCTTTACATTTCTCAAGCAATTAAAAACCAGATCTTCAGTGGACAATAAAACGGCAATCTTAATGGTTTTGATTATTTCTCAAACAATTATATGGTTTCCAATCACTGTTGCTTACCAAAACGCTTTTGGTCACAGATACTTTCTACCAATCATAGTATTATTACCATATCTTACCTTACTAGTTATTCGTTCCTATCTTAATCAAAAAAAGATTCTAACAGCAATTTGCATCATTGCACTTATAGGTGGATATTTTATTGTATATCCCAAAAAAACAGCTCAGGGATGGGATGCAACACCGGCGCACTGGCCATATTACTCATTGCGAAAAGAAATGATTAATTACATCGATGATCAGTCAATAGACAAAAACAGTATTAGCAGTTTCTTTCCAAATCTTGCGTCGAGCTACAATATTGATCTGGACACGGAAAACACATTCAAATTCAATCAGTTCGATAAAGAAAAAAGCCAATATGTTTTCTACTCAAACGTTTACAACATGTCCGATGAAGCCATTGACTTACTTTTTTATTCCAATTCTTTTTCAAAAAAGCATGTAATAAAGAAAGGACAGATTTATGTAATTCTTTTTGAGAGAGATCTGGAACCAGGTACTACTCCACCTGAGCCGTAAATGCATCTTCAATGTGTTCAATTTCCCAATTATCATCATCAACAGGCATGCAGGATACCACATCAAAACGCATACGATTATCTATTTTGTTGCGATTTAAAAATTCATCAGCCGCAAGTACCAAAAATCTGATTTTTGAAGGGGTAAGACTCTCTCTGGGGTGTTCCCACTTAGAACTTGTTCTGGTTCGCACCTCAATTACGACTAGGATTTCTCCATCGTAAGCGATCAAATCCACCTCCTTATGTTTAAAACGCCAATTTCGGGCAACTATCCGGTAGCCTTTATCCACCAAATATTCATAGGCTTTCTGTTCGCCAAGTTTTCCTAATTCATTGTGATCAGCCATTATTTTTCAGGTTGTAAGGTTATTAGATTATTAGGTTTGAAGATTAGTGTTTTGAGTTTTAAAATGAATTTAGAAATTTTAATCTGGATTGGTTGTCGCTAACTGAAAGTTGCACCTTTGCTCCCATGAGCAAAGGTTCATTCCGTACATCATGTCCGGCAGGAAATCCGAACATAACCGGAAAATCATAATCTTTCACTGCATCCATAACAATCTCATTGGCCGTGGCACCAAAGGGCGTTGCATTGTCACTCATATCAGTCATTTGTCCCACAACCAATCCTGATAAGGCAGACAATTTTCCTGAAATTTTAAGTCCCTGCATCATCCTGTCCAGATGGTAAAAATGCTCTCCTACCTCTTCTATGAAAAGTATTTTTCCCTTTGGATGAAAATCATAGACACTCCCCTTTAAGGCAGAAAGCAGTGTAAGATTTCCTCCAATTAAAACACCTGATGCATCTCCTGTTCTGTTTAATTTTTGATAGTCTGCAACATAATCTGGCATTTCACCTTGAACCATGTCCCATAATGTCTTTACTCCAGAGAATTCAAAATTACCTTTCACCAGATTTTTCAACATGGGACCATGAATAGAAACCATGCCGTGAACATTCTGCAAAGCAGAATGAAAAGCAGTGATGTCGCTAAAGCCAACCAGCCATTTTGGATTCTTCTTTAAATGAGCCCAGTCAATACGATTTAATAAACGCATGGTCCCATATCCTCCACGGGAGCACCAAATCATCTTAACTTCGGGGTTATGAATCATCTCATTGATATCCGACACTCTTTGCTCATCGGTACCGCTAAACTGATTCCATGCACCTGACAAACAAGCACCTTGAACATAAGGGAAACCGGCATGCTCAAGATAGTTCCCGGCAATAGTAACAACTTGATGAGCAATTTTTCCGGCAGGGCTTATCAGCCCAATAGTATCGCCTTTTTGTATATAGGGAGGAATAATCATTATTGAAAATGTTTAATTATCTTTGTGAAGTTATTAAAAATAAATTTTCATCCGTAATTAATTATAAAAATTTGGCCGGATGAAACTCGTCCCGAAACTTCGGGATTCGTTTCATTAAATAAACTCCGGTTCTATTTTGGATTCAAATTACTCTATGACACAATTTAAACGCACTCTTGTAACAACAGCACTTCCATATGCAAACGGACCAATTCACATTGGTCATTTGGCCGGCGTATATGTGCCAGCCGACATCTATGTTCGCTACCTCAGGCTTAAAGGAGAAGATGTTCTACTAATTGGTGGTTCGGATGAACATGGAGTACCAATTACTCTGAAAGCCAGGAATGAAGGTATAACACCTCAGGATGTGGTTGACAAATACCATGGAATTATAAAAAAATCCTTCTCAGAGTTTGGTATTTCATTCGATGTTTACTCCAGAACCAGTAGTAAAGTGCATTATGAAACCGCCTCTCAGTTTTTTAAAACGCTAAACGAAAAAGGCGAATTCCTTGAAAAAGAGAGCGAGCAATATTACGATGAAGAAGCCGGCCAGTTCCTTGCCGATCGTTACATCATGGGAACTTGCCCGCATTGCCATAAAGAAGGTGCATATGGCGATCAGTGCGAAAGTTGTGGAACGTCACTTAACGCAACGGATTTAATTAATCCAAAATCAACCATATCCGGGAAACCCCCTGTGAGAAAAAACACCAAACACTGGTATCTTCCTTTGGATAAACACGAACCGTTTCTTAAGCAATGGATTCTCGAGGATCATAAAGAGTGGAAAAGCAACGTATATGGCCAATGTAAATCATGGATCGACCTTGGACTTCAGCCACGTGCAGTGAGTCGTGACCTTGACTGGGGTGTGCCGGTTCCCGTTGAAGGTGCAGATGGAAAAGTTCTCTATGTGTGGTTTGATGCCCCAATAGGCTATATTTCAGCAACACGTGAGTTGACACCTGAATGGGAGAAATACTGGAAAGACCCCGAAACACGTCTCTTGCACTTCATTGGTAAAGATAATATTGTGTTTCACTGCATTGTATTCCCTTCCATGCTGAAAGCTGAAGGTAGTTTTATTTTGCCCGACAATGTGCCGGCCAATGAGTTTTTGAATCTTGAAGGTGATAAAATATCAACCTCACGCAATTGGGCGGTGTGGCTGCACGAATACCTTGAAGATTTTAAAGACAAACAGGATGTTTTGCGATATGTGCTGACAGCCAATGCACCCGAAACCAAAGACAACGACTTCACCTGGAAAGATTTTCAGGCTCGAAACAATAACGAACTGGTTGCAATTTTAGGAAACTTTGTAAACCGAAGTATGGTTCTCACACACAAATATTACAATGGATCCGCACCAACACCCGGCACATTCACTGATTTTGACAACGAAACTCTTGAAACCATTTCAACATATGTTGAAAAAACTGAGACCGCTTTAAGGAACTTCAAATTCAGAGAAGCCATACGCGAAGTAATGAATTTGGCCAGATTGGGGAACAAATATTTGGCCGACACAGAACCATGGAAATTGATTAAAACTGATGAATCCAGAGTTGCTACCATTATGTATGTTTCCCTGCAGATCACGGCCAATTTAGCCATACTATTGGAGCCATTCCTCCCCTTCTCTGCTCAGAAACTTCGCGACATGTTAAACATGAATGAAGTTGATTGGAGTCTGTGTGGTAAAAAAGAAGTTCTGGCTCCAGATCACCAAATTGGAAAAGCTTCTTTACTTTTTGAAAAAATTGAAGACTCAGATATAGAACAGCAACTTAACAAGCTTAAAGAATCAAAAACTGCCAACGAAGCAGCAGGAAAGCAATCTGCACCTGCCAAACCGGACATCATCTACGATGAATTCATAAAAATGGACATCCGCACCGGAACCATTCTGGAAGCAGAGAAAGTTCCAAAAACCAAAAAACTGATGAAGCTGTTAGTTGATACCGGATTAGACCAAAGAACTGTGGTATCTGGTATTGCTGAATTTTTTGAAGCAGATCAAATCATTGGTCAACAAGTTTCGATTCTGGTTAATCTGGCATCCCGTAAAATAAAAGGAATTGAATCTCAGGGTATGATTCTAATGGCCGAGGATGCTGATGGAAAGCTGGTTTTTGTAAGTCCTTCAGAAAAAGTAAAAAATGGGTCGGAAGTGAAGTAAACTAAATCTGATACCCGAAAAAATCACAATTATTATATAAGAGAAAAGCCTGAAAGCTTTTCTCTTTTTAATTTAACAAACACTTAAAGGAAGAGACATCTGCCAGTACTATCTTTAACTCAAGAAAATCATCTTCCTAATTACATGAAAGTTAATGATAGTATTGCTTTCATGATACATCCATGTGTTTGGATTATAGCGATTACGACCAGTCCCTTCCGACCTTATCATCACTTCTTTATTAACATTCTACTGCTATCCAAGAAAATATTCCATTAATCAAAAGTTTCATGCATTTAATAACAATTTCTAATATGAGGCATTTAATTGTCATATATTTGTTAATAACAAAAGAGTATAGAAATGTTTTGAAACCTAACCTGCAGGCTTTTGAAACCTTAAAATAACGCCTATCATTACTTAAGATTACTATTTGATCTTTACAATTTATCATACTGATACTCACTGCCACTTCGGCATTATCGGAATAATCAATTGTAATTCAATGATTAGCGAACCAAAACCGATATAAAGCCCATTATTTTAATTTGGTAATAGAACAGCCAAAACCCTTTTGAATGCTTATACAACGTTTTGTTTGGTTGCTTTTTTCTTTTATATCGGTTTCGTTTCATTTTTATACTCTCACTCATTTCATCTTTTTTTTACATTCGAACCCAAATTTAAAGCGTTTATCATATGACCTATCGAAAACTAACAGAAGAAGAGATTAAAAGCCTCATATTAAATGGATCTTTCTGCGAAGATTGGAGTACCATTGAAGTGCATTCTGCCTTTTCTCCTCATAACATTCGAAATGTTTCGTTTTCCGGGAATGTGAAAATCGGACTTCTATTAAAGAAATTTACCTCACCCGGTGGGGTGCCAAAGCAGTCCGGGATATATAATGCCACAATTCATAATTGCATTATTGATGATGATGTATACATAAATCAGGTAAAAAATCATCTTGCCAATTATCACATTAAAAAAAATGTGATAATTGAAAATGTAGATTCATTGTTTGTTTCAGAAGAAACATCCTTTGGAAATGGTATACGAGTTGCCGTTTTGAACGAAACCGGCGGAAGAGAAATTGCCATGTATGATGAACTTTCAGCCCACACTGCCTACCTAATGGCATTTTATCGTCATCGTCCAATCTTAATTGACCAGTTACTAAAAAAGGCCGATGATTTTGCAAAAGGGGTTACCTCTGCCATGGGTACTATTGAAGAGGGAGCTCACCTGGTCAACTGCCGTACCATTCAAAATGTGCGAATAGGTAAACATGCCTTTATTGAAGGCGTTTACCGACTTGTAAACGGAACCATCAACAGCAGTCTGGAAGATCCATCATACATCGGACCTGGAGTTATAGCTCAGGATTTTATAACTGCCAGCGGCAGTGAAGTTACCGAATCATCTATGATTTCGAAATGCTTCGTAGGTCAGGGGACTGTTTTGGCAAAACAATACTCAGCGGAAAACTCTGTGTTTTTCGCCAATTGTCAAGGATTTCATGGAGAGGCTTGTTCCATATTTGCTGGACCATATACTGTTTCACATCACAAATCAACGCTGCTTATTGCAGGTTATTATTCCTTTCTAAATGCAGGAAGCGGTTCTAACCAGAGCAATCACATGTATAAATTGGGGCCAATTCACCAAGGTGTAGTCGAGCGGGGAAGTAAAACCACCAGTGACTCATACTTGTTGTGGCCTGCCAAAATCGGTGCATTTTCACTTGTTATGGGACGACATTATCGTAATCCCGATACAGCAGATCTTCCTTTTTCCTATCTGATTGAAAACACTGATGAGAGTTTTCTTGCTCCGGGAGTAAATCTTAGAAGCATTGGAACCATTCGGGATGCCCGCAAATGGCCCCGAAGAGACAGACGAAAAGACCCTGTTTTGCTTGATGCAATTGTTTTTAACCTGCTAAGCCCCTATTCAATTCAAAAAATGATAAAGGGGATTAAGGTGTTAAATGATTTAAAATCAACCTCGGGTCCAACTTCTGAGTACTACATGTACAACAGTGTAAAAATTACGGCCTCCGCACTCGACAGAGGTATTCAGATGTATCGAATTGGGATCACAAAGTTCTTAGGTAATGGCTTGGTAAAAAAACTTGAACTGGCTGATTTTTCAAACCGGGAAGAGATGTTAAAGGCCATTGCACCTGAGGGGAAACAAGGTTCAGGAGAATGGGTTGACATGGCTGGCTTGCTGGTTCCAAAGGAAGAGGTAGATCAATTGGTAAATGACGTTGAAAAGGGAATAGTGACAACAGCAGGTGAATTAAACAAACGTTTTGTGAGTTTCAAAAATCACTATTTCGACTGGGCATGGAACTGGATTGTCCCACGACTGAAGACTGAAGCAGGCCTTGATGTTGAGTCTGTATCTGTTCAGCAAGTGATGGACTACGTGGAAGAGTGGAAAAATGCTGTAGTAAAGCTGGATCAGATGATGTATGAAGATGCCCGGAAGGAATTTACATTAAAATCGCAAACTGGATTTGGCATAGATGGAAAGGAAGAGACCCGAATGTGCGATTTTGAAAACGTAAGGGGCGAGTTCACCAGCCACCCTGCAGTTACTGACATACTGGAACATATTGAAAAGAAAAGTAACCTTGCTTCAAAGGTATTGGATAAATTAAGTAAGATTTTATAATTAAAACAGATAGTTATGTGTGGAATTGTTGCATATGTAGGGGATCGCACAGCTTATCCCATATTAATAAAAGGGCTTCAGAGATTAGAATACAGAGGATATGATTCTGCAGGCATAGCTTTGCTCAATGGTCAGACTAATGTTTATAAATGCAAAGGCAAAGTAAAGGATTTGCAGGCCTTATCAAAAGATAAGGAAATATCCGGAACCGTTGGCATGGGGCATACTCGCTGGGCAACTCATGGAGAACCGAGTGATCATAACGCACATCCGCACAGATCGATGAACGGAAAATTCTTCGTTGTTCACAATGGTATCATTGAAAACTACACCCACCTTAAAAAGGAACTCTCCAACAGGGGATACAAATTCCAAAGCGAAACGGACACCGAAGTACTGGCAAACCTGATAGAGAACATATATCTTGAAAAATCGGTGAGTGCAGAACTAGCAGTGCGCCTTGCGCTAACAAAGGTTGTAGGAGCCTATGGGTTGGTTATTTCATGCGAAGATGAACCCGGAATGCTAATTGCTGCCCGTAAAGGAAGTCCCTTGGTGGTTGGCGTTGGGGAACACGAGTATTTCCTGGCATCAGATGCAACTCCGATAGTTGAGTACACTGATCAGGTCATGTACCTAAACGATGAAGAGGTAGCGGTCATAACCAGGGATGGACTGGATCTAAAGAATCTTGAAAATGACAGCAAGACACCTGACTTCAAGAAAATTACACTATCAATAGATCACATTGACAAAGGAGATTATGAACATTTCATGTTAAAAGAGATTCATGAGCAACCCATGTCTATACGAGATACATTCCGTGGTCGAGTTGCCATGGATGAAAGCAAGATATTTTTGGGAGGAGTTCTCGATGTTATGCCTCAATTGATCAAAGCCAAACGCATTATAATCGTGGCATGTGGAACTTCCTGGCATGCCGGTTTGGTTGGGGAGTATCTCTTTGAGAAATACGGCCGCATACCTGTTGAAGTTGAATATGCTTCCGAGTTTCGATATCGCGACCCAATTATACAGGAAGACGACTTAGTAATTGCAATTTCTCAAAGTGGGGAGACAGCCGATACACTTGCCGCCATAAGAAAGGTTAGAGAAACGGGTGCAACAATCCTTGGAATTTGCAATGTAGCAGGTTCGTCCATCGCACGTGAAACCGACGCAGGTGTTTACACCCATGCAGGTATTGAGATTGGTGTGGCTTCAACAAAAGCCTTTACTTCTCAAATCACTGTATTAACCATGATGGCTCTTTTATTGGGAAGCAAAAGACAAGTTCTGCCTGCCTCTGAGTACAAAGAATTAATTCATGAACTGATTCAGGTACCTTCTAAAATAGAAGAAATTCTGAAACAAGAATCGGAAATAGAGAAGATTGCAGCTGTTTACAAAGACGTGACCAACGCACTTTATATGGGGCGGGGACTTTTATTCCCCGTAGCACTCGAAGGGGCTCTAAAGCTAAAGGAAATCTCCTATATCCATGCCGAAGGATATCCCGCCGCTGAGATGAAACATGGCCCCATAGCGCTCATTGATGAAAACATGCCTGTTTTCGCTCTTGCTGCCAATGATCAATCGTATGAAAAAATGGTTAGCAACATTCAGGAAGTAAAAGCACGTAAAGGAAAAGTGATAGCTATTGCAACCAAAGGCGATAAAGGAATCAGAAAAATGGCCGATCATGTAATAGAAATTCCTGAATGTCATGAGGCCGTTTCGCCTTTATTGGCAGTTGTTCCTCTTCAGATTCTATCTTATCATATTGCTGTTATGAGAGGTTGTAATGTAGATCAGCCTCGCAATCTGGCAAAATCTGTCACGGTTGAGTAGAAAATAACAAAAGATATTAAAAAACGAGGTTGTCCTGGAGTGTTACGGACAAATTTTGGGGTTGAGGAAAGTAGTGATAACAGGTTCTTCCTGTTACTCTTAGTCTGCAATAGTTTAATTGTCAGTAAAGGGAGGTCGCAGGACAACATCGTTTTTTTGGATCAGGGGTTGTTGATATTTTTGTAAAACATATTGTTTTCCAATATACTTATTGCACCAACAGACATAAAATACTCTATTTGTTGATGGTCTACAAATTTCTCAAATTCTTGAATTGCATCCGCTTTTTCGTGATGGTGATTTAAATCAATTGTAGTATTTAGGATTTGTTCTTTCCCGAAATCATCTTCTTCTGAATATTTAGATGCAATAGACAATACTGATAAAGCAAGAACAACAGAGATTAAGTGTACTATTTTTTTGTGCATTTTCGGATTAATATGGGTTATTTATTATTGTATTGTAAATATAGTAAACTTAACAGAACAGAACAATCTTATTTTGTGAATGACCAGTTTTGCCTTATTAATATCTGAATTTTATTGATGAAAGTTTGAACAAATCAGGATTTGTTCAAACAAGCTTGATAGCACTGAAATAAAAAAGGAACATTTTACTGTTCCTTTTTTGTTGTAGCATTTGAATACTTATCTATCCCCATATTGGGTATTGTAGTATGATTCATACTCTCCGGAAAGTATTCTATTCATCCATTTCTGATTGTTTAAATACCAATCAACAGTCTTTTCTAAACCCTCCTCAAACTGCAAGGAAGGCTTCCAGTTCAATTCCTTCATCAGTTTTGACGAATCAATGGCATATCGTTGATCATGACCGGCACGGTCTTTCACAAAAGTGATGAGTTTTGCCGACTCCCCATCTGCCCGGTTGAGGGCCTTATCCATAATTTTACAAAGAAGATGTATCAAATCGATATTCTTCCATTCATTTAATCCGCCAATGTTGTAGGTCTCTCCATTTTTTCCATTCTGAAAAATCTCGTCAATGGCAGATGCATGGTCTTCAACATAAAGCCAGTCGCGAATGTTATCACCCTTCCCGTATATTGGTATTGGCTTATTGTTTTTAATATTATTGATGGCTAGTGGGATAAGCTTTTCGGGAAACTGGTTAGGGCCGTAATTGTTTGAACAGTTACTAATGACAACCGGTAAACCGTATGTGTGATAATAAGCCCGTACCAGATGATCGGAGCTCGCTTTGGATGCTGAGTAAGGACTTCGTGGATCATATGAGGTTGTTTCTGTAAACAAGCCGGTTTCCCCCAATGATCCATAAACTTCATCGGTAGAAATATGATAAAACAGTTTATCCTCAAATTGATCTTTCCACTGCATGCGAGCGGCATTTAACAGATTTACAGTTCCTATGATATTGGTTTGGATAAACTCTAAAGGATTACTGATGGATCTATCCACATGGGATTCAGCGGCCAAATGAATGACGCCGTCAAAATTATGCGTGGCGAATAACCGGCTAACAAGCTTTGCATCTGTGATGTCACCTTTAACAAATTCGTAGTTTGAGGCATGCTCTATGTCAGTCAGATTTTCCAGATTACCCGCATAGGTTAAAGCATCCAGATTTACAATCTGATAGTTGGGGTATTTCTTCACCATTAATCTTACAACGTGCGACCCAATAAAACCGGCACCTCCTGTAATTAATATGTATTTCATTATTCTGTTTTTGTTTTGATGATGTTAAACACCTGCAAAAACGTAAATTTTCCGGTGTAAAGCAATAAATCGATGTAATATTCCAAAAACTTAATTTAAATTTCTCACATTCTTCTCCCATTCCCACGCTGATTGAAGCGTCTCCTCAATGCTCTTTTGGGCTTTCCATCCAAGTTCGGAATTGGCATAGGAAGTGTCGGCCCATATTTTTTCGATATCCCCGGCCCGACGATCAGTAATCTTGTATGGAAGATTTACTTTATTCACTTCGATAAACGTTTTTACAAGTTGCATCACAGAAAATCCGTTACCGGTTCCAATGTTGAAGAATTCGTAGTTTGCTTTATGTTTACCTTCAATTAAGCGGTTAATTGAAACCACATGAGCCTGGGAAAGATCAACAACATTGATATAATCTCTTATGGCAGTACCATCGGGCGTATTGTAGTCATTGCCAAATACAGAGAGTTCCTTTCTTATTCCGGCTGCTGTTTGTGTAATAAATGGCACCAGGTTATTGGGAACACCAAGCGGAAGTTCGCCAATAAGCGCCGATGGATGAGCTCCAATAGGATTAAAATATCTGAGAGCAACACAGTTGATCTCAGGGTTTACATTGCTAAAGTCGCGTAGTATATCCTCACATATGGCCTTTGTATTACCATATGGGGATTCGGCAGGTTTACGGGGCGTACTTTCGGTTACGGGGAGCTTGTCGGGCTGACCATATACAGTACAGCTGGAGCTGAATACCAGATGTTGAATTTGATGCCTTTTCATGTTTTCCAATAAATTCATCAGCGAATTCAGGTTGTTTTGATAGTAATCCAAAGGTTTCTGAACCGATTCTCCAACTGCCTTATATGCGGCAAAATGTATAATGGCTTCAATTTTATTATATTTTTCAAAGAAATCTGCTGTTGATTTTTTACAAGCCAGATCAAGTTTCTCAAAACCCGGACTTTGTCCGGTAATTTTTTTTATAGCATCTAACACCTCAATATTTGAATTGGATAAATTATCAATGATTACCACTTCAAATCCAGCTTCCTGTAATTCAACCACCGTATGAGAACCTATGTAACCGGTGCCTCCGGTAACCAATATTTGCTTTTTCATTTTTCAGACCTGATTTAATTATGATGTATCAACTTCATATTATTTAGCATAAACCTGAATCCGCATAACCGGATTATAACTCAAAAGAAGATAGTAAATTAGAGAATCAATTACAATTAATGTATGATGCGAATTCCATAAAAAAAGAATTGCGGTATTTTATAACATCAATCAGATTCAGAAAACCTCAACAGTAAAACCACTACCATCTATGTTTTTGTTTCTGCAAAAGTACTCAATATAGATAATTTTTGGAGATTTTATTGATAAAAGAGTGTTCCTGATAAGGAGATTACTCTGGTGACCTGATAAAAGTAATCAACATTTTTTCAACAGGTGTTTAAAAATAAGGGATGCACATCGTTTAATTTTTATATATCTTTGTAGATATGACAATGATAATTCAACATATATCTTCTCTGTTACACAATCATGATTGTGTAATAGTGCCTGGGTTGGGTGGTTTTGTGGCAAACCACCGTGCATCTGTTATAAAAGAGGACAAGAATCTTTTTTTACCACCAGCTAAGGAAATCGGCTTTAACCGAAGTTTGATTCACAATGATGGACTACTTGCTAATTGTATTTCAAGGAGCGAGGGAATTAGTTTTGAAGAAGCTCTTTTTGCCATAGAAGACTTTGTCGCTTTAGTACGTGCTGAAATTGTTATTGGAAAGAATATAGATCTGTCTGACATCGGAAGTTTGAGAGGAGATGCCATCGGAAATATATTGTTTACACCCGCCACAACAAACAGTTTTTTACCGGAAGCTTTTGGCCTTACCTCATTCCGGTTTGAACCCCTTGATTACAATCACACAGTGAAGTTTGAGAGGGAAATTCGTGTACCAAGAGCGCTAAAACACAAATCTTCGAGATATTATTGGGGAGCAGTTGCCGCCATGATGGCAGGATTACTGTTTCTTACCACCTCAGAGTTAAAAACACCGGAACTGAATCAGCAAGCAGGCTTTTTAAACTCGCTACAGCCCACCACGGTTTTCAGCAACACAGAAACCCAAGCAGTAGAGATTATAGAACCTGTGGAAGTTGTCCAAGAAGAACAAGATATTTATACTGCAACCAACAACGTGAAGGCTAAGGTCAACAAATCTTTTCACATAATCGCTGCCAGTTTTGTAAAACAAGAACCTGCCAGAGAAGCATTGCAATCCTTTGTTCAGGAAGGATTTACCAATGCTCAGATTCTTGATGATGAGGCCGGAAGAATACGAATTGCCATTGAATCATTTGAGCATAGAGAAACCGCTATTCAAAAAATGAACTCTCTGAGAAACATGCCTCGCTTTAGCTCAGTATGGGTGTACAGAAGTAAAAATTAGAATTTCCGGCCGCAGACAGATTCAAACCAAATATTTAAAAATCCTTTTATTCTTTATATTCTCCGACAGGCATGGTTAATATCATAAGGCACCATTCATTATGCAATAACAATTGCATAATGATTAGTTCGAAGCATGCCATCATTTTAACCTGTTCATTGTTTAGTTTTTGAGTTTTTTTTACTTCTTCATAATACTTGTTCTTCAATACGAGAACAGTTTAATCAGTTTACACCATACGTATTGGTTCAACAATCTGCTCCACAACATGAGAAATTATTAACCCACCTGCTTTACATGGTTCAAAATTTTTCTTAACTTTTAATTGAATTAATATCAATCAATTAAATATAAAAATGATGGATTATTTAGTGGAAATCAGCAGCACAGAATGGATAAATCATGATGTATTACAAATTATAACAAGCAAACCTGAGGGATATGCGTTCATCCCGGGGCAGGCAACCAACATTGCAATAAATAAACCGGGACTGGAAGAAAAATCAGCTCCCTTTACATTTACATCAACCCCCGACAAACCCTACTTGGAATTCATAATTAAAATATACGCCGATCATAATGGGTTTACCAATGAATTACAACAGGTAAAACCAGGTGATGAGCTTAAGATTGGTGATCCCTGGGGTTCCATTGAGTATCGAGGATCCGGCATTTTCATTGCCGGAGGTGCAGGTATTACACCTTTTATTTCAATTCTGCGTCAATTACAAGAGGACAGGGAATCGGAAGAAAACAAACTCATTTATGCCAATAAAACGACAAAAGACATCATCTTGAAAGACGAACTTGAAAAGATGCCCGGATTGAGCGTGATTCATATTTTATCGGAGGAAAACAATTCCGATTACAAACATGGAATCATTGACTATAATACTGTAAGTTCTACCATCTCCTCCAAAAATCAGAAAATATATCTATGCGGCCCGGGAAAGATGATGGAGTCCATAGAGAACATTCTGAAAAAATTAAACATTGAATCGGACAGAATAATAAAGGAAGAGTTTTAGAAAGCAGGTACAATAAAAAAACTCAAAGTGTATGAAGAAATCATATGAGAAAGTATAGCCTAATCGTTTAAAAATTGGAAATGTAGGATTGGATATTTCATCAATCCAGCAGAAAGCAGCATCCAAACCCCATATATCCCCAATAAAACTATAGACTCCCAACGATCGAGCTGCCGCTTTTTCCCTGTAAACATTGCCAGAATGAGGAATACTGTTCCAGCTGATAAAAACAAGAGATCAATATTGTATGAACCCGAAAATTTAATAGGCATAATAACAGAACCGATTCCTAAAATCCATAAAACATTAAATATATTAGAGCCAATAATATTTCCAATGGCAATATTAACATTCTTTTTGCGCATGGCAACGATTGAAGTTACCAGTTCAGGTAATGAGGTGCCAATCGCCAAAACAGTTAAACCTATTACCTTTTCGCTGATATTAATTGCTTTGGCAAGATTTACAGCAGAAGTAACTGAAACTTGTCCTCCAACCAGAAGAAAGCCCAATCCGGAAACGATTAATAACCATCCCTTTTTTTTCGATACAATTATTCCTGTCTTTTGGTCTTCGATTCTATCTAATTTTGACTGACGAAACAGATATATCAGAAACAGAGCAAAAACAATAAGCATGAATATACCATCCAACCTGGAAACAGAATCATTGCGTGATGAAATAAAAAAATCATTTCCAAATAGCAAAAGCATTACAACGGCCAATAAAGAAACCGGAATCTCTCTTCGGATAGTGTCTTTCTGAATCGACAAAGGCATCAGCAGACCACATAATCCCATTATAACCATTAAATTAAAATTATTACTCCCTATTACGTTGGCGAGTGCAATGTCTGAATGATCACCTATAATAGCCAGTAAACTGACTACAAACTCAGGCAATGAAGTCCCAAAGGCAACAATCGTAAGTCCAATTAACAACTCAGAAAGTCCATATCTACGAGCAATTCCTGAGGCTCCAGATACAAGCCAGTCGCCACCCTTAATTGTAACAGCCAACCCTGAGACAAACAATATAATAAGCAGAAACATATAATAAAATAGTTCCGTTTGACAAAAAGAACCAAATTCAGCATAAAACAAATCAAATCCTCATATAAAAATAAGGACTAATCACAAAAAATCATGAAATTAGCAAAAACAAAAAACACCCGATGCAATATAAGATAAGAAAATCAGCAGTTCAAATACGCGGCCTTTTTGGACCGGTTATCCAGCACAGGATAAAAAGAAAACCGCCGGGGCAGGCACCTGGAACCATCCTCCACACCGGGATAAAAAGGATGGAAGAGTTAAAAATGACTCTTCATGATTTTGATGAAAACCGTTACGAAAATATATCCATAGACAAAATAACAGACGCAGAAAGATATATTAAGAGTGCATCAAAAACATGGATTCAAATACATGGTCTTCATGACATCGAAAAGCTAAAGGAAATCTGGAACTTTTTTGACATTCATCCATTGGTGCAGGAAGACATCGTAAGTGTAAATCAACGTCCTAAAGTCGAGCCATACGACGATATCATATTCATAGTTTTGAGAATGATTAAAGGAGTTAACACTTCAAATGAAGAACTTCAGACGGAACAATTGAGCATAATACTGGGTAAAAACTACGTGCTCTCATTTCAGGAGAGCGACGACACGCTGTTTGAACCAATAATAAGACGACTTTTACTGAATAATACCCGATTACGTCGGCTATCATGTGACTATTTAGCATACGCATTGCTCGACAATGTTGTTGATCACTATTTCTCAGCACTTGATATGGCTGGCGAACATATAGAATCTATTGAGGAAGAAGTCATCAGTAATCCAAAGCCTCTTAATCTTCAACATATTCACACTTTGAGACGAGATCTGATTTTTCTTCGTAAATCAGTTTGGTCGTTGAGGGATGGACTTAATAGTTTAATACGAGATGAGTCGCCTTTGATCAGTAATGATGTAAAAATTTATTTAAGAGATGTTTACGATCACATTGTTCAGGTTATTGACAGTATTGAAAACCATCGTGAGATGGTTTTCAGTTTATACGACATGTATATGTCCAGTCTTAGCAATCGCATGAATGAAATCATGAAAGTTCTCACCATCATCGCCACCATTTTTATTCCACTTACATTTATTGCAGGAGTATATGGAATGAACTTCAATCCGGAAATAAGCCCATTAAATATGCCTGAACTCAATTGGGAATGGGGCTATCCGGCCTCACTACTCATAATGGCGACGGTAGCTGCCATCATGATGTTTTATTTTAAACGAAAGGGCTGGTTGTAGTCTTAATCTGTTGTTAATGTTACAAAAAAAGCTGCCCCGTAGGAGGCAGCTTTTAATTCTATCGCAAGTTGTGACTACTCAACAACTTTATAATCTACTTCAGCAAGTCGCTTATAAGTGCTGTAACGCCATTTTGCATTATCCTCAGCAGCAGCAAACAACTCTTTTGCTGCATCGGGGAATGCCTTCATCAATGATGTATAACGCACTTCGCCTTTCAGGAAGTCTTGGAATTTGCTCCAATCCGGCTCTTTACTGTCAAGCACAAACGGGTTCTTTCCTTCCGCTTCCAACATTGGGTTGTAACGGTACAGTTGCCAGTAACCAGCCTCAACAGCTAATTTGGTTTCATTTTGTGCGTTACCCATACCGCCGCGTAATCCATGACTAATACATGGAGAATAAGCGATAATAACAGAAGGTCCGGGATAAGCTTCAGCTTCTTTCAACGCTTTGAAGTATTGAGCCTGATTTGCTCCCATTCCAACCTGAGCTACATATACATATCCGTATGTGGTGGCCATCAAGCCAAGATCCTTTTTACGGATACGTTTTCCGGCAGCAGCAAACTTGGCAACGGCACCTACTGGAGTCGATTTAGAAGCCTGACCTCCGGTATTTGAATAAACCTCGGTATCCATTACCAGGATGTTAATGTCTTTACCTGATGCGATAACGTGGTCAAGACCACCAAAACCGATGTCATAAGCCCATCCGTCACCACCAAACACCCAAACAGATTTCTTAGCCAGATAATCTTTCAGCGCAAGGATTTCTTTTGCAACGGCATGCTTTTCAGATTCAAGAGCTTTTAGAACAGCATTTGAAACTTCACGGGTTTTACTACCATCATCTTTCGCTTCCAACCATGCTTCAAAGGCAGCTTTAGTAGCAGGTGCAACCTCGTTAAGAGTGGCCTTCATTTTAAGTTCAATGCGATCACGCAACTTGTCAACTGCGGTAACCATACCCATTCCGTACTCAGCATTGTCTTCGAACAGAGAGTTGGCCCATGCTGGTCCACGTCCGTCTTTGTCGGCACAATATGGAGTTGCGGGTGCAGAACCTCCATAAATTGAAGAGCAACCTGTTGCATTGGCAATCATCATTCTGTCACCATACAATTGAGTAATCAGTTTGATATAAGGCGTTTCACCACAACCGGCACAAGCTCCGGAGAACTCAAACAATGGCTGAGCAAACTGCGAAGCCTTTACGTTCATATCTTTTGCCTGGATGGTATCCTTTATGGTCACCTTCTCAGCCATGTAGTCCCAACGATCGGTCTCTACCATTTGGCTATCAAGAGACTTCATTAACAAAGCCTTTGTTTTTGAAGGGCAAACTTCAGCACAGTTACCGCAACCGGTACAATCAAGTACACTTACCTGAATACGGTACTGTAATCCGTCGAATCCTTTACCGTTTGGCTTAATGGTAACCGTCCCTTCAGGAGCAGATGCCAACTCTTTTTCATCCAACAAGAATGGTCGGATAGCAGCATGAGGACAAACATAAGCACACTGGTTGCACTGAATACAGTTGTCAGACTGCCATTCGGGAACGTTAACAGCAATACCACGTTTTTCGTAAGCGGTAGTTCCTGCAGGGAAAGTTCCGTCTTCACGCCCTAAAAATGCACTAACAGGCAAATCATCACCTTTTTGAGCATTGATTGGGAACACCATATCTTTGATAAAACCTGGCAACACTTTTCCATTACCATTAGACTTGGCATCAGCAAGAGAAGCCCAATCTGCAGGGACTTCAACTTTTGTAACATCCCCACCTTTGTCAATAGCACTGTAGTTCATGTTAACGATGTCTTCACCTTTCATGCCGAAAGACTTCACAACAAATTTCTTCATCTCATCAACTGCCTGTTCGTAAGGAATTACTCCGGCAATTTTAAAAAATGCAGACTGCATGATTGTATTGGTACGGTTACCCAGCCCAATCTCCTCGGCAATGGCAGTTGCATTGATGATATAAAATTGAATGTCGTTCTCAGCCATGTAGCGTTTCACATCATTCGGAAGACGATTCTTGGTTTCTTCAACATCCCAATGACTGTTCAACAGGAATGTTCCACCCTTTTTCAGTCCCTTAAGCATATCGTACCGACCAAGATAAGCAGGTACGTGACATGCAACAAAGTCAGGTGTATTTACCAAATATGGTGAACGAATTGGAGTATCACCAAAACGAAGGTGAGAAATGGTAATACCTCCAGATTTTTTTGAATCGTATGAGAAGTAGGCTTGAGCGTATTTGTCAGTGGTGTTACCAATGATCATAATACTATTCTTATTGGCACCTACGGTTCCATCAGAACCTAAACCATAAAATTTACCGGCAAAAGTTCCCTCAGCACTCAAATCAATCTCTGGCAATAATGGCAGCGAAGTAAAAGTAACATCATCAACAATACCTACAGTAAATTTATTCTTAGGCTCATTTCTTTTGAGGTTTTCAAACACAGAAACCATCATGGCGGGAGTTGTGTCTTTTGAAGAGAGACCGTAACGTCCGCTGATGATCATTGGTGCATTTTCCTTACCTTGGAAAAGTTCACAAATATCAAGATAAAGTGGATCTCCGTTTGCTCCTGGTTCTTTGGTACGATCCAAAACAGCAATTCGTTTACAGCTTTTTGGGAAAGCTTCAAAGAAATATTTGGCGGAGAATGGACGATAAAGATGTACCGCGATCAGACCTGTTTTTTCACCTTTAGCGTTAAGATAATCTATGGTCTCTTTAATGGTATCGGTAATCGACCCCATTGCCACAATAACATTCTCAGCATCAGCTGCTCCATAGTAATCAAATGGACGATACTTACGACCAGTGATTTCTGAAATCTTATCCATATACTCAGCAACCATATCAGGAATGGCGTTATAGAATGGATTGGCAGCTTCACGACTCTGGAAATAGATATCCGGATTTTGAGCTGTACCACGGGTAACTGGACGCTCAGGATTCAATGAGTTATCACGGAATTTCTGAAGAGCCTCCTTATCAAGAAGTGGCTCAAGAGCATCTTGCTCCATCAATTCAACTTTCTGAATCTCATGAGAAGTACGGAATCCATCAAAGAAATGAAGGAATGGAACTCTCGACTTAATGGATGTAAGGTGAGCAACACCAGCTAAGTCCATTACTTCCTGCACACTACCGGTAGCCAGCATAGCAAAACCAGTTTGACGTGCGGACATGACATCACTGTGGTCTCCAAAAATTGAAAGTGCCTGAGCAGCCAAACTACGTGCACTCACATGAAATACTCCGGGTAATAATTCACCCGCAATTTTGTACATATTTGGGATCATCAATAACAGTCCCTGAGAAGCTGTAAAGGTTGATGTTAACGCACCAGCCTGAAGAGCACCATGCACAGCACCGGCAGCACCGGCTTCTGACTGCATTTCTTCCAACTTTACAGTTTCTCCAAAAATGTTCTTTCTTCCATTAGCCGCCCACTCATCTACGTACTCAGCCATGTTGGAAGAGGGTGTAATGGGATAGATAGCAGCCACTTCGCTAAACATATAAGCGATGTGTGAGGCAGCATAGTTCCCGTCACAGGTAATAAACTTCTTTGCTTTTGCCATTTGTCTATTCTCTTTTACAGTTTAAAAATCAATTAGTTATTTCGCTTTATCGAATTTTACATCTATTATCTCCACTATTTAGATCACACTGAACTACTCCAAAAAACCAAATAGCCATAAAGGGACATCCTTTCCATGACCAACTTCAAGCATATTGCAGGCATGCCAGACATCCTCATTCTTTCCCTTTGCTGTTTTTGGTCTGTTTCCTACATTAAACAGATGAGTCTCATCTATAATAAAATCGGTAGTCCGACTATATCCAACCTGATGATTATAGCCTATCTGATTGCTAAAGAACGTTTTGTTTAAAACCTCATTTTCAACATCTCCTCTTGCCACCGAATACAAAAGATTTGGGTTCTGCAAGTATATCTCCGAGGGTTTCTTCAAAGGTTCCGATTGGCCTTCATATAACAGGTTTATCAAACGGGCTTGATTCAGGTACTTTAAATAATTTATAATGGTAGCGCGGCTTGTTTCCACCTCCTGACTCAATCGACTCACATTTGGTTGAAAAGGAGCTGAACAGGCAATAATATACAACAATTTCCTTAGTTTGGGAAGATATTTAAGTTCAATTTGTTGCAAATAGCTAATATCTATTTCAAGTACTAAATTGATGTTTTTCAACAAATTTTCAAGATAGTTGCTTTTTTCAAGGAAAAAAGGATAATAACCATGATGAAGATAATCGTTGTAATAAGCCAAAGGTTTTATGGAATCAACAATATCTGTTGCAATGCGAGTATGATCAGTTAAAATTTCGTTTAGCTTAAATGCAGGAAATTTGTTTTCGCTTTTATGGTTAATATATTCTCGAAAAGAGAAACCCTCCAAGGAGTATATATCAGCCTTAATCAACAAATCGTGGCCATCTTCGGGCAACATAAGGGGTGAGCCGCTAAAGATAATTTGCAAATCAGGGAAACTATCATAACAGATTACCAATTCTGAAGCCCATTCTGGATATTTAAAAACCTGATCTAAAACCAGTGTTTTTCCACCTGTCTTCTGAAATTCATCCGCAAAAGATATAATGGTACGATCAGAAAAATAGAGATTATTCAGGTTTATGTAAAGGCATGATTTATCATTGCCAAATACAGTCGAAACATAATCCAGCAGAAAACTGGTTTTTCCTACCCCACGAGCACCAACAATTCCGATTAACCGACTATTCCAGTTAACCTGATCCATTAATCCCCTACGAATAGGTACACTTAAATGATCCAGCAGGTACTTATGCGTTTTAAAAAAAGCCTGCATCATAACAAAAAATGTTTCTTTTTATGACGCAAAGTTAAGTTTTGTTTCCATGAAATTGCAATTTCTACATTGCAATTTACCCTTTATAGTGTTATTTATATTTAGTAAAAATAAAGACAAAACAGGAGTACAATTCAGATGATTGAATCTATTGAAAGAATAAATCATAATGTAAATCATGACACACATTACACACAAAATGTGAAACATCAGAGTGCAAATCTACGTAATATCAAAAATGCTGATTCTTGCATATTTATTGATTCTTGCATATTTATAACTGCCTTGATAAGTGAAGAACATATTTACCAATTAAAAATCTGACAGATACCACCCTTTACCAAAAAAGAAAAGATGTTAAACTTGCACTAATGTTGATTAAATGGCAACAAAGTATTCCAAAGTAAAGGTTCGTGGTGAGAATGAACTAAAACAGGTGGTAATTGGAACTCTCAAGCCCAAAATAGTAAAAGTAATTACTAATAAATGGCAAGCACTTATTGATACAGCGGCAAACATTTGCAACGTACCCTCCGGTCTCATTACCCAGCTAAAGGAAGAACATCTTGAAGTTTTTTTGAACAGTAGTAATGAGGACAATCCGATTAAAGCTACCGATACATTTGAATTGGGGTTCGGGCACTATTGCGAGAAGGTAATTGGTTCACAAAAAGAGTTGGTAATTCATAATGCAAGTCAAGATCCTGTTTGGAGAAATGAAGACCCTGAAGTAAAGGTTGAGATGATTTCATATTTAGGAGTTCCGCTTAACTGGCCTGATGGAGAAGTTTTTGGAACAGTATGCCTTCTTGACAACAAAGAAAACTCGTTTAATAGCAATTTCATTTCGCTGGTTAGGCAACTAAAACAACACATAGAAACAGATTTAAAGTTGCTTATTGCAAACTACGAACTAAAAGCAAAGAATAAAAACATTGAAAATCTAAATCAGATCAACAACAAATTCATAAGCATTATATCTCACGATGTGCGCGGCAGCATAAGCTCAATTGAACAACTTCTTAATATAATGCTTTGCAATTACGCGGCATATAACGAAGTTAGAATGAAACAATTTCTAAAATCCATCAGCAGAACCAGTAGTTCTGTTCTGCTTACTTTGGAGAATTTGTTAAGTTGGAAAAAAATAGATCTGCTTGAACTGAAGACCAATAAAACACACTTCAATATAGTAAAAACCATTACGGATCTGCTGGTATATTTTAATCTATCAATTGCTTTAAAAAAATTAAAAGTAACAGAATCTTATGAAAGTAAGGGAATTATGGTATATGCCGATCAAGAAATGATATGTACATCATTACGCAACATCTTAAGTAATGCAATTAAGTTTACGAAATCCGAAAAAGAGATATATATCAGAGTTTACAATAATAACAATTTAATTGTTGTTGAAATTGAAGATACTGGAATTGGGATGAGCCAAAATCAGATTGAAAATTTATTTAAATATAAAATCAGCCATCAACAAACAGGGACAGAAGGAGAAAAGAGCACAGGTATTGGTTTGCTTCTTGTTAAAGAATTCTTAATCAAGAACGATGTACAACTGTCAGTTGAAAGCATAATAAACGTAGGAACTAAATTCAAGCTTAATTTCACAACAAACAAACCGATGAATTAAAAAGACCTATAAACTCGTAACTAGGAGTATTATAGGTCTTAAAAATCATCAACAAGTTAAAAACTTCATCTATACGATCATTCCAGCAGCCACAGTCTCGTTGGTACCTTCATCAATCAGAATAATGCTGCCGGTGTTTCTGTTTACGTTATAAGAATCAAAAAACAGAGGTTTCGTTGTTCGAATTGAAACCCTTGCAATATCATTCATTCCCACTTCTACATTATCATATACCTTTTCAAGCTCATTGATATCCACCCGATACTGCGCCTCTTTAATCATACAGCGCACTTCTGTAGAAGTATGTTTTAGTGCATATTTCCCTCCCGGGATCAATTTCTTTTCGTTGAACCAGCAAAGCATCACATCAATATTTTGATCAATTCGAGGCTGTTGTCCGTTGGTTTCTTTAATAATCATATCTCCCCGACTGATATCAATGTCATCCTCCAGTGTGATGCAAACCGACTGTGGTGCGAATGCTTTGTCCTGGCTTTCGGTAAAAAGGTCAATGCTTTTTACAACCGAACTAAATCCGGAGGGCAAAACAGTTACCTTGTCGCCAACATTTACTACACCACTTGCAACCCTGCCGGCGTAGCCACGATAATCAGGCCAATCTTTTGATTGAGGCCTCACGACATATTGAACAGGGAAACGAAAATCAGAACGATTAATATCGCTCCCAATATGAATATTTTCAAGCAAATACATCAGGGTTGGACCCTGATACCAGTCCATTTTGGTGCTTCTGTCCACAACATTATCTCCTTCCAGAGCACTGATGGGAACGAAACGCACGTCCTTAACAGACAATTTTGAAGCAATGGCTTCAAAATCGCTTACAATATTTTCAAAAACAGTTTGGTCATAATCAACCAAATCCATTTTATTAACACAAACAATGATGTGGGGAATCTGTAATAAAGAAGCAATGTATGCATGCCTACGGGTTTGCTCTAGCACTCCATGTCTGGCATCAATAAGAATTAATGCGACATTGGCAGTACTGGCTCCGGTAACCATATTACGGGTATATTGAATATGGCCGGGAGTATCAGCAATGATAAATTTGCGTTTTGGGGTAGCAAAGTACCGATAAGCCACGTCGATGGTTATACCTTGCTCCCGCTCGGCTCTCAAACCATCGGTAAGTAGTGCCAAATTAACCTGCTCACCACCGGCTCTAACGCTAGCGCGTTCAATGGCTTCCATCTGATCTTCAAAAATGGCCTTTGAGTCGTATAGTAAACGTCCGATCAGGGTACTTTTACCATCATCCACACTGCCTGCGGTAGTAAACCGCAACAGTTCCATGTCCAGATATCCGGAATTTTTTCCACTCATAACAACATAAATATTATAGAGGTGTTTGGAGTCACCAACTTATGATACAAAATAAGAATTAAAAATACCCTTCCTTCTTACGGTCTTCCATGGCGGCTTCTGAACGTTTGTCGTCTGCCCTGCCTCCTCGTTCCGTAACGCGAGAGGCTGCAACCTCCTGAATAATATCTTCGAGAGAATTCGCAGTAGAAAGAGTAAGTCCTGTACAACTTATATCACCAATGGTACGACAACGCACCTTCATGACTTGCGGCTTCTCATTTTCACGAAGTTTCATAAAAGGAGCGGTAGCCAGCAGTGCTCCGTCTCTTTCAAAAACTTCACGCTCATGAGTATAATACAGGGATGGTAGTTCTATATCTTCCATATAGATGTATTGCCATACATCCATTTCAGTCCAGTTGCTGATTGGAAAAACCCGAAAATGCTCGCCCATATTTTTGCGCCCGTTGAATAAGTTCCAAAGTTCGGGGCGCTGATTTTTTGGATCCCACTGTCCAAATTCATCACGATGGCTAAAGAAACGCTCCTTGGCTCTTGCCTTTTCCTCATCGCGTCGTCCGCCTCCCATCGCAGCATCAAACTTTAGTTCTTCCAGAGCATCTAATAGGGTAACAGTTTGCAACTTGTTACGGCTTGCGTTATATCCGGTCTCTTCTTTTGCTCTCCCTTTATCTATGGATTCCTGTACCTCTTTTACAATACAAACAGAACCTGTTTCTTGCATTAACTTGTCACGATAATCAAGCGTTTCAGGGAAGTTGTGCCCTGTATCAATATGCATCAAAGGGAAAGGCACTTTTGCAGGCCAAAAAGCTTTACGCGCAAGATGAAACATCACAATTGAATCTTTCCCTCCCGAGAATAGCATCACAGGATTTTCGAACTGAGCTGCGACTTCGCGAATTACAAATATCGACTCAGCCTCTAACTCCTTAAGGTGATTGATCTGATAATTATCCATGTTTAATAATTATAAATATTTCGGGTTTAAATAACAGACTAAAAATATCTGATTTACACCAGTTATAAATAAGAATGACAAAATTAATGTTTTAAAAGGAGATTCAGAAATTTACAGCTTGTAGGATACATATAAAAAGCCTCCTTAAAAAGGAGGCTTTTATACTGTATATCAAAAGACTAGTCAATTTATCATATTTTTTAATTCCCATCCGAGCGATATGAAATCGCAAATCCAGGTGAATAAAATGATAAACTTAATCAGTATTCTAATATAAATCCTGTACATCATCAGAGTCGAAGCTCTTGTTGTACTGCTTCATTGCTCTTAAACTCATTCCTATGCTGGAGAATCCACCGTCGTGGAAAAGGTTCTGCATGGTAACTTTACGAGTCAGGTCTGAAAACATAGCAACACAATACTTAGCACAATCTTCTGCATCGGCATTGCCAAGCGGAGACATACGATCAGAAAAATCTATCAGGCCATCAATGCCTTTTACTCCGCTACCTGCAGTAGTAACGGTTGGCGATTGGCTGATGGTATTAACCCTTACTTTCCTTTCACGTCCGTAAATATACCCAAAACTACGGGCAATGGATTCCAATAAAGCTTTTGCATCGGCCATATCATTGTACCCGTAAAGCGTACGTTGTGCAGCTACATAAGACAGAGCCACGATGGAACCATACTCATTCATAGCATCCATTTTGAATGCCGTTTGAATCAGCTTATGAAAAGAAATGGCTGAAATATCAAGGGTTTTAGCCAGATAATTGTAATCCAAATCGTGATAAACACGTTTCTTTCTTACATTTAAAGACATCCCAATGGAGTGCAGTACAAAATCTATTTTACCGCCCAAAACCTCGGTCGATGTTTTTACGACGTTCTGCAGATCTTCCAGATTGGTGGCATCAGCCGGAATTACTTCTGATCCGGTTTTTTGTGCCAGTTCTGTAACACTGCCCATCCTGCATGCTACGTGTGTATTTGAGAGAGTAAACGTGGCTCCTTCGGCATGCGCCAGCTCTGCTACTTTCCAGGCAATTGACATGTCGTTAAGGGCACCAAATATGATCCCTCTTTTCCCTTTTAATAGATTATATCCCATTTTCGTTTTGATTTTTGAGGCTACAAATATAAGGTATAATTGCTCAGAAATAAAACCAAAACTTTTTTTTGGCTTTATTAAGACTATTTAAGAGAAGCAAAACCAATACATACACCTGACTAACTGTCCATTAACTCAAATCCCAATTAGTTTTTCAACAAATCTTTGGCATTGTGAATGGCAGCATCAGAGAGTTTGGCTCCGCTCAACATTCCGGCAATTTCACGGATGCGTTCTTCGTTGGAAAGTAGTCTGATGTGAGAAACGGTGCGGTCGCTCTCTTCAGATTTAAAGACTTTAAAATGGTGCTGACCTTTACCCGCAATCTGAGGCAAATGTGTGATGCTGATGACCTGAATACTATTACCCATCTGCTGCATAATACGCCCCATCTTGTCGGCAATTTCTCCAGATACCCCGGTGTCAATCTCATCAAATATGATGGTAGGTAATCCTTTCGCAGAAGACAAAAGCGTTTTTATACACAGCATTAATCTTGATAGTTCACCTCCTGATGCAACTTTAGGAATATCAGCCAACACCCCACTTTTGTTTGCACTGAACAAAAATCTGATCTCATCGGCTCCACTTCGTGTAAACTCTTTCAAAAGTTCATGTTCAACACTAAAACGTGCATGTGGCATCCCTAGTTCGTGTAGCTGATTAGTTATAGTCCTTTCTATTTTATCAAAAACTTCCTTTCGGGACTGTGACAATTGGGAGGCCATGTTCCCAACGATCTTCTTCTCTTTTGCGATGGTTTCATCCAATTTCCTTAGTTTTTCATCAAACGAATCCAACGAGAACAGTTTGCTTTCAAGATCATCCTTTAATTCAAGGAGCTCACCAATACTGTCTTTCTGATGTTTCTGTTGCAATTCATAAATCAGATTTAGCCGATCCTGCAATCGCTGTAAACGAACCGGGTCAAACTCCAATTCCGATGCTTTAACAGAAACCTCATCTGCAATATCCTTTAACTCTATGTAAACCGACTCAAGACGAGACAGAAGTTCTTCTCCACCAGATAAAAAATTACTGATTTTTTTAATCTCATTTACAACCTGATGCAATCCATCAACCAAAGGAAACTCATGCTCGTTTAGTAAAACTCCCGCATTGGCTAATGCCAACTTTATCTCTTCTACATGTGAAAGCTGTTCCGCTTCCTGCTCTACCAACTCTTGCTCGCCGGCTTGCAATTCAGCACTTTGAAGTTGATTAAACTGGAAATCCCAATAGTCGCGATCTGCCTTTTGTTGATTATTCAATTGCATTATCTCCTCCCTATCTCTCTCCAACTCCCGAAGCACTTGGTATTTTTGCTGATATTCTTGCAGAATATCCTTATTATTTGCCACTATATCCACCACGTTAAGCTGAAACAGGCCATCGCCAAGAAGTAGGTTTTGGTGTTGGGAATGAATATCAATCAACTTTTGAGATAAATCCTTTAAAAATGGCAATGTTACCGGGGTATCGTTGATAAAAGCGCGTGATTTTCCGGAAGGTAAAATTTCACGCCGGATGACAGTTTCAACATCATAATCCACATCAGCCTCTTCAAACATCTGCTCAAGATGATAACCATTCAGATAAAAATGTGCTTCTACAACGCATTTTTGCGTTTTATCACGAATTGCAGATGTATCACTTCTCTGTCCCAAAATGAGAGACAGAGCACCAAGCATAATTGATTTACCTGCTCCTGTTTCACCAGTAATGGCGGTAAAACCTTCTTTCAAAACAAGTTCAGCTGAATCAATTAATGCGTAATTAGATATGGAAAGTTGCCTTAGCATAGTTTATATCTTTGTTAAAACAAAGATATAAAGAAAGTATTAAATTTCATTTTTGAAATCAAAAAGATCAGGAATCATAAAAATCACATGCGTCCCCGCTCTGAAAGAATTTGTTGATACTTATCGGAATTGGTTGGATCAACTTCTGATAAAAGATTAACAACCCTTCCGCGTTCCATCGAAGGAGAATTTGAAAATATATTAACCAGCTCTTCAGATTTAGCATCAAAGAAAAAACCGAGCGCAAAACTATTAGGACGCTGACGGTGAACTCGTTGGAGCAATTCCAAAGAGGATGCAATATTTGAACGCCCTTCATCAACTCGATCGGCCATCATATCCAGCCCTCTTCTGTGGTACTGATAGAAGGCGTTACGCAAAGGTGCGTGGTGTTCGTTTAGTAAGTTCTCCACCAACCAATAACGGTTGCGTTGACTTTCGAAGGATCTCCAACCACTTTCCCGTGCATTCTGCATCATATTAACAATTTGCTCGGCACGTTGGAAATATGGTGTCCCGCCACGTGGAGAAAACGAGTCGTAATCAAATCCAAGAACGATGTAAGCATAATAAGCAAGAATGGCTACTAAGTTGGATTCAATATTCGATGGATTATATACAAGTGTTTCGTACTCTATGTATCTGAAATGTAAATTCTGATCGAGATAGTTTAAAAGCGGCGTATTGTAGGATGAGTTATATACCGGTCTTCGAGCCTGTATTTGTATGGTGCCCCGAAACTCATCACTTCCTATAACTTCACGAATATTAATAAGAATGGTGCAATCAATTCGTTCCTCGGGATTAAATTTGTGCTCGGTCCATTGCTGTCCGTTCAGAAACTCCATAATGGATGTTTGCAGCGTCTCAAATACAGCACGATTGGTCCCCTGAACCCCGGGAGCCACAACTTGAACTCTGGCACGCAACTCTTGAGCAGACAAAGGGTAGCTGATTATCAACATCAATGTAACCATCAGTGTTGCACGGAACAAATATTTAAAATTATGCTTTACCATTTTTCGGGACAAAATATTTTATACCATCATCGTCTCTAAATAATTTACAATATCAAAGGCCACCTCTCTTTTACTCTTTAACGGAAAATCCGTTTGTTTATTTTCTTTACTTATAATGGTTATTTGATTTGTATCAGTCATAAAACCGGCTCCCGCCTTAGCTAAAGAGTTGAGAACAATAAAATCCAAATGCTTCTTTTTCAATTTTTCACAGGCATTTGCAATTTCATTGTCAGTCTCCAATGCAAAACCAGCAAGAATCTGGCCAGTTTTTTTCATCTCGCCCATTCTTTTTGCAATATCCGGGTTAGGTTTCAATGAAATATTGAAATGATCAGAGGAACGCTTAATTTTGTTATCCGAGACATTTGCAGGTGTATAGTCACTCACAGCGGCGGCCATAATGGCCGCATCTGTATTTGGAAAAAGCTCCACACATTTATCATGCATCTGCTGTGCAGTGACAACATCGTGACGATAAACCCCGGGATGCTCTATTTTGATCTGAACAGGACCACAAACCAGATCGACATGCGCACCTCGTTTTGCCAGTTCTTCGGCAATGGCAAACCCCATTTTTCCGGATGAATAGTTTCCAATAAACCGCACAGGATCAATGGCTTCATATGTAGGCCCTGCAGTTATCATGATGCGTTTTCCGGTAAGCGTTTTAATAACCGGGACGCCTTTAAAATGATTAATCAACCGATCTAGAATAACTTCCGGTTCTTCCATACGTCCTTTCCCTGACAAACCACTAGCCAAGTCGCCTGTTCCGGGTTCAATGATGGTACATCCCCACTCTTCCAGAGTTTGCATATTCCTAATGGTTGAAGGATGTTGAAACATATCAAGGTCCATGGCCGGTGCTAAAAAAACCGGACAACGCGCCGACATATATGTGGTGACTAAAAGATTATCACAAACACCTCCCACCATTTTTGCCATGGTATTGGCAGTAGCTGGAGCAATAATCATGGCATCGGCCCATAGGCCCAAATCAACATGACTGTGCCAGGTTCCATCTTTGTTTTCAAAGAAGTCGCCTAAAACCGGTCGACCAGATAGCGCTGACAATGTAACTGGAGTGATAAATTCCTTCCCAGAGGAACTCATTATTACCTGAACCTCAGCACCCGCTTTAACAAACAAACGAGTTAGCAATGCAGCTTTATAAGCTGCAATGCTTCCTGTAATGCCTAATATGATTTTCTTACCCGATAACATAAGATATAGCTACTGCAAACTTTAGATTTCAAAATCTCTATTCAGATAATTAGAATTATAGAATATAGACCTATAGATTAGATATTACAAAAATAATATAGCAACAAAAAACCTCATACATGGAAACTTGCATTCTTAGAAAACAAATAAGACGAAATTAAGAATCCATAGTTAACAACAACAAATATAACCAACTATATATGAACAAAAAAGATAAAAGAAACAATAAGTTTCTTTTATCTTTTAAAATTCTTTAAACAAGCAATAAGTGTGTCTACTCATTATCCAAATCCTGCACTTCCTCTCTGGCAGGATTTCGATAATATACATTTCCATCCACAAACTCTGTAGTAGCTAAGGCAGATGGTTTTGGTAAACGTTCATAAAATCTGGAGATTTCAATTTGCTCACGGTTTTCAAAAACCTCTTCCAAATTATCCGTGTATGACGCAAACTCTTGAAGTTTGCGGTTAAGCTCCTCCTTCATTTCCACACCAATTTGATTTGCTCTTTTTGAGATAACCACAACCGACTCATAAATGTTACCGGTTGACTCTCCCAATTTAGCCGTATCCCATGTGACGGTGTTTGCCGGAGCTTTTGATTTTTTGTAGTCCATAGCTATGTAAATAAAATCACTTTATATTTTCTAATTCAATAACGAAGAAGTTTCTTCAAAAATTCTGTGTGCTCTACGTATATATTGACTATTGGGGAATTCATTTATGAAAGTATAATACTCATCAATGGTTTCCCTTAATCTTTCCTGCATTCGTTCTTCAATACTATTAACTGCCTGAATATATTTTGCATCCAAAATCAGGAAAGAGAGCTCTTCCCTATGCTTTGTGTCGGGAAAGTCATCCAGTGTATTTCGTGCTGCAATAACGGCTGACTGGTAGTTATTTCCCATGTAGGTTCCCAGATTGAAATATAATTTTGCGTTAAGATACGCTTTATAAACTAACTTATCTCTCAACTCATCCATCAGTTGAGTAGCCTCTACTACTCGCTCACTATTAGGATATAGATTAATAAACAATTGAAATCCTTCTAAAGCCTGATAGGTGTCTGTTTGATCGAGCCGTGGGTTTGGGGATAGTTTATAGTGACAATAAGCAGCCATAAACTGCGCATCCTCTGCCCTATCGCTGGTTGGATAATTCTGTACAAACATACGGAAATGATGCGCTGCCATCAAATAGTTACGCATTCTGAAGAGACAGTCGGCATAGATGTAATGTGAAATTTCAGATCGCTCAGTACCACGAAAGATCGAAATCAAACCTCCAAACAGTGTGGATGCCCGCATGTAATCCCCAGCCTCGTAGTATTCCATTGCCCGGGTATATTGCAGATCATAATCATTACTTTTTAGTAGTTTTTGATATTCACTACACGAAGATGTAAACAAGGCAATTAATACAACAATAATCAGGTTTCTCATAAAAGACTATACTTTTCCTTAATTGAACAAATATTACGGATTCACCCCTGTTGTCCATTTAAAATATCGTGCAAAGATAATGAATAAGTTTCAAATCTCTAATTCTGATATAGATATTTTTATGGTAGGTGGCAAGCCCTTTAAAATCTTCATCGTTTATTGCAAAAAGCAGGCCATAAAAGAAACATACGGCAGGGAAAAAAAATCCCTGCCGTATGTTTCTTAACTTAAAGACTTTACTTCTTTAAATAGGTTTTTTAAACTTTTCTATCTGATTATCTCTCATGTATGCACAAAATATATTGCCGGGCACATCATACTTCTAGCATCTTTCATCTAAAAATCTAACATCTATTGGTCTTAAAAAGTATAATTAATTCCGGCTGTTATCAATCTTGGCATTCCTGCTCTGATTCCTTGTGGACGACGAGTCGCAATATACCTTTCATTGGTAAGGTTTTTTACTCCAAGATTCAACGCAAGTCCACTTCCGGAGAAACTATACCAGGCATTCAGGTTGGTTATGAAAAAACTATCCAGTTTTCCAATTTGACCATGCGTAACAGCCTGTACGTATTGATAATCAGCATCAGCTTCGTGAGTGGCAATCCAATCATAAACATTTTCAGTATTCAATACATCAGTGTACTGACTGCCTGTGTAGTTTCCGGTAACACTGAAACCCAAACCTATGGGAAGTTCAATCTGGAAACCACCATTAATTGCCAAATCAGGTGCATAAGGTGTTCGATTGCCCTTTACGTTCATATACACATTATCCAATCCTGCAACCAATGCTTCTTTTTGTAAAATGTACCGGTCTGACGAGAATTCAGAAACCACATAAGTTCCAGAAAGAGAAAGACTCCCATTCCAATTGGCTGGTAATAATCCGGCTATGTCCACCAATGCAGAGGCTTCAACACCATAATGTGTAGTTTCCCCCCCGTTAATGATCCCCGTTCCTGCTCCACCTGCGGATTCTGCTACCGGAATCACCTGATTGGAGAAGTTCATGTGAAAAAAAGCTGTTTCAAAACTCACATTTCCCGCAGATAATCTGACACCTATTTCGCTGTTCCAGCTCTTTTCTGCATCCAATTGTAAATCCTCTCCATCATTACTAACAGCATCTTTTGTACGGGGAGGAGCAAATCCTCTGTGCAAGCCTGCGAAAATCCCAATCTCTTCTGTTACGTTGTAATTAATTCCCACTCCGGGAATCAATGCATAAACATCAGTGGTATTAGATATTAGAGTATCTATAAGATTAACTCCAGATTTTACTCTCAAAATTTCTCGTTCGTACCAAACGTTCTCGTTTCGTAAACCGGCCATAATTGAAAGTCTGTTGCTAAGCATGATGTTGTTCTGCAAATATGCGCTAACAGCATGGCCGGTTCTGACTTCATCACTATCTAAAGCCCCTGAACGAGCGCCTGGTTTTGTGCCATTAATTCTCTGCTCAAATGCGCGCTCGTATAGATATCTCACGCCGGCATCTGTTTTGACGGTATAACCACCCAACTCATATCTGTATTGAAGACGTGGTTCAATACCTGCCACTTCAAACTGTCGGTTTCTTTGTCCCGTCGAATTTCGAAGATAAATGGCTCCCTGATAACCATCGTCATCACCGTGTACAACACCTGACATGTTAGATGCTGATGAACTATAAGTAAAATCCTGTCGATTCCAGTTACGGGTAGTCGTGTACCCAAAAGCAGTGGTATTCAGTTGCAAACCCGGACTTAAAAGATACTTATGATTTAAACTTGCAGAGTACCTTCTAACGTCCAGCTCGTCATCCGGTGCGATTCTTAAATCATCATATCCTCCCCTATCGTACATCGGTTGTGTTAAGCCAACATAGGTAGAATTACTGTTTTCATCATATACGCCCATTTTAAATACCATTTGTGAAACAGGGGAGAATTTGGTCTGGATTTTTGTATTAAAATCATGAAATAAAAACCTGGTTGGGCCAAAATTATCGGCCTGTTTACGTGAGTAATTCATTAAAACTCCTGTATTGTTCCAGGTTCCTCCATACTCCAGATAGGAACTGAAAAAGCCAAAATCACCTCCTCGAATTGACAACCTGCCGCCTGGAGTATCAGGTGCATCCGGAGTTAAATAATTGATTACTCCGCCAATGGTTTGGGGGCCAAACAGTATTGAACCGTTTCCTTTCAGCACCTCCACCCCACTCATCCGGTCAATATTGGGAGAAAAATACATTTCAGGTTCGCCATAAGGTGCTAATGCAACCGGTACGCCGTCCTCCAACATTAGAACATTACGGCTTTTATTAGGATCCAATCCCCTGATGCCAATATTTGCCCGTAAACCGGCACCTTCCTCTTCCACTACGTGCACACCGGCAATATTTCGTAGAACTTCATTAGCACTTACAGGTCGAGTGTTTTCTAATTGCGTTTGATTAATAAAACTTACTGAACCCGGTAGAAACCTTAGTATACCTACCCGACTTCCGGAAACAAGCACCTGCTCAAGCAAAAGTGTATCCGGTTCGATGGTAATATCCAAATCGCCACCAGCCTCATCCTTGGTCAAATTAATAAAAGCGGTTTTATACCCCAAGCCCTGAACACCCAGCACCAAATGATCGAAATCGCCATAAGGTAATACGAACTGACCCGATTCATCTGTTGTGGTACCGGTATTGGTTCCTTTTATGTATACCGCAATGTATGGGACTCCGTTTCCTTCACTAATGATCCGGCCTCCCAGAACATTATGTGTTTCTGCTGCCTCTACTTTAAATATGGAAAGTAATCCAACAATTAGAATCAAAAAAAATATATGTTTCATAATAATTAAGTTTGGCTTTAACCCTTTCGTTATTTTCGTACTTCTTTGCCTTTTTAGTATTAAAATTAAATGCTTTATTTAATGAGGTAAAGCATTATATTAAAATACAGTGCAAACATACAACCGACAAAATAATCTTACAATCCCAACTTTTAGGGGTTTTGCGTAAATACATGTTAAAATTTAAAAACGACTATTAAGCAGTATTTAAGCGCTCAACATAAAATTTAACCTGCAAAAATGGTGGAAAGCGATAAAAAGATTACATTTGCCATGGAAATAATTAAAAACTTATTAACGTGGATATATTTAATAAGATAAGCGCTAACATGGGACCGCTGGGTCAATACGGAAAAGAGGCTCACGGTTATTTCATGTTCCCCAAATTGGAAGGGGAAATTAATCCGAAAATGAAATTTAGGGGAAAAGAAGTCCTTACCTGGAGTTTGAACAACTACCTGGGACTTGCCAACCATCCGGAAGTCCGTAAAGCAGATGCAGAAGCTGCAAAAGAATACGGCATGGCATATCCTATGGGTGCTAGAATGATGTCAGGCCATACCAGCAAGCATGAAGAGCTTGAAAGTGCGCTTGCTGAATTTGTAAAAAAAGAGGATGCTTACCTTCTTAACTTTGGTTATCAGGGTATGGTTTCCATTATTGATACTTTGTGTAACAGAAACGACGTAATCGTTTACGATTCCGAGTCGCATGCATGTATTCTTGATGGATTACGGCTGCATATGGGAAAGCGCTACGTGTTTCCCCATAACAACATCGATAACCTGAGAAAACAACTTGAACGCGCAACTGCACTAGCAGATAAGCAAGGCGGCGGTGTTCTTGTTATTACCGAAGGAGTGTTTGGAATGGCAGGTGACTTAGGAAAACTTGATGACATTATTAAACTAAAGAAAGAATTTAATTTCCGCATATTGGTTGATGATGCACACGGTTTTGGAACCATGGGTAAAACCGGAGCCGGTGTAGCAGAGCACTTTAATGTTGAAAGCGAAATTGACCTGATATTTGGGACTTTTGCCAAATCCATGGCCGGAATTGGAGGTTTTGTTGCCGGACGTGAAGATGTGATCAGCTATCTGCGTTACAACATGCGTTCACAGATCTTTGCAAAATCGCTGCCCATGCCAATGGTAATGGGTGCTTTAAAAAGACTTGAACTGTTAAAAACCAAACCAGAATTAAGAGAAAATCTTTGGAAGGTCGTAAACGCCTTACAATCGGGATTGCGTGAAAAAGGTTTCAACCTCGGTAAAACAGAAAGCCCTGTAACGCCTGTATTTCTTGACGGAACCGTGCCTGAGGCAACCACATTGACAATGGATTTGAGAGAAAATTACAACATCTTTTGTTCCATCGTGGTGTACCCGGTTATTCCCAAAGGACAAATCATGCTAAGAATTATCCCTACAGCAGTGCACACTTTAGAAGATGTGGATTACACCATTAAAGCTTTTGCTGAAGTGGCCGAAAAACTGAAAGCTGGACATTATAAGGCAGATAAAATTGCTAGTATTTAATAATTAGTGATATCGCATAATCGAAAAAGCTGTCGGAAACGACAGCTTTTTTTTTATTTCTATGTTTGAGTCCACTCCGACAACCTCATTTTCTTAATTGACGGAGAATTGGATATTTTCAGAAATGAACAGCCTGGCAGGTAATATTGCCGATAAAA
>NZ_FUYV01000022.1 GCF_900168165.1 Alkalitalea saponilacus
GAACCGCTGGCAAGTCGAGCTTTTCTTCAAGTGGCTAAAGCAACATCTAAAAGTCAAGAAATTCTGGGGAACTACTGAAAATGCTGTTCGAATTCAAATCTACGCTGCGATGTGCACTTATTGTTTGGTAGCAATCGTCCAAAAAGACATGCAACTTAACAGAAGTACATATGAGGTTTTGCAGATATTGAGTATATCTTTAACAGATAAAACTCATCTTCGAGACCTATTTGAGAGAACTAAATTTCAATATGACAAAGAACGTTTTAGACTTAATGAGCCAAATTTGTTTAATTTTTAATAACGTCCCAATTTTAATGGGACACTAGTGTTGGTTTTTAATAAAAACGACCTAAGTACATGACAAAACTTTTACGCATTGATTAAATCCGCTGGTATCCAAAGTGTTTAAGATGGCGTGCGCAATTCGAATAAGTCCATATTTAAAAAAGCTATATGCTCTTCTGCCATGTTTTTTCAGCTTTATAGGGTTTATGTTTTTATGCTTATCAATACCGACAAGATAAGCCCAGACAAATGCAATTGCTATGATTGCCATTAGCGTTGAAAGCCTATCCAAGTCTGTAAGATGAGTGTCTTCCATATTGAAACCACTTGATTTCATGGCTCGAAACATCGTTTCGATCTGCCATCTTTCCTTATAATTAATAAGAGCCTGAACTTGTTGGTTAAACGAAGTAATAATTACAAATTCTATCTTGCCAGTTTGCGAATTAAACGTTTTTATTCCAGACAAATAGACAAGGTTATCAACTAAATAAACAAGTCTTTTATAGTGCATATAACTACCTGTTTTTAGTTGATTAAAGAGCCAAAAAGCTTTCTTAATGCCTTTACCGGCTACGCGCACTTTCATGTTTTCACGAATACGAATATAAAACGGCACTTTATTTCTAATGAGATCCTCAAACCAAAGCTCACCAACAAACTCTCTATCGGCCATAAATGCTGATATTGTTGCCGTGCCAAATACATCAATGTATTCATGGATAAGCTCCTGTCTCTCACTGGCATTTGAGTTCCCTCGTTTGGGAAGCATCTTCCATAACAATGGTATAGCAACTCCATGATAACAAACACTAAGCATCAGAATATTGATGTCAGTTTTACCAAACTTCCAGTTGGTTCTGTCCAAACTCAACCTATAAGGTAGTTTGTCAGGCAACAGTGAAAATATTATCCTAGCAAGCATGTGCCGGTCAATAATAAACTCAGCAAAAAATCGCTGAATTCGTCGATGGTTTGATTCGTAAATAGCCTGACCTTCAAACCCTTGTGCAAGCTTAACAAACGAAACCGTTTGCAATTTACACATCGCGCATATTATTGATACAGCGCACTTTACGCGAGACTTGTGCCACTTAGTTGTTTCTTTAAACAACTGAATTAATTCGCTATATTTGTTATCTGCCTTGGTGTTCATGTATAGTACAAAAAGATGTGAGAATCCTCTTGTAAGATACTGAATAGCAAGGTTTTATCCCAATATTTTACTGTGTTATATTATTGATTTTCAATAATTTAACTGTTTTGTCATGTACTAAGAAAAACGACAATAGACAAATAAAGAAATGCAACCGGATGTTTTTTAGTTCAGTTGTTGCTTTTTACTCAATTTTAGAGATAATACAAGAAAATATACACCTGAAAACTATAAGGCGTGAATTCACATATAGGATATAGAATTCATGCTGTATGTTGGAGTAAAATTTGTTGTCTGGTAAAAAAATAATTCCAAAAATCTTGTATTTTTAAAAATCATTCCCTAAACTTGCAGTACAATAATGATAAAAATCATGACACAGAGTTTTCGCAATAACAATTGGTGGTGGCACATTTCATTTTCTACATCGGGAGGTGAAACAATGCCCTTATGACCATTTGCGAAACAAATGAGATAAATAGAAAAGGCTTGTCGGACTCCCGACAAGCCTTTTTGCTTTTTATGTATATCGCTTAATTGATGTTGTGTGTTTGGCATCCCCTTCAGGGAGTTGAGGGGATGGAAAATATCTCAATCAAAACAACAAATAAAATGAGTTAGTATCTCATAATGGATTATAAACAAAAGTCTTAAAACAGATCAGAATGAACATTCTCGATAAAATTGTTGCCAGGAAAAAGGAAGAGGTTGCAGCCGCTCAGGACAAAGTTTCGGTTAAGGAACTTAAGTATTACCGACATTACAATGAGCAGGTGTCGCTTTTTACTGAACACTTGTTGGCTGAGAACTCTACAGGAATTATTTCTGAGTTCAAGCGTAAATCGCCTTCAAAAGGCGATATAAATGGCAAGGCCGTTGTTGATGAAATCATTCCGGGGTATGCTGCAGCAGGTGTTTCAGGAATCTCCATACTAACCGACCACGATTTCTTTGGGGGATGCAACGAAGATCTTACCCGTGGAAGGGAATTGTGTAAGTTGCCCATCATTCGTAAAGAGTTTATCATCGATCCTTATCAGGTTTATGAGGCCAAAGCCATTGGCGCCAGTGCCATTTTGCTGATTGGTGCCATTCTGGATAAAACAGAGGCTTTGGAATTGGCTGCATTGGCCAATGCATTGGGGATGCAGGTGCTTTTCGAAATCCATGACGAAAAAGAACTGGAGCTTCTAAACAGTTACGTACAGATGGTTGGCATCAATAACCGCAACCTGAAAACTTTCAAAGTTGATTTGGAGCAGTCCATTCGTCTGGCATCGAAATTACCGAAAGAGATGATACCCATTGCCGAAAGCGGAATTGGTTCGGTAGACGATTATCTGAAGCTTAAAAATGCCGGTTTTAAAGGATTTTTAATGGGGGAATATTTTATGAAACAATCCGACCCGGCAGGAGCATGTTTGGAGTTCAGCCAAGAGGTTAAACAACGGACAATAAAATCTGTATAGTAAAATCTGCCATGAAATGGCGTGGGGTTGAGTCCCCCCTTGGGGGTTAGGGGTGGAGTGATGGCAAATTTGGATGTATATTTATAACATAAATAGCGTATGTTGATAAAAGTTTGTGGCATGAAACATGCCAAAAACATAGTCGAAGTAAGTGAGCTAAATCCCGATTTAATGGGATTTATCTTCTATCCGCCATCTCCTCGTTATGTGGTAGGAACGCTTCTGCCTGAAACCATAAAAGAGATTCCTTCAAACATCATTAAAACCGGGGTGTTCGTAAATGCCGGGAAAAAAGAGATTTTGAAGTTGACTGAACTATTTCATCTGAATGCCGTTCAGCTGCACGGAAGTGAAACGCCCCAATTGTGTAGCGAATTAAAAAATGAAGGATTAAAAGTGTTGAAGGCGTTACGTCCCGACGACAGCTTGTCTATTTTGGCTCAGGAGTATCATGATGTTTGTGATATGTTGCTGTTTGATACGCCCTCTCCACAGCATGGCGGAACAGGGCAAAAGTTCGACTGGAGTTTGCTGGAAAGCTATAATGGAAAAACACCTTTCTTTTTAAGTGGAGGGATTGGAGTTGAAGATGCAGAAACATTAAAGAACTTAGAAAATATCCATCCCATGGGGGTGGATATAAACAGTAAATTTGAAATTGAACCAGAGTTAAAGGATGTCTCCCGGTTAAAAACTTTTATCAATAAAATCAGAGGATGTGTATGAATATAGAGCAAACCAATAGGCACCCTGAAGCTTAACAATTTGAATTGTAGTGCCATGATAAAGAATACACAGCACCATAATTGAGCTGCCCTTACAGGGCGAAAACACCTTGCAATCTTACCCGGGGCGTTGCCCGGGATGAATTGTGTATGGCTTTCACCCAAATTTTAGAGAGAATTGCAAATAGATTAATGATAAGAAAGAATCACATTGAATACGAAATCCACATTTATGCGCCACAGCGTGGCAAATTATTTCAGCCCAATGGCAACACCTTGGGGTATAAAACCAACAGAATATAGTGCCCTGTAAGGGCAAAAGCATTTTATAGTCCAAATATTATACGGATTATGCAAATTCAAAAAATAACATCAATGATAGAGCCAAACAAAAAAGGATTTTACGGTGAGTACGGGGGAGCTTATATCCCCGAGATGCTCATTCCCAATATAGAAGAGTTGAGGTCAAAATATCTTGACATAATTAATTCAGAAGCTTTTCAGAAGGAGTACCACCTTCTTTTGGCTGATTATGCCGGGCGTCCATCGCCCCTGTTTAAAGCAGAGCGGTTATCCGCGAAATATAACGCCAATATATGGCTTAAGCGAGAAGACTTAAACCATACCGGTTCGCACAAGCTGAACAACACCATCGGCCAAATTTTATTGGCGCGTGAAATGGGACGCAAACGCATCATTGCTGAAACCGGTGCCGGCCAGCACGGTGTGGCTACAGCCACTGTGTGTGCGCTTATGGGCCTGGATTGTGTGGTTTACATGGGCGCAACTGATATCGAGCGTCAGGCACCAAACGTGGCACGCATGCGAATGCTGGGAGCAGAGGTTCGGCCGGCCACATCGGGCAATAAAACGCTGAAAGATGCTACTAACGAGGCTTTGCGCGATTGGATCGCCAACCCATTGGATACATTTTACCTGATTGGTTCAGTGGTAGGGCCTCATCCTTACCCCGACATGGTGGCGCGTTTGCAGGCCGTCATCAGCTCCGAAATAAAAGAGCAGCTAAAGAGTAAAATAGGAACCGAACTTCCCGATTATGTCATTGCTTGCGTTGGTGGAGGTTCCAATGCGGCAGGCAGTTTTTATCATTTTCTGGAAGATGAATCGGTGAAATTAATCGGTACTGAAGCAGCCGGGTTAGGGGTAAACAGTGGCGAAACCGCTGCCTCCATGGCGTGTGGCGACAAAGGCATCATCCATGGCAGCATGACCTACCTGATGCAAAGCGACGACGGACAGATTACCGAGCCTTACTCCATTTCGGCGGGGCTTGATTATCCGGGAATTGGTCCGCTTCATGCGTTTTTAAAGGACAGCAAACGTGCTGAATACATGCCAATAACAGACGATGAGGCACTGGAGGCCGTTATGGAATTGACCCGTTTGGAAGGAATCATCCCCGCATTGGAATCGGCTCATGCTTTGGCAGTGCTGCCAAAGCTGAAGCTGAAAACTTCCGATAATGTGGTGATAACCGTTTCGGGACGTGGCGATAAGGATATGAAAACTTATATGGAGCGCTTTGGTTTATAGGCGTAAATTTTGATAATAGAAAAATAATGAACCGTTTAAATAGACTTTTTGCTGATAAAAAAGATTTGCTGTCGGTATATTTTACAGCCGGTTTTCCCCGGCTGGAGGATACTGTACCAATTTTGAAAGCATTGGAAACTTCGGGTGTCGATTTTGTGGAAATAGGCATGCCTTTTTCCGACCCACTGGCCGATGGCCCTGTTATTCAGAAAAGCAGCACTCAGGCCTTAAACAATGGAATGAACCTAAAGGTATTGTTTCAGCAGTTGCAAAACATCCGGAACGAAGTTTCCATGCCCATAATTTTAATGGGATATCTTAACCCTGTGTTGAAATTTGGATTTGAACCATTTTTGGATAAATGTTCCGAAGTGGGTGTGGATGGCTTGATTTTGCCCGATTTGCCTTTTGAAATGTACGATGAACAGTATCGCCAACTTTTTGAAGCGCGCGATATCAGCAATACATTTCTAATCACCCCACAAACTCCACCTGAAAGAGTCAGGCTTTTGGATGAAAATACCACCGGATTTATCTATATGGTTTCATCGGCTGCTGTTACAGGTGCTAAAACCGGCTTAAATCAATTCCAGATTGAATATTTTTCGCGTATTCGTGATATGAAATTGAAATCACCCAAAATGGTTGGTTTCGGAATCAGTAATAAGGAAAGCTTTAATGAAGTGTGCAAATATGCCAATGGTGCTATTGTTGGGAGTGCATTTATTAAAATGTTAGAAAAAAGCACCGACTTAAAAAATGATATCAGCAGGTTTGTTGATGAATTGAGGGGGTGATAATATAGAGCTCGCGATTGGGATCTCAATCTTTCCAGAAACCTCCGCACCTCAATTGCTAAACTGTATCGGATTATTTAAAACTCCAGCCTTGCCATTGGCAAGGCTGGAGGAATTATTCTGTAAGAAGTAAAATCAGAGTTTGACTTGGCTTTGCGTCATTGTCTCTCTGCGTTTAATCTTCGCCTTGCTCAGCTTCATAAGCTGCCAATAGTTGTTCTTGTACTTCAGGTGGAACTTTGTCGTATTTGGCAAACTTCATGGTATAGAAAGCACGGCCTCCTGTAATAGAGCTTAATGATGTTGAGTATTTGTTCATCTCTTTTAAGGGGACTTTGGCTTTTATTACTTCAAAGCCTTTTTCGCTGCTCATGCCCTCAATGGTGGCGCGGCGCCCTTGCAAGTCACTCATTACATCTCCCATACGGTCGGCGGGGACACGAACTTCTACATCATAAACAGGTTCCAGAATTTTTGGTGCGGCCTCTTTAAATGCAGTACGGAACGCATTTCGTCCTGCCAGTTTAAAGGAGATTTCGTTGGAGTCAACGGGGTGCATTTTACCGTCGTAAACGCAGACTCTGATGTCACGGGCGTATGAACCTGTAAGTGGTCCTTCTTCCATCTTTTCCATGAGACCTTTCAGAATGGCAGGCATAAAGCGGCTATCGATGCTACCACCTACAATACAGTTGTGGAATACAAGTTTTCCGCCCCATGGAAGTTTAATTTCATCGGTGTCGCGAACATTAACTTTAAACTCCTGTCCGTTAAATTTATACATGGTTGGTACAGGCGCATTCTCGTCATATGGTTCAATAATCATATGGACTTCACCAAACTGGCCGGCTCCACCCGACTGTTTTTTATGGCGGTAATCGGCTCTTGCCTGCTTGGTGATGGTTTCTCTGTAAGGAATTTTTGGATTCTTAAATTCAATAGGCAGTTTGTCGTTGTTTTCAATGCGCCACTTCATGGTACTCAGGTGGAATTCACCCTGTCCGTAAACAATAATTTGCTTAAGTTCTTTGGAGTATTCTACGGTTATTGTTGGGTCTTCTTCGTGAATCCGGCTTAAGATTTCACCCAATTTTTCTTCATCTCCATCGTTAGCAGGCTTAATTGCCACGCGGTACTTAGGTTCAGGATATTTAATGGGTTCAAATATATAGTCACATCCTTTTATATTAAGAGTATGATTGGTTTTGGTCTCTTTAAGTTTTACCGTTGCACCAATGTCTCCTGCAACCAGTTCGCTAACTTTCTGACGGGTGCTGCCGGCTACACAATAGAGTTGAGAGAGACGCTCTTTTGCTTCGCGGTTCACATTGATGAGATCCATTCCTTCGGTGATTTTCCCGGACATAACTTTGAAGTAACTGACCTCGCCCAGGTGAGGTTCAATGCTGGTTTTAAAGACAAATATAGATGCGGGGCCATTAACATCGGGAGTGACTTCCGCTCCGCTTGTAGTTAGAGCTTTAGGCATTTCATCAACAAATGGAACTATGTTTCCAAGGAATTCCATTAATCTTCGTACGCCCATGTCTTTTGCAGCAGATACACAGAATATGGGGAACAAATCGCGGGCAATCATCCCTTTTTTCATGCCCTGGCGCATCTCATCCTCGTTAAGCGTTCCTTGGTCAAAGAAAAGTTCCATTAGGTTTTCATCGTTCTCAGCTGCCGCCTCAACCAGTGCATTGTGTAGTTCTTCTGCTTTCTCTTTTTCACTATCAGGAATTTCAGATATCTCAGGTTTTCCACCATCTGGTCCCCATTTGTAATATTTCATTTTTAATACATCTACCATGGCATCATAGCCGGGGCCAATGTTTACAGGGTATTGTACGATGATGGCTTTTTTTCCGAAAGATTCATGAAGGCTTTCAACCGTTGATTCATAATTGGCCTTTTCATGGTCCAATTGATTGACAACAAAAATTACAGGCTTGTTGTAATTGTCAGTGTATCGAAACAAGTTCTGGGTGCCAACTTCAACGCCCTGCGTTGAGTTGATAACCATCAAAGCCGTGTCGGTAACATTTAGAGAAGTTATGGCTCCATTTATGAAATCATCTGATCCCGGACAGTCGATGATGTTCAGCTTTTTTTCCAGCCATTCGGTGAACAGAACGGACGAAAAAACCGAGTAGCCGTATTCATGCTCTACCCGGTTGTAATCCGAAACAGTATTCTTGCTATTTACATCGCCTCTCCGGCTTATGACCCCGCCCTCGTATAGCATCGCTTCTGCAAGGGTGGTTTTACCCGAGCCGCTGCTTCCCAGCAGCGATATGTTTTTTATTTGATTGGTTTGATACACCTTCATGGTAAATGTATTTAAAAAGGTTAATAAATTGTGAGTTCTAAAAAAGGAATAAATAAGGGTACGACTTCAAAATTAATAATATTTGGTTAAGATGCAAGGTTTCACCCCTTAAACTTGATTGGCAAAAATTGACTTTTTTTGGGTTTTTAATTTGAGGTAATTATTTAAGGAGAACTTGAATTTATGCAATGTTATTGTTAAATTACATATTGAATAACAATTAATCCCATAATCATGGAGCTATCCGGAAAAGTAGTGAGGTTAAAAATTATAGTGGGGGAGAGTGATCAGGTTTATCAGCGTCCCCTATATGAAGCCATAGTTTATGCTGCAAAGAAATATAAGTTGTCTGGAGCTACAGTTACCAGAGGTATCATGAATTACGGTTCCGGGAGTTTGGGACTTAGTATCAAGGTCTTTTCACTGGCAACGGATGCATCTATGATTATTGAAATGGTGGATCACCGGGAGAGATTGACCGACTTTGCTCAGATTGTCAGCCGATTAATGGAAAAAGCAGATGCCGGAGGAATTATTACACTTGAAGAAGTGGAAGTGTTGTATCATTGTTGAATCAGTTTATTATCTTTGCTGCAAAACAAGCAGATTTTGAAACCAGAATATTTCATAGCCGGTAAAATTCAATCAGGAGGCGTTTCAGGAAGAAAACTCGCGGGGCCTGTTCTAAAGGTGGCTGTTGGAGGCATCATACTGGGTATGGTGGTGATGATTCTGTCAATCGCCATTGGAACTGGATTTAAGCGGGAAATACGTGAGAAAATTGTCGGTTTTGGAAGTCATATTCAAGTTGTCAACTACGATTTTAACTTAAGCTACGAAGCCAATCCCATCCGTTTTAATCAGGAACTGTATACGGCCATCAAAGAATTGGATGGAGTGAAGAATGTTCAGAGATTTGCTGTTAAGCCCGGATTGCTAAAATCAGAGGAGGAGATGCAGGGGGCGGTTTTGAAGGGCATTGGGGATGATTACGATACTGATTTTCTGGAATCTATCTTACAACTGGGGGAATTGCCAGATTTTGCCGGAGAATCCCCGGCAAATGAAATAATAATATCAGCTACCCTTGCTAACATATTGAACTTGCAATTGGGGCAAGATGTCTTTATGTATTTTTTCCAGGAACAAATTAGAGCGCGCCGATATACCATTGTGGGAATTTACGACAGTAATCTCCCCGATTTGGATAAGATGTTTGTGGTGGCAGATTTGAGGCATATTCAAAGATTAAACAATTGGGATGCTGACCAGATAGCCGGTTATGAGGTGCTTTTGAACGATTTTGATAAGCTGGATGAACTTTGGTATGAGATATACGACCTGACTGCCTCTTACATTTCTCCGGAAGGGGCTATGTTAAGAGCTCAGTCAATCAGGCAAACACAACCTCAAATTTTCAGCTGGCTCGATCTGTTGGATATGAACATCGCGGTAATCATCGTTTTGATTCTCCTTGTGGCAGGGTTTAATATGATTACAGGACTCCTGATTTTGATTCTGGAGAGAACCAATATGATAGGTATTCTGAAAGCCATTGGAATGAGTGACTGGCCTTTGAGAAAAATCTTTCTGTCTTTAGCCGTCCGTATTGCCATACGAGGGTTGGTTTGGGGAAATCTGGTCGGGATTGGGTTGGCGATGATTCAAATGAGGTTTGGCCTTGTAAGTTTGGATCCTGCCAGTTACTTCCTTGATACGGTGCCTATTCACATTGATTTGTCGCATATTCTCCTGCTGAATGCCGGAGCAATTCTGGCGATTTTTTTAATGATGATCGGACCATCATATGTAGCTACACGTATTACTCCTGTCAAAGCCATTCATTTCGACTAAATGATAAACGTTTTCGAACACTAACTGTTCGAAAACGAACGGTTTCGTTTTCGCATTTACTTCCGGTGTATCTGCTTCAAAAAAATGATGTTGATTAAAGTATAGAATTTCAATATGATACTGGATTTGTGTCGATTTTTATTCCGAAAAATAAATTGTGGCATGCTTTTTATAATATAAGTAATAGGTTTAGGTTAGTAATAGGATAAAAAAATGTAGAGTCATTTCTTCAAACGTGAAGAAATGGCTCTTCATTTTTATTGTAGTTTGGCTCTTTTTTTTAATTTTACCGTGTTATGAGGATGGTTTAAACAACCTTGCTGATAGCTTGTTCTGTTTTTACAAGAGATGATTTTATGCAAGATTGGAGAGAAATAATTAAACAAGCGTTGGAAAAGCCATTACCCGGATTAGTGGCTCATGAATTTATGGCACCATCAGTTAGGTTTACCGGAACCAAAGAGCCTGACCGAAAAGTAGCACGTCTCAGCAGTGTTCTGATTCTGCTCTATCCATCTTCAAAAGGGTTATCCATACCATTTATTCAACGACCAGAATATGTAGGCGTACATGGCGGCCAGATCAGTTTGCCCGGTGGGAAGTGTGAGCCAACCGATGCCTGTTACTACGACACTGCTCTTAGAGAAACCCATGAGGAACTAGGAATTGACCCTGATACCGTTACTTTACTGGGAGAGTTATCATCTCTTTATATCCCGAACAGCAACTACATTGTATATCCACAAGTTGGTTCACTTGATGGCGAGCCGGAATTTCGGCCCAATCAGTTTGAAGTGAAGGAGGTTTTTGATGTTCCACTGAATGTTTTCCTCGAACCGGTAAATAGAACATTAATAAAGAATATTAACGGGCATCGTTTGGAGGCGCCTTTCTTTGACGTTGAAGGGCGTCAGATTTGGGGTGCAACAGCAATGATCATGAGTGAATTTGCTGTTGCATTAAAAAAATATGCTTCAGATTGGGTCAGCGAAGTACGTTCTTGTAATGCTCGTACCGCTCAAGAATCTCCCTGACATAATGGTATGGTTCTTCACCACGACAATAACCGAACTGAACCACCGGGTCGTTATAGTATTTAGGGTTAGATTTGTTTAATACATAATAGTCAACATTGTCGTACCAGATAATTGGGGATCTCCCATACTTCTCAGCCAATCGCATGCCATCCAATACATGCCCGATGCCTACGTTGTACGATGCCAGAACAAACTTCAGACGCTCTTCCGGATCTTCAATTCTCAATGACATTCTTTCGTCAAGCCATTGCAGTAGTTGCATTCCACCTCTAATGTTCTCGCGTGGCGATGTAATGGCATGAACTCCAAACCTCTCTGCTGTTTGTGGCATCAGTTGCATTAATCCCATAGCTCCTGCCCAACTTTCAGCGTCGGGAATAAATCTCGATTCCTGGTAGATTATTGATGCTATCAGTCGCCAGTCCCAATCAAAGCGTTCACTTTCCGCACGAATAATATCATCGTATACAGACACCTGTCCTCCTTTTATAGAATGGAATCCTGAGTTTACAATATGTCCAGATCGGCGGTTTTCAAAATATTTTCTGTGAATTCGCTGGTATCTGGCTGTTTTCTTGAACCCTACCATCCAATTGTTAACTGCATTGAGCAACTCAGGTGAATTCCGGTTTACCGCCCATGCCTGTTTTTGTGGAAAACTGATGGCTGTTTCGATGTCAATGTTGGGGTAAAAATTTAGATTCACTCTGGCCAGATTTTCATCTGACACCGTGTATTCTATTTCACCTTCGGCCACTAGTTCAATTAATTGTTCCACCTCGTAATCGGGTATTTCTACAATATGAATGCTGTCTCCAATTTCGTTGGAAAGGCTTCGCAAACGTTGCACAAATGCAGAGCCTTTTTGAACATATATGGTTTTTCCGCCCAGATCCAACTGATTTCGGATTAATTCATTGTGAATGCGTTCGCTGCTCCCGGATCTTTCGGAGCTGTATGCCTGTTGAACCAATACCTGTCTGCTGTAGCTGTGAGGTTCTGTAAATGCTACTTTTTGTTCACCTTCGCGGGTAACGGCAAGGTTACTTGCGATTAAGTCAAGTTCTCCATTTGCAAGTCTGTCAATGTTCTCCTGAAGATTATTGTTTACTGAAACTTCCAGTCGGAGGTTCATGAAATTGGCAAACTCTTGCAATAGTTCAAACTGGTAACCCATAGGTTGACCCTTATAAACGAAATAGTTGGTGGAGTTGTAATTGGTTACGACACGGATTTGTCCGGATTCCCGTATTTGTTGTAAATCGGGAATGTTTTTTGCGGAAACGTAGCTGCTTTCCTTTTTGGGGCTGGAACTGCCGCATCCTGCTGTAATAATTGCAATAAGTAAAATCAGTAAAAGTTGCCTCATCTGTCGCTATTAAGTTCAACATGCAATGGCTAACCTATACTATGAAACAACGATGGAAAGCCATGAATTCTGCATTTTATGCAGGATTCCTAAAATGCTCTATCAAAAAGCAGACCACAAAGTTACACAGAATTTTGAGATACCCCAAACACCAAAATCAGTCGTAGAAATTCCAAGAGAGACCAAACCTTATTGCACGGGGATTTGCAGGATAATTCAAAGTATGAAAATAATCATTACTTGGATATCCCTGATTGATGTGATCCATTTTTATAAATATCCTTGCACGCTTCAACTGCATGTTCAGAAACAGATCTACATAGGGATAATCACCGGTTTTACGTTGGCGTTGAGCATAAAACTGTCCGGTTGCCGGCATGTATGCCGGCGAATACCAACGGGTATTGTATCTCAAATCAAAACCCAACTGAACAAACAGAACATCAAACAAAGTATTCTGATAATACAATGAACTGTATAATGACCATTCAGGCAATGGCATTAATTCGGAGTTGCTGGTTAATTGGTAGAGTATGGTATTGTGATTGTGAAAATTTCCAAGGTTGAAATGCTTGAACAACCGGAATTCAATTGCTCTCAGGAAAGAACCTGATTGTGTTGGCATGGCATTCTGATCCCAATAAAAGTAATCATTTATGAGCCTGGTTTCAGCCGAAAGTTCAAACTTCCTGGTGGGAATTTTTACCGCCCCGCCTAATCTCAGGGTTTTTACCTGGTCGAATCTTTCATCCCAGATGAAGTGGTTGGATGTGTACCGAGATTCGAAAAATCCCGGAGAAACAAGATACAATCCACCATCGGCATATATTCCTGCGGTATCATTGGCCAGCCTGAAGTGGCTGTTCATGGCTCCGGTGATTTCTGTATCACCGGTTCGGTAACCCTGAAAATACAATCTCATCCCGGCATTCCATCTGAAGGATTCACCCAGGTTTTTAAAAATCTGTCCACCAATCAGAGTAGAAGTCAATTGCTCTTCTTCCGACAGGTATTCTGGCGAAGTGGTGAATGTTCCTTCAACTTCTGGCATGGCCGGGAAGGTGAATTGTTCAACTTCGTTGGTGATGAATGCTCTTAACCCGAACTGAAGAAGCGGGTTTGCTTCTTCATTAAACCTCAGTTGAAAGGTGTTTTTTATAGATGTATAATAGAGGTAGTCTCTGGTTTTAGTTGTGTCAATATAGATGTTATCATAAAAAAACGGCTCATTAGGAGAGAGGTAGTTTCGCAAGTTTTCAATGCGATGTTTTCTCCGATTTCTATCGAGGTGGAATGTATGAATGGCTGTTCCAACAGGCAGTTCAACACGTTCACCCTCACGACGGCTCACCGTTATATTCCCGATATTTAAAGCCTGATTGACGTAAATCTGATGATTGTCAATGCGGTTGCTGGCATCATAAAATCTGATGGGAATATTCTCCTTCTCATCGTAATCATATCTTTGAGGATTGAGAACGTAGTCATCGTCTTCAATTCCGGCATTTTCCAATTGGTCGGTTTTATTGTAAACATATGATCCGTGAACTTGATACCTCTGACCGTTATAACTAGAAAAAAATCTGAAATGGCGATTTTCAACCTGCTGAGCTTCGTACCTTCCAATGGATGATATCAATTGGTAATCAAACCCGACGTTCCATCTTTTATTGACATTTTGAGTGAAAAGTACCCCGACAACCTCTTCAGATCTTCGTTTTGGTGCGGCATACTGGTAATAGAGATTGGTGTATGGAGTCCTGGTATTGTAGTACCGCCACTCTTCCGGCTCTGTGAAAAAAGATCGAAGATTATCTGCAAACAAAAAACGGGAGTAGAGGGGCATTTTGGAAACCATGGCAGGTTGCCATGGTGCTCCTATGTTTCCAAGCTGGACATTGGCTATGGCTGCTCTGTTTGCCGGGTTATGAATCTGGAATCCCTGTGAAAGGGTGTCTATTGGTACAGTGTCTTTGACCGTTCCTAAATCCTTCAAAAACCAATTTGTTATTTTGTGCTCAACGGCTTGTGGTCTGGGACCGGATGAGTGGTCGTGATCATGGTCGTGGTCGTGATGGTGGTCATCTGTGTGACCTTCTTGTTGTGCAGGAGTTCTTCCGCCACCAGGAACATATTCCCGGTCAGGCATAATTTGAGCATTGAGTGTAAACACACTCACTAGTATATATGATATTAGAATCAGGAGACTTCTCATGCAGGGCAAATATATTGAAAAATCCACAACCATGGAGTATGAATACCTAATTCGTTTTTGGATTGGGTTTGATAATGGTTGTGATTATATGCAAAAATAACGAATATCATTCGTTATTTTGTATTTATCGAGCGTGAAAATTTTGTGACGACACAGGTGTTATGGTGACAGGTTATCAGTCTAAAGGAGTCTGCGAACAACAATGTGTCAAAGAAAAATTCGTTACAATAATGATTCGCGATGTTTTTTTGAGAGTTAAATTATTTAACTTAATTTTTATTTGCAGCTTTATTTTTTTTTTTCTTTGCAGGGCGAAAAGAATATTCCCGAATACAAGTTTTCCGGTATAATCAAATGCAAAACCTTAATTTATTGATATGATAACCCTTAACTCTATTCCTGACAGACTAATGCTTTTATCTCTTAATTTTCTTCTGCGGATGTTCTCTTCGTGCAGATTTACCTCCTTTTTTGTTTGCTGCAACGATTCCTGAACATTGTTTGTTTTCAAAAAGCATTTGCATTTATGTGCTGCTTTTAGTCAAATTCCATATTCTAAATTTTAAAGATATTTCTTATTGTCGTTAAGTTCGTCATCGGGTGACTTGTAGTCATCCGACGACTAAATGGATTAATCTAAAATTCGTAATTTTTAAAAATCTATAGTTCTTTTATAATCAGGCCGAAGCACAGTACGCCTTTTTATACGGGGGTTAAAAAAAAGCGTCCGACCCCGAAACCGAGACCGAACGCCATACACAAAATCCATTAACGGGGTTGCAGCCCCACTAACATTACAAAGTTATGAAGAAATTTAATTTATTGATTTTATTGGGAGTGTTTATTTTTGTTGGGTGTAGTGATCAGGATTTTATTGTTGACGAATCGAAATTTGTAGAGAACAATAAACAAGAGACCAGATCGTTTCAGGTTAAAGATGGCGTTCTTGTTTTTAGTGATTTTGAGAGTTTGGACAATACCTTGGAATTGTTTTTATCCATGGATGTTTCTCAGTATCAGGTTTGGTTAGATCAAAACAATATGCAAACATTATTGGGCGCATATAATGAAATTTGTTTAGCAAATGATCAGCTTGATGAATTGGTTCTTAGTGGAATCGTTCAACACAATTCTGAAAGATTGAACGCAGATGTGTACTATGATTATTTGAAAAAGGGAATCATAGTAGAGTATTTAGATGATGAAACCAATGAGATTGAATTTGATCTTGCTACTCCAACTCCTTATTGGGCTTCAGTTCTTAATCATGATGGTGTTTTTGTTGTGGGGGATTCTTTGTTTTATGTTACTGAAAACCTAATGAGAATAATCCCATGGGACAATAAGGGGAGTTTAAAATCATCGTTGAATTTGGATAATATCAAGTTTGATGAAGGTTCAGTCTGGGTTTTGAAATCTCAAAACGATGAAAATCAACTTAAGAGCTTTGATGCAACCGATAATAGATTGGATAGTAAATATGTTTATTCCAGTGGAAGAGGTCGAAGGACTCGAATTCAAGTAAAGTTTCAATCATGGCAATTTTTGGGCGATGGCACTATGTGGCGTTATATCCATTATTTGGATATAAGAAATCAATACAAAAACGGGATTAGAGGTTGGCGTGACAGAGCCTATCCAAGCATTGTGATGGGAGATTGGAGTGGGCATATAAATTTTTGGAATGGTTTGCACGGCGATCCTTACTATCGATTCTCTTCAGGCTATACGCAATCATTTTATAATGTATACAGAGCTTTTGGGAATGTCTCAATTTTAGATGGTAGTGGAGGTGGTGGAAACGGTGAGTCTGAATGGGATATTTATTTTACTCCTCGTAAAGAAATATATGATGTAAAAATTGAGAAAGCCAGATGGAAAATTGAAACACCTTTTGCCACAGCAAAAATTGAGTATGGTGGTTATACTTGGTAAATTTTCAAGATTAAAAACCAGAATCACTTTAGATTACTTTCATGCTAAGTATTATGCCAATTACCTCCCTGTTATTTCAGGGAGGTAATTTAAAAAACAGTAAAAGACACCTTTGTGGGTTTGGTTTTTCCGGACTCAAGTTGGTTGTATTAGTGCTTTTAATATCTGTTTTGTCCTGCACTAAAATCATCCCGCCCATCAACGATGATGAGCCGCATCAATATGTGTTAAACTGCTTTCTGTCACCTGATCATCCCATTGAAGTTTTCATTTCCCGCACCATACCGGTTCTTGCAAAGACGAATTATTCCTGGGAAGATGAATGGGACATTAAACTGTATGAAAATGATGTGTTGCTTCCTTTTGTGCCGGAATATGCCGATAGCAGCTATTTATTATATTACTCTGTTCAGCCCGGTTCGCATTACCGCATTGAAGCTTTAAACAGGAATAACAATCATCTTCTAACGGCTGAAGATGTTGTACCTAAAAGAGTGTCGATAACTGAACTAACCGAACTGTATCCTTTGTACACAGATAGACACGACACAACTTTTGGGCAACTTACCCTAAGATTTAATGATGATGGTAATGTTTCCAACTATTATGAAATTGTAGTAGGTCATGGTTATAATCAAAGGTTCAAAACGTCTCATACTTATAAAATCACTCATCCGGTAATTACTCATGATAGTGAATACGATTTATATCCCTTAACTCTTTTGTTTACCAATGAACTATTTAGAGGAGAAGAGCTGGTGCTTGATATTGCTAAGGATGGATATGGTGGTGCAATTATTTTAAAAAATGTAAGTTATAATTATTTCATGTATAAGAGGTATTTGTATGCACATCTGGAGAATCAAAACAGAAAGAAAGACTTTGCAGAAATATCCGATCCGGTAATGCTCTATTCCAACGTGAATAATGGTTTGGGCATTTTTGCCAGTCATTGTCAGGATATTAAATGGGTAGATGGAAATTGATTCGTAACTACCGTTTCTAAGAAATTTATTTATGATAAATAAATCAGCATTGCTATGCTTTTTGGTTCAAATGCTTGTTTCTATTTGTTTTGCATCAGAGGGCGGGCGTATTCATGGAATTGTGCGGGATGCCTCCAGCAGAGAGCCACTTCCCGGTGCTACTATTCAGTTTGGTGCCGGAGCAGGAACGGTGTCAGATCATAACGGGTATTTTAATTTTCGACACCATTTTTCCGACACCATTCTTCTGAAGGTATCGCACATAGGTTATGAGACCAGAACGGTTAAATCCTCTTGTGCCAGAGAATTGGTTTTTGAGATACTGCTAACGCCCGGAATTCAAATCGGGGAGGTAGAGGTTTCCGGGAACTACCTCAATAGTCGCGAAATTGGCACCCTTGAGATTCCTATTGAGCAATTGTATAAAATTCCGTCACTCTCCGGTGAGCCTGACTTGCTAAAGGCTTATCAGATGATGCCCGGTGTGCAGATGGGAAATGAAGGTACTGCTGGTATTTATGTGCGAGGTGGTACACCCGATCAAAATCTCTTTTTGCTCGATGGTGTTCCCCTTTACAATGTGAGTCACATGGGCGGGTTCCTGTCTGTTTTTGATGTGAGTGCTATACGAAAGGTCAATCTTTATAAAGGGTATATGCCCGCCCGTTATGGAGGGCGTATGTCTTCGGTAGTTGATGTCAGACTAAAAGATGGCAACGCTTCGGAACGTAAGCAGGAATTTATGATTGGGATTTTGGCCAGTAGATATTATTCCGAAGGGCCTTTGGGTGAGAAAAATACCTATATGTTGTCCGTACGAAGATGTAATATTGATCTCCCCCTTAGGCTCTATTATCTAATGAGTTCATCGGGGCAGGAGAGTTTTGGATACACATTTATGGATTTTAATGGCAAAGTAACCCGATATATCGATCAAAAAAATAAACTTACATTCCTTGCCTATTACGGCAGAGACAAGTTGTTTTTACGTGAACGAACTTCCAGTAGTATTTACGGGTATTCCTCCGGACTCAAATCTAAATCATTGTACAAGCACAATTGGGGCAACCTGGCAACAGCACTCAACTGGAACCATATTCTTAATGCCAGCTTGGGTCTGGATTTAATGGTGGGCAGTACCACTTATTTTAATACGGTTAGGGACAAATTCGAGAGTAAAAGCAACGATGGCACTGATAAAGGTTATGCAGAAATTCATTCAGGAATAACCGATCTGTTTGTTAAAGCAGATTTTAATTATTATGGTAACCAGAGTTTGTTGACAGCCGGTTTGGGGGCTGTCTTGCACTCATACACTCCGGCAAGCGGCTCCTATAGCTATAAAAGCTCATCACATGTTGAAAGCTCTGAATTTGCTGACCAAATTTATCGTCCCGAGCTTAATGCGTATATCGATTACGAACACTATTTTGGCGGTCGGATTACCCTTTTGTCGGGGCTAAACAGCATATATTGGCCAACGCTGGACTATTTGTCTTTGGATCCCAGAGTAGGAGTGCATTACCGGTTGTTTTCCGAATGGTTGTTAAGAAGTTCGTTAACCAGAGCGCATCAATATGTCCATTTGCTAACCACATCGGCCGACTTTCTATCGCCCGATGTTTGGGTGCCATCAACCCGGGAAATAAAACCATCCTATGCCGATCAGTTAAATCTGGGTGTAAGTTATATGGTTAAAGGGTATGAACTGAGTCTCGATATTTGGGAAAAGCGAATGCATAACCTGATAGCTTACAAACCGGGACACAATGTCACCAATACACAGCCGTGGGAGTTTGCCGTTGAAAAAGAGGGCAAAGGAACTGCCAGAGGTCTTGAGATTCTTGCACAGAAGAAGCATGGACGCAATACCGGCTGGCTGGGGTACTCTTTATCGAAGAACGACCGACAGTTTGAGAATTTAAATTTTGGCAGACCATTTCCCTTTAAGTATGACCGTCGCCATGAAATCAAGGCGGTGTTTGTGCGGAATGTGTCTGAACGGTTCTCCTTTTCAGGTTCATGGATGTTTGCATCAGGCAATCCAACCACCATTGCCACTAAAAAAGTGCCGGTAATTGATTACACTCATTTTGGTTATAACAGATATGAGGATATCGATATTAGAGACGGGCATTATTACAGCGGTGTAAACAACTTCAGGATGGAGCCATACCACCGGTTGGACTTTGGTTTTAGCTTTAACAAACAGTTGCCCAAATATTACCGAACTTATTATCTTGGTTTGTATAATGCCTACAGCCGGTTGAATCCCAACAGCTACTTTTTTAAGACCAAAAACGGAGAAGTGGTTTTTGTGCGCCGTGCGTACTTCCCGATTATACCGTCGGTGAGTTATACGTTGAGGTTTTAATCTGTGGTTGGTGGAATCAGTTTTTTAGACTTTATTGTTTTTCTTTTTGGAAATTGCATCATTTAACTTAATTTTTATTTGCAGCTTTATTTTTTTTTTTTTTTTCTTTGCAGGGCGAAAAGAAGAATTCCGGATACAAGTTTTCCGGTTTAATCAAATGCAAAACCTTAATTTATTGATATGATAACCCTTAACTCTATTCCTGACAGACAAATGCTTTTATCTCATAATTTTCTTCTGCGGATGTTCTCTTCGTGCAGATTCGCTTCCTTTTTTGTTTGCTACAACGATTCGTGAACATTGTTTGTTTTCAAAAAGCATTTGCATTTATGTGCTGCTTGTAGACAAACTCCATATTCTAAATTTTAAAGATATTTCTTATTGCCGTCAAGTTCGTCATCGGGTGACTTGTAGTCATCCGACGACTAAATGGATTAATCTAAAATTAGTAATTTTTAAAAATCTATAGTTCTTTTATAATCAGGCCGAAGCACAGTACGCCTTTTGTACGGGGGATAAAAAAGCGTCCACCCCCGAAAACGGAAATGGACGCCAGACTATAATTATTAACGGGGTTGCAGCCCCACTAACTTTACAAAGTTATGAAGAAATTTAATTTATTGATTTTATTGGGAGTTTTTATTTTTGTTGGGTGTAGTAAAGAATCAGGAGACCCAATTCTAGAATTGGAATCAGAAGGAGTTTTAACTGAAAAGGAGTTTCTTTTGAAAGACAATCTGGCTAAAACAGCCAAAATGCTGGTTCGTTTCAGTACTTGCTCTGAAGTTGAAGATGAGCTTAAAAGCACGGGGCTGTCTTATGAAATTGCAGACGAGTCATTTTATTTAAAAGAAATTTTGAGTAATGAGAGTTATTTAAAATCAGGAGGTAACAGTTTTAAAAATCTTAGGAATGCATTCTTAAACGGCTCAGATTTGAAAAGTTCAAGTCAGAATGAAATAAATGGGGTAATTGCTTCCATATTTGATTATGATTACGTTATGTATATGCCATATCCATTGGAATGGTATCCTGAAGATCGGCAATTTCTAACAATAGTTTCGCACCCTATTGATAACGAGATTGAGGGAATAGGATACAGGTTGGTTGATGGAGTACTTGAAGTTGTATTAGTTAATGATGAATACAATGATGAATATCCTGTTTTAATTATTGCTCCCAGATATTTGGTTGGAGAATATGATGAACTAGATGATTATTTTCCTGCTAATCTGAAAAGCAAATCTGATGATCCTGTGTATGAGGTGAAGCTAGGCTACTTTAGAAGTAGATCTAAATTTGGAACAAATTATTTTAAAAAGCGTGTGGAATTTGAAATACGTAGAGGTCAGGGAGAACTAAATAAAGACGGTAAAGATATCACAACCAGCTGGCCAACAAGGATTGGGTTTACCGTTCGTAAAAAAGATGTAAAAGCTGCTAGCAATGGATGGACAAAGTACCGAAATGGTGGTTGGCGGAAAATAGATCAAGTATGGGATAACGATTGGAGAGAATCAAGAACTGATCAGGGATTTGTTTTGGTTTGTACAAGTGGATCATCATCAAAAACCACTATTGATGTTAAAGTATCTGTGAATGAAGATGGTGAGGCGAAATCCGAAATAACAGCAAATACTAAGATCGAAGTTAAAGGGCGTTTTGTTGGTTCTGCATCATGGGGTCGTAATGGATTCTTTAAAACAAACCAAAATTCATCTGAAATATATGATGGATTTGCGGTTCGCTCCGTTCATTCTGATGTAAAATTTACCATGCCACATAGAATTGTTGAATAATTATTTATCATAAATCCTTATTAAATGAACAGAATAATTTTATCAGTCTTGTTGTTGGTATTCTCTTTAGTGATTAAAGGGCAGGACAAAATCATCACGAACAACAATCGGGCAATTGAGGCAGTTGTCATTGAGCAAACACCGCGATTTGTTAGTTACAAATGGTTTGGTATGGATAACAGCCCTCTATTTACCGTTAAAACACGCCAGTTGGAGCGAATAGAATATCGCAATGGGGTTGTTGATTATTTAGGAAACCTAAATCCCCGACGACAAAAACCTTTAGGAGTTAGTGCTGGGGTTTTAATGACAGTTTCAGGCATTCGAACTGACTTTTACATTCTCAGTCTTGATTATTTTATTACGCCGCAAATCAAAGTTGTTTTAAACACGGGTGAGTCATTTTATTCAGCCAATGAGTCACATTTCACAGTGGGAGGACAATATCATCTGAATCATAAAAACTCACAAACAAGATTAACTCCATACATAGGTGCGTTGTATGGGTCAGAATTTGGAGATGCCATAGCACAATTCCCTTTAGGCATTAATTATATCTTCCCATTTGGGCTAGACTTGTCAATGAGTTTAAGTCAGCAGATAAAAATAAAAAATAATTATCAATACACTCTTTTGGGTTTATCTTTAGGATGGCGATTTGGAGTGAGAAACTGATAGTGCGTATGTTTTATAATGTTGGAGATAATGTAGTAATCGGATGACTTCAAGTCATCCGATTCTAATATACACACGAATAGACATAAACATTCTTGAAATAACATTTATAGGAAGTTTAGTGAATAAAATAAATAATTAGTCTTGTTGTTTTAATCTAAGGCTTTTCCTTCCTTTAAAGATACCTGTTGGCACAAATACAGGGGGGAAATAGTGTTAATTTAGATTCCAATGAACAAAATACTCATACTAAACATTCTCCTCTCAGGATTTTTCTCTTTAAAATCCCAAATGTTTTACCATGGCGATTTTTATGCCGGTTTTGTTGAGGATGAGGTTGAATTATTTTGGGGCTTAGGAGATGGCGTAGGCTATGTCTTTTTTGATGAGTTGCACCTTTTTACCGGTATTGGATTTTATCAGTGTTATTCCTCCAGTCAAAGCTCGAGATATGAAAGATGACAGCTGGTCAACAAAAACGGTTTTACAGCCCGGCTTCTATTCCGGCATTCAATACAATATAAATATCCGTTACAATAAGGAGCTACGAAGAAGGTGGGGCTTTTATCCCGATTTCCGGATTTATTATCTTCCATATTTGCCGCGTAGAGCCAAGTGGATAGAAAGTGAGTGGGTCGTCGATAAACCGTCAGATAGCCATCAGTGGAACCGGGATTCGGGTTTGCGTCAATATCCTGTTGAAACTGTGAGTTATCATTTCCACAAAGCCAAAGGCAGGTCTGCCTCTGAACTGGGATACGGAATTGGTGGAGGTTTCTTTATCGGAAACTGGGCCAATTATTTCCAAATTCATTTTGAATACAACACCCTAAATCCTTTAAAAGTAATTAGTGAATTGGAGGATTACCCCCGAACAATTTCAAATAAGGGAGGACAATTTATTTTGCGCTTGTCGGCTGTAGGACTGCTGTGAATGAAACCTGTCAAACTAAATTCATTTAACTTAGTTTTTATTTGCAGCTTTATTTTTTTTCTTTGTAGTGTCAAAAGAATATTCCCAGATACAAGTTTTCCGGATAATCAATTGCAAAACCTTAATTTATTGATATGATAACCCTTAACTCTATTCCTGACAGACAAATGCTTTTGTCTCTCAATTTTCTTCTACAGATGTTCTCTTCGTGCAGATTTACCTCCTTTTTTGTTTGCTGTAACGATTCTTGATTATCATCAATAAACATTGTACATTATTTCCGAAGGTTTTCAAATATAGTTTGTGTCAGATATGGGTAGATGTTACCCCATGTTGTGCACTACAACAATTAAGAATTGGTAGAATTTAAACTTTGAAATTGTCAGAAAATATGTTGTTTATCTAATCCAAAAATAAACAGTATGAACAAAACAATCATTTTACTCAGTTTTGTCTGTTCTTTCGCTTTGCAGGCAAATACCCAAACGTACAATAATGCAATTGTTAGTGAGGATAGTTCATGGGCTACACTTGTATATGGATTGAGTGCTTATAATATTCCCTGTTACGTCGAAACACAACATGTTTATTTTAAGGGAGATTCATCAATTGCTTCGGTTTCGTACAAAAAAGTTTTTTCGAGTAGTGATAGACTACATGAAAATATTAATTTCGAAGGACTCATCAGAGAACATAACGAAAAAACGTTTTTTATTCCTGCAAGTTTTGATGAGGAATATTTACTATATGATTTTTCATTTGAAGCAGGTTCATTTTTTGAATATAAGGATTTTAGAACTCGGGAATCAGTCTCGCTATATGTTAACAATGTTGATTTTATAGAAATTAATGGTTTTTCAAAAAAACGCATCGAAATAACTGCAAGTCCAGATGCAGAGTGGATAGTTGATACATGGGTAGAAGAAATCGGAAGTTTAAGTGGAATATTGTACCCGTGTTATAAATCATTTTTGGATGGAGGAGTTCGAAATTTGTTATGTTATAGTCATAAGAATGAATTAATATATGTAAATCCATTCTATTCTGAATGTTATTACGATAGTGTTGGAGACATTACACTTGTGCAAACAACTGAAGCTGACAATTACAATGTTTTCCCAAATCCAGTTTCGGATGCAATAAATATTTCTTGTATAGACAACACAATTCTACTAATCGAAGTTTTCGACAACTTGGGACGGAGAGTTTATAGCCAAACACATAATGAGACAATTAATGTAAGTTCTTTTTCCAAAGGTTTATTATTGCTTAAAGTTTATGATGCAAATCAACAAGTTTCACTTTTTAAAATAATTAAAAAATAAAATATGACTGAAAGCAGAACCCAATGCCAAAGAACAATTTTTATAAATATTGATTTATGCGCGTATTGATTTTTAGTCTTGTCTTTATTGTTTTTGGCTGTGAACAGGAGGTTGAAGTGGATTTAACTAAGGGTTTTGAACCGGAGATTGTGGTTAGCTCTTTTTTTTCGCCGCAGGACTCAATCAGGGTTTTAGTTACTTTAACTCAGCCTGCATATTCGAACAGATACAGACGTGTTAGGGTTTCCTCGGCATGGTTAGAAGATGGTTTCAATCAACGACATCAACTCATTGTTGATGAACATTTTTTCGACACGGATTTATTAAGTTCCGGAATTCCGGACTTTACCCCTGGGAGTGCAGTCACACTAGTTGTAGAGTCAGATGAATTAGATAAATTGGTAACGGCTGTGGATACAATCCCACAGCCTGCATATCTTAGGGGGTTTGAGATTATTCCTGTAAAGGATGAGCATTTTTATTATGTTGGAGGTACTATTATTCCACCAATTATGGACGATGAAAACGATCTGTATTATGAAATTATTTTGTACAGCACAGAGCGAGAGCCTGATGATAGCAATCATCATTTTTATAAATATGATTACCCATTTTCTCACCATTATTTAATAACCAGAGAGGATTACTATCCGGGGGTAATGCTTATTGGAGCGGTTGGCCCGCCGACTCTATTGTGGCGCAGCAACAAAAGAGAACCTTTCTATATTGATTTTTATTATGATTCGCCATCGATCCATTGGAATCCTATCGATGGGTATCGATTTCCCAAACATCACTTAAAAATTGAGTTGCGTACCGTCTCTAAAACCTATTTTGATTATAAAACATCCCTTTACCGGCAACAGTATGCTGTTGAAGGGGACTTCTTATACGGATTAGCTCCTCCTGTATCTGTAAGGTCCAATGTGGTAGGTGGCACTGGTATATTTGCCGGCTTTTGTAAGGTTGATACAGTAATTCCGTTAGAGGCCCGCTCTTTTAAGTAGTCTTTGAAAGAAAACGCCAAGGTACGTTATGCTCGTCAGAAAAATACTCATTTACACAAGTTAAACTTCGTTTTTTCTGACTTGCTCCACCGCTAAAGCTTCAGGCGGCACGCGGTCACAGCCTTGCCTTTGACGCTCTCTTATCAAAGTCTTTAAAATTGGGGTTCTCTTGTTGAAACTAAAAGGTAATTATGTATATCCGACTGTTCAGTTTAATTTTTCTGGTTTTCTGTATTGATGGGGCAAGTGTTGCAGCTCAATCCCCGCGACAGGTTGTTTCCGGAACGGTGCTTGATGTGGTGACGGGAGAGGTGCTAATTGGTGCTTATGTTTTCTGTTCAAATGGAAAATATTTTGCAACATCCAATGCCCAGGGTCATTTCACGCTGTGGCTAAACAGTCGGGATTTTGATAATGAGATTACAGTCACACACATTGGATATGCTCCGGCAATCTTACATGTTGAGTCTTTTGGGCAAAGACAAACGGTATATTTAACCCCGGCTCATTTCTCTTTGGATGAGGTGGTGGTTTCAAGCCAAAAGGTTAGGGATTTCATGATGCCGGAGGTCTCTGTATTTCAATTGGAACGGCGTGAACTGCAACTATTGCCATCTTTTGCCGGAGAAAAAGATTTGCTTCTCTATTTACAAAAAACGCCCGGTGTTAGCACTGCCGGTGATGGCAATGCCAATATGTATGTGCGTGGCGGTGGACATGAACAGAATTTGTTTCTTCTGGATTATATGCCTCTTTACCATGTCAGCCATTTTGGTGGGTTTACATCTACATTTAACTCGGATATAATTAATAGTGCAGATGTTTATCTGGGAGGTTTTCCGGCCCGTTATGGAGGACGTTTGTCATCTGTAGTTGATGTTTACTCCCGCGATGGGAATAATTTGAATCATAAAAAGCAGTTAACCCTGGGCATGTTAACCTCTAAAGCTATGTTGGAAGGTCCAATAGTTAGAGAAAAATCATCCTATCTGGTTGCGTTCCGAAAAAACACGTTTCCTTTTTTTCGCTGGGTTTGGGGGATGGACGAAAACTATACAATGTATGATGTGAATGTTAAATTGAATCATCGCTTTACGGAGAAGGACCGATTATACTTCAGTTACTATATTGGTAATGACCAGGTTTCGGTTCGGGTAAAAAATGACGACAGGGTTAAGTCCAGATTGAACGTAGGGTGGGGGAATCATGCTTTTTCGTTGCGTTATAACAAGGTCTTTGATCATTTTCTTTACATTAATGTTATTGTTGGCAAATCCGGTTACGACTATCGGGAGAAATCAGCAGTAAAGTTGAATAATGAAGGTTCTTCCGGCAATTTTAGAAGTGTTTTCATGTCGGGAATAGAAGATGAATTTGTAAAAATTCATCTTGATTATCAGCCATTGAACAATATGGCTGTTTTCTTTGGCAGTGAGTTGTTTCGTCACTCCTTTAAACCGGGGAATACACATATTTTACAATCGGGAAGCGGGTTTGCTGATCTCAATGAAAAGGGCGGATTTTCAAATGAAAACTCATTCTCTCCCAGTTTTTTTGGCGAAATGATTCTTAAAGATATTTACGGATTTTCGTTAAATGGAGGTGTGCGGGTAAGTTCCATTTATACCAAAAGTGAAAACTATACATTTGTTAAACCCCGGATAACAGTAGCTCGTCGATTGTCTTATGATTTTTCTGTAAAATTTAGTTATTCGGAGATGATGCAGCATTTCCATCTGATCTCAAACAATAGTGCCGGAATGCCCACTGATTTTAGGATTCCTGTTTTTGATTTAGCCCCGCCCTCAATAAGTCAACAATTCTTAGCAGGCATTTACCACTCATCTTATGACGATATGTATGAAGTTTCTCTCGAAACTTATTACAAAAAGATGAATGATCTTGCAGATTTAAAAGAAGGAGTATCGTTTACAACAGCAGGTTTTAACTGGGAATCAATTTTGGCAGTTAACGGGCAAGGCGAAAGCAGGGGTGTTGAGTTTCTTGTTCGAAAAACTAAAGGTGAATCTACCGGATGGATGGGCACTTCCTTATCCCGCTCTGAACGCCGTTTTGACGATTTGAATTCCGGTAAAAAGTTTCCCTTTAAATACGACAGATTGTTTTCCATATCATGTTTTTATCAGCAACAAATCAGTGAAAAAGTCTCCATGTCATTTGCGTGGGATTTAGGAACCGGTTTGCCATACAGCCTGCCCAAATCGCAATACAGAAACCATGAGGGCGATTTTGTTTTTATTTATGATGGTATTAATGGTTATCGCGACATCTGGTACCACCGTGGAGATGTGGGATTATCTTATGTCACAGTAAAGAATAAGTTTAGCAGTGAGTGGAGTTTGAGTGTCATAAACGTTTACAACAGAAGAAATCCGAATTTCTATTTTACCCGAATTCATGATGAAAGTCCAACGCTTTATCGGTTTAGTCTTTTCCCGATTATGCCATCGGCCAGTTATACGATAAAATTCTAATAGGAAGCTAACAATTTGTTGTCTCTTTATGCGTTCATATTTTTAAGTTCTTTGTGTTGTAATTCTTTTTATCTGATGATTAAGAAAATATTGTTGTTCTCTTTCGTCGCAGCCATCTTCGCCCTAACCACCCAGTGCGAAAAGGAGTATGTAAAAACAAACTCCAGTTTGTTTTTTAATGTTGATACCCTTATGCTGGATACTGTTGTGTCTCAGATAGGTAGTGCTGTTCATGTTAAGGTAAGACTATTTAATCACAGTCGGGATAATACCGAAGATGTTCTTATCAGATTAGCCGATGGAGACGATTCCCCTTTTTTAATTAATGTCAATGGCATTCCGGGAAGCGAATCCGTACACAATATAAGGGGTAAAGATAGCTTATTTGTTTTTGTACAGTTGAAGTCCGGGCTGTTACCTAACTCCGACAATTGGGTTGAGGTTGTATCAGACAAAATCATTGTTGAGAGTGGTGAACACAGTCAAAACGTTGTTTTAAAGTGTCCGGTTATCCACGCAATAGAAAAACAGGGAGAAATGAATGATGCTGTATGGGTGCAGGATTCATATATTTTTGTAAGCAACGATGTTACCATTCCATCGGGACATACACTGGAAATTGAATCCGGAGTAAAGATCTTTTTTAACAATGGAGCCAGATTTATAGTAAATGGTGGTCTGAAAGTTCTTGGCAGTTGTGATAAAAGAGTATTCTTCCGCAGTTACAGATATGATAATTTAACCAGAACCATCAAATACGAACAAGTACCGAAGCAATGGGGAGGCATATATATTAAGGAAAGCACCCAGCCGGTGGTTTTTAAAAATGCAGTTATTATGGGCGCAAATACCGGACTTCACATTGGTGAACCGGGAGGTGAGGACGTTTCTGTTGATTTGCTAAATACAATTATGCGGTATAATGGAGATGTAAATATTCTGGCTTTCAATACTGATTTGCAAATGTATAATTGTTTGCTTTCCAATTCCGAACAACAAATCATTATGTATGGAGGCCGAATGAATATGATTCACAGCACAGTTGCCAACTATTATGAATGGCGCGATAGTTATTATAAGTCAGCAATTGAGCTCAATGATGCAGATCCTTTGGGTCATAGCTATGTTTTCGACAAGTCGGATATTACAAATAGTATTATTTATGGAATTCAGCAAAATGAAATTGTTGTGCCTGAGGATGCTCTCTTAGATTATTTTCAATTCAACCAGGTAATATTGAAGTCAACAGCTGATATTGAAGGCATACTAACCCAATCGCCAAATTTTGTGAGCCTGATTCACTATGAATATGATTTTCACTTACAAGAAAACTCACCGGGAATTGATTTCGGCATTGTCATTGAAGATGATCGGCAATATTTTGATCTGGACTGTAAACCCAGAGGAAGTCGAATTGATGTAGGTGTTTATCAGTTTTAAGGTATAAAATAGATGAACTGAGATTCCTCACTCCGTTCGGAATGACAGCCATTTGTGATTGTAGGTAGCGGGAGTTGGAAGCGGCAAAGCCGCCTCCAACTCCCGCGGAACTCTGAAAACCCTTTGTCATTTCGATCTGCGGGAGAAATCTATTGGTTTTAATTGAACAGTAATTATGTTTTTTGTTCAATTTGCTTTTTGCTTGTTTCTTTTTTTCTTTGTAAAGCAAACGTGAAATACATAAACTCCATATCTTATTTGATGTAGGTTCTGTTTATTATTTTGACACCAAGGGAAATCATGGATTTTTCCCTGTTATGCTACAACTTAATATTGGGTGTAATTTGAAAAAATGGTAAGCGCAATGCCAAAGTCATTTATGCTTAGTATGCTGCAATCAATTTCAGATGGGATATCTTTAAGTAAAGGGAAAAACCTGCAAGGTTTTTCCCTTGTTCTTTTTGTTCATACATCTGGTTCTTAAATAATGCCTATTATTGGTAAATGATATTGACGCAGGTCAAATATTATGTGCGGATTTTAGTCGGCTGTTATACCATTCCCCCTCCCCCACACAATATGACTTATAAAAATTCTGTTCGTAACGCTCAAATTGTTTTCGTATGTTTTTCTCCTTCTTTCTGGTTGCTTTGTCTTTTCCGGTAAATTTAATCGATACACATAACTTTACCGGAAGTATATCGTTGCTGCCTCTGTGATTAAATTCTTCTGCTAATGCACGGGAAGTGATGGTATTGTAAGGTCTTAACAAATCATTGCTTCGGTATTTTAAATAAAAACCAAATGCTACCCGCGATTGGGGATGAAAATAGTCGTAACCAAATTGCATAAACCAGTTTAACTTCCAAGGTGATCTGTATTTGTCTGTGTAGTGGCTGTCCCAAGGCATTTTCTGATACCTGGAACCCATTGCCGACTCTTTTTCAAGAAGCTGGGACTCTCCCTCGTACAATTTAGCTGTGGCAAAGGCTTTATATAATCCACTTCCCAATGAGATGTTAAAGTGAGGTTTATCATGCGTATTTCTGAATTTGTAGGAGTAAAAGGGCCCAATGCCCAAGTGACTGACATGTACATAAAGATCTTTGTACCAAGGGTGCGCATTAATTCCCAGACTGTTTTTTTCTAATTCGGATTTATAACCGTCAAATGTTAACAATATGCCTGTCGACGATTTAATGGTGTGATAGTACTCGCCCCCAACTCCTAATATGACAGCCAGAGGACTCAAATCTCCGTTGGTTAACGTGTATCCATTATCGATTCGAAGAAAAGCTTTTTTAATTTGAGCTGTTAGCGTTCCACATATACAGAACAGACCTATGACTACAATTTTTAGTTTGACCATCTTTATCAGATTTTTTGCTGTTTTAAACAATAATCAGACCAAACAAGATTGTTATATCGGCAAAAAACTTTCACTATTCCACCTCCCACACATCCCCCTCAATGGCCAAATCTCTGAATGTTTTAATGGTCGAAGTAGATTGTAATCTTTCTATCTGATTGATAACCTCCTGATCGTAAACCGGAGCTTTTACTTTCCTGATAACACCAAGCGCAACGGGGAATTCCGGGTATTCCATATTAGCAAGTTTCAGGTGCAGGGTACTGTCCTGGCATTCGGCATCGTGCACCAACAGATCGCTTTCGGTTAATCCGTTTTCGCCTATTTTTACCACCTTTAGCTGCATGCCATCAAGGATGAGTCCTTTGTCCCTGTTTTTGCCAAATATCATGGGCTCTCCATGCTTCAAAATAATTGTCCGATCATGCTTCTCCTCTTTATGTGTAAGCTCTTCGTGGGTTTTATCATTATAAATCACGCAGTTTTGCAATACCTCAACAATGGATGTCCCTTTGTGTTGTGCGGCTTCCTTAAATATCTCGGTACAAAGATTTGGCTTTCGATCCATAGACCTGGCGAAAAAGTTGCCTCGTGCACCAATGGCGAGTTCTCCTGGTCTGAACGGGTGTTCAATGGTGCCAAAGGGTGAGGTTTTAGAAATGAACCCTCTTCTGGAGGTGGGTGAAAACTGTCCTTTGGTGAGTCCGTATATTTGGTTGTTAAACAGAATGATGTTTAAATCGATGTTACGCCTGATGGTATGAATAAAATGGTTGCCACCAATGGCCAGGGCGTCGCCATCGCCGGTTATTTGCCATACTTTTAAATCCGGGTTGGCAATTTTAACGCCTGATGCAATGGCTGAACCTCTTCCGTGAATGGTGTGAAAACCGAAGGTATTCATATAATAAGTAAAGCGTGATGAACATCCAATTCCGGAAACCACAACCACCTCTTCACGTTTCAGGTTCAGTTCCGCCATGGCTTTTTGCACACTATTAAGGATGGCATGATCTCCGCAACCGGGGCACCATCTTACGTTTTGACTGCTTTTAAACTCCTCTTTTTGAATGATGGTATGTGGATTATTCATCTTTGTTCCTCCAGACTTTTTTTAAAGAACTCTTTGAGTTCTTTAATGGTAAATGGTAATCCTTGAACTTTATTGTACTGGATGTAGTTGAGTTTTGGGAAATGGTTTCGCAGCCAGGTTGCAAACTGTCCCATATTTAGCTCACATACAATAATGGTTTTATATTTTTTCAGTATATCTTCGGTGTTTTTGGGAAGGGGATTTATGTAGTTAAATATTGCAAAGGCAATTTCATTTCCTTCGGTGTTTAATTCCTCTATGGCTGTATGTAAATGGCCGTATGTGCTGCCCCAACCAACAACCAGAACTTCTGCCCCGGGATTTCCCTCCACCGAAAGTGGAGGAATGAAATTTGCCACCCGGTTTAGTTTTTCCTGTCTTAATTTAACCATGATTTCATGGTTCGGGCCATCGTGTGACACAGCACCTGTATCAGCGTCTTTTTCCAGGCTGCCGATGCGGTGCTCATAACCTTCCATTCCAGGACGCACCCAATCGCGATTGAGCTTCTCAGGATTTCGGAGATACGGTAAAAACTTTCCCGGTTCTTGCTGACTTCTGGGTATGTCAATGGTTGGAAAGTCTCCCTCTTCAGGGACTTTCCACTGTTGGGATCCATTTGCCAGAAAACTGTCGGTAAGCAGTATCACCGGAATCATATGTTCAAGAGCAATTTTGGAAGCATAAAATGCATAATCAAAGCAGTTTACCGGTGTGCTGGCAGCCATCACCACCAGAGGGCTCTCTCCGTTTCTTCCATAAAGTGCCTGCATAAGATCTGATTGCTCTGTTTTGGTTGGTAAACCCGTGGAGGGACCGCCTCGCTGAACGTTAACCACTACCAATGGCACTTCTGCCATGACTGCCAATCCCAGAGCTTCACTTTTTAGGGAAAGTCCCGGGCCGGATGTATTGGTGATGCCAAGTGCGCCGGCGTATGATGCTCCAATGGCCGAGGAAATGGCAGCTATTTCATCTTCAGCCTGAAAAACTTTTACTCCCAAATCTTTTCGCCCGGCCAGCTCTTGTAATATTTCTGTAGATGGCGTAATGGGATAGGATCCCAAAAACAGCTGCAGACCGCTTTTATCGGCAGCCAAAAGGAAACCCCAGGCCACAGCCTTGTTGCCGCTTAAATTCCGGTAAAACCCCTTTTGTGGTTCACTGGTAGTAATGTGATAAGAGGGAGTTCCTGCCTGTATGATGTTGCCGTAATTAAAACCGGTTTCCAGAATTCGCAAATTGGCCTCCATTACGTCAGGCTTATGACTGAACTTGTGGCGTATATATTTCCTGGTATAGTCAATAGGCCGGTTAAACATCCAGTTGATGAGGCCCAGAGCATACATGTTTTTACTTCGCAGAATGCTTTTCCGATCCAATTTTAAGTCTTTGGTGCATTCCTGACTTAGAGATGTAATGGGTGCTTTTACAATGTTAAAGCCTTGAAGTTTATCTTCAATAATAGGATCGTTCGTTAGATAGCCTGCTTTTTCAAGGTTCTTTTTATCGAAGTTATCCACATCCATGATGATGGTGCCGCCGGGGCTCATATAATTTACGTTGGCTTTTAGCGCTGCCGGGTTCATTGCCACCAGCACATCTGTTAAATCGCCAGGAGTGCAAACGCCCTTCCCAAAGTGAACCTGAAAGCCGGACACCCCACTAATGGTTCCTTGCGGAGCTCGTATGTCTGCCGGGAAATCGGGGAAGGTGGATATATCATTGCCAAAAGCAGCGGTAGTTAGTGAAAACAACGATCCGGTGAGTTGCATACCATCTCCGGAATCTCCGGAGAACCTGACGGCAATTCTATCTGCATCAATTATTTTAGATCTTCTTTGCATCGTGACCCTGTTTTTTTTGTTTTATTTTGATGCCTGTATGTACTAGAACTAATTTACCAATTAATTTGTTATAATACAATGACGAGGACACTCTGATGTCCTGCTTTTTCTATGATTTTTATCAACAGAAAAACCTAGTTGGCAGGTTGCAGAAGACAATTTGTTATCTTTGTCGTATAATTTATAATAGTATTTATGGCATTAGTTAGAGAAGTCAGAGGATTTACTCCAAAAATAGGTAAAGATGTTTTCCTGGCGGAAAACGCCACCATCATAGGAGATGTTGTCATAGGAGATGAGTGCAGCATTTGGTATAACGCTGTTTTACGGGGCGATGTTAACTCAATTAGAATCGGTAACCGGGTAAATATACAGGATGGTACAGTTTTGCATACTTTGTATCAAAAATCGGTGGTTGAGATTGGTGATAATGTATCCGTAGGACATAATGTGACCATACACGGTGCGAAGATTGAAGATAACGTTCTTATTGGTATCGGCGCCACTATTCTTGATCATGCAGTGATTGGTTCAAATTCAATCATTGCAGCTAACTCTTTGGTGCTTACAGGAACCATCGTGGAACCCAACAGCGTTTATGCAGGTGTACCTGCTAAAAAAGTTAAAGATATTGAACCTGGGCAATCCAAAGAGATGATTCATAAAATTGCCAACAACTACCTGATGTATGCAGGATGGTATTCGGAGGATGGAGGAAGTTGATTCAATTAGTACTCCAATCTTATTGCTGTTATCTCCCTATCCATAAAAAGCGAAGCGGTTTGTGAAAATTTGTCGGGATGTTCGGTAGTGTAAAACAGGCAACGATTGTTCCTTGAAATCCGTGATTTCATCTCAGGATGGCGTGTGAAATAGTCTTTCAGACTTTCGGCCACAATCGGTCCCTGTGAAATGATTTTTACACCTGCGGGGACGTGTTTTTCAATAACTGGTTTGAGCAGGGGGTAATGGGTGCATCCAAGTATTATGGTGTCCGTTTCAGGGGCTTTTTTAAACAGATTTTCAATGTTCTTTTTTACAAAGTAGTGCGCTCCTTCCGACAGGTGCTCATTGTTTTCAACCAATGGAACCCACATGGGGCAAGACTCCTGTTCTACCCTGATATGAGGAAACAATTTTTTAATTTCCAGTGGGTATGATTCTGAAAGCACGGTGCCGGTGGTACCTAAAATTCCCACACATCCTGATTGTGTTAGTTCTCCGATTTTTTCCGCACTGGGACGGATAACTCCTAAGACCCTTCTTGAACTATCTATTCTTGGCAAATCAATTTGTTGAATGGTTCTGAGTGCCTTTGCCGATGCAGTATTACAGGCAAGAATAATAAGAGGAGAGCCCATTTCAAACAGAGCTTTTACAGCTTGTAAGGTATACCGGTACACCACATCAAATGATCGGCCTCCATAGGGCGATCTGGCATTGTCCCCCAAATAGATGAAGTCATATTCAGGAAAAGAGGTTAAAAGATCATTAAGGATGGTAAGTCCTCCATATCCTGAATCGAATACTGCAATAGGCTCTGATTGGTGCATGTTTTCAAGATCTTTTATAAAAATTAAAAGGAGACATTCCCTTAAAATTCTTATTGCAAACGAACTCCGTTTGCAATAAGAATTCAGGAAATACCTCCTCTAAAATAAGTAAAAATATCTTACCTCGTTAATTAATTCCAAGCTTTGCTTTCACAAGTGGGGCACAGTCCACGCTATCATCAGAGTGAAACAGCACCACCTGTGAGCTAACATCGAAAATGTAGATGAATCCATTCTCTTCTCCTACAGCATCAATGGCTCTTTGTAGTTTTTCCAGGATGGGCTGATATAATTCCTGCTCTTTTCTGGAAAGGGTTTGTTGTGCCATGGACTGGAAGTTCTGCAGTCGTTGTTCAATTTCCTGTATCTCTTTTTCCATGGTTGCTCTGATGAGTTCAGGCATGTTTTCGCGTTCGGCCAAATATTCACGGAATTTGCGTTCGTGCTCCTCGCTCATTACACGCATTCTGTTCTGTAGAGTTTGTGCCTCTTGTTGGAGTCGCCTGTCTGCTTCCTGCTTTTCAGGCATATGCATGATTAGTTCCTGCATATCGATGTGTCCAAACTTCAATTCCTGGGCTGAGGATATCAAAGGAGTAATCAACAACAGAGTGATTACAACAGAAAGTTTTAAAAGTTTCATATTACGATGCATTATTATTATTCAACATTAATTCTGAATTCCTAATTTTTGTTTTACAAGCGGGGTAACATCCACGCTGGTTGTCGACTGAAAAAGAGTTAAACCTGAATTTATCTCGAAAATGTATAAAAAGCCATGTTCATTTCCTACCTCTTCTATGGCAGAGAATAGTTTATTAAGAACAGGTATTTGCAATTCTTCCTGTCTTCTTTGCAGGGTTTGCTGAGAATTGGTGAAAAACTCCTGAACCCTTTGTTGAAGCTGAGCATACTCTTCCTCTTTTGCTGTTCGTTGAGCAGGAGTATATGTGTCGAAATTGTTTTCGTACTCAATTTCAATACGATTGAGTTCTTCTCTCATGGATGTGAATTGCCTTTCCAATACGGCAGTTTCATCTTCCATGGTTTTGCCTATTTGTTGGTATTCAGGCATTTGAAGAATAATGTCGGCAACGCTGACATGTCCAAATTTCGGGGTTTGTGCCGAAACTCCAAAGGACATTAATAAGGCAATAATAATCAGCCCGCTGTTTCTAATTAATCTCATTGATATCTGGTTTATGTTTATCTTCTATGGCCAAGTCTTTGTAGCACCTGGTCGCTTCTGTCATGTCTCGGATCTAGATATAATACTCCGTTGGCTTTATCAAATACTGCGGCCAGATCTTCTTCTCTTGCTATTTCACGAATGGCATTTGATAATTGCTCTTGTATCGGTTGTATCAACGTCTCCTGTCGTTTAGCCATTTCACCTTCAGCCCCAAAATATTTATGCTGAAGCATTTTAGCTTCTCTTTCTTTTGCTATTATGGCCTCTTCTCTGCTTGTTCGCATTTCGGCAGATAAAAATACACTTTCTGTTTGATAGTTCTGATACATACGTGCAACTTCCTGATAAATTTCTTCTATCTCGGCCTGCCAGCGGGTTGACAATTGGTTTAATTGTTCCTGTGCTGCCTGAAAGGCCGGAATGTTTCGCAATACGTAGTCAGTATCAACAAAAGCATATCGTTGTGAATAGGTTGTGGCTTGCAAACCTATTATTGCCAGCAAAATTAAAATTGTCTTCTTCATATGACAAAAATTTTATCGTTCTTGGTTTAAAGCTAATGCAATTATTTACAGGTAATACAAAAACTAAACCATTTTTTAATATTAAAAATTCTGTCCCATTACGAAATGGAAGTTGCTGCCATTTGCATTTGGATTATATGGGTTTTGATCGAAACCATAACCCCAGTCAATTCCCAACAGACCGAACATTGGAAGGAAGATTCGCAAACCAACGCCTGCCGACCTGTATAATTGAAACGGGTTGTAATCAGTAAACTCTGCCCATGAGTTTCCGGCCTCAGCAAAAACTAATCCGTAAACCGTAGCCGATGGCTGAAGAGTTAAAGGATATCTCATTTCCAGAGTCATCTTGTTATATATGTTTGCGTTTGCTACTTGTCGGAAGCCTGAAGACTGTGTTTCATCGGGAATTATACTAAATGCTGTTAAAGAGTTGTTTTCATATCCTCTTAAACCGACGTTTTCGCTGCCGTAGTAGCTAAAATTCATAGCCATACCGTCGCCACCCATAGTGTATTGCTCTAAAGGTGAGCGTCTATGTTTATTGTAATACCCGAGAAAACCAGCTTCTATACGCGGCATAATAACTAATTTGTTTGCATTGTCCAGAGTTTTAAACATACTTCCTTTAAAACTCCATTTATGGTACTCAATGAAACGATATAGTTCCTGTTGATTGGTGACGGTTGAATAGTCCTTGTCGGAGAACCAGGAATATGGTGGGGTAAATTCAAGCCCTAAACTAAAATCAGACCCCGATCTGGTATATAGAGGATTATCAATTGAGCGGCGCGATAGAACTGATCTAAATTTTATATTGTTGGCACGGCCGTTTGACATAAGAAAATGCCACTCTTTCATATCGTAATGCTGATAGCTTAATTCATTATACAATACAAAGTAGTCATCTGGCCAGGTGAGCCTTCTTCCAAGCCCCACTGAGATTCCAAAAGTTTTAAAATGTCGGGAGTCGTCTCCTCTTAAGGCAAAAGGATCCTGTTGCCTTCCGTACATGTTGAACATGTTGTATCTGCTACTTACTCCTGTTTGTATTGATCTGTGCAAGGAAACACTCAGCGAGTTAGGTTTGCTTCCACCCAGCCATGGTTCCATAAAACTGACACTATATGCCTGATAGTATCGTCCATTTGTTTGTGCTCTAAGTGATAAAGTTTGCCCATCTCCTGTTGGTAATGGTCTCCATGCTTCACCATTAAAAAAGTTTCTTACCGAGAAGTTCGTGAATCGTAATCCTAATGAACCGACAAACATTCCTGCTCCCCAACCTCCGGAAAGCTCTATCTGGTCGTTTGCTTTTTCTTCCAGATTATATTCCAGATCAACCGTACCTTTATCGGGATCAGGCAAAGGAATAGGCTGTATTTTTTCCGGGTCAAAGTGGCCCAACTGTGCTAATTCCCTAACAGTACGTATCAGCAGAGCTTTGTTGAAAAGCTCACCGGGTTTGGTTCGTAATTCCCTTCGGATAACATGCTCATGAGTTTTTGTATTACCTCGTATTATGACGTTGTTAATTGTTGCCTGGTCGCCTTCAAAAATTCTCATTTCCAGGTCAACAGTATCGTTTTCAATCCGAATATCCACCGGAATGATTCGGCTGAAAAGGTAGCCGTTATTCATATAGAGATTATGAACAGCATCATCGTCAATAAATAACCTCTCATCCAGTCTTGTCTGATTAAAAATATCTCCTTTTTGAATTCTTAATACATGACCGAGGTATTCACCAGGATAGATGGTATTACCAATCCAGGTAATGTTTCCAAAGTAATATTGGTCACCTTCCTCAATTTTTATATTAATGTCAACTGTATTTTCGTCAGCTCTTGTAACTGATTCTTCAACAATGTATGCATCCCGATAGCCTCTTTCATTGTATTTTTCTATAATGGCGCGCAGGTCGTTTCTGTAGTTTTCTTCTATAAATCGTTTGGTTCTAAAAAAGTTGCGAAGTCGACGTCGTTGATTGGTCTTCTTCATAATCCGGTTCAACCGGTTATCGGTAAACTCTTCGTTTCCTTCAAAAGTCAGACTGTTAACTTTTACTCTCTCTTTTTTATCTACGTGTACATCCAGTATAACATGGTTTACTCTGGCTGTATCGTCACGTTGCACAATCGAGACTTCCGTATTGTAGAATCCTCTTTCAACAAAATGACTCTTAATGAATCGCTGTGCTCTGTCAACAAGGTATGGAGTTACCTGGCTGCCTCGCATCATGGCGACTCTGTCGTTTACTGCGTCAATTTCTGAACGTCGAAGTCCAGTATAGTTTATTTCTGATAATCGCGGTCGTTCCTGGAGGTAAATTTCCAACCATATTTGGCGACCTTCTATTTTGGCGGCAGAAATTTTCACATCGGAAAAAAGTCCGTAGTCCCAATACTTTTTGATGGCATTGGTTATATCATCTCCGGGAACTGTGATCTGTTGACCAACTCTTAATCCTGATAAATTAGCAAGAATTTGCGGATCATTATTGAGATCACCGACAACTTCGATTCCGGCAATAGTATAGCTTCTGGGAGTACCTGAATAGGATATTTCAGGAGTGGACGTTTGTCCGTTAAGCGTTAAAATTGAAATGATAAAAAGGAAAAGAATTGTACTGAAACGTTGCAACATCATTGTTTATTTAAGTATTAACTGATCACTTGTTTTTCCGAAACGTCTTTCTCTTTGTTGATAATTTAAAAGTGCTTCATGGAAATGTTCCTTGCGAAAATCAGGCCATAATACATCAGAAAAGTATAATTCTGAATAAGCAATCTGCCAAAGCAGAAAATTGCTTATTCTTAATTCTCCGCTGGTTCTTATAAGGAGCTCAGGATCAGGCATGTTTTTCGTTTCCAAATATTGGCTAAACAAATGATCGTTTATTTCGTCTGAATTAATTTTATTGTTTTTAACATCTTCGGCCAACTGCTTAATACCCTGAATGATTTCCCATCTGGAACTGTAACTCAGCGCCAAAACCAAAGTCAAACCTGTATTGTTCGAGGTTTTCTCGATGCAGGTGTTGAGTTTGTCAATTACATTTCCGGGCAAACTTTTTTTGCAGCCTATGGATTTTAGTTTTACGTTGTTTTTCATCAGGGTTTTGGTCTCCGATGCAATGGTGGAAACCAAAAGTGACATCAGTGCATCAACTTCATTCTTCGGTCGGGTCCAATTTTCTGTTGAGAAAGCATAAAGGGTTAAAAAGTCGATCCCCATTTCTGCTGCGGCTTCTGTTACTTCCCGTACAGCTTTGACTCCATTTTGATGACCAAAGACTCTAACGTTACCTCTTTTTTTTGCCCAACGCCCATTGCCGTCCATTATAATGGCGACATGGCGTGGTAATTTTTCCCGGTTCAATTGTTCTTTTAAAAGCATACTATCTTCTTCCTCTGTTGTGGAAACCATCATAACATTTTGCATCTCTGGTAAATATATTGAAGGTAACATATACACCAACAATGGAATACCAGTCATTATTATGCGTCCAATTCGACCTTCCAAAGCCAAACGGGTCACCCGGGTTGACAGGAAAATCGGTTCCAACTACATCTAAATCATCGGTAAAAGTTTTACGGAAAGTCCATTCAGCTCCAAGTTTGAACCAATCAGTTACTTTCCATTTTACACCTGCACCGAACGGCAAAGATAATACAAAAGTCGGTTTTTCAGAGTGATTATCATCTACTTCTTCATATCTTGTGTAAAAAGTAGATGCCACGCCTAAAGCAACATAAGGAGTAAAGATGGTTTCAGGCCGGTGTGGATGGTCAAATGAGAAAAAATTAATTTCCAAAAGCGTAGATAAATCTATCACATTTCTTTTGAAAGAGTATGGGGCAGAATCATATTCTCGCAAATGTACATCATCAAACTCGGGGTAGGAGCCGCTGAGTCCGGCCATTTGCAAACCGCCCCTGAAAGCAATTCGTTCATTAACATTGTATCTTATAATTCCTCCTATGGAAGGCTGGATGTTGTAAAACATCCTATCAGGGTTTAGATCTCCGTTATACCAGGAAATTCCAAGGAACGGACCTCCTTCTATTTTTGTTTGTGCTTCTACCGGAGCTGATAAAAAACCAATGAATAGAAATGCCAAAAATAAACCTGGTTTCAGGCGTTTGTATAGACTGCTGTACGATTCTGGTTTTTGCATTGATAGAGTTATGAAGATTACCTTGATTTTTTGTACGTAATTATAAATAGTAAAAACGATAACAGGTTTGATTTATTGCTCTTGTAGCCATTGGGGAAATCATCTATAATGAAGTCAGTTTCTCTTATCGGCTCCCCACATTAGCTTGGAGCGCAACGTAGAGTAAAAAGTATGTCCTTCGGGTTCAATAACTGAAACTGAAAAACCGGCTTTTCTTATGATCAATTCTGTCTCCTCATCTAAAATACAACTTCTTGAGTCGAGTGAAGCCAGATAGGTGCCTCCGCGCCCTTCAACTTTTAATTTTAACTCCACGTCATTTGGCACCACTAGTGGTCGCACCGTTAAATTATGAGGAGCAATTGGGGTTATCACGAAATCCTGAGACGAGGGATGCAATATAGGGCCACCAACGCTTAATGAATATGCAGTGGAGCCTGTGGGAGTGGCCACAATCAGACCATCGGCCCAGTAGGAAGTTAAAAATTCATCATTTAAATAAGTGTGGATGGTAATCATTGATGATCCATCTCTTTTTTGGATGGCCAATTCGTTTAAAGCGCACCTGAAATCACCAAAATCGGGAATTTCCGTTACCAGTTTTAGTAAGTCCAGTTGTTTTACCCTGAAGCGTTTGTTTAAAATATCATCTAGTGCTTTTGGTAACTCCTCCATCGAAATGTCTGCCAGAAACCCTAATCGGCCACTGTTAATTCCTGCCATTGGGATTTTTTTGTTGCGAATCATGGTTACAGCATCCAGAAAAGTACCGTCTCCTCCAATGCTGAACATTAGATCTGATTCCGGCAGATCATGATGGTTGTGGAACAGTTTGTCGGTTTTAGGATGTATGCCGGCTGTTTGGGTAAGGAAGTTGTAGAATGGAGCGTATATACAGAAGTCAATTTTTTGCTCATCCAGGTGGTTGAACAGGTTGGTACATCGTTCATAAAACAATTTTCCAAATTGTTTGCCATAAATAGCTATTTTCATTTTTTTCAGGTTTGCTTACATGGAGAGGTTAAAATGTACAAAAATTCCATGTTCGCCAAAATTATTAAAAGAATAATTCAGACTCAAAATTTTATCATAAAAAGTTACCATATCAAACCCAAATCCATAACCCATGAGTAAACTATTGGCCATTTGATTATAGCTTATGGCTTTATCGTTAAGAACGTAACCTGCATCAAAGTGAAGTCTGAAGTATAACGCATAGTGAACTCTCGAAAACTGAGAAATAGGTATCCAGTTGATGTTTCTTTCTGTTCTGGGAATGATCTCATACAATAACCTGTTTTGAACATATCCGTATGATGCACCATCTATTACCCGGTATTCAAAACCGTTCAGATACTCTCTGTAGCCAAGACCTGTTCTGAAAACATAAGGAACCTGATCTTTATCGATGGCAGACAAATGTGTTTTACTTCCGGCAAATATTCGATTGGTCAACGGGTATTGGAATGATGCTGTGGCGCTTGTCTGAAAAAATCCTTCATAGCCATTGTCGACGCTGAACCCGCGCCTGGCAAAGGAGAATTCATATTTATTTCCCCGTAACGGATAGATTTTTGAATCTCTTCTGTCGTACGTATATTTATATTCGGCATCGATGGATTGGTTGTTGTTGGAGTTTGATGGCAAAAAATCGGGATTAATTTTTCGCAAAGTATCTGCAGCATTTAAATTTTCATATGTGACGGTGATTTGGTGGTGATGGTCAAGTTGATGTCTGTAAAAGTAATTGAACTCAAATGTTGATTGTCTTAAAAGTCTGGATCCAGAGGTTTTTATAAATACCTGTTTGTCGTACATGGTGTTATAGGCCGTTTGGTCATATGCGAGCCATCCTGCGCTAAAGCCCCAGCCTGATTGCTGGTTAAAACCGGGTTTTTTAAATTCAAAAAGTACCTGGGAGCGATATCCGGTTACCATTCTGAGTTTAAGAGTCTCGTTTCTGCCTCTGAAATTGTCGTGTTTCAGGTAAACGCCATAATTGAAATGGGAGCCATCGTTTATTCGAAGAAAATCACTGAAGTTGCGTCCTTCCTGTTCAAATACGGGGAAAGCCCATATGTACCATCTCTCTTCAACATCAATATGAAAGCTGACTGTTCTTCTGTCGGGATAAATCACATCTATCTCAACGAAGTTAAAAAGGGAAGTATTCAGCAGGTTTTGTTCTGCGCGCCTGACAAGAGCAAGAATATCTTTTTCTTTGATGATGTTGCCGGTTTCAAACGGCAGCTCAGTTAAAATGGTGATTTCTCTGGTACTGTGATTTCCGGAAATATAAATGGTGCTTACCTGGCGGTATTCATCATATGATGATTGAACCTCAATTCCGGCTGATGCCGGGATTGAGTGAAGGCAAAAAGCTACGATGATTAGCCCAAGATATATATCTGCACGTTTCCATCCCATCTTACCTGAAAAAAATCAATCCTGAATTATACGCTCAAATATCGAATCAATGATTCGTAATTTCTTTTGGCTGTTTCATCCATATGACTTTCGGAGCCATATTCGGCTCTTATTTTATAACCGTATCTTTCAAAACCATTAATTACAGGTTGTAAATCGGTGCGATTTAATTTTATGGTAATGAACAGTTGACCGGATAGCGGTTCTTGTGTTACATATAAACTGAGTATTTTGCTGTCAGAGTCTTCTACTATTCGGGCCAGTTCTGAGAGAGCATAGTCACGCGGGGCAATCTCAATTTGTATGATTCCGCCGGGGGTGTGCGCAGCTATTAATTCACTGAACTGTTGCATTAAATCGTACTGCGTAATTACACCGGTAAATTCCTGCTCAATGGTTAAAACAGGGACAATGCTCAGTTTTAACCTGGAGGCTATCTCTATGACATCATATATGTGTTGATGAGCGAAGATGTAAGGTTTCATCAATGATAACCGATGATTTCCCAACGGTTCCCCGGCTGTGTTCAGTTCGTAAATGTCGGTGTCTGAAACAAGCCCCAGGAATACTTTGTTATTTACAATGGGCAGGTGAGAAACCTTAAACGCTTCCATCCAGTTAAGTGCATCCAATCCTGTGTCAGAGGTTTTTAATGCAGGGATTATGTCAGATATGAGATCTTTTGCCAGCATAAAAATCAGTAATAACGAAATACTTTATAACTTTGTGCTCTGCAAGCTTATATTTAAAGTTAAACCTTTTTATGCAGAAAATAGTTCTGTTGTTAAATAAAAAAGATAAATAACTTTTGGCTTCAATATAAACAAAAGTTGCTACAAATTAAATACCGAAAATGACTAAACTTAGTGTAAACATAAATAAAATAGCTACATTACGCAATTCACGGGGAGGAATTATTCCTGATGTTGTTAAAGCAGCAGTGGATGTGCAGTTATTTGGAGCCGATGGCGTTACTGTTCATCCGCGCCCGGATGAACGTCACATTACCAGGAAAGATGTCCACAATATCCGGCCTGTGATAAAAACGGAGTTTAATATTGAAGGATATCCCTCCCGGGAGTTTATCGATCTTGTTAAAAGTGTTAGACCGCATCAGGTTACTCTCGTGCCCGATCCTCCGGAAGCCATTACTTCAAGTTCCGGTTGGGACACCATCGCTCATTTCTCGTTTCTACAGGAAGTTATTTCCGAATTTAAAGAAAGTGGCATCAGAACTTCTATCTTTATTGATCCGGTTGAAGAGATGATTTCCAAAGCTGTTGAGACTGATACCGACAGGGTTGAACTTTATACCGAACCTTATGCGACAGGTTATGCTAAAGATCGGGAAAAAGCTGTGGCACCTTTTGTCGCAGCCGCGAATCTGGCAAATAAACTTGGTATGAAAGTAAATGCTGGTCATGATCTCAACCTCGAGAACCTTGCATATTTCAATGAGTGCATCCCCTTTTTAAAAGAGGTTTCCATAGGTCATGCGCTTATTGCCGATGCCTTGTACTTGGGTCTTGAGAGAACCGTTGCAAGCTACAAGGCGCTTTTAAAAAAGAACTAGCATGGAGTTGTTTGCAAGAGAATTGGGTGCCAAGGGGCCGGTTATGGTGATTGTGCATGGACTTTATGGAGAGTCAGATAACTGGTTGTCGGTGGCACGGCAGTTTGAAAATGATTACCGGATCATTCTTCCCGATCAGCGTAATCATGGTCAAAGTCCCCATAATAAAAGCCATAGCTATGAAGCAATGGCCAATGACTTGCTGGAACTTATCCGCAGTAAAACCAATGAAAAGGTAATTCTGGTTGGTCACTCCATGGGTGGGAAAACAGTTATGAGGTTGGCTCTGGAAAATCCTGAAATAGTTAGCAAGCTAGTGGTGTTGGACATAGCTCCCAAGGATTACGGAACCTTTTCAAATTTTGCGCAAACCACTACCAATCACCTCAAAATTTTGGACTCACTTATTCAGATACCCATCGACAAAATGTCGAATAGGGGAGAGATGGATCGGGCGTTGGCAAATGATTTGCCTTCAAAAAAACTGAGACAGTTTTTGCTTAAGAATGTGAAACGCAATAAAGAGGGAGGATATTCGTGGCAATTGAACTTACCTGTGTTAAAAGAAGAGATGCCTGAAATAATGGATGGCTTTTCAAACATTCAGCCTATCAATTCAAATGGCAGTTTTCCGGTTTTTTTAATCAGGGGAGAGCAGTCTCCTTATGTGGCAGATGAAGATACCCTGGTTTTTAATCGGTTTTTCCCGGGAACCCAAATGGTTACCATTCCTGATGCCGGACACTGGTTGCATGCCGATCAGCCTGAGCTTTTCATAAAAACGCTTCGCTACCTCATTGAGGATTAATGAAGGAATTGCAGATTCTTATTTTGTGTTTTGATAACAAAATGCTATTTTTACTGATTCTAAATAAGTAGCTTCTAAAACTGCTTAATTGTTGTGGAGTGATATAACTAATAACTTGACTATGAGGATTCATGCAAAAATGAAGATGGCTGATCTGGTGCAATTCAATTTTGAAATACTTGCCGTTATTCAGCGACTTCAAATCCCTTTTGGTTTTAAGGATAAATCCATTGAAACAGTATGCAGGGAGAGTAGCATAAATGTTGATTTTTTTCTGCAACTGGCACAATGGTTTAACGAGAGGGAAAACTTTCCTCAGCAGCAACTGATTGATCATCCTCCTCATTGGTTGGTAACCTATTTGCATAACACCCATCAGTGCTATATCAATTACCAGATTCCGAGAATTGAAAAGGAGATAGAGCAACTGGAGTCGATGACCGAAATACCTGACCAAACGGCTGCGTTAATGATTCGCTTCTTCAAAGAATATATCAAAGAGTTTTCCGAACACCTTGATGATGAAGAACAGGTCACTTTTCCATACGTTCTTGACCTGGAAAAAGCCATAAACGGGGAAATGACTTCGGAGCAGTTTCGCGACAAATATTCAGAGTACTCAATTGACAAATACCTAGATCATCACAGCGATTTGGAGGAGAAGATTTTTGATATGCAGAGTATTTTATTAAAGTATATGTCACCTCCATCCGATAATTGCCATTTTACAAACCTTCTTCTTGAGTTTTATCGATTAGGCAAGGATTTGAAAGATCATACCATATTAGAGGAGAATGTGTTAATTCCCAAAGTTCGTCAAATGGAGGCTGAATTAAAAAAACGGCCATCGTTTTTTTAATGATCAACTATTATTAAATCAAACAATAGGTAATGGTAAAAATATTAATAGTTGAACAATCATATCTTGTAAGAAAAGGAATCATTCATATACTAAAACAGTTTCCTGAAATTGCTAATATAGAGATTCTGGGCTCACATCTTGGGGTTGAAGAGGTGTTGGAACATTTCATGCCGGATATATTAATCATTAACACTTCTCTTGCATCGCTGATTGCAGATGAAAAGTTAAAAGGGTTATTGAGTGATTCATCTCGCGTGATTTATGTTATTGGAACGGCTTTACCATATGAATCTCCCGAAAATCAGTTTTCTGTTTTTGATTCAAAAATTTCTATCACACGAAAGCTTGCTCCATATATAAAGGGTGCAGGAAAAATAAAAGAACCTGAAGAATCAGAAGAACTGACACCACGAGAAAAGCTGATTCTGAAAAATGTGGCTCTCGGGCGTACCAATAAAGAGATTGCCACGCTGCTCCATATCAGTACACACACGGTTATCTCTCATCGAAAAAATATTACCCGGAAACTGGACATCAAGAGTGTGTCTGGTCTTACAGTTTATGCCATTATAAACGGGTTGATAAAAATGGACGATATTTCATAAATTGTATGGCTGCTTTTTGTATCATTGCAATTTAAGAATTATAGAATCATGGCAACAAGCGGACAACCCGATGCGGTTATAAATGCGCCTCATATGGAGCGCATTATAGCTGCAGTAATAGACATCATAATAGTAACAGGACTGTTTTTATTTCCCCGTGTAGGTTGGATGATCGGAATAATTTATCATCTGACCAAGGATTCACTGCCTTTTTTAAAAGGTCAGAGTTTCGGGAAGCATTTAATGCGCATAAAGGTCATTACGCGACCTGACAACAGGAGTTTGGTTCGTCATCCCGAAAAGTCTGTCATCCGCGGATTGGTACTTCTTATTCCGGGGTTGAATCTGGTTGATATCTGGTATTTTTTTACCAAGGGCAGCCGGTTGGCCGATTATTGGGCTCAAACTTCTGTCATTTATACCTCAGACGAGAATCCGGAGAGTGAAGATTCTTCCTTGTAAGGTAGTTGCACATAAAATATCGACCCTTTATTAATTTCTGTTTCAAACCAGATGTGACCGCCGGCATTTTCAATGATTCTGCGTGCAATGGCCAATCCAAGCCCCATTCCGCCGGTTTTAGTAGTGAAGCTGGGAACAAAGAGTTTGTCTGTAATTTCTTCAGGAATCCCTTTTCCATTATCCTTAATGGCCACTCTCACACCATGCCCCTCATTTGTAACTGTTATCTCAATTTTTCCTGTTTTGACGGATGGGATGGACTGAATGGCATTTTTGATGAGGTTGTTAAATACCCCCAAAAGTTGCTCTCCATCGGCTTTTACATATACCGGATCGCCAGCCATATTAATAAATTCGATGGGGGTTTTTGTGGAGTTGGCAAAGAGAGTTCTACTGTTTTCAATCTTTTCAATCAGGTTTACAATCTCCGTTTTTGCCGATGGCATTTGAGCAAATTTTGAAAACTCCGACGCTATGGATGAGAGATTATTGATCTGCTCGATGAGCGTTTGAGTTACTTTTTTCATGTAGCTGTCAAAATCCTCAACCTGATCGTTCCAGGCTCTTTGGAGATACTGAATGCTTAATTTCATTGGAGTCAGAGGATTTTTGATTTCATGAGCTATCTGTTTGGCCATTTCTCTCCATGCCAAATCGCGTTCCGATTTGGCCAGCTTCTCCGCACTGATGGCCAGTTCGTCAACCATTCGGTTATACTCTTTCACCAGACTTCCGATTTCATCTTCACCTTTATAATCAATTTTTTCGTTCAGGTGATCTAGTTTTAAGCTGGATATCCGTTCCTGCAATAACAGAAGAGGCCTGGTGATTTGTCGGGCCAGGAATACAGCAAATCCAACTACCAAAAACGAGAAAACAAGGTAGAAGTTAATCACGGTAACAATTACTGAAGAAATTTCGTCGCGTAATTCATTGTTGCCCACAAAGTAAGGTAGGTTTACGAATCCTGCAAGTCTGTTATCAGCAGTTATCACCGGTACATAAAACGAGATGTAACTGAGGTTGCCAATTCGTTCTTCGGCCAAATACCTTACGGCATCAGTATATGCCAGATTGAAATATGCGTTTGGATTCATCTGGCGACCTGCCAACCCATTGTGGAACAATTCCGGTCTGGATGTTCCTGTCAGTTTTCCATCAACTCCGTATAAATTGATGTCTGCATGAAATACGTTGGATATCATTTGGAGTTGATAATTAAGATACTCACCGGGATTTGTGGTTTCGGGGCCTTCCAGACCAACTTTATATTCCAGCTCCATCAGGATGGATTGTATTTTGCTCTCTAAAAGTTCGAGATGTTTTCTCTCGAACTGCTGAACGGTGTAATACACCGTTCCAATGGCAACGATTACTAGCATCAGCAATAAAAGCATCACAAATGCTACCTGTATTCTTTTCTGAATGGAAATTCTGAAAGAGAATCCGGCGTAGCGCCATTGCATAATTAATATAATGAGAGCACCCGTGAGAAAGAAGAAAATAAAGAAAATGGAGAAAGCCATGAATACATCCCAAATAGAGAAATCCTGACGACTTAACATGACGGCCATTTGGCCGGAGTGCTGATAAAGCAAATGAGAGTGGTCGCTCTCCTTCATAAACACCTTTGTTCCTGCAGTAAGTGGTAGCCAGGATAATTCATTTTTAAACAAGTAGTCTCCGGAACGTCTCACCAGCCTGCCGTTGAGATATTTTGCATAACTGTAGTCCCTGAATAATTTTAATCTTCCGTATTCGCGTTCGCTGATCAGTAGTTCGGGGTATCCCAACCCTTCAAAATAGGCTTTGGAATGAAGTTCGATAAATAGTGATATTTCTCGATCCGGATCGTTTGGGAAAAAACGGAAAACTCCAAAATAGGAAACTCGTCCATTTAGGTTATCAAGGTAATGAAAATGGTTGCTTCCGGGAATGGTGTAGGCATACTGATCCAGCATGTGGAAGAAATATTGGTAGCAGTTATAAATTTCGCCCGTCTCTTCAATATATAAATCTCCCTGTGGCCAGCAAGGAATAATTTGCATGTCGTAGCGATTCCAGAATCCGTAAAAGTAAAATTTCACAAGATGATTTCGAATGGCCTCCGGATCGGGTTCAGGTTGATCAAGTATTCGTGACAGGGTGGCATCAGAAGAGATTTGTTTTTCAATTTCAGAAAGATACATCTCGGCCACCGGGTCTTCATCACGCATTAGTTGAAAGGCAAGGTTTTCAATGAGTAGTTCCCTGCCTGATTCCTCTTTGCGAATGGATAAATCCATAAGAACTACTCCGGCATAAATGGCAAACAATCCTGCAAACCATAAAAAGGTTGAATATGAATGTGTAAGGTGAGGTCGGCGTTTTGAAAAAATCAGCAGACTGCTGCATGCAAAAAACAGAAGAAAAGCCCAGTCACTGGCACCAATTCCAATTCCTCTGAAAATCAGGCAGAGCAGGAAAAATGTGATAAAGAAGCCAGTGAATATCTGCCAGCGCGTAAGATACAGCAGAAAAATAACTACGATGCGCTCTAAAACCATAAGAAAAGAGAGCAACAGTAGAGCCACAATGAGCATTTTGGTAAATGCAACCAGGTCGAAATCAATAACCTTAGTAATAATTAAAGATCCTGCAGAGTGTTTAGCCAGTAAGTAAAACAACTGGTTGATATATATGATGAATAGGGCGCTTATCGCCAGGAATAACCCCAATGCGACATAGGTTTTTAAGTGTCTCCTTTTTCCGTATCCAATGTTATCCGGTAGCCTGAAAAACTTAAAAAACCAGAACGAAACTGAGAATATCAGGATGGAATATAATAAAAAATGACCCAGGGACGGAAGAAACTCCGACATGGCAAAATACCTGGGTGAAAAAAGAGCAGAATTGTCTGGTATGATGGTATTTTTTTGCCATATAATGAGATAGTATACCAATGCAAATAATCCTGAAGCCAGAAAAAACACTCTGTTTGTCGCACCAGTGCTTGAAAACCGGAACTGAATTCTGTAGACCAAAAGCCAAAGAAACAGAATAGATATTAAAAAAGAGATTCTGCTCATTTGCATAATGGCAGATTGATCCTTTTCGACACCATTGGGGATGAGGCTGAACAGAAACTCCCCGTTTGTATCATGAATGCCAACTTGAGTGGCTGATTGTTCACGTGAGATGAGAACAGTGGGGGCAAGGTCAAATTTTGTTGAGAACCCATTCCTCAAAAACTGGTTTTCGTAGGGATATTCTTGTTTAAAGAGGGTGAAGCCAACAGCAAGTATTGAACCGTACTGACGATATGATGTTAAGTACCAGCCATTATCTAATCTTACCAATGGATTCCTGAAATATTGAGGGTTTATACCCTCAACAGGAAGAATGTGGTTATTCCAGGCAACCAGTTCATGCCCCTGGAAAATCAGGTAATCAAAGTCTTTTTTTTGAAGAGAATCAAGTCCCCGCCACAACTCTTCGTGGGTGGTATAGGATTCAATTGGTATCTGATCCAACTGATCAGACATTTTTTGGCGGATAGAATTCACCGTTTTTTCTATCCGCTGAGAAGCGAATGGTTTTTCAGGCAGTATTTCAGACAGATACCTTAATCCTTCTCCCAAAATTAGAAAGAATAGAAATAGCAATATTTGAGGAAGAAATTTTGGGTAATTCTTATACATGCCTGTTTTTTGTCTCTCTATTTACAATTATTGTGCAAAATAGTGAATATATATCTTAAAAAAACACTCAATCTTCATTAATCGTGGTGATATGGTTCGTTGTTGAGTATTGTTAGTGAGCGATAAAGCTGCTCTGCAAAAAATAGACGAACCATTTGGTGAGAAAAAGTCATTTGCGACAAACTGATTTTGAAATCGGCTCTTTTATACACTTCAGGAGAGAATCCGTAAGCGCCGCCAATAACAAACCATAGATTTTTAATTCCTGAAGCCATTTGCTTCTCCATCCATTGTGCAAATTGCCGGGATGTAAATTCACGTCCTTTTTCATCCAGTATGACAAGAACATCGCCGGGCAATATGTTTTTAAGAATTACCTCACCTTCTTTCTCTTTCAGCAGATTTTCTGATAAATTCTTTGCCTTTTTTATGTCGGGAATAACAATGTCCTGAAAGGGGATATACCTTGAAATTCTTTTGAAATAATCGGAAATTCCAGTGTTCAGCCAGGGGTCGGAGGTGCGTCCAACCATAACCAAATATGTTTTCATCACGTATAACGATTTAATGTGCCAAAAAACGAATTTTGAACACGGTTTCCAAATATATGGTTTGGTTTTTGTAGATTTGAGTGGCGGAATTGGTTCGTGATTTTATGATGATGATTGATAATTAGGTATTTGTGTTTATTCGCCGCTTGTTAAAAGAGTAAAAGTTTTGCTTTCTGGAAAGCAAAACAAAAGCTGATCTAATTCATAAACAAATGGCATAAAACCCAATGCTTAACCCGAATAAATCATGAACTTAACTCCTAAATTATACTCGTTATGAAACTTGAAAAATTGCTTTTAGTTGCTTTCCTGTTGTGTTCTCTGCCTCTTTTGATGCATGGACAAACGGAGGGTAAATTGCAGAATGAAATAGTTGTGGCCACCAGAAATGGCGATTCCGGTCAATTATCACAATACTTCAATGACAGAATTGAACTGGTATTGCCGGGTCAGTCTGGCGTTTACAGTCGAGAGCAGGCTCGTTTTTTAGTAAAAGACTTTTTCGATTCACATCCTCCCGTATCTTTTCAGGTAATACATCAGGGAGTTAGAGAAAACGCCACATTCGCCATAGGTAGATATCATTTTAACACCGGCCAATTCAGAATATTGTTTCTGACCAAACGAACAGGAGATAAAACATTAATTCATCAAATTAGAGTAGAGCGGCAGGATGACTAACGATTGGTTAACAAATTTCATAAAATCGGCACTGCAAGAGGACATAGGAGATGGAGACCACTCTTCATTGGCCTGTATTCCACAAAACGCAAGGGGTAAGGCAGTTCTTCTGGCGAAAGAGACGGGCATTATTGCAGGTGTTGAAATCGCGGTATTTATTTTTAAGCATGTGGAACCAACTTCCAAAGTCAATGTTTTAATCCAGGATGGAACAGTTGTTTATCAGGGAGACAAGGTCTTTGAAGTGGAGGCCAGCGTTCATACGCTACTCAAAGCCGAAAGACTGGTTCTTAATATCATGCAACGTTTGAGTGGTGTTGCTACAAAAACCAATCAATATGTAAGGCGACTGGAAGGGTTGCAAACTAAGGTGCTCGACACACGCAAAACCACTCCGGGCATGCGACTGCTTGAAAAGCAGGCTGTGTTGATTGGTGGTGGAACCAATCACCGCATCGGGTTATATGATATGATTATGCTTAAAGATAATCATATTGATTTTGCTGGCGGCATCGAAAACGCCATTACCCGAACAAAATCCTATTTGAAAGATCAAAACAAAGACCTTCGTATTGAAGTTGAAGTGCGAAACTTCGAGGAATTGAACGAAGTACTCAGGGTGGGGGGCATTGATAGAATCATGCTGGATAATTTCACTGTTGAAGACACAAAAGAGGCTGTTGCCATCATTAATGGAGCCTTTGAGATTGAATCTTCCGGAAACATTACTCTTGAAACCATACGAGATTATGCTGAAACAGGTGTGGACTTTGTCTCTGTTGGGGCTTTGACGCATCAAATCAGCAGTCTCGATTTGAGTTTAAAAGCCACATAGTGGCTTTTAAATATTTTACATATCTGTATTTTCCTCTTCAATTTCTGTTTTGGTCTCCTGCGGAAGTGCATCAATGTTTTTAAGTTTGCTCATCATTACATTGGTACGGGTGGTAACCAGCGTCTCTATTTCATCATTGGCCTGTCGAATGCGATCCTGAGCCTTCTTTAGAACCTTTCCAAATTCTCCGAACTGCTTTTTTACCGATGCCAGTACTTCCCAAACTTCACTGCTTCGTTTTTGAATGGCCAGGGTTTTAAATCCCATTTGCAGACTGTTAAGCATGGCCGCAAGGGTTGTTGGGCCGGTTATAATCACTTTAAATTCGTTTTGCAATTGGGTAATGAGTGCGGGTTGTCGCACTATTTCAGCATACAAGCCTTCGACTGGCAAAAACATTATAGCAAAATCAGTGGTGTGGGGTGGGTGAATATATTTATCTCTGATATCCTTTGCACTCTTTTTAATGGACGCAGCAAGATTGCGTGTTTCTGTTTCAATCACACTTTTATCTGCTTGTTCATAAGCTTCATAGAGCCGGAGATAATCTTCCTGAGGAAATTTGGCGTCGATTGGTAAATATACCGGTTCGCCTGAATTGTCCTTCCCCGGAAGTTTAATGGCAAATTCCACATTATCGGCCGAGTGGGGCTTTATCCTTACATTGGATTCATATTGCTCAGGTGCCATAATTTGTTCAAGAATATTCCCAAGCTGAATCTCACCTAAAACTCCGCGGGTTTTTACATTGGTGAGTACCTTTTTCAAGTCGCCAACCCCGCTCGCCAGGGTTTGCATTTCCCCCAATCCTTTTTGCACGGCTTCAAGTCGTTCACTCACCTGTTTGAACGATTGCGAAAGTCTTTCTTCCAGTGTTTTATGCAATTTTTCGTCAACCGTAACCCGCATCTCCTCAAGTTTCTTCTCTGTGGATTGTATCAGGGCATCCTGCCTTTTTGTCATCTCTTCAAATTTGTGTTTTTGAAGAGTATTAAATTCATTAACACTGGCAGTGAAGGATTCCCGAAAAACGTTGAACCCTCTGGTCATCTCCTCTCTTGCGAGCCAGGCCGATTTTTCATTGATTTCCTGCATTTTTGAAAGTCGCTGCTCCAGCCTTAGCGAGAGCCTTTCCAGATTGTTGGCCAGTTCTTCACGGTTCTGCAAAAGAGAGGTAGACAATTCCGATCGGCTCTCATTTTGTTGTTTTTTAAGCAGATCCTGAAACGGGTCAAGAACAGCACCGGTTTTATTTGGGTTGCGGATGAGGATGATGATTTGAAAAATGATCAGTATGAAAAGTAGAATGATGATCAGAGTGATTTCCATGAACTAGTGTATTTATTTTTTTACGTTGGTGGCTACTTCAGCGTTTTCCCGTTTTTCCACTAATGCAGCAGGAATAGCTACAACAAAAACAGTTCCATGATTTGGCTTACTATCCACCTCTATTGTGCCTTTGTTGATGATCACAAAATCGTGAACCAGAATCAAACCCAACCCCTGACCTTTTTCATTCATCGTACCCCATGAGCTTTTTATGCTGTCAGGTTTAAACAAGGACTCAATCTGACTTTTGGTCATTCCAATCCCATTGTCTTTTACTTCCAGACTAAGTTTTCCTGATTGGTAATTAAGCTTAATTCGTATAGTTCCCCCTTTTTGTGTAAACTTAATTGCATTATTCAAAAGGTTTCTGGTTATTGTGGCCCAGCAATTGGGATCAGTCTCAGCTATAACTACAGAATAAGGGCTTGAGTAAATGATCTCTATTTCTTTCTCCTTGGCCGTTGGTTTATATAATAAGATAATATCTGATATAAGATTGGTGATGTTAAGTGGCTTCTTTTCTGGTTGATATATGTTTTGTTGACTAATACTCCAATGTAACAGGTTGTTGAGGAGAAATGTAACTTGTTTTGATGCGTCGGACATGGAAAATGCCATTTCTTTTGCTTCTTTCAGGTTGTTACTGTTTAAAGCCTCCTGTAAATAACGGGAGAGGGAGTTGATGGCACCAACAGGTCCTCTTAAATCGTGCGCTAGTATTGAGAACAGTTTATCTTTGGATTTATTCGAAATTTCCAATTCCCGCTTATTTATTAATAGTTCATCGGCCTGATGGCTTAACTCTATGTTGAGCAGGTTTTTTTGGCGATTTTGGCGCCAAATTATAAACAGGAAAAAAGATACGAGAACGAGACTGGCTGTAACTAATGATAGGATGCCCCTTGCATAACGATTTGTAATTGTCAGTTGATCAACTTCTACCTGTTTAAGTCCAATTTCATAATCGGTGCGTAAGTTGGCCATTGCGGTAACAGTTTCAATGTTTAAAATGCTATCGTTTAAATGCATGAAACGAATGAGACTTGTATAAGCATTTTCAAAATCATCATTATTAAAATATACCTTAGCCATATTTTCATATGCGTCTTTTAATCTCTCAGCACTTTTTGAGGCCTTGGCATGCTTCATGGCATCATAAGATAATTGCAATGCCATTTGCTTGTTTCCAGATATCATTTCATTTCTACTGTTGTAAATAAGCAATGGAACAAGAGCTAAATTGTCCTCCATTTCAGAAAGAATTCTGATGGCTTTATTGAGATTTGTTCTGGCCGAATCAGTTCTGTTTTGTTGAAAATGAATTGTCCCAATATTCCCTTGAATATATGCAAGTGCATGTGGAGAGATATCAGGATCGAAATATTGACTGGCTGAATTATAGTAATAGAGTGCAGAATCAGGTTCCTTAAGCGTAAGAAAGATATTCCCCAATTGATAATAACTCCCTCCAAGAAAATGTTGGCTTTGTTCCTGATCAAAGTATATATTAATGGCTTCTTTTATATACTTGATAGCGGTTTCATGGTTATTGGTTTTATAGAAAACAACGCTCAAGGCATATTTTGCCAATCCAATTTCCTCAATTAATTTGTTCCTTTCGGCTATTTTCAGGCTTCTGATCAAACTGGAAGTTGCATCTTCGTAATTCCCTTTATTTATAAGTGCCTGACCTTCTTCGTACCAGGAATAAAACAAATAAAAGGGGTTTCCTGATTTTTCTGCTATTTTCCGAAGTTGTGAAGTAAATTTGAAAAACGGTTCTTCATAATCTGAGTTTTGAATGATCTTGAGAATTAGCCGACATTGCTCATCCTCAGGTAGGTTCGTTTGACTGCTGAGGATTTGCAGACAACTATCAACAGCAACCCCGTTTCTGCCATAACTTATGATAGTCAGGCTGAACAATATTGCGAAAATTAGGGGTTGTCTGATCATGATTGTCTTTTTGTCTTTAAACGAATACTCTTGTAAGTTTAACGGTTACTAAGGCATTCTAAGAGTTGGTGGTTTCGGTTCGCTTTTCAATTTGCCTGTGTCTGCCGTTTTTTCTGTACATTTGGTAACCTCAATCTGGTATGAAATTTCACCTTCCCCTTTATCAGCACCTTCTGCCTCCCATAAGTCAAAATCTACTTTCTGAGGCTTTGTTTTTAATATGCTGGTATCGCCTTCTATACTTATTTGGGTGATTTCATTAATGGCCGGGCATCGATCAAGCTTCCATATAACTTTATTTCCGGGAGCAAGATGAGTATTAATAGTTCTTCCTGAGTTATTTTGCGAATCACGATAGTATAATTCACCATTCTCTAGTTTAATATAAATGATGGTTGGGTTTTGAGATGTGTGTTTTAATAGAGTTATTTATTGGATGTCAATTTAGTGATTTTTTAGTATTAAAGTAGCAAACTGTTTCCATACACATGGAAACAGTTTGCTATTTTCTAGTGTTTTTTGAAGTTGCGATGTAGCTGGTTGCTTTAGTATAGATTATTCTCGAATAAATAGGATCGTAGTCCTGACATCTTGGAAATAGTATCATTTAAAATTAACAGCTACATTAACAGTTTCAGAATTATCTATTCCCGATTAAGAATTTTTTATTGACAATTCTATTATTATTCTGAATTGTAAGGATATATATTCCATCAGGATATGACGAAATATTAATCGTTGCCGAAGCTAAATCTGCAAATCCGTTATAGATTAGTTCTCCTGAAATTGAATGTATTTTTATTTCAGATGGTTCAGCAAGTCCTGATATACTAATGTATTCAGAGGCTGGATTCGGGTATATTCTAATGAACCCTTCATTGGTCTGAGGAATGAAATTGGGGACGTCAATCATGCAGCCAAATGTTCTAAACGCATAAGAAAAATTCGGCATTTCGTCATGTGGATCTGCCAGCCCATCCGGGTAATCGCCTGTATTGGATCCATACCAAAAGTGTCTGTCGGAGGGATTTGTAACGGCAATGGTTGTAGTTAAGTTTATTCTGTATGTGTTGCCTGATATGAGTATGACCTCCTCTGCTAAATGGAATTCGTTCCATCCGTATACGAGATTCTCTTCACTAATTGATGCTGTTCCCAATACTTCATTGTTAATGTTTGTAACCTCAAGATCCAGACCTCCTGCACTTCCTGCAGGATCAATATATAACTCAACACGGCGCAGTTTATTCAACGTTGGGATGAACTCCTGCCATCTGGGTATGTTATGGGATAACATAACACCTCCTGCAGGGTTGTTTTGACTTTGATCGGGTTCCAGACACTCTTCGATGATTTCAGGAATATAGGTCAGAGTTAGTCTTCCATAAATAGATACCAGCCCGGAACCATTGGCTTCACCAATAAACCTATCTACTACAGCATAATATGAATTGGATCCTTCTTGAATGTTGTACAATCTGGAATGGGAGAAGGAATGCGTGTTAAGACTGCCGGCAGCAACTTTTAATGAAACATTACCTTCATTAGAGTCCCAGTCCGGACGGTCACTGGCTGCAAGAATGATCCGGTCTCCCGGCGATAGTACTGCGAAGCCATCAAAATTGGCCAGCAATTTGCCATCAGCAATGGCATCCAGATCAATTTGTGATGCAATCTGCAATGCTTCACTTACGTCTGCATTGGTAAGAGTAATATCTTCATGGTAAATGGTTTGATGCTCATAACTATGTGGAGTGAATTCTACTGTTAATGCTCCGTAAATTGATGCCATTCCGTCTCCATTGTTATGAACGATGCTTTGTGTTCCTGTCGCATAAAAGGAATGCTCTCCTTCGTTGATATCAAATACTCTTGTGTGTGAGAAATTGCTTCTTGTTACACTTTCACTGGTGGCGTGAGCGGTAACATGCCCGTTATTTACTCCCCAGTCAATTCTGTCATTGGCTGCCAGCAAGAGTGCATCTCCATATGATGATAAAGCCGTTCCATCAAATCGAACTTTTACCTGCCCGGCTACAGTTGTATTTAGACTCACTTCGGCCAATGCAACTGTTTCGCTTACATCTATATGTGTTTGATTAATGTTTCGGTGTTCTATAATTACGGGTGATGTTGTTGGAATGAATTTTACTGTGAGACTGCCGTAAACTGAGACCACCCCATTTCCATCGTTTTGTACAGAACTTTGGAAAACTGATGCGTAATAAGTTTGGCTACCTTCTTCAACATCATAAACCATGGTATGCGAGAAACTATTTTGATTGCTGTTTGCATCTGCTACTTGCACCGAGGTGTGTCCATTATTGATGCCAAAATTTCCGGTATTACTAGCAGCCAGTAAAATGCGGTCGCCTACAGAGGAGATCGCTAACCCATCAAAACGAACCACTACTTTCCCGGGTTCATCAAATTCCATGTGAATTTCAGCTACTATCTGTTCGCTGTTCACATCGAGAGAAGTTTCCTGAATATTGGCCTGCTCTAAAATTATTCCTCCCGCCAGGGAACCTGAAGCTATAATAAATAGCAATAGTAGAGTAAAAGTTGTTTTCATAACTGATGTTTTAAGTTAATATAAAAATCAAAACAGTACCGAAATGCCTGAAAGGCGTTAAAAAAAATGCCCAGACGATCATTGTTGGGTATTGTTATGTCTACAAATTACTCCATTTTAGTTGTTTGAATCAATCTTTAAATGATGAACTGCTCATATCCTTTGATTAAAGACTGGTATTTGCAAATGACATAGGCCGCAAATTCAAATTGAATTTACGGACTGTGGTTTGCCTCATTGCTCAAAGAAGACAAAATAAGTTTATGTAAAAAAATAAATATTTCCTATCATGGTAAATGAATCCTCTATATTAATTTTTATTTTGTTGGAATCTGGAAAAATGTTTTGTGTTGTTAATTGAGAGCATGGGTAAAGCGGTCATTATCAAAGATAATTACCGCTTTACGGCTTCCCGGGGACGCATCCCCGAGAATACTATAAATATAATGACGAAAGTGTATAAAGTCAACTTTGAAAAGTCCAACAAAGCTTAGACTAATTATATTGGCATTTGCTTAATATTAAATTCAAATTGTATCTTTGAAATATTGGTAACAGCTAGCATTTGGGCTGTCATAGGAGGCGTCGCGTTGTGAATTGCTTTCAAATTGTATCTTTGACATATTGGTAACAACTACTAAATCGCCTACAATATACCTTAACCATGATTTATTTCACCAAACTGATATTCATTAAATAATCAAATTGTAAATGACTAAAAACAGGTAAAAAATGAGTAAAAAATTAGTTTTCGGAATTCCTGCGGGTTTGTCTTTGCTTCTTCCGGCAATATTGATTTCATATTTTTTTCGCGAAATGCCCGAACCCCTTGGAAACTACTATGACTCACCACTAATGGTTGTGGGTGCTGGTCTGTTTATATGGTTAATGGCATTTGGGGTTTTGATGATCATTTATACACATTGGAACGAAAAGATTAGACCATCATCAGGCAATAGGGTTCTTCTCGATCTTCCCCAGCATGAGCATAACATCAGGGCGGAAATTATTCTCTCCAAAATATTTGCCAGACTTGCAGAAATAAAGGATGAAGACGATGAAGAAAACAACTTCTATACCATTGTCAGGGGGCGCGATGCAAAATTCATCAAAAGGGGCCTAGATTACATCAATACAAGATTAAATATTGATGATCCTGATATTGTCCGCCAGTTTAACTATATGAAGAACTTGTATAATGAGAAGTTGAAACGTTCTTTTACCGGATCATGGTGGATCATTATTGCAGCTTTTGTAGTTGCAGGAATGATGGAAGCTTATGCTGACTACCCCTACATAATGCCAATCTACATTGCAGGTATCGTATTGTATTTCTTCGCCAGCAAAGTACCTTTGTTTTTAGAGGAAAAAAGATACCACAAATTTGGGCGCGGCAATCTTTTATCGCGCATTGCAGGATTCCTCTTTTCGGATATTGGTGGAAGTTTGGATAGGGCTAGGAATAGTTCTTACGGGATCCGTTCAGACAGTCAGCGTCATAAGGAAGATGTCGCAGCTTATGGTGATGCTGTTTCCTTGGTTTTCAATATTTTTGTTTTGCTGTTTATAGCTTCTTTTGTTGTAGTTTTTGCTGTATGGAAGTTTTTTTACAACTTCTGGTCAAGAAACCTTTTGTCCCTTAGTACTTTGGATCAATGGTATGAGAAAAATATCTCCAATTAGGCGTATCTTTGTTAACTCTCTCATTGTAACGACATTTATTTAATTCATCCTGAATCAGGAACTAACTTTTACAGGGTTTTACTTGGCGGCAAAAAAACTGATTGTTATTCATTTGTATGCATTACCAACCCCCTTTTCAGTCAAGTATTGATAATATACATTGTA
>NZ_FUYV01000063.1 GCF_900168165.1 Alkalitalea saponilacus
TCTGTTTTTTTGAACCGCACTGCCCCGCATCAAGTTTTGTAACGGTAGATAATGACGACACCCGCATTCCGCCTCTTGCCATATTGCCAAACGTTAGCAAAAATTATAAAAAAACAACGATGAAGAAATTGACACTCCTATTGTTTTTAATTATTATTTGTCAAAATTCTTATTCTCAAAAACTATTAACTTCTTGGAGTCAGCAGAATATTGAAAATTATACAAGAGAAATGTATGATGAAGCGCAGAAACTTACAACTTCAGAACTTCTTTTAAAAAACACAAAAGACAATAGCTGGAGTTCCGTTTTCTTGACTTTGAACGCTTCAATAAATAATTACAAAGAGGATACCGATTATTTAAAGGAGCTTGCAAAACAAATTACAAATATTGAAGAGACCAAATTGAAGGGAACCAGTCGATTAATAATTTGGGATAGAATAATCAGTGGAGATATAATATTTGAAGGAAAAGGTTTGATAATTTATAATGATTTATTTAAAGTTGGGGGTCGAGCTAATCAAATTCTTCAAAATCTAACCAATAAAAATTTTGGATATGTGAATATAAATACCACCAACGAAGAACTAGAAAATCTAAAAAACAAGTGGTTGGACTTTTTAACAAATAAAACAATCGAAGAATTTAAGCCAACCGAATATCCAAATGCAAAAATTCCAGAAATCAGTAGCTTAACTGCGGTAGAAGCCTTAGTCGTTTCCTTGCAAGCCAATGCTACTAAAGACGCTATCACAAAAAACTGTTTAAAAAATGTATATAATTTAGATGAAATGCCAAAGGAAAAAGGTTCTTCGGCTAGCTACTGTAATCCAGACACATATACTTTTGCATATTTAAGAATATTGTTTGGATATGAAGAAATTAACGAAACAAAGGATGCAAAATGGTGGCTGAATTTTTGGACTACCAATCAAGATAAACTCGTATGGAATAATGATTTAGGAATTTATGAAGTAAGTGAATAACTTTTGCTATACCAGAACCGTTAGCAAAAATATAAATCGAGAACAATAATGAATTAGTAAAAATTTAATAAACATGAAACGAATAATCTTTTTATTAGGAACGGCTTTAATTAGTTTTTCAAGTTGCTATTTTAATATGTCTTCAAGTGGTTCTATACAGCTTGAAACAACGAAAGACAGCATGGATATTGTATTGAAAAATGTAAGAGAGATTGTTGAAGGTTTAAATCACAATGATATAAAGAAAGAAATTACTGAAAAATTTAAAGACTTTGATAAAAACTCTATTAATAATATCAATATCGGCTACACTAAATTTTGGAGTGCAGGGGGAGGTGATAATAAAGCTACTGTAATAATAAGAGTAAATATATCTTCTTCTGATTTTGAAAAATCAAGGGAAGTAATTGATTTTTACGAAGGTTTTATCATACCTGAATTGAAAAAAAATGGATATATCCCAAGAGAACAATGAACAACATTTTGCTAACATCATATATAAAATATTGGGGTTTAGGTGTTTATACGAACCTTTCTGCCCCGCACCAACTTTTGTAACGGCAGACAAAGACGCACACCGCAGCCCCAACATTTCATATATGTGACCGTTGCCGTTCATTGAAAGAGCCAAAGAACCAACCTTTTAATTTGAAATTGAATTGTATATTTGTAGAAGTTGTAACTTGATTAGACAATATGACAAGTAAATCTCAGATAGAAGTTGAAAACAAGCTCATTTCTATAGTTAAACAAAACGAGCAAGACTACATCTGCCTGACTGATATGGTAAGAGACGAAGAGGGTACAGACCATATTCGGAATTGGATGCGAAATCGTAATACTGTAGAATTCATTGGCTTATGGGAGACTTTGAATAACCCGAATTTTAAACATGTCGAATTCGACACCTTTAGAAAACAAGCTGGATTAAACAGTTTCAATTTAACACCGAAAAAATGGATTGAGGCAACTAATGCAATAGGACTAATTTCCAAATCAGGCAGATATGGAGGGACTTATGCTCATAAAGATTTAGCATTTGAGTTTGGCTCTTGGATTAGTCCAATGTT
>NZ_FUYV01000008.1:0-14532 GCF_900168165.1 Alkalitalea saponilacus
TTGCACACCTCCGGCGTGCCGCGTGTCAGATGGTTATTATATTTCTATCAACATTTGTCACCTACGGCGACACTCCCAGCGGTTTTTATTATGTTTTTATATCTAATTATGTATTAATTTGCATTACGAAAACTCGCTCCCGTTTCCTGTCTCCCTTTTCCTGTACTCTTATGTGCCTTATGTGGTGAAAACAGAACCTTAGGCAAAATATCCAGATAGGTAACGTCAGTTTCTAAGTGCATAAGCAATTATTGATATTATCGAATGAAATTAAATATGTTTATGTCTCATTTGATAAGGATCCTATTTGAGCCTATTGGTTATAATCGTAGCATATAGCCTTAACTAGAAGCCATTGTTAATAGCTTTCCATTATATGGAAAAACGATCTCGGGTAATTTAACTCCAGGTTTGTGAAGAGTGATTTAATCAATGTATAAGTCGTTTTATCAAGACAGTAGTTATTTCCAATATATGGAAATAAAAAAAGCATAAATATTGCAAAGTTTTAATTTTGGAAAACATTTCGATCTTTTAAAAATCATAAATAGCAGAAAAACAGGCTAAAAGGGTTTCGAAATGGATAACTTTATGCAGTTGTTGATAAAAAAAATTTGCCAAAAGGGATAACCTTTCCTAACTTGCCATCACGATTGTTTTCAAAAACACAAAAGTTAACCAACATCTTAACAGACGATTATAAAAAACAAGTCATCATGGAAGTAAAAGAAATGCGCCAAAGTACTGATTCGGGTACTTTGAAAATCTATACCAATGAAGAGGCCTTTCAATCGGCTCTAAAATATTTTAAAGGAGACGAACTGGCTGCCCGTGTTTGGGTCAATAAATATGCCTTGAAGGATTCTGACGGCAATTTATATGAGTTGACACCGGATGAAATGCATTGGCGTTTAACACGAGAAGTTGCCCGAATAGAGAAGCGCTATCCTAATCCGATGACTGAAGAGCAAATTTACGGACTTTTTAAAAATTTCACTTACATCATTCCCCAGGGAGGGCCAATGGCCGGAATAGGTAATGAGTTTCAAATTGCATCTTTGTCTAACTGTTTTGTTATTGGAAATGATGGAGATTCAGATTCCTATGGTGGAATAATGAAAATAGATCAGGAACAAGTACAGTTGATGAAACGAAGAGGTGGAGTTGGGCATGACTTGTCGCACATTCGGCCTAAAGGGTCGCCCGTAAAGAACTCTGCATTGACCTCAACAGGTATCGTCCCGTTTATGGAACGGTTTTCAAATTCAACCAGAGAAGTAGCCCAAGATGGACGCCGGGGTGCATTGATGCTAAGCGTATCAATAAAGCATCCGGACTCGGAAAAGTTTATCGATGCAAAAATGGAGCCTGGTAAAATTACAGGTGCCAATGTTTCGGTGAAAATTGATGATGATTTTATGCGATCCGTTGTGGAGGAAAAGCCTTATATTCAGCAATACCCTGTTGATGCAAAAAATCCTAAATACAGTAAAGAAGTAGATGCACAGCAGCTATGGAATAAAATTGTGCACAATGCATGGAAATCTGCAGAACCCGGAATTTTGTTTTGGGACACCATAACCAGAGAATCGGTTCCTGATAGTTATGCTGATCTGGGGTATCGCACTGTCAGCACAAATCCATGTGGAGAAATTCCTTTGTGTCCATATGATAGTTGTCGGTTAATCGCCATCAATCTCTATTCTTACGTGGAGCATCCATTCACGGAAGAAGCCAAATTTAATTTCGATCTGTTCCGCAAACATGTTGGATATGCGCAGCGAATTATGGACGATATCATTGACCTGGAGTTAGAAAAGATTGATGCCATACTGGAAAAAATCGACAATGACCCGGAAACTGAAGAAGTAAAAGCTGTAGAACGTAATCTTTGGGCAAATATCCGTAGAAAAGCCACTGAAGGACGTCGTACCGGAGTTGGAATTACAGGAGAAGGTGATATGCTTGCCGGTTTAGGGTTGAGATATGGTAGTGATATTGCGGTTGATTTTTCTATTGAGGTACATAAAGCACTGGCCTTGGCTGCTTATGGTGCATCGGTTGAGCTTGCCGGCGAAAGAGGAAGTTTCCCCATTTATAATACAGAGAGAGAAAAAAGTAACCCATTTATTCAACGCATAAAAGAAGCCGATCCCGCTTTGTATGAAAAAATGTCAAAACAAGGTCGCAGAAACATTGCTTTGTTAACCATTGCACCCACCGGGACAACAAGTTTGATGACGCAAACAACCAGTGGTATTGAACCTGTTTTCCTCCCTGTTTATAAAAGACGCCGAAAAGTAAACCCCAACGATCCTCAGGTGAGAGTTGATTTTGTTGATGAAGTAGGTGATAGCTGGGAAGAGTACGCTGTTTTCCATCATAAGTTTTTAACATGGATGGAAGTAAGTGGTTATGAAACCAACAAAAACTATACGCAGGAAGAACTTGATGAGCTTGTAGCTTTGTCTCCATACTATAAGGCCACATCTAATGATGTGGATTGGCTCAGCAAAGTAAAAATGCAGGGTCAGGTTCAAAAATGGGTTGACCATTCCATCAGTGTGACCATCAACTTACCATCTGATGCGTCTGAAGAGCTTGTTGGTAATTTGTATGTGGAAGCATGGCGAAGTGGCTGTAAAGGTGTTACTGTTTATCGTGATGGTTCTCGTGCAGGAGTTTTGGTGTCAAACAAGGAGAAAAAAGAGGATGATCTTTCCAAATTCCCCAAAAAGCGTCCTCAGGTATTAGAAGCAGACGTGGTTCGTTTTCAAAACAACAAAGAAAAGTGGATTGCTTTTGTAGGTCTGTTAGATGGTCGTCCCTACGAAATTTTCACAGGTTTGGCTGATGACGAAGATGGGATTTTGTTGCCGAAATCGGTGCTTAAAGGCAGTATAATTAAGAATATTGAGGAAGATGAAACCTCTCGATACGATTTTCAATATGTCAACAAAAGAGGTTATAAAACAACCATAGAAGGTCTGTCGCATAAATTTAATAAGGAGTTTTGGAACTATGCAAAACTCATTTCCGGAGTATTGAGACATGGTATGCAAATTGAGGATGTCCTTCATTTGGTTGCCGGATTGCAACTGGATAATGAGAACATCAACAATTGGAAAAACGGTGTTGAAAGAGCCTTGAAAAAATACATACCTAATGGAACCAAGGCCAGAAAAGGTCATTGTGAGAACTGTAGTTCCGATAATCTTGTTTACCAGGAAGGATGTCTGATTTGTCAGGATTGCGGATCCTCTAAATGTGGATGATTTGATGTGCCATATATAATGGAAAAGGGACTGCCAAATGGCAGTCCCTTTCTTCGTTTCAAATCAATCCATTGCGGGGAGTTTTCTCTTTTAAATATCTCACCGGATGATTAATTTCTCCGTTGTTTTCTCTTTTGTTGTGACTATCTCCAAGAGGTATATCCCATTTGCTAATCCATGGAGATTGAGTCTTCTTTGATTGCTAAAATCGTCCTCTCTAAAAGATTTCAAAATCCGACCATTAATATCATAGATGGCAACCGTCTTGATTGGATCTGCTGATATGATGTTGATGAAATCTGAAGCCGGGTTCGGAAAAACATTAAAACTATTGGTTTTTAAACTGCCATTTAAATTGGTTGAAATATCTCTGGCAGAAAAGGTGATGTTATCAAACCTGTTGTTCCCGGAATCATTTTCGGCTGCTTCGTCCGTAAATGTAATTCTTACAGCAAACTCCGGGTTGTTGTTGGCTCCTGATATTTCAGAAAAATCTACCGTTACAAGCCTGTAATCTTCCAGAACAGATATATTGTCTGCAATGGTTGTCCAGGAGCCATTCTCCAAAGTGCGATAACAGATTTTTTGCTTCGTTGCACCATTAACGGTTCTCTTCACGGCATATTTTAACACTATTTCTTTAAAACCGTCCGTGGGTGCTTCTAAAATCAACTCTCGGGTGTCGGATGGATTTCTGACTCTCAGAGCATAACCCGGATGAATTTCGCCAGGCAGGTTGATTAAAGAGCCATCAGTTACCCTGTCCATGTATCCATCGCTCTCACCAGAGTATAAAATTCTTCCGGGAGATTCGGTTTCTGATAGATCAGAAAGCACTGATTCGAATATATCATCTGAGAGAGAATTGAAGTGCCACAGATGAATTATTGTTGGTTCAGGTATTTGTTCAAATACAGCTGTAACCGATATAGCATTCTCATTAGGCGCTATTGTGAGTTGAATCTCTCGTGAATTAGCCTGGCTGGGCTGAATGTTTCCTTCCCATCGTAAAAATCTGTACCCGGGCTTATCAATGGCTGAAAGTTGAATGGGTGTGTTTCTGAAATAGATGCCAGACCATGGATATGGAGAAGGGGCGTTTTCAAGGCCGGGTGTGTTTTCATCAATAATAACCGAATTAACTTTTACAACACCCTCTCCGGTTCTATTTACGGTGAGATTTGCCGGTTGTTCCAATCCAAATTGCGAACGAAGATGAGAACGCATATAGTTGGGTCTACCCGTTGCAAATGTTTTAATGTCGTTACCGGTATCGGTTCCATGTCTCCATCTGTTCCAGTGTTCGCTGCGGTGAGGAGCGAGTATGTCATTGAATTCATCCACCAAATTGTGGACTCGATCGGGTTGAAAACAGGTGTTAAGATGATCGGCTATGATATTAATAAAATAGTCCCGGAATTCGTTATTTCCCAACAGCTGTCTGAATAACCGAGATGATGGATCACTTGCATTACTGCTCATAACCCTGCTGAGTCCATTCGACGCAGTATGATTCCCATAAAGGTTCATTCCAAAATCGACATCATACATCATCCATCTCCAACGTCCATCGTGACCGTATGCTGCATTGGGTTGATAAGAGTCAACACGTTTCCTCCAGAAAGTCATATTGTTTTGTGGCCAGTCAGTATTGTAAAAATAGATTTGAGTTGCGTAGTAATGCGCGAGACTTTCAATATCTACTCTATCTTTAACCCACTGATATCGAGCCGGGAAATTAAGATTGAAATTCTCAGCATAGTTGAGAATTTCATAAAACTGATCACTGTCGGCCGGCAATCCTATGTCAACCGAACCCCATGCTTCAAGAATTACAACATCTTCCGGATCAACTCCGTAATGAGAATGTATGTAGTGCTGATCATATCGTTCACGGATATTTATGATGCCCCAAAATTCACCGTTTATAAAATGTATAGCAGGCTGATATGCCTGTATGGTGAACGGAAGGTGTTTAACCAGCTCTTGCATAAGAGCATCCCGATACATGGTTCTGTAATGATCGTTGCCTGAGTTTCTTATGATTAACCGGCGAAACTGATCAACCGTTGCATTCGGATTACCTCTGGCCTGAAGCTTTCCAAAGAATGGATAATTCAAGGTGTTTGAATCATCATACTGATTTCTGGCGTAAAACCGAAGCGATTTCATGGGGTTGGCGCGGCTCCAACCTCCATGGGTTCTTATGCCAATATTTTGACTAAACACAGGCTGTCCGTCTTCAGGAAAAACCTCCAAATGGGCCGGGTACTCCCACTCTATTCCTCTCTGATTGTAATTGGCCGGACGTCCTCCGTTCCAGCCAGCTCCGGGGTTTTGAGCCCACCATTCATCGGCAACTCTACCAGCCACATAAATTCCTGAATCATAATCGAAAAGGTGTGGCTCATCGGTGGTAATTGATATCACAGGAAGTGAGTATCTTTCAGCTCCTTGCGGAGATATAAAATAAGTATGGGAAGCAGATTTTGTGGTTATGGCATTTTCGTTATAAACCATAGCTCGCACCACAGTTCCCTTAAATATATTAGAATTAGGGAGCCTTGGAGATGCTTCAAATTGAGTGTTAATACCAGCTAACTGGTATGGCTCAGAGGAGCGGTTATAAATATTCAGCGGTTCATCATATATATGGGATCTGGTTTCTCTGGTAAGTAAATTTCCATCTGGGTAGCTGTTCTTGTAATGGTAACTGCTCCCTCCAACATTTAACGGGTCGGGAGCCGACCCGTCCAGCGTGTATATGATGGTTGCATCAGGGTGAGAGCTGGTTATCTGCAAATCGAATGATTCATTATAAAAGCCTCCTGTATGTGAAAAAACGGGTGAGTCAGTAATGATTTCTAAAAATGCGGTGGAGGTGTTAGCACTTCCCGGAGTTGGGTTGTTGAAAAAGAAAAAGCCATCTTCATTGGGGTTCAATCCCAATGATACATCAGTAGGAATAGGCGTTGACGGAACCATATGAACAATTTCTCCTTCGGGTTCTGTTAAAATGATGGGTTCTCCATCCGAAGAGATGGCGAAATTGGTATGCAGTTCATCACTTATCAGATAGAAACGGGATGCCGGCATAGGTTCCTCGATGGCCCCATCAGGCAGCTGCCATCTGACAGCCAGATTGTCTCCGCCATCATGTTCTTTCATTAAAGCAACAACATAGTAGTATTCTCCTTCTAAAAGGTGTATCGGAGCAGATTGCTGTTCCGGATATTTATCCCACTGGCGACTGCTGGTCCATTGCGGAACCAAAGCAATTCTTGTTAAATCGCTATGGTCCGTATGGCTGCTGATGTAAAGTCTAGAGTTGTCGTCACTGGCAATCCAAAATGTATAATATCCTGTTGCAGGCGGTTTTAGTAAACCATGCATGCGCTGTCCATAGTGGTCGTCAACATTTACGGGAGCTTCAAAATATTCGGTAACTATTTCGGAAAAAGAGGGGCTGTGAGGGTAATCCGGACTGTTTATAAGGTCATCAACACTTGTGCCGCTGATGTTTTGATAAACATCTCTGCGCAAACCACTGATGGCTGCTCCGTCGTTTGGTCTGCGATCTTTTCCGGAAGCCCATATGATACGATACTCTCCCGGTGCTATGGTTACATCAGGGAAAACCCATCTAAAAAGATTATTCTCATCATCTGATAATCCCCATCCATTAAGGTTAATCGGGTCGTCTCCATAATTATAGATTTCAATCCAATCTTCAAAGTCGCCATCTTCGTCGGCTATTGTGTTTGAATTTGACGACATCAATTCATTAAGAACTATTGTGAACTGGCTATTTTGCCCCTTTGCTGGTATCTGCAAAAGGAAGAAAATAGCCATTATGCATATGTAGGAGAGTACATTGTATTTTGTAACTGAATTCATATCATTTAATTTGTCAGTGACAGTGAAAATAATTGGTCGGGAAGATTGTATATCAGAATGTAATATCGCAGTGAAAAAGGGCCTCTTGAGAATTTCAGGCAGAATTCAAGCATTATCTATACTGTGATAAAAGTAATAAATATGTTTTAAAAACAAAAATCTTGAGACTTAAACTCCAATGAAATGATACTCTATATCATTAAATTTAATCGGGCAGCTGTCACAGATTTAACTATATTTGCAATCAAAATTAAGAAATCATGAATCAAACAGATGTTCGGGTAAGGTTTGCTCCAAGTCCAACAGGGCCTCTTCATATCGGAGGAGTTCGTACTGCCCTGTTTAACTATCTTTTTGCACGCAAGCACGGCGGAAAATTTATACTTAGAATTGAGGATACAGACAGTACACGGTTTGTGCCTGGCGCTGAAGAGTATATCAATGAGTCGTTAAGCTGGTTGGGTTTAAAAGTTGATGAAGGCGTTCGTGAAGGAGGGGAATATGGGCCATACAAACAATCGCAACGGAGAGATATATACCGGCAATATGCACAACAGCTAATTGATAATGGTTGGGCATATTATGCCTTTGATACACCCGAAGAACTTGATGCACTAAGAAGCCAGTATGAGGCTGATAAAAAAACATTTGCATACGATGTCCACAACCGGTCGGGGCTGAATAATTCTTTAAAATTAGGAGACGAAGAGACCCTGAAAAGGATAGAGGCAGGAGAGCCATATGTGATCCGTTTCAAGATGCCTGAGAATGTAGATGTGTCGGTTAAGGATATTGTACGTGGTCAGGTAACCTTTAATACAAGTACGTTGGATGATAAAGTCTTGTTTAAGTCTGCTGACCAGCTGCCTACATATCATTTGGCCAATGTCACCGACGATCATTTGATGAAAATTACTCATGTAATCAGAGGAGAGGAATGGCTGCCTTCATTGCCGTTGCATGTTATGTTATATCGGGCATTTGGTTGGGAAAAAACCATGCCTGAATTTGCCCATTTGCCACTGATTTTAAAACCCAGCGGGAAAGGCAAACTGAGTAAGAGAGATGGGGATAAGGAAGGCTTTCCGGTTTTTCCATTGAAATATATTTCTCCAGATGGAGATGTTTCGGCGGGATATCGGGAGTCGGGTTATTTTCCGGAAGCGGTGAATAACCTGCTTGTTTTATTGGGATGGAATCCCGGAACGGAGCAGGAATTGTTCACCATTGATGAGTTGATTGACTTGTTTACCCTCGAAAGGGTAAACAAATCCGGCGCCAGATTCGATCCTGACAAAGCCAGATGGTTCAATCATCAATACCTGATTAAAAAGTCAGATGCAGAATTAGCTATCCTTTACAAAACTGTTTTGGCTGAAAAAGGTATTGAAACAGATCTCAGTCTCGTAGAAAAAATCGTTGGTCTTGTTAAAGAGCGGGTCAATTTTGTTGAAGAGCTTTGGGAGCAAACCTGGTTCTTCTTTCAGAAACCGCAGGGATATGATGAGAAGGTAGTGAAAAAGCGTTGGAAAGGTGACGTTCCTGTATTCATCCTCAAGCTAACCGATTTGTTTGACTCAGCAGAAATTTGGGAAGCTGAACCTTTAAAAGAAATGGTTTCGGCAGAGATTAACAAAAAGGAACAGAACTTTGGAAATGTGATGAATGCACTTCGTCTTTCGTTAGTAGGAGGTGCTTTTGGTCCTGATCTCTTCACCATCATCGAAATTCTGGGGAAAAAGGAGTGTGTAGAAAGAATAAAATTGGCTGTGGAAGTTTTGGGTTCACATTAGGTTATATTGCTGAGTTCTTTGGCAATTTTTCGTAAAAAATTGCGTTTTTGATTTTGGCATGCATTTTCTCTTAAAAACCAGTTTTGATATGTATAGAATATTACTTTTTGTTGTTTTGCTTTTTATAGGGATGAATTACGTGGAATCACAGCAAATTGACCCTGCCTCGGTTGATGTTTCTGCGTTAAGTGATGCACAGGTTCAACGCTTGTTGGACGAAATGCAACGTCGAGGGCTGACTGAAGAACAGGCGCTTGCTCTCGCACGCTCACAAGGGGTTCCCGAATCTCAGATATCTATGTTGCGTCAACGCATCAGAACATTGGGAGCAGGAACAATCTCCGATGAACGGATGAAAACCAGAGAGTCGATGGCAATGGAGGATTTTGCTTCGGGTTTTGATCAGCAACCTGTTATTTATTCAAAAAAAGCATTTTTTGTCCCTTCGGAGCAGGAAACAAGGTTGTTTGGATTTCATTTTTTTAACAGCGATAACCTTACATTTGAGCCGGGAATCAACTACCCCGTTACAAGAAAATATCTGGTAGGGCCGGGTGACCAGTTTATCATTGACGTATATGGAGTTTCCGAGATGACCTACTTTCTCTTTGTGGACAGATCCGGAAATATTACCATTCCTAATGTTGGTCCGATACCTGTAGGTGGTTTTACCCTTGAGGAGGCTGAAGAGCGAATATTCAGACGACTATCAAGAATTTACCGGGATATGGTGGCAGATGAGCCTCGTACGTTCGCAAATATCCAACTAGGTCAAATTAAGCCCATTACCGTTAATGTTGTGGGAGAGGTTTTCGCACCGGGAACTTTTACATTGCCGGGAGCATCTACCGCATTTAATGCTTTGTATCTGGCCGGCGGCCCCAATCTGAGAGGATCGTTCAGAGAGATCAGGGTCATTAGAGAAGGAGAGGTGCTTCAAAAAGTTGATGTTTATGATTATCTGATCAATGGTAACAGCGAAGTTAATGTCCATTTGATGGACGGTGATATTATTATGGTTCCCACAGTTCGCAACCGGGTTCGTATAGGAGGGCATCTCATTAGAACCGGTTTATTTGAAACCCTGGAGGGTGAAAGCATTGATGAGTTGATTAAATACGCAGGTGGGTTTGATGAAAAGGCTTATAACCGAAGGATTGAATTACATCGAAATACGGGAAGAGAACTTGAAGTGCGGGATGTATTCGCAGATCAATACGATGATTTTTATGCGCAGAATGGCGACAGTCTTTATGTTGGAGCTATTTTATCCCGATTTGCAAACAGGGTGGCCATTGACGGAGCTGTTTTTCGTCCGGGTACCTATGAGCTGACAAAAGATTTGACTTTAAGTCAGTTGATTGAACGTGCTGATGGCCTCAGGGAAGATGCATTCATGGAACGGGGCATGATATTGAGACTCAACGAGAATTTGAGTTATTCCAATGTGGCATTTGATTTAAGCGCTGTCATAAGTGGGGATAAAGACATCTCTTTACGCAGGGAGGATGTGGTTACCATCTCTTCAATTGATGATATGCGTGAAGCACGCACCATTAGGGTTTTTGGTGAAGTACAGAGACCCGGTCGATTGGATTTCCGTGAGGCTTTGACGCTTGGCGACGCGATCGCGCTTGCAGGAGGTTTAAAGGAGTCTGCATCCGAGAGTTACGTTGAGGTTACCAGGCGTTTGACCTACCAAGAGGCTGCTTCTACATCTGAAAGAACCGGACACTTGTTTCAGTTTACCATTCCCCGATCGCTGACTCTCCATAATGATGATGCATCTTTTTTGCTGCAACCATACGATCAGATTTTTATTCGTAGAGCACCCGGATTTGTTCAGGAGTCCAGTATCAGAATTTCAGGAGAAATTATGTATGCAGGGGAATATGCACTTGTGAGCCGAAATGAGAGGCTTTCGGATGTAATCCGAAGAGCCGGAGGCTTAACCCCTGAGGCTTATTTGCCTGGTGCCATGCTGACCCGTGAACGGAGAAAGGGAAAAGCAGATGCATTAACTCAATCTCTTGAGCAGTCAGATGAAAGGGTCTCTTTTAGTGGTTTGGACTTTAGCGTTATCGGAATTGATTTGGAAGCAGCATTACGACGACCCGGCAGTCGCGATGATATTTATCTTCAGGATGGTGACGAACTGGTTGTACCCCGCAGGTTACAAACTGTGCAGGTTGAGGGAGAAGTTCTCAACCCAATCAGCATGCCCTACATTGAAGGAAAAGGTCTTCGGTACTACATTGACCAGAGTGGAGGCTTTGGGTTACGTGCTAAGAGACGGAAAGCTTATGTCATTTATCCCAACGGAACAGCGGCCGCTACAAGAAATTATGTTTTGTTTAGTTCTTATCCCACGGTGATGCCGGGAAGTCAAATTGTGATTCCTCAGAAACCACCACGTACCCCTATTCCTGCAACAGGTTGGATTGCAATAGGTAGTGGAGTATCGTCGTTGGCATTGACCATTGTGACTGTGATAAATCAGATTGGGAACTGATTGTTTTTGTTGATGAACGGTTTCCTTTTTTGAGCTTTTTATGGTAACTTCGCAGCCGTTTTTGTGTGACTCACAATACCGGAGGTGTGTTTAATCGGGAAATGCCGTTTCTTATAATATGTTGAATATTATTGCTTTGATTAGACCGCTGCTGTGCTAAACTTATGGGGTAGAATTTATGTCTTATACGCCTCGTATTAAGTCAACCTTAAATGACGAGTTAGTATAGTGCGTTTGGTGTTCCCCTTTGGGGGCTAGGGGTAAACGAGGGAGATCATTCAGATTTAACTTGACACTCGTTCTCTTATAAACCAATTAACCGAAGCTTTGTTTTTTCGTTTCGCTGTTATCTTCATTTGACGTTTTTTAGTGTTTCTGCAAATAAACGCGATAATCATTATAAATATTTACCATTCTTCGTACTTGATCAATCAAATTTCTGTATTAAAATATAATCTATGTGGCGTATATTTTTTAGGACTTCCAAAAGCAGTCTGACCATCTTTTCTTTTGTGCTATTTACGATGCTTTCAGGATTAATATCGGAAACTGTTGCCGCACAATCAGGACTTAATATGCATGATTTGTCAGGTGTAAGATCACAAGATGTCAGTGATGCTCAGTTAAGATCTTTTATTGCAAGAGGCGAAGCTCAGGGCATTTCACCTGAGCAGGCTATGATGATGGCCCGCGAGCGAGGCATGCCTGCATCGGTGGTGCAGGAGTTAATGGCCAGAGTACGCACCATGCAGGGCGCTGCACAGGAGCAACCGGCATTACGGGCGCGGGAAAGAGTGGGAACTGAAGAGTCCGGATTGTTTGATCAGGACTTATGGAGCATGGTACATAGAGATGTGAGTGATAAACCGGAGATTTTTGGAGCCAGAATCTTCAAAAGAGGAATGCTCAGTTTTGAACCCTCCATGCACGTGCCAACGCCGATGAATTACCGTCTGGGACCAGGTGACGAACTGGTTATTGATATCTGGGGGGCCGCGACAAATTTTTATCAACTTGAAGTTTCCAGTGAGGGAACTATTTCCATTGATAATTTGGGTCCGTTGTACGTTCATGGATTAACCATACAAGAAGCCGAACAGCGTGTCATGGACAAGCTAAAGCAAATATACCGTGGTTTACGTCCCGGAGACTCAGGTCAGAATACATTTGCCCGCATCAGTCTCGGCAGGGTTAGAAGTATTCAAGTGGCCTTAATGGGAGAGGTTAATTCACCGGGTAATTACACTGTATCATCTCTTGCCACCGTATTTAATGCCTTGTATAAGGCAGGTGGTCCAAACATGATAGGCTCTTTCAGAAATGTTGAGGTCATAAGAGAGAACCGACAGGTGGCAGTTCTGGATGTTTATGACTTCCTTATTAGCGGAGACCAGAGTCAAAACATCCGCCTGCAGGATCAGGACATCATCCGCGTAGGAACTTATGCCAACCGCATTGAAATGAGAGGTGAAGTTAAACGCCCAGGACTGTATGAAGTCAAAATCGGCGAGACTTTGGCTCAATTAATTAATTATGCAGGCAGTTTTACCGACTCTGCATATGTGAGACAGATTCGAATTCACCGCAATACTGAAACTGAAAGAGAAATTTTAAGTGTAAATCGTGAGCGATTTGAGCACTTTACCATGCGCAACGGTGACGTTGTGATTGTTGATCAGATTCTTGACAGATTCTCTAACAGGGTCTCCATTTCCGGAGCCGTTTGGCGTCCGGGAGAATATGAAATAGGAGAAGAGGGATTGATGCTTTCTGAATTACTTCAGAAAGCAGAGGGAGTGAAACCCGATGCGTTTCGTTCCAGAGCTATTATCAACAGGTTGACCGATAATTTTGATTTCACCATTCTGGCATTTAATGTGGATAACATTTTGAATAATCCCGAAGCTTTTGATATCTCCCTCCAAAACGAGGATGAGGTGATCATAAAAGACATTCATGAGATGCGGGAAGGTCGGAATGTGGTGATCCGGGGAGCCGTTCAGACTCCAAATACATACGATTTCCGTGAAGGGATGACCCTGGAAGATCTCATTCTGGTGGCAAACGGGTTTACTTCGGCCGCATCGGAAGCTCGTATTGAAGTAAACAGACGAGTGATTGGTGATGCGGCTCCTTTACAGAGAGGCCATCAATTGGCAGAAACTTTTATTTTTGCTGTTGATAGGGATTTGAGCATTAGAAGCGAGGCAGCCTCCTTTGAATTAAAACCTTTTGACCAGATTTTTGTCAGGGCAAGACCCGACTACCGTGAACAGGTGACCATTAATGTAGAGGGAGAGGTGTTGTATCCTGGAGAATATGTGCTGACCAGCAGAAATGAGCGCATTTCTGATTTAGTACAGCGAGCAGGGGGACTAACCCATGAAGCATTCATGCCAGGCGCCACTTTGTTGCGTCAGACCATTGAACTGGAACGGGTTGAAGTTGATATTGAGGGAGGTTCGGATGATGTGATTGAACTGGAAAATGTGACCGAGCGATATATTGGAATAGATCTGGGCCGCATCTTAGAGAATCCCGGGAGTGAAGATGACCTGTTTCTGAGAACCGGAGATGTAATCAGAATACCTTCAGAGCTTCAAACAGTAAGTGTTCGTGGTGGAGTTTTGCGTGAATCGGAAATCAGGTTCAGGGATGGGCGTAACCTAAACTACTACATCAACAGATCGGGTGGTTTTGCAGAAAATGCCCGTAAACGACATGCCTATGTCGTTTATGCCAATGGCGATGTGGCTGCGCGAAGAAACTTCCTTTTCTTTCGAAGCAACCCGGATGTCACCGCGGGGGCTGAAATCATCATCCCTCAAAAAGAGGAACGCCCCAGGTTAACACCAGGGGAAAGAATCTCCATCATGTCTTCGGTGGTATCCATGACAGCCGTGGTGATTACGGCGATGTCGAGGGTTTGGTAGGAAAGAGGAGTAGGAGGGTTTGAAGTTGATGGTTGATTGTATGAAGTTTGAAGGATAATAATTGGAGAACGGAAACAGGAGACCGGAAAACGGAAGATTGGGGTTTTAAGTTGATGGTTGAT
>NZ_FUYV01000008.1:16182-169176 GCF_900168165.1 Alkalitalea saponilacus
TTCCTTGGGGAAGAGGATTCAAATGTTTAGATTAGTTTGAGGCGTTTTCACCCCCCGACCCCCCAAGGGGGGTGATTAAAGAGAGTTCATTATTTTAAAATACTAGGTTATATAGCATTTGCTAGGATTAGTCCCCCGGGGGATTTAGGTGTTAATCATAGGGGTGAAACCCTTCAACGTTTAAAGTTCACGGCTTACATATTTATGGAAAATCAAGACATTAAAAAGAGTCCGCCACCCATCATTAAAGATGATGAGATAGATCTGGTGGCACTGGGGTTACATATCTGGAACGGACGACTGTTGATCATTAAAACGGTGGGTGTGTTTATCCTGCTGGGATTGGTGATAGCATTAACTTCTCCTGAAGAATATACCTCTCGGGTAAAACTTATTCCTGAAACCGGGAAACGATCGGGTTTGGGGAGCCTCGGTGGACTGGCATCTCAGTTTGGATTTGGAAACATATCTGCAGGGGTAGAAACCGGATCCATTCCCACTGAATACTATCCCGAAATTGTGCATAGTCTTCCATTTTTGAAATCTTTGATGGATTATGAGACTTATATTCCTGAACTGGGTGAAAGAATGACGCTGTATGAGTATTTTTCGGAGCCGGGAAAAGGTTCGGTAATGTCATACATCAAAGCTTATACCATAGGCTTACCTCGTACCATCATCGGACTGATCAAGAGAGTGGGGAAAGAACCCGATGTAGCTGTCTTAGAATCAGGCAGTCACGTTACCCGTTTGACTCAGGAGGAGTGGAGAGTTATTGGCAGATTAAAAAATAGTATTTCTTTAGATATAAATCGTGAAGGAATCATTAGTGTAACGGTTAATGCTGGTGACCCAGTTTTAGCAGCGGATCTGGCCGGAAAAGTTACCGACTTGTTATCGGAATACATCCTGGAGTATAAAACCGATAAGGCTCGAGAAGATCTTGATTTTGTAGAGGCACGCCATAAAGAAGCAGCAAAACGATTTGAAATTGCACAGGAAAAATTGGCGCGATTCAGAGATGCCAGCCGTGGACAGATGACCGCTCTGGCACAAACTGAGGAGCAGCGACTGCAAAGCGAATACGATCTGGCATTTAATATCTATAACACCCTGGCTCGTCAGTTGGAAGAAGCACGGCTAAAACTACAGGAGGAGACCCCGGTGGTAAAAGTTCTGGAACCTGCTGTTGTTCCCAAAGAAAGAAGCGCTCCACGAAGATCCATGATCATGATTGTTTCAGTTTTTCTTGGGGGATTTATCGGATTGGGAATTTTGTTTGGGATGATGATTTGGAGAAACCTGAAAGCGAAGTTGAATGAGTATGAAGGGTAGGGAGTGGAAAGGGGAGACAGAAGACCGGAGACCGGAGACCGGAGACCGGAAATTAAGAGAGGGATTGAGGAAAGTGAGGTTGGATGTGGTTGATGGTTTAATGGTTTGGAGTTTGTTATGAGACAATTCCTGTTGTTGTTCTAAAAGATCGGAATGCTTATTACAATAGATCGTTAGTCCCGATGCACCGGGATTAGAATTTAGATGTTAGACAATGACAAATGCTTGATTATAAGTAGGTTGCGAGCCTAGCAAATCATTCTTGCATTTGCGTGAAAATCAAGTAGATATAAAAGTATAAGGCTACGGTTTAAATTTGCGATCTTATTTCCGGAGGCCCAATTGATTTTGGTCATATTCTTGAGTCCCTCTTTCCACCTTTCAGAACTAAATATTAATTTATAAATTAATCTGTCCTTTCAGGACGTAAATTTTCATTGCGCATACTCCCAAGGCGTTGCCGTTGGGTTGAAATAATCTGCCACTCCGTGGCGTTGCAATAAGCAAGATACTTTGTCTGTGCGCTAAATCAATGCCAAAAGTATTTCCAATGTTGAAAGCCTTATTTAATACAACCTAAAACAATACTGCGTATTGAGATTGTGTCTTCCAACAGGCTGAAGGCCTAAACTAATTCAGGCCAAGGCAACGCCTTGGGCTGATGCGATGTATTTCATATTCGCCCTGTGAAGGGCAGCTTAATTCCTTGTTCTTATAGAGTTTAGACCGGGGTGTTAATCCCTGTCCCATAAGGTTGCCCTTGTCAGACATTCTGAAAATAAAAACGCTATTATAAACTATAGTCAAGTTTAACAAACCATTATTATTAAAACCTATTACTTAGTCGTGGCTTGGGTTGATTATTGTATTTAAATCATCAACTGAATGACATTGATCTGGAGAAAGTGCAGGCGGTTATTGAAAGCATGAAGATCAGTAACTTAACGATCAATGAAGATCCTCTTTCGTTTTTATTTAAGTATGATTTGGTTCGGGGACAGGACATTACAAATGCTGCCTACCTGTTATTTAAGAATAAGGTTTCGGCTCTTACAACTATAGAGCTCGGTAGATTTCAGGATGAAATAACAATAAAGGATTCCAGCCGGACTAAAGAAGATGTTCTGAAACAGATAGAGCAGGTATTGGATTTTGTAAAAAAGCACATCAATAGGGAAGTTATTATTACAGGTGAAGCCCGAAACATTCAAAAATGGCAATACCCATTGAATGCTATCCGGGAAATAGTGACCAATTTGATTGTTCATCGCGTCTGCCGGTTGTCTTCAGATTCTATAGTGAAGATTTTTGATGACCGGATTGAATTTTTTAATCCCGGCCGTTTGCCTAAAAATATCACGGTAGATGATTTGCTAAATAACAGATACCGTTCAACACCTAGAAATAAATTGATAGCTGATCTTTGTAAAGACATAGGTTTGATCGGAAAGTATGGATCAGGAATTCAACGAGTAATAAATAACTTTATAGATGCAGGGTTGCCAGTGCTTCTGTTTCAAAATATTTCAGTTGGGTTTATGGTAACTGTGTATAGCGAAAAGGTCGGTGAAAGACTTTCGGTGAATCAAAGAAAAATTATTGAGTTAATGACCAAAGATGCTTATGTAACGGCAAGGGAATTATCTGAAATGTTGGGTATTTCTGTAAGAAAAATTGAAACAAATATCAGTTATTAAAAGGACGCAGGATATATCAATCGCGTCGGCCCCGCAAAAGGTGGTCATTGGGAGGTGTTGGGTTAATGTATAATGCTTTAAAAATTGACTATCTCTCATGTAAAAGAAAGAATATTTCACTACAGATATCCACAGATTGGAAACCAAATAATCTGTGTCAATCTGCGTAATCTGTGGTAAAATAAACAAGAAAATATATAAAGAATAATTTACCACAGATATCACAGATATCCACAGATTGGAAACCAAATAATTTCTGTTAATCTGCGTAATCTGTGGTGAAATAAATAAAAAATGAAGAAAATTTTAATTGTATTTGGAACCCGCCCGGAAGCCATCAAAATGGCACCGGTTGTAAAAGCCTTTCAGAAAGAAAGTGCATTATTTGAAACCCGTGTTTGCGTTACCGCGCAGCATAGGGAAATGCTCGATCAGGTATTGGATTTTTTTGATATTCAGCCTGATTATGATATGAACCTGATGAAACCCAATCAGAACCTGTTCTCTTTAACCGGCGACATCCTTAATGGATTAAAGCCAATTCTGGAAGATTTCCAGCCGGATGTGGTTCTGGTACATGGTGATACAACCACCTCTACAACTGCAGCATTGGCAGCATTCTATTCTGGCGCAAAGGTGGGGCATGTGGAAGCAGGTTTGAGAACCTACAATAAACTGGCTCCTTTTCCCGAAGAAATCAATCGCCAGTTAACAGGTCGTATCGCAGATTACCATTTTGCTCCAACCTCCAAATCAAGAGAGAATTTGCTGAATGAGATGGTGAAGGAGGAGAGCATTGTTGTGACCGGAAATACAGTGATTGATGCCTTATTGGAGAGCGTGGAGCGGGTAAAGGATGTCAGCGACAATAAATTAATTGATTCATTGAAAGAGTTGACCGGAGATAATGAAATTGTGCTGGTTACCGGGCACCGGCGTGAGAATTTTGGAGACGGTTTTTTGAATATATGTGCAGCTCTCAAAGAGATTGCTGAGAACTTTAATGGACAGGTCATCTATCCGGTACATCTGAATCCCAACGTGCAGAAACCGGTGAAAGAGTTATTGGGGAAAATTGATAATGTTAAACTAATTGACCCGCTACCTTATGAAGCATTCGTTTGGATGATGAACCGCTCAAAGCTTATTATCACTGATAGTGGAGGCGTACAGGAAGAAGCCCCCAGTTTAGGCAAGCCCGTGCTGGTAATGCGTGATACAACAGAGCGCCCTGAAGCAGTGGATGCAGGAACGGTAGTTTTGGTGGGAACCAATAAAGAAATGATCGTAAGAGAAGCACTTGATCTGTTAAGCAATAAGGAGAGGTATGCAAGCATGAGTGCTTTGCATAATCCTTATGGAGATGGGAAAGCGGCGCAAAGGATAGTTGATTTCTTGAAATAAAAAGAAAGATGCACCACAGATTACACAGATGGCCACAGATACCCCACTGATTGAAACAAAATAATCTGTGTCAATCGGTGTCATGCGTGGTGAATAAAAAAAAAGTTAACCACAGATATCACAAATACCCACAGATTATTCATTTTTTCGTGGTAAAAAAAAGATTACCCACAGATACTCACAAATTCTTTTTAATTATAATCTGTGGGTATCTGTGTTAATCTGTGGTGAAAAATAACTGTGGTAAAACATAAATACGCATGAACCTAAACTCCCTAACCTACGACATAATCGGCTGCGCCTATAAAGTACATTCCCAGCTTGGTCCGGGATTGTTGGAATCAACCTACGAAGTTTGTCTAGAATACGAACTCTCCAAAAATGGGTTTTCAGTTGCTAGACAGGTTGCTCTCCCGGTTGTGTATGACGAAATAAAACTGGAAGCCGGGTACAGAATTGACTTGATGGTTAACGATACCATAATAATCGAAATTAAATCGGTTGATGCACTTGCAGCTATTCATACTGCACAGGTATTAACCTATCTAAAGCTTTCTAATAAAAAACTGGGTTTGTTGATAAACTTTAATGAAACTGACCTGAAAAAAGGAATTAAACGGTTAGTTTTGTAGGATGCACCACAGATATCACAGATACCCACAGATTATTCTTATTTCTAATCTGTGTAAATCTGAGTAATCCGTGGTAAAATGAGAAGATCTACCACAGATATCACAGATACCCACAGATTATTTTTATTTCTAATCTGTGTAAATCTGCGTAATCCGTGGTGAAGAAAAAGATACCACCACAGATATCACAGATACCCACAGATTATTTTGTTTTTAATCTGTGTAAATCTGCGTAATCCGTGGTAAAAAGAAAATATACCACCACAGATAACACAGATTCATTTTGCATAAAATCCGTGGTAAAAAACGTAAATACACACATGAATAAAAACATCACTGTCTCAACCCTAGGCCTCGGTTACATCGGCCTTCCAACATCCGCCCTGGTAGCCGCCTCCGGCATCCGAGTAAATGGTATGGACGTAAATAAATCCGTAGTAGAAACCATTAATCGTGGTGAAATACATATCGTAGAGCCCGATTTAAAAGGATATGTATCAACTTCCGTTGAAAAAGGCCTCTTAAAAGCTTATGACACGGTACAACCGGCAGACGTATATCTGGTAGTTGTTCCCACTCCATTCAAAGGTAACCATGAGCCGGATATATCCTTTGTTGAGGCTGCAACCCGCAATACAATACCCTTGTTAAAAAAGGGCGATCTGTTTATTATTGAATCCACTTCCCCCGTTGGCACTACAGAAAAAATGATGGAACTCATTTTTAATGAACGCCCTGACTTAAAAGGAGAGATTTTTCTTGCTTACTGCCCTGAACGAGTACTCCCTGGCAATGTGATCCACGAGTTGGTGCATAATGACCGTGTAATTGGTGGAGTAGATGAAGCCTCGACTCAAAAAGCCATTGATTTTTACAGTCAGTTTGTAAAAGGCGAACTGCATAAAACAAACGCTCGCACAGCCGAGATGTGTAAACTCACAGAAAACGCCAGCCGTGATGTGCAAATAGCATTTGCCAATGAACTATCACTTATTTGTGATAAAGCAGATATAAATGTATGGGATTTGATCAAATTGGCCAACAAACACCCGCGTGTAAATATCTTACAGCCCGGTTGTGGAGTGGGTGGCCATTGTATTGCTGTTGATCCATATTTTATTGTTTCAGACTATCCATTGGAATCACAAATTATTGGAAAGGCCAGAGAAATCAATAACTATAAATCATTTTGGGTAGCTGAAAAAATTCAGAATGCCCGCCTGGAATTCCAGCTAAAGCATGGGCGGAAAGCCTCTGTTGCCATTATGGGGCTGGCCTTTAAACCCAATATTGACGACTTGCGGGAATCTCCTGCCAAATATATTGCTCAGAAAGTTCTTCAAAATAGCAATAACGAAGAAATTTATTTTGTGGAACCCAATATCAAGGAGCACAAAGTATTTAAGTTGACTGATTATAAAGAAGCTTATGAGAAGGCTGATATTGTAGCTTTTTTGGTGGCGCATGATGAGTTTAAAACACTTAACTTATCAAAAGGTGCTACAGATAGGGTGGTATTGGATTTTTGTGGGATTAAATAAAACTAACTAAGAAATTTTAGTTTGAAGTATGGAGAAGAAGAAAGCATATTTGCTCGCTTATCAAAGAGCTACAAATTATGGTGCTGTATTACAGTTGTATGCGTTGAAAATTGTTTTAGAGAGGTTGGGAGTTGTTGTATCCGTTATTGACTATGTTCCGGAATGGATGAAGGTAACAATGAAAAATCAGCCAACTTTATTGAGCTACATTAAGCGTCGAATTATGAGTTTTACGTTTAACAGTTTCCTACGTCAATTAAATCTAACAAAAAGAAAATTTAGCAGTATTGATGAAATGAAGCAACTTTTACCTGCTGCTGATTATTATTTTGTTGGGAGCGATCAGGTCTGGAATGAAAGAATAATGAAACAAGATTTAGCATATTTTCTTTCGTTTGCTCCTGAGAAATCTGTTAAAGTTGGCTATGCAGTTAGTATGGGAAATATTCCACTATCCGAAGAGTTTCTTGAAGATGCACGTCCTTATATTCAAAGGTTTGATAGTATATCTGTGAGAGAAAACTATGTCTCGGAATTTATAGCTAATTGCAAGTTTGAATTAAATACTCCTGTTGTTTTAGATCCCACATTATTGCTTTCTGGCGATGATTATACTAAAGTTTCTCCAAATAAGTGTTATAAGCAAGAGTATATAGCAGTCTATTCTTGTATGCATGACCAGAATTTATATGAACTGGCAAAGTACTTAAAAAGAAAAACAGGATTGCCTTTAGTAAATCTGGGTTATCATTTTAAAGGGCCGGACAAACATGAATATATGTTTGGTCCTGGTAACTGGATTAACAGGATAAGAAATGCCAAATATTTTATAACAAACTCGTTTCATGGAACCGCATTTGCAGTATTGTTTAAAAGGACTTTTTTTACTGTTCCAAATCAAAACCATGCGCAACTGGGACTAAATGCAAGGTTTATGGAGTTCTTAACTTCTATTGAATTAGCGAATCGAGTGGTTTACTCTGAACAGGATGCAGATGCGATCATAGAACAATATATTGATTTTGATAAATCTCATAGCTTATTGGAAAACAGGAGGATAGATGCTTTAGAATTTATTAAAGGCGCTTTGATGAAAGAGCTTTAATGTTAAATAGTTTTCGTTTTAAGTATTCAAAAAATTATATGTTGAAGCTGGATTACTGTCTTAAGGATCTAAATACTTTTGGGTTAGATATAAGAACTAAGTATTATTTCTCTTTTTCGAATGAGCAAGAATTAGAGCAATTTGTTAATGAGAGATCAGATTTATATAGCAATGGATTTTTTATTTTAGGAGGGGGAAGTAATGTTTTATTTACTAAGGATTTTGCAGGGCTTATATTCCATCCAAAAATAAAATTTATTGAAATTATAAATGAAAGCGATCATTATGTAGATTTTGAAGTAGGGGCGGGATTGGTATGGGATGATTTTGTAGAATACTGTGTAAACAAAGGATTATATGGAATTGAAAATCTTTCATATATACCTGGTTTTGTGGGTGCTGTTCCTGTCCAAAACATAGGAGCATATGGGGTTGAGGCTAAGGATTTTATATTGTCAGTCAGAGGGTATGATATTTTTAAAAATGAATTTATTGATATCCCTTGTTCAGACTGTCGTTTTTCATATAGAAATAGTGTTTTTAAAACTAATGAATTTAGAAGTTTTATAATTTTGTCTGTCAAGTTTCGATTATGTAAACTACCTAAACGGAGAGTGGAGTATTTCCGTGAAAACCCTAATGCAACCACTCTTTCTTATTGGTCTACCTCAAGTTTAGATTTTGTTCCATCTATTTTTAAATCGATAACAAAATTAAACTTGGATAAGGCTCGAAAACTAACTGCTGACTACGGTATAATTTCCTTAGAAACAATTCGCAAAAACATAATCAGAACCCGAAAAAGGAGACTCCCAGATTATAGAGTTTTGGGAAATGTTGGAAGTTTTTATAAAAGTCCTATTGTTAACAAAAATAAACTTGATCAGATCAAAAAGAGCAATAGAGATGTTATCTATTTTCCAATGCAAAATGATGAATTTAAAATATCAGTCGGTTGGTTAATAGAATATTGCGGATTCAAAGGAGTCAGGGTTAATAATGTTGGCGTCGATGTGAAGAGACCTAACATGATTTTGAATTATGGAAATGGTGTCGGCATGGATATAGACGAATTAGCTCAAAAGATAGAAGATTCTATATTCAGAAAGTTTGGGATAAGAATTGAGAGAGAAGTTGTAGTAATTTAATATATACTTGATCATTTTTCGCAATTACATATTGTGTTTTGTATTGGTAAAATGCATTCTTTGAAATCCAAGATTTATTTTAAAAAGGATCGTTGTGAGTAAAAGACAATTCACAAAAAATTTAATTATTAATTCTTTAAATTTTTTTGTAAATATAGCATATGGAATAGTATTAACCCCTTTTCTAATTGCTCAACTTGGAATTTCTGCATATGGTGTAATACAGATTGCCATAAGTATATCATTTTATATGGGAATTGTGTCGTCGAGTTTAAATCAGGCAAATAATAGATATGTATCTGTTTATTTAATCTCTGAAGATAATGACAAGGCTAATATAACTGTTACAACGACTCTCATTCTTTATTTTCTATCCTTTGTATTAATATCTCCACTCCTAATCTACCTTTCTATTAATTCTGGAAGTTTATTTGATGTTAGTGCAGAGCATTATAATTCATCTTCATATTTGTTTTTATTTATCATATTGAGTTTTTTTTTGATAATGATTACAAGTGTATTTGTTAGCCCCGCCTATGCGAAAAACCGTCTGGATTTAGTTCAATTAATCAATATTTTGCGGAATGTTCTAAAGATGGGGCTTACCATTTTTGTGTTGCTATATATTAATAAATCACTTGCTTCTGTTGGATTTAGTCATTTATTAGCTGCAATTATATCTAGTACTATCGCATTGTTTGTATTAAAGAAATTTATGCCATTTTATAAATTTCGATTTTTAGATTACGATAAAAATATAGTAAGAAAAATAATATCCTTATCTTCTTGGACACTAATTAATGCTACTGGCATTCTTATATTTCGTCAAACAGATGTTATTTTAGTCAATCTTCTGATTGATTTAGAAACAGCTGGACGTTATGCAATTCTTGTACAATGGTACAATGTTCTAATCAGTGTAGCAACTATTTTAAGTGTGGTCTTTTCTCCTATCATTCTTCTAAAGTATTCTCAACAGCGTTTTGATGAACTAAAGGATTTTTTATTTAAAGCGATACGTTATCAGGGTATTTTCATTTCTTTTGCAAGTTCTTTAGTTGTTGTTTATGCAAAGGAAATTCTTTACTTCTGGTTAGGAATGGACTATGTTAATTTAGCCCCCTTTCTTCAATTAATGATTTTTCATTTTTCAGTGTCACAGGCTATTAGGCCTTTATATGCATTGAATACTGCTTATAACAAAGTGAAAGTTCCCGGGATTTTGACTTTGTTATCTGGTGTTTTGCATATTTTGGTTACAGTGTACCTATTAAAGTATTCAAAATTAGGAATAAGTGCCCCCATAATAAGCGGTGCTGTATTTAGTATTATACTCAATGTTTTAATATTACCATTATATGCATCGAAATACTTAAATGTTAGTCTGTTTAAATTTTTTGACGCATTAATTCCTGCAGTGATAGTTCAAATTCTTGTTATTGCTTTTGGGATAGCTTTAAAAGAAATTGTATCAATTAATAGTATTTTAGAGTTGATATTGTATAGTGGCATTAATTTGTTAATCGTAATAGGATTGTTTTATTTTTTTATGTTGTCAAAAGATGAAACAACATTCCTTAGAAATTTAATCCATAGAAAACGATAAATGGTGTTATTGTTAAAAACCTTTAATCGTCACGAAATCATCTATATGTCATTTGCTTTTGACTCCCTTTTAAAGATTGATTTATTAGGTGTTAGAATGCATGTTGGATTGATTTTTATTTTGTTGATATTAGGAATAGAATTCGTAGCTCATCCAACATCAATTGGACGAATGAAAGCATTCATTCGCACCAATTGGTCTATACTTCCTTTTTTCGGATATTTATTTTTACAATTTATTTTAAATAAAGCTTTTCCAGGTGCAATTATGCTTCTGCTGTATTATTTTCTGGCTCTTATTTCATTTTATTATTTTTTTAAGAAACATTCTTCCATATCAAAACAATCTGTAATTATGTTTCAATGGATCATGGTTACAACTGGACTTTTTCAATTTTTGTTATTTAAAATTTTTGGGTTTCAATTGTCTTTTTATGAAGTAGAGCATTATATGGTTGATGCTTCTTTTGCAACTCGTATGAGGGGATTTTTTGTTGAGCCCAATTGGTATTCCATTGTTTTTAGTTTTAATACGTTGCTTTTGGCAATGATTCTAAAAAGGAAAATTCTTGAATATAAAGTTTTAATTCTTTTGTCTTTTGTATGTTTCTATTTTAATGCCTCTTATACATCTATTGCAATTGTTGTTTTAGTATTACTTATACAAGCACCTCAAAACATAAGGTATATTTCAAAAACGAAGTTGATTACCACGTTTTCTCTGGTTCTAATTATAGCATTAGTGTTTGCTGGCCGTGTTTATGACAAGAGAAAGTCAAGTAATCAAATAGTTGATGCCTCAACGGCAGTGAATTACGGGTCAAGATTCTTTCCAGTAGTGCGAACCTATGATTTTATGACAAGACAGAGCAGCGTAAAACAGTTTTTTGGTTTTGGACTTGGTAGTTGGCCTTATGTGGGGATTGAAGAAAATCGATTGGGATACATAGGTGTTCATGTAACTAACAAGGTTGAACCAGGTAAGAGAGATTCTGCAGAAATACAGGTGTTTATGCTTGAGTTTGGGTTTTTGAGTTTCATATTCTTGTTTTTTGATTATTTTTATAATTACATGAAATATCGAAAGCATAATTTATTTTACGCTATTGCATGTGTTTTTCTAGCTTCATGTTTTTTTATCTATCCTATTTTTAAATTTATGATGTATATTGTTCCGTTTTATTTGATGCGATCAATAGTTACTGAGCGTAACGAGATTATCGATAAGACATAAGTTTTCAAGCGATATTTAAAGCAAACAAGTGGTTTTTAATGAGGCTATAAATAGATTTTCAGGAGATTGCTTTTCGTCTATTATGGGATAAGTATAGTGATTTGTGAAAGTATTACCGAACAACTATTCATTTTGTAAGAGTTTAGTTCTGGAGATTAATTCCTGCGCATTTGGCAGAATTCTTCCTTAATGAAATACTATAATCGGAGCGGGACAATTGAGATAAAGTTGCTGATTCAAACCAATTGGTTGTTGTTCGGAATAAGATTATTAATAACAATATATGAGAATTATACAAGTATACGACAAACTTGACAGGATTGGCGGAGCCCAAATAATTATCAAAAATCTTCATGCTTTTTTTTTAGAAAGGGGCTATACTTCTAGAGTAGCAGGCCTTAATAATTACGATTCATTTGCTTTTAAAAACAGTATTCCTGTCGGGGAGTATGCTCAGATCGGATTGAAAAACATTAAGATTTTTTCAGACACGATTATAGTTTCTCATAGCAGAAAGATAACTTCATTATTATTTGTATTACGCAAAGTTTTTTGGTTTAAATATCAATTGATTCATGTTAGTCATAGTATTTTTAATGACAAACGAAATTTTACCTTTTTTCCAGACAGGGTAATTGGAGTATCAAATGCCGTAAAAAAAAACCTGATAAATTATTTCAAAGTAAATGAAAAAAGAATTGAGGTTATTTATAACGGATTAACAGATGCAATAAATGAAATAGATTTACGAAGTTATCAACCTGACCAAGAGATTAGAATACTATTTGTTGGGAGAATAGAGCAAGTAAAGCAGCAATTGCTTATTGTGGAAAAATTAGCAGGTAAGATAAGTGAGAAAATCAAGATTGATTTTGCAGGCTCCGGCAGTCAGGAAGATGAGCTTATAAATGTTATTAAGGAAAAAGGGCTATTGAACTTTTCTTATATTGGTTTTCAAAATAATATTCCACAGTTAGCTGAAAATTATCATTTCGTAATGCTTTATAGTGAAAAGGAGGGTTTAGGTCTTACTTTAATTGAAGCTTGTATGGCTGGCAGGCCTGTTATTACAAGAGGTGCAGATGGTTGTGAAGCTTGTGCTGAAATTTGTATAGATAACCATAATGGTTACATCACAAATGATATGGAATCTTTAATATCAGTGTTGAATAGTTTAGGTAATTTGAGCAAAGAAGAGTATTACAAATTATGTCGTAATTCACGAAAAATTTATGAAAATAAGTTTCGCATTGAATTAATGTTTGAAAAGTACGATCGGCTAATTAATAATTTTAACTATTAGTAAATAGTTACATTCAAGAACGTTGACCACTCTTATGACAAAAACTAAAACCGTTTTAAATATCCCCGTTCAGGCACTATCCATGTCCGAAACTTTGGATTTTATCAAGAATCGAATAGATTCAAATCAATTTACTCAACATGTGGTAGTCAATGCCGGAAAGATTGTGTCAATGCAAACTGATAGCGCATTGCGACAGTCGGTTTTGGATGCTGATATGATCAATGCTGATGGAATGTCGGTGGTGTGGGCTTCTCATTTTTTAGGGAAAGCATTGCCTGCCAGGGTGGCTGGTATTGATTTGATGTTGGAGTTGGTTAAAATGGCTCATAAACATGGGTATCGATGTTACTTTTTTGGAGCCAGACAGGAGGTGGTAGAGAAAGTGGTTGATATTTTTAGAAATGAGTATTCGTCTGATATTATTGCAGGCTATCGCAATGGGTACTTTAAAGAAGATGAAGAGGAGCAAATTGCCAAAGATATATCTGCAAGTGGAGCAAATATGTTGTTCGTGGCCATGAGTTCACCGAAAAAGGAGATTTTTGTTAATAAATATAAGAAATTAATGAAAGTTCCGTTTGTTATGGGAGTAGGGGGTAGTTTTGACGTGGTAGCAGGAGTTACAAAGCGGGCTCCTAAATGGATGCAGGAAATTGGTTTAGAATGGTTTTACCGGTTTGTTCAGGAGCCGGGAAGGATGTGGAAGCGCTATTTAGTGGGTAATTCAAAATTTATTTTATTGGTTTTAAAGTCGAGGTTTAAAAAACAAAATGAGTAAAGAAAGTCTTTCATATACTCTTTTTAGAAAGGTAGGAGCTGTTCCATTGGTTGGGATGCTGCTATTGTTTTTTATTACCGATTCTTTAAATGTTTTGTTGAAAAGCGATGCTTTTATTCAGTCGCTCTATTTCATCCGGCTATCAGCATTTAGCCGAGGTGGAGTGTTGTTATTAGTTACTACCTTGTTTGTTTTTACTTATTTTAAATCCATAAATTTATGGTCAGCGATATTTTTTGTTGCACTGGTGTTTGTTGTTGGCGTTGATTTTAAGGAAAAAGATTGGGTTTATACATGGCTGATTCGTTTTTCTAAGCTTGTTTTTCCTTTCCTGCTGTTTTGGTTGTTTTATCAGCTTCCTAATGAGACATTAAATGCATTAAAGCGTTTGTTTTTAATTCTGATTACAATTCAGGTTTTCGTTGTGATAATGGCTTTTATGTTTAACTGGAAATTGTTTTGGGCATACAACCATCACCGTTTCGGATTTTCTGGTTTGATTCTAGCTCCGAATGAAGCTACATTTTTTTATGTGCTGGCAGCTGTTTTTTTATTGCATCAATGGGTACAATCAAAACAGCCATTTTATCTCATTTTGTTGGGGGGAGTATTAGTAGCCTCTGTATTATTGGGTGCCAAGGCAATATATATATATATGATTTCGTTCTTTTTTTATTATTACATTTATTATTTTAAGATTAATCGCCGATTCTTTATTTGGTCAGGACTAATAGCATTTAGTCTCATTACTTATCTGGTTGTTTTTGTTGAGGTTATTGTGTTTATGCAAAATGTAGCAGAAAAACATGGACTGATTACACTTGTTTTCTCTGCGCGGGACGTTCTCTTTGCTGAGAGAGTTCCTTTAGTCTTGGAGAATTGGAGCTGGTATAATTTTATGTTAGGCGGTGTTAATCCGGCAACATCTTTTACTGAGCTGGATGTGGTGGATATGTTTCTGTTTGGTGGGATACTGGGATCCGTATTATATTATTGGGGCCTGTTTAGAACCTTGTTCCGGTTTCCACGAGGTAATCACCTGGGATGGTTTTTGGTCATTCAGTATTTTTTAATAGGAGGGTTGGCCGGTCATGTTTTCGCGAGTGGTATCAATGGTACTTATTTGGCACTGGTCTGCGTGTTGTTACAGCGTGAGGAAATTCCACAGATTTCCACAGATTAATTTTATGAAAAATCTGTGCTTATCTGTGTGTTCTGTGGTGAACATTTGTTTATTCTAAGTAACTGTTTAATTTACATAAAATCTGTTTTAAAGATTTTTATCCCGATTCTATCGGTACAGACCGACAGGCAAGATTAAACAGGCAATCAGATATGTCTAATCGTCTCTCTCAACTATTCTATCTGTCTAAAACCTAATTCCGATCTTATCGGGACGCATCTATAACATACTAGCAAGATAATTCTTCAAGCTGAACTAATATATATCGAATATCGCGATACGCGATATTTTCTTCATTATAATAATGTTTTATCAAAAAAAACACTTAATATTGCATATCACGATACGCAATAATGCTGTGTTATGAAAACTCAAAGTCAGCAAATAAAACCGCAGGATGTGTTGCTTTTACTCAAAATCATCATTGAGAACAATACATCATGGAATCAAAAACCAATGGCAGAAGCATTGGGTCTGAGCCAGTCGGTGGTAAGTGAATCTATTGCCCGCTCAAAATTTGCCGGTCTGCTGGAACCCAAAGGGAAAAGTGTCAATAAAATGGCACTGATGGAGTTTTTACAATATGGACTGCGTTATGTTTTTCCGGTACAACCCGGACCTGTAGTGCGTGGTATTCCTACGGCACATTCAGCCGCTCCACTAAATAAACAGATTTTAAGTAAGGAAAACTATGTATGGCCTTACGGCAAAGGAACCGTTCGTGGCCATAGCATATTACCATTGTATCCATCTGTACCTGAAGCTGCGATTAAAGATGAAAGCATTCACGAACTTCTGGCTTTGGTTGATGCGTTACGCATAGGGCGTGCCAGAGAAAAAGAACTAGCCGTGGCTGAACTTAAAAAGCGATTTGGTCTTGGAGAATAAAACTATAAATATTGCTGTAGTAGCAGAAATTGCAGCTGCCCTAAAAGACCTAAAGGAAAATATGGTTTTTGTAGGTGGTGCTGTGGTGAGTTTATATACCGATGATCCCGCCGCTGAGGAAATACGTCCCACACAGGACATCGACATGACCTTGGACATTGTGAATCTGCACCATTGGAAAGAGGTACAAGAAAAATTAGCAGAACTCGGCTTTCAGCCCGATCCATTTGGTCACACCATTTGCAGTTACAAATACAAAAACATTCCAGTGGATATTATGGCTACGGAAGATGGTCCGTTTGGCCCGTCTAACTCTTGGTATAAACCCGGCTTTAATAACCTTTGGACAGTAAAAGCCAAGAACCAGGAAATAAAAATCTTATCGGCTCCTTATTACCTGGCCACCAAATTTGAAGCCTTCAACAATCGTGGCAAAGACTACCGCACAAGCCACGATATAGAAGACATCATTTATGTGATTGATAATAGAACGAGCATTGTTGAAGAAGTGAAAGGGAGTGACCCGGATATAAGAGCATTTTTAAAACAAGAAATTCAATACATTATTAACAAAGGGCTATTAACAGAGGTGCTGATGGCTCATATTCATCCATTTATGGTAGCGGAACGATTGGCTTTGACAGAAGACAAAATCAACTTGATTATTGAGGATTAGCGATGGCAGTTATAGGCGCATCGGCAAACGGTTTATAAGGGTGTTTTAATGGGCTTTCTTGTCATCTCATATTGAGCAACATTAATGGAAACTATTTGGCGTTGGTTTGCGAGTTGTTGCAGCGGGAGAGAATTACTGCAAATGCCACAGATTTCCACAGATTAATTTTATGGAAAATCTGTGCTTATCTTTGTAATCTGTGGTGTAAATAATTGTTTTTATTAGTTTCAGTCTCTATCAATAACAATCTTTTTTGTAGAAATTGCATTACTTGTCTCGACCATCAACAGATATATACCCGCACTCACATTTGAAATATTGATTTCAGATTTATAGCTTAATGGATAAATTGTTTTTATAACTCTCCCATTCAAATTCATTAATGATATTTTCTGTACCAGTTCTGCCGAGATAATATTTATATGATTTGTGGCAGGATTTGGATAAATATTCAGATGGTATTTAACCTTAGATTGGCTCAGGTTGGTTGATTCTTTTTTAACCGGAAACCCCTCAAGCACAACATTGTCAAACCGGTTATTCCCTGAACTGTTCATTGCCTTTTCACCGGTAAATCGGATTTTTACTGCAAAATCAGGGTTGTTATTGACCTCCTCAATATCCGTAAAGTCAACCGAAATTTTATAATAACTTTCGATGATGAGGTTTCTCTCCTTTATTAAATTCCATTGTCCGTCTTCCTCAGTCCTGTAGTAAATATCCTGAAATTCGGCACCATTACTGGTTCTGGATGCGGCATAAGAAAGAACCACATCTTCATATCCGTTAGTGGGGAGGTGGAATATCAGTTTTCTCTCTTTGGAAGGATTTCTAACCCGTAAAGCATTTCCTTCAGTGGTTCCTTCTCTCAAATTGATAGTTGTGCCATTCTTAACCATATCCATATAGCCACTCCCTGTTCCCGGGTATGTGATTACACCCACTTGGTCTGTTTTGGAGCAGTCGGCCTTGACCTGAGTATGTTCTTTGTCATCAAGTTGGTTGAAATGCCAATGGTGTATCAGTTGAATTAAGGGGGCTTCCTTAAATACCGCTGTAATGGAGAGGTCACTTTCCGGTATGATCTCAATTTCCCGCATTGACTTAATGGAATCCGGAACACCTTTCCAATGAGAAAACTTATAGCCCGGGTTCGCAATAGCATGGATTTTTATTGGCGTTTTGTCAAAGTATTCACCAGACCATGGGAATACCGGGTCATCTATTCCGGGAGTTGATTCACACAGCATGATAGAATTAACTTGAATTATTCCACTTCCTGCTTCTTCCACATTCAGAGATAGTAAATCCATTTTATCGATGCCGAAAAACGATTTTAGATGCTGTTTCTGATAAGCAGGTCTGTTTACTGCAAAAGATCTCATCACATCTGTTTTAACCTCCCACTCTGCAAGAGAGGCGATAAATCCCCAGCGATCAATATGGTTTTGAAAATCAGACTCAAGATACGCTTTGATTTCATCTATAACAGATATGACTCTCTCCTCCCTGAAATAAGTGTTTAATAAATCAGCAAATCGATTTAAGAACGCAATCCTAAAATGTTCATTTTGTAATAATGACCTTAAAAGAAACGTTGACCATTCAGGATTTGGCCATACAGTTGTGCCTTCTGCAATTGCGAAAAGCAAGGTGTTATGCGCTACCGCATTAGCGCCTCCGGAAAGTCCGAATCCAAAATCGGTATCAAAAAGTATCCATCTCCATTTGCCGTCAGATATACTTCCTTCGGAGAGATTACTGTTGACTCGCCAAAATAGATTGTTATTGCCGGGCCAATCCGTATTTCTTATAAATATTTGCGTAATGTTGTAATCAATAAAGTTTTCAATATCAATTTTGGTTTGCACGTATTTGTAATCCTCAATCTCTTTAATATCATTGTTTTCGATAAATGAAATAACATTGTTATAATGGTCTGAGTCGCCCTCAATCACATACAATTGAACCATATATTCCAACATGTCCAATGCTTCCGGATTTATGTTGTATTTGGCGGCAAGGTAATGCTTATCTATTCGGCCCCTCATATTCAGAATCCCCCAATACTCTCCATTTATGAAAACATTAGAAGGATTATAAGCTTGTGTATCGAAATTGAGACCTTTCACAATGTTTTGGATTGCAGCATCTCTAAACATTGTATGAAATAGATCCTGACCGGAGTTTCTCAAAATCATTCTTCTTTTTGTTTGGATGCTCTCTTCCCAATCATTAAAAAAGGTGATTTCATTGCTGCTATAAGATGACCTTGCGTAGATACGAAAGGACTTTAGAGGGGAATGACGTGAAGCCGCTCCATGAATTCTGATGCCAACAGTCCGATTCACTGTGTTATCTGACTTGTTTGAAAAGTATTCAAAGTTATTGGGTCTTTCCCATTCTGTGCCGCGACGATTGTAGTTTGTCGGACTCCATACGCTCCAGGTTGAATTTTGATTGTAAGAATCATCTGCAATTTTCCCTGCCACATATATCCCCCTCTCATAATCAAACAAATTCCGCTCATCAGTCACCATAGATATTACTGGTAAACTGAATCGTTCGCCCCCTTCCGGTGTTACAAAGTATGTGTGAGTGGTTGGGTTTGGTGTCAAAGTGCCTTCTTTTTTGATGATGGCCCGAACCGGGATGCCTTTGAACATGTTGGACGGAGGAAGGTGTGGTTCTGATGTAAACCTGGAATTTATGCCTGCCAACTCATAAGGTTCAGCAGATCTGTCATAAATATACAAAGGTTCTTCATATCTAAATGTTCTGACTTCCCTTGTAAGAAACTCTCCATGCGGATATCTGTTCTTATACTGATAGTTGGTTCCATCCAGGTTATCGGGATTTGGTTCAGAGCCATCCAGCGTATAGTAGATTGTTGCCCCTGGAATATCGGTGGAAATGGTGAGTTCAAAAGGTTCGGTGTAGAACCCACCGGTGTGTGAGAAAAAGGGTTCAGCATTAAGTATTTCCGCATAAGCTTTGGTGGTGTTGGGTGCTCCGGGTGTGGGGTTGCTGTAGTAAAAGAATCCGGGTTGGTCGGGATTTAGCCCGTAAGAGACCTGCCCGGGAATGGGAACAGCCGGAACAAACTGAATAACACCCTGTTCAGGGTGGGAAAGTAAAACAGGCTCACCGTCTGAGGAGATTGAGAAATTGGTATGCAATTCACCTTCCAAACGGTTCTTGCCTGAAGCCCAAACCATGAGGTATTCATCAGGGCCAATGGTTACATCCGGGAAGACCCATTTAAAAGCATTGAAATCGTCATCGGACAAACCCCAGCCTTCCAGATTAACTGGTTCATCGCCACGATTGTGCAGTTCAATCCAATCTTCGTAGTCGCCATCCTCATCGGCAATGGTGTTGAGGTTGGAGGACATGACTTCATTTATCACTACCGGGAAGCTCTGTGAGTGCGTTGCAGTCCAGGGTAATAAAAACATAATAGAAAAAAGGAGTGACCTGAATGAACCAAACTGCATGGTAAAGTGATTTTCTTATTTATCAATTAGTCAAAGATAGTAAAATAGTATAAGAGGTGCGGGGGTTGGCAGTGTTTAGATTTCTTGTCATAGTATTGTGAGAGTCTTGTTTGGTAATTGATTGGCACAGGTTTGTCTGCTCTTATAACGTGAGAAAATTCCGACAGGAATTTTTAACAGTTCAGGTATTAGAGCTGATCGACATCGAATTCTACAGATTATTTTAAGAAATTCTATGTTGATCTTTGCATTTGTGGGGAATAATCATATCGCACCATTCTGCACATAACAACATGAGCATTAAATGTTTTTGTTTAAATGATAAGAAAGTATCATCTCTTACAAAAATAAACAGTAACTTTTATATATTTTTGCATAGCTTTTGAAACCTCTTGCGTCGTTGCAGGAGGTTTTTTGTGAGAGGATATGGTTTGCGTTAATTATTTTCAATAAGATTACAATTTATGCTAAAGATTTACGTTTGAATTACGTGCAAATATTGTGAATAGCCTTTACTGAACTGAATCTGAAAGCATGCGCTTTGGCAATCAAATGATGAAACGTACATGAGTGGAAAATCAGCTAGGTTTCCCAATAAAAACGGGAGACGGTGGCAGTTTTGTGTCATTGATAATCATGAAGGTTTTTGATTTGCGAAACTTATTTTGACCAATAGCTTAAAAAACTTATTTGCACATGATTTTTTCGTATAACAGGTTAATATGAATGTAGATGGTTATTGGTTTTGATGCCAGATTTTTGACAAAAATTGAGCAGGGAACAGCCAGCTATACATCACAGTTACTGGAGGCCATAAAGCCTTTTGTTGAGGATGACAGGATTGTGCTGCTCAATAAAAATGAATTGCCTGGATCGGTTAAAACTGGAGGTGTTTTTATGCATGGCAGACTGCTATCCAACTTTACACCGGTAAATGTATTGTGGGGATATCATCAGGTTGCGAAGAAATATGGATTGGATATTATTCATACCAATTATCTGTCATCGGTTTATAAATGCAGAGCAAAAAAAATAATAACCATACATGATATACTTTTTAAAACTCATAAAAAATATTTCCCGGGTCGTTTAAGAGCCGGAGTCAATGTATTATCCCGGTTTAGTTTGCCAAAGGCAGACCATATAATAACCGTAAGTCATTATACAAGGAGTGAGCTTGAAAAGTATTACCCGTTTTTAAAAGGGCGCATTAAAGTTATTTATGAGGCAGCAGCCGGTAATTACCGATACTTAAAAGATCGGCAGGAGTTACAAAGCAACCTCTTGGAAAAATTTGGTCTTAAAAGAGATTATCTTTTGTATGTGGGTAGGTTTGCTCCTGTGAAGAATCTTGAGGTTTTACTGGAATGGTACCTGGACAGAAACATCAACCAGAAGGGTCTTGATCTTGTTTTAGTGGGAAAAATGGATCCGGCTTTTCCCAATGAAAGGTTTGCGGGAATGATTGGAAAGAATGCCGGAGTTAGGGTTCTTCAAGGTTTGAGCAATGAAGAGCTTAATTCATTATATAATGGTGCCCGGTTATTCTATTTTGCCAGTCATGGAGAAGGGTTTGGATTACCCATATTAGAAGCAATGGCAGCGGGATGTCCGGTGATAACCTCAAATACCACATCCTGTGATGAAATAGGAGGCGATGCAGCATATAAAGTAAATCCCGGAGACAGGGAAGAGATTTTTACCGCATTGGACAAATTGATAGAAGAAAAAGAAGTTTTGTTGTCAATGCAACAAAAAGGACTAGAGAGAGTCAAAACATTTTCGTGGGAGCAATGTGCCCGTGAAACATATAAATTATATAAACAGGTATTGGATGAAGGTTAAAACTCTACTTGAAGATGATTTCGATAAAGAGTGCCGAAGGTTAACTTCCCTTATAGAAGGAAGTTACAAGCCGGACTTAATAGTAGGAGTACTCACAGGAGGAGGATGTGTAGGGCAGCGTGTTTACAAAGAGATAAGTAAGCGTATAAGTGTTCATTACTGTGAGGTTCGGGTTGCAAGAGGCAGTACAGAAATCAAGAGGAAAATAAATATAAAAAGTATTCTTCGGAAACTTCCAAATCCGGTACTTAATTTTTTAAGGGTTTTGGAAGTGCATGTCCTGGAGTTAATGAGTAAAATCAGAATCCCAAAACGACAAGGAGAAATCCTGATGGGGCACGAAATAAGGGAATTATTGGAGAGTGGGCCTAAAAACATTCTGATAGTTGATGATTGCGTTGATACGGGTGCCACTTTAAAGTATATAATTGATTATTTTATCGGCGAGTATGGATCTGAGCATAATTTGCGGTGTGCCGTCATCACCAAAGCACATAAAAAACCGTTGGTAAATGTCGATTATTTGCTTTATAATCGTGTTTTAATTAGGTTTCCCTGGTCTTTCGATACCAAAAAAAAGAGTCCTGAGGTGTAACCTGAACCTTTGTAACTTGGTATACGTTTATAGATTGGAGAAAAAGTATTAACAGGAGACGTTAGTATGAAGTTAAAAGGAGTTGTAGTGGATTTGGATGGAACATTTCTTACTACGAATACATTTGAAAGATATTATTTCTTTTTGTTTCGGTTGTCATTAATTCGTTTACGGATTAAAAATGCCGTATACCTTGGCTTTCTCTTACTCATTAGAAAATTTCGTATCATAAGTCACTCATCCTTTAAAAGAAAAGTACTTGGCGTAAGCAATAAGTTTGTAAGAAGAAGAGACATTCAGATGTTTGTTGATAATGTAATGGTACACACCAATAAACGAGTTGTAAGTTTGTATCAGAATTATAAGCTAAAGGGATACTACACCTGCATGGCAACTGCTGCGCCTGCTCACTATGCTAAATTAATCGGCACATATTTTGGGTTTGATGCGGTATGTGCTACTGATTCAGCCATTTCAAACATCGATGAGTGGAAGGAGAACATACGTGAGAATAAACTAAGTTTTGTAAAAGATTTTCTGACAAATAAAGGTGTCAGTATAAATGTTGTAATAACCGATCACCACGACGATTTTCCCTTGATGGAAAAGTCTTTGGAGTCCAATTACCTCGTAGATCCTTCAGTTGAGACCATTAACTTCTTGGCAAACCGACAAGTTAAATATTCACTGGTATAAAAACACCTTTTAATTTTTGACTGCCCTTTTTTATGGGTTATATTAAAAATATAGCTTACTTTATAAAATTATGAGAAAATACCTGCCAGAAGGAGCACACTTCCGAAAAGTAATGAATGGAGATAAAGTTGACCTTTTAGCCCTTTTAAAGAATGTTTGGTTGGGTCGTAAGATAGTGGTCTCCATAATGGTTTTTTTTGTAATTACCGGATTGTTTATCGCTCTTTTCTCACCTGTTAAATATAGTTCAGGAGCAATTCTATTACCACAGGTAGAAGGCCAGAAAGACCTCGGGCAGATAAGTAATTTAGCCAGTTTGGCTGGGGTAAATCTTGCATCTATGTTTGGTGAAGCTGAAGGAATCCCTCCGGACTTGTATCCCAATATTGTAGGAAGTTATCCATTCCTTCATGAGTTAATGAGCACCAAATTTAAATTTAAAAATTTCGATGAACCTTTAACTTTATATCAATACAAAAAAGAGGAAGGAAATCGCGGAGTGCTTCGACTCGTTCGAAGGTATACTATTCGTTTACCCTGGACAATAAAAGATGCAATATTTCCTCCCAAAGATATTATTTATGAAATTGAGAGTTCAGAAGCTGATGGAGAGATTGTTATTGTAGGTAAAGAAACACTTGGACACATGGAAGATGTGTTTGGGGCTATCTCAGTAGAAGTAAGCACCAGGACGGGTTTGGTTTATGTTAGTGTTTTGCATGAAGATCCTTTTGCTTCGGCACAAATAGCTAAAAGAACTGTTGAATTATTGCAGCAATACATCATTGAATACAGAACAAAACAGGTAAGTGAAAACCTGAAATTTGTAGAAATGCGGTTTAACGAGGTGCAGCAACAATTTAATAACATTCAAAAGGAGTTATATCAGTTCCGTGATGCACATCGTAATTATGTAGAGGAGAGAATCAGTTTACGGTTTCATCAGCTAAATGACGAGTATCTTTTAATGCAAAGTGTGCATCAAGGGCTTGCGCAGCAACTTGAGCAGGCCAGACTTGCCGTTAAAAAAGAGACTCCGGCATTTTCAATTATTGAGCCTGTAAAAGTCCCGGTTGAGAAATCGTCTCCACGCCGGGCGGTTATAATGATAGTCTCTGTATTGTTAGGAGGTGTAACCGGTTTTATCACTCTCTATGGAATTATTGTTTATTATAATTTCAAAAAGTTATGGTTAAACGATGAGGCTTCTATAGTTGCTTAATAATGTTGGAATGAAAAAAAATATACTAATTGTTTTTGGAACCCGTCCTGAAGCTATAAAGATGGCGCCTGTTGTTAAAGCATTCAGGCGCCATTCCGCATATACAACGAAGGTTTGTGTTACGGGACAGCACAGAGAGATGCTCGATCAGGTAATATCTTTTTTTGATTTGGAGGTAGATTTTGACCTCAACTTAATGAAGCCCGGCCAGAATCTTCATTCATTAACCAGTGCCATCATATCAGGAGTAAAGGAGGTAATGGATGCTTTCATGCCAGATTTGGTATTGGTGCATGGAGATACAACAACCTCTACAGCTGCAGCTCTTTCCGCATTTTACTCAGGGGCAAAAGTGGGCCATGTTGAAGCTGGATTGCGTACCTACAATAAATATGCACCTTTCCCTGAGGAGATGAACCGACAGTTGACCGGGCGGCTTGCCGATTTTCACTTTTCCCCTACTGAAAAAGCAAAAATCAACCTGTTAAGTGAAGGTGTTTCAGAAGGTGCCATATCCGTTACAGGCAATACTGTTATAGATGCCTTGATGGAGGGTGTTGAGCGCATTAAAAATATCGAAAATCATCCGGGTATAGAACGTCTGAAGCAGTTAACAGGAGATAATGAAGTGATCTTGATTACCGGACACCGGAGAGAAAATTTTGGTCAAGGTTTTAACGATATATGTACTGCCATAAAGAAAATTTCATCTCAGTTTAAAGGGAAAATTGTCTATCCTGTGCATCTGAACCCCAATGTCCAGGACCCTGTAAATAAATCTCTACGTGATTTGGATAATGTGATTCTGATTGAACCTCTGCCATATGAATCATTCCTTTGGCTGATGAACAGATCAAAAATTATCCTTACAGATAGTGGAGGTATTCAGGAAGAGGCTCCTTCATTAGGAAAGCCGGTACTAGTTATGCGTGAAACCACGGAGCGACCGGAGGCTGTAGAGGCTGGAACAGTAAAGCTGGTAGGAACCGATGTTGATAAAATAGTGACTGGTGTTTTAGAACTGCTCAAGAACAATGAGTTGTATCATCAAATGAGCACGAGTTACAATCCCTATGGAGACGGAAAAGCCTCTCAGCGCATAGTTGAGTTTGTTGAAAAGAACTTATAACTGCAAAGCAACTTATAAAAAAGTGGTTAACGTAATTCATCGAATAAGGAATATTGCCGGATCTAATTCAGTCCCCATGATAAAAGGGGCCTTCTGGACAGTCCTTGGCAGTGGATTTTCTCGTTTTGCATTACTGTTGGCTTCCATAATAATTGCACGCATTTTAGGAAAAGAAACGTTTGGGGAATATGGCTTCATTAAGTCTACCATTCTGATGTTTGTTGTTTTCGGGGGTGATGCCATCGGATTAACGGCATCGAAATTTGTAAGTCAGTACCTGGCAGAAAACCTCAGGGATAAACTTCTTCAGGTATCAAGGTTTTCAATATATACATCGTTTTTTACAGGTTTGTTGCTGGGGCTTCTTGTTGTTGCATTTTCTGGGCCGCTATCAATATTTATAAGTAATGATACAACTCTCATAAATGAAGTTAAGATATCTGGAGTAATCATTATTATAAGTTCCCTTAATGGATGCTTTCAGGGGATTCTGACAGGTTGGAGACTTTTCAGACCATTGGCGTTTATTAACATCGGAACCGCCTTTTTTTCTTTGGTTTTACAGGTGGCAGGTGCCTGGTATGCAGGTTTGTCCGGTGCAATAGCAGGGTATGGAGTTAGTTTGGTTATTAATTTATTGATGTTGATAGTATGTAATGCCAAAATAAATGGGTTTGAAATCTTTGTTTTCAGGATTCGTGATTATATTGAATTGCGTGGAGTTTTTATTAAATTTAGCCTTCCGGCTGCCTTAAATGGTATTTTGATTGTTCCCGTAGCCTGGCTAGGCAATGCATTATTAATTGAATACGCAGGAACGGGAGAAATGGGAATTTACAGCGCCGCATTTACGTGGCGGAATTTTGTATTAATGATTCCTGCTCTCGTTGCGCAGGTATCACTTCCATTTTTGAGCGGACTACACTCTCTTAAAAACTATAGGGATTATTACAAAATTTTAAAATTAAATGTGTGGATTAATTTTTCGGTGGCTTCCATTGTGGCTGTCATCATTTCTTTACTGAGCGGTTTGATAATGGAAACTTATGGTGAAAGTTTTGTGTCAGGGAAGTTTGTGTTAGTAGTTTTGATGCTGTCAAGCATTTTGGCATCAATCAACAGTGTAGTAGGCCAGGCATTAAACAGCCAGGGGAAGGTTTGGCTTGGAGTATTTTTTAATTTTGGTTGGGCGCTGGCTTTTTTGTTTTTTGCACAATTGTTTCTGTGGCGTGGTTATGGAAGTATGGCGTTGGCTCTTGCACATCTTATTGCTTATGCTATGCATACGCTTTGGCAGAGTTGGTATGTGCAACGAAGTTTGGGTGGTAGATAGCCGACTCAAATTTAATCCTGTTTATGAAAATACTATAATCGAAAGGAGATAAATAAGAAGATGCGAAATATAGGAATCGTTACCACCTGGTTTGAAAGAGGAGCTGCTTATGTGTCCCGACAATTTATGGAGATTCTCGAAAAGCAGCATAATGTTTTCATATATGCACGTGGCGGGGAAGCATACGCCAAAGATGATCCTAAATGGAATCGGGAGAATGTTTATTGGGGTAAACGAAACCCTTTGTTGGTTTCATCAAAAATATACAAAAAGGATTTTTTGCGATGGATTAAAGAGAATCGGATCGATTGTGTCTTGTTTAACGAACAACAGGTCTGGACTCCACTTCAATGGTGTCATGAAATGCAAATTCCTACAGGAGCTTACATTGATTATTATACCAAAGAGACAGCAGAGTTCTTTTCGGCCTACGATTTCTTAATCTGTAATACACAAAAACACTTCAATGTCTTTAAGAACCATCACCAAAGTTACTACGTCCCATGGGGAACCGATGTTGAATTATATAAACCTTTGGAAAAGCGTGTGGAAGATAATGAGAAAATGGTTTTTTTCCACTCTGCAGGTATGAACCCCTTACGTAAGGGGACTGATCTGTTCTTAAAGGCAATGGAATTGGTAAATAATGAAAACGTTAAAGCAGTCGTTCATACTCAGGTCGATTTGTCAGATTTTTTTCCGAAATTGACAGCAACCATAAAAAAATTAGTTGACAATGGAAAACTTGAAATAATACAGAAAACCGTTTCAGCTCCGGGATTATACCATTTAGGCGATGTGTATGTTTATCCAACCCGCCTTGAGGGTATTGGTCTTACAATCGCAGAGGCGTTGTCTTGTGGTTTGCCTGTAATAACTACCAATGAAAGACCCATGTCAGAGTTCGTAAAAGGTGATGAAACTGGTAGTTTAATACGAGTAAAGGAAGAGAAATACCGAGGGGATGGTTATTACTGGCCGCAATCCATATGCGATGAAAATCATCTGGCAGAGATTATTTCCGAATATGCAGAAAAACCTGAGCATGTAAAACGTATGGGTAATAGTGCAAGAAAGTACGCCGTAGAAGAACTCAATTGGAATAATAATTCTCTAATTTTAAATGATTTGTTCGAGAATGTTACTTTTATTGACGAGCTTACGAAAAAGAAAGTGCTTGAACTATGTAAAAGATACGAAAGGTCTCGTTCATGGCGTTATTATTTAAATACATTTAAACCATATATTTACTTGAAGAGAAGATTTAGGTAAAAGGCTGTTTGATTTTTATAAAAAGCCTGAATTTAAGATTTTTAATGCTAGTGTGAAGAGTGTTAATTTAACGAACTAAAATTTTTGATTATATTTTTCTTTTTTAAAGGCAAATTTCTGAGGCATAGCTGTACCTACGGCGAAGAAATCTAACGCATAAAAAAGGAAAAGAGGGCAAAAATTTGTTCGGGGAATTAGCAATCTTTACACTAGGTGTTTAGCAGGTAGTTGAGCATCGTAATAGATCATTTGTGAAACGAAGTTCGACGTATGTCAATAAAGCAGGTTAGGGCAACATGTCACATTTTTTTAAATAATTCTACTTTGACAGATTAGGATAACCTTTTACGACAGTATTAAGGATTGCTTAGGAAAATATCCGTCCGATAGAAGTGAATTCTTTATAGCCTCAACGGGGTGCAATCAGTAACATAGGGCAACGCCCTATGAATATAGAGCGAATCAATAGTCCCCCTGATAGGGCAAAAGCGTGTAATAAAATACCCTGAGAGCAGGGCGTATTAGTTGTGATAGTTTAAACCTTCAGGGTTGCCAGAAAAGAATGTGTCAAATTAGTACTAAATGCATATTCAATTTTTTTTGAATGAGACTTTTGATGTTTCGAAAGGGGCAGGAGTATAGCGTGAAGAATGTCTTACAAAATGACGTGAAAAATCAGGAATGAGAATACTAGTGATAAATACATTGTATTATCCAGACTTTCAAGGTGGTGCTGAAAAATCTGTTCAGTTGCTTTGTGAAGGGTTTGTTAACCGGGGACATGAGGTGTTGGTTTTATCAAACAGTAATTCAAATAATCAAGCAACTGTAAATGGTGTTAAAGTTCAATATTTTAAAACCCGAAATATCATTCCTTTTTTGAAGGTGAAAAAATATTTTACTATTGTAAGAATGTTGTGGCATCTTATTGATATGTTTAATCCATTTTATTTTCCCTCTTATAAAAAAATAGTCGATCGCTTCAATCCGGATGTTGTTTTAACTAATAATTTACCAGGCTTTTCGGTGTCGGTGTGGCAGTTTTTTAAAAAGAAAAAAATCCCGGTGGTACATGTTTTAAGGGATCATGCATTACTGTGTCCCAAAGGAACCATGTTTGCCGATGGCAAACGTTGTGTAAATCAATGTTTGAGGTGTCGTTTAATGTCTTACCCAAAGAAAAGTTTGAGCAAAAACATCAATGGAGTTATAGGCATCAGTAACTATATTTTGCATCGACATCTAAAAGCTGATTATTTTGTTAATCATAAAGTATGTAAAGTAATTCCTAATAGTGTAGCATTTACAGGAAATCAAATAAAAGAAGGAGTTAACGATTCAATAACTTTTGGTTATTTTGGCCGGCTGAGCGATGAGAAGGGTTTGGGTTATTTGATTGAGGAATATGGTGTATTTAATTGCAATGTTCCACATAAGCTTCTGATTGGTGGAGACGGAGAGCCACTATATGTAAAAAAGATAAAGGCATCTGCTGAGAATTCAAACATAGAATTTTTAGGATTTGTATCTTCCGAAAAATTTTATGAAAAGATTGATTATTTAATTGTTCCATCCATGCTTGAAGAAGCATTTGGCAGAGTTGTGATTGAAGCATGGCAATACGGGGTTTACGTGCTGGCTGCAAGGAGCGGAGGGATGACTGAACTTGCCGGATTTGGCAATCTCTCTCTGTTTGATCACACAGATAAAGGTGCGCTGCATAAGTTATTAAATACGTGTGCAGAACGACAACTTAAATTCAATGATGATGATTATAAGTTGTGCAAACATCATTTTGATCGTGATGTTGTTACTGATCAATATTTGGAAATAATAAATGAGGTAATAGGGTGAATTTTAGTTTTAAAAATGCAGGAATAATAATTCTGGCTCTGTTTCTGTTGAAGGAGAGTCTGGATGCGATTATCCGCTATTATTTAGCATCGATCAATTTGGTGGCACTCACTTATGTCCCAATATTTCTAATAGTAATATACGTTGTATTCAATTTTTGGGCAGAACTGAAACGCACTCCATATTTCTCGTCCATAGCGATAATTTTTATGGTAATAATTTCCAGTGTTGTAGGATTCCTGAACTTAGGGCAGCTAACACCGGCATTATTTGCCATATACGTTTTTTTTCCTTTCTTTTTTGGCTTGCAAACCGGAGACCTTGTTTACAGAAGCATTCTAATAAAAAGGATTGCATTGATAATGATATTTATTTTGTCAGCAGGTGTAATTATGGAGTGGGTTGGTGAATTGCCTTGGAAAGGTTTTTCATACGAGATTGGAGGAGTTGAAATTGAAGCGAGCAGAAGTTGGGCTTCTTTGGGTATTCAACGGTTGTCCGGCTTTGCCAGAACTTCTTATAATTTTGCCATATTAATGGTCTGTTTTTTAATTCTTTTATATGGCAGGATCAATCATTTTGCATATTTCTTATTATTCCTTAGTTCTTTTTTTGTCGTTAGCCTTTCCACTACGAAAGGAGTAATGTTGGTATTTATTGTTTTAGCTCTGTTGTTTATTGTTGGATGGATATCCCGGTTCTTATTTCATTTTGGATTCAAAACCACATTGGGTATGTCTTTGTTGGTTGGACTCGTATTGCCAATTAGCACCTTATGGGTAGTCTATGATTTAGATCTATATGACATCGTGATGCGGGTTATTTTCTTATCTTTTGAAATGCGACTCACAGATGTTTGGCCAGAGGCAATGGAGAATTTTGCATATTGGAATGATTATATTACCGGAAAGGGAGCAGGTAATGTTGGAGTCGCTTCAATGATATATAACCCGGAGAATTATAATCCGGTCGATAATCTCTATTTATATGTTCTTATAGTATTTGGTGCTCCGTTTATAGTGTTATTGGCTCTGTTGCTTCGACGGATATTTAAGTTAAAAGAAAGCGACATCTACATCAATTTATTGATGATGGCTACTTTTATTTTTGTTTATGGAATTTTTACCAATGTGTTGGAAAGTGGAATTCTGGCTTATTTCCTTGGGACACTAATTTCTGTGGCATTCAATAAATCTCCTGACGAGAATGAAAAGTCCACAGAAATTAGTCATGAAACATAGATGCAGTCATTAAGCTCCCTTCTCATAAAACCTTCCCCACTTGCTTTTCGGATCGGGAGGGGTTAGCAGTGACACTACAACCAAAACCGTAATTGAAAGAGCTGCAGCTGGCAGAATGATATACTGCTCGTTGAGCAGTTGTACTTCGTTTAGGTTCATCATTACCGAGTTGGCGATGGTGATAAAAAGCGTAACTCCCATTCCTGTGGCGATGGATGCAACACCACCGGCCACTGTTACACGTTTCCATAAAAATGCCGCCAACAGAGCCGGTGTCAATCCGGCACCTACCATCGTGTATGCTGTTAAAGCCATGGCCAGTATGGTTGAGAATTGAGTTAACAGGAGATAGGCCATTATCCCAAGCAAAACCACCATGATGCGTTGCATCAAAATAATTCTTTGTCCGGAAACATTGGGATTGATAAATCTCTGGTAAATATCCCGTGTCAGATTGGTGGATGGGGTAAGGAGAAAGCTGTTTCCTGTTGAGGTGATAATGGCAACCGATGCCATGATCAATAGAAGGCCAGCCCAAATCGGCAGACCTACTTCCGTACTGTAGCGAGCTGTATGGAGAATGATTCTTTCTGAGTTTTCACTGCCGAGGAAAAATTCTGACATCGCATCCAATGCGTTGAAATGGCTGAATGCAAATATGGCCAGACTGGCCAGAGCTGTTTCAACGATGATGGTTCCTACTACCCACCAAACCACCGCTTTTTTTGCTGATTTCTCATTTTTTGCCGAGAAAAATTTCTGATACATGTTGGACTCTCCTAACAAAAGGAAAAAAGTAGGGAGGAAGATACCCATGGCCCAGAAAAAACTTTTGTCTCCGAAAATCTGGAAATGTGAAGGATCTAATGTTGCTGTAAGGTGTTCGCTGCCTCCAATGCTGAAAAATACGATGGGAGCCGCAATAACAATGGCAATGGTGATGACGGTGCCATTGATGATGTCCACCGACACGATGGATAGCATTCCCGCGAAAGCTGTAAAAATAACAATGAAGGCAGCCGTTAGTAAAACACCCTGCCATTCGGGGATGCCGGCCACCAGGTCCAGAACAAATCCACCTGCTCTGAACTGATACCCAACGATGGTTGTGTAAGCAATCACAATCACCATGGTTCCAAGAATTCTGGCCCATTTGTTATATCTGAGCTCCAGGATGTCGGGAACAGTGAATTCAGCGATTCGTCGCACCTTCCCGGCAAGAAAGAAAACAATGATGATTCCCAGCCAGGCTCCGGCGGCCATCCACAGTTCTGCAAACCCCACGTTGGCGGCCAATCCTGCACCGGCCAAAAGACTCCCCGAGCCAAGCCATGTACACAAAAGGGTTCCAACCAGTTTAGGCGTTGAAACCTTGCGCCCCGCAACCATGAAATCTTCCTGGTTTTTAACCATGAAGCTTTTCCAAATGGATATACCCATTAATACAATCAGATATCCTATAACTACCCAGAAAAATATCATTGTGTTTATTTTTTTACTGTTTGAGAATTTCGGCCATAAAATTAAAAGAATTTCCCGGTTTATGCAGATAAAATTGAGATTTAACGTGTTGATAGCGGAGGCGTCATATAGAAAAGGAGGCTTAAAACAAAAAAAACAGGACACTCCTTACGAAGTGTCCTGCTTGGAGGTCGGTGGCGGATTCGAACCGCCGTAGACGGTTTTGCAGACCGTTGCCTAGCCACTCGGCCAACCGACCATTAATTTTTTATATTTCGAACTGATCTTCTGTGGTTTTGTCCCGACTTTTCGGGATTGCCTAGCCACTCGGCCAACCAATCGTTAATTTTTTAGTACTTTGGACTGACCTTTTGTAGTTTTGTCCTGAGTTCTTGTAATAGCCTATAGAACCGTTTTGCGTGTGCAAAAATACAAAATTATTTTATAAATCAGATTTTATTCGCATCTATCTGAAAAGTTTTTTGAATTGATGAGAATGCTTTTTGTCAGATGGGCTGGATGGAACAGGTCGATTCATGCAATTCATCGAGGACATTTGCAGTTCATCCGATTTTATAATAATGCAAAAACAATAAGTTATTCTTTTGTGAATAAAACAAAAGGTTAAATTCACATTCAAATAATTATGAAAACAAAAACTATTCTTTCTGCACTATTAGTTATCACTTGCTTTCTTCAAATCAAAGCTGGCGATAAAGAACTAGACCCCGATACGGAGAGGATGTATTGGAGATTTATAAAAGAGCGTTTATTTGATGGGCAAAATGCTATTGCATCAAAGTTCCAGAAAAATATTTATATAAATCTGATAACCGAATGCAGCAATGATAGTGTTATTGTGAATGATTTAATAAAAGTACTAAAAGAATTAATTCCTGACAGGGAAATTGGGTTTTGCCGCTCAATATATGATAGACCCGAGATAAATATTGCCGAAGAACTAATATTTCTGGGTATTAACAAAGCTCCGATGTTTTCCAACCGTGAATTTAGAAGTTCAAAAAACATCAATGGAAACCAAATCTTCTATGATGGTTTTAAGGGAATATATCAACCTGAAATATACATGCAAATAATCCATATTAAATTAAATGATTCGGTAACCTTCGCAGAAAGAAAAAGATATATTGAATTTGCAGTATTGCGATCGTTATGTACCATAAAAGGAAGGCCGAAAGAAACATACACTTTTTCCCCTAATGCCATATTCAATGGGTTTGACTATGAACCATATGGTACAGAATTCTCTGAAGTTGATAAGTTCCTGATTCAAAAACTTTATTCTGAGGATTTCCATGAGCAGTTTAAAAAGTTTTTAATTGAAGATAATTCACGTAAATATTATAGAGCATTTCTTTATAAAGATCAATTTAGCTCTATTAAAACACTAATTGCCATATTAATAACGTTATTGGTTATTGCAACATCTTATAAGACCATCCTTTTCAGGAATTACAAACACAAATTTTTTAACTACATTATTATAGCATTGTTGCTTGGAGTTACTACAGTCATAACATTTTTAGTACTTCAACATGTTGCATCAATCGGAGTGTACCGACTAAGCACAAACGCCATATTATCTGGTGCTTTGCTTATACTTTATGTTACAATGGCTTCAATTTTATACGGTGTTGAGCATTTGTTTATACGCCCAGGCATGTCCTTTAATAAAAAGACATTATTAAAAATTATTTTCTTCTTCACAATTACCAGTATTCCATCAATTATTCTAAGGAATACAGTTTCCGGTTTCAACACAGCCATGATGATTAATCTTATAACATTGGGGTTTGTTATAGCCTTAGGTCGTGGATTTTTATTATATATAAAGGAAGTAGGTGATTCCGCAATTCGCAGGAAAGATGTTGAGTTGCTAAAACTAGAGGAATTAAAGACAAAAGCTGAGATGCAATCATTAAATGCCAAAGTAAATCCTCATTTTTTATATAACTCATTAAATTCGATTGCGGGATTGGCACATAGTAACCCAGAGAAAACTGAAAAAATGGCGGTTGCACTATCCAATTTATTTAAATACAATATAGATCGCACTTCAAAACAATATAGCACTATATATGAAGAGGTGGAGATGGTAAAGGCATATCTTGAAATAGAGAAAATACGATTTACCCACCGTTTAAACTATTCAATCCATATAGATGCTGATTTAGAAAGTATAGAAATACCCAGAAATTTAATTCTGCCATTAGTTGAAAATGCAGTAAAACATGGAGTCTCTAAAATAGAAGAGGTTGGAGAGATAAAATTATCAGTCGAAAAGTCTGATAGTGGATTTTTTATTAATGTATTAGATAATGGCCCCGATTTTCCCGATGGATTAGTCAGAGGTTTTGGATTAAAATGCGTTCAGGACATCATACAGTTATACTATAACGGGAAAGCTGAATTTAGTTGGCAAAATGAACCCCAAAAAGTGGTTACTATTGACGTTAATTCAGCAATATAAATAAAATACTTTATGGAGAAGATTTTGAAAACCGTTATCATCGATGATGAAGAGCCTGCAAGGCAAAGATTAAAAGAACTGTTGGCTGTTTATCCAAATCATTTTGATATAATAGGAGAAGCAGAAAATGGCAAAAAGGGATTGGAAATAATCCATCGATTAAATCCGGATCTCCTGTTTCTTGATATTCAAATGCCTGGAATGAATGGCTTTGAACTAATAAAACAATTAGATAATATCCCAATAATTGTATTTTGTTCTGCGTTTGATCACTATTCATTGGATGCGTTTGAAACCAATAGCCTTGACTATCTGTTAAAACCCGTTAGCTCAGAACGATTTTCAAAGACTGTTGATAAACTAATGCGATTTACAACCAAAGTGGATCACAAAGGATTGATGGATCTTATAAAAAAGTTTGAAGAACAAATAAAGCAACCTGAAATAACGTCAATAACAATAAAAAAAGGAAACAAGCTATTATTCGTGAAACTTGAAGATATTTCCTATTTCAAAGCAGAAGATAAATATGTAAAAATTCAAACAGTTCAGGGTAAAGATCATATTACAGAAAAGCCATTAAAAGAATTGGCAGAAAAGCTGCCAAACTCATTCATTCGGATACATCGGTCCATAATAGTCAATAAAAAATCAGTTAGAGAATTACAAAATTACTTTAACTGCAAATATGTGTTTATCATGAATGACAAGTTGAGAACAAAGCTATACTCCGGAAGAAGTTTTCAGACCCAGATAAAAAAGTGGGTTGATTTGAGCTAAGGTGCAACATCATTTTATTGAAATATTTGCAAATGAAACGAGTTCCGGCATGTGAAACCAATAAAAGATTGGTATATTTAAATAGTATTAAGTAGTGTTTTGCTGGAAGTTGTTTAGCAATTTGCCACCCCTTTTCCAATTGTTGAAGGTAGTTTTACAAGTATACCTGGACAAGACGAAATAAAAAACCATTTCATGTGTTATAACATTGCATTTCTTCAAAAACGGCTGGAAAACTATGTGAAACGTTATGAACCGATCCTGCCGCACGATTTACCCAGTAGCAAATTGGTTAAGAAAGACTTGCCGGTGTACTATTTCGTAAGCGGTTTTGAGCATCCTGTTTTGCCTGTGATAGCAAACGATGGTTTGTATTTCAGCCAATGGGGATTAATTCCCCATTGGGTAAAAGATGAAAATAAAATTCCGGAGATCATGAAAATGACTTTAAATGCCAAAAGTGAAACGGCATTTGAAAAGCCATCTTTTAAAAAAGCCATAAACTCACAAAGATGCCTGTTGGGAATTGATGGTTTTTACGAATGGAAAACCATCAATAAAATGAAGTACCCCTATTACATCTACCCATCAAATCAGGATCTGTTCTCACTGGGGTGTCTCTATGATATTTACATACAACCCAATGGCACGACAATTCATTCATTCAGTATTCTTACCACCGCAGCTAATCCCATGATGGAAGATATTCATAACACCAGGAAACGCATGCCGCTTATAATTTCGCGGGATGATGAAAAGAATTGGGTAAAACCGGATTTAGCAACAGAGGAGATAAATCAAATAATGAGGCCATTTCCCGAATCCGGGATGCAGGCGCATCCGGTTTCAACGCGTTTAAATAGCCCGACTGGAAATAGAAACACCCCTGATGCCATGAACCCTATAAATCATTCACTCCTGTTTTAAAATTTAAGAACCGTTCTTATCAAAAACAGTATATTTGCACAAAAAGTATCATGCCTACCTTCCTTTTTGATGATATTATATTTGGACCTGTAAAAAGTCGCCGATTAGGGGTTTCGTTAGGAATAAACTTATTGCCGGGAAACCGGAAAGTGTGCTCGTTTGATTGCATATATTGTGAATGCGGATTCAATCCGGGAAAAGATGCTCCTTCTTCAACCCTGCCTTCACGGGATGAGGTGTACGATGATCTGGAAGTTCAATTAAAGAACATGATTGCTAAAGACAACCCACCGGATGTTATCACATTCGCCGGAAACGGAGAGCCAACTTTGCACCCTCATTTCCCCGGAATAATCGATGACACCATTCTGCTTAGGGACAGATATTGTCCCGATGCCAGAATTGCCGTCTTATCCAATGCAACCAGGATTCACTCCCCGGCTGTTTTTAATGCCCTGTTAAAGATTGATGACAACATACAAAAACTGGATTCAGCCAATTACGATACAATCAGATTGCTTGACCGGCCACAGGGACGCTTCGACTTGGAAGAAACGGTAAAGAACCTGAAAAAATTCAACGGACATGTAGTCATTCAGACTCTGTTTGTAAAAGGAACATTCAATGGTACAGCCATTGATAACAGCACCGATGAAGAGGTTTACCCATGGATTAATCTATTAAAATTCATTGCACCGTCGGAAGTCATGGTTTACACCATTGCTCGCGACACGCCGGTGAACACCCTTGAGAAAGTCCCGTTAAGCAGACTAAAAGAGATTGCTGATATGGTTAGAGCAGCCGGCTTTAAAGCAAAAGTTTCCGAATAATTTTCTTCCAGATGAGGCAAAAGCAGGAAAAACCGGTGATAGTTTGCCCACTCAATTGGGGATTGGGACATGCCGCCCGCGACATTCCAATAATCCGGCTTCTGAAAGACGCCGGACACCGCGTTATTGTTGCCACGGATCCTAAAATAGAAAAGTTTTTAAGCCAGGAATTCCCGGATTTAGAATTTGAATATTTCCCCGGACCAAAGATCAACTATACGAAGTATGGTTGGCTGCTCATCCCAAAATTGCTTTTTCAAATCCCAACCTGGATTAAATGGTATTTTGCAGAGCTAAAAATGATTGCGGAACTGGTAAAAAAACACCACCCCAAATGCATCATTTCAGACAACCGTTATGGCGCTCGTCACAGGAGAGTGAAGAGCATCATCATTACGCACCAGCTGATGCTTAAAATGCCGAATTGGGGTCGATTTATGGAGTATCCGGTTCACCGATTTATCAAATTTATGGTGGAGAAATTTGATGAGTGCTGGATTCCCGATAATCCCTCCGAATCATCCCTCTCCGGTGACCTCGCTTTTAAGTATCCCCTTCCAAAAACAACCAAGTTTACAGGTGCTCTTTCAGATTTCATGTTTCAGGATGATGAATTGAATCAATCAAATTTAAAAACCGATATTCTCGTCATGCTTTCCGGGCCGGAACCTCAAAAAACGATGTTGGAAATGCGACTCTATCCATTACTAAAGAGTCTTAATATGAAAATCGCTATTCTGAGAGGCGAACCGGAATTGACAAGTCACTCAGATGATGATACTTTAAAATCGGATTCATTGATACAACGAATCAATCATTTGCCACGAAAAGAAATTAAACAACTCATAAAGGAAACTCCATACATCATAGCCAGAGCAGGCTATACATCCATCATGGATTTGTGGTTTGTAAATAAATCAGCACTGCTGATTCCAACACCGGGCCAAACTGAACAAGTTTATCTTTCTGAGTTTAATCGGTCTCGTCATTTTGTTGTGAAACAAAATGCGATTGATGCAAAAAATATCAAAAAATATTTAAACAGCATTAACAACAACGATCAGCACTTATTCAACAGGAATAATTATCTGGAATTTGTTCTACAATCCATTTTCTGACCAACAGTCATTTGTCACATATTTTTGACCTTTGGTCAAAAATGAGCAACCTTTCACCACAAATTACATATAAAAAGCTGATTGGGATCAAGGTGTTCAGCCTTAACCGTATTGAAACATTTTTGATTGAATATCGTAAATGTGATCAACAACCTAATATATTAAATACATTACCATGTTGAATTGGATATTATTGCCTTTGGTGATAATTGTTGGTGTAAGTCTTTGGTTATACAAATATCTTCTGCCGGTAATTACCAAAAGAAAGGCACAGGCTATTCTTTATAACATTATTTTTCCTAATGGATCCGATCAGAAAAAAGAAGTTATGAAGAGGTTTCATGAATTCACGAAACACCGGTTTTCCGATGAGCAGATTCTGGACTATTTTATAAAAATTAAAGGGCTTCAGAGTATGAACGTTTGTAATACAACAAACTTTTGGATACGAAAATACTTGCTGAGTCCAACTGACATTAAACTGAACTATTTTGAGCAGGTTAAGTTCTATGAACTTTTTATGAATTATCCGGGAAAATCCAGCAATAGAACATTGCAGAATTCATTCACAAATATGGATGAAGCTGGTGAAAATGGCTCGGAAATAACTATAAATAAGCCAACAAATAGTAGAATAAGCGTTTAGGACAGTTCTCTCTTAAAAAGATTGGCGGATTTCATGTTCAAATTTAATCATGGAATCCGCTATTTCATTTTTAAAACTTTTAAACTTCTTTGATTCAACTCCTGATTTTGCTTCAAATTTTTCTGTGATTTTTTTAAGATACATTAAATCATGCCATTGTCCGATCAATTGCTCTATGTGACGGTAATAAACAACTTTGCCTGACTCAGGATGCGACAACAGATCGGATTCAAACATCTGAAGCAACAGATAGTTCCGCTTTAACCATCTTCTGGCATCGTGCCACTCTTTTCCCGGTGGATGCGCTTCTATGAGGCTGCCTGCTAAAGTCGCATTTCGTTCCAAATGTTGGAAAAACATATCATTGTTTCCTTTGTATGCCTGATCCAGCAACTGGGAGAAAAAAGTGCTAAACATCTGTTCGTTTAAAAGGGAAATCTCATTGGCAACCTGGAAATATTTGTTTTTTCGTTTTTGAAGCTTTCGCATTATGTAGTCGAGAAACTCTGCAGGTGGTTTCGTTTTGATATAATCAGAGATGGTTAACAATGCAACCTGCAGGTTCCTAACCTTACCCGAAGCTTTGTAAACAGGTTTTACCGGAAGATCAATCTGGTTGATCGCTTCTTCAGCATCATCATGGCATGAGGATTTAAGATATTCTTTTATGGCCACCAGCCTTTTCATTGCCACTCTGGAATGATGAATGTATTCAGATTCCCCTTTCCGGACTGACATGTTGAAATTATCGAGGAAAAGAGCATACTGCTCTTTTCCTATTGCATATATTAAGTTCTTTTCCACCTGACAGAAAATTTCTGATTCATCAAAAAATATATTGTTGATCTACTTCTCTGACTGCTAACGTTTGATTTCAGAGGTCAATGGGTGCCTCAATCCTTCAGCATGGGTAAAAACAGCTTTAACAGATCCAATCAAAATTTTGGCCTCCACAACAATAGGAACCCGGTTTTTGTCATCGGTGACCCAGACTGTCATGTCTTCTCCGGCAGAAAAAATGGTTCCTTCAACCAGCAATGGAGAAAATTTAAGACAGTTAAATCTGCGGCCATCCCTGTTTCTGGCCACCTCCTTTCCCAAGTATCTAATATACAAATTATGAATTTCTCCGTCAATGATCATGGTGATAGGAATTTTGTCGTTCTTTTTGTATTTGGAGAAATCGATGTTCCGGGCTTTGTATATCATTGACAAGATATCGAATGTACATTCGGGCCAATCAATAAATGAAAGTTCAAAAGGGCTGTTTTCCCTGCTGATATTGGTGCGTATCGATCGGTTATCCTCATTAAAAATGTAATGATGGGATGCAGAATAGGAGCCTTCGTTTGTAATTTGCCGATACTCAAACGGAGTTAATTTCAAAGGATCCACATAAACTTCAAAGGTATCTCTAACTCTGAAGAGTCTGTCGTATCCCCGCTGTGTAACTCCGATGCTTTTCATAAAATAAGCGGGTTTTCCACGCCATTTTGCCTCATCCACAGTAAATGTGACTTTTCCGGCATTCAGCCAGATAAACTTCCAGTTGTAATAAGCATCGTAGTAAACCTTTTCACCGGGACCAAAAGCGGTGTTTTCTGTATCACAAAACCCGGTGGCTCCAAACAAAGGAACATATGCAGATAGCAGGACTACAATCAGGATTTTTTTCCAACACATACCTCAAGTAAAAAGAGATTTTTATCACTTAACATCATCGTCGCTGCCTTTGAGATCCTGTTCTCTGACGATGCGTCTTCACAAATTCATGGATGTCAAACTCATGTGGATTCCAGGGAACATGGATGCTCCAATTGGCTCTTACATTGAGAAGTTCCGGGTAATAGAATAATCTTTCAGGCTGAATGTTCTTCTCCAAATCTCCGGTATCCCATTTACCATTGCCATTTTTATCGTCAATGATCCTCAACATGTACTCTCCTGGGCGGAGATACCTGAATGCTATCCGCCCATTTCGTGGAACCGGAGCTTGGCGGACTACCCTTTCCTGTCTGTTCATTAGCTGAATTAACCATGTGGGCTCAGGACTTTCTATCTCAACATAGAATATACCGTAATCATCTTCCTTTCGAACGGAAAACTCCTGTCGAAAAGCATTGGTTGAAACACCGTATATATCAGTAAATGCTGCTGAGTCAGCCTCTAAAATATATCTGCCCCCGGCTTCCCTGTTAAACTCAAATACATACCTGCGAATTCTGACTGAATCCTGACGAAGATCAAACTCCATTGCTTTTGGGATGGTGTCTACCATTTCAAACATCCGCAACCCTGCGTAATCTATATTCTTTAAAGGAGTAGGGAAACGCAGACTCAATTCTTCCAGAATGTCGAGGCTGGATTTTAGCCCCTCCTGTCGCAACACCGGTGTTGGCGGTGGCTCATCATCTCCTCGTCTCCGACGACCTTGACCTCCACCTGTCTCAAAATAGTAGAGATTGATGGTGTCCTTTTTCCATGTCACTTCTCTTAGTGAATCAAGCATGGGATATTCCAGACTTATCCTTAATGTGTCGCTGTTTATCAGAGTTGTGTCTCTCAACCATAAATAGACACTATCGTGAGCAGTAGTATGCTCATATATAAACCAATCTTCCGCCTGTCTGTTTACCAAACCGACCTTAACTGGTTCCAAAAGCCTACGGCCAAACACGAAATCGATGCGATTTCGTGCTCGTCTTTCGAAATCTCTCAAAAATTGCGGAATGTTATCTTCCTGAAAGAGGAACAACTGCAAACTATCTGGGAGATATGCCTCCTGTTTTACGATGATTGCAGAGTCTGAAGAGATGGAGTCTATCACTTCATGATAACCGATATAAGGCACAATGATGTCTGAATAAAAGGCAATGCGCTCACCTGGCTGATCGTATCTGAAATTTCTGTTGGCATCCTCCAGGGCAAATAATCTGTAGTCACCGGGTGCCAGATTTTGAATAGTAAATCTGCCTTCAGGATTGGTTTTGGTTACCCGTATGGGAACCAGTTTGCGAAAAGCTGAGTCGGCATGATTACTGTGTACCATTACCAATGCACCTGGAACAGGCTCATAATTGGTGGCATCAAATAAATGGCCACTAATTTTAAGGCTGTCAATAATCTCTCCGGTTGAAAATGAGAATCGGAAATCGTGCAATATATTTCCTTCGTTATTATCCCTTACAGCATCGGCAAAGTCAAGAGTATAAGTGGTATTGGGTTGAAGATCCTCGTTAAACTCTATCACAAGAGCATTTGCTCTTGCTGTAACGGTGGGTTGCTGATTCACCGGTGGAGATACCATTAACTTTTGAAAGATATCTGTAACCTGAATCAGTTCATCAAACTCAATTCGAATATTACGTCCGGTAAAACTCAAGGAGTTCTCAGGTGGGAAAGATCTCACCATAACCGGGGGCTCTTCATCGCGGGGCCCTCCAGTGGGCATTCCGGTGCTGGCACAGCCACCGGGTAAGAAAACGATTAACACAAAAACAACCAGTAAGGCGAAAGGAACTCTGTATTTACTTATAATTCCTGCGGTTATGTTTCTGTATAAAAAATCAATCCCGTGCTTTAGCATCTGATATAACGAAAACAGTTAGTACTCATTTTAAAGAAAACGGAAACAAAATATTATCACGGCACAATATATGCTGCCAAAATATTAAGAGAGACAAAGGTATAAACTTTATTGGTATAATATTAATCTGCAATGTTGACAAATTATTGATTCAAGTGCTCCATACATCTAGAAAAATCGTTGTGGCAATAATATCAATAACTATACCGTTATTTTTTCAAGCCAAACAAATAGAAGAACCAGCTGTTTGATTACTATTGAAAAAGTAATATTTTTACGGCTGCAAAAAACATGAAACATGGAAACTCAGAAAAAAAACAATAACTCAAAAATTCTATACATCTCATTATCAGCTGCAGCACTATTGGTAATTGTTCTTTCTGTACTTTACTATATGCAAAACAGAGAGTTAACTGAAATTGTTGATGGATTGACGGAAGAAAAAAATATACTGACTCAGGAGTACCAGAACCTAATGTTTAACTTTGACTCCTTGCAAAGCGATAATGATACGTTGAATTACATGCTTGAAATGGAGCGTCAAAGAATTGCCAACCTGGTTGAAGAACTGAAAACAATCCGCGCCACAAACACAGCCAAAATCCGGGAGTATCAGCGAGAGCTGACTACTTTACGCGGAGTGCTGCGAAGTTACATCATTCAAATAGATTCTCTCAACACCATCAATCAGGAATTAACCAGAGAAAACATTGAACATAGGCGGCGATATAGTCAAATTCAGACCTCGGTCAGGCAATTGGAAGCTACCAGGGCAACACTCGAACAAAAAGTGACCATTGCGAGCAGGCTTGATGTCATTAACATGATGGCCGAAGGATTAAACCCCAGTGGCAGATCGACAAACCGAAGTTCAAGAACCAATAGAATTAAAGTGTGCTTCACAATATTGCGAAATGTGACTGCACCCGTTGGGATGAAAGAGATTTACCTTCGAATTGAGAGGCCGGACGGACAGTTGCTGATGCATTCAAGAGATGATGTTTTCACTCATGAAAACACACAGATTAATTTCTCAGCCAAAAGAGCAGTTGAATATGGTGGTGAAGAACTTGATGTGTGTATCTTTTACAATGCCGATGTAGGCGAATTAATAAGTGGAGAATATACTGCCGACATTTTTGCAGACGGATTCCACATCGGATCCCATACGTTTTCCTTAAGGTAATGTGGATGCAGTTTAGTTGATATTCCCGAGTATTTAATTCACCATAAATGGCAGGCTGAATCTAACACGATGTCCGGCTTCACGGCCACCAACAGTCCTGACCTCTGTGTGCAGTGGTCCGAGGTGGTTTAATAATCTGTGCATTTTATACCCGGAGGATTTATGATGAACCATAGAAATCCCAAGATTTCTGTGCCGTTCTTCCAGAACAGCACTCTCGGCTGAAGCATTCAGATTGTTTTCAATAATAACATCCAGCACATTGCCTCTTCTCATAAATGCAAAATTCAAAGTTGGTTTTGTTTCTGCACAGTCAGAGTTTACAAATGCATGTTCAATAAAGGATTGTGTAAGCATGCTCGGCACCATCACCTGATCGGCATTATGAATGACATTGGATTCGATGTTGCATTCAATATCGCAGTTGTAGCGCTCCTTCTGAAAATCAAGAAAGCTTCTTAGAAACTCAATCTCTTTACGTAAAGAGATGAATTGCTGGCAGGAGTTCTCCATCATGATTTGCATCATGTTTGAGAAGCCATCCAGCTGGGATACAGCATTTTGATTATTACCTTTTATCATCTCCTCCCGGATTGAATTGAGGTAATCTATAACAGCAGTGGCATTAAACTTCTCCTTCAGAAGTTTACTCCTCACAGTTTCATACTCATTTTGGCTTCTGATGATGCGACGTCTGTATGTTGCTATGATAAAAGCAAGGAAAGCCAATAAACCTACAAACACAAATAATCCGAAGAGTATCCGTTCCCTTAACTGGGCTCTCTGCAGCATTCTGTCTCTTTCAATAATTCTGTGCTCAAGTTCTTTGTCTAATACCCCTCCGGCAAAGGCAGGATTTTCCTTTAGTAATTGGTCTCGAGATTTTATGTAACCTTCATAGGCTGCTAATGCCTTTTCCCAATTACCGGCACTTTTATAAGTGGTGTAAAGCGAAAATTTCGTGTCGATGTAAATATCGTTTAAGCTATAGGTTGTTGCTATATTCAAGGCCTTTCTGTGAAGGAAAATGGCATGTTGATGGTCGTTTCTTTTGGCATAAGTGTCTGCAAGAAGGGAGTAGGCTCTCGCTTCTCCAATCCGGTCTCCTCTTGCCTTAAGAATAACCAGAGCTCTTTCAAGATAAATAACTGCCTCATTGTAACTTCCCTCTCTGGTTTTCAAACTACCAATATTACATAGAACAATGGATTCCTCATGCTCCATTCCAAGGTTCCCGTAAGTTTTCAGTGCATTTAAATAATTCTGCGAGGCTTCATCATACTTTTGAGTTCGGGCAAAAATGGTTGCCAGGTTATTATATGTAGCAGCAATTCTTATATCGTTTCTTTCCTGCAGAAAAACCTCCAGTGCTTTTTGATGAAACTCCAGTGCCTTATCGTAGTTTTCGCCTGCTGAAAAAATATTTGCCATGTTTTGATAGGTTTCTGCGATCGCAGTTTGATCACCCATATCCAGTTCCAGTGCCAACGCTTTGGAATAGGCATCGAGCGAGTTATCATACTCGCCGATGAAAGAATATACCAGCCCAAGATTATTATAGGTAATTGCCAACCTCCCTTCTTCGTTCAGGGAATCAAAATACCTGATTGCAGCACTATAATTCTCTATGGCTTCATTCCATGCGGCTTCAGAATAATTCAGTTCTGCTTTAAAGTAATTGGCCATCCCCAGCAAAAGATCTGCATCAAAGCCTCCCAGTCGCTTAAATTCACTGATTAATTCATTTGTATTGCCCGTTCGATGTTCAATGGATTCATATATTCTGTTTTGCAGATCTTCATACGACCCTTTTTGGATTTCTAATGTATCAGCAATTACCCAAAAGGGGAAGAGTGCTGTCATAAGGAGAGCGCAGATAGTTATCGAAAGACTTTTCATGTGTCTATAATTTGCTATTCAATGGCTCCCGAGGCCTCGGGACTCGTTTCATATTATTCTGGTAATCTGGTGATGAAGAGACAAAAATAGTTAAATTATATTCAAATAGCCATTGTTTTTAAATGATGAGATAACAGATTATCAATTTGTACTCTGAACGATTTAATAAACGCCAGTTAAGAAAAAATAAAACCACAAAGATCACGGTGATTAAACAGAGCACACAATGATTTACATGACAATGCATTAAATCTTTGTGTGCTTTGTGATTTCTTCGTGCGCTTTGTGGTTAACTCGTCTTTTAAAACCGTCTTTTGGTTCAGATCATAAAAAATTAATTATTGGCAAATTCTTATTTTATGAAGCTCACAGTTTCAACAAGATCAGAAATCATCACATCAAAATCTCCGGCTTCATTCACTCTCTCATTGCGAGCATTGATAAAACTAATATCTTGCGGTGTTAATGTAAAGGTTACCGTTTTTTCTTCTCCCGGCTCAAGACTGATTTTGTCAAATCGTCTTAAACGTTGTACATCAGGAGTTATAGAGGCATAATGAAGCGCGGTAAACAGCTTAACCACTTCTTTGCCTTGACGGTCGCCTGTGTTTTTAACATTTACTGAAATTTCTAAAGAACCATTGGGTCTTAATTCATTGTTGCTCACAATCAGATTACTATACTCAAAGGTTGTGTAGCTTAAACCAAATCCAAACGGATATTGAATGGCAAAATCTGATTCATAATCATAAACGCCTTCCATTCTGGCTTGATTTTCAGATGGCTTATGATCATATGTAACCAAAGTATTAACATACATTGGATAGGTAAATGGTAGTTTTCCGTTTGGGTTATAGTCGCCAAAGATGACATCCGCAACGGCCAACCCTCCAAAATTACCGGGCAAATATGCATTCACTACAGCGCTCATGAGTGGTTCAATTTCGCGGATGACGCGTGGTCGTCCCTGATTCAGAACCAAAATCATAGGTTTTCCGGTTCTGGCCAGAGCTTTTGCCAGGTCAATCTGGTTTTGAGACAAAGTAAGATCATGTAAATCACCCGGTTTTTCGGTATAGCTGTTCTCACCAAGAACAATTACAATGTAATCCACATTGGCAGCTGCTCTTACAGCTCCGGGAATATCAAAGGCCTCGTCAACCCAGTAAGCAGCATCATTGTCATATCTCACACCTTCTCTGAAAAGAACATTTCCTGCTCCAATTTTATCTCTGATGGCATCCAGAATGGTTGAATAGTCTTGTGCAAACTCATCAACTTTTTCTCCCTGCCAACTGTAACTCCATCCGCCATTCAATGCTCTCATAGAGTTGGAATTAGGTCCCGTTACCAGAATGCGGCTGTTTTTTGATAATGGAAGGATGTTGTTCTCATTTTTTAAAAGAGTAATTGACTCCTGTGCGGTCTTCAAAGCCACTGACTCAAACTCCTCGCTACCAAATAGAGGGTAATCTTCGTAATGAGTTACAGGTGTGTCAAACAAGCCTAATTTGAATTTGGTATTTAAAATCCTGCGAACTGCATCATCAATTCTGGACATCGGAACTTCTCCTTCTCTTACCAGTTCAACCAAATAATCGCAAAAATCAAGATTGTAAGGAATCATAGACATATCAATACCCGCATTGATGGCCAATTTAACGGCTTCTTTTTGTGATGCAGCCACCCTGTCCCGGTTGTGAAGATTTTCAATATCGGCCCAGTCCGTTAAAAGCAGACCGGTAAAGCCCAACTCTTCTTTAAGCAACTCGGTAAGCAACTCATATGATGCATGCACGGGCACTCCGTTGATCAATCCGGAATTAACCATGATGGTTTGTACACCTGCATTTACTGCAGCTTCGAAAGGGGGAAGGTGTCGCTCTCTGAGTTCAATCTCAGGAATCAAGGCAGGAGTTCTGTCTTTTCCGGAAAGAGGAGTTCCGTAGCCCAGAAAATGTTTGGGGCATGAAGCAACCCGATAGGGACTGCTGATGTCATCACCTTCGTAGCCCTTTATCATCTCCAGGCCAAGAACTTTTGTATGATATACATCTTCACCAAAAGTTTCCCAGAGCCTTGCGAACCTGGGGTCACGTCCCATATCAAGCACAGGCGAAAAATTCCATGGTATGGAAGAAGCCCGCGTTTCATAAGCAGTGATTTCAGCAGCTTTACGAACCAACTCACGGTTAAAGGTAGCACCTTGACCAATTTGCTGCGGGAAAAAAGTTGCACCAGCGGTGTATGTTGTTCCATGAATGGCATCAATACCATAAATAACAGGAATTCCCAGTCGGGTCTCATTGATGGCAACATCCTGAATCTGGCTGATTACTGTATGCCATTTCTCTACAGTTCTGGCTCGATTGTTGGCCGTATTCAGAATTGAACCTACGCCATAGTCTACAATGGCTCGTCGAACAAGATCCATATCCAAAACCAGCGGTTCATCGGACACCATTTCGTTTTCTCCTTTGGTGATTACATCAAGGGTAATTTGTGCCATTTGACCAACTTTCTCTTCAAGGGTCATTTGAGCCAACAATGCCTCCACTTCAGGAATTCTCTCAACCATGGCAGCAGCGTCATCTTTTTTTTCTGAAGTACAGCCAAAGATAAAAAGCATTACCGACATGCCAATAAGCAGTGATTTTTTCATTTCTTCAATTTTTAGAATTGTTATAGTAATATTGCGATTTAGCAGAACATCCACGAAGGGGAACTTTGTCTTGCGTTATTTCAACCAGGTTAAAATCCCATAAGTCAAAATTATTGTATTCAATCCGTTTATGTATTATGAAATACCTCATATTAACCTCATATTTCATAATTGAATTGGCTCACAAAATACTCACATCTAAAAATTGAGGATAAGCATATAATGCAGTTTAATAATGCATTATGATCGATGATGGCACTTTAATAACATTTTAAAATATTCTCGTATTAAAGTTCTTTAACGCACAATGAAGGATTTTTGAATTGGTTTTATTTTAGCAAAAAATGGGTGTCCGCCCGGACACCCATTTTCTCTTACTTGCAGTTTTTTATTGAATTCAACCTATATTTAGACCTACTCTGTATAATGTACCGTAGCTTTAAGGTCATCAATTAAAACATCAAAAGCTCCGGGCTCTGTAACTCTTTTGTTTTGCGCATTGATAAAACTGATATCCTCAGGCGCAATACTAAAACTAACGGTTTTAGTTTCTCCCGGTTCCAATGCAATTTTCTCAAACCTTCTTAAACGACGAACATCAGGTGTTATTGACGCAAAGTGAGTTGAAGTGTATAATTGAACAACCTCCTTGCCCTGGCGTTCGCCACTGTTTTTAACATCTACCGAAATATTGATGCTGCCGTTTGGTCTTAAAACATCACTACTCACCGATAAGTTACTGTACTCAAACGTGGTATAGCTCAAACCAAAACCAAATGGAAATTGAATGGCAAAATCTGATTCATAATCATACATTCCGGCCATTCTTTCCTGGTGCTCTGAAGGCTTGTGGTCATAAGTTACCAAAGTGTTTACATACATTGGATAGGTAAACGGAAGTTTACCATTTGGATTGTAGTCACCAAAGATGACATCGGCAACAGCTATGCCTCCATAGTTTCCGGGGAGGTATGTGTTGATTATTCCGCTCACGAGCGGTTCAATTTCCCGAATGATGCGAGGTCGACCCTGGTTCAAAACCAAAATTATGGGTTTACCTGTTTCGGCCAATGCCTTGGCCAGGTCAATTTGGTTTCTTGAAAGAGTGAGATCATGCAAATCACCGGGCTTTTCACAATAACTGTTCTCCCCAAGAGCAAGAATGATGTAATCAACATTTCTTGCGGCACTAACTGCACCTTGAATATCAAAAGCCTCATCTACCCAGTAAGCTGCATTGTTATCGTACCGAACGCCTTCGCGGAAAACAACATTTGCTGAACCAATTTTATCACGAATAGCATCCAGAATTGTAGAGTATCCTTCATAAAACTCATCAGCATTGCTTCCCTGCCAGGTGTATGACCAGCCTCCGTTGAGTGCGCGCATGCTGTTAGCATTTGGACCAGCAACCAAAATTCTGGAGTTTTTTGATAAAGGAAGAATGTTCTCTTCATTCTTTAGCAATGTCATAGATTCTTGTGCCGTTTTAATTGCTTCAGCAATAAATTCATCGCTTCCAAAAAGTGGATAATCTTCGTAATGGGTTACCGGAGTTTCAAACAAGCCTAATTTAAACTTGGTATTTAAAATCCTGCGAACTGCATCATCGATTCTTGACATTGGCACTTCACCTTCTTCAACCAACTCAATTAAGTAGTCACAGAAATCAAGCGTGTAAGGAATCATTGACATGTCAACCCCTGCATTGATGGCAAGTTTTACAGCTTCCTTTGGAGAAGAGGCTACTCTGTCGCGATTGTGGAGATTGTCAATATCAGCCCAGTCAGTTACTACCAATCCCGTAAAGCCAAGTTCTTCTTTTAAAAGTTCAGTAATCAGTTCATAACTGGCATGAACGGGCACCCCATTGATTAATCCACTGTTAAGCATAATGGTGTGTGCACCTGCATCAATAGCAGCCTTGAATGGAGGAATGTGTCGCTCTCTCAACTCAATTTCAGGAATTAATGCGGGTGTACGGTCTTTACCGGAAAGGGGTGTTGAGTAGCCAAGAAAGTGTTTGGGGCAAGACGCGACCCTATAAGGGCTTCCAATGTCGTCGCCTTCATATCCTTCTACCATCGCGACTCCAAGAACATTGGTTAAATAGACATCTTCACCAAATGTCTCCCACATTCTTGGAAATCTTGGGTCACGACCAATATCCAAAACAGGAGAGAAATTCCATGGTAAAGAAGATGCACGGGTTTCATAAGCTGTAATTTCGGCTGCACGGCGAACCAGTTCCGGATTGAAAGTGGCAGCCTGCCCAATTTGTTGAGGGAAGAATGTTGCCCCGGCAGTATAGGTGACCCCATGAATGGCATCTATTCCATAAATTACGGGAATGCCAAGACGTGTTTCATTCATGGCCACATCCTGAATCTGACTGACGATGGTATGCCACTCTTCCAATGATCTGGCACGAGTGGACGCGGTATTAAGAACCGAACCAAGGTTATAGTCAACAAGGGCTCTTCGTACAAGATCCATATCCAGTCGCATAGGCTCCTCGGTATGAAAATGATTTGCTCCAACAGTTAGAGCGTCCAGAGTCAATTGAGCCATCTGCCCAACTTTCTCTTCAAGGGTCATTTGTTTCAATAAGGCCTCAACCTCAGGAATTCGCTCAACCATTGAAGCGGCATCCTGTTTCTTTGGTGTTGAACAGCCAAAAAGAATGACTAATACAATTAATCCGGATAATAGTTGTTTCTTCATCTCGTAAAGTTTATTTAGTTCATTTGTTTGTGTCGTTCTTATGATCGTTTTCAAGTACAAAAAAACGAAAAAAAATGTTAGTGTAAAAATAACACACTAAAAAAAATAACAAAAGCATCGTAGATTATTGATCATTTGCCCCCATATAACCAATCTTTTTGAGCTAAGTTAGGCGTTTTTAGAACTCAGGACAAATTCTGTTTGCAACATTTGCCTAAGGCACATCAGCTGCTACTATAAAAAACTCAACAACTATATCGTAATTCCTTTGCCCAGGTTGTTCATATTCCCCCCAAAAGATAATATATAACAACACCAGCATAATTCTATCAAATACCAATTTTGATATTATATTTGAAATTCATAAAAAACATCCAGGCATGCAGACACTACTTTCGGTACCTGAAAACCTTGCAAACCAGTTTAGGACATTAAACATATCATCCGATACAGGTATTTTTGCCTTGTCAGATCCGGCAGGCACAAAAATTGGTTCAGGAGGTGGTACTGCCTGGCTTCTTGCTAAGTACTTTGAGACTAAAAAGAATTTGTCTTTCGATGATTTTCTTAGAAATGAGAAAAAACTCATCATTCATGCTGGAGGCCAAAGCCGGCGATTGCCGGCCTACGCACCTTCCGGGAAGATTCTCACTCCAATTCCGGTGTTTCGATGGAGCCGCGGTCAAAGTTTGTTTCAGACGCTGCTTGATCTTCAAAAACCTCTCTATGAAGAACTGTTGTCTGTTTCAACGGGTAACTGCAACACACTGATTGCAAGCGGAGATGTTCTTATTATTTCTGGACAACCATTTAACCATATGCCTGAGGCGGATGTGGTTTGCGCAGGAATTTGGGCTGATCCTCACCTGGCTTCAAGACATGGTGTGTTTTTCACGCCACGCGGAAATCCCGGGGAGTTAAGATTCATGCTTCAAAAGCCAACCCATGAAAAAATAGAAGAACTTACCAGCGATCATCTCTTTATGATGGATGCCGGAATATGGATACTCAGTGACAAAGCAGTTAACGTGCTGATGAAAAAATGTGGATGGAATGGCAAAAGTTTTGAGAATGGCCTTCCAGAATTCTATGATATGTACTCAGCGTTTGGTTCTGCCTTGGGGACCCAACCGTATAATCCTGATCCAGCTGTTTCTGAGCTGACTGTGGCACTACTTCCACTGGAAAAAGGGGAGTTTTACCATTACGGCACAAGCCTGGAGTTGATAACTTCTTCTGAGAAAATTCAAAACAGAATAAAAGATCAAAGAGCCATATTGCACCACCGTGTGAAGCCTCACCCTACTTTGTTTGTGCAAAATGCTCAAACCGATATCACTCTTACCGGCAATAATCACCATATGTGGATTGAAAACAGCCACGTTGGGTCTAAATGGAAACTAAATAACCACCACATTATAACCGGAGTTCCCGAAAATAATTGGGACATTGAAATCCCTGCCGGAATCTGTCTGGACATCATTCCTGCCGGAATTGATAAATATTGTATCAGGCCATATGCCATAACAGACTCATTCAGCGGGGCAGTGAAGCAAGCAAACTGGCAGGATTGTTCGCTTATAAAATGGTTTAGCCACAAAAAAGTTAATATTGTTGAAGCCGGAATAAACCCGGATGAGGATATACAGGATTGTAAACTGTTTCCATTAGTAGGAAAAGATGAATTGACACAGGAGTTTGTGGAGTGGCTGCTTAACAATGAGGCAGAAAACAGATACCATACTAAATTTTGGATGAATTGTGAAAGGTGGTCGGCTACGGAGATCAGTGCAAAGGCAAACCTTAAAAGGCTTTTCACTCAAAGGGAAAAGTTTGCCTGGCAATCTGTCCCAAAGCTGGCCGATAATTATAAAAGAAGCGTTTTCTACCAATCAAATCTGAAAGAATTGGCCATAGGTTACGCAGCAAAAAAGTTGCCCTTACCACAATTGTCGCCAACAGATAATCCTCCATTGATTGTTGCCCGTCAGCAGATGCTACTTGCGGAGATTGAACGATTAAAAGGCAACAACCCCTCTCCCTTGGAAAACAAGGCTCACCAGGCATTGCAAGAGTTCATATACGCAACAGAGAATCATCATGTGAACCCGCAATTGAATGTATTTCCCGATCAGATTGTTTGGGCAAGGAGTCCTGCCCGTTTAGATTTGGCAGGAGGATGGTCCGACACACCACCTTACTGCATACAATCGGGAGGTAGCGTTGTAAATCTGGCTGTTAACCTCAACGGTCAACCTCCATTACAAGTATTTATCCGCACTTCGACGCAACATAAAATCACCATTAGAAGCATCGACAATGGGGTCAGTGAAACCATCGAGAATTACAAGGATATAACTGGTTATGATGATGTTGAATCGGCTTTCAGCATACCACGAGCTGCGTTATGCCTGGCCGGTTTCCACCCTGATTATAACAATAAACAATTCAATTCACTTTCTGAACAACTCCGGGAATTTGGCAGCGGACTGGAAATCTCATTGCTGGTAGCAATACCAAAAGGTTCCGGATTGGGAACTTCATCCATTCTGGCAGCCACCATACTTGGTGCATTGTCAGATTTCTGTAAACTCAACTGGTCTTATCACGACATCTGCCACAAAGCACTAATTCTTGAGCAAATGCTAACTACCGGTGGCGGATGGCAGGATCAGTACGGAGGCATATTTCCTGGCTTGAAACACCTCTCTTCGGAACCGGGAATGCAAAGCAAAATCAGCATCGACTGGCTTCCCGACACTGTTTTCTCAAAGGCTGAGAATAAAGAATGCTGGTTGCTGTATTACACAGGTATAACAAGAGTCGCCAAGAACATTCTTGCAGAGATTGTATGTGGCATGTTTTTAAATGAGGGCAGTCGATTGCGTATTGCCGATCAAATTAAGGAGCACGCCTTCACCACTCGTGAAGCCATTCAGAAGTGCAATTTTCATCAAACAGGATTAATGATTCGGAAATCCTGGGAATTAAACAAAAAACTGGATCCCGGCACAAATACGTCTGAGATACAATCAATCATTGACAAAGTTGATGACGATTGTTTGGGTTTGAAATTATTAGGCGCAGGCGGTGGTGGATATCTGCTTATTTGCGCAAAATCACCACAGGCAGGCCAAAAAATTAAAGAGAACCTGGAAAAAAGTCCTCCCAATTCCCGAGCCCGCTTCGTAGATATGGAAATCAGTCATCAGGGACTTCAGGTATCAAGATCCTAAAGCTGTTCATTAATAATTTTCTCCGTAGCTCCCAGCATCCTATTTACATAGGATGCGGCAGCTTTTCCAGAATTTTCAAGAAGATTACCTTCGTTATTGTCCCAAATTTTTTGCATCAGGCCAAAGAAATCTTTCTCATCCTTAATTGCAAAACCTCCACCTTCATTTATCAAATCCACAGCTTCCTTAAACTTCTTGTAATTGGGGCCAAAAATGACAGGCATGCCATAGGTGGCCGCCTCCAACGTATTGTGAATGCCCTTTCCGAAACCACCGCCAATATATGCCACACTTCCATAGCGATAAATGGCCGACAACATTCCAATGGTATCAATAATCAACACTTTTGTTTCGGCAGGCATCTTTCCAATATCTGTTTTTGTATATCTGACGGTTGGCACAGATAAACGTTCTTCAATCTGCTTAATGTGTGAATCGTGTATCTGATGAGGTGCGATGATAAATTTTTCAGATGCCGGAGATTGATTGATATAAGAAGAAAGAATCTCTTCATCCGGAGGCCATGTGCTGCCTGCCACCAATACTTTTGCACCACGTGCAAAAGTATCTGCCAACGGCACATCCGCAGCTGCTTTAGCGATGGATGCTACCCTGTCGAATCGGGTATCGCCGGCAACAACGAAATTATTCATTCCAAAGGACGTTAGCAGTTGTCCCGATTTTTCATCCTGAACATAGAATTTTGTGACATACTCCAGCGTTTTTCTAAACCAGCTTCCATACCATTTGAAAAATATCTGGTTTTCCCTGAAAATGGAAGAGACACTATATAAAGGAATGTTGGCTTGATTGAGTTCTTTGAAGTAGTAAAACCAAAACTCATATTTCACAAAAAAAACTGCTTTAGGCTTTATGGCCGAGATGAATCGACGAGCATTGCTTTTGGTATCGGCCGGCAGATATAATATTGCATCTGCCATTTCATAATTCTTGCGAATTTCATACCCCGAAGGAGAGAAGAACGTGAGCACAATGAACCAATCGGGCTTTTTAGCCCGAATGGCTTCGATGAGCGGACGTCCCTGTTCAAATTCACCCAACGATGCACAATGAACCCAGATAACTTCATCCTTGAGGGCCAGCGAATCAATTTTATCCCAAACTTCCGAACGCCCCCGGGACAACATGGAGGCTTGTTTATTAAACGGACTTAACAGTTTTGCCATGAAATGGTAAAACTGTATTCCGATGTCATATAATATCCGCATAATCAATACTTTTCAGGAACAGCAATATGATCGTGTGATTAAAACATGGCAAAAATACCATATCAATTCAGTCTAAACCACTTTTTTATTCAAAATAATTAAATGGAAACTAAAATAAATTGACAATAGCCCACACAGCTATGCTCAGTAATATTAGTTACATGGGCATTCATACCGAGTCTGTTAATAGCTGTGATTGCGAGGATGCAGGAGCTTAAATCACAGTACAACTAAGATGTCAGGGCTAACGCCCCTCATGTTTTATCAATTGATGGTTTTTCTACGAAGATTGCAGGGCTACACCCCTTTAATGTGCATCAATACGAAAACAGTGTGGCACAAATATGATGTCTAAATACTTCTGAGCTAATTAATTGCTTGCAAGATCATTTGCCTCTATTTCTAAACTTAATGCATCGGACTAAAGATCATTTGAAAAAAGGGGCTTTAGCCCTGACCTCTTCGTAGCAACGAAAAACAAAAGAAATTTCCCAAGGGGCGTTAGCCCTGGCATCTTGCTGCATAATGTAAACTTACCCCAATCAGTAAACTAAGGCTTAACCTTCTGCAAAAAGATTGTAAGGCTACACCCCTCTGTTTTCCAATCTTAATGTACTATTCTACCATGATTGCAGGGCTAAGCCCCTAAAACGCAAAAGATCATACATCGATTATTCCTGATGCTTCGGGAGATATCTCAATTCATCTACATTGACTTCGTCAATCTGCCGATTCTCATGGCTCGTTTCATTATAGAGTAAAACCTGCTTGTGTCCAAAAAAACAAAAACTCTGTTGCTCCAATACTAAATATGCACGTAAATTATTTTACTTTTGCATGACGAAGTGTTGAACCAGACTAAACTGGTTTTCAACCAGGAATTTAATCATAACATTGGATATTATATGAGCAACGAGACATCTAAACCTGAAACTCCAGAGATAAAAAGCAATTTTATTTACCAGGAAATAGATAAAGACCTTGCAGAGGGCAAGAATGGTGGAAAAATCCTGACCCGCTTTCCGCCCGAACCCAATGGCTACCTGCATATAGGACATGCAAAATCCATCTGCCTTAATTTTGGGATAGCCAAGCATTACGATGCCGCTTGCAATTTGCGTTTTGACGATACCAACCCGGTAAAAGAAGACGTAGAATATGTGGACTCCATTCAGGAAGATATAAAATGGCTCGGATTTGAATGGGAGGGCGAACCAAAATACGCTTCGGATTACTTCGAACAACTTTTCGAATGGGCCATAAAACTCATACAGAAAGGGAAAGCTTATGTTTGTGAGTTAACTCCCGAAGAGATTGCAACACAAAAAGGAACACCCATTTTACCCGGAAAAGAAAGCCCTTTCCGCAACCGTTCAGTTGAAGAGAATCTGGATCTGTTTCAACGCATGAGAGCAGGTGAATTTAAAGACGGAGAGAAAATTTTGCGCGCAAAAATCGACATGGCATCACCCAACATGCATATGCGCGATCCAATTATGTACCGCATCATTTCCAAACCTCATCACCGCACGGGTGATAAATGGTGCATTTACCCAATGTATGACTTTACCCATGGTCAGAGTGATTTCATCGAAGCAATAACTCACTCCATTTGCACACTTGAATTTGAAGTACACCGACCTTTGTACAATTGGTATTTGGATCAGATTTTGGATGGTGAAGCAACCCCGGAAATTCGTCCGCGACAAATTGAATTTGCCCGTTTGAACCTGAATTACACCGTTATGAGCAAACGCAAATTGCTGGAACTGGTTCAGAAAGGTATTGTAGCAGGCTGGGACGATCCACGCATGCCAACCATTTCAGGATTACGCAGAAGGGGATATACGCCGGCATCTATCCGCATGTTTGCGGACAAAGTTGGCGTTGCCCGACGCGAAAACGTGATTGATATGGGGCTTTTGGAATACTGTATTCGTGAAGATCTGAACAAACGAGCCATGCGTGTGAATGCAGTGTTGAATCCGGTGAAATTGATCATCACCAACTACCCCGAAGATCAGGTTGAAATGATGGACACCATCAACAACCCGGAAGATGAAAGCATGGGATCAAGGGAAATTCCATTTTGTAAAGAACTTTACATTGAGCGGGAAGATTTTATGGAAGACCCTCCAAAGAAATATTTCCGTTTGGGCCCAGGCAGGGAAGTTCGCCTGAAAAGCGGATACATTGTGAAATGTGAAGATTTTAAAAAAGATGATGCAGGCAATATCACAGAGATTTATTGCACCTACGATCCGGAAACAAAAAGCGGGATGCCCCAAAGCAACCGGAAAGTAAAAGGAACTCTACACTGGGTTTCGGCCAGACATGCCATTGACGCGGAAGTGAGACTTTACGATCGTCTGTTTATGGACGAAGAGCCAGATGGCCACAAAGAGAAAGACTTTAAAGAGTTCCTAAATCCGGAATCTCTAAATATATTAAGCGGCTGCAAAGTAGAGCCCTTCCTAAAAGAGAGTAAGCCGTTGGATGGATTCCAATTTCAGCGCCTTGGATATTTCTGTGCAGACAAGGAATCTACCTCAGAAAAATTGGTTTTTAATAAAACAGTTGGTTTGAGAGATAGTTGGGCTAAGGTGAATAAATAAAGATAATTAGGGAGATATAAAAAAAAGTTGAGGCAACCACAACGTTCTCAAAGGATATGCATAGAACAGAATGGTTGTTGAAATTGTACTCTTTGTTAACTGTGTGAAATACTTTGCGATCTTTGTGGTTATAACTTCCCTGGCAGTATAGCCAGGCTCTTCTTTTTTATCATCTATCCAACCATTTCTTCAACATTTGTGCTTTTGAGCGACTTACCACTATTTTTTCTTTGCTGATTTCAGGTTTAAGTCTGATAATTAACTTTCCTCCAAAATAGTTTTCTATGCGTTCGATGGCATTCAGGTTGATGATATATTGCCTGTTGGCTCTGAAAAATATATCTTGATCCAGCTCCTCTTCAAGTTTATCGAGAGTAAAATCCAGAACGTGAATCTTTCCACCGAAAGATAAAGCTTGAACCACCTTCTCTACAACGTAAAAGCAGGCTATATCATGAACAGGGAGCTGGATATATCCATCGGCTTTGGCAATCATAAAGCGTTGGCGGAAACGTGGTGCAATTTTGCTGATGTGTTGAGCCAATTGGGATAATCGGTGCTGATAATCACCCTGTTGCTCCTGTCCAAAGGTGCTCATTATGTTTTCGATCTTTTCGAAAACCTTAATCAGAGAATCTTTCTTTATTGGTTTTAAAAGATAGGAGATACTGTTGTATTCAAAAGCATCCAGCATATATTCATCATAGGCGGTTGTAAATACAATGCCTTTATTGCTCAGGTCAACAGCCTCAAAAACATCGAAACAGATGCCATCCGCCAACTGTATGTCCATGAATACCAAACAAGGTTCAGGATGATTCCTGAACCATTCAATGGCTTGATTTACTCCGGTAAGTTTTGTCAGAATATTGCACTCTGGTTTTACTTCACCAATCATCTTTTCCAAAACCTGAGCCAGATAATGCTCATCTTCAACTATCACTGCATTCCATTCCATACTACCCTCTTTTAATTATTCAAAAACAGGCACTTTTACGGTGAAAAACTTTTCATCACTTTCAATGACCAGATCTTTTTCTTCAGCCAAAAACTGAATACGTCGTTTCAGGTTTCTTAAACCTGTATTGGTGGAATAGGTTGATAATTTAGGTTGCAAATTATTTGTCACCTTGAGCATGTTTTTTTCAATGCCGATGCGAATTAACAATGGCTCCTCCTTGGTGGCTACATTATGCTTAATGGCATTTTCAACCAAAAACTGAAGGCTCAGTGTAGGTACTTTTCTTTTCATGGCGTCCTCAGATACATCGTACGTCACAAGTAAACCACTGCCCAAACGTTCCTGGTGAATGGCAACATATGATTGTATAAACATGAGCTCATCTTGAAGTGTGACAAGTTTATGCCGGCTACTCATCAAAACATACCGGTATACATCAGTAAAGTTACCTGCAAAACTTAATGCTTTCTCACAGTCATCGGGAATTATCGCCATCAAAGTACTCATGTTGTTGAACAGAAAATGCGGATTCAGCTGATCCTGTAGTGCAAAATAGTCCAGTTCCAGCTTCTCGCGCTGAAGCCGTTCATTGTCAACAATGAACTTTTTAAGTGTTTCATGATAATTATATCCAATTAGGCTTATTACATATATAATGGTAAACAGAATTAGAATAGTTACTGCAACATAATGGTCATCTCCGGGTTTATGTCCGGCATGTTCCTCAAATATCAATCTGGACATATTTCCGGCCATAAATCCAACTACGTTAAGCCATACAACCGAAAAGGTAAATAGTGCAACAACTCTTTTGCGAACCGATGTATGCCAGGGGTACCTTTTAGATATCAAGGCATCAAAAATAAATATCCCTTCACACAAGCAAATCAGAGTGACAACAACAAAAGCAAATGCCTTAAAAGTTTCAACATTCAACTTAGCTGATTCATCTCCAACTAAAGTCAATATTAACCATGAGATAAAAACCGAAGCAATTAATTCAATGACAATTCTTCGAAAATCAATATATCGGGGTTGTACTCCCGGTTTAAAAGTATGTTTAGACATGCCTTATTTCTTTGCTGTTTAAAATTACAACAAACACTTCATTAATATGTGTAGAGTCACTGCAAATCAGTCACATTTTTTTTAAAAAAAAGGAAAGGAGTCACAGGCGCCGTTGCACCCCAACTCCTTTTCCTGATCAACCAAACTAGAAAGAAAAATATCATGTGTTAAGCTTTTGTAAATTCAATACTATCAATGACAAACATAGTCTTAATCCTGACACCATTTTAAAATGAAATACGGAAATAATAAATATGAAGACTGAAGAATCATTTTCAGGGTTTGAAATGTGTATACTCATTAATTCAGATACATATGCTAATGAATAATATTGGCTCATAAAAGCCAAGCACGTTTTATCCGGCTCCTATGAAAACAAATTTTTACTCTCTCCATACTCCGGAGAACCAGAAAACAAACTCTATTGCAAATCTACCCAGTGAAGTCTGAGAATTCTTTTTAATTTTGTTCAACATTACAAATTCGAACCTCAACTACCATTAGGAAAACCTGAATCGATATACCAAAATCTAAAACAGATAAAATGAAAGTACTGGCTATTAATGGAAGTCCCCGAAAAGGTGGAAATACTGAGCTAATGATTCAAGAGGTGTTTAAAACTCTTGAAAAACATGGGGTTGAAACAGAGATTTTTCAGCTTGGCGGAAAAAAAGTGAATGGCTGCACTGCTTGCGGTAAATGCCGTGAAATGGCAGATGGTAAATGTCATGTTCAGAACGACATCATTAACCAATGCATTGAAAAAATGCGTGAAGCCGATGGAATTATATTGGGTTCGCCGGTCTATTTTTCAGACATGACTCCAGAGATGAAGGCGTTGATTGATGTTTCCGGGTATGCACTAAGGGGGTGTGGTAATCCCTTGCGAAGAAAAGTTGGAGCAGCAGTGACCGTAGCCCGCAGAGCGGGCGGAACCAACACTTTTGTTAACATGAACCAGTTTTTTCTGATTATGGAGATGATCATACCCGGCTCCAGCTACTGGAATGTAGGGTACGGAAAAGATAAGGGAGATGTTCTGAAAGACGAGGAAGCCTTAAAAACCATGCAAACACTGGGAGAGAACATGGCGTGGCTGTTGTCAATGGTCAATGGTCAATGACCAGTGACCAGTGACCAGTGACCAGTAAAAAGGTAACTGAACACTGATTACTGATTACTGAACACTGATTACTGATTACTGAACACTGGGAAATGATTACTCAACAATCGTCATCTCTTCAATTAAGTGGCCGGCGCCTGCAAATTTGTCAATGATAAATAGGACATACCTGATGTCTACGTTGATACACTTTTGCAGATCTGGCTCAAAGGCGATGTCGCCGCTCATGGCTTCCCAGTTTCCGTCAAACGCCAATCCAATTAGCTCGCCATTGCCATTAATGACCGGGCTTCCGGAATTTCCTCCGGTTATGTCGTTGTTGGTAGTGAAATTGACGTACATACGACCATCAGCTGCTGCGTAGCGACCATAATCTCTGTCGCGGTGCAACTGTTTGAGTTTTTCGGGAACGTAAAACTCGAAATTATCTGGATCTTCTTTCTCCATCACTCCCTCCAATGTGGTGTAATGCTTGTATATGACGGCATCGCGAGGCTCGTAGTCGCCTACGGTTCCGTAACTAAGCCTCATGGTAAAATTGGCATCGGGATAAAAAACTTTATCAGGTTTCATCTCTTTTAACCCGGCAATGAAAAGCCTGTTGGCTTCGCCCAGTTGACGTTCTGCTATCTGGTTCAGACGCAATAGCTCACGGTATGTCTCAAAGGTTGAAATGCCAGCCTTGTAAGCAGGGTCGTTGAGCAGTCTTCTTAATCTTGGACGATCCAGGAATGCATTTAAATCATCCTGATTCACAAAAAATGATCTGGAGAAGAAATAGGAGGCCATCGCCTCATAATCGCCCTGGTGTCTGCGAGGAATCTCTTTGAAAAACTTCGGATGAAATTCTTCCGGGATATTTTCTGCATATTCCCTGAGCATGGCAGCCATCACTCTTTGGTCAAGTGGCGCATGGTAATCGCGGTAAAATTCCTCAGCCATATTCCTTAAGTTTTCAATGGCCGACTGAATCTCCTCTTCATTTCCATCTTTCAGAGCATTTTCAAGTTCACGCGCGCCGGATGCAAACATAAACAATTCAGTTCCTCTCAACAAAGTTTCACGCATGTAATTGTTTGCTTTGTAGTGGTCGGCTCTGTTTTCATAAGCCTGCTCCAGCAATGATAGTACTGCTCCATATCTCTCTTTGCGTGATTCATCCTGATTAACCCATTGCGCAAATTCATTCTCTAATTCCCGTTTTTGAACCAAAACATTCAGTTCTTCAAGACCACGATTCATCCCAATGCTGTTTTTCCAGTAATTGGAACTTCGCGAGAATTTAGTGGCATATTGAAGACGAACCCGATCACTTTTGGCCATGGCCTCAGCCCATATGTCCTGTTTAACACCACGCACATCTATCAATGTTTGGTTGAAAATATTCATTCTCTCTTCAATGCCCCATGATGAAAGATATCTCTGTGTGCTACCGGGATATCCCAATGTCATGGCAAAATCATCTTTTTCATAGCCCTTTATGGAGATGGGCAAATGGTGATCAGGTCGATATGGTACATTGTCGGGACTGAATTCTGCCGGATTGCCATCTGCATCGGCATACACCCGGAATAGAGCAAAATCACCGGTGTGGCGTGGCCACATCCAATTGTCGGTGTCATATCCATATTTCCCAATACTGCTTGGTGGCACACCTACCATACGCACATCATTAAAAACTTCATAAGCCACCATGAAATATTGGTTACCGGCAAAAAAATCACGTATCTGAATTTGATAACCACTCTCGTCCTGCTCTGCTTCTGTCAGTTCGTTAATTCTTTCCCGAATGGCAGTCTGCCGTGACTGCTCGTCCATACCCTCTTCCACAACTGAAAAAACATCATCGGTGACATCACGCATCCATTTCATGAAAGTAGCGGTTAGACCGGGAGCATAAAGTTCCTCCTCCAGATTTGCTGCCCAAAAACCATTATCGAGATAGTTGTTCTCCAGCGTACTTAACTCCTGAATCTGTCCATAACCACAATGGTGGTTGGTCAGTAAAAGCCCCTTATTACTGATCATTTCGCCGGTACAGCCGCGACCAAAAATCACGATGGCATCTTTCAGCGACGATTCATTTACGCTGTAAATCTCTTCAGCTGATAATTGAAGCCCCATCTCCTGCATGGTCTCCATATTTAATTTTTCCAGGAGGGGAAGCACCCACATTCCTTCATCGGCTTTGACATTGCCTATGGCAATAATTGCCAGTATTATAAAACCTGTAAATATTTTTCTCATTTTTAAAAGTAAATTAGTCTTGAGTTTTAATGTCATTAAGGCTCTAAATATATATGTTTTTAAAAATAGTACAACTGAGAAATATTTGTTATCAGAATCAATCAATTCAAATTTGACATTTTTTAACCCTTTATCAACAAAATCATGACAAACGTCAAAGAAAAAACATGTTTAATAAAACAAAGCTTGGTGCTAAACATCAAAATATTCAACTTTATTAAATTATTAATCTTAAATCAAACTATAATGAGAAAGAAAATTTTATTTGTATTGGCATTGGTGGTTATTGGTACTGCCACATCATTTGGACAATGGAGATTTGGTGGTGGATTGTCTTTGGGAACAGAAGCCGATGGCGGAGATTTGGGCTTCGGACTTAGCCCACGGGCTGACTATACCATCAACGAAAATTTTAGAGTTGCAAGTAATTTTACTTATTGGTTTACTGACTCTGATTATACATCATGGGCATTCAACGGTGATGTACATTACACATTTGCCGGCGATGAAGCTATGAATTTCTATGGACTTGCTGGTTTGAATTATTCAAAAGTTAGTTGGAATTTTGAATTTATGGGGATTAAAGAAAGTTATAGTAACAGTGAAATTGGCCTCAATCTTGGTGCAGGAGCCAATATGGGTATGTTTTTTGGAGAAATTAAATATGAAACGACTTGGAGCGGACAGCTTGTTTTGTCGGTAGGTGTTCTCTTTTAAAGAAAAACCCAGTTCAAATACTTAAAAATGCTGTCGTGAGACAGCATTTTTTTTTGGTCAAAATACGGTTTCTAAATCCCCAAACTCAATTGCTCATCAGTAAGCCGAAACGATTTTCTGTGAAGCGGAGATATTCCATTGGCCGTAATTCCTGCCCTGTGCATTTTGGTAGGATAACCTTTGTTTTTATCCCATCCGTAAAAGGGATATTCTAAATGGGCTTTATCCATCAGTTCATCCCGATGAGTTTTTGCCAGAATGCTGGCCGCAGCTATGGAAAGATAAGTGGCATCACCCTTAATTACGCACTGATGCGGAATGCCATCATAAGGATAAAAGCGATTTCCATCTATTAATAAAAACTCAGGTTTCACAGAAAGTTGCTCAACAGCTCTGTGCATGGCCAGTATGGAGGCTTTTAAAATATTGGTTTTGTCAATCTCTTCATTATCGACCAATGCAACAGCCCAGCTGACTGCCTCATTCTGTATTAGGTCACGTAATTCAACCCTTTTTTTATGAGAAAGCTGTTTGGAGTCGTTCAAAAATGGATGGTGAAAATCGTTTGGTAGAATTACGGCAGCAGCCACCACCGGTCCGGCCAGGCAGCCCCGACCGGCTTCGTCACAACCCGCTTCAAGCCTTCCGGCCTGAAAGCAGGATTTCAAAGGATGATTTAATAACTTACCGGACATGCTTTAACCACATAAGACACATAAGGAGTCCAATTCAATGATCAGTCAATAATGATCAAATAATTAGATTGACTCTTTTCCAATACTTTAAACTATAAAACTTCAAACACCTATACTTAAAACCTTGAACTTCGAAATCAAACCATTAATATCGAACCCCGAACTTTGAACTATAAACTTTAAACCCTGAACTTTAAACCCTGAACTATAAACCTAAAACATCGAACTCCAAACTTAGAAAAACCATCAACTCTAAACCCTGAACATTAAACTTCAAACTTTGAACCCCGAACTTTGAACTTAAAACTCTAAACCCTGAACTATATACATTATTTCTCCCTATAAATCACCTCCATCACCGTTTGTCCCACCGCTTTTAATGTGGCTTTGTCAATGATGTCCATATTGTCGGCGTGGGTGTGCCAATAACTCCCAAAACTGGTTGGAGAGGTCGGGTCGTGCTGAATGATATTGACACTTGGGATATTTAGATGCTTATAAACGTATACGTGATCGTCGGTTATAAGTCCACCAATTCCGAAATTAAACCAAGCACCGTATCCCAGTTCATGTGCGATGTTCCAGATGTGATCCACTAATCGTGGTGCGAAACGCAAACTGTGCTGTTCTCTGTAGAACTGTGCATCTTTGGCTCCAACCATGTCCAGCAGAATGCCAAAACGGGCGTAATAATTCCTCACATGGGGGTTTTGACCCCAATACTGGCTTCCCAGGCACCAGGTGTCTGGTTTGTATGGGACATGAAAATGATCTGGAATTCCGTAATCCTCGGCATCAAAAAAAATGATGTCGATGCCAGGATGGGTTGGGTTTTCTTGAAGATGTCTGGCTATTTCAAGCAGAACCCCTACTCCGCTACCTCCGTCGTTGGCTCCCAAAATTGGCGTGTTACGCATGGCCGGATCGGGGTCATGATCTGCAAAAGGCCTTGTATCCCAGTGCGCAAACAGCAATAACCTTTCACTCTTTTCGGGTTGAAATTGGCCAATGATGTTTCTGATGTTTAATCGTGTATTATCGAAGGCTCTCACTTCGGCTTCCTGAACGATGACCTCCGCGCCGAAACGCTCTAAGGTTTCTGCAAGATACTCAGCACAGGCTATGTGCTCAGGTGTATTTGGAACTCTGGGCCCAAAACTCACCTGCTTTTCAATAAAATAATAAGCAGAATCAGCATTGAATTCCGGAGTTATTAAATCAGGTTTTGCAATAGTTGTGGCAACAGAACGCTGCTGATTACCGGAACCCTGACCACAGGCTATGAATAGCAGTGGGATAGCCATAAAACATAAAACACTATTTTTCATCCTATAATTATTTTCTTGTTCTTAGGTACGATGTATAATCAGACATTTAGAACCGTGCGCACCTGGTGGGAACAAAGCCCTTGGCCCAAATTAATACCCTCAAAATATCTGATCAAAAGCATTCAACCTTCAGCAACCAATCAACAATCAACCCAAAACCTCAAGCTTTAAACCTCAAACTTTAAACAGTTACTTAACCTCCCAACTCGCACCCTCTTTGCCATCTTTCACTACAATTCCCATGGCAAGCAGTTCATCCCTTATTTTGTCGGCGGTAGCCCAGTCCTTATTGGCCTTTGCCTGCTGACGAATGTTCAAAACCAGATCCATTACCCCGGAAAGCGTTTCAGAGCTTTCTTCCGAAGCAGACTCCGACTTAAGACCAAGAATTTCGACAACCAATAAATCAAACTGCTTCTGCAATTGCTTAATGGCCTTTTCCGACATCTCAATTTTGCCTGCTGCAGCAGAATTAATAGCTTTAACAGCATCGAACAAATGAGCAATTAAAACAGGCGTATTCAAATCGTCGTTAAGTGCCTCATAACACTTAAGACTCCATTCTTCAACATTGAACCCATCGTTTTTACCTGGTTTGATCTTTTCAATTTGTGCCATTCCTTCCATCAGGCGTTTCAACCCTTTACCTGCTGCCTCCAGTGCTTCATTAGAGAAATCAACAGTGCTGCGGTAGTGAGCCTGTAAAATGAAAAAACGAATGGTCATTGGTGACCATGCTTGCTTCAGCAACTCATGGTTTCCGGTAAAAAACTCTTCAAGAGTAATAAAGTTTCCCAACGATTTGCCCATCTTTTGCCCGTTGATGGTAATCATGTTGTTATGCATCCAGTATTTTGCCGGACCATGTCCGTGGGCAATGACGCTTTGAGCTATTTCACATTCATGATGAGGGAAGAGCAAGTCCATTCCTCCGCCATGTATATCGAAAGTCTCACCCAGATAGCGTGCACTCATGGCTGTACACTCCAGATGCCAGCCGGGAAATCCATCACTGTATTTAGACGGCCAACGCATGATATGCGTTGGACTGGCCTTTTTCCACAAGGCAAAATCAAAACTGTTCTTTTTCTCACTCTGCCCCTCCAGTTCCCGGGTCGAACTGTACAAATCCTCTAAAACACGCCCCGACAGAATTCCGTATTTATGTTCCTGGTTATATTTCTCCACATCAAAATAAACCGAACCATTGCTCTCGTATGCATATCCCTTCTCAAGAATTTTTTCAACAATGCCCAACTGTTCAATAATATGTCCCGAGGCGCGTGGCTCAATGGACGGGCTTTTAACGTTCAGTAGCTTCATGAATTCATGGTAGCGGTCTGTATAGTACTGAACCACCTCCATGGGCTCCAGTTGTTCCAATCGGGCTTTCTTTGCAATTTTATCCTCGCCCTCATCGGCATCATTTTCCAAATGGCCAACATCTGTAATGTTTCTAACGTAACGTACTTTATAACCAAGATGATTCAGGTAACGATATAGGATGTCAAACGTAATAGCCGGCCGTGCATGACCAAGATGCGGGTCTCCATAAACTGTAGGGCCGCATACGTACAATCCCACATTTGGAGTATTTATAGGTTCGAAAAGTTCAGTTTTTCGGGATAGAGAATTGAATATTTTTAAATTTTTATGCATAACTTTATTAATGAAAATCTGATATAAGGCGCTAAGTTACAAAAAATGAAATGAAACCTGTATCAATAAGCGCCGACAAGATTTAATGTCTAACCGTTTTTTGTTCTATGCAGCATTACCAGAAAGGTAATATGTTTGATTATGCGTTGAGTCATATTGTTATCAGATGTTATCATCATTTGCGAACTCTGCCTGATTTGTGAATGTCAAATTATGTGTAAAAACTATAACATTTTGGATTGTGATTACGTAATATTTTAGGTTGTATTTTTAAACCGTAATTTTTTTATTAAACCAAAACTTTAAAGCAAGATGAAAAAACATCTACTGTTTACTGTTTCCGTGTTATTTCTTTTTATGCTCGGAAACATATTAACCAATGCGCAGTTTTCGCAAATCCCCAATCATGATTTTTCAGAATGGGAAGATAAATTTCTAATGAGTAAACCACAGGGGTGGCTTACTGAAACCTCGCCTGATGCAATTGAGACTCGCAGAAAAAGTGAGAACGCAGTTGATGGAGACTATTCCATAGAGCTTGTAACCATTCCAAATGATGAAGATGATGATGAAGATGTAATAGTTGGATTTGTGATAATGGGCAGTTTTTCGGAGGAAGGCTTAAAAGGTGAAGCTTGGGAGAATAGAGCCGATAAGCTACATTTCTCAGCGCGCCATAATATAGAAGATGGGGATGCGGCTGTGGCAATGGTGATTTTATCCAATGACGGCAATAGGATTGGAGCCGGGTTAATCGAAATTACCGGATCTTCCAATGATCAATGGGACACTTTTGAGATTCCCATTACTTTCAATGGAGGCACGACTCTGGATGCAGATGAAATTGTTGTTGGCTTTATAAGCAGTGCTATTAGCGATGTTTACCAAATAGGAGGATTTGAACCTGGGAGTTTTGTTCCGGCGGCAGGTTCCTTCTTTAATGTTGATAATGTATATCTAACTTTGGGTGATGACCCAACTCCTATTCAAATCGAAAACGGAAGTTTCGAAGACTGGGAGGATGTCTCTGTTTACGAGCCTATTGGTTGGGGTTCTTATAATTTGGAAGTATCCGATGGCCTTCTGCCTGTTACGAAGTTTGACGAAGATGGTGTATCAGGAGTTAAAATTACCAATGTAATGTCCGATTGGGGAGATCTGGTTGGAGTTCTCTTTTTGCAGGACAACGATTTTGTTAGAGGAGTTTCATACACTGCGGATGCGCCGCCTGCAATTCTTATTAGTTATAAATATGAACCAACAGGAGCACCTGAAGCAAGTCTGTTTGTTACTTTTGAAGGAATAAAAGACGGGGAAGAAGTAGAACAGGGAGGGGGTTGGTTTCCATTGGACCCGACCGCGGAATTTATTCAGAAAGGGTTTCAACTTCATGGTTTTGATCACGATTTCACACCCGAAAGACTTAGGATTAACCTATGGTTGGGAGAAAATAATGAAGGGAGTGTTCTTTATGTATCAAATCTTGAGTTTGCCGAAGTATATGATATCACATTCAGAGTAAACAATAATGACAACGGAGAACCTGTACAATGGGCAAACATCCATATTGATGGTTACCCATGGCCATGGCAAACAGGAGATGACGGCATTGCAGACATTTCTCTACCCATAGGCAGCTACAACTATTCTGTTTCGGCTATGGGATATAGCACATATACAGGAACTATTAATGTGACTGAAAATGACGATGTATTTGTTTTAATGACCCCGTTTGAGCCGGATCCGGAAGAATTGTTTATAGACATTACCGATGGGGATGCCGACAAGGTCTATTTTGAAGGAAACTGGTTCAGTGCCAATATAACACTTCCACCCACCGATCCAGCAATTCCCAACAATTCGGACCTGGTTGTTTCTGTTGTGCTGTTTACCGGGCCTGATGCATATCTGGAGGAAGGTGATGCTCCTAATATTTTTGCCGATGCACCAGCTGTTTCTCCAATTAATGAAAATACTTTTTCAATAAGTGGGGACATCGGCAACAACGATGTAACCGGTGTAATAGGATTGAAAATAACAGGAATCATGATTGACATGGGTCCGGGAGGGATGGTCGAGCAACCACTTCCCGAGCCAATTGCATTCCCCATTTTCGACACTTATGAGTATGCTTATTATTCTCAACAAGGAAGTGATCGAGGCATGGCCATTGTAGGCGTTTCAATTCCAGATGGAAATATTGTTTCACATCCTCAGTTTAGCCAGATCAATGATCTGTATAATACCGATGAAGGCATAACATTTATTCGGGAAGATCATGGAACCATCTATTTCCCATGGCTCAATATCATCGACAACAGAGATCAACTGGCACAACTAAACGATGGGCTCAACATAGCTGGCGACCCCAATGGTCAGGGCTTTTATGTAGAGGTTGATCTTAATATAGTACCATTCCTGCAATCTCATTGGGTGGATGTTGCTTTAGGGAACATTCCTGATGGGGTGAATGTGGAGGATGTATTAGTGGTTCGCACTCAATTTGGTGAAACTGGCAGTCCTGCATCTGATAAGGCAGGTAATACCGATGACTATCAACTGGAAGACGGGGTGTTTTCATTCCGAATCCATGGTGGATTCAGCAGATACTCATTGGTTCTGGAGGATGAATCAGTTCAGGCTCGCACTTTTGAAATGGAGTCCGCAACTCTTTTCCCAAATCCCTTTAACAATCAGATAACAATTTCTGTAGCCGAAGCGGTTAAGGAGATAAGGATGACCTCGGTCAACGGACAAACACTGGTTCAGGAAATCATGAACGGAAAAAACAGTGTTAACACCAGCCTCTTGCCGGCAGGTTTTTACATTGTTACAGTTATTATGGAAGACGGTAGTGTAATTAAAAAACCTATGATTAAGAAGTAGTGGTCACAGAGGCATATTGCCCTGAATCTGATTAAGTAAAATTAACCACAAAGATACCAAAGGAAATCCCTGGTGCTCTTTGTGGTTATTTTATATTTTTGCATTCGTACACGTTGAGTTTTTTCCTGATCTGCTGGATTTGAGGGGCGTTAGCCCTGAAATCTGGATGGTATGTTATACATGAACATTTTTAGTTGCGGTGAGTTTTCTTTTATGCAGAAAGATGTCAGGGGTATGCCCCTACTTTAAATGGAATCATAAGCAAGCGCATAATCAGACCAGGGATGCATATCATCTGTCTATAATTTGTATTAAGTAACCAGATAGCCTGCCGTGTGCTTTCGGGAGAACTCACCAAATAATCATTCCCTTTGTGTGAGAAATTTTTGACTTCCTGTATCCGCCGATACTCATGACTTGTTTAATGGTAAAAAAGAGTATTTTTATAGCGGAATACGGAGTGTCGATTTCTATTCTTATTATATTTTATCAAGTTCTCAATATGAAGAAACCAAACATAAAAGAGATTCGCCTGAAATATTTGAGTGTTTCCGTTTTGGTAACCCTCTTTACATTAATTCTGTTGCAAACTGCAGGATATCTGGATCAGCAAAAAATCATTTGCATACCTAATGAGTTTCTGAAAATAATCAACAGCGTCAAGCTTGTAATAGCAACCATCTTCTTTACCACATTACTGTTAAGAATCTCCATTAAACGTGTTTATAACCTTTTCGATGAGGTTGAGGAGAGCATCTTTTATTCAAAAATTTACAGCTGGACGATATACAGTATAGGAGCGTTTGTAATCTTGCACCATTTTGGGGTTTCATTGGGAAATATTACGCTGTTCATTGGGTTGTTGGCAACGGGATTGGCCTTTGCCATCAGGGATGTTCTGCTCTCGTTTTTCGGGTGGATGATACTTCTCAGAAAAAAGCCATTCAGAATTGGAGATTACATCAGAATTGGAGATGATGTGGGAAAAGTCCTGCATATAGGAACTTTCTATGTACTTTTAGATAATACGGATCATCTTCCTGAAAATTTCACAAGAATACCCAACAGAATATTTTTGGAGAAGAGCATTGTGAAACTTGGCACGAATTTGTATCACGATAAGATCACTTTTCAGCTTTCGGCCATTCCCGAAAATCATAAAGAAATTCAAAGTTTGTTGGTAAAAGATATGCAGCGTATTACAAACAAAAACGAGTTACTCTCTGTTTATATTGATGTAATTAATGAGAAACTTTTGCTGGTGGTTGAATACATGGTTGATTTTGAAAATCGGCACGAAACTAGAGATTCTTTAATAGGCTTAGTAATCAATCACTTTAAAAATAACATTCATATTCCGGTTAAATGATATTTTGATGGTTCTGTAAGTCAATATTTTAACCCGTTCATTTAAATCAGGCGGTATAACAGTCGGAAGCATGTTGTTGCGATTTTAAATAACTTTTGTTAAATTTAATTGATGACGCGGTTAAGAATTGAACTCTCAGAAAGAGCCATCAAGAGCATTGCCGGGTTAATGCTTTCAGTGGCGTTGGCCATGACCATATTCAGTCTGTTAAACAACCTGCACAGCAGTATGGTTATTGCCTTTGGCTATTTTGTGACCGTATTAGCCGTTACCATTCTCTACTTATTTATAAAAAACAGAGAGTTCTGGAGTCATGCAGTTATATTGTTAACAGGAATTTTATCAACTATTTTGTTTTTTTCGTGGGGCATAGAAGGAGCCGGGTTGCTATGGTCATTTCTATTTCCTTTTCTGGCTTTTCGTTTAAATCACTACCATGTTGGAGCTCTATATTCAGGGCTCTTATATATCGCACTCTTGGTTCTTTTTATTCTGTCACAATTCAATTTGGTGACTGCCCACTTCCCCGTCAATTATATGACCGTTTACTTCATTGTTTTACTTGTAGCCATATTGTTTCTATATTGGTACGACAGGCAACATTATATTACTAAAAAAGAACTCACCTTAAGCAATGAAAAGTACAAATCCCTTTTCAATAACCTGACACAAGGGGTCGCGTTGATCTCTCCGGAGATGAAGGTGTTGGAAATAAATAAAGTGGCTCGCGACTGGTTCCCTAATGCTGATCCTGGAAAACAACCTTTCTGTTTTAAATGTCTCGATTTTCAGGAAAGGGAAGATGTTTGTCCGGGTTGTCAAACAAAGGATGCCTTTATTAAAGGCATCCCCCAATCACTCATCAAAACAAAGAAAACATCATTGGGGGATCGATATTTTAAAGTCATTTCCAGCCCGGTTTTCGATCCTGAGGGAAATGTCTCAGCAGTAATAGAAACCCTTGAGGATATTACAGAGCAGAAAAAAAATCTGGAATCCATTAAATTAGCAGAAGAAACCTATCGAAATATCTTTTTGAACTCACAAATCGGTCTTTTTCGATCTGATCTGGAGAGCAGTATTCTTCTTGATGCAAACGAAGCATTTGCGAGGATGGCCGGATTTAAATCCCGTGAAGAATTAATAAAATCCGGATTTGTAATAGCTGAAAGATACAGAAATATTAATGATCGGGATAAACTGCTTGCAGAGTTAAGGCTTAATGGAGAAGTGAATAACCGGGAGCTTGAATTTACAAAAGTTGACGGAGTCAATATCTGGATCAGACTTTCAATTAAATTGTTGAAAGATAAAAATTGGATAGAAGGTGTTATCGAAGATATCACCAGTCAAAAATTATCTGTGGATCTTTTGAAACAGAGTGAAGAACGCCACCGTCTGCTGACAGATAACTCTACGGATGTCATCTGGACGATGGATCTCAGCGGCAAATTTACTTACGTCAGTCCGTCGGTTAAAAAGCTCAGAGGGTTTGATCCAGAAGACGTTATGCAGCAGGAGCCGGAAGAGATGCTGACTCGGCGGTCTCTCATACATTTCACTCAAGGAATCCAGTTGGTTCAGGATGCCATTAAGCGGGGAGAGGCGTTTCCGAACACCCGCGTGGAGTTGGAACAACCATGCAAAGATGGTTCCACTATTTGGACTGAAGCGACTATTTCCGGCATATATGATAAAAATAATCAGTTTATTGGAATCCTTGGGGTTTCTCGCGATATATCCGAACAGAAAAAAGCCAGAGAGGTCATCTCTTTCCAAACCAATGCACAAAAATTGGTAGCAGATATTTCTTTTGACTTCATCAGTTCAAATACCGACAACATTGATTCTAAGATAGAAAAAATGTTGCAGCAATCCGGTAATTTCTTTGGAGTTGATAGAGCATACGTGTTTTCATTAAGCAAAAAAAGAAGAACTCTATCTAACACACATGAATGGTGTGCGGATGGCATCTCTTCTGAAATGATCCATCTGCAAAATATTGATTTTGTATACCTGCCTTGGTGGTCTGATCAGATTTTGAAGGGAGAGGATGTTATTATTCACAGCCTCGATGAAATTCCGGAAGAAGCACACAGCGAGAAAGCCGAGTTCAAACGCCAAAAGATACAATCCATGATTACCGTACCCATCATATACAGAGAAAAAGTGGTGGGGATTATTGGCTATGATTCGGTAAAGAAGGAAAAGCAGTGGAATGAATATGAAGTCTCTTTAATCCACACCATCGCAAATTCTTTTGCAGATACACAATTGAAAATAAAAGCTGAACAGAGACTGATCAGCGCCAAAGAAGAGGCCATGGCTGCAAGTAAAGCCAAATCTGAGTTTTTAGCAAACATGAGCCACGAAATCCGGACTCCACTCAACGGGATTACAGGTTTCTCCGAGCTTCTTAAGAACACCCCATTATTAGGCATTCAACGGAAGTATCTGGACAACACAATCACGGCATCCAATTCCCTGCTCAGTATTATTGATGATATTCTGGACTTTTCTAAAATTGAAGCGGGGAAACTTGATCTTGAAAGCATTGAGATGGATGTCTGTGAAATCGCGCAACAGGTGGCTGACATTGTTCAATTTCAGGCTTTCGAAAAGGATCTTGAACTGATTGTAAACATTCAGCCGGGAATTCCCGAAATTATGGTTTCCGACCCTGTTCGTTTGCGGCAGGTTTTGCTAAACCTCATGAGTAATGCTGTGAAATTTACAAACCATGGCGAAATTGAACTTGCGGTTTCTTTCGAGGAGAAAGAGAACAGCAAAGGATTATATGCCTTCAAAGTTAGAGACACAGGAATTGGGATTTCGAAAGAGCAGCAAGCAAAACTTTTCAAATCTTTTTCACAGGCCGACTCTTCAACTACCAGGGAGTATGGAGGTACCGGATTGGGGTTGGTTATTTCCAGTCTGATTGTTGAGAAAATGGGAGGAAAGATAGAGTTGGTGAGCGCTCCGGATGAAGGTTCCACTTTCTACTTTTCCATTGAAACTCCATTTAAATTCAAAGAGACAACATTTTCTGGGTTTGAAAACAGAACTGTTATGTTTATTGATGATAACATAACTCTTCTGGAAACCATGGAAACCCTGATGAATTATTATGGAGTCCGTTTTTACGGTTTAACAGATCCTGGTGAAGCACTAGCAGTTCTTCACCAGAACAAACATATTGATATAGTATTTGCAGACAATCATCTAATCAACTCCTCCAACAAGGAGGTGTTTGAGAACATTTTTCATCTGTGCAAAAAGAAGCAATTAGAAGTTATTAGCCTTATCTCTGAAAAAACCAGCACTGAAGCATATGAGGAGCCCTTATGCCAAAAAATTTCCAAACCCATAAAATATCAAGATATTTTAGGCATCATATCCCACGCTGGTTTTTATAGTCCAATTTCCTCCGATAGCCCATTGAAAGGAAAGCATCACAGCCTCCTGAACAGACAGAAACCTGTTATTTTAATAGCCGAAGACATTCAAATGAACCTAGAGTTGTTAACAGCTCTTATTAAGGGTCTTATTCCCGACTCATTGATTATTGAAGCGTTAAACGGAAAAGAAGTTGTTGAGAAATCCGAAAAACATCCGGTTGACATCATTTTAATGGACATTCAGATGCCACAAATCAGCGGTATTGAAGCAACCCGCATCATTCGGTCATCTGAGAAAAATCCCAATTGTAATACTCCAATTATTGCTTTGTCTGCCGGTGTTTTAAAAGAAGATCGGATTCTTTGCTTCAAGGCCGGAATGAATGAATTCCTCCCAAAACCAGTCAATACTTCAAAACTTGAAAATACTCTAATCAGATTCCTTTTATCTGAGAAGGTGGAAGACGAAACTGAATTGGCTGATGAATTCTCAGACATCGATAAACTGGTATCGTTTAATTATAAAGAATTGCTCGAGCGCATAAATCAAAATCACTCTTTAATGCAAAGATTAATGCATTCCATTAGTTATCAACTTGGAGATTTTATTGACAAACTTGGAGACGCAGTTAGTAAAGGCAATCTTAGAGAAATTAAAGACATCGCTCACACCATTAAGGGTGTGAGCATGAATCTGAGTTTTGACAGAATGGCATTTTTAACAAAAAAGATTGAAACAATTGATGATTTAAAACTAGTATATACAGTATATAAAGAAATTGAATCGGAGTGGAATCGCATCAAAGAAATTTTTAGCGAAATGGAGTAATGTAAATCTTGATAACCGTACCCGTAATGAAACCTGTCCGCAATAACCACATTATAGAAAGTGCACCATACGCATATGCTCATCACAAAATTGTGTTGGATGAAGATGGGGTACCGGTTGATTACATCATATTGGATGTGAACCCGGCTTTTGAGAAATTGACCGGTTTTTTAAAGAGAAAGGTGATCAATAAAAAAATTACTGAAGTTTTACCTGCCATAAAAAAGGATAAATTTAACTGGATTGAGTTTTATGGTGCACTGGCCTTAACCGGTGGACAAAAGGAGTTTGATCAGTACGCTGAACCTCTAAGAAAATGGTATCGTGTTCAAGCTGTTTCTAGTGAAAGACTATATTTTTCAACGTTTTTCACAGATATCACAGATCACTATGTTCTCTCGGAAGTTTCGGCATACTTAAACGGGCAGCACAATGAGATTGAAGCCTATGATTATCTCTGTCAGAAAATGGTTCAAATATGCAGTGCGTCATATGTTGCTCTGAATAAATATGATAAATCTGGAAATTTTTACACAACTGTTGCATTTGCAGGTATTAAAAACCATATAATTAAAGGAGTTGAAATTTTAGGCTTTCAAGTAGTAAACAAGCAGTGGCCTTTTGATCCGCACCGGGAAGAACTCATCCAACATACAAAAACTACCTATTTTGATACTTTAGGCGACTTAATAGGTTTTGCTACACCGGCAAAGGCTGTCAGACTCATCGAAAAAACGTTTAAACTGGGTCAGTGTGCCGTTATTAAAGCAACCAATAAATCAGTTAAAATCGGAGATTACACACTTATTTTCAGGAAAGATGAAAAACTCACCAATCCTACACTAGCTGAAACATTGGCTGACATGACCGGGATGTTCATGCAGAGACTGGATGTGGAACAAAGTTTTAACCGGCAATTTGAGTTTCAGAAACTGATTGGTATAATTACCTCAGACTTTATAAGTTGTAATGTCTATAATTTTGAGGAAAAAATCAAAAGAATGCTTCATCTGACCGGGTCTTTTCTTGATGCAGAACACGCTTTCCTTACATTGTTTCATAAAGATATTTGTAGCAATGCTTGCAATTGGTATCCGGGAAAGGTTGATGATGAAATGGCTAAAATTATACAATTTAGGTTTAACAACTGGGTATGGTGGAAGAATCAATTTAAAAAGAAAAATTACCTGATAGTTGAGGATGTTAAACAGTTGCCCGAAGAGGCTTCTATCGAAAGAAGCTCATTTCAAAACTTTAATATTCGCTCTGTTTTATCCATTGCTATAAAGTTTCACGATCTGACAATGGGATATCTTGTCTTCTCTACTTTTTCAAGAGCTAAAATCTGGAATCCGTCTGATATCAATAATCTTTTAATCATTTCCAATTCAATTGCAGATGCACTGATAAAATCAGAAGCGGAACAACAACTTCTGGAGAGTGAGACCAGGTACAAGCAACTCTCTGAAAGCATCCCTGTTGGGATTTTCCAATGTGAGATGGAGGAACTCAAGCTTTTCAGGTTCACATATGTGAGCGATAGAATTGAGGAATTTGTCAATATCCCGGTAAACGAGGTTCTCACACGACCTGAAAAAATACTTCATCGGGTAAAATCTGGTTACAAGAAGAGGTTGCTGCTGAACTTCCTGAAATCATTCAGAGATTATTCACTATTTACTTCAACCTTTGAGATAGAGAAGAATAATGAAGTCCTTTGGATTGAAACCCGTGCTTATCCTGAAAAACAATCCAGTGGATCCATCCGCTGGAATGGGGTTTTTATTGATGTAACGGAAAAGATCATGGCTGGTAAGGTGCTGGAAAAAGCAAAACAGGAGGCGGAAGCAGCCAATAGAGCAAAGTCTGAGTTCGTGGCCAATATGAGTCATGAAATAAGAACGCCTCTGAACGGGATTATAGGGTTTACTGAGTTGCTCAAAAAAACTCCGCTATCTGCGGTTCAGCAGCGATATGTGAACAACGTTCACTTGTCAGGTCATTCATTATTGCGCATCATCAATGATATTCTGGATCTTTCGAAAATTGAATCCGGTAAATTGGATATTGAAATCATCCCCGCGAGGATTTCAGATTTATTGGAACAAAGTATAGACACTGTCCGATATCAGGCCTTGAAAAATGATATAAAACTTGTTCTGGATGTCCCCGATGACCTTCCCGCTGTTATTTTTACCGATTCAAACAGGCTAAAGCAGGTGCTTTTAAACATATTGGGAAATGCCGTTAAATTTACCAAAGCAGGTGAGGTTGAGTTAAAAGTTAGGTTTAAACCGGAGGGAAAAGAATATGGCAAGTTCTTTTTTTCTGTTCGGGATACAGGTATTGGAATCACTCCCGAACAAGGGAAAAAGCTTTTTAAAGCTTTTTCCCAGGCTGACTCCTCCATAACACGTGAATTTGGAGGAACCGGACTGGGATTGATCATATCCAATCTGATATTGGAAAAGCTTGGTAGTCAGATAGAATATGAAAGTGAGTATGGAGAAGGATCACGTTTCTTTTTCTCTCTCAAAACAAAATATGAGTTCAAAGATGAATCACTCCCAGAGCCATCTAGGATTGATTTCGGATTTGAGAAAATGAGTCATCAGGTTGGTGTCGTAGAGGAGTTGTCAGGATCACAGATTAATAAAAATCCAAGCATCCTGCTGGCTGAGGATGTGGAAATGAATATGGAACTTTTGAAAAATATGATCATGAAGATGCTTCCTGAAGCGATATTCTTTGAGGCTTTTAACGGCGAAGAAGCCGTTGATCTTTTTACGCAAAATGAGATTGATTTGGTGTTAATGGATATTCAGATGCCGGTTTTAGACGGAGTTGATGCTGCAAAGATAATTCGTGAAAAAGAAGTAGTAGGTAGCAAACAGACGCCAATTGTTGCAATTACGGCGGGTGTGCTACAGCACGAGAAGGAGCGTGCGCTGGCTGCTGGCGTTAATGATTTTCTGACAAAACCTCTTAACTCCTCCGCCATGATGGCAGTTTTTAAAAAATATCTGTCTATTACCGAAGAAGTCAAAATTGAATACCCCGGCATTTCTGATGAAATTGATAGTCACTTTAACAGGAAGGCACTTTTAGAAAGGATTAGGTACAATCAGATACTATATCAGAAAATAATCGCAAATCTGCCGGAGCAATTAAGAACTTATATCAACAGATTGTCCGAAGCAATTGAAAAGAGAGACTTGTTTGAAACCGAAACCATTAGTCACAGTCTGAAAGGACTGGCGTTAAATATGGAGTTGAACAAGATGTCTGATCTGGCAGAGAAAATTCTGACCGAAAAAGGGTTAAACGATCAGGAAAAAGTTGTAATATTAGAAGAAATTAAAAAGGAATATTCATTCATTATTCAAAAATTAAATAGTGAACCGAAAGAGTAAGATGTCATTAACCAAGCAGAATGTATAGATCCCTTCAGATAATTTTCCTATGTACAACTCTTGTCTCCAATATCGCCGGAAGTCAGGAATATCTTGTGACTTTTTCTGCATCAGGTGCCGTGGGGCATATTGATTATATTGAAGTTCAGAATTTGACCAGCAGGCAGACTGTCACAATTGATGGAACTGAGGTTCTTATTTTAACGAGTGCCGACAGATTATCAGCCGATGAGTTAGCACCGGAGTTGGTCATTACTCCGAATATGCAGGCCGGATCATGTTCTGTTGAAATGACCATAAATTATCCGGGAAACAGCTCTGTGGAAGTTTATAATGCCGGAGATATTTTAGTTGCCGAATACAGAACTTTTCTGACAAGAGGAACTCATCGTTTCAAGATTTCAGGATTAAAATCCGGCGCTCATAAAGTGGTTGTAAACACTCCTAATCATGACCACACCCATTGGGTGATGTCGTCTGCGAATCATGCCAATGGCAACGCTTCTGTCCTGTTTGTTGACAATAGCGGAAATGGTAAAACCGGGGAGCTGATTTCCGAACCGGTACCTATGCGGTTTTTGCAGGGTGAGTCGCTCTTATTTAAGGCCTTCGCCGATAATCATTCACGTATAAAAGTCGTGTCACCCGTTCAAACTACTCATCTTGATTTTAAATTCATTCCATGCATGGATTTTGATGAGAATCATTATGCCGTGGTTTCAATTGGAGATCAGGTTTGGATGGCGCAAAACCTGCGAACCACCAGCTTTAATGACGGAACTCAAATCAGACACATCCAAAACAGTTTGCTTTGGAGAGAACTTAACAGCCCGGCCTATTCATGGTATGAACACAATGAAAACTACAGCGCCACCCACGGGGCGCTTTATAACTGGTATACAGTAAGCGATTCACGACTTTGCCCCTATGGCTGGCGAATGCCTCTTGATGAAGACTGGTATCTGCTTGAAAGTTATATCGACCCTGAAATCAATAACCCTACTGCAACAGGGTGGAGGGGAGTAAACGCTGGTATGCACCTAAAATCAATCTCAGGATGGGGTGGTCATCCGGGTTCAAATATTCATGGCTTTTCTGCCACACCTGCAGGCCGAAGAAGTTTCGACGGGTCATACAATAGCTTGGGAGATTATTCTTACTGGTGGTCCATGTCGCAACAAGATGAAACATCAGCCTGGAGCCGCTATATCCTTCCCCGGTTCGAGTATCTCTATCGTGGTGCTTTTAGTAAGAATTATGGTTTTTCTGTACGGTGTATTAAGGAGTGATAATGTTTTTCAATGCGCTGTTTCCAAAACAGCTGCTAATCTGGCCAAAAAACCTATCTCTCCAGAACCCGATCCAGTTCAGTCCCGGATTTGATATTTACAACTCTGCCGGCTTCATAAACCCTTATCTGCCGGAGAACATTGTTGTCATCGTATACAAATTCTTCACCCTTTTCCAACTCTCCCTGTCGGAAATACCCCCTCCGGTAAACCTCTCCATTCATTCGATAGATGGTGTGGAACCCGGTTCCTTTAAATGGAACAAGTCCGCTTTCAACCGGTGTAGAAACATTAACCGTTGAGCTGCTTGCAAATTGACCGCCTTCGTAATTTCTAACCTGAACCATCATGCCAGTGGAGTCATAGACTTCTACATGTCCGCTGATGCTTCCGTCCATCCATTTTCCCTGGTACATTTTGTTTCCATTGGCGTAAAAGTAGCGTTGTTCTCCCTCCCGTCGTCCGGAATCATTGTATGACCACTCGTAAAATAGCTGGCCGTTTGGATGGTAAAAGCGGTACTCACCAATCCAGAATAGCTCCTGCCAGTTTCCTTCCTCACGAAGAGTTCCGTCTGAATAATACATTCTGGCAGGTCCGCGTGCCGATCCGTTTTCATAAGTTATCTCGTATCTCATGTTGCCATTGGCATACCAACCAGTCCAGATGCCATGTTTTTGTCCGTTTTTAAACTCCCCGGCCTTCTCCGGTAGACCGTTGTCGTAATAAAAAATCCAGGAACCGGCTTTCTGGCCGGTTTCATTGTATGAATTAACCGAGTCATCTTGTGCAGATAATCCCGAAAAAACAAGCAAAAAGCAGGCAAGTGCCAAGTATTTATATGTGATGTTTTTCTTAATTGCTATCATCATGATCATTAAATCATTTGTTCGGAATGGGTGTTCATCTCTGTTATTAAGGTATTCGTAATAAACTAAATAAGGTTACGTTTTAAATGCATTTTAACCACGTATGTGGTTAAAATTACCATGCATTTAGAAATTTCGATAAACTGTTTCGTTCCTGAAATAATCGCACCATTTTCTCTGTTTTGTAATGCTAAAAATTACGAAAGACTCATCTCAGTAGCATCTTTATAAAGTTATCGCGTTCGAAATTGCAATGATCTGATAAGCAATGATTAAAATTGTTTTGTGTAGTTTTTTTTATTCGAATGTTCGATGTTAGGTCAGAATATTTGTTATATTTGATATAATTAAATTACATTTCGGAATAAATATTACCCGAACTCTTCTTTAAATGTAATCCTTAATCCCTATTTAATTAAGCATATAGATTTTGATCGATGTGAAAAATTGAAAGCTTGTGGGAGGAATTATTTTAGATTATTATTAAACGTTCCAATGGAAGGAATGTGATAAATCGAAATGATTCTCATTTCGATTATATTCAAAATAGAGCAAGTAGGCATACATCAAACATAGAAAAATCAAGGAAATGCCAAAAAAAGAAAAAAAACGACTAAAAAGGTCGGAAATAAAAGCGCTGATACAGGAGATCTTTTTCAATAACCCCAAGAAAACCTTTAATTATAAGCAGATTGCAACAATGATTGGGGTGCAGAAGAAAAGCAGCAAACAACTGATAGAAGTCCTGTTGTTCGAACTTCAGGAAACAGGTTTTCTAAGTTCTGTCGCTGCCGGCCGATTTAAATTACTCTCACGCGGATCTCACCTTACCGGTATCGTGGACATGACTGCTTCAGGAGCAGCTTATATTGTACCTGAGGATGGAGGGCAAGATATCTTTGTTTCGCAATCAAACCTGAAACACGCGCTGAATGGCGATCAGGTGAGGATTTTGCAATATGCACGGCGGAAAGGACACCAACCAGAGGGAGAAGTGATTGAGATCCTAAAACGAGGAAGAGACCTTTTCGTGGGAACTTTGGAAGTGAGTAGCAAGTTTGCTTTTCTTGTAGCTGATTCAAGAGTCATCAACAGAGATATTTTTATTCCTTTAGAACAACTTAGGGGAGCTAAAAACGGACAAAAGGCCGTTGTTAGAATTGTTGAATGGCCGGAAAAAGCAAAAAATCCGGTTGGAGAAATTGTTGATGTACTGGGAGATACCGGTAATAATAATGCTGAGATGCATGCCATCCTGGCCGAATTTAATCTGCCTTATACTTACCCACAAAAAGTGATTGACGCGGCAGAGAAAATTCCGGACAAAATTCCATCTGAAGAAATTAAGAAAAGAAGAGATTTTAGAGAAGTTCCAACCTTTACCATAGATCCGGCTGATGCCAAGGATTTTGATGATGCGCTGTCCTTGCAAAAAACACCTGACGGATTTTGGGAAATCGGGGTTCATATTGCTGACGTTACCCATTACGTTCAACCCGACACTCTCATTGATGAGGAAGGATACAACCGTGCCACTTCTGTGTATCTTGTCGACAGGGTTGTGCCAATGCTTCCCGAACGCTTAAGCAATTTCCTTTGCTCTCTGCGACCCAATGAGGATAAGCTCTGCTTCTCGGTGGTTTTTAAAATGGATGACAGTGGTCAGATACATGATTCCTGGGTGGGAAGAACTGTCATAAACTCCGACCGCAGATTTTCATATGAAGAGGCGCAGGAGGTTATTGAGTCCGGACAGGGTGATTTTGCAGATGAGATAAAAACCATGAACCAAATTGCCTTAAAACTTCGTGAAAAAAGATACAAGAAAGGTGCCATCAGTTTTGAAAGAATTGAAGTAAAATTTGATATTGATGAAAACGGGAAACCTCTGGGGGTATTCTTTAAAGAGTCCAAGGACGCCAATAAACTCATCGAGGAGTTTATGCTGGCAGCCAACAAGCGTGTTGCTGAATTGATAGGCAAAAATGAATTGGATCCGGGTAAGCGTAAAGATGCGAAAACCTTTGTTTATCGAATTCATGATGTGCCGGATCCCGATAAATTTGAGAATTTCAGTCGTTTTGTCCGCAAGTTTGGTCTGGAAGCAAATCCTGAGGGTAAGGAGAGTGTTAGTCAGGCTCTGAACAGACTGTTAAAACAGGTTCAGGGTAAAGCTGAACAAAATATTGTTGAAACTCTGGCCGTCAGAACCATGGCCAAGGCCATTTATTCAACGCATAATATTGGTCATTATGGACTGGCATTCAAGCACTATTCGCATTTCACATCTCCTATTCGACGGTATCCTGATATGATGGTACACAGGCTGCTTCAAAGATATCTGGATGGCGGAAAATCAGTTGATACCGATAAATACGAGGAAATGTGCGAACACAGTTCCGATATGGAACAACGAGCTGCTAATGCCGAAAGAGCCTCAATTAAGTACAAGCAGGTGGAATTTCTAAAAGCTCATGAGGGAGAGGTTTTTGCAGGTGTAATTTCGGGAGTTACCGAGTGGGGTTTATATGTTGAACTCATCGACAATAAATGCGAAGGGATGATTCCAATCCGTGATTTAGATGATGACTTCTATCGATTCGATGAAGAGAACTACTGCCTGATTGGGAAGAAATCGAGAAAAGTATATCAGTTGGGTGACAAGCTTAACATTCAAGTGGCACGTGCTAATCTTGAAAAGAGACAACTTGACTTTGTTCTTGCTAATGAAGAGCAAATAAATTAAATAGATCAACAACCAAACTAAAGGAAGTTAAATTTTAAAATTAAAAACCATGACACTGGAAAATAATGCATTAACCCCCTCCCAGGATGCAACACGCAATGCCATACTAGACGCTTCCCGTGATCTGTTTGCACGATTTGGGTATAAAAAAACCACCATGGAAGATATTGCTATGGCACTTCGGAAAGGTAAAAGTTCACTTTATTATTATTTCAAAAATAAAGAGGAAATCTTTCAGGCAGTTATAGAAACCGAATCTGATACATTATTTACCCGTTTGCAGGAGGTGGTGCGTTCAGACCGTGATCCCAAAACCAAGCTCCGGGATTATGTGATTATCAGAATGGAAACCATCAGTGGTCTGGAGAACTACCAAAAGGTGATGAAAGAATCCCTTTACGAAGGTTACGAATATCTTGAATCCATAAAAAGAAAAGGTGAATTGTTGGAGGAGGATCTGTTGCTTTCCATTATCAATGAGGGTATTATGTCTGAGGTGTTTCAGATTAAAAACCCAAAGATGGGAGCCATTGGAATTGCGACTGCGCTCAGAGGGCTTGAAATTCCCCTATTTAAAGGCGATACAAAAAGGGAAGATTTAAACGAGCAACTTGAGAATATTCTTAATATTCTTTTCTATGGCGTAATCAAACGATAAATAGTAACTTTGTAGGTTCAAGAAAATTAATTTATACCTACAATAGGTGTGCGTAAGATTATAGTGAGTTGATTTATAACCAATTGAATATGCCAGTCAATATTCCTGATACTCTTCCGGCTAAGGCGCTGCTGGAAGCTGAAAATGTATTTGTAATGGGAGAGAGCAGGGCGATGACACAGGACATCCGCCCGCTTAAAATTCTCATTTTAAATTTAATGCCCTTAAAAATCGTAACTGAATCACAACTTTTAAGGGTTCTGTCAAATACTCCTTTGCAAGTAGAGGTTGAGTTGTTAATGACCTCAACCCATGCTCCACGAAATACACCACAGGAGCATTTGGTGGCTTTTTACAAGACATTTAACGAGATTAAACACCTTTATTTTGATGGCTTAATCATTACCGGGGCACCTGTGGAGTTGATTGATTTTGAAAAGGTTACCTATTGGCCTGAGTTATGCGAAATCATGGACTGGAGCAAAAAACATGTCACTTCCACATTTCATATTTGCTGGGGTGCACAGGCAGGTCTTTATCACCATTACGGCATAAAAAAATATGAGTTGGGAAAGAAAATGTTTGGCGTATTCAATCATCAGGTTCTTACCCCAAAGGAACCTCTGTTAAGAGGTTTCGATGATCATTATCAGGCACCTCATTCAAGATATACTGAAGTCAGACAAACGGAGATTGATGCTCATCCGGGACTGATTACGCTTAGCACATCCCCCGAAGCCGGAGTTTACATCGTGGCATCTGAAGATCGCAAGCAGATTTTTGTTACCGGACATCCTGAATATGAAGAAAGTACTTTGGGAGAAGAGTATTGGCGAGACATCAACAAAGGAATGGAGATCGCAGTTCCCGAGAACTATTACCCACAAAACGATGCGGAGAAGAAGCCCCTTGTAACATGGAGAAGTCACGCACATTTAATTTACTCCAACTGGTTAAACTACTACGTTTACCAGTCAACACCATATTCTTTAGGAGAATTATAGCTTATTTCCGGCCAAAATCGGCCGGAATTTCTCCCCATTTTTCAGTGTCCCATTTTAAAAGTGGCTGTTCCCAAGTGTTTTCTTGTAGCCATTTTTCAGCTCTTCGCACCAGTTCAAACATGTTTTTTGTGGAAGCATCTTCGGGTAGCTTTGAACCACATTTTTTCTTTTTTATCCAACTAAGCGCTGTCATGGAGTCGGTGTAAACTGGGATGTTTAAACGCCGTCGCTTCAGTTCGGCCAACCCATGTACTATGGCCAAAAACTCTCCAATATTGTTGGTTCCCAAATCGAATTGCATTAAAAACCATTCTTCACCGGTTTCCACATGTACACCTCGATATTCCATTTTGCCGGGATTTCCGCTGCAAGCAGCATCTACCGAAAGGCTGTTTTTGATGATGGAGCTGTTTTTCTGAATATTTGATGCAGAGTTTTTCTTTTTGGCTGCTCCCTGAAACACGATGTGAGAAGGTTGCTTAAAGGCAACCTTCGCCTCTACCTCAGTTTTGTAACTTTTATATCTGGCACCTTCAAAACCATCGGTTTGTTGACGGCACTCATCCCAAGAGTTATAGATCCCGGGTTTTCGTCCCTTCCAAACCACATAGTATTTTTGAGCTGGCATATTCTATCTTATTTTTGGTAAGAAATCGATAAGCAAATTGGCGAAATTTGACATGAAAAGCCTGATGGCCATGGCCATCAGGATGATGCCGAAGAACTTTTTTAGTACATAAACACCGCCTGCACCAATTAATCGTTCAATTTTATCGGTATAGTTTAAAACCAGAAATACCACAACGATATTTAAAAACAATGCCAATATGATATTCGCCAGAGCAAACTCTGCGCGCAATGCCAACAGTGTAGTAAATGAACCAGCTCCGGCAATAAGTGGAAATGCTACAGGAACAATGGATGCACCCGCAGGGGAGTCGTGCTTGAAAATTTGAACCCCTAAGATCATCTCAATGGCCATCAGCATCAGAACGAAGGAGCCGGCAATGGCAAATGATGAAATATCCACACCGAATAACCCGAGAAGAGCCTCTCCCAGGAAAAGGAATATGAAGAGGATGACAAAGGAAATAGAGGATGCCTGAAATGATTTTATAACCCCTCCTTGCTCACGGATGTTGATGATGATGGGAATGGATCCCAAAATATCAATGACGGCAAATAATACGATAAATGCCGACAATATTTCCAGAAAACTTAAATCAGCCATATTTTAATCTGTTTAGTTCTGCAAAAGTAGTAATTTTAAACCTTGGAATTTGATAATACCGTTTAGATTTAATTTCGGACAATAAAACAAACGGGCTGGTCTGTTACTCGATATCTATTTTCCGTTTTTGTCGCACACTGAGAAACTCAACCAGTCTCACAAAGATTTGTATATGAGAAAATTCATCGCCTCAATGGCTTTTATTGCTTTTGCAGGATCAACAGAAACCATTGCTGCTGAACCGGAGTTTTCCGGTTCGGTTGCCAGCTCTGTAATTATGAGTAGTGGCAACTCCAATCCTTTTTGGTTTCATTCCAGGGAGCAGGGTAGATGGAATCATACCAAAAATGATCAGCTTTTATCAACCGCTACCGGTTTAATGAATTATTCTCCACATAGGAACTGGAATCTGAAAGCCGAGGCTGAAATCAACTACAACACTGCCTTTGAAGAATTGATTCTGCACACCGGTTACTTATCTGCCTCCTGGCGATTTATGGAATTGACAGCAGGACGACATATATTTGATCCAATTTTTACAGAATCCAACAGCGGACATGGGGCTTATCTTTTTGGCGACAACAACCGACCTATAACAAGAGTTACAGCAGGAATTCCTCAATATACTAAATTGCCTTTCCCGTTCGGAAGAATTGAAATACGAGGAGGAATTAGCCATGGATGGCTCGATGACGATAACGACTTCAGGTATCACAAAGAGGTGGTTCTTCATGAAAAATTTGCCTATATCCGTTGGGATGCCAATAAAATTAAACCGTATGCTGGAATCAACCACTCTGCGCTTATGGGAGGCTATTACTGGAGAGACGGAACCTATACCGATTCAAAAATACCGATGGATTTTATGGCCACCTTTTTTGCTTCAGGTTCGGAAAAGATTGGAGGTGGAGAGGAAACCAATGCTGCCGGAGCACACATGGGACTGTACGATTTTGGACTCTACTGGAGAAGTCCGGTTGGCCGTTTTCATATTTACTATCAGGCACCATTTGCTGACGGCTCTGGCATGAGGGTGCTGCAACGCAACATTGATCAGGTAGCAGGGGTTAACTGGCATCCCAGAAACAGTGCTTTTTTGAAGAATCTTACCGTTGAGTGGATAAACACCCGCCATCAATCGGGCAATGGCATGCCGGATCCTTTGGATCCCCGACCTCGTGACCAACGACCTGAAGGGAGAGAGAATGTGAACATTATTGTTTACGCCGATCTTGCCGATGAGACTTTCAGAAATGATCTGATGGAGTATCTGGGGTATAATCAAGCCGGGGGATACTCCCAAAGTGAAGCCAATTATATCCTCAGGCAGGAACTCAACAATGGAAATAAATTTGGGGGGCGCGACGGTTACATGAGTAATGGTCATTATCCTGCAGGCTGGACTTACTATGATTTTATCATGGGTTCTCCGTTGAACCTTACTTATAATCAGGTGTCACATCTGAATCCAAATTTAGGAACATATAACCGGAACAATATTATTAACGACCGGATGCAAGCCATTCATGTAGGTGCACAAGGCGTTATTTCCGAACAGGTTTCATGGAAGACCATGATCACCCTTAGCCGAAACTATGGCTCCTATTTCCATCAATATCCCGGCAGATATACATGGGCCGAAACCGAGAACTACTACTTTAAAGGTGGACGCAATCAGCTTTATTCATTGATTGAAATGACATGGAGCCCACCTGTATTAAATAATCTCACTTTTAATGGTGCGATTGCTATTGACCGTGGCGAAATCTTTGATGCAACTGGCATGAAAATTGGAGCACAATGGCGGTTTTAGTTCATTATTGAGTTTATACTTCCAATGTTTTATCATTGGTTTTTTTAGATAATAGAAGTATATTCGCAAACACAAACCACACACAAAAATGCTCAAAGAGAAAGCGAAAGCTATCAACACTTTAATGACAATGGTTGACATTATTTTGGCCATTGTCTGTTTTAATCTGGCTTTATACCTGGAGTTTGGCCGGGTTTCGCTGCTTCATCATAAAGACAGCATCATTCTTCAACTACTGATTATTATTTTCTGGACACTTTTGAGTAATGGAATGGGAACGAACATCATGTATCGTTCGCGTCCATATTCTGCTGTTCTTTTTAATTGCCTTGGATTAACCATCGCAGGAACACTGCTCCTTATATTATCTGCATGGGCATTTAATCTTTTTTATTTGGGAGTAAAGATTTTTCTGATTTTTGCGGTTATTAATCTGGTTTTAACATTTGGCATAAAGACAATCACTTATCAAATGCTAAAGTCAGCCCGAAAGAAAGGGCTTAATTATTTGAATTTGATAATAGTAGGCGATCGGTCTGCTGTTCCGTTTATTCGACAGCTTATGAAACATCCCGAGTGGGGTTACCGAATTGCAGCAATCATTGGCACAAATGATTTAGAGAATCAATGTGGAACAGTTGCTCCATTTTTACCGGATGATACAGATATTGAAAACCTTCTGAGGGAGAAAACCATCGACGAGGTAGTTGTTTGCAAAGAATCTCCAAATTTGGGCGAAATTGAAGAGTTGGCGCAAATATGTTCAGATGTGGGAGTGATATTTAGAATGTATTCATCATTTTTTAACATGCTTGCCAACAAAACTCAGTTGCATTTTTTTGGCACTACACCTTTCCTTACTATATCAAACTCTCCAACCAACTACCTTGAATTAAAAGGCAAAGAGATTTTTGACAGGCTTTTCTCCTTCGGTGTTTTGCTTTTTTTGTCTCCAGTTTATTTGGCAATTGCTTTAGCCATTAAGTTGGACTCAAAGGGGCCTGTCTTTTTTAAGCAAAAGAGAGTTGGGTTAAGGGGACGAAAGTTTTTGGTATATAAATTCCGAACCATGGTTGTTAATGCCGAGGAGCTGCGTCAACAATTGATGGAGAAAAACGAAATGGACGGCCCTGTTTTTAAAATTACTGACGACCCAAGAATTACAAAAGTCGGCAGGTTTCTGCGTAAAACAAGCCTGGATGAGCTGCCTCAGTTTTTTAATGTTTTGTTGGGAGAAATGTCGGTGGTTGGACCTCGCCCCCCGTTGCCCGATGAAGTGAAAGAATATGAGCGCTGGCAACTCAGAAGACTCTCCATGAAGCCCGGGATAACCTGCATATGGCAGGTTTCAGGTCGTAATAATATTCCTTTTGAGGAGTGGATGAAAATGGATCTTCAATACATTGACAACTGGTCTCTTAAACTGGATTTTATTATTTTTCTGAAAACCATAAGAACTATGATAAAGGGAGATGGCAAATAAGTGACAAATCCCGTGGAAAATTATTTACTGAAATTAATTAATGGCAGATGAGAGAAATCAAACTAACTATAGTATTATTCACCCTCATAATTGCTGCTGTTGCATGCTCCGGCCCTAAGGTTCCGCGTGGTTTTCCCAAGCCGGATAAAATGGCTGAAATTCTGGCCGACATTCATATCGCTGAAAGTACTCTGACGCATGCTCCTACGATGACAGGAGCCAGAGAGGACAGGAATATCCCCGGACATTATAAGTTTATACTGGAACGACATAATCTTACTCCGTCAGAGTTCGACACCATAAGAAAATGGTATGTGCAACATCCGCAAATTTATCAGAGAACTTATGAAAAGGTAATCACCAAATTAAGTGAACGAGAAGCGGAAGTTCGTATAATGATTGAAAGAGAACGGGAGCGGCAGCAACAGTTAGCTGAACTCCAAAGGGAGATGGAGAAAAGGCAAAATCTCTGGAAGGATACAACCTTTATAAAACTGTCCCCATCAGATACCCTCTGGAAAAAGCGACCTTTCCATTATAATGTTGATACGTTGGAACTGGAAGGTTCTGTAAAACTTACAGCGTTCTATCGGTTTCTTAAAGAAGATCTGAGTAAATCGCCCCGGGTGATGTTGTCGGCTTTTTATCCCGACAGCACAGCCGATACCATATACGCCGATGTTCCGCATTCCTTTCAAAGAAAAGGGGTGGAGTTGGAATTGGCTCTAAAGGAAAATATGCATCCACATTCTATTTACGGTTTTCTGCTAAAACAGGATACCCTGCTGAATATTTCTGTGGAAATTTCAGATATAAAACTTAGAAATATTCCGTCCGATACCGTTAAAAATGCACGAAGAGCGATTGAGGGGGAACGCCTTCTTCCATTGGAAATGATGGAGCAGGAACTCTTTGACTGAAAATTGATTAACTTTGGAGAAATGTCCAATCGTTTTTTTTCATCTCATTATATTCTTTTGCCAGGAGGTCAGATTGGCCGATGGCCAATCATTCATTTTGACGATCATGGCACCATCATTCAGATAGAATCGGATTTTGAGAAATTCAAGGAGAGACCGGGGCTTGAATTTCAAAGTGGAATGATGATTCCGGCCTTTATTGATATCGCTCCAACCAATATTCATTTTAATCCCGATGTCAAATTAATAAACAGACATTTTTCGCGTGGAACCATCATTCTTGGAGTTTCCGATGTTGCCTCATGTGAGCAATCAGGTTTTCCTTTGCTTGTGAAATCACTGGATGACGGTTCCAGTCTTCCCCAAGAAGCCGGAAGAGATGCTGCTCAAGTTAATACCCCGCTGTTCGAAAGGGTTAGAAGCCGTTCAGGTTTCCCTATTTCCAAACTTGCACACATTTGTGAGCAAGCATCTGAAGCAGGAAGATTCAGAAGTTTAGGACAACTTGCAACTGGGAAATCACCAGGAGTTCTTTTGCTAAAAAATTTTGATAATACAAATTGGACATTGTTGCCGCATTCTGAGATAAAATGGCTGATTAAACCTCATGTTGACGTCAGCAACAGATAAGATGAATAGGGTTACGGTTGAAATCTGTTATGCTTATTTTGTTAGGAAATCAATAATTATTATTGGCTAACTTGTTTCAAAAAATTGAAAATATTTTTTTAGATGGATTTTATAAGCACATATCGAACAGCATTTATTGCTGCTCTGGAAGCAGGCGCAGCCATTCTTGAAGTATATAACTCCAATGAGTTCAATGTTACGCGTAAGTCCGATGACACACCCGTCACTCTGGCTGACATGAAAAGCCATCAAATCATTCATTCACTTTTAGAGTCAACTAATATCCCTGTTTTAAGCGAGGAAGATTCCCCTGAACATCAAAAGAAAATCAAAACTGAGGGAAAATACTGGCTTATTGATCCGTTGGATGGGACTCGTGAATTCATAAGCCGGAATGGTGAGTTTACAGTAAACATTGCTTTAGTTGAAAACAAACAACCGGTTTTTGGTATTATTTACATTCCATGCAATAATCTGTTGTTCGCCGGAGCCAAAAATCAGGGAGCATATATGTGGGAGGAAATTGCTCCTGGAAACGCACCTTCCGTATCATTCTTCATGAGTAACAAGATAAAATTACCGCTTTCAAAATCAAATGATGTATTGACCGTTGTAGCCAGCAAAAGTCATCTATCTCCCGAAACCATCGATTTCATAAAATCTATTGATCAGAAATTCAAACCAGTACAGATACTACAGTCCGGGAGTTCAATTAAATTTTGTAAAATTGCTACCGGTGAAGCTGACCTTTATCCCCGTATGGATAGTATTATGGAATGGGATACTGCAGCAGGCCAGGCAATTATTGAAGCAGCCGGGGGATGTGTGTTAACATGGCCTGATGGAGATACTTTGCGTTGTATCCATACTGATTTTAGAAATCCAAATTTCTTGGCAGTGGCACCAGGCAGGGAGTGCAAACAATTCTTCCCGTAGTATTTGCATATCAATGAATTAAAAAAGGATTGCCCATGAAGGCAATCCTTTTAAAAATATGCTTATTGTGGTTATCCACGAATGGCTTTGATTCCCGGAAGTTCTTTCCCTTCAAGGTATTCAAGAAGAGCTCCACCGGCCGTTGAGATATAACTTACACCATCAGCTAAGCCAAACTTATTAATACAAGCCACAGAGTCTCCTCCTCCAATAAGAGAGAATGCTCCTTTTTTGGTGCCGGCTACAATGGCATCAGCAACCGCTCGTGAACCTTTTGCAAAAGTATCCATTTCAAAAACACCAACAGGCCCGTTCCATAAAATGGTTGCGGAGTTTTCAATAACATGGCAAAACTCTTTCACAGAGTTAGGACCTGCATCTAAACCTTCCCAACCTTCAGGAATGTCATCTGCAGAAACAATTTGTGTGTTTGCGTCGTTTGAGAAGCTGTCACCAGCAACAACATCTGATGCTAACAACAGGTTTACACCTTTCTCTTTGGCTTTTTTCTCAATTTCTTTGGCAAGATCCAGATATTCGTCCTCGCAAATAGAATTGCCAACCTTTCCTCCACGTGCCTTCATAAAGGTAAAGGTCATTCCACCGCCAAGAATCAGGTTGTCAACCTTATCAAGCAGATTTTCGATGATGGTGATTTTGGAAGAAACTTTTGCTCCACCCATGATGGCAGTAAAGGGGCGCTTTGGCTCTTTTACCACTTTGTCAAGGCTTTGCACTTCACTTTCAATCAAGAAACCGAACATTTTGCTGTCGGTATCAAAGTAATCGGCTATAACAGCGGTGGAAGCATGTGCACGATGCGCAGTTCCAAAAGCATCGTTCACATATACATCAGCTAAAGATGCCAGTTCCTTTGAGAACGCTTTCTGCTTCTCTTTCATTTCTGCTTTGGCAACCTTGGTCTCTTCATCAGAGGCGCCTTCAGGCAATTTAGGCTTGCCTTCTTCCTCAAGATAGAAGCGAAGGTTTTCAAGCAACAAAATCTGTCCGGGTTTGAGAGATTCAGCTTTGGCTTTGACTTCTGAGCCAACACAATCACCTGCAAAAATCACATCTGTTCCCACTGTTTTTGCAAGATGAGCCTTAATGTGATTCAGAGAGAAATCGGGATTAACCTTACCTTTAGGTCTCCCTAAGTGTGACATGATGATAGCAGATCCTCCATCTTTCAGGATTTTCTGAATTGTTGGCATCGCTGCACGAATCCGGGTGTCATCGGTAATTTCAAATTTCTCATTAAAAGGAACATTGAAATCCACGCGAACAATGGCTTTCTTTCCCGAAAAATTGTAGTTTTCAATTTTCGACATGCTGTTTTATTTATTTAGGTTATTTATTTTTATATCAGGAAGTGAAAAAAACGAATTTTTATTCGTTATTTTCAAGATTGTAAAGATACAAAAAAAATGACCGTGATCATTCTTTATCCTAGCCTGTTAAATCTTATTCACTTGCATTAACAATCACTTGCGAAATATCAGCGAATTAAACTCCTGATTATTCTTTCTTATGCAATATAACAACATTTTTGTCTCAGATCAAATAATGCATTTGTAGCAACTGATCGGAAGCATTATCTTTGTGGTTTTATATCTTAGGAAAAATGAGCTATTTAGATCAGACAGCCATTATTGAGCTGGAAAAAATGGATTTTTATGCCTACCACGGATGTTATAAGGAGGAACAGGTGGTTGGTAATAAATTTGTGGTTAACATCTCACTTGAAACCAACATAGCAACGCCAGCCGCTTCAGATAAAATTCAGGATGCTCTCAACTATGTTGAGGTTTACAATGTTGTTAAAGAAGAGATGATGAAAACATCTCATCTGCTTGAGCATGTAACAAGGCGTATTATTGACAGACTTTTTATCGACTTCCCGGCTATCATTCATGCCACGGTTAAGGTATCGAAAATGAATCCTCCAATGGGTGGACAAATGAAAGCGGTAAGCGTTCTGTTGAAAAGATAGAAGACTGGTTCTCGATAACTCTCATCGGTACTTTTTTACTTTTGCGACATATTCAATCAAACATTTTTCAGGTTGATTTTTTGGCTGGATAGATTTTATGATTTTCGTATATTTGACAGAATTAATATAGTTATAATTTAGATTCGAAAATATGCGATTCAGTGATATTGCAGGACAAAAAACCATTAAGGATCATTTAATCCGCACTGTAAAAGAGGATAGGGTAGGGCATGCCCAACTTTTTGCAGGAGGAGAAGGTACCGGCTCTCTGTTGCTTGCAATCGCATATGCTGGGTATCTAAATTGTAAAAACCCCGGGGACGATGATGCTTGTGGCGTGTGTTCGTCTTGCTTGAAAATTAAAAAACTGGTACATCCCGATTTGCATTTCGTGTTTCCAGTTATCAAGGAGAAAAGTGGACAGGCGGCTGTAAGTGATGATAAAATCAACGAGTGGCGAGCCTTCCTTTTAGAATACAATTACTTCAACGCCGGGCAATGGTTTGAACATATTTCGGATGGGAAGAAATCAGGGATGATTTATGCAGACGAAAGTGAAGTTATTGTGAAAAAGCTCAGTTTGAGAAATTTTGAGGGGAAATATAAAATAATGATCATCTGGTTGCCAGAGAGGATGAACGATACCGGATCGAACAAGCTTTTGAAGATTCTGGAAGAGCCTCCTCAGAACACTGTGTTTTTGTTAGTTTCAGAAAATCCAGCTACATTGCTACCTACAATCCTTTCCCGAACCCAGCAATTAAATATCCCGCCCATTGATGTTGATAGTTTAACCCAGGCAATAAGCAAAAGGCTCGAACTCCCGGTTGAAGAGGCACGTGTTGCCGCTCGCTTGTCTCGTGGTAATTATGTGAAGGCCATCTCCGTGTTGGATAGTTCGAGAGATAATTCCGGGTATTTTGATTTGTTTGGGGATATGATGAGAGCTATTTATACGCGGAAGATTTTCGAGATCATAAAATGGTCTGATTCTTTGGCCGCCATGTCTCGTGATAAAATTAAAGGCTTTTTTGATTATGCTGTGAGCATGTTGCGCGAGAGTTATGTGTATAATTTTAAACAGCCTGAATTGGTTTATCTTACACCTGATGAAGAGGGGTTTGTTGCTAAGTTTGCACCTTTTGTAAATGAAGGGAATATTGGTACGATGGTTGAAGAACTGCAATTAGCTCATGCACACATTGAACAAAATGGGAATTCACGCATTGTTTTGTTTGATATGGCTGTGAAATTAACCATATGTTTTAAAAAATAGTAATTTTATATATATCCGGGTTGCACATAGTTGTACCCTGTCATTCAAAAATACCGCGATGGAACAAAATATATCAAGTGCCCCAAAAAGTAAATGTGATTCATGTGGAGACCGGTGTGGAAAACTGGAAGTCTATGATTGGCTTGGTGATTTGCCGGAGATTCCTGATCCAACTGATATTGTTGAGGTTCAGTTTAAAAATACCCGTAAAGGGTTTTATCGTAATACGAGTCAGACCAGACTTCAAAAAGGTGATGTGGTTGCCGTTGAGGCATCTCCGGGTCACGACATTGGAATTGTGACTCTTACCGGCGAGTTGGTGTTGTTGCAAATGAAAAAGAACAACATCGCTCCATCCTCTTACGAGTTCAAAAGAGTCTACCGGAAAGCAAAACCTGTTGACATAGAAAAATGGGATGAAGCTAAAGCATTGGAACGGGAAACCATGCTGGAATCACGTACGATGGCATGGAATCTTGGTTTAAATATGAAAATTGGCGATGTAGAATACCAGGGCGATAGAACCAAAGCCATTTTTTACTACATAGCTGATGAACGGGTAGATTTTCGTGAGCTGATCAAGGTGTTGGCGGACAGATTTAAAGTGCGCATTGAGATGCGTCAGATTGGAGCTCGCCAGGAAGCAGGGCGTATAGGAGGAATCGGTCCGTGTGGACGAGAGTTATGCTGTTCCACATGGATGACCAATTTTGTATCGGTAACAACCAATGCGGCACGTTATCAGGAGATTTCGTTAAACCCTCAAAAGCTTGCCGGACAGTGTGGAAAGCTAAAGTGTTGTCTTAACTATGAATTGGATGCTTACCTTGATGCGCAACAAGATTTTCCAAATACCTCAATCTCCCTGGAGACAGAGGAAGCCACCTATTATCACTTCAAAACAGATGTTTTTAAACGTTTGATGTGGTATGTGCCTTCCAGAGATCATTCCGGTAACCCTGTCATGCTGGATGTTGACACGGTGAAGGAGGTCATCGCTCTGAACAAGAATGGAAAAAAAGCGCCTAAGTTTGGAAACCAATCTGCCGTTCAAAGTAATGCGAATAAAGAGGTGGGTTACGAAAACGTAGTGGAGGAGGACAGCATCACCAGATTTGATGACAAAACTAAGAAACCTACGAAACGAAGGAAAAAGAAAAAATACAACAAAAACAGAAACAACAATCGTGGAGATGGTAATAACTAAAAGTTATATCAAATGGCTCGCTCTGTTTTTTGCGATAATGACTGTGTCCTGCGCTGACAGGGTCGTGTTTGAAGAGAGGCTGGAAATGGACATAAGAGGTTGGCATAAAGATGAACCTGCCAGTTTTACTGTGGAAATAGCCGATACTTCTCAGATATTGGATATGGGGCTGACTTTTAATCATACAGATGGATATCCCTACAGTAATTTGTGGTTGTTTTTAACCATTAAGGGACCCGATCAGGTTCAAATAACTGATACTTTGGAATTGTTTTTGGCTGAGCCATCTGGTAGATGGCTGGGACGAAGGAAAAAAGGCAATTATGAAATATCTGCCTTATACCGTCATGAGATAAAAATGGCTCACCCGGGTGAATATCAGTTTTCTGTTGTACACGGTATGCGACGGGAGTTACTACCACATTTAAAGTCTGTTGAGTTTTGGGTGCAGTCTAGCCGATAGAGTCTTCTTGTTGCGAATAGGAACAAAAGGAGGAATCGATTGAAGGGGTAATTTGCTTGTGCGAATAAAATAATTCAAGTTTCGCATTATAGCTAATTTGTTGTAAATTGAACAAGTTGAACCCTTTAAGGGTTCTGAATCCGTTGATTATTAGTCAACCGTAAATTCCATTTATGGTTATTCAAGATCAACCACATTCGTGGTTAAAAGCCTGAAAGGCTTAAATGTATTTAGTCGCGGGTGCTAACCCGGGGGTAAAGGTAGATTTTATATTCAGGGGCAACCCTGAAAAGGGTTGAATATAGAGAGAATTAGCAAGTGCGAAACTTAAGTAAATAACATTTAAACACCACATGGGTAAGAATAAGCTTCAAAAATTTGAAGAGATGGATGGATTTCCGCATGTAATACAGGCGGAATTTGATGAGGTTTTTCAAAAAGACTACAAATTAAAAGGGAAGTGGAGTTCCGATTTCTTTGGAAATCTGAACCCTCTGGTATTGGAGTTGGGATGTGGAAAAGGCGAATATACTGTTGGTTTGGCACGAAGATATCCACAAAAGAATTTTATAGGAGTTGATATCAAAGGGTCAAGAATGCATGCGGGGGCATCAGCATCTTTTAAGGAGGAATTAAAAAATGTGGGGTTTATTCGAACGCACATTGAAATGATTAACTCTTTTTTTGCATCAAACGAGGTTGATGAGATATGGCTGACTTTTCCAGATCCGCAAATGAACAAAACCCGAAAGAGACTTACTTCAACTCGTTTTCTGGATCTTTATGCCCGATTTCTGAAGCCCGGAGGTCAAATTCATTTAAAAACCGACAGCTGGTTCCAATATTCATATACAAAAGCAGTATGCGAGGCTAACAACCTAGCGGTCATTCATGATTACATGGATTTGCACAATGATGATGCACCCTTAGAACTTAAAGATATAAAAACTTATTATGAGGAGAGATTTATGGCGCACTCTGTTCCCATAAAATATCTCTGTTTTATTCTGCCTGAGCGGCATCAGTTGGCTGAACCTGAAATTGATATTCCAAAAGACATTTATCACAATGCCGGACGAGGTGTAAAATTGTACCACAATGACGAAAAAGCACCGCCAAAACTTGATGTCAGATAACGACGATTTTTTTGATAGGGTTTATTCAGTTACACGGTTAATCCCATTTGGCAAAGTTACTTCCTATGGAGCCATTGCTGCGGCTATTGGTTCGCCGGGAGCAGCACGTATGGTTGGATGGGCTTTAAATAAGAGCCTATCCCAAACTCCATTTGTTCCGGCACACCGTGTTGTTAATCGAAACGGCATTTTATCGGGAAAACACTATTTCGGAGGCAGCAATACCATGCAGGAGTTGCTGGAAAATGAAGGGGTGAAAGTCGTTGATGATAAGATTGTTGACTTCAAATTGATCTTTTGGGATCCAAAGAGTGAATTGTGAAACAGCAGCTTCATTTTTTTTTGTATCTTTGTGCTTAAGTTTAAAGAGTTTAAATTAATATAACAATGAGTTTTTATCCTAGTTTGGTGTTGGATGCCTTGCGGCACGTGGTTCATCCCGGAAAGGGAACAGATATTGTGACGTTGGGGATGGTTGAAGATGATATCAGAATTGATGGCAAACGCATTAGTTTTTCACTTTTGTTTGATCGAGCCAATGATCCAATGGTTGGAGCGATTAAGTCAGCCTGTCTACAGGCGGTGAAAACATATGTTGGCGAAGATGCCGAAATAGAAGGAAATATATATGTTAAAGTAAAACCCCGTCAGGTAAAAGAGCAGGCACCTGTTCTTCCCGGTGTTGAATGCGTCATTGCAATTGCTTCCGGAAAGGGAGGTGTTGGTAAGTCAACAGTTTCAAGTAATTTGGCTGTTTCGCTTACACGTTTGGGGTATCGGGTAGGTTTGCTGGATGCAGATATTTTTGGCCCTTCCGTACCAAAAATGTTTGCCACCGAGGATGCTCGTCCCGTTGTTCAAAAAGTTGATGGGAAAGACAGAATAGTTCCGGTTGAAAAGTACGGAGTGAAGTTGTTGAGTATTGGGTATTTTGTGAATCCGGATGATGCTTTGGTTTGGCGTGGAGCTATGGCTACCAATGCGCTCAAACAACTCATAAATGATGCATTGTGGGGCGAATTGGATTATTTGCTGATTGATTTACCTCCCGGAACCAGTGACATCCATTTGACCCTTGTGCAAACGGTGCCTTTAACAGGTGCTGTAGTGGTTAGCACTCCTCAGGAAGTTGCGCTTGCCGATGCACGAAAAGGCATCAGCATGTTTACCGGAAAGCAGATCAGTGTTCCGGTACTTGGATTGGTTGAGAATATGGCGTGGTTTACACCAAAGGAGATTCCTGAAAACCGCTATTATATTTTTGGCAAGGATGGATGTAAGAAACTTGCTGAAACGCTCAATGTGCCATTGTTGGGTCAGATACCAATCGTTCAGGGCATTCGCGAAGGAGGTGATGAAGGTGTGCCGGCTGCAATGGAAGATAGTACTATGACTTCGGTGGCTTTTGCCAAATTGGCAGAGGCAGTGGTTAATTCGGTAAAGAAGCGCAACGAGCAGTTACCACCGACAAAAATTGTGGAAATAACCAAGAAGTAGTTTGAATAAATTTATAAGAACTGGTTTAGAAGAACGCAAAGAGAAGAGGTCTGATAGGTGTTTGGGTTGAACAACAGTTTGTTGTGTTTTTTGGAACACGATTTGATGATTAAGTTGTTGGAGAGAGAGAATGTAGATGTTAAACTTATCAGATTTTAATAGTTATGATTACAGAATATTATACTATGGAGAAGCAAGAGGTAATGGAGCAGGTAAAGATTGCTCTTGAAGGAATCCGTCCCTATTTGCAGGCCGATGGAGGTGATATTTCCATCGTGGAGTTGACTGACGATATGGTTGTCAAAGTTCGGTTACAGGGCGCTTGCGAAGGATGTCCTATGAGTGTTCAAACCCTTAAGAACGGGGTTGAGATGGTCATCAAAAGCAACGTACCCGTTATAAAGGAAGTGGTGGCCGTTTAAACCTTAAAAAGCTGCAAGAAGCAGTCCAATATCTTTAAAGGGAATTCCCAGCTGGTTCCCGATATGGCTATTGGTAAGTATACCTTTGTATATATAAGTGCCGCTACTTACACCGGTATCTGATTTAATTAGCTGATGAACACCCCCTGATTCAGCAAGCCTCAATAATATTGGGGCAAAAATATTGCTCAGAGCAATGGATGCAGTTCGAGCCACTCTTGATGCAATGTTAGGCACAAAATAGTGAATAACACCACGCTCATCAACAAATGGGTGGCCGGGCGAATTGCTTGCTTGGCTTGTCTCAAAACACCCACCGTTGCCAACACTCAAATCAACTATTACCGATCCTTTTTTCATTTTATTCACCTGTTCCCGGGTGATAAAGAATCCATGATCACAATCAAAACACCTAAGGCTTGCAACAACTGCATCGGCTGATTTTAAAGCCTTTGTTAGTACTTTGGGATGAAGTATGGAGGTGAAAAGTCGTTGTCCAACGTTGCGTTCCAACTCCTTAAGGTTTTGGTATGAGTTATCGAATACTTTTACCTGACAACCCAGTCCAAGTGCTGCTCGTGCAGCAAACTCGCCGGCTGTGCCGGCTCCTATAATCACCACCTCGGTAGGTGAAATGCCGGTGATGCCTCCTAAAAGGACTCCTTTACCACCATGCGCCTTGCTCAGATATTCCGATGCAATGGTTATGGCTGCGTATCCTTCAATCTCGCTCATGCTACGAATCACAGGGTAGCAGCCGCTTTCATCTTTCAGAAATTCATACGCAATGGCATTTATCCTTCTGTCCATTAACTGTCTGATGGTATCTCTTGATTGATGAGGCATGTAAAGAAAAGACAACAATAACTGATAAGGATGCATCAGGTTGATCTCTTCACTGGAGGGAGGTGCAATTTTTAAGATGATCTCACTTTTAAAAACCTCTTCTTTGGATTTTACTATGGTTGCACCTGCTTCGGAGAAATCTTTATCGAAATAGTTCGCCGCATCTCCGGCGCCGCTTTCCATGGTTACTTTATGACCGTTTTCGCAAAGCAGTTCAACTCCTTGGGGAGTTAATGATACTCGGTTTTCAGACGGATCCGTCTCTTTGGGTATTCCGATTGAAATGGAGCGTTGTTGCCTTCCTGTTTCCAGCATTTCTTCGCGTGGAATCATCTGTGTTTGCCGGATGGCAAAGTAGGATACGCGTTTTTCTATTTTGGTCATAATGCTAAAGTCTGGTTATTGGCAACTTATCCGGTTTGAAATTAATAAATAATTCAGATATTTTAAAGTGTTTTTGATATGGTTATTTTTCTAGAACCATCGGGAAGTTCCTCAATGGTCAGATTAACTCGCTGCTCAGGGAGCAGCGAGCCTGCCTTATTTGGCCATTCAATAAGGCAAACATCTCCGCTGTCAAAATATTCCTCACATCCAATGTCCAGTAACTCCTCTTCATCATCCAGCCTATAGAGATCAAAATGAAAAACCGGAAGGTTTTTATCTGTTCTGTACTCATTGATGATGGCAAAACTCGGACTGGTAACTTCATCTTCTACACCCAATTGTTCGCACAAAACTTTTATAAATGTGGTTTTACCTGCACCCATTTCACCATAAAATGCAACAACAGGTGTCTCTTTCAATAATTTTATCAGTTCGTTGGCAATTGGGTTGAGCTCAGATATTGATTTGGCAATAAATGTGTTCATTTTTATCAAATGGTTATTTTACCGGTTCGAGAACTGCAAACGGAATCATCATCTCTTCCATGGAAATTCCTCCATGTTGAAAGGTATCCTTGTAATAACTCACGTAGTAATTATAGTTGTTGGGATAGGCAAAAAAATCAGTTCCTGTGGCAAAAATATATGTGGTAGATACATTTGGCTTTGGTAAAAAAACCTGTTCAGGTTTTTTTACTTCGAAGACATCCTTTTCATCATAAGCCAGATTTTTACCTTGCTTAAAACGTAAATTGGTATTTACGTTCTTGTCGCCAACCACTTTCAAGGGATTTTGAACTCTTATGGTTCCATGGTCGGTGGTAATGACAACAGTGACATCTTCCTGAGATAGTTTTTTTAGCAGATCAAACAAGGGAGAGTGCCTGAACCACGAAAGGGTGAGAGATCTGTAAGATGATTCATCTGAAATAAGCTCCCTGAACATCTTCATTTCAGTACGTGCATGCGACAGCATGTCTACAAAATTGACCACCACCACCGATAGTTGATAGTCTTTTAATTTTTTATAGTTGTCAAGCAGCTTTTTCCCACTTTCAATGTTGTTTATTTTTTCATAAAATACCTTGGTGTCCTGTCGTGTTCTTTTGAAATAGTCGTTCAAAAGCTCTTCCTCGTATTGATTTTTACTTCCTTCTTCGTCATCATCAACCCATAAATCGGGTCTTATTTTGGCAATGTTTGAAGGCATAAGCCCGGCAAAAATGGAGTTGCGACAAAACTGAGTGGCTGTTGGCAAAATGCTGAAATAGAGTTCGTCACTTTTTACTGTATAGTATGGATTTATCTCTTTTTGGATGATCTCCCATTGGTCGTATCTAAAATTGTCAATAACAATAAAAACCACCGGTTTTTTCTCTTTTAATAGGGGGGTGATTCTTTTTTTTAGGATGGTATGCGACATCAATGGTGCATCATCCTCATTTTGGAGCCAGTCGGTATAATTATCTTTAACGAACCGGGTGAATTGATTGTTGGCTTCGTTTTTTTGCATTAAAAGCACCTCGTTCATATGGCTGTCGGTACTTTGAAGCTCCAATTCCCAAAAAACAAGATTCTTATAAACCTCCCGCCACTCTTCATGGTTGAGTCTGTCATTTAATCTCATGCCGATTTTCGAAAACGCCGACTGGTAATCCGTGGTGGCTTTTTTTGATATCAGAGATTCTCTGGCAAGAGTTTTTTTTATGGAAGACCAAATTTGGTTGGGATTTACCGGTTTGATTAGGTAATCGGCTATTTTACTTCCAATGGCCTGATCCATGATGGACTCTTCTTCACTTTTGGTTACCATGATAACCGGCAGATTGGGTTTTAGCTCTTTTATCCTGGTCAATGTCTCCAACCCACTTAATCCCGGCATGTTTTCATCCAGAAATATGAGGTTATAGTTTTGTTTTTCGATTAAACCAATGGCATCTTTGCCATTGGTTGCAGTTTCTATCTGGAAGCCTTTTTCTTTGAGGAAAAATATATGTGGTTTTAGATGTTCAATTTCATCATCTACCCATAAAAGTTTGATCCTGGTAGTGTCATCCATATTCTAAAAATTTAGGAATTTGGTTACAACTAAAATTTGATTTTGCCTAAGCAAATCGGGTTTAGGTAAAAGTTTATAATACTTATAGGCGGGTGTGTCAGAGCCGCAGTGCTTGTTTTTTGAAATTCAGTTTCCTGATACTTTACCACCTCGGGCTATTCTTTGTAAAACTTGATGTATTCTAAAGTTGTTCCTTCTTGTTCTATTATATTAAAGTTTTCAGGACTTACTGAAGCCATTACCCAATTGGAAGCTCTCAGCTGGTTGTTCCAGAAATTGTTGACATTTAATGAGGTCGTGAACTCTTCGGCTTGACTCGCAGATTGGAATGCTTCCACTAACAAAACAGTTTCTCCGCCGGAAAGGTTTATGGTTCGGGTGTTTAATCGGAGGTTAAAGCTGTTTAATGCATGGCTGGTCAGGAATCCACTGACTCTTCCGGTGTTTGTGCGTGGAGGTAAAACAACCATTACCCAATGGGTGCCATCGCTTGTGGTAAAGGATCTTGCTCCTGTTGCAGCAGCATCTTCCGGCTCTTGATCTACAAATGCCATTTGCATGGTGATTCCTCCTCCGCCACCAAGATAGTTTTTAGAAAAGAAATCTCTGTACTCCGTTGTTTCTCCGGTTGATATTAGGGTGTTTTTATTTGATTCTGATCCGGCCATGAGCATCGGAGCGTTTACATTTTCGGCACGAAGCAGGCCGGGATTTGACCGGAGCCCGTAATAATAATCCATAGCTTCCCGGTTATTGGCAAAAGAGCCAATACTTAAAAGTCTTCGGGAATCTGGAAGTGTTCTGCTTTCTATTTCGTAGTCGGCCAACAGAAATCTGCTGAAATTGTAATCTGCCAGGTTGAACAACAGCCGGTTGATGTCAGCATCTTCTTCAACTACAATAAGAATAAAGTGTTCATGGCTGGGTTCGAATTTAAACCGGTCAACAGGAACCACTTCCTCAATAGGTGTTTCTGGTGTATCTGGTTCATCTGTTGTTGCGGTCAGTTGACGGGTAACCGGACCAATAGCCGGAAGTTTACCATCAGCCATCATGGCCAACCATCGCTCTGCTAATTTTCCTTCCCGCGTTGTTCCGAAATCATTGGTTAAGATGTTTAGCTCACTTTCAAAGTTTGTCACGTTGCCTTGCCGGGCATAAGCTGCTGCTTTAAGAAGCCTGGCTTTACGAAGCAACTCTTCCTCTTCTGTTTCAAGAATTATCAGGGTGGATTTGCTGATTGAGGAATTAAACCTGTTGTTTATATAAGCATTAAATGCGTCATTGTAGAGTTCATTCAATTCTTGTCTCCTTTGGCGTTTGGCTTCTGCGTATTGAGGATTTCTTGCAAACTCAGCATATTGCCCATCCGGAAAATGTCTGATTAGCCCCTCTCTCATTTGTGATGCCCCGGTTTCATTTTCCAGTTGATTGTATGCCATGTACGCCCAGAACCATGCTTGCTCCGCAAGTGCATGGGTTGGGAAATCGTTGAGAAACATTCTGAACATTTCGATGGCTCTTGTCGGGTCGTTGAAATGATCAAGGAATATGATTCCTGATTGGAACCAGGCGTTGGCCAATCGCTCTTTTGTTATTGCTTTTTGCTCCTCCGTGAGGGGGATGTCTGCCATTAACTCTTCTTTGGTAGGCAGTTCTATCAGTTGAGCCCGGGGGCCTGATTCACGTTGGCCTTCAACCGGTAAGGCTCCATTTCCAAAGTCTGGTTCTCCAGGTTGGGTGGGAGTCATTCCATAGTCTAAAGGCTCTACGGTTCCTTTATCAGCACGTCGCCAGTTATCTTCATTGCCTCGGCGTCCCCATCGGCGTTCAAAATCCATTTTTCCCAAACTTACGGTGGATTGGTTGTAAAAATACCATTGTCCCTGACTGTCTGTTGCTCTGCTTAGCTGGCTGCCGAAATCTCTCTGGAACATTTGGTCACCTCCCGTTCTACGCTGGTCGTCTCTTGCACCGACTGACAGGTTTAACTGAGCCTGTCTCTCTTCTTCTATCAGTGCCAAAATAAAATCTTCCAAATCGGCCTCGGGCATCTGCGCCAATCGCATAAGGCTGTCTTCTCTGGTGATGGTTTCAAAATGAGTTGATAGGTTTTTTAGCCCTGCATGGCGGTGATGGATTTTTCTGTAGCGGGGATCGGTATCGCGAATGGAGACAATTGTACTGTCATAATAGGCGTAGGAAGGAATAAACGCTGGTAATTCAAAGTAGAGTTCTGCCAGTTGTAAGTAGGTCTCCGTTTTCAGGGACTGGTTTCCAAAATTATAGCCAGAGGATAACCTAAGGTTTGTAATGGCCATAATGGTGTCCCCTTCACTGAGATAGCTTTGTGCAAGCACGTAATAAATTCGATCCCTGAACTCACGATTATTGGCCTGATTAACTTGTCTGTAAAGTTGTTGACGGGCGCGGTCGTGATTACCATCAAGATGTCCCTGTAGCATTAAGTAATTGATTCTGGCATTAAGTTCCATTTCATAATTGGGACTGGATCTTATTACCCTTCGAAATGTGTTTGCTGCAAGATCATGATAACCTGTTTGTTTGTAGAGCTGTGCAAGGATGTATGCCCGGCGGGTTCTGTTCCATCTGCCGCTGGCCTCATCGGCGGCCACCTTCATATATGGGATGGCCTCCCGAAGATTCCCACTTCTGATATGAAACTCGGCAAAAGTTGCCATATATTCGCCGTACAACCCGTCAGGAGCTTGTCCCATCGCGTCATAACGGTCAAGAAGTATCGCTGCGTTTTCAAGGTCTCCCATTTCGATACGCGTTCTTGCCATCCAAATAAGCGCATCAAAACGTGTGGATTGATTGGGGAATTCACGTAAAATATAGTCAAGCATTACGAGCGCATCGTTGAACTCGTGATTGTAAAGATGCGCCTTTCCTACCAGAAGAAAAGCATCGTCCATGTATCTGTTAAATTCCCTGCGATTGTAGAAATTATGATATCTGGGGCTGTTTCGGGGAGGCCTGCGCCGGGGTCTGGCTGTGATGGATTTATTGGCAATGATTTTATGTCCCTTGCTGATGGCTCGATCCATATCTCCCTTTACAGCTCCGGCTTTTTCTTCACCTGAGTATGGAAACATACTTAGTATGTAAGTGAAGTTATCCTGATGATTGCGCATTAATTGCTGCTCTCCTCTTTTAAAACTTTGTTCACCATTGAACAAAGTGTTGTACTTAGAGGTAATGCTATGGTAGTTCCTGCTTAACCATGTGTTGTTTTGAGTGGAACATGATACAAGCAGAAAAGCAGCAATCGATATGTAAACTATTCTTAAAGTCATTTTCAATTGAAAGACGTTCGTAATGATAAAACATGCTTTTGACAAAATTATTTTATTCTAACACAAAAAATGCCAAAAGGAACAAAAACATTTTTATATTTTTACAAGAGGTTGGAAATTCCGAATGGTTCAAAGCCGAAGATGCAAACAAATTAATTATAAAAGATTATCATGGATTTCACAATAATACAAAGTTATGTGATAATAAATTTTTTTAGTTCTTTTTGCTTTTGTTTTTTTGTGCTTTGAGGTTCAGATTAAATTTGAAGACTTAACAAAGGTAGTTGCTTATAATAACGATAAAATGTGATGAAGGTTTTTGTTGTAGAAGACGATCCGTTGTTCAGAAAAATAATTGAACATACTTTGAAATCCAATGAGGATGTTGAAGTGGTATTGTTCTCCAACGGGTCTGATTTCTTACGACAAATGGTCGATCTTCCTGATGTTGTAACTTTGGATCTCGGGCTACCTGATTTTTCGGGGGAAGATGTTTTTAATCAGATAGTCAGATTTAATCCAAACATCCGGGTTATTATTATCTCCGGAAAGGACGATATACGTACAGCTGTAGAACTGCTTAAACAAGGTGCTTACGATTATATCACCAAGGATGAAAGTACCCGGGAACGATTACAGAAGGCTATAGATAATATTTTTAGACAGTTAAATTTACAAAAGGAGTTATCCTTTTTTAAAAATCAGGTGGCACAAAAATATGATTATCAACATGCAATCATTGGTGAAAGCAAGGCCATAAAGGAGGTGTCCGCTTTGGTTGATAAAGCTTTGAAAATCCCTAACATAAATGTGAGCATCCGTGGAGAAGCCGGAACAGGGAAGGAATTAATGGCTAAGATCATCCATTATAACTCAAACAGAAGGGAAAGAGCGTTTGTGTCCCTTAATTTAACAACACTGCCCCCTGAAATGATTGAGGGAGAGCTTTTTGGTTTTGAACAAACCGGGATTAATGGCAATGTTGTTATGCGCCAGGGAAAAATAGAGGAAGCCAATGAAGGAACCATTTATCTGGAAGAGATTCAGGAAATGGGGGAGGAGGTTCAACTGAGGCTTTTAAATCTGTTGCAACATGGATTTATGCAAAGGGTGGGAGGTTCAAAGAAAATTCATGTAAATGTGAGGGTTATCTCAGCTTCATGTGTTGATTTGTCTGAAATGGTTAGAGAGCAAACCTTTCGTGAGGATTTGTATTTCAGGCTTATGGGGTTGCCAGTGGTGTTACCTTCATTGAAGGAAAGGCAAAAGGATATTCTGTTGCTTGCTGATTATTTTCTAAAACAATTTTGTCATCAAAATGGGATTTCTGAGCGAGAAATAGCATCAAAAGCAAGACGAAAGCTACTCAGTTATTCATTCCCGGGAAATGTGCGTGAACTAAAAGCCATCATAGAACTTGCTGCAGTATTGTCAAATAACGGAAAGATAGAAGAAGAGGATATCGTTTTTAATTCAGTTAATGAGGTGCCTGATATATTAACCGAGGAGATGACTTTGAGGCAGTATAATGAAAAAATCATCAGATACTATCTGGATAAGTATGGAAATGTTATGAAAGTGGCTGAAAAGCTGGATATTGGGAAATCTACAATATACAATTTGCTAAAAGATAAGGAGTTGAGATAAACTAATTAACCACAAAGAGCACAAAGTAATCGTAAACAACTTAACCTGCATTATTCACAAATTATCTCATAACGTCAATTCATGAATAAAGCAGGTAAAAAATTGGTAACTTAAATAGGTTTTTCTGTGCCTATAGAAACTCTTAGTGATATTTGTGGCGTGAAAAACATCAGTATTTTAAAGAGCTAGTTAATAAGTTCTTTGTACTGCGCCGCTGTAATGAGTGTTTCGATTTCAGATTTATCCCGAATTTCGATTTTAACCATCCACCCGCCATCGTAGGGTTCTTTGTTAACCAGATCAGGCTGGGACTCGAGGTTTTCATTTACTTCAATGATTTTACCGGATAATGGCATGTAAAGATCTGAAACAGTTTTTACGGCTTCAATTGTACCAAATACCTCTTCTTTGTCGAGGTCTTCGTCTTCAGTTTCAATTTCCACAAATACAATATCGCCCAACTCTCCCTGTGCAAATTCAGTGATGCCAACGGTAGCTATATTGCCTTCAATGCGCACCCATTCATGGTCTTTGGTGTACTTTAAGCTTTCAGGTAAATTCATGATGCTTTTTTTATAAAAGGTTATGCATCAAAATTAGCGAAATTTTTATAAGAATGCATTGGTGTTGACTAAAAACTGTGAAAAATCATAATATTAATTAACGTTGATTGATGTCCGGGTCAAAGAAGGTTCGTTAAATTAGTGAATCTTCTTATAGTAGAATAATAGCTCCGAAATTTATGGAAAATGCTCTACATTCTTTTTGTATGTTAATCTTTAAATAAATGATGTTCCCCTTTCTATAAAATGATTAAATTAGACAAATGATTAGTAATTGATTTTTATAAAAAGGAAATATATGCTTTTAGATTCAGTTCTTGGAATAATACCTGCACGTTACGCATCCACACGTTTTCCCGGAAAGCCATTAGTTGATATAGGTGGCAAACCAATGATTCAACGTGTTTATGAACAGGCTGCAAAAATTCTAAAACATGTATATGTTGCTACTGACGATGAGCGGATTTTTGATGCCGTACTAAGTTTTAATGGCAAGGTTGTGATGACCTCTCCTGAGCATCAAAGCGGAACGGACAGATGCACGGAAGCTTTAAGCCTGGTTGAATCGGAAGAGAAAAGAAGTTATGATGTGGTTATCAACATTCAGGGAGATGAACCTTTTATTGAGCCTGAAATATTAGAAACTTTAACCGGTTGTTTTATGAGTTCAATGACAGAGATCGCGACACTGGTGAAACCTTTGAAAGAAGCCGAAGACCTGTTTGATTCAAACAAACCGAAAGTTGTTATCAATCCAAAGTACGAAGCGATTTATTTCTCCCGTTCCCCAATCCCATATTTGCGCCAATATCCCCAGAAGGAATGGCACTTAAAGCACCCTTATTTTTTACACATCGGTTTATATGGATATCGCAGCGATATTTTAAGAGAGATAACAAGTTTAAAACCTTCGTCCCTTGAACTTGCCGAGTCTCTTGAGCAACTGAGATGGCTGGAAAACGGGTATAAAATCAGTGTGCGAACCGTAAATCACGAAACCATCGGAATAGATACTCCTGAAGACTTGGAGAGAGTAAAAAAATCCGGATTAATCTCTTGAATTTGTTATGGCAAAACGTTTAACCGAAATTGACCCTTGGCTTGCACCGTATGAAGGTCATATGATCAGGAGAAGAAGCTTGCTAAACGATACAGTGGATGTTATTGAAAATAGGTATGGAACGCTGAAAAATTTTGCTGATCGACATCTGTTTTATGGGTTGCATAAAACAAACGATCAGTGGGTTTTTCGGGAATGGGCACCGAGTGCGTCAGCCATATACTTGGTGGGAGCCTTTTCGGGGTGGCAGCCACAGCAGGAATTCAAACTTCAGAAATCGTCAGGTGGAAATTGGGAAATTGCATTGCCCGAATCAATATTTAAACACGGCGATTACTATAAATTATGGATTGAATGGGATGGTACCGGTGGAATGCGCTTACCGGCTTACGCCACGCGTGTTGTTCAGGATCCTGAAACTCTTTTATTCAGTGCTCAGGTATGGCAACCTGAACCTTTCATCTGGACTGATCAGAATTTTAGAGTTGCAGATGAGCCGGTATTAATTTATGAGGCTCACACCGGTATGGCTCAAGAAGAACCGATGGTAGGTTCATACATAGAATTTGCAGATAAAATACTACCTCGCATAAAAGCAGCCGGTTATAATACTCTTCAACTTATGGCTGTGCAGGAGCATCCATATTATGGGAGTTTTGGATACCATGTGTCTAATTTTTTTGCTCCGTCCGGTCGTTTCGGAACACCTGAAGATCTGAAATTTCTGATTAACTCAGCCCATAATCTAGGTATAAGTGTTATAATGGACATCGTTCACAGCCATTCTGTTAGAAACGAAGAGGAAGGGCTCAGTAGATTTGATGGTTCATACGATCAGTATTTTCATAGTGGCGACAGGGGAAATCATCCGGCATGGGATTCACGATGTTTTGATTATGGAAAGGAAGAGGTACAGAGGTTTCTTTTATCAAACTGCAGATATTGGATTGAAGAGTTTCATTTTGATGGCTTCAGGTTTGATGGGGTTACCAGTATGTTATATACGCATCATGGGCTGGAAAAGGCTTTCACCAGCTATGACGATTATTTTGACGGGAGTTTGGATGATGATGCGGTATTGTATTTAACGTTGGCCAATAAACTTATTCACGAGATTCATCCAAAGGCCATATCTGTAGCTGAGGAGATGAGCGGGTTGCCTGGAATTACAGCTGCTCCCAATGATGATGGCCTCGGTTTTGATTATAGGTTATCAATGGGTGTGCCTGATTTCTGGATAAAATTGATAAAAGAGAAGGCAGATGAGGAGTGGCAGGTTGGAACTCTTTTTCATGAATTAACCCAACATCGTCCTGAAGAGAAGGTCATCTCCTACGCTGAATCGCACGATCAGGCTTTGGTAGGTGATAAAACCATTATTTTCAGGTTGGCAGATAAGGAGATGTATGACCATATGGCCATTGATCATAAAAGTCTTGTCATTGACAGAGCCATTGCTTTGCATAAAATGATCAGACTATTGACTCTAAGTACGGCCTATGGCGGGTATCTGAATTTTATGGGAAACGAGTTTGGCCATCCTGAATGGATTGACTTCCCGAGGGAAGGAAATAACTGGTCATACCATTATGCACGCAGGCAATGGAGTCTATTTGATAATGAAAAATTGAAATTTCGTTGGCTGGGAATGTTCGATAAAGCAATGATTGGTCTTGCTCGGAAGCATTCGTTAAATGGAATTCCTGAAATATACCTGAAGATGGATAATGAAACAGATCAGGTATTAGCCTTTGAGAGAGGGTCTCTTCTTTTTGTTTTTAACTTTAACCCTTCAGTTTCCTATACTGACTATGGGATTCCCGTTTACCCCGGAAAGTTTAGAAATATTCTGTCAGCAGATAACCCCGTGTACGGAGGTTTTGACAGGGTTAATGAGAACACCGTTCACTTTTCCCAACCAGTGCCTCTCAACAAAAGTCATCACCAGGTAAAACTCTATATCCCGGCCAGAACTGCATTTGTTCTTGAACGACAAAAGGTAAGAAGTGTTTATGATGTATAGCCAAAAGCCGGTTGCTGCAACGCAGCAACCGGCTTTTTTCAACAACTATACTTACTTTTAAATCCATTTGATTAAAGCGAAATCCTGTTTGTGTGGAAGCACCTCATTGAATGGAAACAATCTTAATCCAAACTTATACACGCCCGGAAGATTTAGTTTATAATCCAGACTGAAGTGAACAATTGATCCTTCCTTTTTAAGGATTTTAAACGGTTCGATGTGCACAATGGAGGGATTGTGTTCATCTTTCGAGGGGTCAGCAATAACTATTTCCAATCCTATATCAACGCCTGCAAGTCTTTTCAGATCAACAACGACATCTACCTTGTAGTTGTCTCCGATTCCAAGCTCTTGTTTGGCAATGTCGGGCATGTTGCATGATAATACCTGCACATACTCCCAACCTGCATAAACCCTTCTTTTCCATGCAGCCAACTCTCTTGCCTGTCGGTGATCGTTCTCGTTCATCTTTTTGATGCGTTCATACATAGGCTCATAGAAACGGGTGCCGTAATCGTTGATCATACGGCGGGTAGTAAATTCAGGAGCAATTTTGGCAATGGAGTTTTTTATGTATTTTATCCATCCTGTTGGAATTCCTTTTTCGTTTTTGTCAAAGAAAAGCGGAATAACCTCATTCTCAAAAATACTGTAGATAGTGGTTGCGTCCAACTCGTCCTGATAGTTGTTGTTATCGAAGGTTTGTTTGTCCGTCAGCGCCCATCCTGCGCCTTCCTTGTATCCTTCGTACCACCAGCCATCCAGTACGCTGAAATTCAATACCCCGTTTAATTCAGCTTTTTGTCCGCTGGTTCCGGAAGCCTCCAGAGGGCGCGTTGGAGTATTAAGCCATACATCTACACCGCTTATCAGTCTTTTTCCAAGATCCATATCGTAGTTTTCCAGGAAAATAATTTTCCCAACAAACTCAGGCCTTTTTGAAATATCAACAATGCTCTTGATGAGCCCTTGTCCTGCCCCATCTGCGGGGTGAGCTTTACCTGCAAAGATAAATTGAACGGGTTTTTCCGGATTGTTTATAATCCTTCGGAGTCTGTCCAAATCCTTAAACAATAAATGTGCTCTTTTGTATGTGGCAAATCTGCGGGCAAACCCAATGGTCAACGCATCTTCTCTGATGATATCAAGAACATCAACTATATGAGACGGGTCTTCATGTCGTTCTATCATGCCCGTACCCATTCTCCATCGTATATAATCTATCAGTTTTTTCCTAAGTTCTTTTCTTACTTCCCATATATCCTCATCGGGAATCTTGTATATCTCTTCCCATTTAGACTTATCTGATACATCCTCAAGAAAATTCTCCCCAAATTTTGACTCGTAGAGTTTTCTGAATGCGGATGCTGTCCAGGTGCCGTAATGAACACCGTTGGTGACATAGTTTATGTGAAGCTCTTCAGGGAAGTAACCTTTCCATAAATGACGAAACATTTTCTTTGTCACTTCTCCGTGAAGCCAGCTTACACCATTTACTTCGTGCGAAGTTTTGGCTGCCAGTACGCTCATGGAGAACATTTCATCAGGATTATTGAATTCACGCCCCATCTCCATAAAATCTTCCCAGGATATATTTAACTTTTCAGGGATGTGGCGCATGTATACTCTGAACATATCCTCGTCAAATTTGTCGTGACCAGCTGGAACAGGTGTGTGAGTTGTGAACAGGGACGATACTTTAACCAGTTCCATTGCCTCAGCAAAGCTGAACTTTTTCTCCACCAGATCAATCAGCCTTTCTACATTAATTAGCGCTGCATGCCCTTCGTTACAATGGTACAGATCAATCTTCTCATCTATCTCTTCCAGTAGGCGAATTCCCCCAATACCCAGGAGAATCTCCTGTTTTAGACGATTTTCCCAATCACCACCATATAGCATATGAGTAATTTCTCTGTCCTGCATATTATTGGCCGGAATGTCGGTATCCATGAGGTAGAGAGGGATTCTTCCTATTTGCGCTTTCCAAACGGCGGCTACAACTTCACGCCCCGGCATGTCAACTTTAATATGTACTTGTTCACCGTTTGGATAGCGTACCTCTTCGATGGGAAGATTTGAGAACTCCTGTATATCATAATTGGCTACTTGTTCTCCATTCATGGTGAGTGATTGCTTGAAATAGCCAAAGCGATATAAAAGCCCAATGGCTTTTATATTTATGCCTTTATCACTGGCCTCTTTAAGATAATCACCCGCAAGAATACCAAGCCCGCCACTGTATATCTTCAATACATCATTGAGCCCATATTCCATGCTGAAGTATGCAATGGATGCACCATCGCGCATGGGTTTATCCATGTAAGTTCTAAACAGGTGGTATACAGCATCGAGCTTGTCTGTAAAATGCTGATCATCGGCCAACTCTGTGAGTCTTTTAAAGGATACTTTTTCCAGAAGCAGTACAGGATTCTTTCTTACATCTTCCCATAAGTCTTCATCAATCATTTCAAAAAGTTCCACAGCCTGATAGTTCCATGTCCACCACATATTTCGTGTCAGTTCATGAAGAACAGCCAGGCGGTCAGGTAATCTGGATTTAACGATCAGTTTTTTCCATGAGGGGGTGGTGATGGTATCTGGAATTGCTCTCACTTTTGGCTCATCCTGAACAACAGCAAAGGAATCCTTACGATTGTTTACTTCTTTAAGAGCAATGTCATAGGCCTGAAAATAATGTTTAATAAGATTGTTCCACTCCAGTTTTCCGGCCAATTTAAAAGAGCTGTCCCTGATGGTTTGATGATCACGATCTGACAATTCTGAAAAAGTGGTAATAACGGATGCAATTTTTGAAATTGCATCCTGGTTGTTGGAGTCGGTTCTCTCAATGACTTCTATTCCATTTTTTATTGATTTTGAAAAATCCTTCGCCCAAATTCCAAAGCCAGCCAATGTTGTTGTAATAGTGGGAATTCCAAAAGCAATGCTTTCCAGAGGAGTATACCCCCATGGTTCGTAGTAGGATGGAAAAACAGTGAGATCCATTCCAATGAGAAGATCATAGTATGGAATATTGAAAATTCCATCATCACCATTGAGATAACTAGGTACGAATATTAACTTAACTTTTTCCTCTTTGTTGTTACTAAGATGTATTTCCTGAATTTTATTAATGATTGGGTCATAACCCAGATCATTGAGCCCGTGAGTCAGAAATGGGTTGGGGAGAGCTGAGTTGTATTTGTCTCCGGATAGCCTATCGATGAGGTCTTTGCGAGGGCCATAGGTGTTTGCCGGAATCAAAACAAAGAAAATGATCTCCTGTTTTTGCTGTGGATTGTCATTAATTAGTTTTAAACCATCCAGCATGATGTCGGCTCCTTTATTTCTGAATTCATATCTGCCGCTGCTGGCAACCAGAAGCGCGGATTCATTCACCTGATATCCAAGGACTGCTGAAGCCACTGTTCGGAGTTTTTCTCTTGCCGACTCTCTTTTTTCTGTGTATTGATCTCCCTGAGGAACAAAATTATTCTCAAAACCATTTGGAGTTACTACATCCACACCTCTTTTGAGAAAATGAGCACATTCATTGGCAGTAATATCCGACACAGTTGTAAAACAATCGACATGGGTTGCGGCATTTTTCTCCAATGAGTGTTTTGCCATAACACCAAGTTCACGAGCCTTTACATCCGGTTCGTACTGATCCATATTGTCGTAAAGCGGGAATCCATTACTGGCCAGAGACCGTCCAAGGGTGGTGCTGTGTGTGGTAAAAATAGTCCCTATCTGGGGCATTTTATCCTTGAGGTATAGGGCACCACTTCCTGTCATCCACTCATTGTAATGAGCAACAACCTTATCTGCAACCGTTAAATGGAATTTATAGAAACTCTCAATGACCAGTCCTGACGCATAACCGAAGAGAGCAGGTTCTATGTAATCCCACTGACCGGAAATGCTATCTACTTTGTAGGTTTCCCAAAGATATGATAGTATCTCATTTTTTTTGGAAACAAACTGAGTAAAGTCAACCAGAATTACCAGTGGTTTACCCGGTACGTTCCATCTTCCAACTTTAACTCTGAGCCCTTCATACTGAAGAACATTTTGCCAATCGGCAAACATTTTTTCTTCGGGAATGAATTCGGGATTTTTATGAGGTGATCGCCACACATCCGGCCCTATAAAAATCAGTTTGTCGTGAAACTGCTGAACCAACGTACTTGCTTTTGAAGCAAGTACTGTATGGATTCCTCCCATCTTATTGCATACTTCCCAACTCGTTTCGAACAAGTAGTCCGGTTTTAAATAGCTGTCAACCATGGTTGTAAGAATTATTATTTGTTAATCAGGTTTTGGATTTTACTGTCAGCGTTTTTTTTGCTGATGTTCTTCTTTTCCTGAGTTTTTTTATTTCATCCTCAAGTTTCTTTATTGTTTCATCCTTTTTGTAAAGGATGTCAGTAAGATTGGATATTTCCTGATCCATGTTGGATTCCGGAACAGACGCATTCAGCCGAATGGAGAAATCGCTTAATACATTCATATAGTTTATGAATGCTTCGTAGGGAGTTTCGTAAGGATTAAAATATGCATGAACATCTCCATCGGAGAAAAACTTGGTACACATATAGTAAAAATGGTCGCTGCATTGCAAATAGTTCCAGTCCTTAAGGATTTTTGGATCAGTACATTGTTGAATTTTGGGTAGAAGTGCATAGAGTTTCTTAAATGCTTCCTGTTGCATTTCGTTACCCAGCCAGGCCGTTAAATCCCTCTCTTCGTCAGCCCATGAAATGGGGTGAGGAACACTAACAGGAGCCACCACCTGATGTGATTCAATTATTTCAGAAGGTGTTGCGAAACCGATGCCTTTATGTTTAAAAGCCTCAGAGGGTAAATTTTCAAGAAACTGGAATATGCCGGTGGATCTATGTTGATGTTCCCCAAATGTTTCATAATCCATAAACAGGTTAATAATCTCTTCACGAGGCTCCATGTCTTTTATCCAACTTATGTACTTTGAGGCTGTCAGTGGCCATTCGCACCAGTTGCGATTCCCAAATCTGAAGGCAATATCATCACTGAGCTTAAAATTCTTAAGAAGAATTTTAAGACGCGGATTTGCTGCGTTGCAGTAAAGAAAATTGGGACTTTTCCATCCGAGGATGTGTTTTGCTCCTTCGGTTAGCATGGCTTTATATCCCATCTTTGAAACCATTTCGCCAATGTGGTCAGAGTATATTAATTCTGTATTTCGAAATATCGCAGGTTTACTGCCGAATAGTTCCACCATAAGATTTGCATGTGCATCTACCTGCGATTTAAAAGCTTCTTCATCCGTGAGGGAGACCAAAGAGTGAGAATAGGTTTCGTTGAGAAACTCTACCATGCCCGTTTCGGATAGCTTTTTGAAACTGTCAATAACTTCAGGTGCATATAGTTTAAATTGTTCAATAGCCAGCCCTGAGATTGAGAATGTTACTTTGAATTTCCCTTTATGCTTTTTTAGCATTTTTAAGAGCAGATCATTGGTCGGAATGTAGCAATCATTTGCTACTTTATTCATGATGCTTTCATTGGAGTAGTCATCAAAATAGTAATGGTCGTTACCTATATCAAAAAAGCGGTATCTACGAAACCTGAAAGGTTGGTGAACCTGGAAGTATAAACAGATGGTTTTCATAGTGCAAAAGTTTTTATGGTGTGAGGTTGTGTTTTTATTTAGGAATGTTCAATGTTTTATCGTAAACACGTTTTACATGAAGTGCAGAGTTTTCCCATTTTAAGGAGTCTACCTCTTTTTTTCCATGTTTTACAAACATTTTAGCCATCCCGGGGTAGTTGAGCACCCCGTAAATGGCATCAGCCATGGCATCAACATCCCAAAAATTGGTTTTTATGGCATAGGTCAATATCTCTGCTACCCCTGACTGATGCGAGATTAAAACCGGAACGTTGCTTTGCATAGCTTCTAGCGGGCTGATTCCAAATGGTTCAGAGACAGAAGGCATCACATAGAGGTCGCTCATTTTTAACATTTCAAAAACATCATCACCCCGCAGAAATCCTGTAAAATGAAACCTGTCGGTAATTTTAAGCTGGGCGGCGCGTCGGATCATTTTTTCCATCATATCACCACTTCCAGCCATCACAAATCTAACATTGTCCATTTTTTGAAGCACCCTGTGGGCTGCTTCAATAAAATATTCGGGGCCCTTTTGCATGGTGATCCTTCCAAGAAAAGTTACAATTTTTTCGTTTACCCCTTTCTTAAAAAACTGGCTTTTGACATTTTCATAGGGCTCAACGGCGTTATAAACTGTTTCAACTTTATCTGGTGAGATTCCATATTTCTCTATCACAATTTTTCGGGTCAGGTTGCTCACAGTAATGATTCTGTCCGCAGCATTCATTCCCCGCTTTTCAATTTCGTATACCGCCGGGTTCACGCTGCCTCCGCTTCTGTCGAAATCGGTGGCATGAACATGAATAACAAGAGGCTTGCCGGTGGCCTCTTTTGCGGCGATGCCTGCAGGATAAGCCAACCAATCATGTGCATGAATCAGGTCAAACGCATAATCTTGTGCGATAACATTGGCAACCAGAGCGTAGTCTCTTATTTCTTGTAATAAATTTGCGCCATATTTACCAGTGAATTCAACCTTGCCGTGCTGATTCGTACTTAGGAGTTTTAATTGACTAATCTTTTCGGAACGGGTGTGTTTCCAAAACTCTTCAGGATTCATGTAGGGAACAAGTTTTGAACCCACTTCGATATAATCCAATGCACTGCTGAATTGTTTGATTTTAAGCTGTCGTTTTGTGATTGGTATCTGATTGGCTCCAACCAGTTTTACGCCGGTTTGATCTTCATCGCCATAAGCTTTGGGAACCACAAACAATACCTGAAGACCCGGGATTTGTGACAACCCTCGGGTTAATCCATAGCAGGCAGTTCCCAAACCGCCCGATATATAGGGAGGGAATTCCCACCCGAACATGAGTACCCTCATAAATCAACTGTTTTTTTCAATGAGTTTAATAATTCTTATTACTGCAGCCACATTCCAGGCCATACTTATGGCTCCGCGCCCATGATGTGGAGGATTCCCGTTAAAGTATTCTGATATGGTGCTGATACAGTGAGCCGTCATCTCTTCTTCAAAATTTTCAACCATATTTTTTATGAATGAAATTCCTCCTTTTTTGTGAACTTTTATGTAAGCTTCAGCAAAAAAAGCAGCCAGCCATGGATATACTGCCCCCTGATGTATGGCCAGATTTCTCTGTTCAGTTGTTCCTTCAATAACTCCTTTGTAATATGGAGATGAAGGCGACAATGTCCTGAGGCCTTTTGGGGTCAGTAATTCTTTTTTTGCAATGTCCACAACCAGCTTTTGCTGTTCAATGGTTAGCGGCGAAAAATCCAGCGCTGCGGCAATTATTTGGTTTGGGCGAATGGCGTTGTCGTTATAATCTCCATGTACATAGTCGTACAGATACTGTTCGTCATTGTTCCAGAATGTATCAATGAATGATCTTTTTACGGTTTCAGCCAGTTTTTCGGCGTCTCGTGAGTTTTTGCCTTTGTTTCTTTTTTTGCAGTTTGCAGCATAATAGCAAAGTGCGTTATACCAAAGAGCATTTACTTCAACAGTATATCCCGGTCGCCAGGTCACAGATTCACCGTTGATGGTGGCATCCATCCATGTCAGGGGTAGGTTTTCTTGCTGAGCAAATAGTAGTCCATTTTCATGGATTTGCACTGATCCTTCTTTAAGGTGGGTGTAATATTTAATTATTTCGGTCATTACTTCTCCATAAATTCCGCAGATGTCAGATTCAGGAAACATTTTTTCTATTTCCTGAATTGTGAAGAATAACCAAAGCGGTATATCCACACCTTTGTTTATTTCCGCAGATATTTGACCTTCTAATTTCAGGTGGGTTGTTCTGATATCTTTGATGGCCTGGTTCAAAATTTCCAGATAAATTTCTTTTTCTTCCTGGTAGGCCATTAGTCCGGGTAAGGCAATCAGAGTGTCTCTTAATCGTTCCTTATACCAATGGTATCCTGAAATCAGATGTGCGGAATTTTCCTTCTTTAGGATAAATTGTTGCGCGGAATTGAGCAGGTTATTAAGTAGTGTGTCCCGTGGTGTTCTTTTCTTTAGCTCTTTGGTGAATCTTGCTTTTAGGCCTCCTGTTTTAATTTCTGAGGTAGATGCTGAAAAGACGATGGATTCGCCTTTCGAGATGTCCATCTCGAAATATCCTGGTACAAACAGATCTTCTTTAAATTCGTAACCTCTCTGCTGTTCTTTTATATATTCAATGCCCCTGAACCAGTCGGGTGCAGCAATAAATTCGTTCGACTTGTTAAACTGCATATGAAGATATGGAAAGCCCTCGTACATACTGATCTTTATGCCCTGGTCGCATGTTTCGTATCGGGTGTTTGCCTCCATGTTTTGATGGGTCAGTTCATGTACATTTCTGAAGGCTAAAAATGGCTTAAATCTGATTAAAGTGGGAGAATGAGCTTCAACAAGAGTCACTTTCAGGAGAAGCTGCTCTTCATTGTCTGACAATATAATTTCGGTTGACAACAACATGCCGCCAACCCGGTAAGTCCTCTTAGGCGTTAGATCCAGCTCAAAATCTGTAAGGTATTTATGGCCTTTGGGGTCATAGTGGTTTCCCTGGTATTTATGAATGCCCAGATTAAAGACCTGTTCGTGCTGCACCAAAGATATATCCAGGGCAGATAGCAGCACAAAACGTTCATAATTAAACCTGGCAATAGGGCATACCAGCATGCCATGGTATTTTCTTGTGTTACATCCAATGATGGTTGTACTGGAGTATGATCCGGCTCTGTTGGTCCGAATAACTTCCCGGTCAAGAGAGTATTCCAGATTTACCAATTTGGATTTGTCAAGGTTTAAGTAAGCCATATTTTGGTTATTTAGTTGGTTCTTTCCAGAATGAGGTTAGAAAATTATGTATTAACTATCATTTTCCAGTATCTCTGTCGGATGCCCATAAAAAAGGCAAAAACTGATGTTTTTGGTTAAGTTTTGCTCTCGGTTATTTAAGTGATGTTTGCTAATATTTTTGATAATTCATTCTAAAATAAATCATAAATACAATTTAATACATCAGGAATATCCTGTGCTCTATAAGTTCAAACATTCCTGAGAGAAATAATCTGATGGAAATGTTCGTGATGAGGTTTAACTCCGGATTTTTTTTGAGGAGAAAACAACTCTTTATTTCTTGTAGTAAATTACTGATAAAATAGGGCAATTTCAAATGTTTAACAATAATTTAATTTACCACTGTAGATAACAAAAAAGTGTTAACAATAATCTTTTAGGAATCTGTGTGTTATGAATGGTTCTGTTCTGGGTTTTCTAGTCATCGCTTGAATGGCGAGAGCTACTGGCGAGCAATTTATCAAAATGTTCTTTATCCTTTTCGATGAGGGTTTCGGGATAGCGGGTAGCGATGGAGTTTATCTGTTCCAGTGTGGATCTTAAAAAATTGAGATAGTCCGGAGTCATATTCCCTGATGGTTTATGCTGACGTGCTCGTTGTATTTTTATCGCCTCGCGATAAAAATTTTGTGCAGAACGGCTGAGTTGACTCTCAGCAAATCTTTTCCAGATATAATCAATGGCAACCTGATTTGGTTGTAGCATATCTCCATCATAAAACCTGTAATCCCTAAGTTCATCCATCATAATTTCATAGGCAGGAAAATACCATGCCTGCTCGAAAAGCGATGTGAGTTTTTCGATGGCCAGAAGCAATGTGGATTTGCTTAATTGATTTCCGTGTGCACCGTCCTTCCAATGTCTTACGGGGCTTAAAGTGAAGATGAGTTTAATTGAAGGGTTGAATACGCGAAGATTAATGATGAGATTTTTCCATTCTTCAACAATTTCATCACTGTTAAGCAGATATCTGTTGAAATAGTTTGATGGGAATTTGTGACAATTTGCGACCACCTGTTTAAGTTCCTTATGTTGGTAAACAAAGGCAGTTCCGAAGGTGACGATAATAAAATCTGTTTTTTGCAAAAACAGATGCGCTTTTAATGTAGAATTGTTGATTTCTTCAATGGATTTTTCGGGAGTTGTTTTGCTGAACTTTCCATGATGGTGAAAGCTGTGCCAAAGATGATTGTGAAGAAAAAGATCATTCTCTTCTGTTTTCTTGTTGGATAGGATGTTGTTGAAGGCTTGTAAAATTGAAATTGGATTGTATAGCACCCCGAAAGGATTGGTGATAGCTTTGAAGCGTGATTCCACCATTTGTTTGCCAATATTATCGGCAAAGCATGATCCCATGAAAAGTACTCGCGATTCCGGTCGTATTGGAATTTCTGCCGGATCAATTTTTACGATGGTTCTGAAAACATCGTTACTCATTTTGGTAACCGGTTTAATATTATTTGTGACATCCAGTTGTTTATATCTTCAAAAGCCTGGTCTGCAATAGGTTCGTTATGGATTTCGTGTAGCGTGTTTTCGTAACCAATAAATTTATATAATTGTGTATTCTTATTGGCAATTGATTCAGATGCCTCAGGTTTTGTGAGCGGATCTGATATGCCATGCAAAAATAGCAGTGGGGTTCTTACCGGATTCTGCCATTCTATAAGACTTTCCGTGCATTTGTTTATCTCATTGAACATTCTGATGGATATGCGTCCATGCATCAAAGGGTCTTTGTCCGCATTCTCCTTTTTTTGGGGAAGGCTGGTCATATGAGTTGATTTAATGCCTGTTGAAAAGGTTACTTCCGGGCAGATTGGGTCGAGCCATTTGCCGGCATTTTGGATAAATCGTGAAGGTGGTTTTATTAGTTTCAGCCAGGGTGAAGAGATGATGGCTCCTGCAAAGTCCTGTCGTCTTTTAACCAAAAATTCCAGAACAAGAGTTCCTCCCATACTGTGACCATAAAGGAATGCTGGTATTTCTCCAAAATTTCGCTTACTTCGACGTACCAGAGCCCCAATATCGTCTAAAAGGTCGCTGATGTGGTCAATGTGTCCTTTATTTCCTTCAGAAAGACCATGGCCCCGATAGTCCAATGCATAAATCATGAATCCCGCATCGCAAAACCGGCGCGCCCATGTATCGTATCGCAAAGCATGTTCTCCAATGCCGTGAATCAGACATACCGTTGCAATTGGTGATTGTCCCGGTTTCCAGTATCTGCCTTGCAGAACAGTTCCGTCGCGGGAAACGAGATTAAAAGTTTGATGACTTATTGCCATTGATAATTTCTGTAACTTGTGAATGAACTGTTACAAATCTAAATATATTTTCCATTCTTGGAAAGATATTTTTAAAAGAGAATAAAAGGAGATTAAATATTGTGTTTTTGAAATATCAGATATAAGAAGCTATTGTTGATTACAGCCTTATAGGGTTTGATATGTTTGCATTTGATTTTTAGTGTAAATTGAAGATCTAAAGTGTGCGCTTGTTTTTGCAATCAATATTTTTATCTGCGCTGGCATAGTTATATCCTCGCTCCTAAATTTTCTTATGTGTCTTATGTGGTTCGGCAATGAAATTGTGATTCCGCATAAAACCATTGAATTTTGTCCGTTTTACAGCAGATCCTCTGAAAAGTTCAGAGAACTTTTCGGGTGTAAGTTTTTCCCATTCTACTGGAGTCATTTTCAGTAGTTGTTCCGAAGGCCTAAAATCCGGTTCGTCAGTGTCTTTTGCTTTTCGATTCCAGGGGCAAACTTCCTGACAAATATCACAGCCAAATACCCAGCCATCCAATTTCCCTTCAAAGTTTTCGGGTATGTCATCTCTGTTTTCAATGGTAAGATAAGAGATGCAGCGGTTGGAATCAATTTGCCTATGAGGCAGAATGGCTTGTGTAGGGCAGGCATCGATGCATCGGGTACATCCGCCACAACCGTCGTTTACAGTTGTTTGATTGTAGGGTAGCTCCAAATTAACTACCAGTTCTGCAATGAACACCCATGAACCAAGTTTCCGGTTTATCAGCATGCTGTTTTTTCCAATCCAACCCAAACCTGCTTTTACGGCAAGAGTTCTTTCCAGAAGGGGGGCGGAGTCCACGAAGTATCTTCCCTGTAAATCCGGGTAGATGTGTTCGCGTATATAATCGAAAAGAACAGATAGTTTTTTACGAATGGTGTCGTGGTAGTCTTTCCCGTAGGCGTATCGTGAGATTTTTGGAAAGTTAGTTGAAAGCTGGTTGTTCTGCTGGTTGTAGTTTTTGAGAACAGTAATTACCGAGAGGCTTCTTTCAACAAGTAAAGCGGGGTTTACCCGCTTTTCAAAATGGTTGTTCATGTATTTCATGCCGGCGTTATAGCCATTGTTGAGCCACTTTTCAAGGCGTTCTTTATCCTCGGTAAGTTCTGTTGCAGGGGAAAATCCAACATCATCAAACCCCAATTCCAGAGCTTTATCGCGAATTGTGTTGGCGATATGTTGCTGCGTGAGGTTCATCCCGGCATGTTTATAGCAATCCCAGTTCCAACAGGGCTTCGTCGCTTAACATATCCCGACTCCAGGGTGGGTCAAAAGTCATATTGACTTCCACCTCCTTAACTCCTTTTAGATCGGCCACCACTTCGCGCACCTCTTCAGGTAATGAGTCGGCAACAGGGCAGTTGGGCGATGTCAGAGTCATTACAATGCGAACTTTTCCGTCATCCTCTACATTCACTTCATAAATCAATCCCAGATCGTATATGTTCACAGGGATTTCCGGATCGTAAACAGTCCTGATGGCACTTACAATCTCCATTTCCAAGCCTAAAAATTCATTGTCCATAATCCTTGTTTTTAGTCGCTTCTACCAGTATAACCCTGTTCCTGAAAAGATGTTTAAAAGGGATTCTTAATTTTCCATCTTTGTTTTGAATGCCAGAGCATACATCCTCATTTGTTTTACCATAGACACTAGCCCGTTGGAACGGGTGGGAGAGAGGAGCTCTTTTAATCCTATTTTATCGACGAAGAAGAGTTCTGATTCAAGAATTTCATTGGGTTTGCGCTTGTCCAGAATTCTAATCAGAAGTGAGATAATCCCTTTAACAATGATGGCATCGCTGTCGGCCATAAAGCGAATTTTGTCGTCATCAAGCCAGGCATGCAGCCATACTTTCGCTTGGCATCCTTCAATCAGATTTTGTTCTGTGCGGTGTTCCTCTTCAAAACTTTCTAGTTTATTGCCAATTTCAATGAGAGATAGGTATTTATCCTCTTTCTCGGTGAGCATTGAAAACTCATCCACAATTTCATCCTGTATTTCTTTTATGGTCATTTTAATTAGTTTTGGAGGACAAATTTCACCATTTTTCGCTCTTTAACCAAATAGCTGTTTCACTTTTATTAATCCGTCCACAAGAGCGTCCACCTCCTGTTTGGTGTTGTAAAGGCCAAATGAAGCTCTGATGGTACCGGGAATATTAAATCTGTCCATCAGTGGTTGAGCACAATGGTGTCCGGTTCTTACGGCAATTCCCATTTTATCCAGCAGGGTGCCGGCATCAAAAGGGTGAATGCCTTTAATCAGAAATGAAATAAGGCTGGTTCTTTTTTCGGCGGTTCCATAGAACTGCATGCCTTCAATGGACGAAAGCCTGTCGAAAGCATATTGAAAAAGTTCCGTTTCGTGCTCGCAAATGGTGTCGAAACCAATGGCACCAACGTAGTCCATTGCTGCTCCCAGACCAATGGCAGCCACGTAATCGGGGGTGCCGGCTTCAAATTTGTAGGGCAATTCGTTGAAGGTGGTTTTTTCAAATGATACAGATTGGATCATCTCTCCGCCACCTTGCCAGGGAACCATTTCGTTGAGCCATTTCTCTTTTCCGTAAAGAATGCCAATGCCTGTTGGGCCGTAAAGTTTATGACCGGAAAAAGCGTAAAAGTCACAATCCAGTTTCTGTACATCTACCGGAAGGTGCTGAATGGCCTGTGCTCCATCTATCAGAACGGGAACGTTAATATTGTGTGCTGCTTCGATGATTTTCTCCACCGGGTTTATGGTGCCCAGAACATTGCTGAGATGGGTTACTGCCACCAATTTGGTTTTAGGATTGAGAAGGTTGTGAAACTCTTCCATATCCAGAGAACCATCATCGTTTACAGGAATTATGCGCAGGATAATTCCTGCTCTTTTTTGAAGCAGCTGCCAGGGTACGATGTTGGAATGATGTTCCATGGCGGATATGATGATTTCATCATCTTTCCCGAGAAAAGTCTCTCCAAACGAATGAGCCACAAGGTTGATGGCCTCAGTGGTTCCGCGGGTGAAAATCACCTCTTTTTCTGATGCTGCACCAACATATTTAGCTGCTTTCTTTCTGGCATTCTCAAATGCTTCTGTGCAAAGGTTGCTGAGGGTATGAACTCCCCGGTGAATGTTGCTGTTAATTTCCAGATAGACTTTTTCCATGGCCTTAACCACCTGATTAGGTGTTTGGGTGGTTGCACCGTTGTCGAAATAAACCAAAGGCCGCCCGTTAACCGGGCGGCTTAATATTGGAAAATCTCTGCGTATGGCTTCTATCGGATAATTAATCATCTACCTTATATCATTAAATTGTAAGACTTTTTGAATGACAGATATAAGATTCAATTAAGATTCTTATTATCAGTAAATCACATAGCACTAGATTAGGGTTGTATTTAATAAATAATCAGCCGGATAGGATGTTTTGCGAACCATTATTACAAAAGTCAGATTATTGGTTCTACCTTGACACTTTCTTTTATGGCAACCCTGAAGATCGGCAATTATCAACTAATACTTCTTGCTTTGCGGCTTTTTATTACACGCTTTTGCCCTTTCAGGGCAGCTGTGGGTTTTATTAATATTCATAGGGCTTTGCCCTATGTTATTGATTGCGCCCCCGTTGGGGCTCTACAGAATTCGACTTTAAGCGGATGGCAATTTCCCAAAAAAACCTAAACTCTAAACCATCAACTCTCAACCCTATACCCAACTATACACAACTCAGTCCGCGCTTGTCCACTTGTCCACAAACCACGCAAGAGTCACATTTATCCAACTCACCGCGGAATCGTTTTTCAACCAGTTCCCTGATTTGTTCTTTGAGCTCTGGCATTTGAATTTTTTCAATCACTTCGTATGCAAAAGCAAACCTTAGAAGTATGTTGGCCTCTTCTTTGCTGATGCCTCTTGCACGCAGATAAAACAATGCATTGTCATCCAGTTGACCAACCGTAGCTCCGTGGCTGCATTTTACATCGTCGGCATAAATCTCTAACTGCGGACGGGTATTCATTTTTGCATTTTCGGTGAGCAGCAAGTTGTTGTTGCTTTGGTAGGCATTGGTGCGTTGAGCATCCTTTGCCACCAGAATTCGTCCGGTGAATGCGCCGGTGCTGGCATCGTCCATCACCCCTTTAAACAGTTCGTTGCTTTCGCAGTCGGGAACGGCATGGTTGATGTATGAGAAATTATCCACATGCTGGTTTTTATCAATCAGGTAAAGTCCTGAAATATGGTTTTCGGCATGTTCCCCACCAAGACGCGCAAAAATGTTGTTTCTGGCAATTCCGGTATGCAGGGTGAAATAGTTTGCATTGAGAACCGACTGTTTTTCCTGATTGAAATAGTAACCTCCAACCTGAATGGTTCCGTTGTGCTGATTTTGTATATTGTAAAAATCCAGGTTTGACGTGCCGTCAATCTGCGCTTCGGTCACCGAGTTGATGACAAAACGGCTTTGAGTCAGCGTGTGGTCACAGAAAAGAACCCGCGCCTGTGCATTTTCCTCTATCACAATCAGGTTTCGCTGATTTACCATCAAATCTTTCTCGCCGGTAAGGATATTGACAATCTGGATTGGTTTTTCAACAACCTTTCCTGCCGGAACATGAATAAATATGCCATCGGTGGCATACATGGTGTTGAGTGCAACCATTCCGTCTTCCGTAACAGGAGCTATTTTGGAATAGTATTTTTCAACAATGTGAGAATGTTTTTTCGCCAATTCGAAGAAGCTTCCAATCACAACTCCTTGCGGAAGCACGTTTCCGTTGCTTCCCGGAATGAACTTTCCGTTGACCATGAAGACAGTATGCGACTCCATGCTTTCAACATCACATTTGAAAATCTCGTCTATTTTTCCCTGATATCCATTTTCGCTGAAAGAGTATGCATACTGAGCCTTAAACCATGGTTGAAGGTTGGTGTATTTATACGCTTCTACCTTGTTTGAAGGGATTCCCAGTTGCCTGAATGCTTCTTCTGCTTTAGTTCTCCATTGGTTGACCAATGGAGAAGCATCCTTTTCAATGAGGTTTCGACTTTCATTGAAAAGGTTCAGCAAGGATGTATCTTGTTCTGCTATCTTTACCATAACTATTCCTCAAACTCTTTTTTTATCCAGTCGTAACCTTTTTCTTCCAACTCTCGGGCTAGTTCTTTGCCTGCCGATTTTACAATTCTTCCTTTGTAAAGAACATGAACGTAATCCGGCTCAATGTAATCCAGAAGGCGCTGGTAGTGGGTGATTAATATGGTGGCATTGTCGCTTCGCTTCAATTTATTAACACCGTTGGCAACAATTCGCAACGCATCAATGTCTAATCCTGAATCCGTTTCATCAAGGATGGCGAGCTTTGGGTCTAGCATGGCCATCTGAAAAATTTCATTTTTCTTTTTTTCTCCACCAGAGAAACCTTCGTTTACCGAGCGGTTGGTCAGGTCTGAATCGATGTCAACCAGTTTTTTACGGTCGCGCATCAGTTTTAGAAAATCGCTGGCCGACAGTGGGTCTTCGCCCTTGTGTTTTTTTTGCTCATTCAGTGCGGTACGCATAAAGTTTGTCATGCTGACACCCGGAATTTCAACCGGGTACTGGAAACTAAGAAAGAGTCCTTCTCTGGCCCGGTCTTCCGGAGCCATGTCAAGAAGGTCTTGTCCGTTAAATTCTACAGCTCCTTCGTTGACTTCAAAAGCTTCGTTTCCGGTTAAAACTGCGGCTAAAGTACTTTTGCCCGAGCCGTTGGGGCCCATGATGGCGTGTATCTCTCCGGCTTTTACTTCCAGATTGATTCCACGAAGAATCTCTTTGCCATCTATTTTTGCATGCAGGTCTTTTATTTTAAGCATTGTTGTTATCGTTCTAATGTCGTTTCACGACTGGATTATACATTGTTGTTATTTTGCACTCTGTCTTTTTCGAGTGTTTATTTATAATATTAAAATGCGGTTATCCTACGCTACCTTCAAGACTAATCTGAAGAAGTTTTTGTGCCTCAACAGCAAACTCCATCGGAAGCTGGTTGATAACCTCTTTCACGTATCCATTCACAATCAACCCGACGGCATTTTCTGTATCTATCCCTCGTTGGTTACAGTAGAATATCTGGTCTTCACCAATTTTTGATGTGGTGGCTTCATGCTCTACTTTAGCGGAGTTGTTGTTAATTTCCAGGTATGGAAATGTGTGAGCCCCACATTTATCTCCAAGTAAGAGCGAGTCGCATTGCGAGAAGTTTCTGGCGTTTTCGGCTCTTTTTGAAACTTTCACCAGTCCCCTGTAACTGTTTTGGCTGAATCCGGCAGAAATTCCTTTTGAAACAATAAGACTTCGGGTGTTTTTCCCGAGGTGAATCATTTTTGTACCGGTGTCGGCCTGTTGGTAATTGTTTGTGAGCGCTACCGAGTAAAATTCTCCAACGGTATGGTCGCCCATCAACACACAACTTGGATATTTCCAGGTAATGGCTGAACCGGTTTCCACCTGCGTCCATGAAATTTTGGAGTAATCACCTTTGCAAATTCCGCGTTTGGTTACGAAATTAAAGATTCCGCCTTTCCCATTTTTGTCACCGGGATACCAGTTTTGAACTGTAGAATATTTTACCTCAGCACGGTCTAATGCCACAATTTCAACCACCGCAGCATGAAGCTGGTTCTCGTCTCGCATAGGAGCTGTACAGCCTTCCAGATAGCTTACATAGCTGTCGTCCTCAGCCACAATTAAAGTCCGCTCAAACTGTCCTGTATTCATCGCATTGATGCGGAAGTATGAGGAAAGTTCCATGGGACAACGGACTCCTTTAGGAATGAAAACGAAAGATCCGTCGCTGAAAACGGCTGAATTGAGAGCTGCGAAAAAGTTGTCGCCGGGCGGAACTACCGAACCAAGGTGTTTTTTCACCAAATCGGGATACTCCTGGATGGCTTCTGAAATACTACAAAATATAATTCCTTTTTCCGCAAGAGTTTCTCTAAAAGTTGTTTTCACGGAAACACTGTCGATGATTGCATCAACTGCAACGCCTGCAAGCACTTTTTGCTCGTCCAAGGGAATCCCCAGCTTGTCAAAAGTTGCCCTAAGTTCCGGATCTACTTCGTCCATGCTTTCAAGTTGCGGTTTTTTCTTAGGTGCTGCATAGTAGATCATATCCTGAAAATCGATGGGTGGAATTTTAAGATGAGCCCAGTCGGGAGATTCCATTTTCAGCCAGTTTCTATAAGCTTCCAGTCTGAATTCAAGCATGAATTCAGGCTCTTTTTTTCTTCTGGAAATCTCTTTTATGACCTCCTCATCCAACCCTTTGGGAAGCATGTCCATTTCAATATCGGTATGAAAACCATACTGATACTCTCTGTTGGTTACTTCTTCCAGTAATTTATCCTGTTCTGTTGCCATAATGCACTCTAAAATTGTTTGTTTAATTCGGATTTCCGGCATTTATTAATCCCGGTAAACCATTTTCTTCCTGCAAATGTTGTTTGCAGGATTACATTATATGAACCCTTGTAATAGTATGAACAACATTGCTCATAAAGGGTTCAACGCAGTTTGTTATATAAACAGTAGAAATATAAACATGGTTTATATTGTTACAGGTTTATATTTTGCTTTTTCTTGATGCTTATTTAAGGAAGGGGGTAATTCCGCTTCAAATTTACAAAACTATTTAGATTAATTAAACTTAAAGATGTTAATGCTTGTAATGTAGTATATTGAATTGTTGTGGAATTAGCTTACTCATAGGATTTAGCATTTATGCTAAATCTATTTAAAAAAGACAAAAATATCCGATATTAATGTTATCATGAGTTTATAATCTTATTTGATTCTGGATATCCAATTTTTTTTGGCCTGAAATTCATTTTGTCGAAATAGGGGCGTAGCCCTGATATCTTGATACTTAAAATACAACTCACCGCAATTAGTAATGGGTGCGATTAACCTATCATACTGATTTTATGTGTTTGAAATTTGCATTATAAGGTCACATAGAACTCCTCCCGAAACCTCGGGACTCGTTTCAGGGCTAACGCCCCTGAAACACAAATAATAAAGGCTATCGGCTGTCATTATGATGTTTCTATCTTTTATCATTTGTTTTCGTCACTCCCGAATCATCGGGGCTCGTTTCATCATAATTGCAGGTTGAAATATGGTTAATCACAAACATTTTCGATACATTTATTTGAATATTTACGCTGATTTAAGTTATGGAAAACTCAAAAAAGAGATTAAGACAACGCTTGTACCGGATTATCTTTGAATCGGACACTTATACCGGACGGATGTTTGATGTGTGGTTGCTGATTTTTATAGTTTTGAGTATAGCAGTTGTGATGCTGGAAAGCATGCCTGTTGTGCGGGAAATTTACCACTCCAAACTAATCAGTTTGGAGTGGTTCTTCACCTTCATATTTACCATAGAGTATTTTACGCGAATATATTGTGCTCCCAATCGAAAGAAGTATCTGTTTAGCTTTTTAGGAGTTATTGATTTTCTGGCTATTATTCCTACTTACATAGCATTTACTTTTCCCGATGCACAAACATTTATAGTTATACGAGCGATACGTTTGTTACGTGTTTACCGGATTTTGAAGTTGTATCATTTTGTGAGAGCAGGTAATCTCTTATTGTTAGCCGTTCGCAGAAGTCTTCGCAAGATATTTATCTTTATGATGTTTATACTTATCCTCGTGGTGATGCTGGGAAGCATTATGTATGTGGTGGAGGATGGTAAAAACGGGTTTTATAGTATTCCGCTTAGTATTTATTGGGCCGTTATAACCCTAACCACCGTTGGTTATGGTGATATTGTGCCGGTTACCGCTCTTGGCAAGTTCTTGGCAACCTTTATCATGTTGTTGGGATATAGTATTATCGCCATTCCTACGGGAATTGTTTCCGTTGAGATGTCCAGAACATTTAAAGACACGACTGAAAGTGACAAAGAATGTCATGGTTGTGGAGAACCAAATCATACCCCAACCGCAAACTTTTGTCGAATTTGCGGAGCGAGGCTTGATCAGATCTCGTGATTTCCGGGATATTAGCTATTTCTGTTAATCAATAACATTGAAATTCCATAAACTAGTGAGTAAATTCCAATGAATACAACAATCATTCGAGAACTTTCGAAAGGATTAAATATCAGAATTAAACCCATAATAAACGACAATATTCCGAAGAGAAGGCTCAGTTTTCCGCTAAATCCAGCCTTGGAGATTCTGTAAAAACTCCAGATAAATATGGCACCAAGTAAAATGGCCCATATTCCGATGATGGTAACAAAAAGTGCTGCTGCAGTTTCAGGTTGTACGAGAATTAAAATCCCCAATAGAGCAGCAATGATGCCTTCCGTCAGTTTTCTTTTGTAGCTGTACCCGGTGTCTCTTACTTTAAGCGCACTGGCAATGGTTGTAGCTCCTCCGAGCAGTACAGCAATGCCAAAAATCATGGCAAAAGTTACAATGGTCAGTGTTGGGAAAAGTAATATAATTACTCCAAATAGGAGAGCAATAACACCTGGTAATTGTGAGGGACTTCTTTTTTCTATTATTATTGGTGTCATAAATTTAGAATTTTATATAATTATGTAACTGTTTATATTTTTGTAAATCGGTTTTAAAAGATGATTAGAGGATAGATTTTTCAGACTAATAGATGGAATCTGAAGATTCCTGATTTATCAGGAAATCTCTTGTCTTAATCTGACCTGTCTGTTATATCCACTTCGTCGGACTTAATTTCGCTTTAGTAATTCTATTGTTCTATATGTAAACTTTTAAGTTTTAGCCGGAATCCAGACTGATACAGAACCTGCTTTGCAGAAAAAATTACCCCATCCTTCACCGTCGGTTGTTACCGGGTTTTTGATGTGTTCGGTAATGTCAGTATAGGTTGTGTTTGGATGTTCTGTCTGCATTTTTTTCTCTCCATCATCGCCATTGCTCATGATAACTGCCATTCCTCTTCCGCTGTCGCCGTTGCCGGTTCTTGTCCACCCAACGCAGTTGGGATGGTCAAAGTAGTCATACTGTTCGCCGTAAGCATGTTCTTTACGAACCTCCAAAAACTTGTCGATGAGCCAGCGATGACTGTCCATCCAAATTTCATGTTCGTTACCATCGCGTCCCTTATCCTTATAATGAGCACCATAATAATCCGCCGAAAATATGCATGGATACCCATCTTTACGCAAGAGAATAAGGGCATAAGCTAAAGGTTTAAACCATGCTTCCACCACCGATTCCAAAGATTGTAAAGGTTGTGAGTCATGATTGCTCACCAATGTTACGGCCAACATTGGGTGTGATGCAACCAATGTATTTTCAAAAATTTTGGTTAAATCGTAATCTCTCCCCTGTTTGCCGGCTGCGGCAAAGTTGTAATGAAGGGTAACATCGAAGAGCATCATGGCTCCATCGGTTTCATCAAGAAAGTTGTGCAGAGCTTCACTTTCACCGGACCAGTATTCACCTAAGGCAAATAATTTTTTCCCTGCATTTTTCTTAATATGTTTAAGCCATTCAAGAAAAAAGGATGAATTAACATGTTTAACGGCATCGAATCTGAAACCATCGACTCCGGTTGTTTTCAAGTACCAATCCCCCCAGTAAAAGAGTTCTTTTTTTACGTCGGGGTTATTGATATCGAGATTACATCCCATCAGATAATCAAAATTTCCTTTTTCCAGATCCACACTGTCGTCAAATGTTTTTCCCTCGAACAGCCAAATGGCATCCTGATGTTTGTCAAAGGCATTGTAATCGGCGGCATTGAAGTGCCACCAATGCCATTTAAGTTCAGAATACTTTCCCTTCCTTCCCGGAAACGAGAAGTGAGTCCATGCTTTGATGGGTTGTAATTCGCCTAAAGGCTCGTGCCGATTGTCCGGTTTATAAGGTGTGGCTTTGAACTCTTCCTGATGGTCGGCACCCAGTTTGTGGTTAAATACAATATCTGCATATACGTGTATGCCGGCTTTTTGAGCATCCATTATGGCTTTAACATATTCATCCTTTGTGCCATATTTGGTTCTCACGGAACCTTTTTGGTCAAATTCGCCCAGGTCAAAAAGGTCGTAAACCCCATATCCCACGTCGCTTTTACCAGCAATACCTTTATAAGCAGGAGGCAGCCACACAGCTGTTATGCCTGCCCGGGCAAGTTCTCCCGCTTGTTGTGAGAGGTTGCTCCACAGTTTTCCATCGGCCGGTGTGTACCAGTGAAAAAACTGCATCATTACGCCATTGTATTCAGTCATGCTATTTGAAAAAGGAGGTTAGTTTATTAAAGCCTTCCTTAAATGAGTCCATGCTGCTGTCAAAAACCTCTTTAAACTCTTCCCACTTCTCATCCGAGCTGGCCATCGCTTCATTGTATTTGGTCTGAAGCTCTTCCTTTTTTAATTTTAGTTTACCCAAAATCGTATCATACTCGGCTCTGGCCTCTTCTTTGGCCATCTCTTTCTTCGCTTCATATTCACCTATTTTCTCAAATGCTTCTTCCAGACTCTTCAATGCTTTTTGCTTGAATTCTTCACGTTCCATAACTTTTTATTTATAGGTTAATACTCCATGTAATATACAAAAATATAGCGGGAAAAAGAAAAGGGAGTTGTTTTATCCTTCGATAGTAAAAGGCTGTTTTCTTCTTAAAAATCTATAAAACCAGACCAATATGGCATATCTTTGCAAATTACAGTAAGTAATTTGTAAAGTTTTTTAAGACCTGATTAGTTTGAAAACAACCAACAAAAAGAAAATCATCAACGATCCTGTTCATGGATTTATCTCTATTCCAACGGAGTTGTTGTACGATTTAATGGAACATCCTTATTTGCAGCGCCTACGGTGGATTAAACAACTTGGAATGACCCCTCTGGTTTATCCCGGAGCTACTCACACCCGATTTCAACATACCATAGGTTGCATGCACTTAATGAGTGCTGCGGTTGAAACTTTGCGGCAAAAGGGGCATGAAATTACCGATGAAGAGTCTGAGGCAGTGCATGCGGCTATTTTAATGCACGATTTAGGCCATGGGCCGTTTTCTCATGTTCTGGAATCAACTTTGGTGCAGGGTGTTCACCACGAAGAAATATCACTTCTATTCATGGAACGGCTGAACGAGGATTTTGGCGATCGTTTATCCATGGCTATTGATATTTTTACCAACCGCTACAAAAAACATTTTCTTCATCAATTGGTAAGCAGCCAGCTAGATATGGACAGGCTTGATTACCTGCGTCGCGATAGTTTCTATACCGGAGTTTCAGAAGGTGTTGTAAGTTCCGAACGCATTATAAAAATGTTGCAGGTTCACGATGATCAGTTGGTAGTGGAAGCGAAGGGGATTTATTCCATTGAAAAATTTCTGATAGCACGCAGGTTGATGTACTGGCAGGTTTATTTGCATAAAACCGCTTTGGTTGCTGAAAAAATGCTGACCAATATTTTTCGTCGAGCCAGAGAGTTAGTCAATTTGGATAAGTTGCCGGAGACGCTTCCCAATGTGGCTTTCTTTTTAACAAACAGGGTAACCATCGAGGATTTTAGAAAAGACGATGAGGTTCTTTCCCGATTTGCCATGCTTGACGACAGCGACATCATGACCGGGCTGAAAACCTGGACACAAAGTGACGATAAAGTGTTGGCATCTCTTACCAGAGGACTGCTGAACAGGAATCTGCTCGCGATTGAAATTCAGGATAACCCATTTAACGCCTCACGGGTAGGTGAACTGAAAATGAGAATACAAAAAGAGATGGCTCTTTCTGATATTCACGAAGCCGGCTATTTTGTTTTTACCGGTGCTATTTCGAACAATGCTTACAGTATTTTAGATGATAAAATTAATATCCTATACAGGGAAGGTATAGTAAAAGATATTTCGGATGCTTCCGATGTGCTGGATTTAACAGTTTTAGGAAAAACCGTTAAAAAGGAGATTCTCTGTTATCCCAAAGCAATACGTGGTTAAATATTCTTTTTTTACCTGATATATTTTTGTAGTTTTGCAGGAAATTTTTTTCTAATGGAATTTACTGCTCAACAGATAGCTCAATTAATTCAGGGAGAGGTGGAAGGCAATCCCGATGCCATTGTACGGGATGTTTCCAAAATAGAAGAGGGAAAGCCTGAAACCCTTACATTTCTAGCCAATCCTAAATACACTCACCATATTTATGACACCGAAGCTTCGGTGGTGATTGTGAATAAAACCTTTGTGGCCGAAAAGCCTGTAAAGGCTACTCTTATAAAAGTTAACGATGCCTATCGTGCTCTTGCCAAACTGCTGCAGATGTATCAGGAATCGTTACCAAAGAAGAGTGGAATTGAACAACCTTCATTCATCGACGGGTCTGCTCAATTGGGTGATTTTGTGTATGTGGGAGCTTTTAGCTATATTGGAGAGAAAGCCAAAATTGCAGATAAAGTTCAGATATATCCTCAGGTCTATATTGGTGATGGGGTTGAGATTGGTGAAAATTCCATCATTTATCCCGGAGCCAGAATCTACAAGGGGTGTCGCATAGGAGCAAATTGTGTGATTCATTCAGGCGCTGTAATTGGTTCAGATGGCTTTGGTTTTGCACCGGGTGCCGATGGAAAGTTTGAGAAAATCCCACAGGTGGGAATTGTTGTTTTAGAAGATTCTGTGGAGATTGGTTCCAATACCACCATCGACCGTGCAACCATGGGAGAGACCATCATCAGGGAAGGAACTAAACTGGACAACCTGATACAGATTGCTCATAACGTTGAGATTGGTAAAAACAGCGTTTTGGCTGCTCTAACCGGAATTGCTGGCAGTACAAAAATTGGAAATAACGTTATGTTTGGCGGTCAGGTGGGGATTTCCGGACACCTGAAAATTGCCGATGGTGTAAAACTTGCTGCTCAAACAGGAGTTAGTAAGAGCATCACAAAAGCCAATACCACCCAAATGGGGTCACCATCAATGGATGCCATGCAATACAACAAAGCTTACGTTGTATTCAGGAATTTGCCTGAATTGCGGCAAAGAGTTGATGCCATTGAAAAGGGAGAGAAGAAGTAATTCATTAGGAGATTCATGAAGCCTCCATTATTATTTCTTTAGCACACCACTCATGACCCACTGTTATGATTACAAATTTTGAAAAAAGCACAAAACTTAATTCATAATGGCTGATAAACAAAGAACAATCAGTAAACCGGTTACCCTGCAAGGGCCGGGATTGCATACAGGAGTAAACGTTAAGTTAACATTGAATCCTGCCGAAGATAACTACGGATACCGCATTCGCAGAACCGACATGGAAGGTCAACCTGTAATTAAGGCTTTGGTTGATAACGTGGTTTATACCCAACGAGGAACCGTTATTCAGGAAGGTGAAGCAAAAGTTAGTACCATAGAGCACTGTCTTGCAGCATTGCGCGGACTTGGGGTTGATAACTGTTTGATTGATGTGGACGGACCCGAGGCTCCCATTCTTGACGGAAGTTCCAAATTTTATGTTGCGGCCATAAAGGAAGCAGGGATTAAAGAACAGAGTGCCGATCGCGAATACTTTGAAGTACGTGAAAAAATGATGGTGGAAGATCCCGAAACCGGAAGCTACATCATTGCACTGCCAGATAGTGGTTTTTCTGCGCAAATCATGATCTCTTTTGATAAATCCCTTCATTTGGCAAATCAGTTTGCTACCATTGAAAGTTTGGATGCTTTTGACGATGAGATATCCATGTGTCGCACATTTGTCTTTCTACATGAACTGGAACCATTGCTTAAAAATAACCTCATAAAAGGAGGGGATCTTGATAATGCCATCATCATCATTGATAAACCGGTAACTCAGGAAGAACTCGATCACCTTGCGACATTGTTTAATAAACCCAAAGTGGAAGTTAAGCCAACGGGGATTCTGAACAACCTTGATTTGCATTTTACCAATGAGCCGGCGCGCCATAAATTGCTCGATGTTATTGGAGATTTAGCTTTATGTGGTTCTCCCATTAAAGGACGAATTATTGCAAGCAAGCCGGGGCATAAAATCAATGCGGAGTTTACCAAACTGCTCAGAAAGGAGATTCGTAAGCGTCAACTCAAAATAGACGCTCCTGTTTACGATCCAAACAAAGAGCCTGTTTACGACATCAATCAGATAAAAAAACTGTTGCCGCATCGACCACCCTTCTTGTTGGTAGATAAAGTTATAGAATTACAGGATAAGGTTATTGTGGGAGTTAAGAATGTGACCATGAACGAACCGTTTTTCGTGGGACATTTCCCGGACGAGCCGGTTATGCCGGGAGTTTTGCTGGTAGAAGCCATGGCTCAATGTGGAGGTATCCTGGTGTTAGGCCAGTTGGACGATCCACACACTTACAGCACATATTTCCTGAAACAGGACAATATTAAATTTCGAAAAAAAGTGGTGCCCGGTGATACAGTCATTTTCAAGCTTGAGTTGATGACTGAAATCCGCAGAGGAGTTGCCAATATGAAAGGATTAGCTTTTGTTGGTGATACCATTGTTGCAGAAGGGGAGTTTATGGCTCAAATTGCTAAAAATAAGGAGTGAGAACCGAAAAGTATATGATTGAAAATCATATATCGCATCGCAAAAAGTAATACTATTATTTAAAGAATTGTTTAGTGAAACAACCATTAGCTTATATTCATCCGGAGGCAAAAATAGCCCCAAATGTTGTAATCGATCCGTTTGCAACCATTGATAAAAATGTAATAATTGGTGAAGGTACCCGAATAGGTTCAAATGTAACCATTCTGGAAGGCAGCCGCATTGGTAAAAATTGTAATATATTTCCGGGAGCTGTTATAGGAGCCGTTCCTCAGGATTTAAAGTTTGCCGGAGAGGAAACCACCGCCGAAATAGGAGACAATACAACCATAAGGGAATTTGTAACCATTAACCGCGGAACAAAAGCAAAGGGCAGAACAGTAGTTGGAAACAACTGTTTGCTAATGGCCTATGTTCATGTGGCTCATGACAGCATTATTGGTAATAACGTCATCCTTGTAAATAGTGTGCAGGTGGCAGGCGAGGTTATTGTTGACGATTTTGCCATCGTTGGAGGTTTGTCTGCCATACATCAATTTGTGCATGTAGGTGCCCATGTGATGGTAGCAGGAGGTTCTTTGATCGGAAAGGATATACCACCCTATGTAAAAGCAGGTCGTGAACGTCTTCAATATGTTGGTGTAAACTCAATAGGTTTACGACGCAGAAACTTCACCAATGAGCAAATTCGGGATATCCAGGATTGTTACAGGGTTTTGTTTCAGTCAGGTCTTAATAACTCAGATGCCATCGAGCGAATTGAAGCTGAATTACCTGCTTCCAATGAGCGTGATGAGATCATTCTGTTTGTGAAAAACTCACAGCGCGGAGTTATTAAAGGATATCACCAAAATGGCGGTAAGAAAGAAGAATAACTAATATCGTACTTCCAGAAGATAGTAGATACATGATTTTTTATAGCAGTTGAGGTCTGTTTTCGCAATGATGTATCTAGTTGTCTGATCAATACTAATAAAGCCGGATTCATTTAATGAATCCGGCTTTATTAGTATTGATGAAGTACGGCTATTCGTCTGCCCCCAAAGAGTTTACGTCTGTTGTTTTCAGAGGATTCGCACTTAATTCGTCGAAATTTTTCCTATAATTAAAGACATCAATGGCTGTGTAAATTGCTGAAAGAAAGGATTGTTCGTCGGCCTGATTCTGTCCTGTAATTTCATAGGCCGTGCCATGATCGGGAGAGGTTCTTACAATGGGTAATCCTGCTGTATAATTTACTCCGGTTGAGAAGGAAAGGGCCTTGAACGGAGCCAAACCCTGATCGTGGTACATGGCCAGGATGGCATCAAATTTACGGGTGTTTTCCGTTGCAAACAGTCCGTCGGCAGGATATGGGCCAAATGCCATGATACCTTCCTCCTTGGCTTTTTCCAATGCAGGTTTAATGATTTCATCTTCCTCTTTTCCAAGCAGCCCATTATCGCCGGCATGCGGGTTGAGTCCCAGAACCGCAATTCGCGGTTTTCGTATCATGAAATCTTTTTTAAGCGACTGGTTCAGGATGCGCAACTTTTCTATTATCAGTTCACTGGATAAAGCGCTGCATATTTGACTCAGAGGAATGTGACCGGTTACCACACCCACTCTTAGAAGGTCACTGACCATCAGCATCAAAGGTTTCCCTGAGAATGAGCTTGCAAGATATTCGGTATGTCCCGGAAAATCAAATTGGTTTGATTGAATTACTTTTTTGTTGATGGGAGCTGTTACCAGGGCATCTGCAGATCCTTTCTTCAAATCTTCCACTGCTTTTTCCAAAGCCAGAAAAGCAGCGTTTCCACTTATCTCAGTTGGTTTGCCTAATTCTACCCTGACGTTATCGTCCAGGCAGTTCACCATATTAATGCGTTTGGGGTGAGCCTCGTCTGCCGAGCGAATGTTGTTTAAGCTAATGGCTGGTAAATTGAGCGCTTTACGGTGGTACGCTGCAACTTTTGATGAGCCGTAAATAACGGGAGTGCAAATTTCTAGAATACGAGGATCGGCTAAAGCCTTAAATATGATTTCATACCCTATTCCGTTAATATCTCCCTGTGTGATGGCTATTTTGATTTTGTCTGAACTCATAATGATTCTTTATTTGGATGATTTGCTGTTAAAGAACTGATACAACAGGCGCACACCAACACCGGTTCCCCCTGTGGGACGATAGTCAGTGGCCGCCATGACATAAGCAGGGCCTGCGATATCAAGATGCACCCATGGTGCATCTACAAATTTACCTAAAAATTTCCCGGCACTGATGGCTCCACCTTCTCTTTCTCCCAGATTTTTAATATCGGCTATATCTGACTTAATGCTTTTGTCGTAATCTTCCCAGAATGGAAACCATACCAGACGCTCGCATACTTCGTCACCTGCATTGTTTAACTCATTCTGCACATTTTGGGGTGCTGTTCCCATGGCCACAATTCCGTGAATCCCTATGGCTATGGCGGCATTTCCTGTTAAAGTGGCCAGATCAATGACCAGTTCGGGGTCGTATTTTTTAGAAAAACTAAGGGCATCGGCCAGAATCAGACGACCTTCAGCATCGGTGTTGATGACTTCAACCGTGAGGCCGTTGTGCATTTTTAGAATGTCACCCGGAACGATGGCATGTCCGCCAAGTCGGTTGTCGGTTGCGGGAATTAGTCCGATGACATGTACGGGGAGTTCATTAGCTGCCACAGCAGCCATTGTCCCAATTACCGATGCAGCTCCACCCATATCGCATTTCATAGTGTCCAAACTTCCGGGAGGGGTTTTCAAATTGACACCTCCGGTATCAAACATCACCCCTTTTCCGGCAATCACATACGGTTTCGAATTGACTGCATTTTCCGGCTTCCATTCTAAAACAGAGAAGGTGGGTGGGTCGATGCTTCCTTTATTTACAGCCAATAGACCACCCATTTTGAGGCTTTCGATTTTTTTCTTGTTAAAAACTTCGGCCTTGAAGCCGAATTTTTCGGCATATTCAAGAACCAGCTCGCCAAGCTTTTCAGCATTTAGATAGCCCACAGGTTCATTAACCAAATCACGGGCGAGATATACAGCCTCAATTACGCGGGTAAGTTTTGCAATGTCGCACCCTTTTACCTGGGGGCTGACAATTAAGAATTCATAATTTAGCGAGTTTTTTTCGCCCGTTTTATATTTGTTGAAACTGTATGCGTTAAGTGCTAAACCTTCAGCAAGAGCCAGGGTGAGTGGTGGATTGCTGATTAGATCAATGATTGCAGCCTTCTCATTTTTTTCAGCTTTCAAACCCGATAGGATTTCTGCGCCTCTGCGGCGCATTCTTTCTTTAATAATTTCAAGGGGTTCATCGGTTGTTGGCTTTACCACGGCCAATATTTGGCTCAGCCTTTTGATGATCACCAAAGGTGATTTATCCTTTTCGTTTTCCTGATATTTTTTTTCGATGTATTCGATCTCCGTTTCGGAGAACATAAAGTCTTTTAATTGTTCTGTATTTTGAATTAGAAATATTTTACTGATTTCTTGCGGTACCTCCAGGGTTGCTCTAATTGTAAATGACATGTTATTAATCTTTTTTGTCTTGTTGTCTGAAATATTCACGTATCAGGACTTTCTTTAGTTCCCTGTGAATGATTAGTTCGGTAATGATTTCGGGGTAGGTGTTATTAGGCATATCCATCTCATATTGTCGAATCTGGTTGTTGTCAATGTCAATTCTGTACATTAAGCCCAGGAATCTTGAATGGTTATTGGCAAGCATATCTGAGACATGACCGACCATTTGTTGTGACAATTCCAAATAGAAATTACCTGTATTGCCGGAAAAACTTATATCCAGATTGAACTCCCCAAAGTCTTTAATGATCTGAGCGGCAGTTTCCCTGATTAAATCATCCCGGGAGGCAGCTGATTTAAGATGTTGCTTGGTAATGGCCGGCAGTTCCATCAAGACTCGGTTTCCGTGTTTTGCGTTATGTTGGCGGGAAATTTAACCGTATAGCTTATAGCCTCAAGTTGCCAAACCAGGTTTCGTTTTTTGGGTTCGTTGGGTAGAAAAACATAGCCATCGGTAACCACAACGCGATTATTTGCAACATCATGATGTGCATAGAGAACGAAAGGTCCTCCCATCAAATCTCCCACCACTTTCCAAAGCCCTCTAAGCTCCACTGCCTGATGGTCATTAAGCGTAAATCGTTTGTAAGTGATTGGAATATCATGTTCAGTGCTCATAAATGAACCCTGGTGATGACCGGGAACATTGGCACGCAATAAAGAGTCTCTTTTGTTGAGAATTAATTCACGAGAGAGAGATGATTCGTCTTTATAATCAAAAGACCAGATGAACAGTCCCTGACTGGAAATATTAGTTTCGTGTGACATCCAGGAGAAATCATCCTGGCTGTTGTTTTTCCTGAAAGTATTGGGGATGATGATATCGATGTCCCATTTTCTTCTTACCTCTTCGGTTAAATCTGCATTCGGATAATTTCTGAAATAACTGATGCTTCGCTGTCGCTCAGCACGCAGGAAAAATCCAAGGATACGCAATTCATTTTCATCCAGAATTTCAAGGAATTTCTCCGGGGTTCTAGCATTGACATGAACCATATACTGGCCTCTTGCCCAGGTTGTTTCAGAAAAGAAACGAACCCCTTCGGTATCTACATCTGGTCCAATGTTGGTGATTAGCAGATTGCGAAATGTTCGCATGTTATCACTAAATGCTCTGTGCGGAGTCATTGATAAGGTGAAAATGGATTCCACCTGTGGAAGTCCTTCTATAGGTTGTCTGAGGATATACTGTAACTGTTCTCCCGGTTCACTGTTTCTCCACCTGTCATCCATTACAACAAGGACTTCTCCCATGCTCCCGGTGATGTTTGGCTTGTGAAATGAGCCATCCTTACAACCTGAATAAATAATAGCTAGTGCAGCGATTATGAATAGATGTAATATTTTCATGCGGTACTTCATTTTAGTGATTATCTATCTGGCAATATACAAAAAAAATACCATTAATTATGAATGGTATTTTTGTGATGTCATTTGTTTCAGAGGTTTAAATGTTAGTTGTTTAGGTGGATGCGTGCAGATTGTTAATTAGCTAACAAAGGGTACTCTTTATTAACAAAGAAAAATGGGTTTTCCTCTGGCTGATACCAGATGACTAGTTGTTGCCCTGCATAAAGATTCCGGGAAGTTAAGTTATTCCATTTCATAATGTCTTCCACCCTGACTCTGTAACTCATGGCAATGCGATGGAAAAACTCTCCCCTTTGAACAGTATGCCGGGTCATTTTTTTATTATAATTAAAACCAAAGGGACGCAGGGCTTCCACTGGAGGACTAACTTCTCTGATCAGACTACTTCTGTTTTCAATGAAATGAATCACCTTGTCTTTGGGGATTACAATTTGAACAGGCCTTTCTGCTACGGGGATAAAATCTTTTGAATATACAGGATTCAGCAATCGAATCATTTCAATGGGGATATCAATAAACACACTCAATTGCTTGAATGATATGCTGAAATCCAGATTTACAAAACCAAGGTCGTCGTATGTAAAAGGAGGGTTCTTTGGAGTAATGCCGTATTCAGGATAGTAATTCATGGCATAATTTACGGCGATAAATGCCGGTATGTAACCTTGTGTTTCAACCGGTAGATATGGCCTGATATCCCAATAGTCGGTTTTGCCTCCTGATTTTTCAATGGCCTCTTTTACTGCAGCAATACCTCCGTTGTATGCCGCCAGAACCAAATTCCAGTCGTGAAAATTATCATATAGGTATTTCAGGTATCTGCATGCTGCTTCGGTGGATTTAACCGGATCAGCTCTTTCGTCAATGTAGGAGGTCACCTGCATATCAAATAGACGTGACGCCTGAAAAAGAAACTGCCATAAACCTTTTGCCCCGGAAGTTGACCTTGCTCTGGGCTCGAGGGCTGATTCTACTACGGCAAGATATTTAAGTTCCAGAGGAAGTCCCATTTTGTCAAGGTATTCCTCAAATAAAGGGAAGTATAGTTCTGACCTACCAATGATTCCTGCAAGATGATCACTTCTTCTTACCGTGTAAACATCAATATATGCCTGCACAGAGCTGTTGTAAACCAAAGGCATAGGTGTCAGGGCATCCAGAATCTCCAGTCTGCTTTCAATTATTGAAGCTGATAGTTTGTGGTTTTCTTCAGGTTTTAGAATAGCCGGATGAATAAATAACAGAAGAAGAGAAACAAAAAGATACTTCATATTAATTTTCTAACTTGTGTTTTACATCTCTGGATTTCTGTTGTTTACAGATTCTGCATACAATCCCGTTTGAAATATTCATTGAATATTTCTGAAAGCGAAAGTAAGCACCACGTATAATGAATTTATCTGATGTGGGTGTTTATAATTACAAAGTCCACAAAGAATCGACCGATTGTTGGTTATTTTGCTGAGATCTTCGGAACTTTTTATAAACTCTGGATGCCAATTTCTCATCTGGAATCAATCCTTTAGTGCATCCGGGTTCTCTTTGCTGTTTTTATCGTTGTCCTCGTCCTTTTCGTTACGGGCTTTTTTAAACTCCTTCATTCCTTGCCCAAGTCCTTTCATTAGTTCAGGGATTTTACGGCCACCAAAAAGAAGCACAACTATCAGAATGATAACAATAAGTTCCCATCCGCCGGGCATGCCTAATAAAAATAATTGCGATGTCATAGATATTGATTTTATTTAGGTTTCAAATTTAAACAATTTTTTAATTGAAGATGTACCGGTATATATCATTCCCATTTGCATATAAGAGAAGTGATAATAATAGTATCATACCGGTCATTTGCGCGTACTCCATAAACTTTTCGCTGGGTTTTCGGCGGGTAATAATTTCATAAATCAAAAAGAGAACATGACCTCCATCCAGTGCGGGGATTGGCAATATGTTCATAAAAGCGAGGATGATTGACAGAAATGCTGTCATAAACCAAAAGTTTTGCCAGTCCCATGATGGGGCAAAAAGGCTTCCAATGGTTCCAAAACCTCCAATTTGTCTGGCTCCTTCACGGGTAAATACCAGTCGGAATTGACGTACATAATTTTTTAACGTACTTACACCTTTGTTAATTCCTGCCGGCAGTGCTTCAAAGAAACCATAATTGATTTGGGTATATCCAAATATTGCTTGAGGAGTTTTAGGGAAAAAACCAATTTTCCCATCTTCTGTTACCTGAACCGGTAAATGCAGGAGTTCCTGATCGCGGTAGAGACTGATAATGGCTTCGCTATCTTTTCTGTTGTTTAATTCTTCGGCGAACTCTTTAAAAAATATAGTTTTGTTATTGTCTACGGCGACTATGCTGTCGCCAGGCTTTAACCCGGCTTTATAGGCATTGCTGCCTGATTGCAGCCTGTCTACAATAACCGGCAACCGGAATTCGGCAAGTACTCTTACCTCGTCAGCCATCAGCCTTTGTTTAAATTCCGGTGGAATGGGCAGGGTCATAACCGAGTCATTCCTTTCAATGGTCAGGGACTTTACGTTGTCCAGCAAAATGTGCGCTGCAACTCTGTTAATGGTCGTAATTTGAATGGTGTCGGCCATTAATACCCGATCTCCATCCTGTACTCCAATTTCATGAGCAATTGGATGGAAGTTAAAGCCATACTTCGCATTCTCAGCGGGGATGTAGCTTTCACCCCATTTAAAGAGAATCATCCAGAAAATAACAATGGCGGTAAGAAAGTTTACCAATACTCCTCCAACCATAATCAAAAGCCTTTGCCATGCCGGCTTAGAGCGAAACTCGTGTGGTTGTGGTGGTTGGCTCAGCTGCTCCTTGTCCATTGATTCATCAATCATTCCGGATATCTTTACATATCCTCCAAGAGGTAGCCAACCAATCCCATACTCTGTATCACCTTTTTTAAATTTGAATAATGAAAACCATGGATCAAAAAAGAGATAAAACTTCTCAACACGCGTATTGAATAAACGAGCAAAGAAATAGTGACCAAATTCATGAAGAATGACCAATATGGAGAGGCTTAGGATGAGCTGAAGTGTTTTAATTAAAATTTCCATTAAATTCTATTTATTTTAATTTATAGTAGCTCGTTTTACTTTCTGACCTTATGGTATAGTTATTATCTCAATGCTTTTCAATGCAGTGTGTAAATGACTGAAATCCATGGCTTTGATTATCTGTCAAGTCAGATTTTCTAAAAGTTAAACGATCTATCGACTGACAAAGATATTCTTTTTCTAATTATCTTCATTGTTTTGGGGGATAGATGTGTACCAATCAGGTATTGTGCCTGAATAGTTATTTTATCATTTCTGCAGCAATTCTTCTGGCTTCCGCATCTGTTTCAAGATAATCCTGAAACATTGGCCTATCAATAAAAGTGCTTTTTTCAATGGTTTTTTCAATGATGTGCGACATTTGCAGAAAACCTGTACGACCTTTCAGAAAGGCATCAACCACAACTTCGTTGGCAGCGTTTAACACACAAGGAGCATTACCTCCTTGTCGCATGGCCTCGTACGCCAGTGAAAGGTTTTTAAAGACATGCACGTCGGCTTTTTCAAAAGTAAGTGACGGGTAATCGGAAAAATTAAATCTGGGAAAATTGTTTTCAATTCGTCTTGGGAATGCCATGGCGTACTGAATTGGTAGCCGCATATCGGGCAATCCCATTTGTGCTTTAATGGAACCATCAGTAAACTGTACCATACTGTGAATGATTGATTGAGGGTGTACTACGATCTCAATTTGATCGGGTTGAAGATTGAAGAGCCATCTGGCTTCAATGGCTTCCAAACCTTTATTCATTAACGAGGCAGAATCAATGGTTATTTTATCACCCATTTTCCAATTGGGATGATTCAAAGCCTGGCATTTGGTCACTTTCTTCAGGAAATCTACACTTTTACCCCTGAAGGGGCCACCTGAGGCGGTCAGCATTATTTTTTCAATGATATTTCCTTTTTCACCCTGTAAACATTGGAAAATTGCTGAATGTTCAGAGTCGACAGGGATAACAGGGATCTGTTTTTTGGCGGCAAGCTCCATGATTAAGTCCCCGGCTACAACAAGTGTCTCTTTATTCGCCAGTGCAACCGGGATTCCTGCTTCAACTGCTCTTATGGTTGGTAGTAGGCCGGAAAACCCAACCATGGATGTAAGCACCATATCTATGGTTGACATAGCTGCTACTTGTTCAATGGCTTGTTCTCCTGCATAAATCTTAATGGATTCGTTGCTGAGAGCTGATTTTAAATCATCGTATTTTTCTTTGTTGCCAATAACTACTACATTGGGTTGATATTCTTTGGCTTGATTTGCCAGAAGTTCGACATTGTTGTTGGCAGTAAGCACTTCAATGGAAAAGAGTTCAGGATGGGTTTTAATTACCTCCAGAGCCTGTGTCCCTATAGATCCGGTTGAACCCAATATGGCAATACGTTTTTGCATGCAGCTTTGCTTGTTTTGGTTTAGTATTTATAAATGGAATGATTAAAACGAGATGTAATCCACAGGATTCAAAGGGGTTCCGTTGTACCATAGCTCAAAGTGAAGATGCGGGCCGGTGGTCAATTCTCCCGTGTTGCCAATTCGGGCAATGGCTTCCCCTGCTTTTACTGTTTGTCCAACTTCCTTTAGAAGGGTTTCATTATGCTTGTAAATCGATAGAATGTTATTGGGATGCTGTATCTGGATAACGTAACCAGTCTCAACTGTCCAACCGGAGAATACAACCATCCCATCCATGATGGCTGACACACGTGTACCGGGAGCTGCAACGATGTCAACACCATAGTGACCCTGAGTTTCCATAAAGCTGTTAACAATCATACCTTTTATTGGACTGACAAAGAAAGTACTCTCCAATGCTATTGCTCGGCTAGTTGGCTGTTGCATAGATAGATTAAACCGTTCCTCCCGTTCAACTTGTCTTCTGAAAAGTGAGTCAGCCTCCGACCTTGAAAAGTCAATGGGCATATTGGGATCTGATGCTGCCAAAGATGGTTCATCTTCAGGAGATGCAAGCTGTTCGGGAATATCTCCTCTTAAAATGGTTTGGAAGTTTTGTATAAAGCGATCACGCTTCTCTAATTCAACGATCAGCGAGTCGACCCTTTGGGCATTACGAACAATCAATAGTCTTTGGTTCGCATCGGGATAGCCAGGTATGTAGTCTCTTAAGCTTGTGAAGGCAATAAGAATAGTGACCAAAATAACAAGCAACACACCAAAAGTCCCAACTATTGTAAATACATTTAGTCGAGATAACTTTACTACAAAAACCTCCTCGTACGTTTGCTCATTAAAGATGGCCAGCCTGTATTTGCTCCTTAATTTCTTAAGAAGTGATTTTTTCTTTTTGTTTGTTCCCATTTTTGCTCATTAAAAGAACAACAAATTTAAAAAATATTAATTAAGGAGAGCAATATGTGAAAGGTATTCTGGTTTATTTCCAATGACTGTGATTTAATGAGTTTGTTTTATCCGGTAGAGGTTGAAATGATATCCTGAAGTTGAGGTGTTTTCTTCAGAGTTTTTTGATAGACTTATGCTGTTGTTACTGTTTTGTTAGATCAAACATCTTTTATTTTTGTAATTACAAAAATATTTGTGTGTGTAAATGTCAAATATTCAATAGGTATGGGTGATTTGGAAAAGAAGGGGCGAAAAAAAACAAGAAGCATGTTGTTTTATCTGAATATAACCTCTATATTTGCAACCGCAAAAGGCAAGAGGGTTGGTAACGTTCCAATCATCTCTAAAGATTAAGAACAAATTTTTTGTAAAAATATATTGCGGGGTGGAGCAGTTGGTAGCTCGTTGGGCTCATAACCCAAAGGTCGTCAGTTCGAGTCTGGCCCCCGCTACTAAGAGAGGGTTGTTGGTTTTATCAACAACCCTTTTTTCTTTACGTTAGCAATAGTATCTCCTCCGCTTTTATAATTCATTATTATCAAGTCTAATTTATCAATTCTCTTATATTACAGCCAGCTACGAAAAGTTTTTGATGGATTGTTTAGCGAATTTCTTATATTATAAAACTGAAGAAAAAAGCAAATGTCTTATAGGTCATTTAAATATATAAATGTGTAAATTGGATATCGTTAAGTAAATCAGATGATAGCCATTTATTTACTTCATATCTCTTATATACATTGAAAATTAATCAAAACACTGAAATTATGGAACACCTTCAAAAAGAATTGTTTGACTTGGTTTTGGTTTATGGACCAAGATTGTTAGGCGCCATCATCGTTTTATTGATTGGATTACAGCTGATCAGCTGGTTTTCAAAATGGTTTAGACGCTTTCTTGAAACGAAGAGTTTGGATGCCTCTCTTCGTCCATTTCTCCGTTCAATGTTGGTCATGCTGCTAAAGGTTCTTCTGGTGATTAGCGTAATGGGAATGGTCGGAATACAGATGACTTCATTTATCGCCATATTGGGTGCTGCCGGTCTTGCTGTTGGTTTAGCATTATCGGGCACGCTTCAAAATTTTGCTGGTGGGGTGATCCTTCTGATTTTTAAACCTTTTAAAGTTGGAGATTTTATTACAGCTTCGGGTTATTCGGGTACCGTTAGCGAAATTCAAATTTTTGTTACCATTCTCAGAACTCCAGACAACAAAACTATTATTTTACCCAATGGATCGTTGGCAACGACTTCCCTGACAAATTTTTCGACACTATCTACGCGCCGCGTTGACTGGTCCTATGGTATAGCTTATGGTGATAGTTTTGATAAAGCAAAAGAGGTTTTATTGAGACTTATTAGTGAAGATCAGCGAATTTTAGATGATCCTGCTCCATTTATTGCACTGGGTGAATTGAGCGACAGCTCAGTGAATATAACAGTAAGAGTATGGGTAAACGCTTCCGATTTTTGGGGTGTGTTTTTCGATATGAACGAAAAAGTTTACAATACATTCCCGAAAGAAGGGCTTAATATTCCATTCCCTCAAATGGATGTGCACTTGAAGAAAGGGGAATAAGTACCTTCAAGGTTGCGCATAATGCACTGATAAAGCCATTTTCCCGTAGAAGGAGACAAGGTTTTTTCTGTTTTTTCGCGCTTATGCGAAAATGGAATGCGCATTATGGGGGAGTTCACACAAGAATGTGTATCGAATTCCTATATCTTGAGGGATGCAGTTAATAGAATAACTTATGTAAATTACCGCGTTACGTTATTTTGCTATTTCAATTCCACTACGGTACGATTGGGAGCCAGGTCAGGGGTGGATGGAAGATATTTAAACACATATTTCAATTCCAGTATGGTGCGATTGGGAGCTTCAAAATTGAGACTAAGCACGGAACCGATGAAGTATTTCAATTCCAGTATGGTGCGATTGGGAGAATGA
>NZ_FUYV01000094.1 GCF_900168165.1 Alkalitalea saponilacus
GCTCTTTGTATTGCTTGTAAAATGTATTGTTCATTATACAAAGGTAGAGTCTCTCCTTTAGGCTGCAATACCAGATTGGAACTTTAGTTCGCTAAGAATTACGCTTATGTCGTCGATATGTTAAAACAGAGGATATCATGACAGATGCAATTAAAATAAACAACAGAGGCATTAAATCACCTGTTAGCAAAGTGCTTTCTCGGCTAGTGGTTTTTATGTATGCAAACTCTAAAACAATTTTTAGTGCAACAATACTAACAAATAAGACCATTAGAGTTTTAAGAAAATAACGTGACAATGGCTTTGGAATCATAGTTATTATGTTTTATATTTTACCATATATTATTTATATTGGAGTGTTATACAACACTCCAATATTTAGCATTTTAACGATTAAATCGATGTGTGTTTTTAACAGCAACAACCGTTTTTGCGGAATTGGTATATCCCTTCCATTATTTCACCAAAAACATAACCAGCAGCCACCCCAAGTACAAATACGGTCACAGGGTCAAGGCCACCATCAATTTTACTCAGGTCTGTTTCCGATAATTCTATTAATAAGTGTTCTTTTTTCATAGCTTTTTGTTTTAAATTCCTCTCATCATCATTGTGTTATGATACATCGTTGATGGATATGGATTGCATTTAAGAGCGCAAAGAAATCTCTCTACAAAATCTGCAATCCAACCCCCTCCATTATTCTCTTTCATTTCCTGAACACTAAGTTCTTTTAATTCTAAGTTGTTCATACTAAATAAATTTACTCTCTCCAACCATCTCCGGGCGTTGGTCATTTCCCAATCATGGAGGTTTTCCGGTTAGCTAGCATGTCAGAAACTCCAATCATACTGCTAAATTATGGTCGTTCCGTGCATAAAAAAAGCACTAAAGTAAATTTATGCATTTTCCGCCAAAAAGGGAAAATTCAAGAATTAATTTGTTTCCGTATCCTTTTTATTATTCTCAACCAATAGCGTCCTAAACGATTAAAAAAGTGAGAAGGAATTTAAGTATCTCAAATTATCTTTGAGGTGCACAACAAAAAAACCTTCTCACAT
>NZ_FUYV01000016.1 GCF_900168165.1 Alkalitalea saponilacus
AGTAGCTACGTTTGGAAGAGATAAGTGCTGAAAGCATCTAAGCACGAAGCTCGTCTCAAGATGAGATCTCCATATAGGGACGTTGGAGACTACAACGTTGATAGGCTGCAGGTGTAAAGATGGTGACATCAAAGCCGAGCAGTACTAATTACCCGAAGCTTTCTGAGCAAGTATTATTGTGGTGTTTTATTTTTCGATAGGTCAATTTGTCAAAGATATTCAGGTGGTTATAGCGCAGGGGTTCCACCTCTTCCCATTCCGAACAGAGAAGTTAAGCCCTGCAGCGCCGATGGTACTGCGTAAAAGTGGGAGAGTAGGTCGCCGCCGACCTTAGATAAAGAAGCCGATTCAGCAATGAATCGGCTTTTTTTGTTTAGACAGGGCATGCCCTGTCTGTACTATAGATTTATGCCTAAAAAAGTACAGGAATCCCCCTATGTCTATTGTGTACCTTGAGATAACATTGTGCCCATAGTGGTTAAATTCTTATGTGGTTTAAGTTGCACACCTCCGGCGTGCCGCGTGTCAGATGGTTATTATATTTCTATCAACATTTGTCACCTACGGCGACACTCCCAGCGGTTTTTATTATGTTTTTATATCTAATTATGTATTAATTTGCATTACGAAAACTCGCTCCCGTTTCCTGTCTCCCTTTTCCTGTACTCTTATGTGCCTTATGTGGTGATTTTATGCAGAAACTGCCAACTTTACAGGAACCACTTTCCTTTGTTTTTTGAATTCTTTGTACAAGGCAGCTTTGTTTTTAAATTTCAAGGTCTCAACAATCATCTTGTTGGTGTTGACAATCACACCCTGAAATCGTCCCATTGAGCATGACCCACAATTTATATACTGTTTCTTGTTTTGTAAGTAATAGGTCTTATAGGCTTCAAGTTTATGCGTATGCCCCATAATAACCATATCATAAGTCTTTAGCAACTTTAGTGCATGCTTCAGATATTTATATGAATTGTATTTTCTTGGAACTCTATTGATGGCGTCATCAAATTCCAGAATTTTAAAATAGGTTTTATGAGCCCATTTAAATTTGATGATTTGTCTGAGTATGGTATGAAGAAATGTTTGAATTTTACGACCTATTCTTGATCCGTTCATGAAATCGACACTGTGGCCGTGCTCAATAAAAATGGTTTTCCCATCTTCGTTTGTTATGGTTAAATTCTCCCTTGCTTTGCCATTAATTGCATCGTGATTTCCCTGTATCATAACGAATTTGGGATTTCTGAAATAGGAGATAAGTTTGTGTTGAGTCTCACAAATTTCGTTGTATGTATATTTGTATAGTTCAAAGATGTCTCCATTTAATATAACCTTATCAATTTTGGCTTTTTTTATCACCAATTCCATTGATTCAATAAACTCATCAGCATCCCAGCCAAATGTTTCAAAAAAGTCGTTGTTGCCTATATGAAGGTCAGCTATAACCAAAATGTTCATTTTAATTTAATGTTAGGTTGTAACTATGAATCGTGATACTTGTGGTGTTCCGTTTCTAAGTGAAGCTTTTTGAATGTTTTGCTTATAATATTCCAGTTTCATGGGGTCTCTTAATAAACTTCTGGTTTTTAATGGAAGTTTTTTAATGTCCCGTTCATAAATCCCCAGATTATTATCCCTTACAAACTCCATATTTCCTTTTTCCTGCTCCCATATGTAATTGTTGATTACCGGAATTTTCCCGCTTAATAGTATCTCCATAAAAGTGCTGGCACCGCATTTGGTAACCACTATCTCTGCAATGCTTATTAATTCATGCACAAAATCGATAAACGCATACAGTTTCAAATTATGAAGCTGATGTTTCTCTTTCATCTTTTCTGCTTTATTATATAACTCTTTATTATTACCACATACAATGGCGACATAATCATCAGGGTTGTCCTGAAGGAAAGATTTCAGAATCCTTTTCCCTTTTGGAATTCCATCTCCACCACCAAGTATGAGTATTATTTTCCTTTGAGGATCAAACCCCAGTTCTTGTTTTATTTTATTGGTTTTTTCCGGCGACAGGGGTTGGGTGAATTTTTCGTCGAGAATAAATGGGAAATGTGCTACCCGGCTTTTTTCGATTCCGATATTAAGGCAATGCTCTTTTATTCTTTGGGAGAAAACAATAAACTTTGGCGATTTATCAAGAAACCAGATTGGATGGGCAGTAAAAGGATCAGTAACAACTACCATAACGGGTATTTTAAGGTTGTTGCTTCTGATGATTTCTAAAATTGGTTTAATAAGGAAAAAATGGAAAATGACTATTTTACTAGGGTTTTCCTTTAATATCTTTGCTTCAAGGTTTTTTTTGATAAAATGGGAGACAATTACTGTAGTCAATAAAGCCACAGGCTTTATTTTATTAATGGCGTAGAGTAATTCAAATGTCCAAACTGCAACGGATTGGGATATTCTGTAGCCATCCTCAACAAAGAATTTAATTAATTTCCCTGAATTGGTAAACCCATCGAATAAATCAATATGAATGTTATTCTGGTATTTCGCGCTGATGTATTTCGCGACGGATTTGGCCGGAGCTAAATGTCCTCCACCAGTTTTTAAATAGAGGAAAAGATAGTTTTGTTGCATGGATTTGTTTAATTATCATTGGTTTTAATTCCCTTCCGTAGCAAAACTATCTTTCATTTATTACCTATTGATTAAGCAAATGTTATGATATAAAAAACTTTAAGGTGAGTTTGTTATCGAAGTGTATCATCCGATTCAGGCATGTGCCCGTTTTGGATATAGTATTCTATATTAAAAGTGCCTTTTTTTCTTGCCTTGAGAAATCCTGCCCAGGCAGCTTCTGCCAGTCGCCCTTTATGCAGCAAGTCGGTTAGCCATTGATCGGTATATGCCGGGTTTTCCTGTTTAAAACCCGCCTGTATTTCTTGAAGCCATTTTTTATTAAACCTCTCCTGCGATCCGATGGTCGGTGTCATAATTATAGGAATCCCAAGAGCACAATAGAATGACAATTCACTTGGTTTGCTCCATAAAACATCTGTTGTTTGCAAAGCTTCGTTCATTTTGTCAAAGTATTCATATATGTTCTTGCTGCAAATAACCTCTATGTTTTCTGACTGAATGCTCTCTTTAACTTTATTGAAATAGTTGGCAACTTCAGGACGAGTGCCGGCCACCAGATTTAGCTTTATTTCTCCCTTTATTAGTTTTTCCTTTAGACTAAAGGCTATCTGTTTCCCTATTTTTGCCTGAGCACCAGCTCCACCCACAGCGTATGTAATGGTTAGGACTCTGGAGTTTTCAAATTCGCAATTTTCTTTTCCGAGGAAGTGTTTTACGCTCTTCTTATATAAAGACCAGAATCGTTTATTGGGATCCAAATAATGAAGCCTTTGACCCAGATTTTTCTTCAGAACTGATAGGTTTTCATCACCCATCAGTTCTTTTGGAAGAGGAAATCCCGTTATATGTATATGATTCTCCGGGACCCCGTATGCTTTTAGTCTTCCGGCCGCGCGTCCGCATGGGGCAAAATAATTGATGTTGCTTTCCCATGGATCTTTTCTAACCCAAACTCTGTTCAGGTCGGTATCACATATTATGCAGTAAGTACGTGAATATCCTGCTAAATCTGCGGCTATGGCAGGAGCATAAAAACTGGTGGTCAGAGGCAAACCGGACAGGGTAACTTTTTCTATAATACTTCTGCAAAGACCATTCTTTATGCTTGATTCAAGTATTCTCACCTGAAATGAGCTTTTCGAAAGATTACGGTATGGGTAGTATGATGGGATCATCAGGGAATAATCCAATATTTTAAAAATCTGATTCCCAACTAAGGGAATTTCCCGTGCTCTGGAGAGTAATTCATATATTTTAAGAGTCCTTTTCCACAGTTTTCGTTCCGATGCCGGGGTGTTTTTATTGTTACCGACAGATACAATGTTTCCTTGCCCAATATTCCTCAGCGGATAAATTGCCCGCTGATGACCGTAACCCATGTCAGCTGTTACAAGCCATGTTGTTTTATTTGAACTGTTTTGCATCATGTCGGTTTTTCGATATGCTTCTTTTGATTTATTCAATTTCTTCTTTTATCACCAGGTTATTGTGCTGCCAAATTGTTGATGGTTCAAAACTACCTAATGTTGATACATTGATGTTTACATTGATGTTAACTTTTTATTGCGATACTGTTAATGACTGGATACAAAAAAAGGAGATGAATTTCTTCATCTCCTTTCCTTACCAATATTTAAATCTCAAATTAATTTGCAGCGTACAGGTTGTTTACGTTTACAAAAAGCTCAGGATAGTAACAGGCTATTAGGCCTAAAGCTCTTTCCAACGGAAGTTCTCCGTTACTTAAACGTGCTTGATACGAAAGTGCTTCACTGGATAAAAACAGCATGTTAGTTTGTTCTGGAAGCATGGCATATTGACTGTTTATTCTTTCGGCTCCAAATCCTGACCTTTTACAAGTGTACTGAACCTCCATAACATTGCTGCGTACAATATAGTCGGTGCATCTTCTGCGCTCATTAACCAGAATGGTAACAGGAGCTGCTCCGTTTTCATATGTCAATACAAATTTGCGCATGGTGGCGTTACCAACTTGTTCAGGTTCAACTTCCACGATGGTGTAGTCTCCAAGTATGGATGGAGTTTCTCCTTGTAATTTTAAAGTTTCAGCTGTTGCAAAGTTTACACTTGCGAAAAACATAACCATTGTTATGACTCCTGATAAAATGTTTGCTCGTTTCATATCGTTTTGTTTTTAATTGTTTTTTATTTGTTTGTGATAAATTGAAATCAATCCGTGTGCCAAATATTGTAAGTGTCATACTATCAGCAATAAGAGGTGTTGTAAATTGAAGTTTGATGTTCGGAAACGGATAATTTGTGTTCGAAAGTGAACATATGGGAGCAATGATAAAAAAAACTATATCTGGATTGTATAAATCTTTTAAGTGCTGTATGTAGTGGGTTTAAATGGATATTTGAGATGTCTGATTTTGATCTGTTTACTGTTCGTTATATTTGTTGGCTTATGAAATGTAAGATATTAGGTCTAAAATATTGTTGAGATTGAATTAAGTATGTGTTGTAGCGCTTTAAATATCATAAAAACAAGGAGATAATGGTTGGTTATAATATGTAAGTTGAGTTGGTTTTGTGCTCGATTTAAAGCATTGTTTTTAATATGGAATGAATGGTGTGTATATTTGCACAAAAATGTACTCATGATTTCTGTTGAAAAAATTGAAGCAGCTCACCAACAAATAAAGGAAGTTGTTGTGCGCACGCCATTGTTATTCGATCCAGTTTTGTCTGAAAGATACAATGCGAACATATATTTAAAGAGGGAAGATCTACAGGTCGTTAGATCTTACAAAATAAGAGGTGCATATAATAAAATATCCAGTTTAAACCGATCTGAACTTAAGCATGGAATTGTTTGTGCCAGTGCAGGAAACCATGCACAAGGATTTGCATACTCTTGTCGTAAACTTGATATCGCGGGAAGAATTTTTATGCCTGCCACGACACCTAAACAAAAAATCCGGCAGGTGAGCATGTTCGGAAAAGACCATATTGAAATAATTCTAACCGGCGATACCTACGATGATGCCTATAAGGCAGCAATGGAAGATTGCCGAGAGAAAGGGAGCGTTTTTATTCATCCCTTTGATGATGAAATGGTCATTTCAGGACAAGGGACAGTAGGACTGGAAATTCTTGAAGATGCCGACTTCTCATTGGATTATGTTTTAGTTCCAATTGGTGGTGGTGGATTAATTTGCGGTCTTGGTTCCTATTTAAGGATAAAAAGTCCTGAAACAAAAATAATTGGAATAGAGCCCCAAGGAGCACCTGCCATGAAACAGTCTCTGGATAAAGGTGAACGTGTTGTTTTGGAAAATTTTGAAAAATTTGTAGATGGAGCAGCAGTTTCCACTGTAGGTGAAATAAATTTTTCGATGGCTGAAGAGGTTATCGATGAAATGGTGTTGGTTCCCGAAGGAAAAGTTTGTACAACTATTCTTCAGTTATACAACGAGGAAGCAATCGTGGCTGAGCCTGCCGGAGCATTAAGCATCGCCGCATTGGAATCCATGCGCCATCAAATAGCCGGCAAAAATGTAGTTTGTATTGTGAGTGGAGGTAACAACGATATTACCAGAACGGAAGAGATTAAAGAGAGATCACTTTTATATGAAGGCCTTAAGCATTATTTTATCATTCGATTTCCACAAAGAGCAGGTGCATTAAAGGATTTTTTAAATGATGTTCTTGGTCCGGATGATGATATTACACATTTTGAATATACTAAGAAAAATAGTCGTGACGCAGGACCGGCATTAGTTGGCATCGAAACAAAAACCAAGGATGATTATCAACTTTTAATAGAACGAATGAAGGAGAAGAGAATCAACTTTACACCGGTAAACGACTCCCCTGATCTGTTTCATTTGCTTATTTGATGAATGATTTAAAACTGGATGTATAAAAACTAAACGGGAAGTGCCTGTGGCAACTTCCCGTTTAATTTCATCTGGTTAAAGTAAAATTATTCTATCTATTGCTGAAATTGTCCAATGCTTTCTGCTTCCGCGCTACGATCTATCTTTTTAATCAACCCCTGAAGAACTTTACCCGGCCCAATTTCAGTAAAATGAGTTGCTCCGTCGGCAATCATGTTTTGAACAGTTTGAGTCCAACGTACAGGTGCTGTCAACTGTGCAATCAAGTTTTCTTTAATTTCAGCAGGATCAGTAAAAGGTTTTGCACTTACGTTTTGATAAACCGGACAAACAGGCTTTACAATATTGGTCTCTTCAATTGCTTTGGCAAGTTCAGCTCTTGCAGGTTCCATTAGGGGAGAGTGAAATGCTCCGCCAACCGGAAGTTTAAGTGCTCGCTTTGCACCTTTTTCTTTTAAAACTTCACAAGCCTTATCAATTCCTGATATCGATCCGGAAATCACCAATTGCCCTGGACAATTATAATTGGCGGCAACCACAACGTCTTCAATCGAGTCACAAACCTCTTCAACCACATTGTCTTCCAGTCCCACAATGGCAGCCATAGTAGATGGTTCTTTTTCACAAGCTTTTTGCATGGCCAATGCCCTTTGAGAAACAAGCTTTAGCCCATCCTCAAATGAAAGAGCTCCGGCTGCAACAAGAGCAGAAAATTCTCCAAGAGAGTGTCCTGCAGTCATTTCAGGCTGAAACGAATCGCCTAGAGTTTTGGCCAATATTACAGAATGCAGGAAAATTGCCGGCTGCGTAACCTTTGTTTGCTTCAGATCTTCGTCGCTGCCTTCAAACATCAGGTCAGTAATCCGAAATCCAAGGATTTCGTTTGCTTTCTCAAACATCTCTTTGGCTAAGGGAGATTGCTCGTACAAATCTTTACCCATTCCGGTAAATTGCGCACCCTGACCAGGAAATACATAAGCTTTCATATAAGTATTGTTTTGATGTAATTTGAAATTACTGGTTTTTATTAATATCTGATACTGTTTTTTATGTTCTGCTTCTTTTCCCTTCATGTATAATTTATGTATGATGAAGAGGTTAAAAAAATCAGGTGCAAAGATAGAATTATTTTTTGACGTCAAAATGAATGTTCATTTTCCCCGGTGTTCCATATTAGCGCTTTTTTAGTGCCACAGGCACTAAAAAGATGTTAAATGGATAATTCTCAGCAAAAAAGAGTGTTGGAGTTTTTTTATTTATAATTTAATTTCCTACTTTTGCACCGCTTTTTGTGCCAAGGTGTGAAATTATTTGAAAATCAGCGGGGTTTTTAAATTAAAAAATAATACCTTTGCAACCCGTTTTGAACGAGATTATTATAGTTTAAATTTAAGTATATATGCCAACAATTCAGCAATTAGTAAGAAAAGGACGTAATAAGCTGGTAGATAAAAGTAAGTCTCCAGCTTTGGATTCATGTCCACAACGCAGGGGTGTATGTGTAAGGGTATATACCACCACTCCAAAGAAACCAAACTCAGCCATGCGTAAAGTTGCAAGGGTACGTTTGACCAACGGAAAAGAGGTGAATGCCTATATTCCCGGAGAAGGTCATAACCTACAGGAGCACTCCATCGTTTTGGTAAGAGGAGGAAGAGTAAAAGATCTTCCTGGTGTTCGTTATCACCTTGTTCGTGGTGCATTGGATGCATCCGGTGTAGATGGTCGTACCCAGCGTCGCTCAAAGTATGGAACTAAGCGTCCAAAGAAAAAGTAATTAACTGACTGATAGTTTTGTTTATTGGTTTGTGTTTAGGTTGAGTAAATGAAACAAATCATTGAAGAGTCAAATACAGCCAGTAAATTTTTAAAGACTAATAAACAAAAAGAGAAATGAGAAAAAGTAAACCAAAAAAGCGGGTACTGCTGCCCGATCCCAAGTTTAACGATACTCTGGTAACTCAATTCGTGAATAACCTGATGTTAGACGGGAAAAAATCCATTGCTTATACCATTTTCTATTCTGCTCTTGATTTGATGAAAGATAAAGCAGAAAAAGAGGGTAAACCAGCCCTTGAGATGTGGAAAAAAGCACTTGAAAACATTACCCCTTCTGTTGAGGTAAAAAGTCGCCGTGTGGGAGGTGCCACATTCCAGGTTCCTACCGAAATACGTTCCGAGCGTAAAGTGTCATATAGCATGAAGAATATGATTCTTTTCGCACGTAAAAGAAGCGGAAAGTCTATGGCTGAAAAACTGTCCGCTGAAATTGTTGCTGCATATAATCAGGAAGGCGGCGCTTACAAGAAGAAGGAAGACATGCATAAAATGGCTGAAGCCAACCGCGCTTTTGCTCATTTCAGATTTTAATAATCAGTTGATTGAGATAGACAAATGGCAAGAGATTTAAAATATACGAGGAACATTGGAATTATGGCTCACATTGATGCCGGAAAAACAACCACCACTGAGCGGATTTTGTTTTATACCGGTATCACTCACAAGCTGGGAGAAACCCATGATGGCTCTGCCACCATGGACTGGATGGAGCAGGAGCAGGAGAGAGGTATCACCATTACCTCTGCGGCCATAAGTACCCAATGGAATTACAACAACGAAGAGTATAAAGTCAACATCATTGATACGCCGGGACACGTTGACTTTACTGTAGAGGTTGAGCGTTCACTGAGAATTCTTGATGGCGCTGTTGCTCTTTTTTGTGCTGTAGGAGGTGTTGAACCACAGTCGGAAACTGTTTGGAGACAAGCTAACAAATACGGGGTGCCTCGTATTGGTTTTGTTAACAAAATGGACCGTTCAGGAGCCAATTTCTTTGAAGTTGTACGTCAGGTGAAGGAAGTATTAGGTGCGAATCCCGTACCTCTTCAGATTCCAATCGGTGCAGAAGAAACCTTCCGTGGAGTTGTTGACTTGTTAGACAACAAAGCTGTGGTTTGGTACGATGATGATGTACTTGGACAGCGTTATGAGTTGGAAGCAATTCCTGCTGATATGGTTGACGAGGTTAATGAGTGGAGAGGAAAACTTATTGAAGCTGTTGCTGAATATGATGACACGCTAATGGAGAAGTTTTTTGACGATCCCGACTCAATCACTCCGGAAGAATTAATCGAGGTAACCCGTAAGGCTGTTGTGGACATGAAAATTGTTCCAATGCTTTGCGGTTCTGCATTTAAGAATAAAGGAGTTCAGCGTTTGCTTGATGCCGTCATTCGTTACCTGCCTTCACCAAATGATGTAGGCGAAATTGAAGGAACCAATCCTAAAACGGATAAAACCGAATCCCGTCCACACGAGGAAGATGCACCTTTTACTGCATTGGCATTCAAAATTGCTACTGATCCTTTTGTTGGTCGTTTGGCATTTATGCGTGTATATTCAGGTAAGCTTGAGGCAGGTTCTTATGTATATAACACCAGAAGCGAAAAGAAAGAGCGTATTTCACGTCTTTACCAGATGAAATCCAATAAGCAGATGCCAATTGAGAGCATTTCTGCCGGAGATATTTGCGCAGGTGTTGGTTTCAAAGATATCCGTACCGGAGATACTCTATGTGATGAGAAACATCCAATTGTTTTGGAATCTATGGATTTTCCGGAACCTGTTATTGGAATCTCTGTTGAGCCCAAGAGCCAGAAGGATATGGATAAGCTGGGAACTGGTTTGAGTAAACTGGCAGAAGAAGATCCAACCTTTAGAGTACATACCGATCAGGATAGTGGTCAAACTGTAATTAGTGGTATGGGTGAGCTTCACCTTGAAATCATCATCGACCGTTTGAAACGCGAATTTAAGGTAGAGTGTAATCAGGGACGTCCTCAGGTTGCATATAAGGAGTCTATTAGCCAGACTGTTGACCACAGAGAAGTTTTCAAAAAGCAGACTGGTGGTCGTGGTAAATTTGCCGACATCATTGTCAAAGTAGGACCTGTTGATGAAGGAAAAGAAGGTCTTCAGTTCAATGATCTGGTTAAGGGTGGTAATATTCCGAAAGAATACATTCCTTCAGTTCAAAAAGGTTTCCAGAACGCTATGCAAAATGGTGTTTTAGCCGGATTCCCGGTTGAGAACCTTAAAGTGGAGTTGTTGGATGGTTCATTTCACCCTGTTGACTCTGATCAACTTTCATTTGAAATCTGTGCACGTCAGGCATTTAAGACTGCCTGTGCAAAAGCTAAGCCGACTCTGCTTGAGCCTATCATGAGGGTTGAAGTGGTAACGCCTGAAGAATATATGGGTGATATCATTGGCGACTTCAACAAACGTAGAGGCCAGGTTGAAGGAATGGAATCAAAGGCAGGAGCCCGAGTTGTTAAAGCCAGAGTTCCTCTGTCTGAGATGTTCGGATATGTTACTGCATTGCGTACCATTTCATCAGGTCGAGCAACTTCGTCCATGGAATTTTCTCATTACGAAGAAGTATCCAAGGCTATTGCCACTGAAGTTGTAAAAGAAGCTAAGGGTAAAGTTGAATTATTGTAAGAACTCTTTCGCATATACCATTATGAATCAAAAAATAAGAATTAAACTGAAATCATACGATCACAATTTGGTAGATAAATCTGCTGAGAAGATCGTAAAAACGGTAAAGAGCACAGGTGCTGTTGTTAGCGGCCCCATTCCATTGCCAACTCACAAAAGAGTATTTACCGTTTTGCGCGCCACCTTCGTCAATAAAAAATCAAGAGAACAGTTCCAGTTGTCAAACTATAAGCGGCTGATTGACATCTACAGTTCTACTGCAAAAACCATTGACGCTCTTATGAAGTTAGAACTTCCCAGCGGTGTGGAAGTAGAAATAAAAGTGTGATAATTAATTGAAAATCGAAAAGCAATGCCAGGATTAATTGGAAAAAAAATCGGAATGACATCCGTTTTCAGTGCCGATGGAAAAAATGTTCCATGCACTGTTATCGAAGCTGGGCCTTGCGTCGTTACACAGGTTAAAACGGTGGAAACCGACGGTTATGATGCCGTACAATTAGCCTACGACGAAAAAAGAGAGAAGAGTACCACCAAGCCCATGAAAGGGCATTTTCAAAAAGCAGGTACCACTCCAAAGGCCAAACTGGTTGAATTCAAAGATTTCGAGCAAGAGTTCAAACCGGGTGACGTAGTCACCGTTGACATGATATCGGAAGATACGTTTGTGGACGTATGCGGTATCTCTAAAGGGAAAGGTTTTCAAGGCGTTGTAAAACGCCATGGTTTCCGTGGGGTAGGAGATGCTACTCACGGTCAGCATAACCGTTTGAGAGCTCCCGGATCGTTAGGTGCTTCTTCATATCCTTCAAGAGTATTTAAGGGAATGAGAATGGCCGGAAGAACCGGAGGCGACAGGGTTAAAGTTGAAAACCTACGAGTGTTAAAAGTGATTCCCGAAAGCAATCTGTTATTAATCAAAGGATCTGTGCCGGGCGCGAAAGGGTCATATCTAATTATTGAAGTGTAATGGAACTGAATATATTAAACATCAACGGAGAAGATACCGGCAGAAAAATTGAGTTGCCTGATTCAGTTTTTGCTATTGAACCCAACGACCACGCCATTTATCTTGATGTAAAACAGTATCTGGCCAATAATCGTCAGGGTACTCATAAAGCCAAAGAGCGAAATGAGATTGCCGGGAGTACCAAAAAGATCAAGAAACAAAAAGGAACAGGTACTGCCAGAGCTGGTAGTATTAAAAGTCCTGTGTTTAGAGGCGGAGGCCGCATTTTTGGCCCCCGACCACGTAACTACAGCTTTAAATTGAATAAAAAGCTAAAAAGATTGGCGCGTTTATCTGCCCTTTCATATAAGGCTAAAAACAATTCAATAGTAGTTGTTGAGGACTTTTCTATGGAAGTTCCAAAAACCAGCGAATTCAATAACATCCGTAAAAATCTAAAACTTGACGGAACACGTTCATTGCTGGTGTTGAAAGAGATGGATCGTAATGTTTTTCTTTCTTCCCGGAACATTCAGAGAGCAGAAGTATCTGTTGCTTCAGGACTAAATACTTACAGCATCATGAAAGCAAATTCATTGGTGTTGACTGAAAGTTCTGTAGAGCAAATCGGTAAACTATTTAATGAATAAGGAGATCAGTCATGGATGTTATTGTAAAACCCATAGTCACTGAGAAGATGACCCAACAGGGAGAAGCCCTGAACAGATACGGCTTTATTGTTAAGGATCGCGTAAGCAAGTCCGAAATCAAAAAAGCAGTAGAAGAGATGTACGATGTTACTGTTGCGACTATAAATACGATGCGTTATAGCGGTAAATTAAAAACCCGTTATACAAAAGGCGGAATTCTTTCCGGACGTACCGCATCATACAAAAAGGCAATTGTAACATTAGCCGAAGGAGATAAAATTGATTTTTATAGCAATATCTAATCAAAATGGCAGTAAGAAAGCTAAAGCCCACAACACCGGGGCAGAGACACAAAATTATTGGTGCATTTGATTCGATTACCTCGAGTGTACCAGAGAAGTCCTTGCTGAGGCCTTTGAAAAAATCCGGCGGTAGAAATAACACCGGAAAAATGACCATGCGTTATATCGGAGGCGGTCACAAAAGGAAGTACCGGGTAGTCGATTTCAAACGAAATAAAGACGGTGTTCTTGCAACAGTTGATTCAATACAGTACGATCCTAACAGGAGCGCACGAATCGCTTTGCTGGTATATGCAGACGGTGAAAAACGTTACATCCTCGCGCCAAACGGTTTACAAGTTGGTAGTGAGTTGAATTCAGGAAGCGGAATCGCTCCAGAAATCGGTAATGCTTTGCCTCTGGGCGAGATTCCATTAGGAACCATCGTTCATAACATCGAACTTCAGCCTGGAAAAGGTGGAGCATTGGCACGTAGTGCCGGTACTTTCGCCCAATTGGCTGCTCGTGAAGGAAAATATGTAGTGTTACGTTTACCTTCAGGTGAAACGAGAATGGTACTTACAACTTGTCGTGCCACTGTTGGTGCGGTAGGGAACTCAGATCATGCGCTTGAGAAATCAGGAAAAGCTGGTCGCAGCAGATGGCTTGGCCGTCGTCCGAGAGTTCGTGGTGTTGTGATGAACCCGGTTGATCACCCAATGGGTGGTGGAGAAGGACGTTCATCAGGAGGACATCCACGTTCCAGAAAAGGATTGCTTGCTAAAGGGTACAAAACACGTTCCCGCAAGAAAGCGTCCAGTAAGTATATTCTCGAAAGAAGAAAAAAGTAACCGCTTAATTATTTGAGATTATGAGCAGATCATTAAAAAAAGGCCCTTTTATCGATTATAAACTGGAACGTAAGGTTTTAACCATGAACGATTCCGGTAAAAAATCAGTAATTAAGACATGGGCCAGGGCATCAATGATTTCACCTGATTTTGTAGGACATACCATAGCAGTTCATAACGGAAATAAATTTATTCCTGTATATGTTACTGAAAATATGGTTGGTCATAAACTGGGTGAATTTGCCCCGACACGAACATATCGTGGTCACGCAGGTAATAAAAAGAAATAATACCTGAAAGTGTTAATATTTTAATGCAAAAACAATGGGTGCAAGAAAAAGAATAAAATCCGAACAACGAAAAGAAGCCAGAAAAACACAGGCTTACGCCCGCTTGCGAAATGTTCCGACGTCACCTCGCAAAATGCGCTTGGTGATTGACTTAATTCGCGGGAAAGAGGTGAATCTGGCCCTTGATATTCTAAAGTTTTCTACCAAAGAAGCTTCACGCAGGGTAGAAAAGCTCTTATTGTCCGCTGTTGCCAACTGGAAAGAGAAGAATGAGGGTGTGCGCATCGAAGATGCCAACCTTTATGTAAAAGAGGCTTACGTGGATTCAGCGAGAATTCTGAAAAGATTAAGACCTGCTCCACAAGGACGGGCACACAGAATCCGTAAAAGATCCAACCACGTGACTTTACTCGTGGATAGCAAAGTTTCAATCGTAAACCAGGAAAATTAATAGCCAGATGGGACAAAAAGTAAATCCAATAAGCAACAGGTTGGGAATCATCCGCGGATGGGATTCCAACTGGTTTGGCGGAAAGAACTACGGCGATAAATTGCTGGAAGATTCTAAAATCCGTAAATATCTAAATGCTCGTTTGGCTAAAGCCAGTATTTCGCGCATTATTATTGAAAGAACTCTTAAGTTAATTACCATTACAGTTTATACCGCTCGTCCTGGTATCATCATCGGGAAAGGCGGTCAGGAGGTTGATAAGCTGAAGGAAGAGCTTAAGAAAATCACTGACAAAGAAGTTCAGATCAATATCTTTGAAGTTAAACGTCCTGAGTTGGATGCCATGATTGTTGCAAACAACATCGCACGCCAGGTAGAAGGTCGTATCGCATACCGTCGTGCCGTTAAAATGGCCATTGCATCAACCATGAGAATGGGAGCAGAAGGTATTAAGGTACAAGTTTCCGGACGTTTGAATGGTGCTGAAATGGCTCGTTCAGAAATGTATAAAGAAGGACGTACGCCTTTGCATACATTCCGCGCAGATATTGATTATGCCAAGAGTGAAGCTCTTACAAAAACCGGACTGATTGGAATCAAAGTCTGGATTTGTAAAGGAGAAATCTATGGCAAGCCGGACTTGTCGCCAAACTTCAACGTCAAAGAAACTGGCGGCGGAGGAAAAAAAGGCGGCCAGGGAGGTGGTTTTAAAAAGAGAAGAAAGTAATCATCCGTTAACTGTTTAATCGACTTAGGAACGATGTTACAACCTAAAAAAGTAAAATTTAGACGCCAACAAAAGGGAAGAATGAAAGGAATTGCTCAACGTGGGCATGAACTGGCATTCGGTTCTTTTGGAATAAAATCCCTTCAAAGTAAATGGATTACAGGTCGTCAGATAGAAGCGGCAAGGGTTGCCGTTACCCGTTATATGCAACGTCAGGGACAAATATGGATCAGAATATTCCCGGATAAACCAATTACCAAAAAGCCAGCCGAAGTAAGGATGGGTAAAGGTAAAGGTAGTCCGGAAGGATTTGTAGCTCCTGTTACACCCGGACGCATTCTCATCGAGTGCGATGGAGTACCTTTTAACGTAGCTAAAGAGGCATTACGCCTGGCAGCTCAAAAGCTACCCGTAACCACTAAATTTATAGTGAGAAGGGATTTTGTTGAATCTTCAAATGCTTAAACCGATGAAAACTTCTGAAATTGTAGAGATGACCATCAGTGAAATTGAGGAGCGTTTGGATGCCCAAAAAGCTGAGCTGACACGCATGAAACTCAATCACCATATATCTCCATTGGAAAACCCAATGAAGATTAGAGAGACACGTAGGAACATCGCACGTATGCTGACCATTCTGCGTCAGAAACAAGTTAATGAAAAATAATTCAAGCAGATGGAAACAAGAAACTTGAGAAAAGAACGTATTGGCGTTGTGGTGAGCGAAAAAATGGATAAAACCATTGTCGTTAGTGTTGTTGTTCGTGAAAAACACCCGATGTACGGGAAGTTTATGAAGAAAACCAAAAAGTTTTACGCGCACGACGAGCAGAACAACAGCCATGTCGGGGATACTGTTAAAATAATGGAAACCCGCCCGCTTAGTAAAACTAAACGTTGGAGATTAGTTGAAATCCTAGAAAGAGCTAAGTAATCATGATACAGCAAGAATCCAGATTAGGCGTTGCCGATAACAGCGGTGCAAAAGAAGTTTTATGTATTCGTGTTCTTGGAGGAACAGGACGCAGATATGCTTCAGTTGGAGATCGCATAGTGGTAACGGTTAAGAGTGCTGTTCCCTCTTCAGATATGAAAAAGGGAACAATTAGTAAAGCCGTTGTAGTGCGTACAAAAAAAGAGGTTAGAAGAGCTGACGGATCATATATCCGTTTTGACGATAACGCCTGTGTACTGCTAAACAACGTCGGAGAAATGAGAGGAACCCGTATTTTCGGACCTGTTCCCCGTGAATTACGCGAAGGATACATGAAAATTGTATCTCTGGCACCAGAAGTGCTTTAATCTATAAAGATTTAATCAGCAATGGGAAAATTACATATTAAAAAAGGCGATATAGTTGTTGTTAACGCCGGAACAAGCAAAGGGATGGAAGGAAAAGTCCTGGAAGTGTTCCCCGAAAAGCAACGTGCTATTGTTGAAGGCGTCAATATGGTGAGTAAACACACCAAACCAAACGCCGAAAACCCACAGGGAGGCATTCTTAAGAAGGAAGCTCCCGTTCATATCTCAAATCTGAATTTGAAAGATCCTTCTTCGGGTAAAGCAACCCGCATCGGACGCAGATTAGGAGATGATGGAAAATTGGTTCGTTATTCTAAAAAGTCAGGAGAGGAGATCAAGTAATGAGCTATACACCAAGTTTAAAAACAAAGTTTCATGACGAAATTGTACCATCTCTTCAAAAAGAGTTTGGTTTCAAAAGCGTTATGCAGGTTCCACACCTGGAAAAGATCGTGATCAACCAGGGTGTTGGTGCAGCGGTGGCAGACAAAAAACTTATTGAAACTTCAGTAAATGAACTAACTGCCATCACCGGACAAAAAGCTGTAGCTTGTCTTTCTAAAAAGGACATCTCTAACTTTAAACTAAGAAAGAAGATGCCTATTGGTGCAAAGGTTACTTTGCGTCATAATAAAATGTATGAATTTTTAGAAAGGCTTGTGAAGGTTGCTCTACCTCGTATCAGAGACTTCAAAGGTATTGAAAGTAAGCTTGATGGAAGAGGTAACTATACCTTAGGTATTACCGAGCAAATCATTTTTCCTGAAATAAATATTGATAATGTGAGCAAGATTATGGGTATGAATATTACCTTTGTGACCTCAGGAAAAACTGATGAAGAAGCATTTGCGTTGCTTCGTGAGTTTGGATTGCCTTTTAAAAACCTAAAAAAGAATTAGTTATATGGCAAAGGAATCAATGAAAGCCCGGGAAGTTAAAAGGGCCAAACTTGTTGCCAAATATGCAGATAAGAGAGCAAGGCTAAAAGAAGAGGGAGACTATGAAGGGTTGCAGAAACTTCCTAAAAACGCCTCGCCTGTTAGAATGCATAACAGATGTAAACTGACTGGTCGTCCTAAAGGATATATGAGACAGTTTGGTCTGAGTCGTATCACATTCCGTGAAATGGCTGCAGCAGGTTTAATACCGGGAGTAAAAAAGGCCAGCTGGTAACAGTTGGTAAGTATTAAATATTGTCCCGGCTTGCCGGGATCAATTTAAACTTAATTTAAAATGACAGATCCAGTAGCGGATTTCCTGACACGAATCAGGAATGCCATCATGGCACGACATAAGGTTGTTGAGGTTCCTGCCTCTAACCTTAAAAGGGAAATGACCAAAATCCTTTATGACAAAGGATACATTCTCAATTACAAATTCCTTGAGGATGGAAAACAGGGAATTATTAAAATCGCTCTTAAGTATGATCCGGTATCCAAAATACCGGCCATCAAACATCTGAGCCGTGTATCATCTCCAGGGTTGCGCAGATATACCGGTTACAAGACTGTTCCCCGAGTACTTAACGGACTAGGAGTAGCGATTCTTTCCACTTCTAAAGGTGTAATGACCGATAAAGAAGCAAGGAATGAGAAAGTAGGTGGTGAAGTATTGTGTTACGTTTATTAAAAAAGGAGGATTGTTATGTCAAGGATAGGAAAAGCACCCATCAGCATACCCGCCGGCGTAAACGTAACGGTGAAGGATAACTTGGTTACTGTTAAAGGACCAAAAGGAGAACTTCAACAGGAGATTCACCCTGAGATGAAAGTAGAAATCAATGACGGTGTTCTCAGTGTAGAACGTCCTTCTGAGGAGAAAAGTTTTAAATCATTACATGGTTTATATCGCTCACTTATCAACAACATGGTGGTAGGTGTATCAGAAGGTTACCAAAAGAAACTTGAACTAGTAGGTGTTGGTTATCGTGCCGCTTCTACTGGACAAATTCTTGAACTATCACTGGGATATTCACATGCCATTCATATACAGTTGCCTAAAGAAATTAAAGTGGAAGCTGTTACCGACCGGAAAAGTAATCCGATCATAACACTTGAATCCATCGATAAACAACTCTTAGGGCAGGTTTGTGCCAAGATTCGTTCATTGCGTAAACCAGAGCCATACAAAGGCAAAGGTATCCGCTTTGTGGGTGAAGTGATTAGGCGTAAGGCCGGAAAGAGTGCAAAAGTTTAATTTGATTAATTTAGTGTTATGGCTTTTTCAAAATTAGATAGGCGATTAAAAATAAAGAGACGCGTCCGCAGTAAAGTAAAGGGCACTTCAGACAGACCCCGGATGAGCGTTTTTAGAAGCAATAAGGAGATCTCAGTGCAGATTGTTGATGACCTCAAAGGCAGTACACTTGTTGCTGCATCTTCACTGATCAAAGATATTGCCGAACAAAAAGGAACCAAAACAGATAAGGCAGCTCTGGTTGGAAAACTAATTGCTGAGCGTGCTAAAACCGCAGGTATCGAATCAGTAGTATTCGATCGTAACGGGTATCTGTATCACGGTAGAGTAAAACAATTAGCGGATGCTGCTCGCGAGGCAGGTCTTAAATTCTAAAAATATTATGGCAGGAAATACAAAAAGAGTTCGTACAACTAACGACCTTGAATTGAAAGACAGATTGGTGGCCATTAACAGGGTAACCAAAGTAACTAAAGGGGGTAGAACTTTCAGCTTCTCAGCCATTGTTGTTGTAGGTAACGAAAACGGCATTGTAGGTTGGGGACTTGGTAAAGCCAATGAAGTTACCACCGCCATTGCCAAAGGAGTGGAAGCCGCTAAAAAGAACCTGGTTAAAGTTCCTATTGTTAACGGAACCATACCTCACCAACAAGCTTTTCAATATGGTGGAGCCAGAGTTTTTATGAAACCAGCTTCTCATGGTACCGGACTGGTAGCAGGAGGTGCGATGCGTGCGGTACTTGAAAGTGCCGGTGTTATCGACGTTCTTGCAAAGTCTAAAGGTTCATCCAACCCTCACAACCTTGTTAAAGCAACAATTGAGGCGTTATGTGAAATGAGAGACGCTCATACTGTGGCTCAACACAGAGGAGTAACTCTTGATAAAGTGTTTAACGGTTAAGTTATTTAGAAATGGCTAAGATAAAAGTAACTCAAGTTAAAAGTAAAATCGGAGCAACCACACGTCAGAAAAGAACTCTGGAAGCGCTCGGTTTGAAAAAATTAAATAACACCGTAGAACATGATGACACACCTCAAATCATGGGTATGGTGGATAAAGTGAAACACTTATTGAGTGTTGAGAAATAATTGGTTTAACGATACTTTGAAAAACTAAGGATGTTTTTCATAAAACATCCCATGGTTTTTCGATTTCAAACTATAGAAAAATGAAACTGAACGAATTGAAACCTGCATCCGGATCTACGCACAGCGAACGTCGCATCGGACGTGGTCAGGGTTCCGGATACGGAGGTACCTCCACACGTGGACATAAAGGTGCCAAATCCCGCTCAGGTTATTCCAAAAAAATCGGTTTTGAAGGTGGTCAAATGCCACTTCAGAGAAGGGTTCCTAAATTCGGATTTAAGAACATCAATAGAAAAGAGTACAAATCAATCAATATTGATGTACTTCAGGGATTGGTAGAGAAAAACGGATGGAGCGTAATTAGCCCTGAAAACCTTATGGAAGCCGGTTTAATCAGCAAGAATGACCTGGTTAAAATCCTTGGAAATGGAAGCATTTCTGCTAAAGTTGAAGTAAAAGCTCATGCTTTTTCTAAAAGTGCAGAAGCTGCCATCGAAGCAGCACAAGGAAGCGTTGTGAAACTGTAGAATAATGAAACTGGCCATACATTCAAATTACTAGTATGTAATTTGAATGATGGTAAGTTACATTTAGCAAAAGATTCAAAATATATTTTACATGAAGCTATTTGAAACCATCCGTAATATTTGGAAAATCGAAGATCTCAGAAGTCGGATACTGACTACTCTGGGTTTTATCATGATTTACCGTCTGGGTTCTTTTGTTGTACTGCCCGGTATTGATCCCAATCAATTAACCGCACTGGCAGACCAAACCAGTTCTGGTGTTTTAGGATTGTTAAATATGTTTTCCGGAGGAGCATTTGCTAATGCTTCTATTATGGCGTTAGGTATTATGCCATACATCTCCGCTTCAATTGTAATCCAGTTGATGGGAATAGCAGTTCCTTATTTTCAGCGTTTACAGCGTGAAGGAGAAAGCGGACGTAGGAAAATTAACCAGATAACAAGGTATTTAACCGTTGTGATCTTGTTGTTCCAGGCTCCAGGTTATATTGCTAACTTATATGTACAGCTGCCTGAGAGTGCTTTTGTTACTACAGGATGGAGTTTCACAATTACCTCTACCATCATTCTTACAGCAGGTAGTATGTTTGTTATGTGGCTTGGTGAAAGAATAACTGATAAGGGTATTGGTAACGGTATTTCTTTGATCATCATGATTGGTATCATTGCCATGTTGCCTTTCTCACTGTTTGCTGAATTTGTTTCCAGAGTTGAAGAAGGCGGCGGGTTGGTAATGTTACTAATTGAGTTCGTATTCCTGTTCTTTGTTTTCAAAGGTGCTATTCTGTTGGTACAGGGAACACGTCGTGTTCCTGTTCAGTACGCTAAAAGAATCGTTGGAAATAAACAGTACGGCGGTGTTCGTCAGTATATACCACTAAAGGTAAATGCTGCCGGTGTTATGCCTATCATCTTTGCTCAGGCAATTATGTTTATTCCAATTGTTTTTGCAGGATATGTAGATAGCGATGCAGCTACCGGATTTGCTGCCACTTTTGGTAATTTTACCGGATTTTGGTACAATTTCGTGTTTGCTACATTGATTATACTCTTTACCTATTTTTACACAGCTGTTACCATTAATCCAACGCAAATGGCAGAGGACATGAAACGTAACGGTGGTTTTATACCAGGTGTAAAACCAGGTAAGAAAACAGCAGAGTTTTTAGACTCAGTTATGTCGAAGATCACACTACCAGGTTCTTTTTGTCTGGCCTTTATAGCAATTTTACCCGCATTTGCAATGCTTGCAGGTGTTGATCAGAATTTTGCTCAGTTCTTTGGAGGAACCTCGCTTTTGATCTTGGTTGGTGTGGTGTTAGATACTTTGCAACAAATAGAGAGTCATCTGTTGATGAGACACTATGACGGACTACTGAAAACAGGGCGTATCAAAGGACGTTCTGGCGGTGGTGGAGCTGTATTGTAGAAAAAGAGGTAGTATATAGATGGTTTATTTAAAGACTGACGAAGAGATTGAGTTGTTGAGGGAGAGCAATCTTCTTGTAGCAAAAACCCTTGGGGAATTGGCAAAGGTCATTAAACCCGGAGTTACTACACTCCAATTGGATAAAATTGCAGAAACTTTTATCAGGGATCACAAAGGTGTTCCCGGATTCCTTAATTACCAAGGTTTTCCTAATACCCTGTGTACTTCTGTCAATGATCAGGTGGTACATGGAATTCCAAATGATAAGCCACTGAACGATGGTGATATAGTTTCAATTGATTGTGGAGTTTTATTAAACGGTTTTTATGGCGATTGTGCCTATACTTTTGAAGTAGGACAAGTTGACGAAAAGATTAGAAGACTTTTACAAACAACAAAGGAATCTTTATATAAAGGCATCGAACAGGCTTTTGAAGGAAACAGACTGGGAGATATTGGACATGCTGTACAAACCTTGTGTGAATCCAGAGGATATTCAGTTGTACGAGAGATGGTGGGACATGGAATAGGACGTAAACTGCACGAACCCCCTGAAGTACCCAACTACGGACGAAAAGGATCCGGAATTAAGTTGAGAAAAGGGATGGTAATTGCAGTGGAACCAATGATAAATCTTGGTAAAAGAGATATCAAAATGTGGAATGATAACTGGACTATCAGTACTATTGATAAAAGCATTTCTGCACACTATGAGCACACCATTGCCATAGGAAAAAATGAAGCTGATATATTATCTAGTTTCAAATTTGTAGAAGAAGTATTAACTTTGCAGTCTTAAAATCAAAAAAATAAATTGAGCTATGGCTAAACAAGCCTCTATAGAACAAGACGGAACCATCGTAGAAGCACTATCTAATGCCATGTTTCGCGTGGAATTAGAGAACGGACATGTGATCACCGCTCATATTTCCGGTAAAATGCGAATGCATTATATTAAAATTCTACCCGGTGATAAAGTGAAGGTTGAAATGTCACCTTATGATTTAACAAAAGGTAGAATCAGTTACAGATATAAATAATACTCAATACTTATTACAATGAAGGTAAGAGCATCTGTTAAAAAGCGTAGTGCCGACTGTAAAATTGTACGTCGCAAAGGCCGCTTGTATGTGATAAACAAGAAAAATCCAAAGTTTAAACAACGTCAAGGATAAATTTTATAGAATATGGCAAGAATTGCAGGAGTAGACATCCCGGCAAACAAAAGGGGTGAAATTGCATTGACCTATATTTATGGAATCGGACGCAGCAAAGCGAGCACCATTTTGAAAGAAATTGGTGTTGATCCAAGTATGAAGGTCAAAGAATGGCAGGATGAACAAATTACTGCTGTTCGTGAATACATTGGCAACAATGTTAAAACTGAAGGTGAGTTGCGTTCTGAGGTGCAATTAAATATCAAACGATTAATGGATATTGGTTGTTACAGAGGAATTCGTCATCGTATTGGATTACCGGTACGTGGACAATCTACAAAGAACAACGCTCGTACACGTAAGGGTAAAAAGAAAACTGTTGCTAATAAGAAGAAGGCTACTAAATAATCATTAGAAAATGGCAAAAAAGGCAGGATCATCTAAAAAAAGAGTTGTAAAAGTTGATGCACTTGGACAGGCGCACATTCACTCGTCGTTCAATAACATCATTGTTTCTCTTACAAACTCTAACGGCCAGGTTATCTCCTGGTCAAGTGCCGGTAAAATGGGATTCCGCGGATCAAAAAAGAACACCCCATATGCCGCACAAACCGCTGCAGCTGATTGCGCAAAAGTGGCTTATGACTTAGGCTTGCGCAAAGTGAAAGTGTATGTTAAAGGACCGGGTAATGGTCGTGAATCAGCTATTCGCTCTATTAATTCTACAGGAATTGATATTATGGAGATTGTTGACGTAACACCAATGCCTCATAACGGTTGTCGCCCACCAAAAAGAAGAAGGGTATAATTTTAATAATAACTAGTTGTTAACCATAAGTTTTTGTTTTGAATTTTGAATACTGGGTGGTTATTATAACCTTCCTTTCTATCATCTTGCGGCTGTCATATTCAATTTTTAAAATCAAAAATTTAAAATCAAAAATTTAGTAGAATGGCTAGATACATTGGTCCAAAGACTAAAATTTCACGTAAATTCGGAGAACCTATTTATGGTCCCGATAAATATTTCGAAAAGAAGAACTATCCCCCTGGACAACACGGTGCAAACCGTCGCAAAAAAACCAGCGAATACGGAGTTCAGTTAAAGGAAAAACAAAAAGCCAAATATACTTACGGTGTATTGGAGAAGCAATTCCGTAATTTGTTTGAAAAAGCAAACCGGTCTAAAGGTATTACCGGTGAGGTATTACTCTCGTTGCTTGAGGCAAGATTAGATAACGTAGTTTACCGTTTAGGAATTGCTCCTACTCGTGCAGCTGCCAGACAACTTGTTTCACACAGACACATTACTGTAGATGGCTCAGTAGTAAACATCCCATCCTATTCACTTAAACCAGGACAACTGGTTGGTGTAAGGGAAAAATCAAAATCATTGGAAGCTATTGCTAATTCATTAAGCAGCTCCAGTGTTCATAAGTTCTCATGGTTAGAGTGGGATTCAGATAAAATGGTTGGTAAGTTTATGAACCTTCCTGAAAGATCTGACATTCCAGAAAACATTAAAGAACAGTTGATCGTTGAATTATATTCTAAATAATTTATTCTTATGGCAATATTAGCGTTCCAAAAACCTGATAAGGTCATCATGCTTGATGCTGATGACAAGTTCGGTCGTTTCGAATTCCGTCCTCTTGAACCAGGATATGGTATTACTGTTGGAAATGCCTTAAGAAGAATTTTGCTCTCTTCTTTAGAGGGCTTTGCGATCACAACTGTTAAGATCGAAGGTGTTGATCATGAGTTTTCCAGTATTCCCGGGGTTGTAGATGATGTTACCGAAATCATTATGAATCTGAAGCAGGTTCGTTTTAAACAAACTGTTGAAGATAATGACAGTGAAAAGGTGACCATCTCAATTACAGGAAAAGAGGCTTTAACCGCCGGGGAATTGAATAATGTATTATCAAATTTCAAGGTTCTTAACCCTGATTTGATCATTGCAAGAATGAACCCCGAGGTGAATCTTCAAATGACCATTACGATCAATAAAGGAAGAGGCTATGTTCCGGCTGAAGAGAATCGGAATTCTGAAATGGAATTTGGAACCATCGCGGTGGATTCAATTTTTACACCTATTCGTAATGTTCAATACTCCGTTGAAAACTATCGTGTAGAACAAAAAACCGACTACGAAAAATTGTTGGTGGAAATCAGCACCGATGGATCAATTCATCCTAAAGATGCATTAAAGGAAGCTTCTAAGATATTAATTTATCACTTCATGTTATTCTCTGATGAGAAGATTACTCTGGATACAGATGAAAAGTCCGGAAATGAGGAGTTTGATGAGGAGGTGCTTCATATGCGTCAACTGTTAAAAACCAAGCTTGTAGATCTTGATCTATCTGTGCGTGCATTGAATTGCCTGAAAGCTGCAGATGTTGAGACTCTTGGAGAATTGGTTCAATACAACCGGAACGACTTGTTAAAGTTCAGAAATTTCGGAAAGAAATCTCTTACCGAGTTAGATGATCTTTTGGTTAACCTGAATCTGAGTTTCGGTATGGATATAACGAAGTATAAATTAGACAAGGAATAATTAACGATGAGACATAATAAGAAATTTAACCACCTGGGGAGAACCAGTTCGCACAGAAAGGCGATGCTGTCCAATATGGCATCTTCGCTGATCTTGCATAAGCGCATCAAAACCACAGTGGCAAAAGCTAAAGCATTAAGAATGTATGTTGAGCCGTTGATCACCAAATCAAAGGATGATACAACGCATTCTCGCCGTATTGTTTTCAGTCACTTACAAAATAAAGAGGCTGTATCAGAACTGTTTCGTGAGATTTCACAAAAAGTGGCAGATCGCCCAGGAGGATATACAAGAATTCTGAAATTAGGAAACCGGTTTGGTGATGCTGCAGCAATGTGTTACATTGAATTGGTTGACTATAACGAGAACATGCTTGTTGGTAAAGAAGGTGCAGCAGACGAAACGAAAAAGACTCGTAGAAGTAGAAGAGGTAGTAAATCTACCGCAAAAACTACTGAGCCTGTAGCCGCCGTAGCAGCAGATGTTGCAGAAGTTATTGAATCTGGTGAAACTACAGAAGATAAAGTGTCTGAGGTAGAAGCCCCGGAAAGTACCACTGATGAAGCTGCTTCAGCAGAGTCTGAAGATAAAATGGAAACTAAGGAATAATTACAGATATGAATGTATCTGTTTAGATATTGTTCTTGAAAAAAGGGATAAAGACTTGTTGACTTTATCCTTTTTTTATGAAACACGAGGGAGATTGAAAATCATCTCATGATAGGTCTTCCCCCAGATAGAGTCTGATGGGAAAATTAAACTTCATAATAATATGTGTTTCATATTACCTCTGATTTTATTAAATTATATGTTTATTTATCATTAATAGCTATGACTATGGGATTAATTGCAAACATCCACGGCCGTGAAATATTAGACTCTCGCGGCAATCCAACTATTGAAGTTGAAGTAACTCTTGAAAGCGGCATCATTGGCCGCGCTGCTGTTCCTTCTGGAGCATCTACCGGAGAAAACGAAGCTCTTGAGCTTCGCGACGGAGACAAAAAAAGATACCTTGGAAAAGGAGTTATCAAGGCTGTTGATAACGTCAACAAAGTAATTGCTCCTGCATTAATTGGTATGAGCTCTATTGATCAGGTTGCCATTGACAGAAAAATGCTGGAAATGGACGGTACCAAGAACAAGAGCAAATTAGGTGCTAATGCCATGCTGGGAGTTTCTATGGCTGTTGCTAAAGCAGCTGCTGAGTACTCAGGGATGCCTTTGTACCGTTACATTGGCGGAACCAATGCTAAAACGCTTCCTGTTCCTATGATGAACATCATTAACGGTGGATCTCACTCTGATGCTCCTATTGCATTTCAGGAGTTTATGATTCGCCCTGTAGGTGCTGAGAGCTTCCGCGAAGGTTTGCGTATGGGTGCAGAAATTTTCCACGCGCTTAAGAAAGTTCTTCACGATCGTAACCTAAGTACCGCAGTTGGAGATGAAGGTGGTTTCGCTCCTGCATTGGATGGTACAGAGGATGCTCTAAATAGTATCATTAAAGCCATTGAAGCTGCAGGTTATAAGCCCGGTCGTTTGGAAGAGGGAGGACAGGTGTCTATCGCATTAGACTGTGCCGCTTCTGAGTTCTACAAAAACGGAATTTATGACTATTCTCTTTTTGAAGGAGAAAAGGGTGTAAAAAGATCTCGCGAGGAGCAAGTGGATTTTCTTGCTGAACTGGTTGCTAAATTCCCCATCGACAGTATTGAAGATGGCTGCGATGAAGGTGACTGGGATGGCTGGGTGCTTCTTAACAAGAAAATTGGCGATAAGTGCCAATTGGTAGGCGACGACTTGTTTGTTACCAACGTTGAATATCTGCAAAAAGGTATTGAACTTGATGCTGCCAATTCTATCCTTATTAAAGTTAACCAAATTGGTACTTTAACTGAAACTTTGGACGCTATTGAAATGGCTCACCGTGCAGGCTATACTTCAGTTACTTCTCACCGTTCAGGTGAAACTGAAGATGCTACCATTGCCGACATTGCCGTAGCAACCAACAGTGGCCAGATCAAAACCGGTTCATTAAGCCGTTCAGACCGTATGGCCAAGTATAACCAATTGCTTCGAATTGAAGAGGAACTTGGAGATGCCGCTATTTACGGATACAAAAAGGTTATTAAAAAATAATCATTCAATGTGATTATTTTGATTGCAAAAAGGGGCACGTAAGTAGCCCCTTTTTTGTATATTATGAGGGAAAAGCATTTTAAAGCATTTTTATAAAATTGATAGGGTAGGAGAACTTTTTTGATATGTTGAGTGTTTTTTATTTACGATAATAAATCATTTTGTCATATCTTAATACCAAAATAAATTTATGAGCTATGGATCAAGTTAAACAAAGGTTAAAAGAAGTAGGTGAATCAAAATCGGAACAACTTAAGGAATTAGTCAGAGAACATGGGGATAAAGTACTCCAAGAAGTAACCATCGGACAGGTATTGTCCGGTATGAAAGGGGTTGTTGCGTTGTTAACTGATACATCAAAACTTGATCCGTCAGAAGGAATTCGATTCAGGGGTTATTCTATACCTGAGCTGCGTGCAAAGCTTCCAAAAATTAGAGAAGATGGAGAACCTTTGCCCGAAGGGTTGTTCTACCTGATGCTTATTGGAGAAATTCCAGATAAGGCTACGGTGGATTTTATTTCACAAGAATGGGCTCGCAGAGCCCAGGGTATCCCTGATCATGTATTTAAAGTAATCGATTCTTTGCCAATAACGGCACACCCAATGATTCAGTTTAATACTGCAATATTGGCCATGAGTACCGAATCTCATTTCCGAAGAGCCTACATGGCAGGCATGGACAAAAAGGATTACTGGGGTCCAATGTACGAAGGAGTAATGGATTTGATTAGCAGGCTACCGGTAATTACAGCTTATATATATCGCCGTTGTTTTCATGGACAAAAACATATAAAACCAGATCCTTCACTGGATTGGGCTGGAAATATTGCTCACATGATGGGGCACTCTTCTGAAGAAGCAAAGCGCCTCATGCGCCTTTACATGGTTTTGCATGCCGACCATGAAGGTGGAAACGTTTCAGCGCATGCCACCCATCTTGTTGGAACTGCCTTATCAAATCCATATTACAGCTTTTCGGCCGGTATGAACGGATTAGCGGGGCCTTTACATGGAATGGCAAACCAAGAGGTTATGCACTGGCTTGAAAAACTAATAAAAGAAATTGGAACAGAAACACCCTCGGTTGATCAGATAAAAGAGTATGCAATAGCAACTCTGGAACAAGGACGCGTTATACCCGGATACGGACACGCCGTATTAAGAAAAACTGATCCAAGGTTTTCTGAACAGCTAAACTTCGCAAAAAAGTACATTCCCGACGCACCCCTCATTCAGTTGGTAAGTAAAATATACGAGGTTGTACCTGACGTACTAGCCTCAACCGGGAAAGTAAAGAATCCCTGGCCAAATGTTGATGCCATTTCAGGCAGTTTGTTATCCAGCTACGGGATTAAGGAATTCCCTATTTACACAGTGCTTTTTGGAGTTTCACGATCATTGGGTGTACTCACATCTCTTATTTGGGACAGAATATACGGAATGCCGTTGGAAAGACCTTCTTCACAAACATTTGACTGGTTTGAAGAACAGGGCAAACAAAAATAAAGTCTTATGCAATGTAATTTGTCAGATCTAACAATCTGCCTGATGCATTAATATAAAGAGATGCTCAGGAAGTTTTTTAAATGCAGAGTTAAATGTATGTGAGCAAGATGAAAATAGAATCTCTCATATAGCATACAAAACTAAAAAGGACTGTTAGGACAGTCCTTATTTTTTGTTTCCAATAAAGCTACAGAGGGGTTGTATCCAACAAATATTGCCATAATAAACTAGAACCCAAATAAAACATTCGTCACAAAAATGTCGTATACTAGAGGTTGAGAGATAATTAAAGTAAGAATTTCATAATGATAAACTTTGTTGCTCTTAGCTATTTTAAGCATATTTGTCTGACTTAAATAAGATCATGGGCTTGATAGAAGTGAAATACATCCGGCAGTTTCTCGGGCTGCTCTTTTGCCTGCTGCAGCTTCCATTATCTGCAGCTTTATCTTCGATACAGCAATTTACGATCATGGATGGACTTTCCAATAATTCTGTGAACACTATATTTCAGGATAGTCGTGGATTTTTATGGGTCGGTACTGAAGATGGATTAAACCGATATGATGGCTATAGATTTGAAGTCTTTCGATTTATTCCCGGGCAAAATGAATGCCTCACTGGCAACCGAATTGTAGCAATTACAGAAGATTCTCATGGCAATATATGGATTGGTACCCGCAGTCGGGGAATCAGTGTTCTTCAGAAAAAAGACGGACGATTTCGGACATTTCAGCACGATCCGCAAAACCAACATTCCCTGCCTGAAAACGCAGTTTTTGGATTCTTTACATGCAATATGGGAGAATTGTGGGTAAAAACAGAGAATTACCTCTGCAGATATGATTCATTTACCGATAATTTTCATGCATTCGGTCACTTCTCTAATGTGTTCAAAAGAATCCATGCTTTCGGGCTACCGGTTTTTGAAGATTCAGACAGTACTTTTCTCATAGGAACAAAAGATGGATTGAATCGCTTCGACCGGAAAAGAAGAGTTTTTCACCGTTTGTACATGGAGCCCGAATCTCAGGAAGGTAATCAACATGCAGTATTGGATATTCTATCAATTAATAATGAACGGGTTTTACTTGCCACCACCGGTGGTCTTAAAATGTTAAATCTAAATGAGTCAAGCGTAACTCTTATCCCCGGTGCGGACAGGCATACAAAGGTTACGGTAAACTCTTTAATGCGAGATAAAACCGGACGATTATGGGTTGGGACTAATAGCGGGCTGGATATTTTTGATCATCAGCGATTTCAGCACAGGAGTGCTCCTCTTGGAGGGATTGAGGCTGAACCACTAGACAGAAAGGAAATAACCAGTGTATTTGAAGATGAATCGGGAATAATATGGGTAGGTACCAGGCATCATGGTATTTTTAAACTCAACTTTCTTCCCTATAAATTTCAGTCGATTGGAAGATCAGATTTAGAGCAGTGGCCTGGCCACTCCTTAAATATTCTTTCAGTAATAAATGATAGCCAGGGAAATATTTGGGCCGGGACTTTAACACGTGGATTGTTTAAATTCAACAGAGAAAAAAGAGTTATCAATCATTATATAATTAACAGGGAGTCGTACCTTAACAAAAAAGATGCAGTTTGGTCACTACATGAAGATTATCAAGGACGGATATGGATTGGCACAGAACGTGGGATTTACTACATTGAGCCCTTTAGCAATGTTTTACGAGAATTTAATTACGGATATGATGCTCGTTACGCAACTTTATTAAGGAATAATGTCATCACATCAATAACCAGCAATCATTCAGGAATTTGGTTTGGCTCACGCTTTGGTTTGTACCAATATATAAATGGTCGGGTTGTCGGTTACTTTAAAGGGCAAGGAGCTATTAATGGACTTAACTCTGACGAGATTCTTTCATTATCAACCGACCAATCAGAAACATTATGGATCGGAACCTCATCGGGAATAAATTATTTTGATGAGCTGATGGGAGAGATAAGGGAGGTAAATTTAATGTCTTCCGGATTAGAATCATTGAATCAGGTTTTTTCAATAGCTCATGATCAGACCGGAAACATCTGGTTAGGAACAGGATCGGGATTGCTGCGAATGCATAAAACTGAATCCGATTCCATGCGGACTGAACTATTGCCAGGCCTGTCAAATGAGCTCATTGCTTCGGTCATTACAGATAAAAACCGAAACATTTGGTTTAGTTCAAGCAGAGGTGTTTCATTGTTAACACCTGATGGAGTAATCAGAGATTTTGATACACATGATGGTTTACCGGGGCATCAATTTAATACGGGGAGTGGCTCTTTAGGAAGTGAAGGCGAAATATACTTTGGTGGGGTTAATGGACTTTGCTGGATTCGTCCGGACTCCATTCAATACAATCTACACCAGCCGAGGGTTACAGTAACGGGCATTACATTATGTCACAGAGGCGAGTGCACCGAAATTTTAGAAGGATATCCCGATCAGGTGAAATTTCGTTTCAAACCTGGTATGCTTATGGAAATAAATTATGCAGCCATGGATTTTGCCCAACCACACAAGAACAGTTTTAAAGTAAAGCTGGTTGGATATGATAAAACCTGGCGTCCATTAACCCGAAACAACTCTGTTGTTTTCTCCAATTTGTTACCCGGAAAGTACAAATTTATGGTTTTAGGATCCAATAATGACTTAATTTGGAGTGAAGCTCCATTTGAAATGAAAATTGAGATTACTCCACCCATATGGATGACTAATTATGCCTACGCTTTTTATTTATTAATGATCATTTTTTTAATTCAGATGATCATCAATTACCGCATAAGACATTATAAGAAAGTGAACCGGACGCTCACTGAGAAAAGCGTAGATAAAATAAGGCTGGAACAACAACGGGAAGCTTTAACACGCATCAATCAAAACCTTACTGACAGCATCAATTATGCAACCAGAATTCAATCAGCAATGATTCCTTCAGAAAAGGTATTCCGTAGTGTGTTTCCTCAATCTTTTATCTATTTCAGGCCACGTGATTTGGTTAGTGGCGATTTTTACTGGATGCACAAAGATGATCACAGATTATATGTTGCAGTGGTAGATTGTACAGGACATGGCGTTCCGGGAGCTTTCATGTCAATTATTGGAATGGATTTATTAAAAAACATCATTACAGGGAAACAAATAGATAGTCCTGCTCAGGTTCTAAAACAATTAAGCCTGGAATTAGATGCCACATTACGAAAAAATGATCAGAGCCTTTTTGGCTCTGAGACCATAAAAGACGGAATGGATATGGGGCTGTGTATGATCGATACCCAAAAACGCGAAATCGAATTTGCAGGTGCTGTCAATGGTTTGTATCTGATCCGAAATAACGAATTGCAAACATACAAAGGAGATCGCTTTGCCATTGGGCGGTTTAATGAAGGAAATATTCCGGAATACTCCGCTAAGCGCATTGAACTCATGGAGGATGATATCATCTATCTGTTTACCGATGGCTATGTAGATCAATTTGGAGGTGCAGAAAAGAAAAAGTTTAAATACAGAAGATTCCGTCACCTGCTCTTAAATATTCACAAACTACATCCGGATGATCAGAAAGCCATTCTTCACCAGAAACTTGAAGAATGGAGAAATGGTGAAGATCAGGTTGATGACATTCTGATTGTAGGTTTGAAGCCCTTAAAGGAAGACGCTCCTGAGTACTAGAAACTGATTCAATTGTTACTTCAAGCCATAGGGGCATGATGAAGTCTCTTATGATGCGATATTTCAAGCATGCAGTAATCTCTTCATATCTTATTTGCCCATCTAAATAATTACGCTCTTAAAATCCTGAAATTTCTGTTGCAAGAAAACAAAGCAGATCCTTAATCAGGATTTACTAAATGTTACAACATTAATCAAGCCAACCACTGGTTAGCTTGATAAATGCTGTTTTATTTTATCAATCAGTTCCTCCGGTTGAAAAGGCTTACTGATATAATCATCCATTCCTGAAGCCAGGCATCGCTCTTTATCTTCCGGGAAAGCATTGGCCGTAACTGCAATAATTGGAACACGCGTATTTGTGCTTTTTTCCAGTTCTCGAATCTTAATGGTTGCTTTAAACCCATCAATAATAGGCATTTGAACATCCATCAGTATCAAATCGTATTTAGCCATTCCGAACTTCTCCAGAGCCTCTTTTCCATTAAAGGCAAAATCAATTTTCTTGACCTTATTCCTGATATATAAATTGATGATTTGCTGATTACTAAAATTGTCTTCAACCAACAGAATGTGTGCATCTTTCATGTCTACTATTGGCTTAAACGTGGTGTTGCTGTTTCGGCTTTTATCTGAAGCAACAATATTGGCGAAGTTTGAAGACGCAGTTGAGAAGGTGGCACCAAATTCAAAAATGGTTTGATCGGGTTGTGGTGTAATATTTAATGAGTGCCCGTCTACTTCAATCATCTTTTGAGTAATCCCCAAATCAAGATAGTTGATGATTTTCCCGGCATTGAGCTTTACCAGGTCCTGATAATTGAAAAAACCTTCTTCGGAATGATTATCCTTTTTTGAAGAATATATAAAATCGCTGATGATGCGGAAAATAAGTTCCACCCTGTCGGGCATACTATCAACTTTAACTACCTCCAGTGTAATATGCTTTTGCTCAGCTTTGTTTTCTCTGATAATGCTGTTGATGAGATTCAGCAGTATTTGTTTAATTTTTATATTATTTCCGGTGAGTTGAGTTGGAATATCGGGGGCAAGAGAAAGATTAAACCTGACTTTGCTCTCTTCGTAAGGAAAAAGTCGGAGGACATTGTTCAAAGTATTGTAGAGACTGAAATTGGTTATCTCTTGTGAATCAGACGGATTTGATTTAGATGTTAGCACCAGGTTATTGACTACACTTACCAGGTTATTTGCTGAAGCATGAATCGTGTTAATGTAATCTTTTTGCTCATTATTCATTGAAGTTGACTCAAGCATGTCAATTATTCCTGTGATGTTACTTAGAGGCGTTCGGATCTGGTGCGATAGTTTTGATAATAAATCTTCTTGTGCTTTATTTTTATTCTGGCTATCGAGTATAATCCTCTCCTTTTCCAATAAAACCTCCGAACGAATAAACTGAAAGGCAAAAGCAATGATGATGCTAAAAACAAAAAGAATAAGGTAAAAAATACTGCTTTCAGTCGAATATTGTTGGAAAAAAGGACTAAGGTTTTGAATAAAAAAGAAATGAGCCAGCATGAAGAGAGCCAAAATAGCGGTCCATCGGTAACCTGTTCTTCGTCCGCGAATGGCTGTAGTAAAAAAAGGAAAAAATAGAACCCATACAATTCCCAATTCTGTGTTGCCACCTAAAAGAACGAAAAAAACGCAGGCAAGAAAAAGGATGGAAAGTAGAAGGTTCTGATGAATCAATCCTGTGAATTTTCTTAAATAGAGATGACTTATGGCAAGTAAAAAACTCAGGGAAAGAAAAGGAATTGCCAGCTCTGCGTGATCTAACACCAGTGCCCAGATTCCCTCGGCAAGTACGATAAGGGTAAATGAAAGACTCGCTATATTTAACAGCAAAGATTTTACTTTTGTATCCATATCCGCCTTTTCATCTTGCTCAGAAATAAAAAGGCCTATGAGACGGTTAAGAAGATTGGTTACCATCGACAAATATGATTTAGAAATCGGATTGTTTTTTTCGCAAAATAGTTAAAAAACATAATTTATTAAAACATCGCGACTTAATTCTACATAATTCGTTATTTTGTTTTAGGAGTGATGCATTAAACCACTTATAACAGGCATTAAGCAATCCCAATAACATCAGTACTTTGAGAGGCCATGCAGACAACAATTCCATAACAGTTGTCTGTTTTTTTGTTTTGACCAATAAAAAATTATGTATTAACTTGACCATATTAAGTTTAACCTTTCAAATCTCTATTATGTCAAAACTGTCTTACTCCTATTTTCTGCCAAAACACTTCTTTGTTCTCATTTTTGCATTTTTGCTCATAACCTCATCATGTCGCATTCAGTTGATAGCTGATTATGATGCAAATGTAGCTGAACAGATAGGTAGAACGGCTATGAAGGTCGAAAGATTTTATCTGACAATGCTCGAAACTACAACTGTTGAAAACAATGGTCGTGCATACGACCATTTTACTGAAGGCTATATTGATGTAGAGGTTGAGTTGATATCGTTACTAAACCGAAACCGGGTTCGACCACTGAACGAGAATTCGGTAAGAATTTGTGAAATCACTCTTGAATTGTGGCAAAAATATAAAATGGAGCACAAGGAGGACAACTCTATCAGTGATGGGGTTATAGGGTTGAACAGACTAACTTTCAGTGATCTTTTCTTTGCCATGCAAGTGGCAGAAAGAGCTAAAGAACTAATCGATTAAAACTTCTAAACTATGAGTGAATTTAATATTGACACAACATTAAGAGAAATGGCAGACGCCATAGGGGACACCATTTCAAAAGACAAAGAGAAAATAAAGGAAATTATAGTAAAAATTCTAAACCGAAGAAGAGAGCGAATGAAGATGTTGGTTGAGTTGCGAATTACCGGAGACCTAACGCAACAACGATTCGAATCAAGATTAGAGGATGAGAAAAAAGTACTTGAAGCGGAATTCAATGCCATTGCAGCATTGAATAAAGCAATGGTGCAAAAAGCGGTCAATGCAGCTTTGGATGTATTGACTAAAACAGTCCGAGCCTTACTGTAATCCGAGATTTCAATTCAAAATGGCTCCATCCTGTAAATACACATTTTTTTTGTCATGATTATTGAAACCAAACATGCAGCATTCATGTATTAATGTAAAGTGACTGATTTAATCAATAATCATCTATAATTCCTATTTATGAAGAAATATGTTGTTGCATTATTAATTATTGCCATACCAATTGTAACGTTCTCACAACAGCACGTTCCCGAAGTGGAAGATTACGAGCGCTTTCTGAAGTCTAAAACCTTGGTGGTTTTAGATGACGCCTTAATGAGTTTTTACAATTCAAGAATTCAAGAGGTGGTTGAACGCTCATGGACTATCACTCCCTATGAATTTATCTCCTCACGTGAGTTTGAAGAGAAAAAACACGATCCCAATCTCTCTTTTCTGCTGACAACCATTGTCACTTTTGACCGTGACAAAACACGAGCAAGGTATAATTTTCTGAGTCTGCTTATGGGACAACCCAATGCTGATGTAAAAACCATGCCAGATTTGTGTTCACTGCCTTTATCATATCTGGATGTCGAAGAAGATAGCTATCTGTATAAGCTTGAGGCATTTGTTTTATTCATGCAGAGTCATGTTAGAAACGCACTTGAGGACAGCAGATTTATTGGTGACCGAGGATTTCGACGATACAACAGAGAACGCGGAAGCCTGGAAGGCAAAAAACTTCTCTTAACCAAAGAAGATCTTGCACCAGATATCTCAACCCGCGCAGCCATTGCCCAAAACTATCCATACGATTTTGAGATTGTAACCCGCGATGAGATTGAAGCAGCCATCGCCCGTCAGGATCCTGATGTGGTTTTTTTACACAAAGTAGGTCCGGAGGGAACAAGAATTCGTGCAAGAGTATACAAACTTTTGGTTGGTGCTGCCGATTCAAAACTTTACTACTGGAATTATCAAATGATTAAACACAGAAGCGATGATGCATTTCAAAGACGGGATCTCAGGAGGCTTCGATAATAAAAGTTAACACTAATTTATGTTCGAAAACAAGGCGCTATAACTCATTTGAGTTATAGCGCCTTGTTTTATTTTTATCCGGTTTGTTATAAGAAAAACCTAATAGTGCTTTTGTGTTGGATTTTAGCAGGTTGGTGTTTTGACACATAGCCAGACTGTAATCATAATCATGATAATGTAAATATTTTGTCTGCTATTTTAGAACAATTCATCTACCCCCTCATTGTTAAATCTTGTATATTATTGTCATGTGATTTTAATTAATCGTTTTTACCTTAAAACAATACACATTATGAAAAGAATTACTCTTTTGGTGTTTGCGATATTGATTTGTATATCGTCAGCACATGCTCAATTGGTTGTAATATATGAAACCGATTTTAATTTAAGAGCCTTAGGCGCTGAGAATCATGCTCAGTCCGGGGATCTATCAGAAGATCAGGGAGGTTTCTGGTGGAATGGCCCCAGATATAACGATACTTCAAACAGACCCGGAATTATGGTAGATGGCTCTGCTGTGGAACAAGACCCTAATGACCCGGATGTGAATTACATGAGAACAGGCTCCAATGCCACAATCACAGATGGAGTACCTACATCGCATCATTTTAGGGTTACTCCTGCGACTCCATTTCTAAACGGAGGAAAGGTTTCCATCACCTATACTGTTCATGGTGGCGGTGGTGCAATAGATATCTATGATATGACTGATGGTGGACTATTGGGAAGCGTAAGTACTGATGGTCCTTCACGCGTGCCTCGTACCGCGGTGTTGGATCTTCCAAATGACTTTAGCGGCATAAAAACCATTGGTTTTACAAGAGGTAACGGAGTTACTTATTTTGCCTGGGATTTAAAAATAGAAACCAACGAGGATGATAATGGTGATGGTGGTGACAATGGAAATGGTGATGATGTTGAACCTTTCTATATGAACTGGAATTCAAACCCAAGTGCTTTTCCATATGACTATACAGTTGGAGATATTACAGTAAGCATCGACCCTGTTTCAGGTTCAACCAGCACGTCAGATCCATTATGTGGATTCGATGAAAGCGATGTTGTTATAGAAAGAAGACTTCAAACCAACACATTAATTCTCGAATTAAATGGAATCTCAATGGCTGAATTCCATGTGGCAGGAGGTTCGAGTGGAGGAACATCCTCACGTACAATTCACAGTGTGTTTCTGTTGGATGCAGAGGACAACGAAGTATTGATCAGTAATCCTGATAATATTTACTCTACAATTGTTGGTGATGGTTGTGGCTTAACAGGAGTTACTGGTCTGGAAGTTCCAGACGGTTCCAGAGTTAAGATATTATTTAATACATCCTTAACAAGCAATGTTGAAACTCCTCAAAATGTGAGAGTTGGAGAAATGAAGATTGTTCCAATGTCAGAAGATCTTGAACTTAGTGATGCAAAAGAGATTCTCTCTGCAGTTGTACCCGGAATGGAATCTAGTGACATAGAAAGCTCGGCCAAATTGGTAACAATTAAAATGCCAGCAGGAACTGATTTGACTGCCATTGAGCCTCAATTTTCAATTTCAGATGGTGCTTCAATTCTACCTGACGGACCACAGGATTTCTCAGTTGGAATGGTTGTATACACAGTTACAGCTGAAAATGGTTCTACTGCTGAATGGTCGGTTTCTGTAATTGCAAATGGAACAGTATCTATTTCCGATAACGGCAAATCAGCGATCTGGTATGTGTCAGGTAACACAATTAATCTAACCAACCTGGAAGCAGGAAGCATTGTGCAGCAGATTGCATTATCCGGATCTGTTGTAAGTGAAGGCGTTGCTTATGGCAATAATTATGAATTACCTTTGGTGAGCGGAGTTCAGATTATTCGCATCATTTCAAACAATTATGTTGAAGTGATTAAAGTTACAGGCAAGTAGTTCTCATAGATAATGATTGAAAAGGGAGGGATTGATAAATTTCTCCCTTTTTTCATGTGTAAATAATTTGTTTTTAAGTTGATCCCGAGTACTCGGGAGAACTCGCCAAAGAATAATGCTTCATCGTGAGAAAGTATAACTTATGGCTCGTTTCATTTGATGGTTTTTGATACATTTGCATCTTGAAATTTGTCAAAAATTTAATAACAAAAATATGTCAGACGATAAGAAGATTATTTTCAGCATGGTGGGTGTAAGTAAAGTTTACCCTCCTCAAAAAAAGGTTTTAAGCAACATTTACCTTTCGTTTTTTTATGGTGCTAAAATCGGTGTTATTGGTCTGAATGGCTCCGGGAAATCTACCCTTTTGAAGATCATTGCCGGTTTGGAGAAAAACTACCAGGGAGAAGTGGCATTTTCTCCAGGATATTCGGTTGGATATCTGGCTCAGGAACCAGAACTGGATAACAGCAAAACTGTAAAACAGGTTGTTGAAGAGGGGGTACAGGAAATTGTGGACGTATTAAAGGCTTACGAGGCCGTTAACGAAAGATTTGGAGATCCTGAAGTGCTGGAAAACCCTGATAAAATGGAAGCCTTAATGGATGAACAGGCAAAACTTCAGGAGAAAATTGATCAGTATGACGCATGGAACCTGGACAGCCGTTTGGAGCGAGCTATGGATGCATTGCGCTGTCCTCCTGAAGATCAGCTGGTGAGCGAACTATCAGGAGGTGAGCGTCGTCGCGTGGCATTGTGCCGATTATTGCTTCAAGAGCCCGATATATTGCTTCTTGATGAGCCAACCAACCATCTGGATGCAGAGTCTGTTCAATGGCTGGAGATGCACCTTCAGCAGTATAAAGGAACCGTTATCGCAATCACTCACGACCGCTACTTCCTTGACAATGTTGCCGGGTGGATTCTTGAACTGGACAGAGGCGAAGGCATTCCCTGGAAAGGAAATTATTCATCGTGGCTTGAGCAAAAATCTAAACGCCTGGAGCAGGAAGAGAAACAAGCCTCGAAACGCAGACTAACACTTGAGCGTGAACTCGAATGGGTTCGAATGGCACCAAAAGCGCGTCAGGCAAAGTCAAAAGCACGTTTGGCTGCCTACGAAAATTTGCTTAAAGAAGATGTAAAGCAGAAAGAAGAAAAACTTGAAATTTTTATTCCTAATGGCCCCCGTTTGGGAGAAAAGGTTATTGAGGCTCACGGCGTAGCCAAGGCCTTTGGAGAGCGTTTGTTGTTTGAAGATTTAGAATTTTCATTGCCCCGCAACGGAATTGTAGGTATTATTGGCCCCAATGGTGCAGGAAAAACTACCCTGTTCAGAATGATTATGGGACAACAGCCTGTAGATAAAGGAACCTTTGAAGTTGGTGAAACCGTTAAAGTTGGGTATGTAGATCAATCTCATACAGATATTGATCCCGAGAAAACGGTGTACCAGGTTGTTTCAGCAGGACAAGAGACCATTCGGATGGGAGGCAGGGAAATTAATGCACGCGCGTTTTTATCGAGATTTAATTTTGCCGGAGCCGATCAGGAAAAGAAATGCGGAGTGCTTTCAGGGGGAGAACGAAACAGGCTTCACTTGGCCATGACACTGAAAGAAGAAGCCAACGTTTTGCTTCTGGATGAGCCAACCAACGACATTGATGTTAACACTTTACGTGCTCTTGAAGAAGGTTTGGAAGATTTTGCCGGGTGTGCCGTCATCATCTCTCACGACCGCTGGTTCCTCGACAGAGTAGCTACCCACATCATTGCTTTTGAAGGCAACTCTACGGTCTATTCCTTCGAAGGTGGATATTCCGATTACGAAGAAAACCGCAAAAAACGTCTGGGAAATGAAGGCCCCAAGCGAATCAGGTACAGAAAGCTGGTAAAAGACAGTTAAAATAAGATTCTATATTGAGGAATAATTAAACGGGCAGGCTGGTAAACCATCTCGGTTTCCCCTGTCTGTTTATTAAAACTTTCGCTAAAAATATTCTTTCTATTGAATAAATTGGTTATTTCCAATCCCCATTGTTGTGTAATTCTTCCTCTATTTGTTTTTAGGGTAATTGAAAAATCAGTGCGTGCATAGTTTTTTAGCTTTCTTGAAAAAGCTCTGGTGTAATCAAACTCTCGTTCATATTCATTAAGTTCACTATTAAATGATGCAGTCCATGGAGTGGTACGCATGCCACCGGCATGCGTAGTCTTAAAATCAAAAGCAAGCATTTGTCGTGAATTTAGATTGCTTTTTCTTATTTCAAACTCTTTGCCCACAAGCGCATTAACCACATGATTGTTGTTGAAAGCTGTACTACTTGAAATCTCATTACTTCCTTTATAAACTGATTCAAAAAAAGATGCCGTTATCAGGTAATAAAAGCCTTTATTGAGAAATCGTTCCAATGTTAATTCTACGCCATGGTTACTGCCCGTACCTTTACTTTTCATAAATTCAGCCAATTCAAACTGAAAAGAAGCACCCTGATTTAGTACAGACCATGCATTGCGTTCAGCGGCATCAATTGCGGCACGGGATATATCCTGTCGGTAAATCTCCGTTTTAATGCGTGTAAAAGCGTTGATACGAAAATCATATCCCATTACCAGGTGTCTGCTTCTGATAAAGTCCAGATTCCGGTTTGGCATTATAAATTCTCCATTATTATTCACTTGCAGAAAATAGAGAATAGGTGAAGGTGTCAGGTGATGCATCCCATAACCAAAGCTGAATATGTGTCGAGGTAAAGGTTGCCACTTTATTCCCAACCGCGGGTCAAATGCACTCTTCCCGTTTAGTGTATTATGTTGATGATTAATCCCTGTATTTAAAGTAATTTCATCAATTGGAATATACTGCCATTGGAGGTATGATTGCAATAACGTGAAGTTTCCTTTATGGTTAAATTGTTGTTCCCAGCGTTGTTCATACTTTCGGTGAATGCTGTCCTGAAGACTGGGAAAAACTATGGTTGATGAAAAGCCGGCTCGCAACAGATGTCGGAAAGAGAAACTTCTATTGAGCATGACCGAAGCAAAAAGTCTGTTGTCAGTCATGTTATCCCGGTAAAAAGGTTCAATTGAGTATGTCTCCGGGGTGATTGTGTCAACTTTATTGGTTGCTGATTGCGTCATTGCCGCCAGTGTAACCCGCGTATATGTGTTTGAGTTGATATGATAAAGCTGATTTAGTCCAACAACACCAGTTCGTGCTGAACTGGTTATATCAAACCCATCAATCCCATACAAATCGAGCCTCTCATTGATTGTGTCCTTACGGCTGTCCCAAATTTCAATAAAACTCTTTCCTCCCAACCCAAACAAAGATATTCGCCCCAGCCTTGTATTTGGGAAATTGACTTTAAAAGAAATATCCTGATAGTATGGCACCCCAACGGTGCCAAAATCCATCCCAAACCTCTCAAATAAAGCAAGTGTTGAGTAGCGATAATTAATGAGAAATGATGACCCTTTTTCTTTTCTTATGGGGCCTTCAGCGCCCAATTCAAAACCATTAAAACCTACCTGTCCGAGAAATTCGTTTTGCTCATTGTTTCCATTTCGCATTCGCAGGTCGAACACTCCAGAAATGGCATTGCCATATTCAGCCGGGAAAGCACCGGTAAAAAAATCGGAATTACTTAACAGTGTGTTGTTGAGCATAGAAACAGGTCCACCTGTGCTTCCCATCATTCCCCAATGATTAGGGTTCGGAACATCCACACCATCAAGTTTCCAGAGAAGCCCGACTGGAGAATTCCCCCTGATGATGATGTCATTCCGAGAATCGTCATTCCCCATTACTCCGGCAAAGTTGGCAGCCATTCTTGCCACATCGTTAAACGATCCGGCGTAGCGTTCTGTCTCTTCAACTGTAAAACTCCTTGCGCTTACCGTTGCCAATCTGTTAATTGGTGCAGTCTTATCTACATCAGCAGTAATGGTAACTTCCTCCCCAAATATGCCGGATTGATCCAATTCTATATTCAGAACAAGTTCCCTTCCCGATTGCAACTCCAAATTATTGAGAACAATATTACGATAACCAATGAAAGATACAGTAATACTGATTCTGCCAACAGGTACATTCTCAAAACGGAAATATCCGTTTTGATTCGAAACGGCTCCCCGTTGAGGATCCAGGCTTGTGATCACAATATTGGCTCCCGGAAGTGTAGTCTGGGTCTGTCGGTCAATCACTGTTCCTCTAACGGTTTGAGTTAAGGATATTGAATAAAGAGAAAAGTGAAAAACCATCATCACGCAAAGCAGTATAATGGCTTTTATCATGAATTAGAAATTGAGGTTAACAGGTATTAATTTGCTATTTCGCAAATTAAACTAAAAAAAGGTATTTTGGTAGGGGTGAAATTCGTTAGTTCTGGAAATTTTTGAAACAATCGGCCTGTGCAGATAATACATATTGAGTGAACCTTTGCCTTTAACCTTTCGGGAAATGCGTTTAATCAGTGTATAATAATCCTTTATCAGGTCGTAGGTTGATTGAGACACATTAATCTGCATCGGATTTGAGTATCCCTGCATTCGTGCAGCAGTATTTACAGTGTCTCCAAAAATGTCGTATGACAGGTTGTCTTCGCTGATGATTCCGGCAACAATGTCACCGGAATTCAATCCAATACGAATTTCCCAATCTATTTTGTACTTCTGATTGTGTTCAATAATATACTGCCGCATTCGTTCAGCCATTTTGGCTGCCACAAGAGCATGGTTTCTATCATTGTTCCACATTCCGCTTACCGCCAGGTAAGCGTCTCCAATTGTTTTAATTCGTGTACAGTTAAATTTGCTGGAGATTTTATCAAAGGCAGTAAATATGGTTTTTAGCTCATCCAACAGACGCTTTGGCGACATCTTTTGTGACTTTGGCGTGAAGTCAACCAAATCGGCCATGATAACTGTTACATTCCTGAATCGTTTTGGAGCAATGACATCCGAAGTCTTAAGAGACTCCAATATCTGAGCAGGCAGTAACCCCTTAAGAATGTTGTCTGTTTTTACTTTTTCCGCCTCAAGTTCACGCTTCTGCAAACGAAGCTCCTTCAGTGTATTTGCCAGGGTGGCTGCTGTTCGGACTCGTGCCAGCAATTCGTCAGGCTCAATTGGTTTACGGAGATAATCTATGGCACCGGCCTCAAGAGCCATTCTTACATGATCCGACTTAGTGAAGCCACTGACCATAATAACAGGAATATCTTTTGTTTCTTCATGCTTATTAAGTGTTTGAAGTGCATCCATACCTGAAAACTCAGGCATCTCCCAGTCCAATAATATTAAATCCGGTTTTTTTCTCATAGCAATAGTAAACACCTCATAACCATTATGTGCTCTGTAATAGGTAGCATTGTTGCACATGGTATCCAGGTGGCTTTTTATAAACTCCACCAGGTAATCTACATCATCAGCTATAAGAATTTTAGGACTCTCCATTTAGTTGATTAATAAGCTAGCCGTGTCAAAATTAATATTTTTTAGCAGTTTAATACTGTTGTTTAGCAATATTTATTTCGGATGAAATAGTGTAAAATATGAATTGTAAATTGCATTCAAATATCATTTATCTTAAATTGCATTTTCTTATTAAAACACCAAAGTTATGACAGAAAAGAATTGGCACTTGTTGTGCCATCTATCGGCATTGGCCATGTTCATTATTCCATTTGGGAATATCGTTGGGCCGTTAATCATCTGGCTTTTAAAAAAAGATGAATTTCCAATTGTAGATCAGGAAGGTAAAGAGTCGTTAAACTTTCAGATTACAGTAAGCATCGCGGTATTTGTGGCAGGAATCCTGACTTTTGTTTTAATCGGCATTCCGCTATTAATTTTAATTGCCTTGGCCAATATCATATTGATCATCATGGCTTCGGTAGAAGCTAATAATGGCCGCGCTTATAAATACCCGTTTAATTTAAGATTGATTAAATGATTCTGATTAACAGGGAACTTTTGGATGAAGTATCAAGCCAGGCTAAAAGTTCACCCCGCTTAAGAAAGAATTATAACTTCCATTCTTCCTTGGAAGACCCTATTAACAGGATGCTTAATGCATTTGAGCCTGACACTTACGTCAGGCCTCATATGCATAAAAGTCCCGACAAAAGAGAAGTATTCATAGTGCTGAGAGGCAAATTGGCTATGTTTTTCTTTGGCGAGGATGGTATTGTTGAAAACGTTATAATTCTTGATGCTTTAAAAGGAAATTACGGGGTTGAAATACCCCCCGGAGTTTGGCACGCTGTTTTTTGTATGGAAACAGGAACTATTGTTTATGAAATAAAGGATGGTCCTTATAACGTTACCGATGATAAGCATTTTGCTCCGTGGGCTCCCGAAGAAGGGAGCCCGGAAGCAATCAATTACCTGAATGAACTAAAGAAACACCTGCCCAAATAGAATCCTGTATTTATTTGGGTTCCCAAAAGCATCTTTTAGGGGATACTATTTTTTCTTCTTTCTTAAGTTCTTTCATTGCAGCATCCACACTGCTCTTATCTAAACCGGAGAGGTCGGCTATTTCTCCTGCTTTAAGAGGTTTAGCCGCTTTTTTCATAGCGTCTAGTACTTTTGCAACATTATCCATTGTATACAGTTTTTAGTAATTATTCCTTCAAATAATAAGCAATAACTTTGTGCGACTTGCATTAAAAGCCAATCCGGTTATACAAGGCTTTCTGAATTATCCATCAACCATGCATTTTTCTCATCCACTTCAAGCCACAATCGATCACCAGGAAAATGAAAATCAGGTGAAAGATGCACAAGTAAATCATTCTCTGATTCAAATCCGGATTTAGTATTGCAAATGAGTTCGGTATACTCGCCCATAAAAATACGCTTTTTTACTTTAACCGGAACTGTACCTGTCTGTGCGGTGGTGTGTACTAAAAATGAATTGGGACGAACTGATATCGAAATACTTTTCCCAAGATCTTTGCTTTTAGATAAATTGAATACCCCAATTTCAGATTCAACTTTCCCTTTTTCAACAACATCACCTTTAAATATATTTGTTTTGCCAAAAAAATGAGCAATATATTCGTTTGCCGGATGGTTGAATATTTCTTTCGGCGTTCCTTCCTGCATTAACACACCTTCTTTCATAACAGCAACCCGGTCTGCAATAGCCAAAACATCTTTGGTATCATGAGTCACAAAAACTACTGTTGTTCCGGCAGCCTTTAATATCTCTCTGATCTCTTCTCTGATTTGATTTTTTTTCATGGAGTCGATGTTGGAGAAAGGTTCATCCATGAGTAAAACTCCAGGGTTTGGAGCCAATGCCCTCGCCAACGCGACCCTTTGCTTCTGACCGCCAGATAATTGATGAGGATATCTGTTTTCATACCCCTTCAAACCAGTTAAAGAAAGAACTCTCTCGGCCACAGATTGCTGTTCATTTTTGGGAAGTTTATTAAGACCAAATACGATATTCTTCCATACAGTTTTGTGTGGAAATAGAGCATAATCCTGAAATACGATTCCAACACCCCGGTTGTTAGGTTCTGTAAAGAGCCGTTCATTTGCCATAACCCGGTTATTAATAATAACCTCCCCCTTTTCTGAACTCTCGAATCCAGCAATAATTCTCAGAGCTGTAGTTTTTCCACAACCACTTTCGCCGAGCAGCGCTGTTATTTGACCTTTTTCTACACTAAGATTAAAATTAATCAGCGACCGGTATTTATTTCCCGGGTATGTTTTCGTAAGATTTTTTGCGCTAAGGATGATGGACATAACCTTGCTTTTTTAGTGTTTTTCTTAATAAAAGTACGGCCATTAGACCAACAATAATAATTACCAATGAAGCGGGGGCAGCTTCGGGAACCCGCTCGTCCGACGCAAACTCAAATGCACGAATCGCCAGTGTGTCAAAATTGAACGGGCGGAGAATCAGTGTAAGAGGCAACTCTTTTAAAACATCAATAAAGACCAGTAAAGCTCCGGCCAGAATTCCGGGATGAATCACCGGGATCAATATTTTAAAGAGCGTGTTTCTGTTTGACATGCCCAGGGATCGTGATGCTTCATCCAGAGAAATAGACGTCTTTGCCATGACACTTTCAATGCTGTTGTATCCAACAGCCATAAACCGAACCGCATAAGCAAATACCAGAGTGAACCATGTTCCGGTAATTATGATGCCACCAGTGCCTCCTGTAAAACGTGCCAGTTGATTGTCAATCCAAATAAAAGGAACCAGCAACCCTACCGCTATAATTGCCCCGGGAATGGCATAACCAATGGTAGCAAACCGGGTCATGAAACGAGCCATTCTGGAAGGAAATGTACGAACTGTAAACCCGATTAAAACGGAAATAGCGATAACCAGCACGGCAGCCAATGAAGCCAGTAGAAAACTATTTTTTAGAAGGCTGAAAAAGCGATGATCAAAGGCCAGATGACTGGTTTGAATGCTCCAGTATATCAACATCGCAACAGGCAAGATAAATCCGAGTAAAACAGGTATCATAACAGTGAACATTGCCAGAAATCCATTCAGACGGTTTAATTTCTTTTGTCGCAAAGGGCGAAACTGACTACCAACAGAATCATACCTTCTGTCACCTCTGTGCAGCCGTTCTGCCATTAATAATATCAGTACAAATATCATCAGATATCCACTCAGTTTAATGGCTGAAACAGGACTTCCAAAAGCAAACCAGGCAGAAAATATGCCAGTGGTAAATGTGTCAACACCAAAATAACTCACAAGTCCGTAATCGTTTAACACTTCCATCAAAGCCAAAGAAACACCTGCAACCAAAGCTGGGCGTGACAATGGAAGCGCAATTCTAAAGAAAACGGATAGCGGTTTGTGTCCCAGTGAGTATCCGGCTTCTAAAATAGAGGCTGATTGTTGCATGAACCAGGTTCGTGCCAACAGATATACATATGGATAAAAAGAGAGAGAGAGTATGACGATAGCGCCAGGCATCGACAGGATATTGAAAAACAAAAACTGACCGGTTTCAAAACCAAAATTATTTCTTAAGTACACATAGGCCGGAGAGGTGTAGTCCAGCATACCAACCCATGTAAAACCTAAAATATATGCAGGAATTGCAATGGGGAGAACCAATAACCATTGAAATACACGCCTGCCCGGAAACTTGTACATGCTCACCAACCAGGCGGTTGAAACACCAATCAGGGTAACCAGCACCGCAACTCCGCCCATGAGAATCAGCGTGTTGATGGTATAAGCAGGCAGCAGATTCCCGGTAATGTGTTGCCACGAAGCATCCCCTGTTTTAAAGAGATGCCCGAAAATAATCATCAATGGGAAAGCCACAGCCAGACATACCAGAAACGAGATGCCCATCCAGCCGTTAAAGTAGTTTCTAATGCGAATCGGTGTTGAAAACCGTTTTAGTTTTTCAATCATATATCTGTTCTACTCCCAGCCTGCGTTGTTAAAAGTAATCATAGCCTGATGAATAAATTCGCCCAAGTTATGTAACGGTAATGTATCTGATTTAAACTCTCCCCAGCTTTTTAACAATTCCGGCCACTCAACATTAGGGTTTACAGGGTATTCATAATTCTCACTGGCAAATACATTCTGCGCATGTTCGCTCAAAAGGAATTCCGTCAGTAATACTGCATTATTATAGTTTGGAGAATTCGCTGTGATTCCAATTCCACTAATATTTACATGCGTACCCCGATCGTTCTGGTTTGGAAAAAACACCCCCATTTGTGAAGCCACTTCCCGCTCTTCCCTGTTCACCGAATTTAGCATCAGACCAATATAGTACGTATTTGCAATGGCAATATCACCTTCTCCCGCAGCGATTCCCTTGATTTGATCCCTGTCGTTACCAATGGGATTTCGTGCCATGTTATTTACAATTCCGCGTGCCCAGTTCTCTGCACCTTCCCCTCCATGAGCAGCCAAAACTGAGGCCATCAAAGTTTGGTTATAGTGATTCTGAGAAGACCTGACAAGCACCCGGCCGTTCCAATGATTCTCAGTAAGGGACTCATAACTGTCAAGTTCAGATGGATTAATTCTTCCTTTGGGATAAATTATTACGCGTGCGCGCTTAGTGAATCCCAGCCAGAAATTTTCGCTATCGCGAAAATGCAAAGGCACCAGCTGTGTTGCCTTTTCAGAATAAATTGGCTGTAATAATCCTTTCTCTTTGGCAATGATAAGTCGCCCGGCATCTGCCGTGATGATGATATCAGCAGGTGACCTTTCACCTTCCATCTCCAGCCTGTTAAGTAATTGATCTGAATTGGCCTTTACAAGGTTTACCCGGATACCTGTCTGTTCGGTGAACTCTCTGAACAACCGCTCATCGGCCTGATAATGACGACCGGAATAAACATTTACCACCTCCGCGTGACGAGTACACCCAAACATTAGAACAGCTGCAACAGATATTGCCAGCATACGTTTTAATAACATAGATATCTTTTTTAGTTATTTCTTCCTCCGGATTCTCCAAACCCGAAGGCATTCTTTATCCATTTTTCAATCTGCAAATTTAATTAGAATCATTCTAAATAGAAAGGATTAATCAGTTTTTTGAAATCTTTCAACCATTAATGTCCGGTAAATTTTTAGACAAGATGCTATAATGCCTGCTAATTGTTGTGTCCCTAAGGGACACTTGGGATTGGGGTTAAATTTTCTCTACCGACATTCTGCGCCTACGGCACAGTCCCGTTAGGGACTAAAGATCGGTAAAGCAATTAGTTGGAAAAGAACTATTGCCCCGTTAGGGGCAAAACAACTTTTTACCGGACACTAATGTCTTTAAACAAACACATCATCTCTTTTCTTTATAGACAGGCTTCAATCCCTGTTTATTCAATTTCAAAATTGAATAAAGATTATTCATTAATTTATTAGAATAAATTATCTCAATTTAAAGATATATTTGCAATCCATTATTTTACAAGAATGGATCTCATATTTGAACACTTAAGATGTTTTATTGTAATAAAACCTATAAGGTGATTTTCGAAATCTCGAATTTCGGAAAGATTATATGTATCTTGCGGAGCTAATTCTAGCTCTGACTCAAATATGTTAATCATGTTGTTAAAACCGCATATCTTACTCATCGCCATGTTTCTGGCAGGAGCCTTAAAGGCTCAACATATGCCAAACCACCGCGATTTTCGTTTCCTTGAAATACGCGGTCATTCAGGAAGCCATTTATATACAGGAGAATCACTTTCTGAAGCCCTGTCGAACGGATACGGAGCCTTACAGGTGCGATATGGCTGGCAAAGCAGCAACCCTGAGGGTTGGCAAAACATGTATCTATACCCGGCATACGGTTTTGGCTGGTACAGCGGTTTTATTGGCAATCCCGATTTACTGGGAACCCCAAGTGCGGTGTATGGATTTATTTCCTTCCCACTGTTTCATCATCATCGTCACCAAATGGTTCTTGATCCCGCTCTGGGTTTGAGTTATGACTTAAAGCCATTCGACGAAGAGAAAAATTACCTGAACGATGCCATTGGCTCCCGATTTAATGTGTATTTCAATTTAAACATTGGAGCCAAGTACCGACTTAACCGCGAATTGGATTTTCTTTATGGTCTGGATATCACTCACTTCAGCAACGGTCGTACTTTTCGTCCAAATGCAGGATTAAATATGTGGGGATTTAATTTGGGGTTGAGATATCATTTTAATATACAACAAAATAGAATAGACAACACTTCCCATCCAACCACATTACTGGATGTGCGACCGATGTTAGAGGTGTTTAAATCTCCCGAGAAAATTCGTACGGGATCTTTTTGGATTTATGGTGCTGGCGGCTTTGTTCAAAACGATGAAGACAAAGGAACCGGGAAACAATATGGAACCATTACCGCCACAGCAGAGTACCAGTATAAACTGAACAGTAAAAACGGACTTACCGGCGGTCTGAATTTTTTCTATGACAATAGTCTGAAGTCCAGATATCCGGATAAGCGACATGACTTCTATGGAGCACATACCGGTTATGATTTCATGTTTTGGCAATTAACTTTAAGAATGCAGGTTGGAACCTATCTTCATGCCAGAGGACACGATTTGAAAGGAAATTTCTTTTTAAGACCTGCAATTAAAATGGATGCCGGAGAACGTTTATATTTTCAGCTGGGGCTTAAAACCCAGGCCGGCTTTAAAGCCGACTGGGTAGAATATGGTGTAGGTGTGCGTTTATGGCAATGATATTTTGCGATTCTTTTTTAACTTTGCACCCCTGAATTCATTATCCCACTTTAAAGCTAAATAAAATCATAAGTCGTAAAAGAGTAAATCATGGCACAGAAACCATCCATACCAAAAGGCACCAGAGATTTTTCACCATTGGAAATGGTGAGACGAAATTACATATTTGACACAATAAAGGGTGTTTTCAGGATGTATGGATATATGCCAATTGAAACTCCTGCCATGGAGAATCTGGACACTCTGCTGGGAAAATATGGTGAGGAAGGTGATAAACTGCTTTTTAAAATTCTCAATTCGGGGGATTTCTTATCGAAAGCAGACAAAGCTCTTCTTGAAGCAGGAGATTCCGGCCGCGTTACTGGCCAAATAAGTGAGAAGGGTTTGCGTTATGATTTAACTGTACCATTTGCCAGATTTGTTGTACAACATCAGAACGACCTCACTTTTCCATTCAAAAGATACCAGATACAACCCGTTTGGCGCGCCGACAGACCTCAAAAAGGAAGATACCGGGAGTTTTTCCAGTGCGATGTGGATGTTATAGGCAGTGATGGTTTACTAAACGAAGTTGAATTAATTCAGATAGTGGATGAGGTTTATCGGCAATTAAACATTCGGGTGGTTGTAAAGCTCAACAATCGTAAGGTTTTGGCTGGCATTGCTGAGATAATCGGTGAACCAAACCGCATGGTTGATATCACCGTGGCGATTGACAAACTTGAGAAAATTGGACTACAAAAGGTTAATCAGGAGCTTGAAGACAAAGGGTTGAGTAATGAAGCCATATCAAAACTTCAGCCAATATTGGCTCTTTCGGGCGATAATTTCTCAAAACTAAACGCATTATCAAGTGTGCTGGCTTACTCTGAAGTGGGATTAAAAGGCGTGGATGAACTGAAAATTGTTTTGAATCACACCAAGTCGCTTGGGTTAAACACGCCTGTTGAAGTTGATCTGACGCTGGCACGCGGACTAAATTACTATACCGGGGCAATTTTTGAAGTCAAAGCTCTTGATGTAGAAATTGGTAGCATTACCGGTGGTGGTAGATACGATGATCTAACCGGAATATTTGGGCTCAAAAATGTTTCGGGAGTGGGCATCTCTTTTGGTGCAGACCGCATTTTTGATGTCATGAATCAGTTGGATTTGTACCCAACAGATGTGACCGCTGCCACTCAGTTACTTTTCGTAAATTTCGGAGAGAAAGAGGCTGCCTTTGCTTTAAAAATTGCCAACACCATGCGTAAAAATGGAATTCGCACGGAAATATATCCGGATGGTGCCAAAATGAAAAAGCAAATGAATTATGCCGATAAAAAAGGTATTCGGTTTGTGGCCATCATTGGTGAAAGCGAGTTAAATTCAAACCAAATAACCATAAAAGACATGAACGCGGGAACTCAGGAAACTTTATCTGTTGAGAATGCCATCCAAACAGTCGTTAGTGGTTTATAAAAAACACCCTCACAGGAGATCTCAGAATCTGATCCCGGCTCATTCATAAATTTTGCATTTAATTCGCGAATCTGTCGGATCAGTCGCATTCTGAATTCATGTTCCGCCTGATAAAGTTTTATCAGCTGATCAACGGTTAGTATTCTTTTGAATTTCTCGTGATAATGTCTATCGAGTTCGGCCTCCTGCCATCTCAGGCGAATTTGCAAATCAACCAAAGCCTCTTTTTCAGCGTTGGTCATATTAGCCATGTTAGTTTCAAGATTCCGTCTGGCCATACTCCTGGTCGCAATAAGGCTATCCTTTTTATGAGAGTAGTTATTATAAACAGGCCAAAATCGATTTGAGGCGGCATCATTAAGACCAATTCTTTCAGATATAAATGATGTCTTCTGATCTTTAAACCTTTGAATCTGCTCTGCCTTGGAGCATTTCTCCTGCGAATACGCAGAGAAAAAAAGCATCCCTAAAAATATGATGGCTAATACTCTATTCATGATCTATAAAATTTATCTTTTGACTTATTGTTGTAACCCAGGCTATAAACCCCAGCCTGATTCTCACAAACAAATCGGGTCTCAATATCTGTATCGTACTTAAAACTTTAATAGAATAAAGTCAACATTATCAACTCTTCCTCGTCAATAGCATCAAAAAAGGTACTGTCCGGAAGAATAATCAGGCTTTCTGTTTCTGAAATGAACTCTAAAAGTTCATATTCTTTAAAGTAGTCAGCCGGTGTTACCTGGTAGAACTCAATTGACTGCACCGATTCTGTTTGCATAAAAGTATCCGGAAATATCCGTTCAGGCAGCTGCTTATATACAAGCGCAATGATTAAAAAAGCTGCAGCCATTCCAATCCATGGTGCAAAAACAGAAAGTTTCTTCACAGGTGTAACAACCTCTTCTTTTTCTTCGATATTGATTTTTTGAAAAAGATTGGACTCAAACTCATTAAAGTACCCTTCAGGGACTTTAAAAGGAAGTTCTTTACTCCATATTTTCTTGTCTTTATCCATTGGCTTTATAAATGAAATGGAACCATATATCTCCGGCATTTATAATAACCGGTATTTCGCTCCCTACAAACAGCCGTATGGCGTTTGTTTATTTCTTTGATTGTTGGTTCTTTAAAAGGTTTAATCAATTAAATACCATATTAAAATAGTTCATTATTAATCAATGCTTCAATCTTTTTTACTGCATGAAAATATGAAGCTTTTAGAGCACCCACAGAGGTGTTCAGAATATCAGCCATCTCTTCATACTTCAAATTATCAAAATACTTCATGTTAAAAACCAGCCTTTGTTTATCAGGAAGAGAGAGGATTGCTTTTTGAAGTCGCTTTTGGATCTCATCTCCAGTAAAAAGAGGATCTTCATCAATCCTGCCAGACATTATATTCTCCAAATCGTCGAATGAATTCAGCAACTCTGTTCTTTTTTTGTTGAGATAATTAAGCGCCTCATTGGTTGCAATTCTGTATAGCCAGGTAAAAAGCGATGAGTCCCCTCTGAATCGATCCAGATTATTCCAAACTTTTACGAAAGTATTTTGCAACAAATCATCAGCATCCTCATGTATAACAACCATCTTTCGCAAATGCCAATACAGACGCTGACTAAACTTGTTAACGAGTAACTTAAAAGCTTCCTCGCGCTGCTGAGGCATCGCCATCATGGCTAATATTTCCTGATCGGAGAGGTGCATTTTTCGCTAACTATAAGCTTTTCTTGGTTTACTTTTAAAATTTCGACCTACGAAGGTACAAAAAAAGAGACTGTAAAATCAAACAGCCTCTTTTATAAAATATTTCCAGGTTATCCTTTAAGCCATTATTTTTGTTAGATCTCTGATTTTGCTTAAGAGCATTGGCTTAAAAATCCTCCAGATGAATTCACTATCGATTAAGTACTTTAAACACCGAAAGCCGGGATGCAGACGCAATTCTTACTATATAGGCTGCAGAATGAGATGGTAAATCTAATGCATAAACAGATTGATTAGTCTGAACCGATTTCAATACCTGACCACACAAACTGATTAAACGAATTGAAAACAAATCTGAGTTACAATTATCCATATGAATTTCCAATCGGTTTCCGGATATATAAACAGCAACCGGCTTCTCATTGTATTTAGGACTGTAGATTTGTGTAGGAGCTCCGTTGTCATCACTTCTCACAAAAGATATTGTATAATCTTCAATCTCACCAAAGGCTATATTACCACATGCAGTTTCGGCATCCTCAAGAGTACTTGCCAAAATTATCCGAACTTTAATCTGTCCCTCTTCAACATCTTCTGATAATGGAATTTCCCATACAACTCCCGGGGAATCATGAGAATTAACCTCAATATACGGTGCTGAATCAAAAATGCCATCATTATTCCAATCAATAAATAATGCCCAAAACATTTGAGAGTTGAATGCCTGCCAATTATCGGCGGCAGCAGAAATTGTTAACTGGTCTAAAACCGATAAATCCACTTCATTATATACCCATGTAAAATCGGAGTATTGAGATCGATGTGAGGTATTAATATTTTCATTAATCGTTACACTTGAGATATGCCCATTGTAATAATCATTTGAAATAGCACTACAGCTAATGGTTAAAAAGTTTGGCTTGGAAATGAAATCACTTCCAAAAGAATTCTCAACCAATAATGTAACAGAGTACGAACCGTGGTTCCCAAAACTCACGATCGGATTTGCAGAGTTAGCTGATGTACCTTCCAGAAAAACAACATCTTCTGCCGGCTCAAAAAGCCATGTGTAATGGGTTGGAGCTTCTGTTGAAAGATCAAAAAAAGAAACCGACTGATTGGTAGTTGCAGTTTTTAAATCAGATGTAAAATCAGATACTGGCTCAGCTGTTGCTTTCGAAGCAATTAATTGTATATCATCCAAAAAGGAGGCTGAACTACCGTGTGTTCCACCTTCAAAATTAAAACTAAGAACCAGAGAGCTGTGTTCCCACTCCGCCTCTGTCAGTGAAAACATTACTGTTTTAAACTGCTTGGTAGTATTTAGCACCTTGTAATTAGTTATATGTCCACCAGTTGGTGAATTTCCAGAACGTTCCTGAGATTCCCATAATGACAAATTAAGGGTCATTGGGATGTTGCTTTCCTGCTCTTCTGTTACTGTATTGTTGTACCTAAAGGATACTCTGATCTGGTCTGTATCATTCCAATCAATAGGTACTTCGGGACTTAGAATTATGCCACCGGATGAAATTCGAAGCATCTCATCTTCAATTTCAACTCCATGACTCCACACCACATCCCATCCCCCTGAAGGGAAATCAACCATTGTTTCAAATGTCTCATTTAATAATATTGATGATTGAGACTGAACACTGACATGCAACATCAAAAGAAAAGTCACAAAAGTCAATGTTTTTCTTAATTCATTTTTCATAATGTCTTGTTTTAGTAGATGTTGATAAGGCTAAATGTGCGGTAAAAATATCTTTTTTTATGAACTTCACTAATTTTTTGTTAATCAGTTTTGACAAAAAGTGAAATTTAATTGAGCAATTGACTACACCTCAGTGTTAACTGTAAAGTTTCTCGATTAGGTTTTTTGAAAATCTCGCTCTCGAAGGCCTCAATTCAAAAACAAACTCCTTTTGTAAATAAAAAAAGTCAAAGACCTCTCTTCATTTCAAAATCATAGATTTTGAAATGAGTGTGACCAATTAATCCTCAATGAGAAAATTAAACTAGCTCCATCACGCATATCGAAAAAAATAGATTACTTTTGCAGTCGATTTTTTTGTCTGGCTGCAATTATTGCTTAGTGACAGACATTATTATGAATTACTCACGAGTGAATTAATTAGAGATGGCTTTAAAGTGTGGAATAGTTGGACTTCCTAATGTTGGAAAATCGACACTGTTTAACTGCTTGTCGAATGCAAAAGCACAATCGGCAAACTTTCCTTTTTGTACAATTGAACCCAATGTTGGAGTTATAACTGTGCCTGACGACCGGTTAACAGAGCTTGAAAAACTTGTTAAACCGCAAAGGGTTGTTCCCACCACTGTTGAAATTGTTGATATAGCAGGATTGGTTAAAGGTGCCAGTAAGGGAGAAGGATTGGGAAATAAGTTTTTGGCGAACATCCGCGAAACGGATGCAATCATTCATGTATTGCGTTGTTTTGAGGATGACAATGTAACCCATGTTGACGGATCTGTAGATCCGGTTCGCGATAAGGAGGTTATTGATATAGAACTCCAGTTGAAAGATCTGGAGACCATTGAGACCCGTTTGCCAAAGGTTGAGAAAATTGCCAAAACAGCAAAAGACCCTGACAGCAAAAAACTTTATGAGGTACTCGTAAAGTACAGAGATGCTTTACTACAGGGAAAATCGGCTCGCACAGTTGAGTTATCCGTTCCCGAAGAAAAAGTTGCAGGTGAATTGTTCCTTTTGACCAATAAACCTGTGATGTATGTTTGTAATGTTGACGAGAATTCAGTTGTTAATGGCAACCAACATGTTGAAGCTGTAAAGGAAGCCATAAAAGAAGAGAGTGCAGAGATATTGGTTATCGCAGCACAAACAGAGGCAGACATAGCTGAATTGGAGACTTACGAGGAGCGACAGATGTTTCTGGAAGACATCGGCCTTAAAGAGTCGGGCGTGGCGAAACTGATCAGGAGTGCATATAAACTGCTTGAACTACAAACATACTTTACTGCGGGAGAAAAAGAAGTAAGAGCCTGGACTTTCCCGAAAGGTGCACTTGCGCCTCAGGCTGCCGGGGTAATCCACACTGACTTTGAGAAAGGATTTATTCGCGCAGAAGTTATTAAATACAATGACTATGTAAAATATGGTTCGGAGCATGCCTGTAAAGAAGCAGGCAAAATGAATGTTGAAGGGAAGGAGTATAAAGTTTGTGACGGAGACATCATGCATTTCCGATTTAACGTGTAAAAACAATCTTGCATCGTGTGTTTTGGGGTAAAATGTAAAAAGAACACTTTGTCTGAAAACAATTTTTAATTTTTCATCCCGGAAAAGCCTTATTTTATCAGGAAAAAGAGTTAAATTATCATAAACCTATGATGCAGTGGTTGGAAGAGTAAATTTTAATCTTTTTATTTGTAGTTAGAGAGTGTCAAATAAGAATGTTGTTTTGAAAAAAAAGAAAAGTGAAGTTTAATATTTTAAGAACAGAGGAGAAGGAGACAGAAACCATTGCTAAACTTAAACGCAAGATTTTTATTTATTCTGTTATTGAGGTGATTATAGTACTAGTACTAATCGCTTTCGGTACTTTCTTGTTTAGCATAACCCTCTCTTAATCGTTATCGCTGCTATATAAATTGAATGTTTTCCTGGCAATCTCTTCCCCGTCAAGAAAAGTAATCAATTCCCATATACCTGCTTTATCCTCGTATGGAGGCCAAACAGTATCTCCCAGGAAAAAAGACCAATCATTACTGTTCACAAATTCGCTTCCTTCAAAAGGAGGTGATACATTGCCCTCACTATCTCTGAAAGGTGGGTGATTCATTATAAAGGTAATTTTAGAACCTTTGGCTTTCCTGATTTTTAATACGTAACCAAATTCAATTTCCGGTTCAACGGGTATATAAGTTGTAATCTTCAGTAATTTTGGAATTTGCTTGGACTCTCTGTCCCAGGGTGCATAAATTCCATAACTGTATAGTTCTATAACAGCTTTCTTTTTGGGCATATTTCCTGAAATATTTATCTAGTAATATTGGAATCTTCAAAGACAAACAGTAAGCGAGTCTTTTCCACCTCTTTAATGAAATAAACAATAATATTAAGATTGCAGATAATACCTTAATTGATCTATCATAATGGGTATATCAGTTTCATCTACCCCGTGTTTAGTTAATATCTCTTTGTCGTTTTGGAGCGTATCCAGAAACTCTTTCATTGAAAACCCGGGCTGCTTTATTCCCTTTTGGTACCATTGCAGAGCTTCTTCACGGTTCTTTTCACACCACTTAACGTGTCCCATATTGATGTAATCATGGTACGAAGGCTGGTTCTGCAACAACTTATCACAGTACTTCCCGGCCTGATCAAATTTGCCGAGGGCCAAAGCACACCAAACAATAGGTCGCCATACTTTTTTATTATCAGGAGCCAGATATTCTACTTTAAAATAGTATTTCAGAGCTTGTTCAAAATCCTTCAACTCCAATAAACAGTGACCTATACTCAATTGGTTGTGGAGATCGTCAGGTTTTACTTTTTCTGCTTTCTGATAGTATTCCAGTGCTTTTTCCGGATTGTTGAGATGACGGTAACAGAGTGCAATTTTTTTTAGATTCCAAACCTGTTTATCATTAAACAGGTCGGCTTTTAAATAAAGATCTAAAGCCTGCTTATATTGTGCATTTTGCTGATGGCAAAATGCCTGCTTTTGTAAAATCTGCATGGTAGGCTTTGCCATATCTGAGGCCGCATTATAACATTCTAATGCCTCGGGGTATCGATCCTTATTAAAGAGGTATTCTCCAAGTTTCAGATAAAAATCACCATCTTTAAAAATGGTTTGTACAAACCATTTGTTATAAAAATCGAGGCTCCATGAAAATGGATCTTCAAAACCATCCTTTTTAGGATAAACCCTGAAAAACCGATACAGATCCTGTATGTATTGATTTGAGATGGAAAGAGCCTGTTTCTCGGGGCCTATTAATTGGTCGCTCTTCTCAATTTCTCGAATTGCTCCAATTTCAGCCATAAACATCTGTCCCATCATTCCCTTCTGGGCTGATGGCATTTGCGGAATGCTCAAAATCAGCGAAAACTTATCTGAATTACATAAAATTCCGGATTCTGCCATACCTTTCAACAGATCGGGATTTTGAAATGGAGCCGATTCATTTTTCAAAATATCAGCCACAATTGGGTTGGGGTATGAAAACGGGAGAAACCAATTGTCCATGCGGCTAAAAAACGGGAAATGTTTCAGCATTCTGAATGTTGAAAGAAACAGATCAGATCCCTCCATTTGAAGTTTTGAAAACTCTTCAAGTTTATTCATCAGTTCCGGAGAATCTGAAAAGATATCTTCCCAATCGGGATTTTTCCCCTCCTTAAATTTATCGCCAATGATGTTATCCAAATCAAGTCGATTTCTTAGGTTTGGATGAATGCGAGCAACTTCGGGAAGAATTTCATCTGTAAGTTTCCTCGCCAGTTTTTCGGTTTCGCGGGTGCGCATGATCTGAATAACCGCAGTCTGCAATATGGTTTCTGTAACATCAGATTCCTTCATTTGAGCAAGTCTTTCAGTTATTTCTCCATAGAGTGACAAGCGGCTGTCGTATTTGTATAAAACCAGTAATAGCCCTGCAAGCGCTCGTTGTTTTATCTCCTGATGTGGATGTTTAAGCAGATCAAACAAGAGCTGAAGTGCAGAATAATTAAAGTGCATCAGCAGGTGAATGGTGATGGCACTTACAAAAATGCACTGGCGAGGCCAGGGCATTTTTTCTCCTTTAAACAGATTTGCTACAGCGCTCTCATCTTTTAGTGCATATAACTCTTCCCGGCTGAGAAGCAACTCAAATAATTTCAGGAATTCCTGGTTGAGTTCATCACCATAAGGTTGGTCATCACCCTCCATTAGGCTGTACTTATCCAACTCGTCAATAGCATTATTAAATGTATTAATGTATATTGACTCCGGGTTATCCTTATATTTCCTTCGCAAATCGTAAAACACCCCCTGACCAAACCTTGTGTTTAAAGATAGGAAAGTGTCATCGGCCAGTTTATAGATGTCGGTAACCAGATGGTTGTATATTTTCTGGCGTTCAGGATCGGTAAATCCTTCAACAGTATATTTTAACAGGCTTTTATAAGTCATTTCAAGATTGTAGTGACTGTCAATGATCTCACTGTTATGTGTTTCACGTACCAGATCTGAAAGTAAATCAAGGGCTTCCTTAAGCCTTTTTTCGTTAATCAGGCCATTTACTTTTTGCTGGTTTTTTCGAATAACCAAATAGTCCATTCTGTTACCTTTCAAATTTTAAAATCAAGTCCACTCCAGAGTCCTTTACATCTCCCTGCATCAGCCTCAACGAAAGACGACGGCTGATTTCATATTCCAAAGTAATGGTTTCTGGCGTTATAGCATCACTTCCTGCTTCGCCAAAACTTCTTTGATAGGTTACAAAGAGGTTGTTGGTGATATATTTCCCCACCATAAAGGTCGTGTTTTGCCAATTATCGCCGGCATCAATCTCAATCATATCAAGATTAAATGTTGAACCGATGGTTCTTGTCAGCTGTGCTGAAACCAAACCGGTAAGCAATCTTGAGGGAACGGCGTTTGAAACGCCTTCCTGGTTGCCAAAACTAAGTTCATCAAAGGGTTGTCCAAACAATAAATATGCCATGGCATCCTGCTCGGTAATATCATTGCTATCTAACTCAAACCTAATTTCAGGATCGGTAGCTCTTCCCGACACAATCAAAGTCAGCACGTGCCGGACTCTGTCACGGGATCTGAATACATATTCGGCGCGAAGATTCACAATGGGATCAAAAGTATCGCCACCGGTAAAATTTAATTCACCCTGACGAATCGTCAGTCTTTTTCCATAAAGCGTATAAAACCCACGATGAATTCCCAGATTGCCAAATAGTTCAAAAATCTCACTGTTTTTAACAATGTCTAAATCTCCAAATAGCTCCATCTGCATATCAGGTGAACGAATCCAGGTGTTCCGCGGGATGTTCAATTTAATGGAACCGGTGAGCTGATCCATCAACCCAGTTCTTCTTTCGCGTACCTCCCTGATACGAATGGTGTCGGCGCCTTCTGTTTCGGCCATCTGTTCGCGCCTTACAGCTTGCACCAACAAAGGTTCATTTACTTCGGCCTCGTCATGAGCCAGTTGCATAATGGCCGGTAAATTCCAATTGGAACGCAACACCCTTATGTTTCCACCAAAGCGGGGATTGTCATCAACATCCCTGAAAAAAGCATCTGCATTAATCTGTGCTTCAAAATCACGATGGCGGGTAACGTAAAACTGACGGGCTCTCATTGACACATCAGTTGATTTAACTTTGCCCGAAAACAAGGTGGAGTCCATCACAATCTTTCCCTGGGCAAGCATCGATCCATTAAAATGCCTTACAAAAAGGGAGTCGAGGTCAATGTTGGTTCCGTCAACCAAAAGTTTTAAACGGATGTCATTGTAATTTATTCCAAATCGCGGCAAAGGCACTTCTCCATTTATAATATCAATGGATCCTTTTATGTGAGGATCATTGATGTGTCCATCGGCTTTTAAGTCGATGGTCATTAATGCTTTTGGCTGATCTATACCTGGTAAATTCTGGAAGAAACCACTTAACCTGGTTTGATTGGCCCACAAATGAGCTCTGACTGTTTGCGGCCAGGAAATCACAAGACTGTCAGTCAGATTCATGACGAGTGGGGTTTCGGCTTTTATGTTGATGGATTCATCAGATCGGTTATATATGGCAGTTTCAATCTTCACGGTGTCGCCGGGGTAATAAATATTTGTTGCGATTCTTGATACAGCAAGTGGCTCCAACTCCACATCATCCAGTAAAGAGTGCCCATCAATTCGGAAACCATTACGATTTCCTTCAACAGATATATCCAAATTGGCTAAACCTTTCATATAGGTTTGAGAAATCCCGAACCATGAGAGTAATTCCAAGTTGAAATTCTGAATTGAAGTGCTCAACCTCAATGAGTCTCCATGTTGAAACATGGCTTCGACTTTGAGATGAAAATCTTCGTTATTTTTATCAAACAATCCAAAATTTTGCAAATGAATGATTGAATCACTGTAAGTGATTCGAACCGGAGGATCCATTAGGGCAATATCCGTATAAGGCGAATCGAAATCCAACTGGTGCAGTTCAATTTCCATTACATCTCCAATGTTTCCGGAAGCATCCAGAATCAACTTCATTTTTTCAGGCAGAATGGATGTCACAAGTGCATTCCAACGGTCATCCCTGTAACTGCCGGCAAGAGTGAGTGTGTCAACCTCATTTCCGGAAGCATTGATTCCAGCTGCTAAAAGCGAAAGTTCAACGTCTGGCTTCATTTTTATTAGCTGACCTGATGCGAGAAGCTCCAGATATTTTACAGCAAGTGTTGTGTCTAGTTTCAGATGTGAAGACTCTCCTGACAAAGAGACTGTCAGACTGTCGGTATGACCATGCGCCTGTAGGTTCAACGAGAGCTTTTCCCAATCCGCAGGTTGGGAAAACCAGGCCGAAAAAGCCTCGGTATTGTAAATCTCTGCAATCAAATCAGCATGAACATATCCACTCAATGAGTAATCTGCTTTAAGTTTAACATCCACAGACTGATTTTTAATCATCAGCGTATCAAGCGTCAGCAAATCATCTGCAAACAGACCTGAAAGAAACATGGAGTCAACAGGCACTTTTTCGATTATTGAATTTTGTAGTGATACTTCAAAACGAGCTCTCAGATCCCCGGTCCCAACACCTTCGCCTTTTGCGTCCAATTGCAAGCTTACCCAAGTGCTGTCAACTACTTCAGGCAAAATCTGGTGAATTGCCAGGTTGTCTGTTTTTATATTCGCAACGAATGGCCCATTTGGATCATTGATGTTAAGCGAAGCGATGGTTGACAGACTCCCGAAATCTCCGAGAATATTAATATTGGCTCTGGTATCTCCGGCAAGATAGGTGATGTCGATATCTCCGGTTTCCAGAAAATAGTTTGCCCATCTTGTTCCGGAAATACTGCCTCTCACTCGCAAAGGCATACTGTTGGTTGTAAGTCCGTTTCCACTGATGTTTAACCGGGTGTTCAGCAACAGCGGCAAATCAGCTGTTTCAATCCAGTTCCCCGGAATGAAATTATCAACTCTCAAGTCCAGGTTGATAATAGTCTTTTCTCGTCGGCTACTGTCCGACAAAGCACTAAAGCCATCAGCATACCCTGAAACCTGAATCTCCTCTTCATGGTATTTCAATCCCAATCTGAATGTTAGCCTGTCATCCTTGAGACTGGCATTAAACAAAAAGTCAGGATTTGCCGGAATTACAATGTCCGGCAATGCAAATGCAAACTCTTCCGTTTTAACCGAAGGCCAGTTTAAGTCCGCATCAAAAGCCTCCATCCCTTCATACAAAGCATTTGCATTTATGGAGTTATGTGCAGTTTCCAGATAGAAATTACGAATATTGTATTTCTGAAAGTCAGTCTCAAATAAAAGCGTCAATGTTCTTAACTCAAGATCGGGGTTTTGGGTTTTAAATGAAATGTTGTTCAAAGAGGCTTTAAGTGTTTCCCCGCTATATGAACCATTTAAGTTGATGTCGAGATTTTCAATTCGATCGGGGATTATGGTGTCTTTCATGGCCAGATGAATATTTCCATCTGAAAGATGAAAGGAGCCAATCTTAATTGAAAAAGGAAATGGTTTAATCTGAGTTGAATCAGGAACATCCTTTGGATGTTCCTGTTGTGGCAGAAAGTGATGAAAATTCCATACTGAATCATTTTCCTGTTGGAGAAAAGCCTCAGGTCGCTCCATTAAAATGTCATCAATTTTGATGACGTTTTTAAGCAAATGCCATGGTGAATATTTTAAGCTTACTTTATCGAGAGAGAGCAATGGTTCTCCATCAGGCAATGAAGCATGTATTTCGTGAATCTCAATTTGAGTAAAGAAGTTTCCATGAATTGATCCGATGCTAACCGTGCCATTCACATTTTTATTGATGATGTTTTCAGCTTGATTTTTCACCAGGTTTCGGAACAGCGCAGTTTGGGTAAAAACAAGCAACCCCATCACCAAAAAGAAAAGTGACAGAATAGCCCAAATCAATATGTTGATTAATTTCTTCATATCATCAGAACGCGTGTCCTATATTTATGTGAAATTGCCAGCTGGAGGATGCATCCCAAATTGGACGAGCTATGTCTGCACCCACTGGCCCGATAGGGGTTGCAAAGCGGATGCCACCCCCGGCAGAAAAACGAATATCACCTATCTCCACGTCATCAAAAGTTTGCCACACATTACCTACATCCATAAAGGCAACCAGGCTAAGTGGGCCAACTATTTTTATCCTTGGTTCAACAGACATTTCAAACAAATATTTCCCACCAACGGGTACTCCATTGCTATCTGTAGGTCCGAGTTGTTGCCGTGCCCACCCGCGAACAGAGCGACTACCACCTGAAAAGAAACGTTCCTCAACCGGGATAGCTGTATTGTTTCCTACTGAGTGAACAGTACCTGCCTTTATTTTTGTGGCCAAAGTAGCAATTTCAAAAAATGGTTGATATTTTTTAACTTCTATCTGATATTTTAAAAACGGATAGTCGCCGGTAAAAACAAGGCTATTGGCTCTGGCATTGAAGGCAATCATCCATCCCCGTGTGGGATCAAATCGGGGAGAACTGCTGTCATAAAATAGACCAGTAGCCACACCACTTTTTGAATATGTTTTTGCCAAAAAATCAGTATCTTCAAATAATGCTACTGAAGTTGTGTCAAGGTTTACATTGTCGTAATAAATATTGAATGAACCGCTCACTCTTTCACTGATTCTTTGAAGAAGAGAGATGTTTGCCCCGTAGGTAAACAATTCAAAACCGGGTTCTTTCATCCTCCTGACAGATGGAGAGAGTGCCAAAGTTGAGTTGGGACTAAAAGCAGCAGGCTGAGTCAGGGTTGCTTCAAAGCGGTATGGTTCCAGTGCTGAATGTTTGGCAAATAGATTTAGGCGTCGGGCTCCTCCTGTAAAATTCAACACCTGAAAATCTATAAAAGTTCTGAACTGATCTTCTCGTCCATAACCCACCCCAACCCTTGTTGAGGTTTGGGGCGCTTCTGTAATGGAGATATGCACCGGAATGGTATCATGTAAATCCCTGGATAGTCTGGCTCTGACAGACGCCACTCGAAAAGTTCCAAGCTGAAATACTTGCTGTTGAGATCTGTTGAGTTTTTGCCTGCTGTATAATTCTCCCTGATTAAAAGCCAATTGGCGTTCAACAATATTTGTTGGAGTGCGCTGGTTTCCTTCAATGGTAACTTCTCCGAAATAACTTACCGGCCCGGGTGACAGTTGCCAGATTACAGTTGCATTATTTCGCGTTGTATCGGCTCTTATTTCCGGCTCTGTTTCAGCATATGCATAACCCTTTTCAACCATGAATCGGGTAATGCGATCCCGATCGTTCCATATTTTATTATCCTGAAAGCGTTCTCCTTTTCGGGCTTCCAGTATGCTTCTTCTTGTTTCGGCCTGATCGTTTAGTTCTTTGTTTATTTCAGGATTCTCTCCTGTGAATTTAACTGATTCAATAATTACGGGGTCTCCTTCTGAAATAACGAAAGTAACTTTTGCTCTTTGCCGGTTACGACTGAACTTCACTTTCGGTTCATGCACTTTTATGTGCATGAAGCCCTGAGATTGGTAAAAGTGTTTTAACTCCCTTACGTTCATGTCCCATGCATCTTCACTGTAATATGAAGTTTCTCTCCCCAGTAATTTCCGGGTAACCCACCTGCCATGCGTAAAGGATATCTCATTCATCAGGTCTTTATTAGAAAAGCTATCATTTCCTTTAAACTTTACTTTTCTAACCACAGGATCCTGCTGTCCGGATACCACCACCGGAAAAATGAGGATAAAAATGAATATTAAGTATGTGTATTTGACTCTCAAATGCATATATTTTATACAAATATATACTTTAGATATTGCATAAAAAAGGGACTGCCTTTAAAGGCAGTCCCCCAAACTAAAAATTATAAACTATTTCAACTGTAATCACTAAAAGTGTATCATTAGGAACATATTCCCAAAAGTGTACGGGAAGGTGGTAAATGCGTCACGATTCCTACTTTTGGGAGAATCCTCAAAATCTTCCTTAATAAGATTGTTTCCCACCATAACCTCTCTTTGATGGTGTCCCTGTCCATAAAAAGTCTGTCCATAAACAAGACCAGTTTCAACACCAATACAAACTCTTGGAAGTAAGTAGTACTCTGCTCCGATAACTGCACCCAATCCAATATTGAAAACTGATCCGGGTGTAGACTCAATAATCCTGGATGCCTGGCTTGCAGTATTACCATTGTTCCAGTTTGTAACTGATAATGGAGTGGTATTTGCGACTGTCATCTGATTTCCATACTCAAACTCTCTACGCATTTTTTCGTAACCTAAAAACAGGTCGCCACCAAAAAAGCCCCTTAGCCGATTTTCTCCTCTAAACATCAGGTAACCAAGCTTTAGTTCATAATTATTGCTGAAGGTTAACCTGCGATCTTCAACCTGGCTGCGGCTCAATGGATCAAGAGCCTGATCTGCCTGATCATCCAGATAAAACGCATTCATGTCCCTGTGGCTGTTTATTCTTAAAGCCACTCGAGCAGCCGAAAAATCAGTCAAAAAATACCTAAAATGCAATGTATTATCGCCTAGGTTTAGAGAGTTGCTGGTAGCTCCGTTAAACATGTTCCCAACGTAGTTGAGGAACGGAGTGGCATCAAATCCAATCGCAATATCCCCTGCTTTAGGGAAATATTCGCTCGCATGCCTGGTTCGTGTTGTATTCTCCTGATTATCGCCATATGCAATACCATCATTGTTTATTTGCGCAAATGAAGGGGCAATGATAAAACCAAGGAGTGCTATAGAAATTATTATTCTCATCAGATCTGTTTTTCGATGTTCTTTAAATACATTATTATTTTAACATTGAAACTACTTACTCCCAAAGCTGAGAACTAAAAGTAACAGGTGCCGCAACAGGGTTAAAAGTGTTGAATGTTCTTGAAGCAGAAAATTTGTACCTCTTTGTGCTGTAACCAGTAGTGCTTTCCGCATCTGTAACTCGTTTATCTGCGATGAATTCAAAGCTTACCTGCTCTCCTTTTGGAACAGTAATTTCCAAAACGCCCTGACTTCCAACCGTGGCAGTCGAAGCCCATCCTTTTCCATCAGCACCAGTAGTGAATGCAGTAACTGAAGTTGTGTTTGGAGCATCTACAAGTTCAGAGGTCTCATCATTAAAAATTGCCTGAACTCTGATTCTGGCAACTACGGTTTCGTTGAAATTTCTAAAAGTCTCCTGAGTATTATATATTACCTGATGGTATCTGTTTTGACCAGAACGCACATTGCTAATGGTGTTTCCTGAAGTCACTTTAAAAATCTTCGGGATCCTATCATTGGCAGCACCCTGCTCCTGAGCCTGCTCATACTCAAATTCGGCTGGAAGCAAAGTCACAGTTACACCTGTGGTGGATGCAGGAACAGTTACTTCAATTTTCCCATTCTGAATGGCTGCTGTCTTTGTCCAGTTACCTGAACCTGCACCTGGGTTTAAATCACCGTAGCTTATTGAAACAAGCACCTCAGTGCCATCGGGTGCAAATTCAAGACCTAAATGCTTCTTGTTTAATTCTGCGTAGAAATAAGCGGTTATGGTAGCTTCTTCATGCATATCAATGGTTAGAGCAGAGGTTCTGATATCATCATCGCAACTGCTAAATACAAAACTAAGTGCCAACATCAGCACTAATAGGAATCTGGTGTTTTTCATCTTTTTAATTGATTAAGATTAATACGTTATGTAAAATTTTAACTCGACAAAAGTAAAATTTGAAATCGAACATCATAAAAAGAATAGACGAAAAGCAGCTTTCTTTTGATCAATGATGATAAATTTATGACAAACATCAGTAATCATTTATTTTCTAAAGAATGATCAGTAAGTAGGTTGTGTATGTTTTATGTCATTGAATTACTGGTATGTAGTGATTGCAGTTTTGGCACAAGCCTGAAATCAAGGAGTTGCTTAATAAAGTATTCCCACTTCTCTCCATAACCATATTGCCGCAATTGTGGCAATATGTGTTTTCGAACTTATTTCCTGGCAAGTTTCCTATATAAACATATTCTAATCCACAGGTGTCCGAAATATTTGTTATATTAAGCATTGAGCGATTAGGAGTGGGCGGAAGATGACTTAGTTCATGAGCAGGAAAAAACTTCGAGAAATGAATGGGTGTTTTGTCGAAGCCATTTGATTTTAGCCATCTGCACATTTTTTCAATATGCTCCGGATTATCTGAAAAGCCCGGAATAACCAGACAGGTTATTTCAAGCCATGTATTGGATTTCAGAATGATCTCAAGACTCTTTAATACGGATTTAAGGGAAACCCCTGATAATTTTTGATAAACATCTTCATCAAATGCTTTCAAGTCAACATTAATGGCATCAATAAGAGGTAAAAGATCCTTAAGTGGTTTTGGATTGATATATACTGAAGATACCATCACGTTTCTCAGGCCATTATCAGCTGCTTTTTCGGCCACATCCCGCATATATTCGTAATATACCACGGGCTCTGTGTAGGTGTATGAAATTGATTTCAATGAATGTCTTAGCGCGAAATCCACAACATCTGAAGATGTAACAGTTTTGACTGTATTTGTATCGGGTGCGCATTGACTGATGTGATGATTCTGGCAATTAAGACACCGCAAATTGCAGCCATTGGTTGCAATGGAGAGAGTTCGATGTCCCGGAAGGAAATGAAACAACGGTTTTTTCTCAATGGGGTCAATGTTTATAGCGCATGGATTATTCCATGCTAAAGTAACCAGTCTGTTTTTATAATTTAGGCGGGTGCGACACAAACCGGTTTCACCCTCTTTTAATTGACAATAATGAGGGCATAAGTAACAATTAACGCCTTCTGAACCCGGTTTCCAATATAACGCCGTATGAAATTGAGTCATTAGACCAATGTATTTCTCATTCATTCAATAGTTTAGAATGATTTACTTCATGCTTGATTGCTTTTAAAAACAATCGCTTCGTAAATATAGATTTCAGATTTTTCCCATCCATCTTTCCCGATTTTCGCCTTATCGTGAGAACAATGCTCAAGCATCTCCAATGTATTCCAATTCATTTTTTTTGCTACCTGTGGCAAAAAAGTCCCCTGCTGTGAGCCTTTCTTTATCAGGATACCATGTTTGCCAGGAATTATCAATTCAATGTTATCAATCATTTTGGGTGGCGTTAGCACAGAAATCTCTACTGAGATTTTATCAAAATCTTCTGGCACAATCGCTGAGAAGCGATTATCCTCTGTTGCTGCAGCCCTTGCGCATCTTATAACATTCTTCCAAAGCGGTTCATCGCTACCTATATGACCTATGCAACCATTGAGTTCGTTATTTAAATATACCGACACAAAAGCACCTGCATATATTTTCACCCCATCGGGTATTTCATCTTCAGGTAAGTTAGTTGATCGTGAATTAATGGCATCCTTAATGGTATTAAGAGCACACCGAATCAACCACTCCTGTTCGTTTTTCAATAATTCGAACTCATTTTGGCTTTCGGTTATAACAATGGAATGATAACCAACTACCCCAGCCTTGTCCCCTATCGGTGAATCCCCGGAGTTTTTGTATTGTACATGGGTATACTTAAGGTTGGTGTTGTTTTCTGTCATATACATTAAAGTTAAAACAGAAGACCATCCACATAGAGAAGTTGATAAGCCAGGTGTATTCTCTTTATCATGTTTTTCCAAAGTCTTTAAAAGCAGTTCAGGATTGTTTTCTATGATGGCTTTAGCTGTTTCTGTATCTAATTCAACAGCATCGTTATAATTGGGGTAATGGGAGAAATCAGTACTAATAATGAATAGATTATTTTGATTAAAATATGGCTCTAAAACCGCAGCAATTTCCCCGCAAGTTTCGAGGCTCCTTGTCCCAATCAGGATTGGGACAATATTAAAATTATATTGAAGATGGTATTGAAGCAAAGGCAACTGAACTTCAAGCGAGTGTTCTTTTATATGGGCATCAGAATTATAGTTAAAACAAAGTGATTCTGAGGAAATAGTTCGAACCAACTCATGATTCACAGGGATTGCTCCAAGTGGGGTGATAAAATAATCTCCTTGATATAAAGAGGCTCCATTAAAACTTATTCTGTGACTGGTTCCAATCAGGAAAATATTTTCATATCTAGAATTGGGGTCTATCCGATTAATCCCGGTTGCAGCCACTTCTCCTGAGAATATGTAACCTGCATGAGGTAAAATCAGTGCTTTGACATGATCTTTTCCAACTGGCACTTCTGTACCTGTAAATAAAGATTTGATTTGCTCAAGCAATAGAGCGGGGTTATCTTCATAGAACAACCCCGCAACAGCAGGTTCTCGTTTAACTTCCATTGTTCTTATTTAGGTACGCAATATTTCTAAATTTAAGAAATTCTGAATTGAAAGCAAAGTTTTTTTGAGCTACAAAGGCTTATATTTATGAGTTTTATGATTGTGTTGAGGTTTTAGTAACGAAAAATAGCATTTTTTTTAGGTGGTTTTGTTGCGAGATTAAAATTAACACCCTATTTTTGCAACGCGTTTGAGAAAAATACATAGCGCACAAGGATGACTCAGTAGCTCAGTTGGTAGAGCACATCCCTTTTAAGGATGGGGTCCTGAGTTCGAGCCTCAGCTGAGTCACCAAATAGAAAAGAGAGATTATCGTTAGATAGTCTCTCTTTTTTTGTTCCAATTTTGGCTGCGGAGAAAGAGGCTTAAGGATCAATCCAAAAAGTTGAGAATTAACTCAAAGGTTTGTTGTTTTGTATTCATGAAAGAAAACGAGTTAATGTTCTTATTGCTGCCATCGGACATGATGGAATATTTTAAGATTACTAGAGTTGAAAAAGCACCCGACTTACACACTGTTTATTTATCAGAGCGCACTCCACAAAAGACCAATACCATCAAAATATTCGAGAGAGAAAACTGTCGCCAAAGGGCTTGATTATACATTGAGGTAAAATTATATTTTGTTCATCAAACCTCCCTTTGTGATGAAGGATTTTGATTTTCACAGTAAAAACAGCGTTTTGATACTTGTCGAACACATGATTTTGAACTTTTCTTCAGTGTTAAATGTTGTTTTTGAATGCAAATGATTATTTTTGTTGCCTTGGTTGAATAAGGGATTATTGTTCAGTGATTTGCGAAAAATGAATATATAGAACAAACCGTTCGAAAAGGAAAAATTCGTCTCTTGTATGAGTAAAAGAATTGTAGCAGAGAATCTTGCATTATTTTATCGGGAAGCAGCCAGATGTTATGGTGACCTGCCAGCTTTTGCCACCCGAAAACGGGCTTTGGAATGGCACCCTGTTTCATACAGAAAATTGTATGAACAAGGGTTAGATCTGGCAACAGGACTGATTGAACTGGGGGTAAATGCAAGAGAACATATCGGGTTATTTGGAGATAACCGGTATGAATGGATGTTGGCCGATTATGCCGTTCAATTTTGTGGAGCAGCTGATGTGCCAAGAGGTACGGATGTTACAGACTCTGAACTGGTATATATCATCAATCACGCTGGTATTCGCTTTGCATTTGTTGAAACTGTTGAACTTCAGAAGCGGGTATTGGAGTTGCGCGATCAATTGCCATTGCTAAAGGAGATTATCCTAATGGATCCGAATGGACACACAGAAAATGGCGTTAAGAAATTGGTTGATGTGCTTAATCTGGGATCAGGGTTAAGAATTGAAGGAGACAGGCGGACGGAAGATCGAATGACGGACATCAAACCTGAAGACCTGTTTACATTGATTTATACCTCTGGAACAACAGGCACGCCTAAAGGCGTGATGTTGACTCATTCTAATATAATTTCCCAAATAAAGACGTTACCCGGGATTCATAATTGCAACGACCGTGTTCTTTCCATTTTGCCTATCTGGCATGTTTTTGAGCGAGTAATTGAAATGTACACCATCAGTTTTGGTGGATGTACTTACTATTCAAGCGTTAAGACCCTTGGAGAGGATTTGCGCAATGTGGAGCCTACATTTATGGCTTCTGCACCACGGGTATGGGAGAAGTTGCATGAACGGATAATTAAAGGAGTGAAATCCTCACATCCTGTTCGGCAAATTCTATTTCATATAGCATACTATTTATCAAAGCAGTTTAAGGCTTCCGAATATTATATTACCAACAGATATTTAAAGTTGCAGCATCAATCTCGCTGGAAACACTGGCTTATGCTGCCTCTCCACATTCTGCGTTGGGTAATGGTTTTACCCTGGTACGGATTTTTTAATGTGGCAGTGCTTGAACGAATCAGACTTGGAGCGGGTGGGGCACTTAAAACAACCATCTCAGGTGGTGGTGCTTTGCCTGCAGAAATAGATCAATTCTTTAATAATGTAGGGATTCCTGTTCTTGAGGGATACGGTATGACAGAAACCTCTCCGGTAATTTCCGTAAGGCCTTCGAATAATTTGATTGTAGGAACTGTTGGTCCTCCTTTGCCGGAAACGCAGATCAAAATAGTTGATCCGGTTTCAGGAAATGTTATGTATCCCAGTGACCAGTTTCCTTATGGTGGAAGGGGAATAAAAGGTGAAATTTGGATAAAAGGGCCACAGGTTATGAAAGGTTATTACAAAGAGCCTGAACTGACAAAGCAAACCATTAAAAAAGGATGGCTGAAGACTGGTGATTTGGGGATGATAACCCATAACAATTGTCTGAAAATTTTGGGACGATGCAAGGCTACCATTGTCCTTTCAAATGGTGAAAATGTGGAGCCGGAGCCAATCGAGATGAGGTTGCAACAGAGCCAGTACATTGATCATTGTATGCTGGTTGGTCAGGATAAGAAATTTATCAGTGCTTTAATTGTCCCTGTTTTATCGGAGTTTCACCAAATTGGCATTCCTGTGAACTCTGGGAAAGAGCTGATTGTTAATCATCCAGAGGTTCAAAAAATTATCAGGGAGGAGATCAGGCGTATGACGTCGAATGGATCTGTAAGATATCAGCAGATTAAAGATTTCCGATTATTGCCGGATGGCTTCCAGGTTGGAGAGGAATTAACCAACCTGCACAAACTTAAACGCCATGTTATACAAGAGAAGTATAACCATGTTATAGAGGAGTTATTTGCATCAGAATCGATTTAAAGCGTTTGATTTATGGAATTTAGCACACAATTATTATATGCACACGATCAGATACTGCTGGCATTGATGATTTTTGTCATCATGCTTGGGATGGGAGCTAGTCTTACCATCGATGATTTTAAAGCAGTAGCCAGAAGTCCGAGAGGAGTGTTTATCGGGTTCTTATCGCAATTTGGTTTAATGCCTTTGATCGCATTTTCAATAGCTACAGTATTTAATTTTCATCCAGCGTTTGCCATATCACTGATTTTAATTGGATGTTTACCCGGGGGAACTACCTCAAATATGTTCACCTATTTTGCCAGAGGTTCAGTGGCTTTGAGCATTTCCATGACCATCGCTTCTACACTGCTGGCTTTAATCATGATGCCAATTCTGCTGGGTTTCTATACATCAGGATTTACTGCACAAATCAATGCGGAAATGCAGGCAAGCGGAACCGGTACATTTGTTATCCCAACCGGGAATATTGTAAGTTCACTGATTTTGGTTCTGATTCCGGTTCTTTTAGGGATGGTAATTCGTCGAAAGTGGCCGGATTGGGCTAAAACGGCTGAAGATACCGCAGGCTTTGTTGGTATAATTGTTATTTTATATCTGGTTTTTACTGCTTTTACCCGACATGGCAGCCTTTTCCTGAAAACCCCAGTTGAGGTTTACATTGGGGCATTAGGATTGGGCCTGATTGGTTTCTTTTTTGGTTATTGGTTTTCCCGTGCTGTTGGCATGTATCCATTGTTTCAAAGAGCCATCTCTTTAGAAACAGGAATCCAAAACGGCCCTGTGGCTTTTGCAGTTATATTACTGAGCTTTCATGAACCTGTTCAAAGTCAGATGCTTTGGCTTGCCATTCTATATTCAACTTTTATTGTTATAACCTCTTCCTTTATCACTTTGGTGTTTAGATCCAGAGGGCAGTTCGACTGGGATGTTTATAAAAACGTTACCATACATAACCGGTTGTTTGGAAAAAACTATGTTACATCTTACCCCCAGGGCTTTCTTACTAAACGGTTAATTAATGATCCAAGTCAGGGTACATCGCCGGCTCAAAAAAGAAGCGTAGCCCAATAGAACCTTTGGATTTTGATATGGGTTGATTTCAGGCCATAAGATAAAAAAGAACGCAAAGTGTAATCTTTGCGTTCTTTTTTATCATGATTTCTGGCTTTAGCTATTCTTTTTTGATATATCAAATAAACAGTTGAATGAAGCACTAAGGGTTCCGGCTCTGAGTTTTGGGGTGCTGATACCAAAATATTAGATCTAAATTTTAATTATTAATTAACCTGAATCGTTGTAGCAGTAACCCAGAATTTGTATCTTAACTTCACAATTATAAATGGTCAATATATCGTTTTATGACTTCCAAAAAACCTTATGATTATGTCTGACGATAACATTGTAAAAATATTTACCGCAAGCGAGGTCTCAGTACTGATACTGAAAGGCCGGCTTGAAGAGATTGGAATAACCTCATTGAAAAAGGACAATTTTAAATCCGGTGTTGCTGCGGGTTTTTATGGAGGCCCTCCGGATGTAGTTGATTTATACATAAAGGAGAAGGACATGGATGCGGCGGCATCCATTATTAAAGAATTTGAGGATAATCAACTTAAGTGAAAAGCTTCTAATTGTGATAAAGGGGGAATTGGTAAGGGCGCTTACGGTAAAAGATGCTGTAGGTGTAGGTTTAGGCGCGATTATTGGAGCCGGAATTTTTGTTGTAACCGGTGTGGCAGCAGGGGTATCCGGACCTGCATTTCTGATTGGACTATTTGTAGCTGGAGTTGTTGCTACATTTAATGCCTTGAGTTCTGCACAGCTTGCAGCAGTGTATCCTCAATCCGGGGGAACTTATGAGTATGGTTATCGTTTGCTGTCGCCTGCCATGGGGTTTTCAGCCGGGTGGATGTTTTTATTGAGTAAGTTGTCGGCAGCAGGGGTTGTTGCCATAGGGTTTGGGAGTTATTTTTACCAGTTCCTGCCGTTGATTTCACCTGTGTTTTATTCGGTGGGAGCTGTAATTCTTCTCACTTTTGCCAACTATTTTGGCATTCAAAAAGCGGGGAAATTAAACCTGATTATTGTTTCAGTAACGCTTTTGGCTCTGTTATATCTATTCGTAGGGGGAATTTCTTCTGTACAAAAAGAGAACTTTGTTCCATTTGCGCCTTTTGGTTTTTCGGGAGTGGCAGAGTCGGCTGCGCTACTGTTTTTCGCATTTACCGGATATGCAAGAATTGCAACTCTGGCCGAAGAAGTTAGGGAACCTGAAAAAACTATTCCACGTGCTGTCATCATTACCATCCTATCGGCCGTTTTATTGTATGCCGGTGTTTCGGTTGTGGCTGTTGGTGTAATTGGAGCAGAAAAGATGGCCGCAAGTTCTTCTCCCTTACAGGTTGTTGCTGAAAGTTTAACTGCTCCGGGAATTCATCTTGTTGTTACTATTGGTGCTTCTACTGCCATGCTGGGAGTATTGTTAAGTCAGATTTTGGGCATCAGCCGGATGTTTTTGGCGATGGGGCGCCGAAATGATCTTCCCGGTTTTTTTGAGCAGATACACTCACGGTATAAAGTGCCTTTTGTAGGAATCATCTTTACCGGTTTTGTTATTTTGTTGTTAACACTGCTTGGCACTTTTGAGTTCATTGTTCGTTCTGCTACTTTTACGATATTGCTATACTATAGTATAACAAATTTGTCGGCCATCAGGCAACCCAAAAATCAGCAATTATACGGAAAAGCGATTCCTGTTCTTGGATTAATTGGATGCCTTATGATGTCAATAGCTTTGCCATGGGAGGTTATAACATCAGGCATGGTTCTACTGCTGATAGGTTTTGGTATCAGATGGATTATCAAACGAAGTAATAACAAGAGATCGTTAGAGTTTTAGATGTTAGACACAAGCAAGCTTCTTATTGCCAGTTAATTGAATAGTAGAGCTGTAGGCTCGCATGTGTATGATAATGTGGGGAGTAAAAAAATAACGAGCTATTAAATAATATACAGTGAATTTTGAATTTGCGTATGGTAGAGTACATTAATCGGATTTTGGTAAGGTCATCATGGCCTCTTATTTTTAAATATCTTTCATTAATTGCCTTGATTCTGTTTTTGGTGTCCGGTTTTCAGGCACACTCCACCGACTCTTCTGTTTTGCGGCATTTGAGAAATACCAATTTCGGAAATCTGATGGTGTGGTCTTATTGGTGGCCTGCCATTATTTTATTGGCCATAGTTTTCGGCCGTATTTGGTGCATGGTATGCCCGGTAGAAATAATCACTACATTCGCAGCAAAAATAGGGTTTAAAAAGAAGCGGCCTTTATGGCTCAAGTCGGGTTGGGCAATCACACTTTTTTATACCATTATTTTATTGGTGGGGATGCAGGTATTGGCCATTCACAGGAATCCATTTTACATGTCGGTATATTTATTATCCATCATCCTTGTATCTGTTATTATTGGTATCATTTACGAAAAAAACACCTTCTGCAGATATGTTTGTCCGGTTGGATATCTATTGGGGCTATATTCCAGATTGGCTTTTTGGGGATGGCGGGTAAAGGAGCCATCAGTTTGCAATAGTTGTACCGATAAATCATGTATCCATAAAAAATATACATATCATCTTAATTCAAAAAGTTGTGGAGTTGATCTGTATCCTGCAAAAATTGTTAATAATGATCATTGTATATTATGTGCCGGATGTTTAAAAGCCTGTGACCGGTTTCAGTCTGAAGTAAACCCCCAACGCCCAAACCCCGGTTTAAAGTATGTGGGATTTGCCAATGGCCTCTTTCGACTTAAGCCGCTGAATATGGCTGAGATGACTTTCTTGTTGCTTGTTTCAGGTTTTGTAATATCACAGGTTTATGTGGAGTGGAGTGTTACCAGTGGGATTTTAAATAGCATTTCCTCTTTTTTGATTTCTCCTTTTTCCGTTGAATCGCATGCCTGGGGTGTGTTTTGGCATGGAGTTATTATTTTTGCCATGTTACCTGTCCTGATTTGGTTCATTCCATGGTTGGGTTTACGCATTGGTGGAGGTAGAATGGGATTAAAATCGTACTTATTAAATTACGGAATTGCTTTTCTACCCATCATGGCAGCTGCTCATTTAAGCAAGTCGATTGTTAAAGCAGTCAGCAGATTGCCTTATTTCCAGCATTTGAGCAAAGACTGGAGTGGTGTGGAAACAGCAAATCAGATTCTTGATGGCTCCATTGTATTGTGGAAAGTTTCTCCTTTGGCCGAACTGGCCATATCTGTTATTATTACCATCTTTATTTCAGCAGGAATATATTTAAGTGGTCGCATCGTTTACCTTCTGAATCGCAAAAACAGCATTCAAAAAATGGCGGTATCCTTTTATCTGATACCTGTTCTTTATGGTGGCATTTTCTGGGTTATGATAATGATCTGGAGATGGTTCTGATTCAATAACCAGCCCTTGCTGTTGCCATTGCTATTTTTATCTCGTCCATGGTATATTTTCTGTTTAAACCTGTAAATACACTGGTAACTGAGTACGTTTTATGCTTTTCAATCCATTGTGAAATAACATCAATTTTATCTTTGCTCAGAACCAATTCCGGGTCTAACTCGTTCATGCCAATGGCTTTTGCCAGATGACTGTAGATGGTTGATACGACAAGCCCTTGTTTTCGTGCTATTTCAGTAGGTTTTGCACCTGCTTTAAACATCTCCAGAGATGTTTTCCAGGTGGGTTTTTTCTTCTTTTTACCCGGTATTGGGCTAAAGTCCAATTCTGCCTCACCAAGATCATTCTCTTTCCGATAAGATTGAATCAACTCTAATATCTGTTTTCCAAATTGGTCAGCTTTACGTTTTCCAACCCCTTTGATCTGATGTAACTCTTTAATTGATGAGGGAAGTTTGTTTGCCAAATCCACCATGGTTTTTGTTTGCAAAACCATGTAGTGCGGCAGGTTCAACTCTTCGGCCTGCTGATCTCTCCATGCTCTTACCAGGTTGTAAAGTTCAGGCCGTTCAGAGGCTGATGAACTGGATGTCTTTGAAGGCTGCTTCGGTTTTTTTAGTTTCTTTTCAATGTTGCTAACAGACTTGGCTGCAAGGTAAGATGCTATTGTGAAACCTTCCCGGCATGCATCCAGACAGTGATGATGGGTGGTATAACTCTTCTGAATATTATCAATCTGATCGTTGATGGTTTTTCTGATCTCTTTGTTGTCGGTTTCAAAATCCGGATCTTCCAAAACCGGTATAAAGAGTTTTTCAAACTCAGGTAGAAAGTAATCAGCTGCTTTTTTGATGCGTTCCTGCAATTGTTGATTCTCGCTTGCCGAAACTTGAAGAGCTAGCAATTGATTGAGCTGCTGATTAAATTTCTCGGATATTGATTGAATTTTTTCTCTGAATTGCAGTAAAAGCTCATTCACTGCATCCGGAAAGTTCCCAAAAATCACACTGTGATTTTGGGAAATCTCTTTATGGAGACGGCTTAACCGACGGTTAAGTTGTGAAAAATCAAATAGCTCAAATATCAGTTCTCGTTCATACTCCAACTGAAAGCTTTTTATTCTTTCAGATGTGGGCGGATTGGATGTGGATTTATGAATAAAGTGGTTCACCGAACTGCTGGAGATAATTGCTCTTTGGTCTATTGGGGAGGAGAGAACCAATCCTTCCAGGGTTCGGCAGCGACTTAGTGCCACGTAGGTTTGGCCATGTGCAAATGCCGCGTTGGCATCAATAACTGCATGGTCGAAGGTAAGTCCCTGACTCTTATGAATTGTTATGGCCCATGCCAACCGAAGTGGATATTGAATGAACTTACCAACTACCTCCTCTTCAATTTCATTGGTGGTTTGGTTAAGCGTGTACTTATAATTCTGCCACTCTACAGGCTCTACCTCCAGAATCATGTCGGGGTCAGAGCACCTAACGTAAACGGTTTCCTTTATTATTCGATCAATAGTTCCAATTTTACCATTAAAATATAACTTTTCGCGGGAAGTATCATTTTTTGTAAACATGACTTGCGCACCGGGTTTCAGCTTTAGTTCAAAGTCATTGGGATAGCTGGTTTCAGGGAATTCTCCTTCAACCCGCGCTTTAAAAACCAACGGAGATCCTTTTATGGCATCAAGATTTTTCCGGTTAATGTCATCGGCTTGCTTGTTGTGGGAAGTAAGTGTGATGTAACCTTTTGGGACTTTGAAATCGGGGATATACCTTTTTTGGAGTATCGATAATCCTTCGGTAGTGAGCTTGTTTTCCCGGATTTCGTTAAGAACGTTGATGAATGTCTCATCATTTTGGCGAAAAATATGGGTCAGTTCGATGGTTTCTACAGGATGGTGCTGCAAAACTTTGCTCTGAAAAAAGAATGGCCCGGAGTAATGCTGTTCCAGTAATGCCCAATCTTCGCGTCTGACTACCGGAGCCAGCTGTTGTAAATCACCAATCATTAATATCTGTACGCCACCAAAAGGCTTGCTTCTGTTGCGGAATCGTCTAAAAACCCCATCTATGGCATCAAGCAAATCGGCACGAACCATACTTATTTCATCAATCACCAATAAGTCAATGCTTCTTAAAATATTGAGTTTTTCCCTGCTAAAACGAAATTTTGATTCAGGAGTTTGTTGATTTTGAGGGAGGTAATGATTGGGGATTTGTGGGCCAAACGGGAGTTGAAAAAGGGAGTGGATGGTTACTCCTCCGGCATTAATAGCAGCGACACCTGTGGGAGCCACAACGGCCATCCGTTTTGGAGAATTGGTCTTGAGCTGTCGCAGAAACGTTGTTTTTCCCGTGCCGGCCTTGCCCGTTAAAAAGAGGTTTTTCCCTGTGTTTTCAATGAATTGACGAGCCAGTTCAATAGTGGGGGTGGAGGTTATGATGGTTGATGTCATTTTCTGTCATTTTTCTACATAAAGATAGATAATTTGGCAAGGCTTTCAAAGATATACGCAAACTACCTCTTTTTGCCAAAAAACTCTTTTACCAACATACTGCACTCTTCTGCCATAATTCCTGACACAACTTCAGTTTTAGGATGTATGGGGGACGGGGTTAATCTTGAAAAGCCCCTTTTTTCATCCGGTGCAGCATACACAATTCGGCTTATTTGGGCCCAGCTTAAAGCTCCGGCACACATGGCACAAGGCTCAAGGGTTACATAAAGTGTGCAATTGTTAAGATATTTACCACCTAATGTTTCAGCAGCAGAGGTTATGGCCAGCATTTCGGCGTGAGCGGTTACATCGTTCAGGGTTTCGGTGAGATTATGCGCTCTTGCCACAATTTGACCCTTACTCACAATAACAGCTCCAACCGGTACTTCATCTTTGTTAAAAGCTTCCCGGGCTTCTTTATATGCCTGTTGCATGAAATACTTATCGGTAAAATCAATTTTATCCATAGTAAGTTTGTAAAAATGTGTAGAATATTCGTTTATGAGATAAATCTCATAAACGATTGTGTGCGTTTCTTTTTTTTTCTTTCTATTTTCGCAAAGATATTTGAAAATGTAAAAAACGAAAGCTTTTTGCAAGGTACATCAAAAGAAAATTTAGTTGCCAGCCATCATCAATATCAGGAATTTTATCTTTCAACAGAATTCAAAATAACAAAAATCATGTATAGAACTCATACTTGTGGTGAACTCAGAATAGCAGATGTAAATAAGAATGTGACCCTGAGTGGTTGGGTACAGCGTGTTCGTAACCTTGGAGGAATGACCTTTATTGATTTACGCGACCGGTACGGTATCACCCAATTGGTTATTAACTCTGAATCAAGTGAGGATCTGGCTTCTAAAGCCGATAAACTTGGGCGTGAATTTGTGATTCAGGTAATGGGGGCAGTGGCTGAAAGAAGCAGCAAAAACAGTAAGATTCCCACTGGTGATGTTGAGATAATTCTGGAAAAAATAGAGATATTAAATGTTTCGGCAGTACCGCCATTTACCATTGAGGATGATACCGATGGTGGTGATGAACTCAGAATGAAGTATCGTTATCTGGATTTGCGTCGCACTCCCGTGCGCCGCAACCTGGAGTTGCGCCATCAAATGGGTATTGAAATCCGTAATTACCTCAGCGAAAAAGGATTTTTGGATATCGAAACGCCTTTCCTTATTAAATCCACACCCGAAGGAGCCCGCGATTTTGTTGTTCCATCAAGGGTTCATCCCGGACAATTTTACGCGCTTCCACAATCGCCACAGGTGTTTAAGCAGTTGTTGATGGTGGCGGGATACGACCGCTATTTTCAGATTGTAAAATGTTTCAGGGACGAGGATTTGCGAGCCGACCGTCAGCCGGAATTTACACAGATTGACTGTGAAATGGCTTTTGTAGGTCGGGAAGAGGTTCTTTCAGCTTTTGAAGGGCTTACGAAACACCTGTTTCGTAAGGTGAAAAATATCGAAATTAAAGATGATTTCCCAAGAATGAGTTATGCCGATGCCATGGAATTCTATGGCTCTGATAAGCCTGACATCCGTTTTGGGATGACTTTCAAAAATCTTACAACTCAGGTCCAAGGCAAAGGATTCAAGGTGTTTGACGACGCCGAGTACATTGGAGGTATTTGTGCCGAAGGATGCGGGGAATACAGCAGAAAGGAACTCGATAAACTGACCGATTTTGTGAAGAAACCGCAAATAGGAGCTCAGGGATTGGTTTACGTGAAATATAATGAGGACGGCACTTTTAAGTCTTCTGTCGATAAGTTTTTTGATGCCGAGCAGCTAAAGTTATGGGCTGATACTTTTGAGGCAAAGCCGGGTGATTTGCTGTTGATTCTTGCCGGTCAAAAAAACAAAACTCTCAATGCATTGAGTGAACTTCGTCTGGAAATGGGCAGCAGATTAGGGTTACGCGATAAAAATGTGTTTGCACCGCTTTGGGTGGTTGATTTTCCATTACTCGAGTGGGACGAAGATTCGCAGCGTTTTTATGCCATGCATCACCCCTTCACCTCGCCGGTAAAAGACGATCTTGAATTACTCAATAGTGATCCCGGTAAAGTTCGTGCCGATGCATATGACCTTGTTATCAATGGTGTTGAGCTTGGCGGGGGTTCTATTCGTATTCACAACGATCAGCTACAGAAAAAAATGTTCGAGGTTCTTGGATTTACCGATGAGGAAGCGCGCAATCAGTTCGGATTCTTAATGAACGCCTTTAAATATGGTGCGCCACCACACGGTGGAATAGCTTTTGGTTTCGACCGTTGGGTATCTCTTTTTGCCGGACTTGATTCCATTCGTGATGTCATTGCATTTCCCAAAAACAATGCTGCCCGTGATGTAATGATTGACTCGCCTTCACCTATTCACCTCAGTCAGTTGGAAGAGCTTTATATTCAGTTGAGAGCTACAGAATAACATGAGATAATCTCAGGCAATTTGATTACTTTTGATAAAAAAAGAGTCATGAATGCAATCCTGGATAATAAAAAAGCTGACATAATACGCTTATGTCGGCAACTTAAAATTAAACGACTTTACGCATTTGGTTCGGTCGTATCAGGTGATTTTCGTGAAGATAGTGACATCGACTTCCTCATATCTTTTCTGGATAATATTACTTTTGAAGAATATGCTGACAACTATTTCACCCTTCATTATAAGCTTAGAGAGATTTTTAATCGGGAAATTGACATTGTTACAGAGCGCTCACTTTCAAATCCATATTTCATAGAGAGTGTAAATGAAACAAAATCGTTAATTTATGAAGCGTGAAGTTAGAAAATACTTATATGATATAAGAACCTCAATCGATTCTATTAACGAATATCTTGGGGGACGTAGGGATTTCTTCGAGTATCAGAATAATAAACTATTGCGTAGGGGCATTGAAAGAGAATTAGAAATAATTGGTGAAGCAATGAACCGGGCATTGAAGTTATGCCCGGAATTGGATATAAAGAATGCCAGACAGATTGTAGATACCCGAAACTGGGTAATTCACGGATACGATAAAGTTGATGATGTTGTTATTTGGGCAATTGTTTCAAAGCATCTGCCTGTGCTGAGGAAAGAAATTGAAAAACACCTTGATGATAAGAGCTTTAATAGTTTTTAGAACAATAACGACATGGCTTTATCCATAGTTGCGCATAACCTACCTTGTTTTACCCGTTATTATTTCCAATGAGTTTCTTCGGGAAATAGGGGCGGACATTATTATGGCCAGATAACATAAAATAGTAAATGGTTCCTAAACTTTTCTTTAAATGAGCAACACTCAACAGTACGATGTCATAATAATTGGTGCCGGAGCGGCTGGCTTAATGGCCGCCGGACGAGCGGCGCATTTGGGAGCCAGGGTGTTGTTGGTGGAAAAAATGCGTCAGGCGGGACGTAAATTGCTCATTACCGGTAAGGGACGATGCAATATTACTCACGATGGAACGGAGGTGGAATATTTCAAAAATATATTTCCCAATGGTCGCTTTTTAAAACACGCTTTTAAAACCTTTTTCAAAGATGATATTCTGAAAATATTACATGATTTTGGCGTTGAAACTACAACTGAGCGGGGAAACAGAGTTTTTCCGGTAAGCAATAAAGCCATTGATGTTTTAAAGGCCATTAAAGCATGGATGGGAGAGGAGAACATCGATATTGTGTATCGTTCCCGCGTTGAATCATTATTAATTAAAGAAGGCCAATTAAAAGGGATTCGTACTGTTTCAGAAAGTGGGAGTGTGGATTATTTTGCCAAAAATGTGATTATTTGCACCGGCGGAAAATCTTATCCGGCTACGGGTTCAACCGGCGATGGCTATGAGTTAGCCCGGCAGGCAGGACACACGATAACCAACGTTAGACCGGCTTTGGTTCCGCTTGTTACTGAGGGAGATTTGGCCGGGAAACTTCAAGGACTGGGACTTAAAAATGTAAAGGCCGTGGTATGGGTTAACGGGAAAAAAAGCTCCGAAGAGTTCGGTGAGTTAATGTTTGCTCACTATGGTTTAACAGGTCCCATCATTCTTACCTTGAGTAGGCATGTGGTAGATTTAGTTTCCGATGGTAACAATGTTGAAATTGGAATAGATCTAAAACCTGCGTTGGATGAGAAGAAGCTGGACGCGCGTTTGTTGCGGGATCTGAATGAGCACGGAAAGAAGCAGTTGGATAATATTTTTAAGCTATGGCTTCCTTCCAAATTAATACCGGTGTTTTTGGAGCAACTGGGCATAGATGGTGAGAAGTTGTGTCACCAGGTTAATGCCAAAGAGCGAAAGCGGATATTGATGTTAATGAAGGATTTCAGGTTTACTGTAACCGGTCATCCCGGTTACAAAGAAGCCATTATTACTGCTGGTGGAGTACCGGTTTTGGAGATAAACTCCAAAACCATGGAATCTAAACTTTTGAAAAACCTCTGGTTTGCCGGTGAAGTGATCGATTTGGATGCCAACACGGGCGGATTTAATCTGCAAATTGCATTTTCAACCGGATTTCTGGCAGGCGAAATGGCTGCTTCAAACTATAAGTCGGCTTCCACGTTGTAGGAGCGTTGGTTAACTACAGGATTGGCGTACATCTCCAATAACGAGTTGTAAATAAAACCGCGATCGGCACCTTTAGTCCTGCTGATGTGGTCTTCCAGATACTCTAAAAATACCAGTTTCTCCTTGCCTGTGTAGTTTTTGGCGTTTTCGTCACTTTTGTTTAGCATATCAAGTGCAACATAGTTCCCCGGCCATAGCTTGTAATTCAAATGAACATGTCGGTCAATCAAATCAGCCAGTGCCGAAAACTGGTCGTTTTTTACCGTCAAAGCATCAATTGCATCCAACTCTTTATCCAAAGGTTGGCCAAAAGCAAAATGAACCCTTCCTTTTCGGCCTCTCAGGCCTGTTGCCATGTGCATCAAATCATCTTGCTTTGTTTTCTGATAACTTGCATTGTCTCTTTTATTAAGAAACTCCATGGCTTTAAGGTAATCGCACGGGTCAAACTCATAGGAGATTGAAACAGGGACGATTTTTAGTTCTTTAAAGTTTTCCACCAGCGAGTTTTTGCCGGCAATATTAAGCATCTTTAAAAGACTGATTTGTGTTCTGTCGTTGCCGTCTTTTGAACGACCCTCCCTTTGAGCAATCCAGATGCTGTGCTTTTTTTCAGAAAGTGTATAACGAATGTAGGATGATAGCACTCTTGAACTTTCCATCATTTGCTTGATGGGTAGGTTTCTTTTAACTATAAAAGTACGGTTGAGTTTTACCAGATCAGTAATCCAGGGATAAATCAATAAATTATCACCGATGGCAATTTCTGTTGTATTAAAACCATGTTCAAAAAGCAGGACATTTAAAATGGCGGGATCAAGAACGATATCCCTGTGATTTGAAATGAACAGATAGGAATCTTTTTTATTGAGTTTCTTCAGACCGTCAACTGTAACACCTTTGGTGGTTTTTTTTATAACGTCCTTTACATAAGCTGAAATAACCTGCTCCTGAAATTGCCGAATGGATTTCAGATGCATCAGTTTATCCATAAATTGCTCTGGGGGCAATTGCGGATAAAGAAAACCCAGCAACCTGAGAAATGATTTTTCACTTTTGAGACGATTGAAAACTGATTGAATCTCCTGATCCTCGTATGGTCTTATCGATTCAAAGTCCAACAGATGTTCGTGCACCATTATTCTTTTTAGATGGTTTTGTACAAAATTACACTAAACATTCAATATATGAAATTTATTGCAATAATAAAAGCCTGTATAAGGATGATCCCGGATAGCTGTTTAAATCTTCTGGTTCTCTGAGTTGTTGAGTAGATCCCAGTACTCTAAGGCTCTTCTGGTGTGAGGAATAACAATGGTTCCACCCACAATATTTGCCACAGAAAAAATCTCCATAATCTCTTCTGTTGTCACTTTTTGTTCATAGCATTTCTCCAAGTGGTATTTAATGCAGTCGTCACATCTTAGAACCATCGAACTTACCAATCCAAGCATCTCTTTAACTCTTGTGCTTAAAGCTCCCTCAGCGTAAGTGTTTGTGTCAAGGTTAAACAACCTCTTTAGTACCAGATTATCGGAGGTTATGATCCGTTCATTCATTTTAGAACGGTAGTCTCTGAATTCTTTTATCTGCTTATTCATGGCATCTTTAATTTTTTAGGAAATAAAAATATATAAAAGGTCTGCAAAAAATTATATTATTTGTCATTGTCCGAATATATTTTCCACATTGTGGAAAATACAATTGTTGAATAAATTTCAATATAAGGTATAACCTTTCACTCTGAGTGTCGTAAAAACTGAAAAATGCTTAGAAATTGTTAAATTGAGTTTTCGTTTATATATTCGTTTTTAAGTATTCCATGATAATTTAGACTTAACCATTAATTTTTAACCATAATTCGGGTATACGCCAGTTAAGTACCGATTGAGTAATCGGTTTTGGTGGTTGTTATTCTAGAATTACTAATTTTTTATTCATGAAGCGCATTTTAGTTCCGGTTGATTTCTCTGAAGACTCCATTTTTGCTGTGGATATGGGTTTGGATATCGCAAACCTGATAAAGGCAAAACTTCGAATGATGCACGTACGAACCGGTTTAAAGTATCATCCGCAATTTGCCAAAAATAATCCGGATTTGGCTCTGAAAGATATGGACGTGGATTTTATGAATTATCTGATGAAACGTGTGCGCGATAATTATGTGGTTGAGAATGGTCAGATTGATTTTAAAATTCGAGAGGGGAATGTTGTTCGTGAAATCACAAATCAGGCTCATTATGATGATTCTGACCTTATCGTAATTGGAACCCATGGCGTATCGGGGTTTGAAGATCGTTGGCTTGGCAGCAATGCATACAGGTTGGTAGCTAATGCTCCGTGTCCGGTTTTGGCAGTTCGAAAAGAGATGGTTTTTAAAGAGAACCAGAAGATTCTACTTCCAATTGATACAGAGAAAGTGAGTCGCAGAATAGTTCCTCAGGTTGCTCAGTTTGCAAGACTTTCCAATGCTTCTGTATTGGTCGCAGGAGTCAATAAAAAATCCAAATGGTTTATGTCTGGGCGGGTTAACACTTACATGCATCAGGTTGAAAAATATCTCAAAAAAGATCCTTTCCTGAACGTAGAAGCCATTCAGGTAGATGGTTCCGAAGGGCCAAAGGAAATGCTCGAATATGCACATGCCAAGGATGTTACCATTATAGCGCTTCCAGTTAGAAAAACAATGAACCCTTTTGATAGTATTTTTCATCCTTTTGCCAACGAATTACTCAATCTTTCAGATTTGCCCCTTTTGGTCGTTCCCGAAAGAGAATAAATCAGTATCTTTGTCATGAAAAAAAGTGGGATGGTACAATTCTTGATTAAGAGCTTTTGTTTTTAATCACCACTGTTGAACTATAACGTAATGATGAAGGTACTTCTTATCGCAATAATTAGTTTGTTATGTCATTTGGCATTTGGTCAGGAAGGGAGATCGACAGTAGGGGATTCTCCTTTTGCACGAGTTGAAAGTCGGAGAATGGGCGAGGGGCGTATTGTTATCCGCCAATCACCAGCCGTTGAACAGATGATGGGACACTATATACGGAATAATCGAAACATGCCTGGTGTTGAAGGGTATCGCATTCAATTATATTCAGGTACAGGTGCGCAAGCAAGACAGGAGGCACAGGAAGTCAGGACGAAGCTGCTCAGTCAGTTCCCCGATGAGCGTGTGTTGGTTGAATACAACGCCCCATTTTGGAGGGTCAGAGTAGGCAGTTTCAGACACAAACATGAAGCATTACCTTTGCTGAAGAAAGTCCGGGATATTTTTCCAAATAGCTATGTGGTCAGAGAACCGGCCATCAGATTGGACGATTTTAACAGGAATTGATATAAGAAAAACCGCCGTATTACGGCGGTTTTTTGTTTAAAGGTATTTGGTTGGTGATTAAGTTTCCTGGTTTTAAAATTGGAATTATAATTTAAAACAGGATAAATTTGCTTTAATATTTTTGTGATAATTCAACATGAGCGATCAAGTAAAACATGAGTGTGGGGTGGTTCTGATCAGGTTGCTAAAACCTTTGGATTACTACCGTGAAAAGTATGGAACATGGCGTTACGGGCTGAATAAACTCTACCTGCTAATGCAGAAGCAGCACAACAGGGGACAGGACGGAGCCGGAGTTGTAAATCTGAAAATAGATCAGCCTGCAGGTAAAAAATATCTCTTCAGGGAGCGGTCTAATCTTAGCAATCCTATTCAGGATGTGTTCTCAAGAATATTTAAACATTTTCAATACGATGATGATCATAACCATGAGCAGTTTTGTGATTCTGTTTGGGCTAAGGAGAATCTTCCTTTTGCAGGCGAGCTGTATCTTGGACATTTAAGGTACGGAACTTTTGGAAACGACTCGCTGGATTATGTTCACCCTGTTATGCGTGAAAACAACTGGAGATCGCGAAACCTTGTTTTGGCGGGTAATTTTAACCTCACCAATGTGGATGAAATCTACAATGCTTTGGTCGAATTAGGCCAGCATCCAAAGGATTACACCGATACAGTTTCTATTCTCGAAAATGTAGGACATTTTCTTGACGAGGAGAATCAGTTGCTGTTCCGACAATTTAAGAATGAAGGTTATAGCAATCGTGAAATATCCAGTTTCATTGAAAGGGATCTTGATGTGCGCAAAATTCTCGAACGATCAAGTAAAAAGTGGGATGGAGGATATGTGCTTGCAGGATTGCTGGGGCATGGAGATGCTTTTGTAGCGCGCGATCCATGGGGTATTCGTCCTGCCTCGTATTATTATAACGACGAAATTGTGGTAGTTGCTTCTGAGCGTCCGGTAATTCAGACTGCTTTAGACGTTAGAGCCAATGAGGTGCAGGAATTAAAGCCGGGATACGCTCTTATTATAAAAAAAGATGGACAAATCAAGGAGGAGATGGTCAGCGTTCCTCAAGCCCGCAAATCGTGCTCTTTTGAAAGGATTTATTTTTCGAGGGGAAGCGATAAGTCGATCTATCTTGAACGAAAAGAACTTGGAAGGTTACTTGCTCCGCTTATTCTAAATAAGGTAAATCATAATCTGGAAGATACTGTTTTCTCATACATACCAAATACTGCCGAGACTGCATTTTACGGCATGATGGAAGGCATCAGGGAATATCTGGTGAAGTGGAGACTTGATGAGGTTCGGAAATTGGGCGTCAATCCTGATACAGCAAAGATGGAAGAAATTCTTTCCCGTGAACCCCGGGTAGAAAAGATTGCCGTTAAGGACGTTAAGCTAAGAACTTTTATTACAGCTGATTCTTCGAGAGATGATATGGTGGCTCACGTTTATGACGTGACCTATGGAATTGTTAGAAATAAAGTTGATACACTTGTGGTTATCGACGACTCTATAGTAAGAGGAACCACTCTCAAACAGAGTATTCTAAAGATTCTTGATCGTCTTCATCCCAAGAAAATAATTATTGTCTCTTCGGCTCCACAAATCAGGTATCCCGATTGTTATGGTATTGATATGGCACGTCTGGCTGACTTTTGTGCATTTAGAGCAGCCATTGAGTTGTTAAAAGATAACGGTTTAGAGAGTACCATAACAGAAGTTTATGAGAAGTGTAAATCGCAGATGAACCTTCCCAAAGAGGAGATGGTTAATTATGTAAAGGATATTTACAGACCCTTTACCGATGAACAGATTTCTGATAAAGTAGCCGAAATGCTACGTCCTATTGATATTGATGCCGATGTTGAGGTATTGTTTCAGTCCGTTGAGAATTTAAATAAGGCTTGTCCCAATGACTTGGGCGACTGGTATTTTACGGGGAATTATCCAACTCCGGGTGGAAATAAGGTGGTGAATTCGGCTTTCATAAATTACGTTGAAGGAAATAGTGCAAGGGCTTATCAGTCTTGTTGTTAAAACGAAGCTTTTTATTGGAGACTACCGTGAATAGATTTGCTTATGCAAATCTATTCCAGTTTTTAACCAGGTAAAAGCATCAATTGGGTGCTCTCCTATTCTTATATCACTTCTTTCATGTCCCAACCTGACAATGATGGTGTTGATGGACGGTACAATAAATATATACTGGCCTAATATGCCTCTTGCATATGGAATTTTCTCCCCATTATATTGCATGATCCACCATTGGTAGCCATAAAAATCCACGGGATTTCCATCCCGGTCTGTTAGGTGAGACGCAGGAGTTATTGATTTCTGAATGTATTTTTCGGGAATAATTTGTTTTCCATTCCAATTACCGTTATTCAGGATTAGTTGCCCGATTCTTGCAAAATCTCTGGCATTGCTGTTAAAACAGCAGTATGCCTTTTCCATCCCGTACTCTCTGTCAAGCGACCATAGTCCAGGTGTTTCAGCTCCCACGGGTTGCCAAAGCTTTTTTGAAGCATATTGTGATACGGTCATCCCGGTTTTTCGAGTCAGAATAGTGGCAAGAAGTTGGGTGTCGCCACTCCTGTAATTGAAAGAGCTTCCCGGCGAATCAGTTACACTTATTCTGTGCATGAGCGCGTTTAAATCATTGCCATAATAGGCTTTAGTTGTAATGGAGAAAGCTGAGCTATATGCTTCATCCCAATCTGTTCCCGAACTCATGGTCAGCAAATGTTCGAGTGTTAGTCCATGTCCGTGTAAATTGGTGTAGTCAGGTAAAAGCTCTTCAATGGGCAGATGAAGATTTTTTATATAGCCATCGTCTATAGCTGCCCCAATTAACAGGCCAACGATGCTTTTAGCGACAGAGAATGAGTTGGATATGTTGGTTTTGTCCTCGTCTTCTGCGTAATATTCAAATACTAACGAGTCATTGCTTATCACTAAAAATGCTGTGGTTTTCATCAGTTCTACGGAATCTTTCTGTTCATCTGAAAAGATCGGTATTCCATATAATGATGATACAGGCCATGGTTGGGGGGAGTTTATTTCAATTGTTCTGTTAGGAAATATTTCGTAATCATATATTCCCGGGTGTTGATGAATAATCGCTCTTTTTAAATAATATGGCAGAATGAACCATGTTGAAATAATCAACATGGATGTAAAAACAATGATCATTGTTTTTCTTGCGTTTCTGTTAAAGAAATTATTCATCACACGATCTGTTTTCAACTTAAAGATTACGGATATTACGAAAATAAAAGCGGGATTTAGCTCTTATCCTTTTGATCTCCGGGTTTCCATTCTCTGATATAAATATCATCAGGAAATGCCATGGGTTTATATATTGATCGTTCGCCAATTGTCCTGAGGCACTCTTGTATCCCTTCGGCCACGCTGGGGTGCGGGTAAAATATTTTCAGAACTTCTCCAAGGCTGTCCCCCTGGTTTATAAGGTGCGCCACAGAAACAATGTATGATGATGCTTGTGGGCCTGAAGCGCGCATGCCTAGAATTCGTTGTTCATGGTCATCACTTACAAGTATTTTTATGAAACCTGTGGTGCTTCGCATGGCAATGGCACGATTTATCAGTTTGTTTGAGTAATAGGCTGCTTTATAGGCAACTCCTGCTTTTTGGAGCATTTTTTCATTGGCTCCTACTGCAGCCACTTCAGGTTTAAAAAACATCAGCGTACTCATGTGTGAGTAGTCCAGCGGATAGCCAACTTTCCCGGCCATCTTTTCCACCGCTTTGCGTCCCTGAAGTTCAGCCACACTGTATAATTGAGAATGTCCTGTTACATCACCTGCGGCATAAATGTTGGAGGGTTTCCCGTTTATAATAACCTGACAATTGTCGTTTATTTCAAGAGTTCCCTTCTCTGTTGGTGTTAATCCTGCATTTTCGGGTTTCAGAGATTTCAGGTTTGAAATCCTACCTATTGATATGAGAGCAACATCAACTTCAAGAACCTTACTGTGCCCATCATCATAATCCAGAATTACCTCCAGATATCCGGGATGCTTAACGATTGTTCTCAGTTGGGCCGTGTGATGGATGGTTACACCATTGCCATTTAAATTTTCGGCTACGTAATCACTTATGTCATCATCTTCATATGGAAGTACCCGGTTTGCTCTGTCCAAAAGGTGTACTTCTGTTTGCTTGAAATTTGAAAAGATGGTGGCAAACTCACAACCGATGATTCCTGAGCCAATAATAAGTATTCTTTCTGGGAAGTGCTTTAAAGATAGAATGCCTTCTGAATTGATAATTCTTTCGCCATCTACTTCAAGGTCGGGATATTTTCTTGGTCTTGAGCCCGTTGCAATCAGAATATTTTCACCTTTAACCTGCTCTTCACCTGATTCTGATTTTATCGAGAGGGTATTTCTGTCAGAAAAAGAGGCCATCCCCTGAATCAATGTGATGGAGCCTTGCATTTGTTTTTTTCGTGCAAAAGTCTCAATCTGACTCCTCATCTGGTATTGCTTCTCCTTGGCGGCTTGAATTACTGTGTTTCTTACCTGTTTGTAATCAACAGTTAAACCACTAGCTCTGTAGCCTCTATCTACACGTGCCGCAATGGAATAATCTAAGGATAATTCATACATGGTTTTGGAGGTGAGTGCTCCGTTCATTATGCCTGCCCCGCCAAGATGCCCTCCCTCAATCAGACAAACTTTCATTCCAAAATCAACACCTCTTACTGCAGCTGAAAAACCGGCAGGCCCACTTCCAATAATGACGAGATCGTATTGTTTCATCTGTTTATATTTTGTTTTTTATTGTTCCCGAAGCCTCGGGAGAACTCGTCCCGAGGATACGGGACTCGTTTCATGTGTCTATAATTTGTTTTCCAGTTGCTCCAGCTGCTTCGGGAGAACTCGCCACTGAGTCATTCTCCTGTGCGCTGAAGCGCACGATATGGCTCATTTGATGAATAGCTTAAATTTATTGGTAATTTAAAGAAAAAAAAGAAAAAGGCCATCCGGAAGTTAAACTTTTCCACATGGCCTTTGGTTCATTTGTTTTTTTGATAATCCTCGTTATTCGTGGGTATCATTTGGATTATAGGATTCAACATGCCTGTTTACTTTGGCCTGGTAAAGTTCCTTTATGGTTATTATAATTCCGGTCTCTTCCACGTATCCAAAACTTTCGTTTACAGCTGTGCCGAATGTCCTCATTGATGGTGAAAGGTTCATGTAGGCATTGATCAATGGAGGAATGTTCTCTCCCAATTCGCGTACCTTTTTACTGAGCACTTTATAATCGTCGGCGTAAGAGTCGCAGGAGAAAATCTCTTTCACCATATCGTCGGTAATTGACGTTTTGACAGGTACTTTCGGGTAAACAAGATTATTTTTATCTCTGAAATATACCCCCATAAATGCGCGGATAAGATCTTTAGCTTCCTGGTTATAATGGGTGTACATGGTTACTTTTCCAAAAAAGTATTGCATGTGTGGGTTGTTCACGATTAGCGTGCCTAAGCCATCCCATAAATTATCCAGAGCAAAAAGACTTTTTGCACCCATTTTGCTGGATTGATATTGCGGCTGCACAAATGACCGACCCAATTCAATGGTATGTGGCAGGTAATCCTTTATAAACTCATCAGAAAAATTAAACATTTTGGATGTCGCAATTTCAACCTCTCCTTTCTCATTGGTTTTTACCTGGTCGCCCATGATGTAGCGATATCCACCGAGTATCTCTTTTTCGTCGGGATCCCAAACTATTAATTGCCTATATGGTACTTCAGATGTATCATAATCATCCAGATCAATTTCTTTACCTGTTCCGCCTCCTGCTGTTCTAAATGCCAACTCCCTGAGTCTTCCAATCTCTTTCAACAGGTTTGGTGCCTGTTCCGCAGAGAAGTCATAAATTCTGTTATCCCCCTTGTTGGTCTTCCTGACGAAAATCTCTTTGGTCATCTCTTCTTCCAACAAGTGCCGTGGCACCGGAGGTATTACTGGTTTAATGGAATCCATTTATTTGATTGTATTTTAATTTGATGCAAAATTAGTTGATTTTTGGTAACTCATAGACCATTTTCTTTATTTTTTCAGCGCTTTGTGTGGGATTCGCTTCATTTTTAAGGTTTTTCCATGATATGGGTGTGCCAAATCTAATGGTCAGATTTTCTCCTCTTTGCTTATAAAATTCATCAGCAAGGTAAAGCATCTCAATATTGGCTTTTATGCCCAGCCTTTTTCGAATATTAGCAAGTTTATAAAAGAAATTGGTGTTTCTGCCTGTTATGTGTACAGGCACAACATCCCTTTGATGTTGAATGGCTTTTCTTACAAAGTTCTTTTTCCACTCCAGATCCCGGATGATCCCTTTTTGTTTGCGACTTACAAGTCCGGCGGGGAACATCAGTATCTGTGCTTCTGAAGCATACGCCTCTTCCAGTGCAATGGCTGCTTCTCTGGAGTGTGCTCCGTGTTTATTAAGGGGTAGAAAAATATTATCCAGTCCCTTAATATTCATAAGGATGTCGTTAACCGGAAATTTTAAATTGGGAAATCTTTCTCCAACAGCAGACAGAAAAGCAATGCCATCCATTCCTCCAAGGGGATGATTGGAGGCAAAGAGATATCTTCCACTGGATGGAATTTGATCTAATCCTTGTGTGTTATAATCCACCCCAAATCCATCTAAAATGGCACGAGAGAATTCAAGTCCTTTTTTATTCCGGTTTGAGTGGATGAATTGATTGATTTCATCCTGATGTGTGATCCGTTTTAGATATCGGACGATGAAACCGGGAATAATTTTCAATAATGCAGGGTTTTTGCTTGCAAAAACCCTCTCAATGTCAATAAGCAGTTCCTTTTCTGAATCAGGATCCTGATTGTTTCTTTCCACAACTCGTTATTTTTGGTTGATCACTTATTGTTTTGCAAACGAACATTTTCAAAATGCCCCCAAGTATACGAAAAAAATGCGAAATGGTTAGGATTTCAGCTCTCCGTTGGCTTGTTTTTATTATGATAGACTGTACGAATATTACGGTGTATCTGGGTTTTGTATGCTTTTTGATAAAAAATGGAAATAAAGTGGGTTAAAGTGGTTGATTGTGGTATAAAAAAGTTTTACCTTTACCATCTAAAGGATAAAAGTGTAATGGTCACATTTATAGGTGATTTTGAATGCAGAGCCGATGCAAAAGGGCGTATCGTGCTGCCTGCCGCTTTTAAAAAAGCGATGGGGCAGGACGAAATGCGTTTTGTTGTGCGAAAAGATCTGTTTGAAAATTGTCTCGTGTTGTACCCTTATGATTATTGGGAGGAGGAGTTGGACCGTTTGCGTGAAAAACTGAATCCATACAACAGAAATCATAAGCAGTTTTTACGTGATTTCTTTCGTGGATCTGCTGAAGTTACACTAGATGGTAATGGGCGATTTTTGATTCCACGCCGCTTAATGGAGCAGGTTGGTGCAGAGCGGGATATTGTTATGGTTGGTGTGGATCGCCATATTGAACTTTGGGCATCGGATCTATATCACTCAATTGCCGAAGATCCTGAAAAACTGGGACAACTGGCGGAATCTATTTTGGGGAATATAGACAAGAGTAAACAAAACGATAATAAGTAACGGGATGAATACCACCTATCACATACCGGTTTTGTTGCAAAGTAGCATTGATGGTATCAACATAAGACCCGATGGGACTTATGTTGATCTTACTTTTGGAGGAGGTGGGCATAGCCGTGCAATTCTCGAAAAACTTAACAACGGCAGATTGATTGTGTTCGATCAGGACGAGGATGCCTGGGAAAATAGGATTGATGATAGTCGGGTTGAATTTGTCAGGCATAACTTCCGCTACCTCTATCAGTTTCTGAAATATCTTGAAGCAATGCCTGTGGATGGAATTCTTGCTGATTTAGGAGTCTCCTCTCATCATTTTGATGCAGCCGACCGTGGATTCTCGTTTCGCTTTGATGCCGATCTGGACATGCGAATGAACAAGAATCAATCATTTACAGCTGCTGATATTTTAAATACCTACAGCGAAAAACAGTTGATAACTGTTTTTAAACTTTATGGAGAGATCTCATCTTCCCGTCGGTTGGTTTCAGAAATAATAAATTACCGCAATATAAAGCCTTTAAAAACCACATGGGAGTTAAAGGAATTGGCCTCAAAATTAGCACCACGAAAGGACGCCGCAAGGTTTTACGGTCAGGTGTTTCAGGCATTGCGCATAGAGGTAAATGGTGAAATGGAGGCACTGAAGGAGATGCTGGAAAGTTCATACAGCGTTCTAAAGCCCGGTGGTCGATTGGTCATTATCTCATATCATTCGCTGGAAGACCGGATGGTTAAAAACTTTATGCGAACTGGGAATGTTGAAAAATCTCAACCTGAAACCGACATTTTTGGACACGCCAATACCCCTTTTAAGGTGGTTACCCGAAAGGTAATTGTTCCGGAGGAAGAGGAGGTAAGTTTGAATCCAAGAGCCAGAAGCGCCAAATTGAGAATAGCTGAAAGAGCAGAAAATGTTTGATATTAAATTAATCAAAAGCTATGGCAGAAGAGAAACGTTCGATGAATGAATTTGATTCTGGTCGTGAAGCGATGCAGGACATAAAGGGGTACACATTAAAGGATTTTCTTAATGGACAGGTTTTTAATAGTGCTTCGGTTGCTAAACAAGGACCCTTTCTGATTTTTCTGGTTTTTTTGGCCTTTATTTATATCAATAATCATTATAGTGTAGAGAAATTGCTGAAGGAGCAGGTGGCACTTACAAGAGAGGTTCAGCACTTAAAATATGAGGCGATCACAACATCATCCGAACTCATGCAGATGAGTCGGCAGTCGGAGGTGGTTCGAAGGGTGCAGCAAGCAGGGTTGGGGCTAGAAGTACTTAAAACACCCCCGAGGGTATTAAAAGTTGATAAAAAATAAGGAGGAGGGAGACACATGGCCATAAAAAGAAGCATCATCTTCAGGGTGGGGATTATATATCTCTTCTTCTTGGGACTCTCTTTTTGGCTTATTTTTGAACTGATTTCGTTGAAGCTTTTTGAGGCCGATCAATGGAAAGCCATTTCTCACAGCGGTAGCGACAGAAATATTGTAGATGCAAACCGTGGTGAAATTCTGGATGTAAACGGTCGGAAACTGGCTTGTTCTGTTCCCAGCTACCGGTTGTATATGGATTTGCTTGCAGAAGGTTTAACCGACGAACTGTTCAATGCACACATTGACTCACTGGCCTGGCATCTTTCTAATTTCTTCAGGGATAAAAGTGCCGCAGCTTACAAAAGGGATTTGACGCTGGCACGTCAAAACGGGCGCCGCTATCATATGGTTCATCCTCGCAGGATTTCTTACACTGATTTGCAAAAAGTAAATAATTTCCCATTATTCCGGCTTGGACGAAACAGGGGAGGATTTATTCCCGAACAATTTGACCGTCGTGAACTGCCTTTTGGTTCATTGGCTGCAAGAACCATTGGAAAACTTTATGGCGAAAGTTCCAAAGGCGGTATGGTTGGATTGGAGCATGCGTATAATGATGTTTTGAGCGGAACAGCTGGAAGCAGTGCAATGAAGCGCGTTTCGGGACGATGGGTGCCGGAAGTGGTTGTTCCACCTGTGGATGGATTGGATGTTGTTACCACCATCGATATTGCAATCCAGGATGTGGCCGAACATGCACTGAGAAACCAACTTGTGAGACACAATGCCAGCCACGGTGTTGCTATTTTAATGGAGGTTCAGACAGGAGCCATCAAAGCGATCGCCAACCTTCACAGGATCAGGCAAGGAGTTTATATTGAGGACTATTTTAATTATGCCATTGGTGCATCAACGGAACCGGGCTCAACTTTTAAATTGCCAGTTATTATGGCTGCCTTAGAAGATCGGACTATACGCGTAACAGACACCATAGACACGGGAAATGGAGCCTTTCGGTTTTTTGACCGGGTAATGCGTGATAGTAATCCGGCAGGTTTTGGAAAACTGAGCGTAAGTGAGGTGTTTGAAAAATCATCAAACGTTGGTATTTCCAAGGTTATTTTTGAGAATTATAAAGACAATCCTAGACGATTTGTAGATCGTTTGTACAATATGGGCCTCAACCGGCCTTTAGATGTTGAAATTCGTGGAGAGGGACGCCCTGTTATCAAGTACCCCGGAGACAATTCTTGGTCAGGAGTAACTTTACCTTGGATGTCTATTGGCTACGAGGTACAGTTAACGCCGCTGCAAACGCTTACTTTCTATAATGCGGTAGCCAACAAGGGACGAATGGTTAAGCCTAAGTTTGTAAAAGGATACAGCAGGCACGGTCGTATGGTTAAAAGATTCGCTCCAGAAGTGATAAATCCTTCTATTGCTTCACGGGAGACCATTGAAACTGCTCACCAGCTTTTATTGGGTGTTGTTGAGAGAGGTACGGCCACCAACATCAGAAACCGTCAGTACACAATTGCAGGAAAAACAGGCACAGCACAGGTGGCACGTGGTGCTGAAGGTTACAGGGGAGGGGGAAATGTTGAATACCAGGCTTCCTTTGTGGGATATTTTCCGGCTGACAATCCTCGATACTCCTGCATAGTAGTAGTTAGTGCCCCTTCAAACAATGTTTATTACGGGAATGTGGTGGCAGGCACTGTTTTCAGAGAGATTTCCGACAGAGTATATGCGACAACCATTCATGAGGCTTCTACACCGGTAATTGTCGCACAGAACCCCAATGCTGTCTTGCCTTTTTCAAAAGGGGGAACTCGTGATGAGTTAAATAAGATTTATGGCAAATTAGGATTGCCAGTGTATGATAAAAGTACAGAAACGGAATGGATCTCCACAATGGCAACTGATTCGGCTATTGTAATGCGACCCAGAGCCATCCCTTCGGGATTGGTTCCATCCGTCATTGGCATGGGAGCAAAAGATGCCATCGCAGTGTTAGAGAATGCAGGACTAAATGTACACATGCAGGGAGTTGGACGTGTTGTGAGTCAGTCATTGGCAGCGGGAACTTCCTTTAGACGTGGAAATACCATTTATATTCGATTGAATTAAAGAGTAAAAGTTAAATATATGAAGCAATTCATTGATTATATCGCATTTCTTGAGGAGAAGAAAGTTGTGGGGAATGGCAATCCCAAACTGGATGCCATCGTGTTTGATTCAAGAAAGGCAAATGCTACATCCCTGTTTGTTGCCATGAAGGGTACTGTAACCGATGGGCACAAGTTTATTCCTGCAGTTTTTGAGGCAGGATGTCGTGCGGTGGTATGTCAGGAATTGCCTGAAGCAATTCCTGATGATGCGGTGGTTGTTCAGGTTCGGGATTCTCACGAAGCCTTGGCAAAATTGGCCGCCTTTCATTTTGATTTTCCTTCTGATAAAATGAAGGTGGTGGGAGTGACCGGAACCAATGGAAAAACAACCGTTGCTACGCTACTTTACAGACTGGCTCTTAAACTTGGGTATAAAGTTGGATTATGTTCTACGGTTGCCAATTTTATCAACGATGTTAAGTTAGATGCATCCCATACAACTCCCGATGCTGTGACGCTTCAGGGACTGATGCGTCAAATGGTGGATGAGGGTTGCGACTATTGTTTTATGGAGGTGAGTTCTCATGCTCTGGATCAGAAAAGGGTGGTTGGCATCAACTACAGAGGAGGAATATACACCAACCTAACACACGACCATCTTGACTATCATAAAACTTTTGACGCATACCTGAAGGCTAAAAAAACTTTCTTCGACAATATGGCCAAAGAGGCCTTTGCTTTGGTCAATTGTGATGACAAAAACGGGATGGTCATGCTCCAGAATTGCAAAGCAAGCCATAGCACTTTCTCTTTACGGGAGATGGCCGATTTTCGCGGACGAATCATCGAGAGTCTGTTTGAAGGGATGCAATTAGAGTTTAACGGAAAAGAGATGTGGACTCCTTTTATCGGCCGTTTTAATGCATCGAATCTTCTGGCTGTTTATGGTGCCGCCATTTTGTTGGGATGGGATGAGCAGGAGGTGTTGAGATCTTTAAGTAGCCTTAGGTCGGTAGATGGACGGTTTGAAACAATCCGATCGAAAACCGGCGTTACCGGTGTGGTTGATTACGCCCACACCCCCGATGCACTGATTAATGTGCTGGAAGCTTTAAATCAAATTCGTAAACCCGAAAATGAGCTGATAACCGTGGTGGGAGCCGGAGGCGACCGCGATGCCACCAAACGGCCAATTATGGCTGCCGAAGCTGTTAAAAGCAGCTCACGGGTCATCCTGACTTCTGATAATCCGCGAAGCGAAAACCCGGAAACCATCATTGAGCAAATGATGGAAGGCGTACCTTTTAGTGATCGCATAAAAGTGATTTGTATTACAAACCGAAAAGAAGCCATTAAAACGGCCTGCACACTTGCTAAGAAAGGAGATGTTATTCTGGTGGCAGGCAAGGGACACGAGACATATCAGGAAGTTAAAGGTGTTCGTACCCATTTTGACGATCGCGAAATTATGCGTGACTATTTTGAACAGCTTACTGACAGATGATAAGAATTACAGATATGAGATATAAAGGCATTACAAATTTTGAAGAGTCCTGTAAATCTATTGCTTATCTGATTGTACAACATCTGGATATCTAATTGTCTAACATCTATACATCTAAATAAAAATGCTTTTTTATCTATTTGAATATTTGCAATCCATCGATTTCCCCGGAGCCGGGATGTTCCAATACATCTCTTTCCGATCGGGAATGGCTGTTATTTTTTCCTTACTCATTGGTCTTTTTATTGGTAAATGGGTAATTCGGAAATTGCAGAAACAACAAATCGGTGAAGTGGTTCGCGATCTTGGACTGGAAGGACAATACCAAAAGATTGGAACTCCTACCATGGGTGGCGTTATTATTATTGTCTCCATCCTGATTCCAGTGCTTATGTTTGCGCGGCTCGACAATGTTTATGTACTGCTGATGGTAGTCACAACTGTTTGGCTGGGGATCATTGGATTTCTTGATGATTACATCAAAGTTTTTAAGAAAAACAAGGAAGGACTGGCCGGCAGATTTAAAATCATCGGACAGGTTGGTTTGGGGTTAATCGTAGGACTTACGCTCTATTTTAATCAGGATGTGGTAGCACGAATCAAAACACCGGTACCCGATATGTACGTTGAATCTGTTGAGGGTGAAAAAGTGCAGAAAATAAAAGTGGAAACCATTAAAGCTCCCGTAACAAACGTCCCATTCTTTAAAAACAACCGGATAAACTATACCTCTTTGGTTGAGTTTTTAGGTGATAAAGCCAAAGCATGGGGGTGGGTGGTATTTGTTCTGGTGGTGACATTTATTATAACCGCCGTCTCCAACGGCGCAAACATGACGGACGGGTTGGATGGCTTGGCAACGGGGGTCTCCTCCATAATAGGAGTCACTCTCGGAATTTTTGCCTACGTCTCAGGCCATGCCATTTATGCCGATTATTTAAACATCATGTTCATTCCGCACTCGCAGGAGTTGGTGGTGTTTATGAGTGCATTTATAGGTGCGTGTATCGGATTTCTTTGGTATAACTCATTCCCGGCGCAGGTTTTTATGGGTGATACAGGCAGCTTGACCATTGGAGGCATCATTGCTGTTTTTGCAATATTGGTCAGGATAGAGTTGTTGATACCAATTCTTTGCGGAGTTTTTTTGGTTGAGAATTTATCTGTGATGATTCAGGTTGGATATTTTAAATATACCAAACGAAAATATGGAGAGGGGCGTCGTGTGTTTAAAATGGCACCTTTGCACCACCATTATCAAATGAAAGGATATACTGAATCCAAAATCGTTACGCGATTTTGGATTGTGAGCATCATATTGGCAGTACTGACCATTGTCACATTAAAAATCAGGTAAAATGCAAAAGAAAATTGTTATTCTGGGTGCAGGCGAAAGCGGAACAGGTGCCGCTCTTTTAGCTAAAAGCAAAGGATTCAAGGTGTTTGTTTCCGATATGGGACAAATTGCTCCCGGCTTTCGTCGTGAACTGGAGGATAACAATATCCTTTTTGAAGAGGGACAGCATTCATTTGAGAAGTTTGCCGAAGTAAAAGAAGTGATTAAAAGTCCCGGAATTCCCGATTCGGCTCCAATTGTGGTTAAGTTAAAATCTAATGGGGTTTCTATTATTTCTGATATTGAATTTGCCGGACGATACAGTAAGGCTCACATCATAGGAATTACAGGAAGCAATGGAAAAACCACAACTACGTTGTGGTTACATCACATCATGAAAATGGCAGGACTTGATGCTGTTTTGTCGGGAAATATTGGTGTAAGCCCATGCAGAACGCTGGTTGAACGCGATCCTGACTATTTTGTAATGGAACTGAGCAGTTTCCAGCTGGATGGAATCTTCTCTTTTCGGGTAAATACTGCAGTTATTACCAACATCACGCCCGACCATCTGGATAGATATGAATACCGTATGGATAATTATGTGGCATCCAAATTCCGCATCATTCAAAACCAACTCAGCGACGACTGCTTTATCTGGTGCCTGAATGATGATGTGATAAACCGAAATCTGAGAAATGGAATAACACCTGCTCATTTAATGCCTTTTTCACTTGATAAAGAGTGTGCCGCAAGGGTTGAGGATATGGAGTTGAGAACAGAAATTAACGAGCGAAAACTTATTTTGCCAATTAATGAAATTTCTCTCACGGGGAAACATAATTTGTACAATGCCATGGCTGCATCGTTGGCTGCTATGCACGCTGGGGTTGAAATTGAAGCCATTAAAGAAGGTTTGAGAACGTTTGGTGGGGTTGAGCACCGCCTGGAAAAGGTTGGCGAGAAAAATGGAGTACTGTTTATTAATGACTCAAAAGCCACCAATGTAAATTCCACATGGTATGCGCTGGATAGTATGAAAAGTCCAGTTGTTTGGATAGCAGGTGGAACGGATAAGGGAAATGATTATTCGGAGTTGAACGGATTGGTTAAAGAGAAAGTTAAAGCCCTTGTTTGCATGGGGTTGGAGAACACTCCTCTTAAAAATGCTTTTGGCACCATTGTGCCAAAATTGGTGGAGACAAAAAGTATGGAAGAGGCCGTTAAAATTGCTAAGGAATTAGCCGTAGAAGGAGATGTGGTTCTATTATCGCCGGCGTGTGCCAGTTTCGATTTGTTTAAAAACTATGAGCACCGAGGCAATTTGTTTAAGGAAATGGTTGGAAAAACTCAATAGAACATGGGAAATCTGGTAAAAAAATATTTAAAAGGAGACTCTATAATCTGGGTGATCATTGTTACTTTGTCCATCGTCTCCCTGCTGTCGGTGTATAGTGCAACCGGATTTTTGGCATATAAATATCAAGGGGGTAACACATCGCATTATATGTTTCGTCAGCTCTTTTCTTTGGGTATCGGGTTTGGGGTCATCGTTTTGGTGCATAATATATCCTATAAGTGGTTTGCCCGCTTTAGTCTGGTTGGGTTGTATTTCTCTATTGCATTATTGGCCATCACACTAATTGCCGGGGTAAATCTCAATATGGCCAGTCGCTGGTTAACCATTCCGGTTATTGGAATCACCTTTCAGCCATCCGAGATGGCAAAATTGGCGCTGATTGTTTTTGTGGCCAGAGTTCTGGCTCAGCATCAGAAAGATGATGCACCAACCCGGGAGGCCTTTAAACCCATCATGTTTTATGTGATGATAGTGGCAGGACTGATTTTTAGTGAAAACCTTTCCACCTCACTACTGGTGCTTTCTGTGGCAATGGCGATGATGTTTGTTGGCCGTGTACCACTGAAATATCTGCTGGGAACAGGACTGGCCGGGATTTTACTCGTTGTTGTGGTTTTGATATTGGCTCCAAAGGTTACTTTTTTGCCGCGAGCCCAAACCTGGTCTTCAAGGGTTGAGCAGTTTTTTAGTCCTGAAAAGGCCGACCGTTCATCCATGTATCAGCTGGAGCAAAGTAAAATAGCTGTTGCCTCCGGCGGATTCTTCGGAAAAGGTCCCGGTAACAGCGTGCAGCGCAATTTTATTCCTCACCCATACAGTGATTTTATTTTTGCCATCATTGCCGAAGAGTATGGTTTTCTTGGCCCCTTTGTGGTTTTGATGTGTTATCTCTTCCTGTTGGCGCGGATTGGGGTTATTGTGCATGCCAGTACCCGGACTTTCCCGGCATTTTTATCTCTTGGTTTGGGATTGATGCTTGTTTCTCAGGCATTTGTCAATATGGGAGTCGCCGTGGGTATTTTCCCGGTTACGGGTCAGCCATTGCCGCTTGTGAGCCTTGGAACCACGTCTGTTCTATTTACTTGTGTGGCATTCGGAATGATTCTGAGCGTTAGCCGACATAACATGGAAGAGAAGGAGAAAGCCAAAAAACAATCTGCCGTTATAGTAAATGATGAAATGGCATAAACATTTAAACAAATCTGATGATACTAAAGCAACCAAATATCATAATCAGCGGAGGAGGAACGGGAGGCCACATATTTCCGGCCATTTCTATTGCCGATGCCATTACAAAGCAAATGCCGGATTGTAAAATCCTTTTCGTCGGAGCCAAAGGACGTATGGAGATGGAGCGGGTTCCTGCTGCAGGTTACGAGATTGTTGGATTGCCAGTTGCCGGTTTTCAGCGCAGGATGACTTGGAAAAATATCACTTTTTTCTACAAGTTGGCAGCAAGTATGTATCAGGCACGGAAAATTGTGAGGCAGTTTAAGCCTCAGGTGGTTGTAGGAGTGGGGGGGTATGCAAGCGGCCCGGTTTTGCGCGCAGCATCATCGGTGGGGATTCCTACTCTTATTCAGGAGCAAAACAGTTTTCCCGGTGTTACCAACAGGATTCTTGCCAAAAAGGCCTCTGCCATTTGCGTTGCTTACCCCGGAATGGAGCGGTTTTTCTCGGCGCATAAAATCATATTCACCGGTAATCCCATCAGAAAGCAACTTTTGGAACATGTGGATACCAATGCAGCTTATGAATATTTTGGTCTCGAAAAGGGAGTTAAAACCATTCTAGTTGTTGGTGGCAGTTTGGGAGCAGGAAGCATAAATAAAGGTGTATTGAATAGAATAGAAGAGTTGCGAGAGCAACCTCTTCAACTGATATGGCAAACAGGAAAATTCTATTTTGAAGAGGTTGATGCGAAAATGAGCATTATAAATCTGCCAAATGTTAAAGCCATGGCTTTTGTTCAGCGAATGGACTATGCTTATAGCATAGCCGATTTGGTTATTTCAAGAGCCGGTGCTGGAACCATCAGTGAGCTGGCTTTACTTGGTAAGCCTTCGTTGCTGGTGCCTTCGCCCAATGTTTCAGAAGATCATCAAACCAAAAATGCCATGGCGCTGGTGGAGAAAGATGGTGCTGTTCTGGTTAAAGATTCTGACACTGAAGCGATGCTTCTGCCAACAGCCATAGAGTTACTGAATAACCCATCGAAGTTGAAAGTTTTAAGCAACAACATTAAAAACTTTGCCAAACCAGATGCCGGCGAGGTTATAGCCGGTGAAGTATTGAAATTGATAAAGTAAGAAAAGGATCTTTAAGATATATGAATTTAGCAGACAACATAAAGCAGGTTTGGTTCATCGGAATCGGCGGCATCGGAATGAGTGCTGTTGCCCGGTATTTTCATCTCAAGGGAATGCGAGTAGCTGGTTACGACCGAACGCCATCAGTGATTACTGATGCCATTGAATCTGAAGGCATGGAAGTCTGTTTTTCTGATGGTGTTGAACTAATAGGTGACGATTTTCGTGATGGTTCAACCACTTTAGTGGTTTTCACCCCTGCGGTTGAGGCATCGCACAGGCAGTTGATCTGGTTTCGTGAACACGGCTTTACCGTGTTAAAACGTTCTGAAGTGTTGGGTTTGATTACACAAAACAGCACCGCTGTTTGTGTGGCCGGTACGCATGGCAAAACCACTATTTCGACCATGGCTACCCATCTTTTCCGGCAGAGTGGTGTCGGTTGCACTGCTTTTTTGGGAGGCATTTCCAGAAATTACAGAACCAACTTTCTGTGGGATGAAAAATCCCCATTTACCATTCTGGAGGCAGATGAGTTTGACCGTTCGTTTTTGAGGCTTACACCTCAAACGGCAATTGTTTCCGCAATTGATGCCGACCATCTGGACATTTACGGCAATAAGGATGAGGTTGAAAAAGCTTTCGTGGAATTTGGAAACAGAATAGCTGAAAACGGAAATCTTTTGATAAAAAAAGGTATTGACGTCAATTGGAAACTGAACAATGGTGTGCGGATGTTCACCTATTCGCTGAACCAAACGGCCGATTTTTACGCAAAGGATGTGCAGCTTCAAAATGGTCGTTACTGTTTTAACATGGTCACACCTTTTGGCGAAATTGAAGGGTTGACATGCGGAATTCCTGGTTTGGTTAATGTTGAAAACGCCATTGGCGCAATGGCGCTGGCATTGCTCAATGGAGTAGATGAAGAGGAAATCAGGAAGGCATTGCCAACATTTACTGGAATAGCCAGACGTTTTGATGTTCTAATTAACCAGCCACAATTGGTTTATATCGATGATTACGCCCATCATCCTGAAGAGATACGAGCCACGTTGTCGAGTGTGAAGAATCTTTACCCGGGAGTGCCCGTAACCGGCATTTTTCAGCCCCATCTTTTTACTCGCACAAGGGATTTTGCAGAGGAATTTGCCGCTTCGTTATCTGTGTTGGATGAGGTTTTATTGATGGATATATATCCTGCTCGGGAAAATCCCATTGAAGGGGTGGATTCACAAATGATTGGTGAAAAAATTAAGAATATCTCTGTGATATACTGCAACAGAACCGATGTTGTAGAAAAACTCAATATTACCACTCCACGAGTGGTTATATCCATGGGAGCCGGAGACATCGACCGGGAAGTGAATCGTTTAAAAGACAAAATTGAACAACTTATCAAGCAAAAATAACTGTTTATAAAACTCTTTGATTTGTTGATAAATAAACTGTTCGTGAGTAAGGTTGGGAGTGTGAAAAAGTTTATATTTAAGCGAATTATAATGGTTTGGAAGTTCGGGAATTAATGAAAAGAGCGTTAAACATACTAAAATGGGTGTTTTTGGGGATTTATTTTCCCCTGATGCTTTCATTTGTTTCAGTCAGCTCGCGTTCCACAATCTGTATTGACGTTAATGTGGTGATTCGGGATAGCATAGAGGCAGGTTTTGTTTCCGCTGCTGACATTCGTTCGAGTATACTCGATAAATATCCTGATTTGCTTGGTTCGCCCATCAATAAGATTGATTTTTATAAGATGGAGAGTTTTGTAAATGAGCATACTGCCATCAAAACAACTCAGGTTTATAATACAGCCCGTGGGGTTTTACAGGTGATGGTGAATCAGCATCAGCCAATTGTTCGGGTATTTGCCCCCGAAGGAACATATTATCTGGATTTGAATGGTCAGCGCATTCCCGTTTCCAATCGCTTTACAGCGAGGGTTTTGGTAGCAAATGGTCATATCCCAGCCGATAAATCCGATTTGGTAAATGTGTCACGGTTAATTGCCACCGATCCGTTTTGGAATGCTCAAATGGAGCAAATCTACATTCGACGAAATAATGAGTACATATTGGTGCCGCGTGTTGGCGAACACTGGATTTTACTTGGTCAACCCGAAAGGGTTGAGCAAAAACTTGCGAAACTGAAGGCTCTTTATAAACAAGGTCTCGATCCGCTGGAATGGAATGAATATCAGTTGATTAATCTGAAGTATGAAAACCAGGTCATCTGTTCAAGAAACAGAGATTTGTAAAAGAAAATATTGTTGTGTTGTTCAGGAAGCAGCAGCTTCCTAATGAAAAATAGAAATATGATGAACCCCGAATCTAAATTAATCGCAGCTGTTGACATCGGAACCACGAAGGTGGTTGCGGTGGTTGGTCGTAAATTGTCCAATGGTGGCATTGAGGTACTCGGCATTGAAAAAACTCCATCAACGGGAGTCAAGCGCGGAGTTATTTCAAACATCAGTGAAACGGTAAATGCCATACGAATGGCTGTGTCAAGTCTGGAGTCGCGACTGGACATACACATCACTGATGTGTATGTTGGAATGACCGGATATGCCATGAAGAGCTTTTCGAACAGAACGTATAAGTTCATTGAACCCAATAGCGAAATTTCTTCATTTGATGTTGACCAGTTGCGTAACGACAGCTACAGAATATCTCTGGATCCGGGAGAGAAAGTGGTGCATGTCATTCCACAGGATTACACCGTTGACAATGAGTCAGGTGAGAAGAATCCCGTAGGTATGTCCGGTCATCGCCTGGAAGGGTTCTTTCACGTGGTAATTGGCCGAATGCCCATTATAAAGGACATAGAAAAGTGCATTCATCGTGCAGGATTAAACCTGGCCGGTATTGTGCTTGAATCATTGGCTTCATCGCACGGGGTATTAACTGAAGAGGAGATGGAGGCGGGTGTTGTTATGATTGATATTGGTGGCGGAACCACTGATTTTGCCCTGTTTTACGATGGAATAATACGGCATACTGCCGTTATTCCTTTTGGAGGAAATACGGTTACAAATGATATCAAGGAGGGATGTTCCGTTTTACATAAGCAGGCAGAATCGCTTAAAAAACAATTTGGTTCAGCCATCGGAAGCATGACTCGTGAGGATATGGTGGTTGCAATTCCGGGAATGCCGGGTTGGGAAGCCAAAGAGATTTCCTTCCAAAATCTGGCCTATATCATCCAGGCTCGTATGGAAGAGATTATCGAGTACATCGCCTACCATATTGAGAAATCGGGGTGCTACGATAAGCTTGGTGCAGGCATTGTTATTACCGGAGGAGGTGCTTTACTCAAAAATATTGCACATCTGGTAAAACTTAAAACGGGTCTTGATGTTCGCATTGGGCAGCCCGACAGATATTTAAGTAAGGTTGTATTACCCGATGAAGACAACGCTACCTATTCAACAGCCATCGGGTTATTACTAAGCAGCAGTTTGTATACCACGCCTAAATTTGTGGAACAGAAACTGTTTGATGCTTCTGTTGATGAAGATAGAGCGGAAAGCCCTAAACAGAAGAGAAATACACGAACCAAATCTGTGAAATCCAAAATAAGCAAGGAAGCCGGTTATATAACCGGCGACCTGTTTGGGAACCTGAAAAAGAGCATAGCCGGGATCTTTGATGAAAAAGATGTGGAGATGTAATTTTTGTTTTAATTGAGAAGCTTGCAAATCAGTAGCATATGACAGATGATTTGATGAATTTTGAAATACCCAGTCACCGTTCTTCCATCATTAAAGTGATTGGAGTTGGGGGAGGAGGAAGTAATGCAGTAAACTACATGTACAATCTTGGCATTAAGGATGTCAATTTTGTTGTGTGTAATACCGATGCCCAGGCTTTGGTTAACAGCCCGGTTCCAATTAAGGTTCAATTGGGTGAATCATTAACCGAAGGCCGGGGAGCTGGGAACAAACCTGACAGAGGCCGGCAGGCAGCTATTGAGAGTATTGGAGACTTAACCCGCGTTTTGGGAGACAATACAAAAATGGTCTTCATTACAGCCGGTATGGGTGGAGGAACCGGAACCGGAGCAGCTCCCGTGGTCGCACAAACGGCTAAGGATTTAGGCATTTTGACTGTTGGAATTGTGACCATTCCTTTTAAGTTTGAAGGAAAGGTCAGGATTTCTCAGGCCATTGATGGCATTGCTGAAATGGAAAAACATGTGGACTCTCTCCTGATTATTAATAATGAAAAATTGAGAGAGATGTACGGGGATTTGAAATTAAGCAATGCATTTTCCCGTGCTGATAATGTTTTGGCAACTGCTGCCAAAGGAATTGCTGAAATCATCACTGTACACGGATACATCAACGTGGATTTTGCCGATGTTGAAACCGTGATGAAAGATAGTGGTGTAGCCATCATGGGATCGGGAACCGGAATTGGTGAATTCCGTGCCATTGATGCCATTCAGGCTGCACTTGAATCGCCACTGTTGAATAACAACAAAATTGAAGGAGCAGGTAATATCCTCCTGAACATTACATCCGGTAAGGATGAAATAACCATGGACGAGGTTGGTCAAATTACCGATTATGTGCAGGATGTAGTTGGGCATTCAGCATCCATCATCTGGGGAACCGGAAATGAAGAGAGTCTGGATGATGAAGTAACTGTTACCATTATAGCAACCGGTTTTGCCTACAGCAATATGGTTGAACCTACACCGGCCGTTCCTGAGAAAAAAGTAACTCGCCTCGAAATGGATTCTGAAGGCAATCTCACTCCTGTGGGTGACGAATCTCCATCTTTTGTGGACAGTGATGATGAAATTGAGATGGATGATTTACCTCCAAGGGTTGTCCAGTTTTCGGATGTGGATAAGGAAAGAGAGAGGAGGATAGAGCTTCTATATGGAAAACCGGAAAAAGAGAAGAAAAAGACCAGCGATGAGGATGATATTTTTGCCGTGGATGATGAAATCGAGCCGCGTTTATTTGATAAGAGGTCTGATGATTCGGTTGTTTCTGTAGATCCAGAGGATTTACTTGATGAAAAACGAATTGATGAAATTGAAAATGTTCCTGCGTATAAACGCAGGAATGTGCGTCCGGAGAACCAATCCTCATCAGTTTCAGTTAAAGATGAGCCACGTGTTTCCAGATTTTCCATAACCGATAATGGTGGTAAGCCAAAAATCAGTCCGAACAACCGGTATTTGCACGATAATGTCGATTAAAAGTAGAAGATTATGAGTTTGTTTGAAAAAGTAAATGAAGATATTAAGTCAGCGATGAAAGCGCGCGAAAGGGTGCGTCTGGACGCACTCAGATCCATCAAAAAAGAGTTGCTTGAGGCACGTACGGCCAAAAATGCGGGTGGTGAAGTGTCTGAGTCCGATGAGATTCGGATTTTACAGAAAATGGTAAAGCAAAGACGCGATTCTGCGGAGATTTATGCTACCCAAAATCGTCAGGAGATGGCCGATCAGGAGAATCACGAGGCTGAAGTAATATCAGCCTATCTTCCGGCTCAGTTAACCACTGAAGAGCTTGAATCTGCCGTGAAAGAGATCATCGTAACTACAGGAGCTTCATCCATGAAAGAGATGGGTAAGGTGATGGGAGTAGCTTCTTCTATGCTTGCCGGTAAAGCTGATGGAAAAGATATTTCAGCCATGGTAAAGAAGTTGTTGAGCTAATAAATTATTGAGAGTATGATATAAAAACGGCTGCTTCACAGAAGCAGCCGTTTTTAGTTATATCCTTCTAAGCAGTTTATCTGCTCTGGGTTTTAAACTTCTAATAAAATCTTAATCTTCTGTCAACTATTGAAGCCTCATCTATCATGTTTTCAATTAGCTGATGGTCGACTTTCATGGTCAGATTCTGGTTGATTTCACGCATGATGTTCTCTACTGAAGGCTCTCGTTCTTCAATATTGGTTACTCGTACCACATAAACGCCATTGTTTCCTCTTACAGGTACAGAAATCTGGTTTAGTGGTGCATGAGCGGCCAGAGAAACCAACGCAGGTTCAACGCCGGCACCTGGAACCTGAAATGATCCAAAAGTAACACCATTTGCTACCATTACTGTTTCACCAAGTGCTTCTGCAATGGCTACCATATCTAATCCGGTAGCTGTTTTTTCCTGGAATCTCGCTTTCAAAATCTCCGCTTTTTTATCATTGCGTAATTGGCGTTCAATTTCGCTTCTTACGTCAGCCAAAGGTCTTACTCCTTCTCTGTTAACAGTTGTGAGATGAGCCACTACAAACTGGTCGCCAAGTTCAAATGCGGGCGACATGGCTCCTTCTGATGCATCATATGCCCATCTTACCACTTCTCTTGAATTTTGAAGAGCGCCAACCGATCTGTCATTCTCTCTGATGTTACGACCAAAACGTTTGGTTAATCCTTCCTCTTCAATTGCCTGATTAAATTTCTCAGGTGTATTATTTACAGCGGCAAAACGGGTTGCCCTAGTGTATACATCCTGATAAGTTCTGGAACTGTAGTTGATGTTTCTTGCCAGTGTTGCAATCTGGTATTTAGGTGTTGGTCTGCCTTGTTGTTGAATGTTGATGATATGCACACCAAACTGAGTTTCAACTTTTACAATGTCACCGGTGCTTCCCTGAAAAGCAGCATCATTGAATGGCTGAACCATCATTCCTTCTCGGAACCAACCCAGGTCACCTCCGTTAACGGCTGATCCGGGGTCTGTTGAATACTCACGGGCCAGTGTGGCAAAATTTGCACCGCCTCTTATTAAATTCATTAAACTGTCAGCTACGGTGTGACTCTCTGCCGGTGTCATTTCCTGAATTAATATATGACGTGCACGTACAGAATCAGGAATATTATTGACGGCAACCAGACGGGTTAATCTGTAGCTCTCATTTTCAAGATAGGGCCCATGTACATCACCAACTGAAGCATTGGTCACAAACTGCTCTAGTCTGGAACTTAATTCTGATGCACGATAGTTTCGACCTGTAAACGGCTCATCAGAGTTCAGATTAACAAATTGAGCAGCGTCAAGATCCTCCGCCGAGAAACGATCATACATATTGTTGATCCAATCCTCAGCAGCACGTCTGTCCTCCTCAGTTGGCTCAATAACAAAAGTCACATACTCTATGGTTCGTGATGCCTCTTGTTTAAATCTGTTACGGTTTCTGTTGTAAAAATCTCTGATTTCGTTGTCGGTAACAGTTACATCAGCATCGTCGATGGATGTAAACCTTGCAGTAACAAATTCAAAGTCAACAGCATGACTTCTGGAGCTTATTTCAGAATCTTTCCATAGTGATGGTACAAACATACCTCTTTTGATGGCGGTGGAGAATTTGTTGTAGGCTCTTTCATTCATGAGCTGCTCTTCCATCATCATCCAATAGAAATATGCAATGTGGTCACTGTTTTTCATCATCAAGAAGTTGATAACCTGTTGTTGGTCAAACGCTCCTGTTTGTGGGTTAGCAAATAAGGGATGCTGACGAATGGCTGGGTGAATGTTCCTTCCGGTTACCATGTCCATCAACTCGTCTGATGTAACGCTAATTCCAAGTTCTTCATATTGCTCTTCCAGCAGGATCTGATTGATCATTTGCATCCAGACCTCTTCTCTTAACCTGTGTACCTCTTCCTCTGAGAGGGAGGATACTCCACGGTTGAGTTTGTTGAACTCTTCCATCTCGGTTACTCTATTCTGGAATTCCTGGATGCTTACTGAGGTGCCGTTTATATTTGCGACTTCATCCTGAGATCCTGAAAATACAGAACCTCCAGACCCCATAAAATCCATCATGATAAATGCAAACAGGGCAAAGCCAATAAATATGGCTACAAGAAGACCTCCTTTTCTACGTAATGTTTCTAAAGTTGCCATTCGAAATACAGATTTAATATTTAGCTTTTTAAAACAGGCTACGAATATACAAAAAAATGCTTTACATGATTCTAAACCTGATTAAATCATATATTTATATGTGAAGCGCCATGTTGTGTTAAAGCAATAAGTGTTTTGTATGTCAGTCTTTTATAGAGATTTGAACGAGTTCGACCTTGGATTTTGTCGCTTCAATTATCTGTATGTTGAAATGTTTAAAATCTAACTCTTCATTTGGCGCCGGAATGGCTTCGTTTTTGAATAAAATAAGGCCTGCAAGCGTTTCGTAATTGTCCGATACCGGGAGTTGCAAGGTAGGGTATTTGTCGTTTAGGTAGTCTATCTCAAAGCGACCACTGAATTGATAGGTGTATTCGTCAATCTGTTTCTCAATCAAATCAGATGTGTCGTGTTCATCATCTATTTCTCCGAAAATTTCCTCTAGGATATCCTCCAGAGTCACAATTCCTGCTGTGCCACCAAATTCATCAACAACCAGTGCGATGCTTTTATGCTCTTTGGTAAAGGTTTCAAGTAGTTTGCTGGCTGCCATCGTTTCCGGTACAACCGATAATGGACTGATGATGTTCCTTAATCGTTGTGGATTTCTAAACAGGGATGAAACATGCACATACCCAATGATGTCGTCAATGTTTTCTTTGAAAATTAGGATCTTAGAGTGTCCTGTTTCAATAAATTTTTGTCTGATGTTATCCAGTGTTTCGTCAATATCACACGCCGCAATTTCTGTTCGGGGTATCAGACATTCTCTTACTTTTATGTTGGAAAAATCCAGTGCATTCTTGAAAAACTTCATCTCTTCCGGCATGGGTTCGTCTTCATCTGCTTTTTCCTGATGTTCGGTTATGAGATGACTCAAGTCAACCGCGCCAATAACTATGCTGCTGTCTATAGGAGTGCCAGGGGCTTTCAATATTTTCCTTATGAAAAAATTGGAAAAACCTAATACGAGTTTTGAAAATGGGAAAAATATTGAGTAAAAGATGAAAAGGGGAATGGAAAGAAGGTTTAAGGTAAACCCGGGGTTTAATCTGAATAGGATTTTGGGGAGAAATTCAGCAACAACAAGTATGATGATGGTGCTTATGATTGTCTGGATAAACAACACAGGAAAATCGCTTTCGAAGAAGCGATTTATTTCGGGTTCTATCAGGTTGGCCATATATATACCATATACCACCAATGCGATGTTATTTCCTATTAATATGGTAGAAATGAAAAGCCCCGGATTGGTATGAAACCGATCGGTTATTTTGCTCAAACGCGGTGTGCGCTTGCGATTAAGCTCAATCAGAAGTTTGTTGGAGGAAAGAAAAGCCATCTCACTTCCTGAGAAGAATGCTGAAAGAATTAAAGTAAGCAGAATAACAGATGCCTGATCCATTGGTTGCGGTTTTCTTTCCTGAGTTTAAATGAGGTTTAAAGTTAGTAATTTCTTTAAAGATTAAAAACCGTATGGTTTTTTAATCTTCTGAAATTGTTGGTCGTTGTTGATTTATTTCGGGCGCGATTTCTTCCGGTTCATCTGCTGAAGCAGTTCCGGTTTGTATATCATCAACCTGCAAAATGCCACTGATGTTTTTAATGATGTAGTTTTGCATTCTTTCATCTGACTCAAATCCGTAACCGGTAATGATTTCGGTGTCGGTGGTAATTTTTATAAACTGATCTGAATAGATGATCTCTTTTTGCGCATCCCAAAAAAGCAACTCGGTATTGATTACATCTCCGTCGGTATTAACTGCTTCAACATCGTTGCGCAGTTCCCATAAATCGTCGTCCTGATAGTATATGGCTTCGTTACTTTTTATCTGAGCATCAACCTCTTGCTCGTTATTATAAACGAAAAGGTGAAGGCCTTTGGGGAATTCAATAGTTGGCTCTTTTCGCTGATCAAATTGAAGCATTTCGGGTGTTATAAACTGATATTTTATTTTACCCGAATCGGTAATGGTTGCTGTCAGATCATGAAGGATCAAACTTGGCAGTTCTTCCCGGTTGGTGAGTTCCTGTATCTCTTCCGGCCTGTTGGGTTTACAGGAGGAAACAGAAACCATTAAGGCAAGTAGTATAAATATACTACTTGCCTTAATGATTTTAATCCTATATAAAGGTGCTGTTTTCAAGTGAGCACAATTATTATCTGGTTCGTACTGTGGTTCTCTCATTTATCCATCCACCTACAGTGTATGAGGATCCGGTTTCAAGTCCTCTGAAGAATATCTCTTCGGTGGCAGGGAAATGCTCGGAGAAAGCTCTGATTTGCGAATTTGCCTCTGACTCAAATGATGAATCAACGGATTTGGCTCTCATAAATTTATCTACTGCTGCCCAGTATACAGCTTTCTTTTCAAAATCATCGTTTCCTACCTGATCAGCCGCCGCTGCATAGGCTCTGCCAATGGTCATAAACGGAGCACCCCAATTAGGTCTTGCATCAATAGCACGTAGCGCATATCTTCTGGATGCAGGGTAGTTTCCTTTTGACAGATGAATCTGAGCCAATTGGTGCAAATATTCACCTCGTTGATTATCATCTTCGGTGAGTTCTATAGCTTCACCAAAATATTCAATGGCTCTGTCGAAATTGCTGGCTTTAAGATGCATTCTGGCCAACCCGTATGCAGATGCTCCAGATGGTTCAATGTTGTGCTGATATTCAGAAACCTGATATAGCAATTCAGAGTCCTCGCATAAACCTCTGGCCAATAGTTGGTTTACTCTTCTTAGCCAGCTTAGGTCGTACTTATTTTCTTCCAGTTGAGGTGCATATATTCTTTCAATTACCTCACAATTAGCTGCGCCACTGTTTGCAAACAAGCTTTCAGCACTCTCTTTAACAGTGTTAAGTGTTTCATGCTGGCTGGCGAAACTTTGATCTCTTAACTGAAAATCTACTATTTCTGAAACAATAGTGTAGTTTTTTACAAGATCTTCGGCAGTTAATTCACCCATTCGATAAAGTTGAACCGAACTGCTCATGTACGTTGCTAATACAGGAACTTGCGACCGGCGATTCAATTCGTTTATCGACTCGTCAAGCAACACATAGGCCTCGCGAAGAACCTGATTGTCATTTCGCTTATATCGTAGCATATCAAGTGCTTTGAGACCTTTTATAATAGGGGTAGGAACCCTTGGATGATCTCCGAAATATTCCATCCTCTGGTTGTGTACGCGCATTAAAAGTTGATAGAGTTCTTCAAATTTTGCGGGGTCTCTTGTTTCTGCCAGTCTCTGGCGCACCATGTTTATGCCGTCAATGTAAATATTAACGTGCGCTGCCGGACACTCATCAAGTACTTGTATCCATGAATTCCACGCATCGTTGATGTTATTATTACGAAAATCTTCTGAATAGAGAGACAGATTACGGATACAACGAATGCTGTCTTCGCCTATTCCGTACCTGGTGCCGGACTCTAATCCCGTTTGTGCTACAGTTTGAGTTAATGTGATGATTAACCCAATAGCAATTAATTTTATCGCTTTCATGATCCTGTGGTTTTAAATTGCCTTTCCTGAGTCCTTGAACAGAATGTTCTTCTATGGACTCTAAGTTGCTGTTATGATTGTGTTTGTTGATTCTAATTTAGTTAATCAAACCTTCTTTGTCTGAACCAAAACTCCTGCATTGTAAAGTTTAAGGTAAACCTCGTATAAGTTTCCGATAAATCATTACTATCAGATGTTCCTCTCATGCCATATTCAAATCCTAGATTAATTGATGTAAATGTTCTTCCTACTGGTAAACCTAAACCAAATGTCATGCCAAAATCTGTAATCTGGTTGTTATTGTATTGAAGATAGTCTTCGTAATAGCGCAGTCCTGCACGATACCTTACACGTTGAAAATATCTTGTGGCTGTTCTTTCATTAGGAACAAGTTCAGCACCCAATGAGAGCATATTAGTATTTACTGTTTGACTTATGTCGTCCGGAAAATTAGCGCTGCTCCACCTTTGAGTCGAGTAGTCCATCGCTAGCAGAAATCGTTCATTAAATCTGTATGAGGCGCCTACGCCCAGGTTCATAGGCATTTCAAACTCGTTGTTGTTCCAACGTAATGTGCTGCTGGATATGGTATCGCTATTAAAAAACAGGCTACCATCGAGTTGGTATTGTCTACCTGTAGCCAATGTGGTTGATGTTTTACCCCGCATCGGTGTTCTTGGACGGAATACAGCTCCAAGTGTTAACTGTTCATTTACATTATACTGTACTCCAAAATCAAATAAAAATGAATTAATCTGATGATGATTTTGTAGCCCGTGAACTCTTATGTTATCTCCGAGAAACTCACTAAATGAGGTGTGTTTGATGTTTCCAAACCAATACGATGCATGAACGCCCAGATTTAAATCGTCGCTAATTTTAATACCAACACCTCCATATGCGGAAGAGATATTTCCTGTTCCAATGGCAGACTGAAGTACCGGATTGTCTTGAGGTGATTGAATGATCTCAAATTGGTATCCTGCTTGTGAAACTGGTTTTACTCCAAATGAGGTTCTGACTCTAGGGCTGACTGGGAATCCAATCGCAAAGTAATCAAAGTAAATATCAGAGAATGTTTGAGACTGATCATTGTGCGACAAGGTATTACTGTTGCCTGAAACACCAACCTCAAAAAAGAAATTAAGGGAGTCTATGGCACTGTATGATGCCGGATTCAGGCTGTTTAAGTGTCGGGGCGTTTGAACGCCGATACCTGTACCGCCCATGGCTTCATTTCGACCAAATCCACGATAGTTCATTTCGCCTATGCCATACCTGGAGGTAGGTGAATATGTTCTGGTTTGGGCTGTTGAGATGCCGACTGTTGATAATAAAATAATTGTTGTAAGCAGAAGCTTGATTTGTCTATGCATTGTTTTCCAGTATTCTATTTAGTCCTAGCAAAACTAAATTTTGATTTACAAAGATGGGCTTTTTTAATTTTCTGACAAAAAAATCTGAGTCTCCACCTGTAATAATTGTGTGTAGAGAACCCCAGTTTTTCATACAGAAGTCACGGTAGCCTTCTATTTCAAAAATCATTCCATTAATTACTCCTGATGCAATTGCCTGATTAGTCGTTTCTCCCGGAATGTTGCTGTCCTCATTTCTTGATATCAATGGTAATTTACCGGTAAATTGATTCAAAGCTTTAAATCTGGTTTCCATTCCCGGAGAAATGCTTCCTCCTATATATTTGTCATTCAGTAAAATGTCGTATGTGATTGCGGTTCCTGCATCAATCACTAATATGTTGGTGGCTGGAAAGAGGCTCTGTGCACCGGCTACAGCAGCAATTCTGTCCCTCCCCAGGGTTTCGGGTGTTTTATAATGATTAAAAAAGGGGAGGGGCGTTTGATGATTTAATATAACAACCTTCCCTCCAATTTTATCGAAAACAGACATGTTAAGTTTATCTGTAACACTGCAAATGATTGCTGATTGTGGCTTGTACGCTCCGATGATACTTTTCAGTTTCCCTTGGTCATTGTTTGGAATACTGTCAAAGTGAATTAATGTCTGTTGGTCAAAAATCCCAAATTTTATGGCACTGTTTCCCTGATCTATTGCTAACTTCAACATGTAAATCATGTTTAGTTTATAGAAAAATAGTCTGCAAATTTAATTGATTTATTGTACTTACACCATATATGGGAATAATTTAAGCCATTTGTTTTATTATTCTCATCTGTTTGGGTGTTTTTTAATAAATATTAACCTGGTGACTTTTTATTTCGGATAGAAATTACCTGTCCGTAAGGATTGCTCGCCTCTCCTTTAATACTATTGAAAGAGAATTATCATATGAGAAAAGTACTGATAGTTGAAGATGATAAGTTTTTAGCTGCTATATTTTCTTTGTTTATCAAGGATTTGGGGCACTTATTGGTAGGAAGGTGTCAAACTGGTGCTCAGGCCTTGGAAATGTGTCAGTCCGAGAAACCCGATGTTGTTCTCATGGACATTCATCTGGAAGGAGAACTAGATGGCATTGAAACGGCAGAAAGGATTCAACGTGATTTTGAAATACCGGTAATATTTGTTACCAGCGACACAAGCAGCCAGGTAGTGGAAAGAGCTATTGTGGCAAATTCATACGGATATCTTGTAAAACCTGTTCAAAAAAACGAGTTGAGCATCACCATCGATCTGGCATATTACAAGCATAAGGCTGTAATTGATCAGAAAAGACGGGAACAGAGTTTTCGCCGGTATCTTGCTGAGGCGCCGGTGGCTGTAATAATTGTGCATGACGGACGTATTCAGTATCTTAATATGAATGCTCTGGATCTGTTTCATACTCATTATATTGAAGATATGATCGGATTACCTCTTGTTGATTTCGTTGATGACTGTTCAAAGGGTGCATTTAATGAGTTTATAAGCAATAATGCGGGGACAGGTAGGGTGGCTGAAAGGCACGATATTGTTTTTATGGGGCTGCATAAAAAACCATTGGATGTAGCCATTACCGGTTCCTGGATTGAATTTAACGGAAAACAGGCCTTACAAATCGTAATGATGGATATCACGCCTGAAAAATCAGCCATCAGAGATTGTGAGAAGTTGAGATATGCACTTTTTATGGGTGGAAAAGGGGTTATGATTCTTGATCAAAACTTAAAAGTCTCAGGGGTTACTCCCGGCTTCAAAAGTTTAATCAGATTAGAACAAGGTTCAGATATCAAAGATCTTAATATGGATGAGAGGTTGTTAATGAGTTTGCTAAACGGAAACTTTGAAGAGCAGCAAGAGACAACCATTACATACCTGAACAAGAACTACAAGTGTATGGTGTTTGCCATAGGCCAAACACAAAAGAAGACGCGAGAACTTATAGTTAAGATTGTTGAGTAGTCCGAATATCCTCAATCAGTTGGTAAACATCTGTTATTGATGACACTTTGGAAACAATCAGCCATAGTTTGCCATTCTTTTCTTCCATCTTGGCTTTTTTATGGTTGCTTTGCAACCATAAAAGTATTTGTCCGAATGTACTTGACTGATAAAACGGTGAGGATTGATTACTTACAAAATTGATTCTTACTGTATTGTTTTTGTAAGATATCTTTTCCATTCCTAATGATTCAGCCAAAATACGCATCTTTACCACCAAAAGAAGTCCTTCGGCTTCTTTTGGCAGCTCTCCGAAACGATCCTCTGTATTTTTTCTGAAGTCTTCTATTTTTTCAATCTCCTTAATATTATCAAGTTCCCTGTAGAGGTTCATTCTTTCGGCAATGTTGCTCACGTACTCTTCAGGTAACCTGATGTCTGCATCGGTTTCAATCTGGCAATCGGTTACATATTTCATTGTTTTTTGATGCGACTCAGAATGTTTCAGGGTTTCAGGGTATTCGGTCTCTCTGAGTTCCAGAAGGGCTTCTTCCAGAATACGTTGATAGGTTTCATAACCTATGTCGGCAATGAAACCACTCTGTTCTCCTCCCAATAGATTCCCTGCACCACGAATGTCTAAATCCTGCATGGCGATCTGGAAACCGCTGCCTAAATCGGAAAATTCTTCAAGAATCTTCAGCCTTCGTCTCGCATCATTGGTCAGTGTTGTCACAGGCGGTGCCAATAAGTAGCAAAACGCTTTTTTGTTTGACCTGCCAACTCGTCCCCGCAATTGGTGGAGCTCGCTCAAACCAAACTGGTGTGCGTTATTTATTATTATGGTGTTTGCATTTGGAATGTCCAGTCCGGATTCAATGATGGTTGTTGCAATTAGAACATCATGTTCGCCGTCGATAAATTCCAGCATGATTTTTTCCAGTTTGCTCCCTTCCATCTGTCCGTGTGCAACAACGGTCTTTATATTTGGGAGTAGCCGGTTCACAAAATGCTCAATTTCATGGATGTTCTGAACCCTGTTGTTGATGAAAAACACCTGTCCGTTTCGTTCTACTTCATGCTGAATGGCTTCTTTTATGATGTCAGCATCGAATGTATGTAATTCAGTGAAAATGGGATGGCGATTGGCCGGTGGGGTGTTGAGTATGGACAAATCTCTTGCTCCCATCAATGAAAATTGCAGGGTGCGCGGTATGGGCGTGGCAGTAAGAGTGAGGGTGTCAACATTTATTTTAAGCCGTTTCAGTTTTTCTTTTACCGATACGCCAAAACGCTGCTCCTCATCGATAATGAGTAACCCCAAATCCTTAAAATTTACATCTTTACCAACCAATCTGTGGGTTCCAATTAATATATCCACTTTCCCCTCTGATGTATCTTTTATGATGCCCTTTGTTTCAGATGCTTTTCTTAATCTGCTGATGTACTCTACCCGGCATGGGAAATCCTTTAGTCTGTCACGAAAAGTATGATAGTGCTGGAAGGCCAAAATGGTAGTAGGCACCAACACAGCTACCTGCTTATTGTCGGCTACAGCTTTAAAAGCCGCACGTATTGCCACTTCTGTTTTGCCAAAGCCTACATCTCCGCAAACCAACCTGTCCATGGGATTGTGCTCTTCCATATCCTGTTTTACGGCCTGCGTCGCTTTAATCTGATCGGGCGTATCTTCATAAATAAATGAAGCTTCCAGCTCATTCTGCATAAATGAGTCGGCCGAAAACCCGTAACCGGGTTCAGATTTTCTTCTGGCATAAAGGGCTATCAATTCACGGGCAATGTCTTTAACTTTTTTCTTGGTCTTCTCCTTCATCTTAGACCAAGCCGCTGTACCCAGTTTGTTAACCCTTGGAGGTTCTCCTTCCTGTCCTTTATATTTGCTGATGCGGTGCAGCGAATGTATGTTGACCAGAAGCACATCGTTATCACGATATATCAGTTGGATGGCTTCCTGTTTTTTCCCATTTTCCTGCATGGTCACCAAACCTCCAAACTTCCCAATGCCATGATCCACATGAACAACATAATCACCGGGATTTAGCCGGGTTAGCTCTTTTAATGTGATTGACTGCCGGGCGGCTCTGGTTTTGTCGGTTTTAAGGGTGAATTTGTGATAGCGGTCAAAAATCTGGTGGTCGGTGTATATGCAGAGCTTTAAATCATGGTCGATAAACCCTTCATGAAGCGCGTGGTGCATCTCTTCATACTCCAGGTTACTTCCTCGGTCGCTAAAGATTTGTGTTAATCGCTCAAACTGTCTTTTGTTGTCTGAGAGCACCATGATGCGATACCCGTCTTCAATCATGGTTCTCATATTCTCTTCAATCAAGGAGAACTTTTTGTGAAAGAGAGGTTGAGGCGAGGTGTTGAATTGAATGGTACTAACAGTTGGAGAATTTTGAGGATTTCCCCAGATGATAAACGGTCTGCCGGCAAGCTGTTCCATGAACAGCTTGCCGTTGATTAAATCCTTCACACCGGGTAAATAACGACTTTCCTCGTCATTTTCATCCTTATAAGACGCAGACTTAACTTTCTGATGAATCTCATCCATCTTATTAAAAATGAGGGATGGAGAGTTCATCCAAAATTTAACAGACTGCGGAATGTATTCATTAATGCTGATGAATTGATCTGGAGTAGCAGAAGATAATTTGGGTATGATGGTAATCTCCTCGAAGGTGGTTTTCGACAACTGATTTTCAATGTCAAATGAGCGTATGCTTTCAATCTCATCGCCAAAAAAATCAATTCTATATGGCTCTTCATGCGAATAGCTGAAAACATCAAGAATGGAGCCTCTTACAGAATAATACCCCGGTTCATAAACAAAATCTGCACGTTGAAATCCTAATTCGTTTAAAAAGTCAACCACAAAGAAAAGGTCTGTGTTTTCACCTTTCTTTACGGTAATGGTTTGGTTGCTGATGGTCTCTGAATCGGGAACTTTCTCCATCAATGCCTCAGGATAGGTCACGAAGAAATGACCTGCTGATTGATTTCTCAGATTTTGAAGAGCTTCCGTACGAAGAATAATCTGGCTGCTTTCGGGCTGTCCGTATTCCGGCGATCGTTTGTAAGATGATGGTAGAAAAAAGACAGGAGTTTCACCCAGCAACTGGGTGAGATCGTGATAGAGATAAGCAGCACTTTCCTTATCATCGGCAACTAAAAGGTGCGAAGCATTGTCTTTTAAAGTGGCGGCAATTAAAGATACCGAACTTCCGGTTAATCCTTTTAAGAAAAGATTTCCGTTAGGTGTTTTCAACCATTCCTTAATGGTTGAAATGGATGTGTGATGAAGATATTTCTGTACCGGAGCACTGGATGGGCTCATCTTTTTTTTTGGCAAAAATAATGAAATATGTAAAATTGAGTCCTTAATGGTTCGGGTTTTATGGATATTTATGATTATAATTTCTGAGGATGTATTATTTTTGACTTGTATTGGTTTAACTGTGCGGCATTAGTTGTGAATGGCTAGTTTTATTACATTCAAATTATGCATTGTCTAATATCAATTCCGGGGTATTTGGGACTAATATCTAAAAATCTAATATCTAAGAATCTTAATTCTATGAAAGTATATAAATTTGGCGGAGCATCAGTAAGAGATGCCGAGGGAGTTCGTAATGTTACTTCAATTGTTAAAGGTGCTGAAACACCTTTAGTGGTGGTGATTTCGGCCATGGGTAAGATGACAAATGCTTTTGAAGAGTTAGTTTCTGCATATTTTAGGGAGGAGAAGGAGGTGATGGATGAATGTTTGAAATTTGTGCATGATTATCATACACAAATCATTCACGATTTGTTTGGGAATGCCAATGCATCAAAAAGGTACAATGAACAGATGCACCATTTGGAAACACGTTTGAAGCTATCTCCATCCATGCATTTTGATTTTGAATATGATCAAATTGTAAGTTTTGGGGAGCTTTTATCCACTTCCATCGTAGCAGATTTCTGGGAGCAGGATGGGGTTAAAAGCAGTTGGACAGATGTGCGCACCATCCTTAAAACCGATGATTTGTATCGCGATTCTAATGTTGATTGGTCTTTGACGAATCAGTTAATGATGCAGGCTTTTAATTTTGCTGATGCTGAAGTTTATTTGACTCAGGGTTTTCTGGGTGGAACCATTAGCAACCTCACAACTACGCTGGGGCGGGAAGGTTCCGATTATACAGCTGCAATTATAGGCCATGTGATGAATGCTTCAGATGTGACCATATGGAAGGATGTTCCCGGTGTTTTGAATGCTGACCCCAGGTGGTATCAGGGCGCCGTAAAAATTGAGGAGCTCTCTTACATGGAGGCCATTGAACTTTCTTATTACGGCGCACAGGTTATTCATCCAAAGACTCTTAAACCATTGCAAAATAAGAACATTCCCTTGAAAGTGAGATCTTTTATAGATAAAGAGGAAAAAGGAACAGTTATTTTAGAAAGAACCGGAATTAGTGAGCAGGTACCTGTCTTTATTCTGAAGACCAATCAGATTTTTGTGACCATTTCCCCTCTCGATTTTTCCTTTATCATGGAAGATAAATTGATCGAAATCATCTCAATTTTCAAAAAGTTTCGTGTAAAAATGAATTTAATGCAGAATTCTGCATTAAATTTTTCAGCAAGTTTCGACAGAATCAGGGAAATGGATGTTTTATTAAGTGAATTAAAGAATAATTTCTCAGTACGTTACAACGAGAATGTACAACTAATTACCATTCGGCAGTACACCAACGCTGCCATTGAGGAGATGACCAGCGGAAAAGAAATTTTGGACTCACAGATAACCAGAAAAGTTGCACGGTTTGTAATAAGAGGTTAGTCTTTTTTATTCACCGAAACTCTGAATGCCGGTTTACGGCCAAGGTAGGTTCCTTCATCGGAATATATACCATAAGCCAGAACCATGGATAGAACTTGTTTATGAAATGTCTGGTTGTTTTCATCAAACAGCCAGATCTCTTCAAATTGTATCTCTTCAATGTTCTCTCTTGAAAATTCCGCATCTTTCTCCAGAGCTTCAACATCAGAAATAGTTAATTGCTGTTCTGTAAAATAATCAAAGGCAATTGTTTTGCCAGTGTAAACATTTTCAAAAATGGAATTGATGAGTTTTTGATGTTGAACATTCCTTAAACGATATTCCGCCCACTCATCCATCGGGTCGGTATTGGTTATTTCAACACTATAAATAATGGTGTCGGCTATGATGTGTTCCAAATCGTAAGCCAGGTCTGATACTATTACGCGGTTGGTTTCTTTTACAACCTTAGTGCAGCCTGCAAAAATCATTAAAACAATAAAAATTACCGATGCAGTTCTCATATTTCCACGGTTTATTTTCTTCCAGAAAAGAAACGGGACGATTAATAATCGAAGAGTAATCTGCTCCCTTTTTTTTGTTCGTTTATTACTCCGTTATCGAAAACAAGATGCCCGTTTACCCATGTACGAATTACAGCGTGTTTTAGTTTCGTATTGTTGAAGGGAGTCCATTTGCATTTATATAAAACATTCTCGTCGGTAATTGTCTGGTTTGCGTTGGGATTTACCAGTGCTAGGTCGGCATAATAACCTTCTCTGATGTATCCTCGTTTGCTTACCCTGAACAAAATTGCAGGAGCGTGACACATTTTTTCCACCACCAACTCTTTACTGAGAATTCCCTGGTCAGCAAGTTCAAGCATCACCGGCAATGAATGCTGAACCAGCGGCCCTCCCGATGGAGCACTGAAGTAACTGTTCTGTTTCTCTTGCAGTGTATGGGGAGCATGATCCGTTGCAACCACATCCAGAAGGTTGCTTACAAGACCTTCTCTTAGCGCATCGCGATCGGTAACGGATTTTATGGCAGGGTTCCATTTAATCCTGGAGCCCAACACGTCATAATCGCTTTCATCAAACCACAAGTGATGCACACATACCTCTCCGGTAATTCTTTTTTCTTTAAGTGGAATGGTATTATTTAATAGTGAAAGTTCTTTTTTTGTGGAAAGATGCAGAATGTGTAACCTGCTGTTATGTTTGGTTGCAAGTTCTACTGCTTTTGATGATGATTTGTAGCATGCTTCATCATTACGGATGGCTGCGTGGTAACGGAAAGGCATATCGTTCCCATAAAGGGAACGATATTTTTCACTATTTTCTTTTATGGTAGTTTCATCTTCGCAATGCGTGGTAATCAGCATGGGTATCTCTTTAAAAATATGGTTGAGAGTATCATTACTATCAACCAGCATATTTCCTGTGGAAGAACCCATGAACACCTTAACGCCGCAAACTTTTAACGGATCAACTTTTAAAACTTCCTCTAAGTTATCGTTGGTGGCACCCATGTAAAACGAGTAGTTGGCCATCGATACATCCGATGCCCTTTGGTACTTTGCCTCCAGAGCCTCAATGGATGTGGTTTGTGGCGATGTATTAGGCATTTCCATATAAGAGGTTATGCCACCTGCAACGGCAGCTCTTGATTCGGAACTGATGTCACCCTTGTGAGTAAGTCCGGGTTCACGAAAATGAACCTGGTCATCTATTACACCGGGAATAAGATACATGCCGGAAGCATCAATCTCTTTTTCTGCCTTCGGCAATTCCTCTGAATCTTTGTAAACCTTTTTTATCAGTGAACCATCAATCAGCACAGAACCTGTAAAAGATTCTCCTTCATTTATAATGATGGCATTTTTTATTAATGTGGTACTCATATAATTTCAGTTGTTATTTTTTCTTGTTTGGGTATTTTTTGAACCAACTGTTTACTTTCATTTTAATAACACCCCATACCGCTTCATTAAATATGCCTCCGCTCATTTTAGACGCTCCTTGTTTCCTGTCTGTGAAAATTATAGGAACCTCCATAATGTCGAACCCGAGTTTCCAAGCGGTAAATTTCATCTCAATCTGGAAAGCATAACCCTTGAATTTTATGGCATCAAGATTTATCGCTTCCAATACTTCCCGCTTGTAGCATTTAAATCCTGCGGTTGTGTCCATAATCTTCATCCCGGTTATAACTCTAACATAAACCGAAGCAAAGTATGACATCAGTACCCTTCCCATAGGCCAATTTACAACATTTACTCCGGATTTGTATCTGGAACCAATGGCCATATCTGCATGTTGAACACTACACGCCTCGTACAGCTTGTTTAAATCTTCCGGGTTATGTGAAAAATCGGCATCCATTTCAAAAATGAAATCATACTTTTTTTCAATCGCCCATTTAAAGCCGGTGATGTATGCAGTGCCAAGACCAAGTTTCCCTTCTCGTTCAAGCAGATGCAAACGTTCCGGAAATTCTTTCTGTAATTTTGATACAATCGACGCTGTGCCGTCCGGCGAATTGTCATCTATAATTAATACATGAAATTCATAAGGTTGATCAAATACGGTACGTATAATTGCTTCAATATTTTCTCGCTCATTATAGGTCGGAATTAGCACTATTTTTTTACTCACGATGCTGGTTTTATAATTAAATATTCTATAGTGATGCGAAGATACAATTTAATTAGCTGTATAGATGAAAATTTTCACTGTTTTTCTTTGATCTTATCCGCGGGATATTGTATCTTTATAGTTCCGCCTTTTCTAAAATGGGTGGCATTTAAACTTTTTCTCCTTCATTTATTGTGCGTTATGATTTTGGTGCGAAAATAGTTGGTTCAACATTTGGAAACCCCGATAAGAACCTCTACTTTTGCAGCCGCTTCTTAAGAAGGTTAAGGGGTGCCTAAGACTGAGATTAGGATATTGAATTTTACTGTTTTTTTTGGTTAAAAGAGGGCTGATTAGATTTTATTTAATTGGTTTTCAGATTAGCGTAAAAAACTTCAAAAAAAGTTCAATAATATTTTGGAAAAGGGAAATAAAATTGTTTATCTTTGCAGCCGCTTTCCGCTAAGGGGAGTGTGATAGAAAGGGATTAAGTTCCCGACTATTTGAAGAAAGAAGATATAAGAAAACGTTCTTTGACAATATTGATGCAATACCAAAAGATCTAAGGTTAGACAAAAATTTAATTTAGCAATATCCTTGAGTCAATTTTTTTGAGATATGTCAGGAAATTAGGT